>NZ_CADIKI010000009.1 GCF_902859935.1 Paraburkholderia fynbosensis
GAGGCCAGCACTCTGGAAAGCCTGCGCGATCTTGACCACAGCGTTGATCTGATTCTGATCCCGCGTGCACCCCACGCGATACGTCGTGCAGCCCATGCCCTTGAGGAGCGATACGAGCTGAGTTGGTGTGTAGGTGTAGTCATAGTGTCCGTTGACACCGTAGAACATGCCAGCAGCAGGCGCCGCTGCGATACGCGGGTCGGATGCGGGCAGCCATTGCGCTGCCACGCTGCGCACGTCCACGTTCACGTAGAACTGGCCGCCCGTGCCGCGAAGCCAGACTTTGCCGCCGTACCAGAGGACCAAGGACACGTTATACGTGTTGCCCACAGTCGCGCCGTTGCGGTAAACCACGCCATTCACGAGCGTCCAGACCGTGTTCAGCCTGTCGATAATGTAGGGCGAAGCGGGCAGCGTGGTACCTTCCGCCGATGTGCCTCCCATACGCGGGTCGAGGCATGCCGTCCATCCCGACCCGTTCCACGAGTAGAACTGGCCGCCGGTACCTTTGGAATAGATGGTGGTGCCGTAATAAATGATGAGTGTTACGTTGGAGGTATTCCCGGCTTTCGCGCCGTTTCTGTATACCACGCCGCCCGATAGCGTCCAGACTGCGCCGGCGCTGTCGGTGATCGAGCTTGCCGAAGGGATGGTGGTACCGCTTGCGGAAGCGGCGGCATGTGCTTTGGCGTCGGCAACGGCCGATCCAGTGCTGTTGCCGCTATCGTCCCCGCCACCGCCGCCGCACGCACTCAACAGGTAGCTTCCTCCGATAGCCGCAAGGCCGCTGATGAATTGACGTCGTTTTAGCATGGCAAATAATTCCACTGTCGAGAAAATTCTCGATAAAGAAACCCCAAAATCTATTTATGGCGCTTCGAGTAAGTAGATACGCGCGCCGATCCGGCCGCGGGCTAATTAGTAGTGCTTATAAACGCGCAATTATTTTTGCTTCGTCTACATACCGCAGTGCTGTAAATCACATTGAAATAATCGTGTGGTAAAGCGAATATTTTTTTGACAGGCATACATCCCGGACTAATGGAGCACTCGTTTGTGCGCCATTAGTTTATTTATCACCCACAAAAAGGAGATGATCGGATGACCGCTGAAATTCGCGCGTCGCAGGCACAGCAAACGTTTCACCACATGCCCGAGCAACCCGTTTGATTCGGTAACTTCCGCACGAATTCGTTGCTGCTGCTGTCTTGCGGCCCCGCTCCGCATGCGCCAGTAAGATGGCTTCCACCCAGAGGCCTTAGACGCTCCACAGGTGGAGGTCTTTTTTTCACCGAGAATCGTGCTGTCGAGAAATCCCACAATAAAAGCCCAAATGTCAGTTCTGTGGCGCTGTTAATAATTAAAGCCGCAGACGCGGGGACGAATCGACTAGGACTCCTCAGCAGCGTGTTTCGGCCCATCCTGCACGGCGTTGATACGTGCACTGCAAATCCAGCATCATGCGACGCCAAGGTCTATGAAGCTGCCCGGTCAGGCTTGCTGCTCCACGAACCAGACGATGTTTCAACGCCCCTTGCGGAGACCGCCGCAAACGTTTCACCGAAGAAACGTACGTCGACGCCGTGGGAAAAAAATGCGTACTTCAGGCGCCAGCGGCGTAAATAATACCCATTTTACGTCGGCACTTAAAGGAAATTTAGCCGATTTCAGACATAAAGCACAATCCTCCCCGCCATTTTTGCGAGTCGCGAACATCCTTGCTTTCTTCGGTTAATTAAGGGATTTCCCTGCTTAATTTGTTGGGACGCGACCCTTTTATAATCATGTCGAGTAAGTCATCCGGGATGAGAGGCGTAGGTCCTTTCTCGCACGAGGCGACAGCTATCGCCCTCCCCATTCGGCCTGGAACTCCAGCACTTCGTCCTGAACGGCTATTCGCTGTTCCGTTCGTCGATCGCGCGAAATGACCTTATCTGTGGGGCACCGTATCGATACCCGCGGAGACCATGACTTCTGTCACCTCGCGCGAGCCCGATCGTGCATTCCGCGAGCGGTCATTGCACATCCGCCAAGCTTCATCGTGAATGCGTAAAGAGTTCGGCGTCGGCCGAACCCCACATCACGGCGCATAGCGTGTTATGAGCTCAGCGCTATCTCACCGCTATATCCCTCGACGGAAGCCGAGTTGTGTTGGGTGAGTACTGGCGACTGGCGCCTCGGGGCTTCTCGGGGATGGGTGCGTCAAGCAATTCGAAGCGGGCGCTTCGAAGTGAGCACCATTGGCAAAGCCGGATCGGTTGATCTGAGCAGGATCTTGCGAACTCGCGATTCAACGCTTCTCTGTCGGAAGTCGACGTCGTGATCAATTGCGACATCGTTCAATACGCGACGAGGGACATTCCTCCTTTTTTAGAAAGTCGTTTTTCAAACGTAACGATATGATGCATCTTCACGCCAGATGTGCCTTCACGTTGCGGCGATCACGGTCAAGACGCACAACATGATGATCAACAGGCTCCCCCGGTTTTTGATTGCGAATACGATCGGGTCGTCATTCATCTTTCCCCGGAACGCGATCATCCAGACGCGGCTGATCCAATATAGGAGCAGGCAAAATAGAACCCAAAGCCTGTGAGGGTGACGATACAGCACGGTTACATCACTCGAATTCATATAGAGCGCAAGCACGAGCACCGCAACGTAGCCCGCCGCCGTCCCGAACGAGCGCACGATGCTCATGTCGTCCGCCAGATAGCCTCGCCCTGCTGCCGCTGTCTTACCGTCTCGCTGGATCTTGTCAAGTTCCGTATAGCGCTTGACCATCGCCAGACTAAGGAAAATCATCAGCGAGAACATGATCAACCAGTCGGACAGCACAATATTGCCGGCCGCACCGCCCGCAACGATACGCGCCGTATAAAGCGCCGCGAGCACGAATACGTCGATCAACACTATCCGCTTCAGACGAAAGGAATAGGCGAGCGTTATCACCACATAGCCCGTCAGCACGAGCTGAAACGCAGGCGTTAACATGATTGCAAGGCTGGCCGATGCAGAGAGCAGCACCAGCATCAATATAATGCCTGCTAGAAGAGGCAGCTTACCTGACGCAAACGGACGATCGCGCTTTCGAATATGCCGCCTGTCCGCATCGAGATCGAGCATATCGTTCAACAGGTATACCGACGACGCGCAAAAGCAGAACGAAAGGAACGCGATTCCCATGTCGATCAGAGTGTCGACTTGAGTAAAACGATGGGAAGCAAGTAGTGGCAAAAAGATCAACAGATTCTTCACCCATTGATAAACCCGCATTTCCTTGAGCGCGAGCCGTATGAACGGGCGTGATTCTTCAAAGAAAACAGTCGTCTGGTTCACCTTCCTCGCTGCCGCCTCAATGCTCTTGCTTCCGACGACGATCGCTTGTCGAGCCAGCGTCCACACGGGTATATCGGCGCGCGCATTGCCGCAGTAGTCGAACCCTTGTATGCCGAACGTGGCGGACAAGGTTTGCGCCTTGTGCGAGCCGGAAAGATTGCGCGACGCATCGCTCGCCATCACGCCTTTAAAAAAGCCGAAGTGCGATGCAACCTGCTCGGCGTACCGGTGATCACCGGCGGTGCATAGATAGAGGTCGCGGCCGTGAGACCGTTCCTGCCTTAGGAAATCAACCAGGCGCGCATTGTACGGAAGCAATGAAACATCGATCGCCACGCGAGCGGCGATCTCGGCCTTCAAGTGCGCCTTGCCGCGCAGTAGCCAAATTATGCAAAGGAAAACGTAGAGGGGATTCTGTTTGATCAATATAAGGAACGATTCGATCAAAACGTCGCTGTGCGTCAGTGTGCCGTCCAGATCGACGCAAAGGGGGACAGTTGCACCAGCCATCAGTAGCCTCGAGGAGTTGCCGACGTGACTTCACGCCATGCGCAGGCGCGCCCTCGGTCGCCAAGCTGCAAGCAGCCCTGACGCACGACCTCGAGGTCATGCGGTGCGACGCGTCACCTTCAACCTAGCACACGAATTCTTCCGGCGAAGTGCCGTGCGTCTTCGGTGGCGCGGGGAGCGGAGGTCGTGACCGATTTCGCCTAAAAAAATGCGCCGCGATGCTAACTGGTGCCCGGACGATGCAGATCCGTCTCGCTGGCGACAGGATTTAGTCCTCTTGTGTATTGGCGTCCCGTCCGACACAAAAGCGCGCTACCATGGTTCCAGATTTTTTGACCGCAAACGGCACAATATGTGGGAACAATTGTGCTCGGCAGGACCGCGTATTCGATATTGACTCGCTGCTTTCTGCTGCGGATTGCAGGCCCGGCTCAACTAATCCCGCTTGGGGCAGAGCGTGCGATTTCGCAATGATTCGCACGCTATGTTTTTCGGAAGTCTCCTCTGCCGCACGGCGTCAATATGAAAGTCTGCTGATTGTCCAGGGTTCTGGCTTCCAGAGCCGATTGCAGAGCAGTAGAAGTGCGTCTTGCAGTAGCGGCCTCGAAGCTGAGTGTCACTCGTTGCACCGGAGGTCCACAGGACACTCTCAGTTGGCGAGAGTACGGCGTCCCCTTCACCCGCAGAAAAGGCCATTCATGTTGACATCGATGAGAAATGTCTTTGACCGGATTCGTTGGACCCAATTTTCCGATCACATCGTTGTATTCGTGTTTGCTTCGTCGCTCTATGCCGCAGTGCTGTACAACGCGGGCTTCCATACGCCGTTCTTGCGGGCTCTGCTCGGGCTGGTCATTCTGCTGGCAATCGGGTTCTATGGATACCTATCCCGTGCCGAATGGCGCACGGCGATTCTGGCGATAGCGTTTATCGCCGTCGTGTTAGTTTCCTATGGATTCCTGCGCGAGTTCAGTTACGATGGTTTGAATTACCATAGCGCTGTGGCCCTTGCGCTGGATCAACAGACCACCGGGGTAACCGGAGCGCACGAAATTAGCGGCATGTTCTGGGCGGATCACTACCCGAAGGCATTCGAATTCTTCGCCTACACTGCCCACGTCCTGACTACACGCTTTAACAGCGGCAAGTCCTTCACCTTGTTGCTTAGCGTTCCCACATTGGTTTGCTTGATGCAGGTGTTCCGAAGCGCTGGACACTCGGTTAGGCCTGCGCTCGCCGCGGCGGTCGCGTGCGTCTACAATCCGGTCGCGCTAGGGCAGATAACAACGCTATATGTCGATGCGGCGCATTATTACTGCTGGACCATCTTCTCAGTCAACCTTCTCTTCGCGGTCTGGAAAAGACCGTACTCCGCTGTCCAGTTAGGCGTGTCACTTGTACTTCTCATTGGTTCGAAGATGACTGGGCCAGTGTTCGCCGGCATTTCCATACTAGTGATTTTCGCTGCGGCACTTGTCGCGCAAACCAGGCATAGCTTTCTGCGAAGTCATAGAAAGGTATTCGGGCAACTTGCTGTCTGGTCGGTCGTCGCCGTTCTGATCGTCGGCTACTCGCCGTACATGCAGAATGTTCTCGCAGGCAAGCACGTCTTCTATCCGATTCTTGGCAAGGACAAGTTAGATATCTTGAGCCGTCAGGCGTCCCCGCATTTTCTAAGCATGAATCCGTTGCACAGACTCGTTCTGTCCTATTTCTCCCTGCCCAGTAACTGTACTTATTGCGCGGCAGCGGAGCCGACATTCGTACCGTCGAAGGAACATCTGCGCGACGCGTTCGTCGCGCTCCATACGGCAGATACGCGCTTCTCCGGATTTGGTCCGTTCTTTGGGGCGATGCTGGTACTTGGCGTAATCGCTATGTTCGGAAGAAGGAAGGACGCGAACATCGTGAAGATCTATTTGCTGACGACGCTGGTAATCGTTCTGCTGCATCCTCAATCGTGGTGGGCACGGTACGTTCCCATGCTTTACGCGGCTCCGCTTCTGGCTGCCGCCGGTTTCTCCCATAGCCGCCGGATCTTTTACGCAATCATCGCTCTAGGTCTGCTGAACTCTTTGCTGGCAGCGGCAAGTGTCGCAGGCTACATCATGTTGAAACAGGCTCACTATAGAAACGCCGTGGCCTCGGTTCACGACATGTGCGAGCAACGCCCGCTTAGCTTGCCTCCTTCCATAATGAACTGGCAGTTCGATCTGCGAGACGACAATTTCCATATGACCAGCAACGGCACGGCTCCAGAGGCTGAATGCGCCGTCGATTTTGGCCAGTTGATGATAATGAAGAAATAGAAGCGTGGCAGGTCGCGGCGCACCGCACCCTCCACGTCGTGCGCTTCGGTGATCATCAAGGACTCCCTCGATGAGGCCGGCGGCGCTCTATCGGCCTCGGGCGGGCCGTGCGTGTCCGGGCGAACTGGCACAGATCAACCGCGGCATGACGGTTGGTCTGACCTGCTCCGGACGCAAGATCCGAGGTTTGGTGCTGCCGCAGCAAAAAACGCTGATCAGCTTCAAGCCACTCGCCCCGCACTCCACCTCTTGTTATAATCCTTTCACCAAATCGAACAAAATATAACGCTCCTCACACCGCGCGACAGGATCACCATGCTGAAACCCGATCGTCTCCGCGCCCTCGCCGATGCGCTGGCCAGGCAAAACGTGATGCGCTTGCGCGATGCCGCGAGCCTGCTGGGCGTGTCGGAGATGACTGTCCGGCGCGACATCGCAGCGAGTCCGGAACAATTCACGTATCTCGGCGGGTATATCCTCAGCGCGACGGACGTACCGAACAACGCCGGCTATTCACTCGAAGAAGAGAAAGACCACTTCGCGCAGGCCAAGGCCGAAGCCTCCGCGATTGCGGCGGGACTCGTCGTCGATCATGAAACGATCTTTATCGATTGCGGCACGACACTGACCACGCTTGCCCGGCTGATTCCGCTCGAGCGTCATGTCACGGTGGTGTGCTATTCGCTGAACGTCGCGGAAATTTTGCGGCGCAAGCCCAACGTGCGCATGATCCTGCTGGGCGGCGTGTACGTGCCGTCGTCGGATTCGTTCGCGGGCGAAGAAAGTCTCGAGATGCTACGTCGCATGGGGATCAACAAGGCCTTCATTTCCGCGGGCGGTGTGGACACCGCGCGTGGCGTCACGTGCTGGAATTTTCATGAAGTCGCGCTCAAGCAGGCGGCCATGGCCAGCGCGGTGGAAAGTCATCTGGTGGTGGACCAGAGCAAGTTCGGCGTAGTCAAAGCCGTGCGCTTTTCGCAAGTCGACGACTTCGACTCCATCATCACCGAAAAAGGCCAGACGCTGCGCAAACGCAAATAAGCCCGCTTGTCACGCGTTCCGGAGCACAAGTGAGCACAATGGAGCGCAATGGAACCCGAGAACGTGCATCGAAGCACGCCACGCGGTCACTCTGCAACGGCAACTGCGTTCAACCCTTGCGTTGCAACGCGAAGAGCGTGCCCGCGATCAGAATGAAGGCGCCGATAATCACCTTCTGCCAGGTGCTCGGCACGCCGACCAGAATCAGCACGCTGTTGATCAGCGTGACGAGCACCACACCGAGCAACGTGCCCGCCACCGTCCCCGTCCCGCCCGTAATACGCGCCCCGCCGAGGATAACCGCGGCGATCACATCGAGCTCCGAGCCCACGAGGTCGAACGGATTCGCGAGCCGGTTGTTCGACACATGCAAAATGCCCGCGATGCCCGCGAGCATCCCCGTATAGCCGAACACGAACAGATGGATCGCGCGCAGGTTGTAGCCGAGCCGCTCGGCGATCGCCAGACTGCCGCCCATGGCATAGACGCCCCGCCCCATCATCGTCCGGTTCAGCAGCCACCATGTGACGACCGCGGCCGCCAGCAGCGCGAGCACCGAGACGGGCAGCACCGCGCGCAAACCATCGCTCGTGTGATAGAAAAACAGCGGAATACGGCCGAAGCGATCCATGCTGTGCGGAATGTTCATGAAGAACGACGTGCCGATAAAGGTCAGCAGCAGCCCGCGAAACAGATACTGCGTGCCGATCGTGACGATCAGCGACGGCGCCTTCAGCCGATGCACCAGCAAGCCGTTGACGATGCCGAGCACCACGCCTCCCAACGCGCCGGCGATGAGGATCAGCGCAAACGGCGCGTCGGGCCACCACGCGAACACTGCCTTGGTGATGCCGTACATCGTCAGCGCGGCAATCGCGGTGAACGAGACGTCGATGCCGCCGGACGCGAGCACGACGAGCGTGCCGAGCGCGAACAGCGACATGGTGGTGGCCGAATGCAGCAGATCGAATAGCGTCGCGAACTGGAAAAAGCGCGGGTTGATCGCGCCGACAATCAGGCACGTCACCGCGATCAACGCGACGGTAAACCATTCCGGATTGCGCGCGAGCTTCGCCCGCAAGCTGGGCGGCTTCACCTCGGGTGCGACTTCGACAATGATCGGCGTGGTCATGGTCTGCTTCATGCGCGAATCGATGCGCGAGTTCATGGGTAGGAACGTCCTTTATGCGGCTTCTGAAAGCAACGCGTGATACAGATCGGCTTCGCTCAGCGTGTCGGCCTGATATTCGCTCGCCACGCGGCCCTTCTTCATCATCAGAATGCGATCGCAGTTCTGCAGCAGTTCAGGCAGGTCGTCGCTGATGAGAATGATGCCGATGCCGCGTTGCGAGAGGCGCTGCATGATGCGGTAAATGATGTCCTTCGACCCGACGTCGACGCCGACAGTCGGCCCATGCAGGATCAACACACGCGGATCGATCGCCAGCCAGCGGCCGATCAGCACGCGTTGCTGGTTGCCGCCCGAGAGCGACTGCACTGGCTTGTCGATATCGGGCGTCGCAATCTGGAGATCTTTCACCGTCTGTTGCGCAAGTGCTTGCGCGCGCGTGCGGTCGATCTGGCCGAAGCGGTCGCGCAAACTGGAGATCATCGCGGTGATGACGTTGTCGCGGATCGGCTTGTCGAGAAAGAGCCCCTCGTTCAGCCGGTCTTCCGGCACATAGCCGATGCGATGATTTTTCGCATCCGACGGTGTGCGCAAGCGGATGCTTTTCCCATCCAGCCTCACCTGCCCCGACTGCGCGGGCGCCACACCCGCGAGGGCGCGCGCGAGTTCGTTGCGCCCCGAATCGAGCAGCCCGGTGACGCCGAGAATTTCGCCGCCGTGCAGCGCGAACGACACATCGCTGAACTGGCCGGCGCGCGTGTAACCCTGCACTTCGAGCACGACGTCCTGCCCAATCGTACCTTCACGATAGCGCTCGTTCGACAAATGGCGTCCCGTCATCAGTTCGCTGATCTGCGCTTTGGTGAATTGCGCAATGGGCCCTTGCGCCATTTTCTGGCCGTCGCGCAGAACGATCACTTCACCGCCGATCGCGTAGCACTCGTCGAGCTTGTGGCTCACGAACAGCACGGTGACTCCCTGCGCGCGCAGATTAGCCAGCACGGCGATCAGGTTGTCGACTTCCTTTTGCGTGAGCGACGTGGTGGGCTCGTCCATGATGACGAACTTCGCCTCGCTGGCGATCGCGCGGGCAATCGCCACCAGTTGCCGCGTGGCGAGCGGCAGTTGCTCGATGAGCGTCGCCTGAAACCCGGCATCGCCGGGCAGGCCGACCGCTTCGAGCGCGCGCGCGGCCGTGCGCGCCAGCTCGCGCCGGTCGAACGTGCGGGCGAGCCGGCCCGCGTGCGTCGCCAGCTCCGAGGTCAGGGCGACGTTCTCCGCCACGTTCATGTTGGGCAGCAGCGAGAGGTCCTGATAGACGGTCTCGATTCCCGCCGCGAGCGATTCGAGTGCGGAAAGGCGCGCGTGGCGCACGCCTTCGATGATCAGTTCGCCTTCGTCATGCGGTTGCGCGCCGGAAATGATCTTGATGAGCGTGCTCTTGCCGCAGCCGTTTTCGCCGAGAAGATGGTAGATCTGCCCGCGCTCGAACGACAGGCTCACCCCGCGCAACGCGTGCACGCCGGTGAAGCGCTTATGCACGCCCACGACCTGCAGAAACGGCTGAGACGCGTGGGATTGCGGCTGCGGTGACGGTATGTCCTGGTTCATGATGGCGAGTGGTGAGTTAAGGCGTGTCCGGGTGGACACGCCTCGAAGGAAGTCCCCCAAGCGCTCAGGGGACGCCGTGGCCGTGACACATCAGAACGGATACTGCTTGTAATTCGACTTGTCGACGTTCACCCAGCCTTGCCCGCGCACGATGATGCCCTTGCCCGGCCCCTTCGCGACCGTCACCTTCGTGTAGCCTGGAATGCCGAGATCGGCGCCGTTCTCGACCGTTTTTCCGTCGATCAACATTTGCGCGACCTTGTTCATCGCAATGCCCGCGAGCTTCGGATCCCAGAACGCGATGCCGTTGACGGCGCCGCTTTCGAGGAATTTGCCCGCTTCCGTCGGCAGGCCCGTCCCGTACACACAGATCTTGCCCTGCATGCCGGCTTCTTCGACCGCCCGGCCGATGCCGATCACGTCGAGCGAAGACGAGCCCTGGAAGCCCTTCAGGTCCGGATGCTTGCGCAGCACTTCCTTCGCGACTTCATAGGCGCGCTCGCCGTCGTTATTGGTTTCGAGTTTCGGTTCGACCAGGTTCATCTTCGGATACTTGGCCTTGGCGTTGCCGATGCCGCCATCGGCCCATTGGACCTGCGAGCGGCTGCCGAGCGAACCGACCAGCACGGCCCACTTGCCGTCGTCGTGCATGCACGACGCGAGCCGTTCGTTCAGGCCGGCGCCATAGGCGGTGTTGTCGAATGCCTCGATGTCGACCATGGTGTTCTTCGCGTTGTCCGCCTCGTGGGTCACCACCTTGATGCCGCGATCCATCGCTTTCTTCAGCGCGGGTTCGAGCGTCGGCGGGTCGTAGGGCACGACGGCGATCGCCGTGACCTTCTTGGCGATCAGGTCTTCGATGATCTTCAGCTGCTGCGCCGCATCCGCACGGCCGGGACCGGTCTGATAGGCGGTCACGCCGGGGTTGTCCTTCGCGAATTGCTTGACGCCGTCGTCCATCCGGTTGAACCAGTTGATGCCGGTCACCTTGACGACCGTGACGATCGTCTCGTTGGTGGCAGCCTGCGCCGCGGCGATCACGCCTACCGTCAGCGCGCCTGCCGCGAGCGCGGCGCCCAGTCGAGTCAATTTCATGCGATGTCTCCTTTATCGTTCGATGTCGCCCCACTCCACCGTCACGGACAATCAGGGCTCGTTGTCCGTCGTGTACTGAAACCTCGATGATGCTGCGCGTCCGGATAGCGCACTAACGTTTCGGGGCGGCGCCCGAGCCGCCGCCGAAGCCGAAAATCGCCCGCACCCGCTCGCCACCCGCAAACGCGAGCGACAGCAACAACAGAAACCCCCACGCGCAATCGCCGAAAAACTGCGACACGCCCATCAGATTGAACAGGCTCGACAGAAACTGCAGCACCGTCGCGGCGAAAAACACGCAGATGATGCGGCCATGACCGCCCGCGGGATTCACCCCGCCCATCACTGCAATCAGGATCGCGATCAGCAGATAGGAATTGCCGTAGTCCCATTTCGCGCTGGACGTATGCGTCACGCTGATCAACCCGGCCAGCGACGCGAGTACGCCGCACATCGTGTAAGTGATGATCAGCATGCGCGCGCGCGGAATGCCCGCATAGAACGCCGCTTTGGGATTCGTGCCCATCAGATAGAGACGCAGGCCGAACGGGCTGCGTTTGAGCAACCAGCCCAATACGATGACCGCCGCGATGAAGATGCAGAAGGCGATCGGCACCTGAAACACGGTGCCGTTGCCGATATTCGACAACGGGTCGACATAGTCGACATGCACCGAGGCACCGTTACTGAGCACCACCGCAAAGCCCGTGAACAGCAACTGCGTGCCGAGTGTGCAGAGAATCGGCGTGAGCCGCAGCCACGCGATGACCACGCCGTTCAGCAGCCCGCCGAGCAACCCCATCGTCACGACGATCATGCAGAACAGTGCCGTGTAGAGCGCGGGCGAGTCGTCGCCATTGAGAAAACGCGGCACAAGCAGCGCGGCGACCATGCCTGAGAGGTTCGCGAGTCCGACGCCGGACAGGTCGATGCCGCCGTTGCCCGACACCATCGACAGCATGATGCCGAGTGCGAGCAGGCCGAGTTCGGGCAACTGGCCGCCCATCGACTGCAGGTTGTCGATATCGACGAATTGCCCGCGCGAGAGCCACGTCGCGACCAGCACGACGAGCACGTTGACGATCAGCAGAAAATTCAACTGCCGGTCGCCGAACAGTTTTCCAGCGGTGAACAAGGACTTCATGGTAACGACGATCTCCTTGAATCTTCAAACGGTCAAGATGACCGGGACAGGTCCGCCGGCTGGTTCAATACGCGCTCGACTTCATCGAGCTTCGGCATGGAAGGCGCCGTGCCCGGGCGCGTCACCGAGATGCCCGCAAGCGCGCAACCGAAACGCATCGCGGCGATCGCGTCGTCGCCGCGCGCGAGCGCCGCTGCGAAGCCGCCTGTGAAGCCGTCGCCGGCGCCCGCGGTTTCCACCACGCGGCCACAATGGTAGGCCGGCACGAGGACCGATCGAGTCGCCGAGTGCAGCAGCGCGCCGGCCTCGCCGAGCGTCACGATCGCCGCGCCGACACCTTTGGCGAGCAGCACGTCGGCGGCCCGGCGCGCGTCGTCGGCGTTCGCGATCGGCACGCCGGTGAGCGCGGTGGCTTCGGTTTCGTTCGGGGTAATGTAGTCGCACAGCGGGAAGATGTCGTCGTCGAGCGACATCGCGGGCGCCGGATTGAACACGGTGATCACGCCATGGCGGCGCGCCACATCGAGCCCGCGGCGCGCGGCGGCGAGCGGCTGTTCGAGCTGCGTGACGAACACGCTCGCGGCGGCGATGTCCGCTTCGATCGCGTCGACATCGGCGGCATTCATGGTGCCGGCCGCGCCGGACGCGACGATGATCGCGTTCATGCCGGTGGTGTCGTCTACGAAAATATGCGCCGCGCCCGTGGGCACGCCGTCGATCACCGAGGCGCGCGCCGTGATGCCTTCCCTCGCCCACGTCGCGCGCGCGATCTCACCGAACGCGTCGTTGCCGATGCGGGTGCAGAACACTACCTCGGCGCCCGCGCGCGCGGCCGCCACGGCCTGATTCGAGCCCTTGCCGCCCGGTCCCATCGCGAACGCCGTGCCCGCGATCGTTTCGCCGATCACGGGCATGCGGGCGGCGCGAAACGTCAGGTCGGTGACGTAGATCCCGAGAATGACGACGCGTCCGTTCCTGCGCGAAGACGTGTTCATTCGTATTCCTCCCAGGCGGCTTCGTTCAGGGAGGTTTCATTCGATGCCCGGCGTGCTCGCAGCACGTCGGCATTCAACTGCAGATCCAGATTCTTCAGCACGTTGTCTCCTCCATTTTCTGGTTGGCGTGCGTGTTGTTGATCCGTTCGGTACCGTTGCCCGTCAGTCTCCGTACGGTATCCAGATGTTCTTTACCTGCACGGCCTGACGCAGAAACGGCCGGCCTTCGCTTGCCCGGTCGAACCAGTCGAACTGGCGGCCGTGATCGACGAAGGTGCGCTTCAGATTGCCGACCGACTCGCGCTCCACCAGCGTCGAGTCAGCGGCCTCGCCAAAGCACCAGACGGCGTCGACATCGTCGTGTCTGGCAAGCGCGGGCAGCAGCGCCGCGCGTTCGCCCGTGACGATGTTCAGCACGCCAGCGGGCACATCCGACGTTTCGACGACCTGATAGAAATCAGTGACCGTCAGCGCACACGCCGTGCCCGGCAACACGACCACGCGATTGCCCATCGCCAGCGCGGGCGCCACCAGTGAAACGAAGCCAAGCAACGGCGCCTCGTCCGGACAGGCGATGCCGATCACGCCGAGCGGCTCGTGCATCGCCAGCGCGACGCCGCGCAGCGGCGGCGTATGCACGGCGCCGTCGAACTTGTCGGCCCACGCGGCGTAGCTGAACAAACGCGCGACCGACGCGTCCACTTCCGCCCGCGCCGCCGCTTCGGTCGCGCCATTGCGCACCACCAGTTGCCGCGCGAACTCATCGGCGCGAACGGCAAGGTTCTCGGCCAGATAGAAGAGCACCTGCGCGCGGTTATGCGTGCTCGCCTGCGACCACTTCTGCGCCGCGCGCGCCGCCTCGACCGCATTGCGAATGTCCTTGCGATTGCCCTCGCCCACTTCGCCCACCGGCGTGCCATCCGGTGCGCGAACCTCCAACGAGTAGCCGCTATCCGGGCGCACCTGCTTGCCGCCGATAAACAGCTTCGCAGTCCGGTCGATCGATGTGACGATCGATGGGACTTCCGCCAACGGAGCGCGCATAACGGCACCAGCCGATTGCTCGCCGGGCCGCGCCGCCTGACGCTGCGCAAGATTGCGCCACGCACGCGGTTTCAGGTATTCGTATATGCCCTCGCGTCCGCCTTCGCGGCCGTAGCCCGATTCGCGATAGCCGCCGAAGCCGACCGCCGCGTCGAACAGGTTCGTCGCATTGATCCACACGACACCGCATGCAAGGCGCGGCGCGATGTCGAGCGCGCGGCCGATCGTTTCGCTCCAGACGCTCGCGGCCAGCCCATAGCGCGAGTTGTTGGCGAGTGCAACGGCTTCATCCGGCGTGCGAAAGCTCATCGTCACGAGCACGGGGCCGAAGATTTCTTCCTGCGCGAGCACGCAAGCCGGTGCGACACCGGTCACGAGCGTCGGTGGATAAAAGCAGCCGCCGGACGGCAGCGAGGTTTCCGGTGATTGCCACACCGCACAGCCTTCGCGCCGCCCGCTTTCCACGAGCGACCGGATACGTTCCAGTTGCACCGGATCGACGATCGCACCGATATCGATGCTCTTGTCGAGCGACGTGCCCACCCGCAGCGTCGCCATGCGGCGTTTCAGCTTCGCGATGAAGCGTGCTTCGATTCCCTCCTGCACGAGCAGCCGCGAGCCCGCGCAACAGACCTGCCCCTGGTTGAACCAGATCGCGTCGACCACGCCTTCGACCGCGCCGTCCAGGTCCGCGTCGTCGAACACGATGAAGGGTGATTTGCCGCCGAGTTCGAGCGTCAATGATTTGCCCGTGCCGGCCGTGGCCGCGCGGATCGAGCGCCCGACTTCCGTCGAACCGGTGAAAGCGATCTTGTCGACTTGCGGGTGCTCGACGAGCGCGGCACCGGTGCGGCCATCGCCCGTCACGACGTTGAGCACGCCCGCCGGCAAGCCGGCCCGATGCGCGAGTTCGGCGAACAGCAGCGCGGTCAGCGGCGTGTATTCGGCGGGCTTCAGAACGACGCAATTGCCGGTGGCGATCGCCGGTGCGATCTTCCACGCGAGCATCAGCAGCGGGAAATTCCACGGCACGATCTGGCCGACCACGCCGAGCGGCGCATAGTCGGCGAATTCGCTCTCCTGCAACTGCGCCCAACCCGCGTGATGCAGAAAGTGTCTTGCCACAAGAGGGATATCGATGTCGCGTGTTTCGCGAATCGGCTTGCCGTTATCGAGCGCTTCGAGCACCGCGAACAGCCGGCTGTGACGCTGAACCATGCGCGAGAGCGCATACAGATGCCGTGCGCGCCCCGCGCCGCCCAGCGCGAGCCAGCCCGGCTGCGCGGCGCGCGCGGCGGCCACGGCCGCGTCGATATCGGCCGCGTCGCCCTGGGCGATGTCCGCGAGCCGGTCGCCCGTCGCGGGCGCGTGCGAGACGAAGCGCTCCCCGGCGGCGGGCTCATGCCACGCGCCGCCGATGAAATGCCCGAAGCTCGCCTCATGCTGCGCGAGCCATGCGCGCGCGGGTTGATCGTCCTCGGGTGCGGGACCGTACTCCATCGATGAAAAATACTCGGCTACGCTCATGGGATCGGTCTTGGGTTCAGGCTACGGGGTGACGGTTGAAAGCGGAGTAACGGCCGCTCACGTGATGTTCGAGCTGGCGTTCGATATCGGCCAGCAGGCTCGACGCGCCGATCCGGAACAGCTCCGGTTCGAGCCACGGACGGCCCAGTTCTTCTTTCATCAAAATCTGGTACGACAGCACGGACTTCGCGTTCGACACCCCGCCCGCCGGCTTGAAGCCGATCGGCACGCCGGTGCGCGCTTCATATTCGCGGATCATGCGCACCATCACGAGCGAGACGTCGAGCGTCGCGTTGACGCCTTCCTTGCCGGTCGAGGTCTTGATGAAATCGGCGCCGGCCATCATGCAGACCATCGATGCGCGGGCGACGTTGGACAGCGTGCGGATGTCGCCGGTGGCCAGAATCGTCTTCAGATGCGCCGGCCCGCAGGCCGCCCGGAAATCGCGCACTTCGTCATAGAGCGCCTGCCAGTTGCCGGTCAGCACATATTCGCGGGTCACGACTATGTCGATTTCCATTGCGCCGTCCGCCACCGACGCCTCGATCTCCTTGAGCTTCAGCGGGTGCGGAATCAGGCCCGCGGGAAAACCGGTCGATACCGCCGCGACCGGAATGCCGCTGCCCCGCAAGGCATCGACCGCCGCCGCGACAAAGCGGTGATACACACAGACCGCACCCGTGGTGATGCCATGCGGCGCGATGCCGAGCGCTTCGAGCAGATCGGCGCGCACCGGCTGGCGCGCTTTCGCGCACAGGCGGCGCACGCGGCCTTCGGTGTCGTCGCCGTTCAGCGTCGTCAGGTCGATGCAGGTGACGGCCTTCAACAGCCACGCGGCCTGCGCATCCTTCTTGACGGTGCGGCGCGTGGCCAGCGTGGCCGTGCGCCGTTCCACCGCGGACTGGTTGACGCGCAATCCGTCCAGCCATGACGCGTCGAACGGCGTGCCCGGATTGCGCACCGGATGGATGAGCGGCGCGCCGCGCAGCGCGACGACCGACGAAGACAACGAAGGAGCTTCAGGCATGGGACATCCGGAAATTTGGCGCGGCGCACAACAGCCGCCGACAATTTGTTCGCACTTATGCTACAACGATTGATAGAATCATAACAAGCATTACGACGTAATCTTCACATAAGCAGGCGCTTAAGGGCGTGAAAGGGCGATGAATGTGATTGACGCACCAAATTCATGATGCGAGGATCACAACATCGGCTGTGACCGGCGCGCTGCGCACAGAAAAAATTTCGTCGCATCGACGAAGGAGACAAGCCAGATGAATGAGCCGGATGCGGTTGCGACCGCGCCATCTCGTCAGGTTCCATTGATCCGTGTTGCGGGCGTCACCAAGCGGTTCGGCGGCGTGCAGGCGTTGCGCGGCGTCGACCTCGAGGTACTGCCCGGCGAAGTTCATGCGCTGCTCGGCGAAAACGGCGCGGGCAAGTCCACGCTGATCAAGATCCTCAGCGGCGTTCATACCTACGACGACGGCGCCATCGAGATCGACGGCCAGAAAGTGGCGTTCGACTCGCCCGCGCAATCGCGTGCGGCGGGCGTCGCGGTGGTCTATCAGGATTTGAGCCTCGTCGAATCGCTGTCGGTCGGCGCCAACCTGATGCTGGGGCGCGAGCCCCGCACGCGTCTCGGTTTCGTGAAGAACCGCCAGCTGATGGCTACCGTCAGCGAATTTCTGCGCTCGCGTGGCATTCCGCTCGATCCACGCACGCCGGTCGGCGCGTTGCCGTTCGCCTATCGGCAAATGACCGAGATCTGCAAAGCGTTGATGGGCGACGTGCGGGTGCTGATTCTCGACGAACCGACGTCGGCGCTGACGGGCGGCGAAGAACAGATCCTGTTCGACGCGATTCGCGCGGTCACGGATCGCGGCGTGGGCGTGATTTACGTGACGCATCGGCTGAACGAGGTGTTCCGGATTTCGCAGCGCGTCACCGTCTTCCGTGACGGTGCCAACGCCGGCGTGTTCCAGACCGCCGACACCGACATGAAGCAACTGGTCGCGGCGATCGTCGGCTCGGGCCATGCAGCTCTGCATGCCAGAGAGGAGACTGCCGTCGGCGTGACCGACGAGGTGCCGGTCGCCGCAACAACGCCAACCAGCGCCGCGCGAAATGCGGATAGCGCACCGGTTTTGCGGCTCTCGCACGTGAGCAATGACCGGCTTCACGATGTTGACCTCGTGGTTCGCGGCGGCGAGGTTCACGGTCTAGCGGGCCTGATCGGCAGTGGCCGCAGTGAAATCCTGCAGACCATCTTCGGGATTCGCAAGATCGAAGCGGGCGCGATCGAAATCGACGGTCGGCCCCGTTCGCGCAACACGCCCGCCGAAGCGATCCAACTCGGTATCGCGCTCGTCCCCGAGGATCGCCATCTCGAAGGACTCGTGCTCGACCATTCGATCGAGCGCAACCTCACCTTGCCGCGCCTGCCGCATTTTTCCCGCTGGGGATGGCTGCGCAGCCAGGCGGCCGTGCAGCAGGCGAAGCGCTCGATGAAGGAGCTATCCGTCAAGGCGCCCGGCGCCTCGACCGCGGTCAAGTTCCTGTCCGGCGGCAACCAGCAGAAAGTGGTCTTCGCGAAGTGGAATCACCCGCGTCCCAAGCTGCTTCTGCTCGACGAGCCGACCGTCGGCGTCGATGTCGGCGCGCGCGAGGAAATCTACGGCGTGGTCCATGAAGCCGCGCGGGCGGGCACCGGCGTGCTCATCGTGTCCTCGGACCTCGACGAACTCCTGCGCCTGTGCGACCGCATTTCGATCGTCGCGGACGGTTGCATCGTCAAGACCGTCGAGCGTGCCGAACTCGCCAACGCCGAAGCGCTTCATCACCTGATTCAACTGTCCCGTTCTTCCATCGAGTCTCCCGAGGGGACGTCCGTCGGAGCGCCCGCAACATGAACGATTCCGTCTCGCCGCTGACGGCCAAACGGCAGGCATCGCTAGCGCAGAAAAGCCGCGCGCGGCGCATTGCGCAACTGCTGCTGCAAGGCGACCGGCCTTACGCGCTCTATGGCGCGTTCGCGATCCTGCTGGTGGTCTTCAGTTTCGCCTCGCCGTGGTTTTTATCGATCGACAACTTCCTGAACATCGGCCGGCAGACCGCGCTCGTGTCGATCGTCGCGATCGGCATGACCTTCGTGATCATTGCGCGGCAGATCGATCTGTCGGTGGGATCGAGCCTCGCGTTATCGGGCATGTCCGCGGCACTCGCCATGACGTACGTCGGCGACAACTGGATCATCGGCGCGATCGCGGGCATCGGCACCGGCGCGCTTGTCGGCGCGATCAACGGCGTGGTGACCACGCGGCTCAATATTCCGTCGTTTCTCGTGACGCTCGGCACCTTGAGCGCCGCGCGCGGACTGGCCCTGATGGTCACGACGACCAAGCCCGTCATCATCACCAACGACTCGTTCATCGCGATCTTCGGCGAAGGCGACATTGCGGGCGTGCCGGTGCCGATCATCTGGACCGCGCTGGCCGTGATCGCCGGCATCCTGCTGCTGCACTACAGCGTGTTCGGCCGGCAGATCTACGCGGCAGGCGGCAATCCGACCGCCGCCCTCTATTCGGGCATCAACACGCGGCGCGTGACCACCCTTGCCTTCATTCTCACCGGCGCGCTGGCCGGGCTCGCCGCGCTCGTGCTCTCCGCACGCTCGCATGCGGCACGCCCCGACGTCGTGCAGGGACTCGAACTCGATGTGATCGCCTCGGTGACGCTCGGCGGCTGCAGCCTGTTTGGCGGGCGCGGCTTCGTGCTCGGCACGCTGCTCGGCAGCCTCATCATCGGCACGCTCAACAATGGGCTCGTGCTGCTCGGCGTCAGTTCGTCGCTGCAACTCGTGATCAAGGGGGTCATCATCGTCGCGGCGGTTGCGTTTACCCGGAAGTAATGCGGGACACGCCGAGCACGCGCGATATCACCTGCCCCCGGTTCTTGTGAATGGCTGGAGACGTAACACCGACAGGAAAAACCAACGGAGGGGAATTATGAAACATCGTCGTGGCTCGAGAAATGTTCTAACCGGTGTTCTCGCGGCGGCTGCCGTCGCGGCGCTCGCTTCGCCGGGCGCCTGGGCGCAATGCGTGAGCAGCCTGCCCGCAGGGTCGATCGGCCCGAAGACGATCGTCGGGCAAGGACCGAACGGCGAAAAAGCGGCCTCGGTGGATGCCATCAAGCTGACCGACGCCGATATCGCGAAGATCAAGGCCGGCAAATTCAAGGTGGGCATTTCGATGCAGACCATGAACCTCGACTGGTCGCAATTGCAGGTGCAAGGCATCACCGATACGCTCAGGAAATACGGCGTGGATGTGATCGGCACGGCTTCAGCCGAGTACCAGGTCGACAAACAGATCGCCGATATCGAGAACACGATCCAGCGCCATCCGGACGGCATCATCTCCATTCCGGTCGACGGCACGGCGACGGCCGCCACGTACAAGAAAGTGTCCGCCGCCGGCATCAAGCTCGTGTTCATGGACAACGTGCCGACCGGCCTGAAGCATCCGGAGCAATACGCGTCGATGATTTCGGCGGACAGCGAAGGCAACGGCCAGATCGCCGCCAAAGTGCTCGCGTCGTGCGTGCCGCAGGGCGCGACGATCGGGCTCGTGAATTTCGGCGTCGATTACTTCAGCACGACGGAGCGCACGAAAGCCGTCAACGACTGGATCAAGAAGAATCGTCCGGACATCAAGATCAAACAGGTTGCCTTTACGGACCCGTCGAAAGTGGGGCAAATCGCGGGCGATTTTCTCACCGGCAATCCGGACGTGAAGGGGCTGTTCGCTGTCTGGGACCAACCGGCGCTCGACACGCTGACGTCGATGCGCGCACAAGGCGTGAACATTCCGATGACGACGGTCGATCTGGGTCTTCAGTCCGCGATCGAGATCGCCAAGGGCGGACCGCTCAAGGCGACCGGTTCACAACGTCCGTATGATCAGGGCGTGGCCGAGGCCACGGCGATGATGAAGGCGCTCATCGGACAGACGCCGCCGGCGTGGATCGGTGTGCAGTCCCTGCCGGTGGTTCAGTCGAATGTGCTCGAGTCTTATAAGACCGTGTTCAAAAAAGATCCGCCGCCGCAGTTGGCCGATGCTTGCAAGAAGGCCAAACCGGCTTGTGGATGAGGTTGGAGTCGACCCGTTGCGATAGCTTGCGCGCGGGCCAATGGGCTTGCAGTCGACCGGCGATCTTCTTCGCCCGCGCGCACTGCGCTTCGGTTGGCGAAAAGCCCCGCTCGTTCGCATCCACCCGGCGCGGGTGGATGCGCAGGTTCGCGCCCATGCCGAACGATCGCGCGGCTAGCGCCTCAACTCCGCGACGATCTTCTCCGCCAGAAAATCACACGGCGGACGATTCGACGCCGTACTTCGCGCAAGCACCATCTCCAGCGCCGGAATCTCGGGCAATCCGTGCGTACGCCCGAGCCGCGCGAAGTGCGCCGGCACCGCGCATTGCGCGAGCGGCACGATGGCGAGCCCCGCTTCCGCCATCGACAGCAGTCCGAGCAGGCTCGGACTTTCATACGAGGTCCGGTACGGAATCTTGGCGCGTTCGAGGCTGCGAATCGCGTTTTCCCGCGCGACGCTGCCAGGCAGGAACACGGCGATTGGCAACGGCCGCTCGCGCCATATCTCATCGGCGCCCGGCGCCGCGGCCCACTCCATGGGTTCGAGCCGGATGAACTCGCCCGACAGTCCTTTGACCCGCGTCGCGCACACGAGATCGACGGAACCGTCCTTCACCATGGGCGCGAGCGCCACACTCGGCAAACCCACCACCCGGATTTCCACCTTCGGGTAGGTCGCGGAAAACTTCTTGAGGATCGGCGGCAGCAGCGACGACGCGTAATCGTCCGGCACCCCGATGCTCACGCGGCCCGTCACGTCCGGCCGAACCACGGCCGCCCAGGCTTCGTCGCGTAACGCCAGCATGCGGCGCGCGTAGGTGAGCAGTACTTCGCCGTCTTGGGTCGGGCTCACGCTTCTCGGCTTACGGACGAAGAGCGGCTTGCCCAGCGCGATTTCGAGCGTCTTGATCTGCATGCTGACCGCCGATTGCGAGCGATGCACGACCTCCGCCGCCCGGCTGATGTTGCCGGTATCGGCGACGGCGACGATCATGGTCAGCACGTCGAGATCGAGAGTCTTCATGTGCGCAAGTCACTATCAGAAAAATTGATGGTTTCGATCAATATTACGCGATTTTCCAAGCCAAAGGAATCGGGCATAGTGCCGGCAAAGGAGCCAGTCAATGAACGCCCGTACCAACCTCGCAGTGCTTGCCGTACCGGAAATATCCTTTGCGACCATCGCATCGGGCATCTGCGTACCGTATGTCGAGTGTGGCGAGGGCGAACCGCTGCTGTTCGTGCACGGCTCGCTTTGCGACTATCGCTACTGGAGCGCGCAGACCGCTGCGCTGTCGCAGCACTTCCGCTGCATCTCGGTGAGTCTGAGCCACTACTGGCCGGCCAGCGAGGCTTGCATCCAGAGCGAGTTCGGCTGGCAGACGCATGTGGCCGAGCTGGCCGAATTCATCGAGGCAATCGATCTCGGGCCCGTGCATCTCGTCGGCCATTCGCGCGGCGGCTGCGTCGCGTTCAATGTTGCGCGTGACTATCCGCGGCTCGTGAAGACGCTCACGCTCGCGGACCCGGGCGGTCCGCTGCACGTCGAAGGGATGACGCCGGCGACCCTGCCCGCGTCCACCACCGTACTGCGTGCGCGCGTCGCCGAACTGATCGAGAGCCAGCAGATCGACGAGGGACTCGAGCTTTTCGTCGACTCGGTGAGCATGCCCGGCGCGTGGCGCAAGAGCCCGGCTGCATTCCGCGCCATGGCGATCGACAATGCGGGCACGCTGCCCAAGCAACTGCGCGACCCTTTGCCCGCCTACTCCCACGAAACGGCACGCGATGTGAAGTGCCGGACTCTGCTCATCGATGGGCAAAGGAGTCCGCGCATGTTCCGCAACAATGTGGAAAAGCTCTCCACATGGATCGACTATGCCGAGCGGCAAACCATCGAAGGCGCTTCGCACGGGATGAACGTGTCGAACGCGGGCGCTTTCAACCGGTTGTTGCATGCGTTCGTGAAGCACTGAAACGCGACGTCAGCAGCGACGATCAGACGGAAATCTGCCCCTTCCGGCGCAAGACAGAAACGATCTCGTCGATGCTCATGTTCTCGAGCAAACGGCGACCGGCCGCTTTGCGCTCGACATTGCACGCATCCATGCGGCGTTGCATGGCTGAAGCCTTCGCCGCGATATAGACGGCCATGCCGTAACCGAAGCGCTCAATCAGCTGATAGTCGAAACAGTTTTTCATCACGCCCACTCACTCTCTCGGTGCACTGCGCCGTTGCCTGGCTCTGATTGCCGTGGACACCGGCCCGCTGCTCGACAAAAAAGGGGCGGATAGCGGGTTTTCACGATTCGAGGGAGCGAACTGAGATTGGCGCACCCGCTTGGCGACGACGACCACCGGCGCGCCGCCCGTTCCGATCCACTAGAGCTGGGACAAACACCGACACAATATTGGGTAAGCTTGTCGTCGCCCCTTTTACCGAGACTTCCCCGAGATGCCTTCTTCGATCCGCAATTCGCTCGTCTGGATATTCGACGCGTTTGAGCGCGATTCGACCTTCGTCCAGAAGCAGATGTTCGGCTGTGCTGCCGCTTATATCGACGGCCTGCTGTGTCTGATCGCCGCCGACCGCGGCGAGCCCTGGAATGGCCTGCTGGTCTGCACATCGAAAGAGCGTCACGCCGCGCTCATCGCCGAGATGCCGGCTTTGCGGCCGCATCCCGTGCTTGGAAAATGGCTGTACATCTCGCAGAGCGATCCGGCGTTTGAAATCGTCGTCGAACAGATGACGACCCTGGTGATGACCCGCGACGAGCGTGTCGGAGTCGAGCCGAAGCCGCGCAAGCGCCGCGGCAAACTCGCGTTGCCGAAAACATGAATGATCGCGGCCGGCGCCCGTTCACGAGCCGGCGGTGTGGGCAATTCGCCATACCGGAAGCTGCTCGCTCTCCCAAAGACCCTACTCATGCGCAACTGCGATTTCAGTGGATGGAGGTGGACCCGTTGTGCGGCCACCCTCGTTCCCCGAGATCAAGCAAAATTCAAACGTCTGCCTCCGTCACCCGCAACCTCTCCGGTCGCGGCCGTTCCACCACCGGACGCTCCGGCGAGCGCGCCGCCAGCGCCGACAAAATCCTCGCCGCCAGCCGCCGCAGTGCATCGCGCCCGATGCGCAGCCACGTCCAGACGACATCCGGCACGAACCGCCCCGCCAGCAGCACCAGCGCAAACAGCGCGGGAATCCAGCGCAAATCCACCGGCACCGGCTCGCGATGAGCGAGGCGCACGTCGAGCATCGCGTCGCCCAATGCATTCGTGGCCCAGAGCCGGCGATAACCGAGCCCGGTCTGCCCACCCACGAACGCGAGATACTGACCGCGCAACTCGGAAAGCTCCTCATGCGTCTCGATGCGCGGATCGGCCCCCGGCAAAGCGGGCACCTGTACCACGTCGTCGGCCTGCCAGTAGCCGATCCGATTGCCGTCGATGTCGGTCCTCGGAATGGCCGCGGGCTGGTCGCCCCCCACGCCGATCAGCCACCCCTCGATCCGCGCGGGATTCAGATCCCGCATCAGCGCGCGCGATGCAGGCAACGGCGGCGCCTCCTGCCCGTCGGTGACGAACACGACAGCCGCGCCACGACCGACCTCCTGCGCCACGCGCACCGCCGAGTAAACCCCGCCCTCGGCGATACGGCTCCAGTTGGTCCAGCGCATGCGTCCATCGATACCGTCGAGCGAGACCAGCAGTGCGTCGTAGTTGCCGCACACCTCGAGGGGCGCCAGCAACAGCAATGTGCGCTGCCCGGTAAATACGCTCCAGCCTACCTTCGAGCCGCACGGCAACCGCCCGAGCGCGTCGCGCATCGCGGCCTGCGCGAACTTGAGCCGGCTCACCGGCAAGCCGTTCAGCACGACGTCCTCGACGTCCATGCTTTGGGTGATATCGAACGTCACGATGTAGTCGAAGGTATTGCGCGGCAGCGTCACATCCGGCATCACGACCGCCGCGATCAACGCGACGAGCGCGAGCGGCGTCAACCAGTGGCGCGCCCTCGCGAAGCCGGGCTTGCGGGTCCCGGCGCTCATGGCAAGTCCTTGCTCTCAGGGTCGCGCACTTTCACGTTGTGCTGCTCTTTCACATCCGGCTCGTCGAGCGCGGTTGGCGTTTCAGGCGCGAGCCAAAGCGCGCGTTCGAGGTTATAGCGCGCGTCCCAATCGCCGGGTGACGCGCGCAGCAGCAGCCGGTAGCGCGCCTTGGCCTCGCCGATCATTGCGATCGACCTGATGCCGTTCGACGCGCCCTCGCCGCCCCCCTCGCGCAGATACATATTGCCGAGATCGAACAGCGCCGTGCGGCCGAGATCGTCGGGATGGTCGTGGATCAAACTTTCGTAGAGCCGCGCCGCCGTGTCGTAGGCGCCCGCTTTCGAGAGTGCCGTCGCGCGCGCCAGCAGAACCTGTGGCGCCTCTTCGTTCGGATGGGCCGGATGGGCCGAATGGGCCGCGCGGGCCTCACGCGCATCGCTGCTCGCGGCCGCAATGGCCTGATTCAGTTCGGTGGCGTGCTGAAGGCGTGTCCAGCTAGACACGGCGAAACCGGCGCAGGCCAGCGCCACGGTCGCGAACACGGCGTGAATGAGCGTGCGCGTCATGCCCAGCTCCGTACCTGAAACAGACGCATTGCCATCAGCATGGCTGCGCAGAACAGCGCGACTGCGAAGCAATACGGACTCCAGTCCTGGCGAGGCAAATGCTCGACAAACGACGTCAACGCATTCTGCTGCCGGTTGATTTCGGCGACGGCCGCCATCATCGCCTTCGCGTCGCCCGCCTGGAAAAGCCGGTAAGGCGTCGGAAGCGACAGAAAATAGCGATGCAATTCGGCTTCGGCCGACGCCTCGCCGGCGGGCAGCGTGGCGTTCAGATCAGGGCTATAGATGCCGCTGCGCAAGTAGATGAAGTACAGCGCGATCTGGTTGCGCAGCAGGCTCGCCTGAATGCGCCGCCGCACCGTTTCGTCGAGCCGCGCGCCGCCGTCGGAGACGAGTACGATCGCGCGGCGGCCCGACGACGGGCGGCCTTCGAACTGATCGAGCGCGGCCAGCATCCCACGGTCAAGTTGCGTGTCCGGCATGCCGCGTCCTATCGCCGTGGCGGCGATCGCATCGTCGATCGCGCGATGGTTGTAAGTGAACGGCATCGCCAGCACGGGACTGGTGCCGAACATCATGAACGCGAGGCGGTCGTTGGGGCGCTGGCTCACGAAGCTCGTCAACGACGCACGCGCCACTTTGTTTTTCGAGTCGCCGCGCGGCGACTCGACGCCGGGACTCGCCATCGGCTCGTCCATGCTGGCGCTGCGATCCATCAGGATCAGAATCTGCGCGCCGCTGCCCGTGCGCGGCACCTGCAGTTGCGAGCGCCCCGGCCCGGCGAGCCCGACGACGATCGCCGCGATCGCCAGCACGCCGCAGAGGCGCGCGAGCCATCCCACCCAGCGTCCGACATGGTCGGGCGGCAGCCACGCGACGCTGGAAAACGGCAGCGTATCGCTGCGCCGCGGCAGCACCGGCAGCACGGCGAACGGCAGCAGGATCAGCATCCACGGAGCGGCGAAGTCGAGGGCCATGGTCATCGCTGGTGACGCCGTTCGGCCCGATACAGCGCACGGCACAACGTCTGCAACGGAAACTCGGCGGCGTCCGGAACGGGCTTAAAAAAGCGCTCGGCCGACACCTGGTAGAAGTGTTCGAGTTGCTCACGCAGCGGCTGCAAATACGGCGCACGCGCAAAGAGACCCGGCAACGAACCTGCATGCACGACCTGTCCCGCGGTTTCGTTCAGCGCCCGATGCAGGCAGAACCAAGCGTCCTTCGACGCCGCGGCTTGCCCACCTTCGAGCCGCCGCATCTGCCGCCATGCGCGCGCAAAGGGCAAGCGGTCCGACTCGCGCCGGTTGCGCCAGGCCCACCATCCCGCCCACGCCAGCAACGTCGCGAGCAATAGTCCCAAGGCCCACGCGATCTGGCGACGCAAGCCGGCGGTGGGCAGCAACGGTGCCCCGCGATCGGGGCGCAACGGCTGCAGGTCGCCGTCGGCGAAAACGGCCGGCGGTGTCAGCGGTGCGACGCTCGCCGGCCATTCGGCCACCTGCAGTTGCGCGCCGCTTGCCGAGTTCAGCGTCAACGCGGGCAATACGATTTTGGTGAGCGTTTGCGGCGCATTGACGACCTGATAACCGATCACCATCCAGCGACGCCCGTCGGCATCGGTTTCGAACGACGCAGGCCCGCGTTCGAGCCAGACCCCGGTGCGGCCAACCGACGGCGGCGTGACCGCGCCCACGTCACGGCCACCCGCTTGCAGAAGCACGCGTTGCGTGAGGACATCGCCGAGCACGTAGCCGAATGCGCGCGGCTGTTCGACTGTGGCGGGCACCGCCGTGGCGGCATTGCCAGTGGCCGCGTGCGTAGCGCTCGTCAGCACGATCAGCACGGCGAGCAGCACGTGAGCTGACCAGCCACCCCGCGCGATGTCGATCCGAAGCCCCCCAGATCTCATACGGTCGCCTCGAGGAAATAGCGCGACATGGCTTCCGGATCGAACGCCCCTTCGAGATAGAACGGCCGCATGCCGCGCGAGCCGAACGTCGCGCCGAGTTCCGCGCGGCGACGCACGACGCCCTCGCGCCAGCGCTCGCGGATGCTGCCGCGCAGCCACACGCTGCGCTCCTCACCCGACTCGGCATCGTTGACGGCCAGCAGCGGACCGTTGCGCGGCGGCGAGATTTCCGCCTCGTCCCACACGACTATCGGCACCACGCACGCATGAACCAGCATATCGAGCACGGCCGGCATCTGCGCGAGCGGCCAGTGGAAGTCGGACACGACGAATACCAGCGCCTGCCGCCCAGCAAGACGCGCCGCGCAGCGCCGCAGCCCGTCGATGCCGCCGCGCCCTGCTGGCTGGGTCGCGCACGTGCGCAGCATCGTCGCGAGCAGATTGCCGGTGCCCCGGCCGTAGCGTTCCGGCATGAAGAGATCGTCGCGTGCGCCGGCATCGAAGGCCAGCATGCCCAGCCGGTCGCCGACCCGGAACGCGCTATAACCCAGCGCCTCGACAAAGTCCGCGGCAACCTGCAACTTGGTTCGACGTGAGCCGAACTGCATGGACGCCGACACATCGACGATCACCACCACCGGCACTGCCACGCGCTGCAGATGAACCCGCACGAGCCATTCCGAGCGCGCCGCGCGCACACTCGCGCGCAAGTCCAGCCGGCGCGGATCGGGGTAGTCGAAGAGGCGCCCGTGCATCGCGAATTGCTGGCCGGAGCCGAAGCTCGAACCAGGATGCGAGCCCGGCCGAGCGCCGCCGGCGCGGGTCGGCAAACGGTAGTGGAATTCTGCTGTGCCGTTCATGGTTCGGGGCGCATCAGGGCACGGCCACTTTGGCCATGATCTGCGCGATCAGCGCTTCGGCGAGCTCCTGGCGGCGCAGTTCGTAGATCGGCGTGAAGAAGACCCGGTGACCGAGCGCCGGCATCAGCACCTCGTGGATATCCTCCGGAACCAGATGCGAGCGTCCCGCGAGCCACGCGACCACGCGGGCGGCGCGCAGCAGCGCGCTCATGCCGCGCGGACTCGCACCGGCGAGAATCAACTGCTGCATGTCGACGCCGTCGAGCGTAATGCCGAAGCGCAGCGGCGTTTCCGTCGCCTGCCAGATGTCGAGCGCGTAGCGTTCGATCGTCGCGCTCGCCTGTACGCCTTGCTGAATCGCCGCACCGACGCTGTTCAACTGTTCCCACGCGACGACGGCGGGCTTCAGCTGCGCGAGCAGCGCATCGACGTCATGGAACATGGTGTCGAACACGAGCGCGCGCCGGATGTCCGGCTCGGCTGGCGTGGGCATGTTCAACTCGAACAGGAAGCGGTCGCGCGCGGCCGAGGCGAGCTCGAAGGTTTCCTCTTTTTCGACCTTGTTGCGATCGGCGAACACGGTCATATGCGGGAAGCGGTGTTCGCGGTCGAACGCCCAGACCGAACGCTCGGCCATCGCGCGCAGCAATAGCGACTGCACCTGCGGACGGGCGCGATTGATTTCGTTGAAGAAGAACGTGGTCAACTGCTCACCGTGACGCAGGAGCGGACCGGGATCGATACGCGGCTTGCCGTCGGCGTCGACGTACGTGTGATAGACGAGGTCGCCCGGCATCAGATCGATGGTGCCTTCGACGCGCTCGAACTCGCCGCCAACCACCCGCGCAAACGCGCGCAACACCGTCGTCTTGCCGACGCCGACACCGCCTTCGAGCAGCACATGGCCCCGGGCGAACAGTGCGACGTTGATGAGCCGCAGCGTTTGCTGCTGGCCGATGACAACCCTGGCGACTTCGCTTTCGATTTGCAGTGCGTGAAGACGCCAGTCCTGAAGCTGTTCACCAGAACTCATCGATGCGATCCCCTCTTTATACCCTGCTGATTATCGTGCGGCGGGCGCTGTGTGCCGGACCGGCGAAACGCGCCTGTCTTTCTGCTTCTGTTCTATCCGTGCGCTCGTCGACGCCAGCTGCGTCTGCTTGCATCGGCATCCGTTCAAGCACGGTTTATGCCGGTTACGCTGAGCCGCACGGAGCGCCGCATCGCAGCCCGATCGTTGTCATCCTGTCACGACATTCGGGTACACACTGTGCCATTGGCACACCTCTGCTGCTGCGGAATCGCGTCAATGTCACGGTGCCGCGTGCGTGCCCGACGCATGCGCGGCGTCTGCCTCCACGAGCAATCCGACGAGTGCCGTCGCGCCGCGGCGCCACGAAAGATCCGTGTTGCCGCGAATGTCGACCGAGCGCTGGAACAGGGTCTTGCCGCTCGCGACGTCTTCCACGCGCAGGTTCAGATTGAGAATGAGGTTGCTGACCTTCTGGACCCAGCAGACCGCCGCCTGTTGAACGCCCAACTCGCGCCCGACCTGCCGTGCGCAGTTGTCGCACGTGGACAGGTCCTGCTGCGCGCCGAGTTTCGCGATCAGCCCGGCCGCCGGGCTGTTGTCGGCGACTCGGTAGCGTTGGCTCGCGTCCAGTTGCGCGCGCACCGCATCGCTGATCATGCCGATGCGCGCCGCCTGGATGCGATTGGTCTCGGCGTCGTTGTAGGCGGCGTTGTCGTCGATCAGAACGCAGTTCATCACCGCAATCGAAACCGGGCCGGCCCACGCGGGCGCTGCCCCCCACCCGAAGCCGGCGATGACGGCCACGATGACGCACGACACGCGCACACCATGCGCAAGCCACGCGCGCGGCGAAAACCGCCGCCTCATTTGACAAGCCCCGCGCCGGCCACAGAGCCCGCCACGCCCACTAATTTTTCAAACGGCGCGTACTCGTGCTCCAGATGTGTCGCTGCATGATCGAGCAGAAACTGGCGAAACACCACGCTGGTCGGTGACAACTGCTTGGACCGAAGATGCACGATCTGCCAGGTGCGCTCGATCGGCGTGCCGTTCACGTCGAGCAATGCAATCTCGCCGGTGCGCAGTTCCAGCAGTAGCGTATGCAGCGAGATCAGGCTCACGCCCATGCCCGCCATCACCGCCTGCTTGATGGTTTCGTTGCTGCCGAGCGTGACGATTTTCGCGGGTGTGAAAAGATGCTGCCGGAACATCACTTCGGCGGCCATGCGCGTGCCCGAGCCGGGCTCGCGCAACAGGAACGTATCGCCGCGCAACTCCTGCAGATCGAAGCGGCGCGCACCGCACAACGGATGACTCAGTGGCGCGATCACCACTTGAGGATGGCTCGCGAGCGGCTCGGTCGTCGTATCGAGTTCGGGGGGCGGGCGTCCCATGATCGCGAGATCGATCGCGTTGTCCTGCAAGAGCCGCAGCAGCGCATCGCGATTGCCGACCGAAAAGTGCACGTCGACCTTCGGGTACAGATGCGAATAGAGCGCGAGCAGTTTTGGCGCGAAGTACGTCGCGGAACTGACGATCCCCACGTTGATCGAGCCGCTGTCGGCCTGCTTGAGCGAGGTCATCGCATCTTCGGCGTCCTTGATCTCGCCGAGAATGCGGCTCGCGTGGTGCGTCAGCATCTCGCCCGCTTCGGTCAGCGTGAGCTTGCGCGCGACGCGCTCGAACAGCCGCAGCCCGATCGCATCTTCGAGTTGATGAATCTGCATCGAGACGGCCGGCTGGGTCAGATGCAGTTCCTCGGCCGCGCGCGCAAAGCTCGTATAGCGGCTTGCCACGACGAAGATCTGCAACTGCCGCAGGGTCAATGAGCGGATGAAGTTCAGCTTGACCCGGTTCGTCGTGAAGCGCGCGGTCTGCATGTGAGCTAGCCGCTTTGCTGACCGAAGGCGTCGAGCGCGCGCGCGGAATAGACCAGCGCCGCGCCGGCGTTCAGCGCGATCGCCACTGACAGCGCCTGCGCCACCTCGTCCCGGCTCGCCCCCGCCTTCGCGGCGGCGGCGCTATGCAGCGCAATGCAGCCGTCGCAACGGGTGGTGACGGCCACCGCCAGCGCGATCAGCTCGCGCGTTTTCGCGTCCAGCGTGCCGGAGCGGGCAGCGGCGCCGTCGAGCGCCTGGAAGCCGGCGAGCGTGGCCGGCGCGGCGGCGCCGAGTTCGCCGATGGCCTGCTTCAGTTTCGGGGCGTAGTCGTCGGTGTCGATCAACATGCGTGAAGTCCTTGTGGAAGTTCAAGGGTGCGCCGCGACGTAACGCGGGACGGCCGCGCAAGCGCGCGGCACGCGGCTAGCCATGCCTGCAACCGCGGGTAGCCGCGCTAACGGCTCGCCCTCGGCGCATTCGACGACTTCAGCGGCGCTTTGCCCGGTGTCGGCAACTTGTGCAGTACCGACTGGAAGCTCAGCGTCTCCGAATGCGCCGGATGCGCGAAGTCGTTGTTCGCGCCCGGCACATCAGTGCGAATCAGGACGACCTGGCCCGGCACATCGTCGGCGAGCAGAAAGGTGTAGCGCTTGCCCGTGAGCTGCGCGAAACGTTCCGCGTTCGGGTCGTGCAGATACGGCTGCACGACGACGCGCCGGGCCCGCACGGACTTGCCGCCGGCCTCGGCCGTCACACTCTCGATTTGCGGTCCGGCCGCGAGCGCGAGGCGCAGGCGCTGCTGAAAATAACGCCGCTGTCCGCCGGTCAGACCCTGCATCTCCGTGATGTCACGTTCCAGAAAATAGATGATCACGGGGTTGCATTGCAGCCCGCCGTTTGGCAACGGCACGCTGCCGCTATGGTCCGACACCTCGGCGTCGCCTTTCGCGTTATCCGCGCTGAGCACCAGCACCTTGACCAGATCGGCGCTGCGCGACGGCTTTTCGGAGTCGACCATGGCGTAGTCGAGCTCGGTCTGCGCAGCGACGCCGTGCAGATGATCCGTCGTGAAGATCAGCTGTTCCGCCGGCGTGATGACGCCGGTGCCCGGCGCGTCCGCCGCGTGCGCGGCGAGCGGCACGGCGCACATCGCCCACATCGTCATCCATGCCGCCGCCGCGCGAAGCAAAGCGCTTCGTGCAGCCATCATGGCGACGCGTCGCCGGGTTTGGCCGCCGGTACGTCGACCGGTTTGAGCAGCGGCACCTGGTAGCTGGTGAGGATGTTGTCGATCTTGTCGTGATTCGCGCCGATCCATTGATCCACCTTGTCTTTCCAGGCCTTCTCGCCGTAACGCACGCCCATCGAGATCGCATAGTCGAAACGGATGCCGGGCCCTGCGGGAAACGGCACGAGTCTGACCGTGTCGCCGGCGTGCTTCGCGAAGTAACCGGCGATCGGCCCCCACAAGAACACCACGTCGACGTTGCCCGCGCTCAGGTCGTGCTCGATCATCTGGCCGGGGTACTCCTGCGGATCGCCGCTTTGCACCCGGTACGAGACCGCCTGCTCGATCAGATTGTGGCTGAGCAGCCAGTCCACCGCAGGGGTCTGCGAGAAGATGCCGAAGCGCAGTTTGTGCAACTGTTCGGGCGGCAGCTTGAGCAGGTCGTCGGGCGTCTTGATGCTGGCGAATTCGGGCCGATTCGGGAACACCATCGCGTAGGTCGAACGCAGATACGGCTGCGTCGTCGAGGTCATGTCGTAACCCTTCGGCACGCCGATGATCAGGTCGCATTTGAAGCGATCGCTGCCCTCCGCCTTCTCGCGCAACGTGTGGCGCACGAAGCCCATGCGCTGCGGGAAGTAGGTGTACTCGAGCTTGTAGCCGAAATCGCTCGCCATCTGGCTGGCGATGCGGTTCTCGTAGCCCTCGCCCTTACTGTTGGACAGCGGCATGTTGTTCGGGTCCGCGCACACTCTGAGGATGCCGTCCGCGCCGTCGTTGTTGGGTAGCGCGGGGCCGTCCGCCCTGACCGCCGCGCATGCGAGCGCCGCGCAGCAGAGCGCGGCCGCGCTGAGCGCGACGTGCACGGACATGCTTCTTTTTTTATGACGCATCGTGAGCCTCCGAAAGAGTTGCGCCGGCCTCATTTAGCATCGATGGCTTGCAGATCGCCCGGCTTGATCTGGCCGTCGGAGCGCCCTTTCAGATAGGCATAGAGATTTTCCCAGTTCTTCTGCATCATCTGGCTCGTGCTGAAATCGGGCATGCCCTTCTCCACCCGGCCGCCGAACACCGTGCGATGAAACTCGGTCTTGTCGAGCGTCTTGAACGCGTCGATCAGCGACGGCCCCACCATGCCTTGCTGCTGCGCGCCGTGGCAGCGTTCGCAAGCGAGCGCGCGCCATGTTTTCCACCCTTGCAGCGTATTACTGTCGACCTTGCTACCGTCGACCACCTTGTATGCGACCTGCGCAATCGAGGGATTGTTCTGAGCGTACCCGACGGGTAGCAGGACAAGTGCCGCGGGCAGTGTCGCGAGCAACAAGATTGATCGGCCTTTCATGCACATGTCTCCTTCAGGATGAACGGCGCCCCCGATGCGTGTGATCGACGCATCGGCGCAACGGGCGCGCGTGGGGTGATTCGTGTGCCGGGACGGACTCGGGCGCCGGCCGGTGCGCCCTCCGTACAACGGACGCGCCGGCCATGCGTATCAATCCGCTCCGGTGGTTCAGCTCTTTTCGCTCGGGATCGCGAACACGAAGAGCGTGCCGCCTAGCGCGGTGTACTTCGCGAGTTCACGATAGCCGCCGACCGCGCCCAGACCTTCGGTCGACTTTTCCAGACCGGCCGCCATGCCGATGCCAGCCCAGCCGCCGATGCCCGAGTACACGCCGACGAACTGCTTGCCGCCGTACTCATAGGTAAAGACGTTGCCGATGATTCCCGACGGCGTCTTGAAGCGCCACAGTTCCTTGCCGTCCTTGATGCGCACTGCCTTCAGGTAGCCTTCGAGCGTGCCGTAGAAGGCCACGCCGCCGGCCGTGGCGAGCACGCCGGACCACACCGAGAACTTCTCCGGCTTCGAGTAGACGATCTTGCCCTTGCTCGCATCCCACGCGATGAAGTTGCCCATCGCATTGTTCTCGTTCGGGCCGGGATACATCGACAGCGTGGCGCCGACATACGGCTGTCCCGACACGTAGTCGACATCGAACGGCTCGTAGTCCATGCAGACGTGGTTGGTCGGCACGAGGAACAGGTTCGAGTTCGGATCGAACGCGGCCGGTTGCTGGTCTTTCGAACCGAGCGCCGCCGGGCAGATGTTCTTCACGTTGTGATCCGAGCCTGCTGCCTGGGTCGAGTACGCCGCGTTACGGATCGGCAGACCGCTCTTCAGGTCGACGCGATCGGCCCAGTTCACCGCCGGGTCGTACTTCTGCGCGACGAGCAACTGGCCGGTTTCACGATTGAGCGTGTAGCCGAAACCGTTGCGATCGAAGTGGACGATCGCCGGCACCTTCTTGCCGCCGATGTTCAGGTCGGACAGGATCATTTCGTTGACGCCGTCATAATCCCATTCGTCGTGCGGCGTCATCTGATAGACCCAGCGGGCCATGCCGGTATTCAGGTCGCGCGCGAAGATCGACATCGACCATTTGTTGTCGCCCGGACGTTGCGTCGGGTTCCATGTGCCTGGATTGCCAGTGCCGTAGTAGATCAGGTTGAGTTTCGGGTCCCACGCATACCAGCCCCACGTGGTGCCGCCGCCCAGCTTCCACTGATCCCCCTTCCACGACTTGAGCGACGAATCCGCGCCGACCGGCACCATCTGGCCGTCGGTGTAGGTCATCGTCTTTTGCGGGTCGAGCAGCATTTCGTTGTCGGGGCCCGTGCTGTACGCCGTCCAGACCGGCTTGCCGGTCTTGATGTCATACGCGATGAGCCGACCGCGCACACCGAATTCACCGCCCGAAATCCCGGTCACCACCTTGTCGCCGAAAACGTGCGGCGCGTTGGTGTTGGTTTCACCCGCTTTCGGGTTGCCGTTCTGCGCGGTCCAGACCACATCGCCTGTCTTCGCGTTGAGCGCCACGAGTTTGGTGTCGGCCTGCTGCAGGAAGATCTTGCCGTCGCCGTAAGCGAGACCGCGGTTGACGGTATCGCAGCACATCACGGAGACGACCTGCTCGTCCTGCTTCGGTTGATACTGCCAGGCGAACGTCTGGTCCTTCAGGTTGATCGCGATGACCTTGTTGGGAAACGGCGAGTGGATATACATCGTGTCGCCGATCACGAGCGGCGAGCCTTCATGGCCACGCAGCACGCCAGTCGACATGGTCCAGGCAACCTGCAGCTTGCCGACGTTGTTCTCGTTGATCTGTTTGAGCGGGCTGTAGCGGTGATTCGCATAATCGCCCGCCTGGGTTGCCCAGTTGGATGGATTCTTCATCAGGCCGTCGAGCTGCGGATCGGCCTGTGCGACGATAGAACTAAAGGCTGCCGATGCGAGGATCGCGAGCCCAAGAACCGTGGTGCGTAAGTTCATGTCTCCTCCAGAATTGTCCTGCTGTTCAACTCACGAATGACCCACGCTACCTCGCACGCATCGTGCGCGCCTTCTCGAGTGCAGGTAACGATTTGCGCGCTGTCCCGATTCGACGTCGAGCTTCGCGGCGCATTAACGGCTAACGCATATTCCATGCCGAGCGTGGTGCCGATGAACAGCCCATGGTTCACATGGGGATGGCGCGCGGCACGCGAGCCCGGCTGCGCGAGTCGCGCGTCGCGAGGCGGCCGTTGCCGGGCTATGATCGATGCCGCGCGATGCCACGCATGTGACACGGGTGAACCGATTGCGCCACGCGATGCGACACATTCTGTGTCACTCTGGTGATACGAAGCGTGTCCTTTGCGAGTCATGTACCCGTGCAAACTGGCCCGGCACTTGCAGCATTGCGTCATTCGGCGGGCGCTTCCCGCATCCGAGGAGAACAGTCATGGCAAAGACAGAGCAGGTCTATTCCGACGAGGAGATCCAGCAACGCCTCGTCGGTCCGCTGCAGCACTGGTATCTCGAGGATGGCTGGCTGCGGCGCAAGTACCGGACCGAAGGCTGGAAAGGCACGCTGATGGTGGTCAATACGGTGGGCCATCTCGCGGAGGCCGCCTGGCATCATCCGGATCTGACGGTGTCCTACGCATTCGTGACGGTGAAGCTCAAGACGCACAGCGCGAAGGGCATCACGGACAAGGATTTCGCGCTCGCCACGAAAATGGAGTCGGTGATCCAGTGGCAACCGGGGCTCGAGGACGGACCGCTCGAAGGCACGCCGTCCGACGATCAGCGCTTTCGCTATATCAAGTACGACGCGGCGAAGCCCGCACAAGGCGAGTAAGGGGTTTTCCCTGCCGCCCATTCCCGCTGACTGGATGAGCGCATCGCGGCGATCGCCTCAGCGCTATGACGCCAGATGAAACACCGCGTGACACAGTGCACCTTCAGCGTCACACAGCGTCCACCAGTACGCGGGACAACCCGGCAGGCGACGCGTTTCGCCGCGACCTGAAGCGGCTTTCCACGCGGCTTGATTGTCGCGTGAGACGGCTGCCTCCCGCGCCGGCAGCACGGCTGCGCGCCTGGTACGGCTTCTGCTTGAACTCGCCCGGCGTGCTGCCGCGATCTACCGCGCCGCATTCACGCGGCGCCCTTCGGCCAGACCCTGTTCAGCGCACCCACAAGGATACTTGCGATGCCGCTTCAGTTTCGCCGCCTTCCGCCTCACACCGCCATCACCATCGATGCGCCCGCGCGCCTGCATCTGGGTTTTCTCGACCCGAACGCGTCGCTCGGACGTGCGTTCGGCAGCCTCGGACTGATGATCGACGCGCGCGGCACACGGCTCGAAGCACGCCTTGCCGAGCGCGAGCAGATCGACGGCGCGGTGACCGAAGCGGACCGCGAGCGCATCGCGCTTTGCCTCGCGCGCTTGCAGGCCGCCTATGGACCGGCGACGGTCGCAATCGACGTCACGCATGCGCCGCGTGCGCACACCGGGCTCGGCTCCGGCACGCAGCTCGCGCTGGCCGTCGGCACGGCGTTCGTGCGCCTGCTCGGCCAGCCGGCGAGCACCGCCGAGATCGCCGCGTTGCTCGGGCGCGGCGCGCGCTCCGGCATCGGCATTCTCGGTTTCGATGCGGGCGGCTTGCTGCTGGACGGCGGACCGGCCGGCGATCTCCATCAGGGCGTGCCGCCGCTGCTCGCGCGCCAGCCGTTTCCGCACGAGTGGCGCGTGCTCCTCGTGAGCGACCACGCCCGCCAGGGTTTGCACGGGACCGAGGAACGCCGCGCCCTCGCCTCGCTCGCGCCGTTCCCGCAGGCGCTCGCCGCGCACCTGTGCCATCTGGTGCTGATGCGCATTCTGCCGGGCGCGGCCGAGCACGACTTCGTGCCGTTCGCCGAGGGCCTCACCGACATGCAGCAGACCATTGGCGAATACTTCGCCAGCGCGCAAGGCGGCGTGTTCGCGAGCCCCGATGTCGAGCGCGTGCTGCGCGCGGTCGCCGCCGAACGGACGGCGGGCATCGGCCAGACTTCGTGGGGTCCGACGGGCTTTGCGATTCTCCCGAGTGCGCTCGATGCCGACAGCGCGCTCGCCACCGCGCGCGAAGCGGTCCGCACGATGCCGCATATCGAATGCACGGTCGTCGCCGGACGGGACAGCGGTGCGGCCATTCGCAGCACCGACGCGCACGCGCAGCGGAGCGACGCCGCATGACGCGCCTCGGGCTCTGCGCCCGTGGCGAGCGCCCGCACGCGGCGGCGCACCATCGCCACCGCCGGCGCGCTGCCACGCGCCCTTCGCTTGCGCGGTCCAACGCGTTGCCACTGAAACCTGAACGAGCCTGCTGCCATGTCCGAAACGATTGAAAGGCCCTATATCCTGCACATGCTCACGGCTACGCCGCAGATGAGTCCGTTCGACGTCAACATGGCGGCCGACGCGGGCTACCAGGTCATCGTGCCGTACTGCAACGTCCTGCCGACCATGGTCGCGAACCTGACCCAGGACGCCATCTTTTCCCGTGGCCCGAAAGGCGTGTCGCGCACCGGCATCTTCATCGGCGGACGCGACGTGATGCAGGCCGCCGACATGCTCGACACCGCGCGCAAGGCGATGGTGCCGCCGTTCGAAGTTTCCGTGTTCGCCGATCCGAGCGGCTCGTACACGACGGCGGCCGCGGCCGTCGCCCTCGTCGAGCGGCATCTCGGCAAGCAGCACGGCATGGAGCTGGGCGGCAAGCGCATGCTGATTCTCGGCGGGACCGGCGCGGTCGGACGCGTCGCGGCGGCGATGGCCGCCTCGCGCGGCGCCGACGTGACGATCGCGAGCCACCACGATCGCGCCCGCGCGCTCGGCGTCTCGGCCGAAATCAACCAGCGCTTCGGCATCGTCACCAACGGCATCAGCGTCGCGACGCCGGACGAATTGCGCGGCGCGCTGGCCGACGCGGAGATCGTGCTCGCCACCGCCGTGGCGGGCGTCCAGGTAATCAGCAGCGACGACCTCGCGTTTGCCAAACGCCTGCTGATCGCCGCGGACGTCAACGCCGTGCCGCCGGAAGGCATTGCCGGCGTCAACGTGATGAACGACGGCAAGCCCATCGACGGCGTGCCCAGCGCGGGCGCGGTCGGCATCGGCGCGCTGGCGATCGGCAACGTCAAGTATCAGGTTGAACATCGGCTCTTCATGCGCATGCGCACCGGCGGTAAGCCAGTCTACCTCGGCTTTCCGCAAGCATTCGACGAAGCCCGCGAGGTCGCGGCCGGCCTCGGTTGAGCCCGCCGTGACGACGCCGCGTCAGCCGCTCGCCCAGGCGCCGTTCGTCGCGGTGGCGGGGCTGTCCGCGCGTCTGCTCGCCCAGTCCGCGGCGCTCGCGGGTCTGCGGGTCGCCGCGCTCGACATCTTCGGCGATCGCGATACGCGCGCGGCCGCCGAGGTGTGGTGCGATATCGGCGGCGGCGCGCTGACGATCGATCGCGAGCGGCTCTCGCATGCGCTCGGGCGCGTCGCGCGTCTGCCGCGTTTTCTCGGCTGGATCGGCGGCAGCGGCCTGGAGCCGCTGATCACGCAATTGTGCGATGCGCCCGGCTTGCCCCGCTTCATCGGCAACACTGCCGAAGGGAGCGCCGCCGTACGCGAGCCACGGCGTTTTTTCGCGCTGCTCGATGAGCTGCGTATTCCACATCCGGCTGTCTCGTTCGCGCGGCCCGCGACCGCCCAAGAAGGCTGGCTGTTCAAACTCGCCGACGGCTGCGGCGGGACGCACATCAAACCGGTGGCGGCGCTCGGCGCGCAGAGCGTGCCCGCGCAAGGGTATTTCCAGCGTATCGGTCGCGGCCGGTCGCTGTCGGCGCTCTTTATCGGCGCGCAAGGCCGCGCCCAACTGATCGGTTTCGCGGAGCAGCTCACCTGCGCCCTGGGCGAACTGGCGTTCGTCCATGCGGGATCGATCGGTCCGATCGATGTGCCGCCGCAGGTCGCCGCGCGCATGCAGTCCGCCCTCGACGCACTCTGTGCGCGAACCGGGCTGATCGGCCTCAACAGTTGCGACTTCCTGCTCGATGGCGACGCCTTCGAGCTGCTCGAAATCAACGCGCGGCCCTCCTCCACGATGACGCTTTACGAAACCGCGTCGCCCGATGCGTGGCCGCACGGACTGCTCCAATGCCATCTCGACGCGTGCCGTTTCGACCGGCTGCCGTCGAATGGCAGCGCAGCCCTGGCGCGCCAGCCGCGCTGGCGCACCGGCCAGCGCGTGCTGTTCGCGCCCGCGCCGTTCACCGTGTCAGCCGAATTCTCCGACGCCTGTCTGCGCGATCCTCAGTGCCGCGACGTGCCGATGCCCGGCACGCGCGTCGAACCCCGGCAGCCCGTCTGCACCCTGCTCGTGCGCGCGGCATCGGTGGACGCGGTGCGGCGCACGCTCGATGCGCAGCGCGCCCTCGTCCTGCAACGAATCGAAACCTGCGATGAGTCCGACCATGTCCGCCTCCCCTTCCTCGCCTGACACTTCACGGCCAGCCGCCGCACCCAGCGTCAACGCGCTGAGCGAGCGCCTCGTCGCCCGGCTGATCGACAATGCCGCCCGCCTTGGCGTCGTAATCAGCCATACAGCAGGCGGCACCGTGATCGTGGACGCCGGGGTCGACGCCCCCGGTAGCATCGACGCCGGCGTGCTGATCGCGCGCATTTGCATGGGCGGGCTCGGCCGCGTCACGGTGCGCTCGAACTTCGACGCGGCGCCGCTCTGGCCCACGATGATCGAAGCGCGCACGTCGTCACCGGTGCTGGCGTGCCTCGGCAGTCAGTACGCGGGATGGAGCCTCGCGGCCACCAAGGAACAGACCGGCGGCAAGAAGTTCTTTTCGCTCGGCTCCGGTCCCGCGCGCGCGCTGGCCGTCAAGGAGCCGCTGTTCGCCGAACTCGGCTATCGCGACCGCCATGAGCGCGGCGTGCTGGTACTCGAAGTCGATCGCATGCCGCCGCAGGTCATCATCGACAAGGTGCTGCATGATTGCGGCCTCGCGCCCGAGGGCCTCACGCTGATCGTCACGCCGACACACTCTGTCGCGGGGACGGTACAGGTGGTGGCGCGCGTGGTGGAAGTTGCGCTGCACAAGACGCACGTACTCGGCGTGCCGCTCGATGAAGTGGTGGAAGGCGCGGGCTCGGCCCCGTTGCCGCCGCCCGCGCCCGACGGCATCCAGGCGATGGGGCGCACCAACGACGCGATTCTCTACGGTGGCCGCGTCCATCTGACGGTCAGGCGAGATGACACCGCGCGGCGCCTCGCCGCGAGCTTGCCCGCCGCGAATTCGCGCGACTACGGACGGCCGTTCGCGGACATCTTCACGTCGTTCAACTTCGACTTCTACCAGATCGATCCGGCGCTGTTCGCGCCCGCCGAAGTATGGGTGAGCAGCCTCGAAAGCGGCGCGACCTATCACGGCGGGCGGCTCGAAAGCGCGTTGCTGCAGGACCAATGGGGCGGCGAGCCCGTCGCGCCATGACGCTCACGCGAGCCGGCGCCGCGCCGGACACCGACCGCGACGCGAAGTCCGACACCAGGCACGCGGGCGTGCGCATCGCGATCCTGACCGACGAAACCGGCTGGCACACCGGGCGGCTGAAAAAAGCGTTCCGCGCGCGCGGCGCCGAGGCGCGCTGCGTCGATCTCGCGGATTGCCGCATCGACACCACGTGGCAACCTCACGGGCTGGTGGTGCCGGGCTTCGGTCATACGCTGCCGGATGCGGTCTTCGTGCGCGGCATCGCCGGCGGCACCTTCGAGCAGGTGACGCTGCGGCTCGGCATCCTGCACGCGCTGCGCGAATCGGGCGTGCCGGTCTACAACGATGCGCGCGCGATCGAGCGCAGCGTCGACAAATCGATGACCAGCTTCCTGCTGCACCGTGCCGGCGTGCCGACGCCGGCGACGTGGGCGGTCGAATCCGTGGCCTTCGCGCAGCGCGTACTGATGCGCGAAGCGGCCGCCGGCCGCCAGGTCGTGCTCAAACCGTTGTTCGGCTCGCAGGGCCACGGCCTCAAACGGCTCGGCGCACGCCGTGGCGGGCTCGCGCCAATGCCGTCGCTCGCGCCTTACCGGCAGGTCGCTTATCTGCAGCGCTATGTCGCCGGCGGGCGGCCCGGGTTCGACTGGCGCGTGCTGGTGATCGGCGGGCGCGCGGTGGCGGCGATGCGGCGTGTCGGCGGCAAGGACTGGATACACAACTTCGCGCAAGGCGCGCTCTGCGAGCCGGCCGAACTCGATGCGCCGCTCGCGCAAACGGCCGTGCAGGCAGCCGCCGCGCTCGGCCTCGACTATGCCGGCGTGGATCTGATCCCCAATCCCGACGACGCCGCGCGTCCGCTCGTGCTCGAAGTGAACGGCGTGGCCGCGTGGCGCGGCCTGCAGTCGGTCACGCCGCTCGACCTCGCGGCGGCGCTCGCCGATGACCTGCTCGAGCGCAGGCTCGCCGCGCAGCGGCGTTTGCTCACGCAGGTCGACGAGTCGACCGATACACCGGCCGTCGCCACGCTGCCCGCACGTCATGCCTGAGACCGGCGCGCTCACACCGGACCAGGTTCGCGCGGCGTTCCTGCAAGCCTGCGCGCTCGACGTTGCCACGCCCAAACCCGGCAACGTCAGCGTGCCAAGCCCCGGTCACGGCATGAGCGCCGCACAGTTCCTCGCCAGCGCGGATGCCGCGGCGGACGCATTGCTCGCGCACGGCGCACCCGTCGGCCGGCGCATTCTCGATGCAGTCACGCGCACGCGCGATGCGGTCGGCTGCAACACGAACCTCGGCATCGTGCTGCTCGTCGCACCGCTCGCGGCGGCGCTGGAAGACTGTGCGCAAGCACCGTCGGCGCACGCGTGGCGCGCGGCGACCTCGCGCACGCTGGCGGCGCTCGACGTCGACGATGCGCGCCTCGCCTACCGCGCGATCGCCCTTGCCAATCCGGGCGGCCTCGGCGACGCACCCGAGCAATCGGTCCATGCGCCGCCGACGGTCGGCCTGCTCGACGCGATGCGGCTCGCCAGCGACCGCGACAGCATCGCCCGTCAATACGCGAACGGCTGTCAGGACATCTTCGAAACCGGTCTCGCCGCGTATCGCGACGCGCCGGCGGGCGCGCCCGAAGCGGCGATGCTCGGCGTGTTCCTCGCGTTTCTCGGCGGCTGGCCCGACTCACACATTGTGCGCAAGCACGGCATGGCGCTGGCGCAGAGTGTCACGCTTGCGGCACGCGCACATCACGTGCGCTGGCGGCAAACGGCGCTTCACGCATCAAGCGCGGACGCCGTCGCGCGGCTCGACGCATGGGATGCCGAGCTCAAGGCGCGCGCAATCAACCCCGGCACCAGTGCCGATCTCGCGGTCGCCACGCTGTTCGTCGCCGCTTGCCTCGAGCGTGGCTGACGAACAGGCATGACGCGATCCGGGCCGCGCACTGGCACGGAACATGTTAGTTAGTACCGCCGTGCATCAACACGCCGCCGTGCGATGCAGGAGCAGGACGATTGCAGGCGGCGGCCAATCAGCAGGTCCGTAACCACTCATCGGAGGAACAGAATGGCCAAGATCAACCGCGTCATGATCGGAGAGTCGCTAGTCGGCGACGGCAACGAGGTCGCGCACATCGACTTGCTGATCGGTCCGCGAGGTTCCGCTGCGGAAACCGCGTTCTGCCACGCGCTCACCAACAATAAGGATGGCTTCACATCGTTGCTCGCGGTCGTCGCCCCGAATCTGCTCACCAAGCCGAACACGATCCTCTTCAACAAGGTGACGATCAAAGGCGCGAAGCAGGCCGTCCAGATGTTCGGCCCTGCGCAGCACGCGGTTGCCCTCGCGGTCGCCGACAGTGTCGAGGACGGCACGATTCCGCCAGACGAGGCGGACGATCTGTTCCTGTGCGTCGGCGTGTTCATTCACTGGCAGGCGGAAGACGACAAGAAGATCCAGGAGTTCAACTATCAGGCGACGCGCGAGGCAATCAAACGCGCCGTCAACGGCGAACCGAACGCGGCGGAAGTCGTCGCGAAGAAAAGCACTGTCGCGCATCCGTTCGCACCGAACTGATCACGCGCGGCACGGGAGGAGACGCGGCGCTCGCAACGGGCCGCCTCCTCGCGCATCCCGCTGCACGGCTGAGCGCACCGATGTTCGACAAGCAGATTCAATGCTCCCGCAGAGGCATGACAATGACCATAAGATGTCGCGCGCTTTTCGCCTTCACCTGCCTAGCGCTGGCAGCACCGCTCAGCTGGGCGGAGGGCGACGCGCCAACCCGGCCCGCTCCGGCGGGCGGCTACAACTATCCGACTCAGGGCCGCGTGGAATACGTGCTGACCTGCATGGACGACAACGGCCACGATTTCGCGAACGTCTACAAATGCTCGTGCGTGATCGACAAGATGGCGGCCGCCCTTCCGTACGACGAATTCGTCGCCCAGTCGACCTTCTCGAAATACGCGACGCTCGGCGGTGAGGGCGGCTCGGAATTCCGCGTCGACCATGCGAAGTCGCAAACGAAGAAATTCCGCGCGCTGCAGACGACCGCGTATCAGGCGTGCGGGTTGGGTTCGCAGAAGACACCCACCGCCGCGAAGTAGTGACGCGATGCACCGCCAATGCGCTGCATGCATGTCGTGGATGGCGCCGCCGGTGCGGCGCCATCCACCTGCTCCGTTTCAGTTCGGCACCAGCCCTTCTCCTAGCGATGCATAACTGACGATGCCGGCACCGGTCGCGGCCAGTTGACCGCGTCGCCGTTCGATCTGCACACCCACCGCCGCCACGTCGTCGAATTTCGCCGGCTTCGCGAGCGACACCCGCACCCAGTGAGCGCCAAAATCCGCAATCAGTAATTGCGCGATATTTTCCGCGAGCGCTTCGAGCAAGCGGACCCGATGTGTCGCGAACAGATCGAGCAATGCGCTGCGTACGGCCGCATAGTTGACCGTGTCCTCGATCCGGTCCGTCGTGCATGCGCGAATCGCCGGCACGCCGATTGCGAGGTTCATGCGCACCGGCTGCGGGACATGCTGTTCGCTGCTGTCGATACCGATGACCGTCTGGCCTACGAAGTTTTCGATGAAGACGATGTCCATACGCTCGGGCAACGCGGCGGTGGCGGAGATGCCGGGAAAAGCGGCAAGGCGAACGGTATCGATACGATCCATGGTGTACTCCGCCGCGGCGCGGCTTCGGGTTAATACTGCATCAGGAACAGCGGCAACGGCGGCGGCACACTCTGTGCCGAAGCTGCCACAACGCCGTTGAATAGGCCCGTCAACAACGCAACGAATAGAGAAAAGCAAATATCGGGCACAGTCGGTGGTGTTAATGCGACTTCCTGTTGAACCAAACCGCCATCGGGCGTAGAGTTTTAAACAGCCGCCTTAGAGAGGCCGGCCGCGTAGGCGCATGCGAACGTACGAATTCGTGGCGTCAGGGGAATACAGGATTGATAAAGCGGCATTCGCGGCGTGCTCAATAGCAGGTCCGAAATGCCGCAACGGAGACAAACCCCATGTCGTTGCTCGCTGACAGCAATACGCACGTCCGAGAGGTGCTGAACGTCGTCAATCATCAGTTGACTACGCGCCCGACGAGCCAATCCGTCGCCCAATCGTGGGCGCGCTGCATCAACGAATTTCAGCTCGACCCCTCGCGTTTCATCACCCCGCCAGTCCTCACGCAGTACGAATTAAGCGCGCGCCGCGAAGCGCTCGGCGATCTGATCGCCTGCTCGAAACTCGAAATGACGACGCTCTATCAGCAATTGGCCGATCCCGAACTGGCGGTCGTGCTGGTCGATGCGGGCGGCGCGATCGTGCATCAGGTGTCGTCGGTGCCGTTTGCGGAGGCGGTCGCCGAAGACGGCTTCCGGGTCGGCGCCCTATGGAGCGAACGCGAAGCGGGCACCAACGGCATGGGCACCTGCCTGGCCGAGCGCGACTGCATCGCCGTGTGTCAGCACGAGCATTTTTATCCGCGCTATACCTCGCTCACCTGCTCCGCCGCGCCGATCTTCGACGACAGCGGCGAGATCGCGGGCGTACTCGACGTCACGAGCCGCTCGAAACTGCTGCAACAGCACTCGCTGGTGCTCGTCGGCATGTCGCGGCAGATGATCGAAAACCGTTTGCTGGACGCGCGTTACCGTCACGCGAACATGATTCACTTTCACAGCCGCCCGGAATTCGTCGGCACGCTGCACGGCGGCAAGCTCGCCGTCGGGGACGACAGTACGGTGCTCGCCGCGAATCGCAGCGCGCTGTTCCAGCTCGGCTTCCGCTCGCTCAGCGAACTGCGCGGGCGGCGTATCGAAGAAGCGTTCAACGCGTCGCTCGAAGACATGATCGCGCGCAGCATCCGCGGCTCGTTCCATCCGGTCACCGTGTATAGCGCGAACGCGACGAACCGCTTCTTTCTCGTTGCGCAGACCTCGCAGAACAACAGCGGGCGTGTCGCGCGCGTGCTCGGCAGCGAAGCGCCCGCCGCCGCTCGCAACAGTGCGCCCGGCAAGCGCCCGCCCGCGCCGAAGCTCGACGAGATCGCGCACCTGGAGTTCGGCGACCCGCGCATGGCATCGCAGATTCAACTGGCCGTGCGCGTGATCCAGCGCAAGATTCCGATCGTGCTCAGAGGCCAAACCGGCACCGGCAAGGAAGTGTTCGCGCAGGCGCTGCATAGCATCAGCCCGCATGCCGGCGGCCCGTTCGTGCCGGTCAACTGTGCGTCGTTGCCCGAGAACCTGATCGAGAGCGAACTGTTCGGCTATCGTGCCGGCGCGTTCACCGGCGCGCAGCGCGAAGGACGGCGCGGCAAGATCGTGCAGGCCAACGGCGGCACCCTCTTTCTCGACGAGATCGGCGACATGCCGCTCGTGTTGCAGGCTCGTCTGTTGCGCGTGATCGAGGAGCACGAGGTCACGCCGCTCGGCGCCGAGACCACCGTCAAGGTCAATTTCCAGCTGATCAGCGCGAGTCACCGCAATCTGCTCGAACTCGTGCATAGCGGACAATTCCGCGAGGATCTCTATTACCGGCTCAAGGGTGTCGAGCTGAATCTGCCGCCGCTGCGCGAGCGGCTCGACAAGCTGCCGCTGATCCACCATCTGCTCGCGAACGAGACCGACGATCCGCCGGAACTGAGCCCAGAAGCCGAACACGCTCTGCTGAGTTACGCGTGGCCGGGCAACATCCGGCAACTGCGCCATGTGCTGCAAATGGCGATCGCGCTGTCGGACGGCCAGCCGATCCGTTGCGAGGACCTGCCGCCCGAAATCACGCAGCGCGCGCCGGGCGGCGACATGCCGACGGCGCTCGGCCTCACCACCGCGGACATGGACGCGCATCTCACCGACGACGCGGACATTTCGGCGCTCAACGCGATCCAGTTGAACGAGCGCGAAACCGTGTTGTCATTGCTCGACGAGCATCGCTGGAACGTCAGCAATGTCGCGAAGGCGCTCGGCATCAGCCGCAACACGCTGTACCGGAAGATGCGCCGGCTGCACATCCGGCTGTCGCATGAAGGCTCGCCGTCCGACGGAATGCCGCTCGATCTCGACGCATGACCCCGACGCCCGCACGCGAGCTTGCCGACTTCAAGCCGGACGCGCGCTTCGCGTGGTGCGTGACCGGCTCCGGCCATCTGCTCGAAGAGTCCATCGCGCTCGCGCTGCAATTGCCGCGCGTGGACCTCTTCCTGTCCGCGGCGGCGGAGGAAGTGCTGCCGCTGTATGGTTGGCCGATCGATAAACTCCGCGAAAAATTCCGCGTGCTGCGCGACAACAGTGCGAGCGGCGTGCCGGTCGGGATGCTTTATCACGGCGTCTATCACACGGTCGTGATCGCGCCGGCCACCAGCAACACCGTCGCCAAATGCGCGTACGGCATCTCGGACACGTTGCCCACCAACATGTACGCGCAGGCCGGCAAGCAATGTATCCCGGGCATTGTCTTTGCATGCGACACGGAGCCGACCGTGATCACGGCGAGCCCCGACGAATGGGTCGAACTGCGGCCACGGACGATCGAACTCGACAACGTTGAGCGCCTGTCGCACTTCGAATACACGACGCTCGCCCGCTCGCTCGACGAACTCAAAGCGGCGCTCGATCAACGCCTGTCGACCCTCGATCTTGCATGGACCACATCCTCTTCCTGACCGGCCGGCTTGCCGAACCCAGTCTGCTGCGGGTGCTCGATAGCATGGCGCCGACGCCGTTCAGCTGGGAAGTCCGCGAACTTGGTCTGCAGGTCGCCGCTTTGATGACGGCCGACATGATCCAGCGCCGCGTGCCCGCCCCGCTCGCCGCGCAACGGGTGATCGTGCCCGGGCGCTGCCGCGGCGATCTCGATGCGCTCGCCCTTCACTATGGCGTGCCGTTCGAACGCGGTCCCGAGGAGGTCAAGGACCTGCCGCAATTTTTCGGCCGCAAGGCCAAGCCGTTCGATCTGAGCCGTTACGAGACCGAGATTTTCGCGGAGATCGTCGATGCGCCGCGGCTGGACCTCGACGGCATCGCGCGCCGCGCGCGCGAGTATGCCGCTCAGGGCGCCGACGTGATCGACATCGGCTGTCTGCCTGAAACGCCGTTTGCCCATCTCGAAGACGCGGTCCGGCGGCTGAAGGCCGAAGGCTACCGCGTGAGCGTCGATTCGATGCGCACCGACGAACTGCTGCGCGGCGGCCGCGCGGGCGCCGACTACCTGATGAGCCTGAACCTGGACACGCTCTGGATTGCCGACGAAGTGCCCTCGACGCCGATCCTCGTCGCTCGTGAGCCGGGCGACCCGGCCTCGCTCGACGCAGCGATCGAACAACTGTCCGCACGCGGCCGCGCCTTCTACGCCGATCCGATCCTCGACCCGATTCCGTTCGGGCTTGCCGTGTCGGTGGCGCGCTACGTGCGCTTGCGCGAACGCTATCCGGACATCGCGATCATGATGGGCATCGGCAACGTGACGGAGTTGACCGAAGCCGACACGAGCGGCATCAACGCGGTGCTGCTCGGCATGGCCGCCGAGTTGCGGATCGGCGCGGTACTCACTACGTCGGTGAGTCTGCATGCGCGGCGAGCGCTGCGCGAAGCCGATGTCGCGCGCCGCATGATGCATGCCGCGCGCGAGGCGCAAGTACTGCCGAAAGGCATCAACAGCGATCTCGCGACCGTCCATGCGAAACGGCCGTTTCCCTATAACGCCGACGAAATCGACGAATTGGCGCGTGGCGTGCGCGACCCGAATTTCCGCGTGCAGATCAGCGCCGACGGCATTCACGTCTACAACCGCGACGGCCATCTGCGCGCGGAAGACCCCTTCGCACTCTATCCGCAACTGAATCTCGACACCGACGGCGGCCACGCGTTCTATATGGGCGTGCAACTCGCGCGCGCGGAAATCGCGTGGCGGCTCGGCAAGCGTTTCGATCAGGACCAGCCGCTCGACTGGGGCTGCGCGGTCGATCGTCCCGACGAAGATCTGCTCGCCTGGCGCGCCCCCGGCGAGACGATGAAGAAAGGCTGACGTCCAGTCATCACAGCGCGGCCACGCCCGCGCTTTGCGCCACCGTATCGAGTTCGTCGTGCAAGCGGCCGATTGCCTGCTTGCGATCGGGTGCGCCGAACACGGCCGAACCGGCCACGAACACATCGGCGCCGGCCGCGGCGATTCGCGCGATATTCGACGCATTGACGCCGCCATCGACTTCGATCAGCAGTGGCCGGCCGGTACGCTGCATGGTCGTGTCGACACGCTCGCGCAACAGCCGCAGCTTGTCCAGCGTTTGCCCGATGAACGCCTGGCCGCCGAAGCCCGGATTGACCGACATCACGAGCACGACGTCGAGCAGGTCCATCACGTGATCGAGCACGGCGAGCGGCGTGGACGGATTCAGCGCGAGCCCGGCGCGCACCCCGTGCGACTTGATCAGTTCGATGGTCCGATGCACATGCAGCGACGCCTCGGGATGAAAACTGATCGAATTCGCGCCTGCCTCGGCAAAGCCGGCGACGAGCGGATCGACCGGCATCGTCATCAGATGCACGTCGAACGGCATCGTCGTATATGGCCGGATCGCCGAGCACACCAGCGGTCCGACGGTCAGGTTCGGCACGTAGTGGTTATCCATCACATCGAGATGAAGCCAGTCCGCGCCGGCTGCGCTCACGTCGCGAACCTCGTCCGCAAGACGGGCGAAGTCCGCCGACAGCAGCGACGGGGCAATCAGGAATTCACGCATCACGTTCTCCCCGCCAATGGTTCAGTGATAGCGGTGCGCCATCGCGTCGAGCGGGAGCGGCTTGATCCGTGCCGCCTGGCCTGCGCAGCCAAACGCCTCGAAGCGCTCGGCGCAGAGTGCGCTCGCGGCCGCCGTCGCCGCCTTGAGCGCCGCGCGCGGATCGAACTCGGAGCGTGCGTTGGCGAGCGACTTGCGCATCGCGCCGCTCATCGCGAGCCGGATGTCGGTGTCGATGTTGACCTTGCGCACGCCATGCGCGATGCCGCGCCGGATTTCCTCGACCGGCACGCCATACGTCTGCGGAATTTCACCGCCGTATTCGCGGATCACCGCCAGCCATTCCTGCGGCACCGACGACGATCCATGCATCACGAGATGTGCGTTCGGAATCCGTTCGTGAATGTCGATGATCCGGTCGATCGCGAGAATGTCGCCGGTCGGCTCGCGGCTGAACTTGTAGGCGCCATGGGAGGTGCCGATCGCGATCGCGAGCGCATCGACGCCGGTCGCTTCGACGAAGCGCCATGCTTCCTCGGGGTCGGTGAGGAGATCGTCACGCGCGAGCTGGCCGCTGGCGCCGACGCCGTCCTCCTCGCCCGACATGCCGGTTTCGAGCGAGCCGAGGCAACCCAGTTCGCCTTCGACCGAGACGCCCACCGCGTGCGCCGCTTCCACCACGCGGCGGCTTACCTCGACGTTGTAGTCGTAAGCGGCGGGCGTTTTCTGATCCGGCAGCAGCGAGCCGTCCATCATCACCGACGTAAAACCCGAGCGGATCGCCTGCTGGCAAACCGCGGGGCTCGCGCCGTGATCCTGATGCAGCACCAGCGGGATATCCGGGTGCGCCTCCAGCGCGGCGAGCACCAGATGGCGCAGATAGGGCTCGCCCGCATACTTGCGCGCGCCCGCCGAGGCCTGCAGGATCACCGGGCTGTTGGTGGCCTCGGCGGCTCGCATGATCGCGTGAATCTGCTCCATGTTGTTGACGTTGAACGCGGGCACGCCGTAGTCGTGTTCGGCCGCGTGATCCAGCAGCTGCCGCAGGGTGATGAAGGCCATGACTGACTCCTCGAGATGAAAATCGGTTCGGCTCAGCGCGCGCGTTGCGCGACGCGGCGTGCGGCGTCCACCACCGCCTGCGCGCTCAGATTGAAATGTTTGAACAGCGCGGCGGCCGGGGCCGATTCACCGAACGAATCGATACCCACGACGCCGCCGTCCAGCCCGACGTATTGCCGCCAGAACGCGCTGACGCCCGCCTCGATCGCGACGCGCGGCACGCCCGGCGGCAGCACCGTCTCGCGCCACGCGGGCGTTTGCCGGTCGAACGCGGTGGTGGACGGCATCGACACGACGCGCGCGGCGATGCCCGCGGCTGCGAGGGGCGCCACGGCATCGAGCGCGAGCGCGACTTCGGAGCCGGTTGCGATGAGCACGACGCGTGCGTGGGACGCAAGCGCCGGGTCGTCCGGCCAGTCGCGCAGCACGTAACCGCCCCGCGCGATGGCCGCGATCTGCTCGGCAGCGCGGGTGACGAACGGCAGGTTCTGCCGGCTCAGCAGCAGACATGAAGGCCCGTCCCGTTCGACCGCGGCAACCCACGCCTGCGCGGTTTCGACCGTGTCGCACGGACGCCAGACGTCCAGGCCCGGAATCAGCCTGAGGCTCGCCGCATGTTCGACCGCCTGGTGCGTCGGGCCGTCCTCGCCAAGCCCGATCGAATCGTGCGTGAAGACAAAGATCGTGCGCGTTTTCATCAGCGCGGCCATACGCAGTGCGTTGCGCGAATAGTCGGAGAACGTGAGGAACGTGCCGCCGAACGGCAGATGCCCGCGATGCAGCGCGATGCCGTTCATCACCGCGCTCATGCCGAACTCGCGCACGCCGTAGTGCAGATAGTTGCCGCCTTGCAGGCCGCCGTCGTCGGTGCGGACTTCGGTCGCGCCTTTCCAGTCGGTCAGGTTCGAGCCGGTCAGATCGGCCGAGCCGCCGAGCATTTCCGGCAAGCTGCGCGCGAGCGCGGCGATCGCCTGTTGCGAGGCCTTGCGCGTCGCAATCGATTCGGCCGCGCAATCGGCGTCACGCACCAGCGCGCGAACCGCGTCGGGCCAATGCGCGGGCAGCGCGCCCCGCATGCGCCGCTCGAACTCGGCGGCCTCGTGCGGATAGTGCTGGCGGTAAGCCTCGAAACGCGCGCGCCAGTCGGCTTCGGCGGCCTCGCCACGCGCGCTCGCGTCCCAGCTTGCGCGGACTTCGCCGGGCATCTCGAACGGCGCATGCGCCCAGCCGAGCGCCTGGCGGGTTCGCGCGACCTCGTCGGCGCCAAGCGGCGCGCCGTGCACGTCGTGCGTCCCGGCCTTCGACGGCGAGCCCTGGCCGATCACCGTCCTGCAGCAGATCAGCGTGGGGCGGTCCGCGGCGTGAGCGGATTGCAACGCGCGATCGACCGCATCGACGTCGTGTCCGTCCACATCGCGCACCACGTGCCAGCCATAGGCGGCGAAGCGCGCCGGCGTATCGTCGGCGAACCATTGCTGCACATGACCGTCGATCGAGATGCCGTTGTCGTCGTAGAGCACGGTCAGCCTGTCGAGCTTCAACGTGCCCGCGAGCGACGCCGCTTCGTGCGAGATGCCTTCCATCAGGCAGCCGTCGCCAGCGAACACGTACGTGCGATGATCGACGATCCGATGTCCGGGCCGGTTGAATTCGCGTGCGAGCAGCGCCTCGGCCAGTGCCATGCCGACGCCGTTCGCGAGCCCCTGGCCGAGCGGGCCGGTGGTCGTTTCGACACCCGGTGTGACGCCTACTTCGGGATGCCCCGGCGTTTTGCTATGCAACTGGCGAAAGCGCTTCAACTCGTCGATCGGCAGGTTGTAGCCGCTCAGATGCAAAAGGCCATACAGCAGCATCGAGCCGTGCCCGTTGGACAGCACGAAGCGGTCACGGTCGGGCCACGCCGGATTGCGCGGATTGTGTTTCAGATGGCGGTCCCACAACGCAACCGCAATCTCGGCCATGCCGAGCGGCATGCCGGGATGCCCTGATCGGGCCGCTTCCACCGCATCGATCGCAAGCATGCGCAACGCGTCGGCCATCAAGCGGGTGGCGGGTACGACCAGCGGGTCTGCGACAGCACTCATCGAATCTCTCCTTGCGAAATGAACGCGCTCTGCGCCGACAGGCACACGGCACGCCTCAGGCGCGCGCGCGCCGGTCGATCAGTTGCAGAATCATCGGCGTGAAGATCAGCTGCATGGCGAGCCCCATCTTGCCGCCCGGCACGACGATCACGTTCGGGCGCGACATGAAGGAGTCGTGCAGCATCGTCAGCAGATACTGAAAGTCGATCCCCTTCGGCCGCGCGAAGCGGATCACCACGAAGCTCTCGTCCGGCTGCGGAATCTCGCGGGCGGTGAACGGATTCGAGGTGTCCACGGTCGGCACACGCTGAAAGTTGACATGAGTGCGCGAGAACTGCGGGCAGATGTAGTTCACGTAATCGGGCATGCGGCGCAGGATCGTGTCGACCACCGCTTCATGCGAGTAGCCGCGCATTGTCTGGTCGCGGTGCAGCTTCTGGATCCATTCGAGGTTGATGATCGGCACCACGCCGATCAGCAGATCCGCATGCCGCGCAATGTCCACCTGGTCGGTCACGGCCGCGCCGTGCAGCCCTTCGTAGAACATCAGGTCGGTGCCGGGCGCGACATCCTCCCACGGCGTGAAGGTGCCGCCATCCTGTTTGTACAACTGCGATTCGGCGGCGTCGTGCACGTAGTGGCGCAACTGGCCGGTGCCGCTTTCGCCGTAGCGCGTGAAAAGCGTCTCCAGCTCTTCGAGCAGATTCGCCTCCGGGCCGAAATGGCTGAAGTTCGGCGCGCCGTCGTGTTCATGCTCCTTCATCGCCGCGCGCATGCCGTTGCGGTCATAGCGATGGAACGCGTCGCCCTCGACGATCTGCGCGTTGATGTGCTCGCGTCTGAAGATATGGGTGAAGCTCTTCATGACGGTCGTGGTGCCGGCGCCGCTCGAACCGGTCACGGCGATGATCGGATGTTTGACTGACATAGGTTGGTTGTCTCCGGATGGCAATGTTCTGGCCGCCTTCGTACCGGGCGGTGCGCGACCTGCTGCCGCTGCCTGCGGCGCGTTACGCGGTGAAATCCGGCAGAAACAGCGAACGCGGGCTGAACAGCGGCGACGTGAACGGCTTGTCCTCGCCACGATCGTATTCGCCGTGATAGCGCGCGATGCGTTCGACTTCGTTCTTCGAGCCGAGAATCACCGGCACGCGTGCGTGCAGCGCATGTGGACGGACGTCGAGAATGCGTTCGCGCCCGGTGATCGACAGGCCGCCGGCCTGCTCGACCAGAAAGCTCATCGGGTTCGCTTCGTAGAGCAGCCGCAGGCGCCCTTCCTTCGCCGGCGTTTTCGAATCGCGCGGATACATGAAGACGCCGCCGCGCATCAGGATGCGATGCACCTCCGCGACCATCGACGCGATCCAGCGCATGTTGAAGTCGCTCGCCCGGCAACCGCTGCGGCCGTCCTTGCACTCCTGCACATAGCGGCGTACCGGCGGTTCCCAGAAACGTTCGTTTGAGGCGTTGATCGCGAACTCGACGGTATCTTCAGGAATCCGGATGTTCGAATGCGTGAGCACGAAATTGCCGATGTCACGCTCGAGCGTGAAGCCGTGCGTGCCGTTGCCGACCGACAGCACGAGCATCGTCGACGGCCCATACACCGCGTAGCCGGCCGCGACCTGCTCGCAGCCCGGGCGCAGGAAGGCGGCGTCGCCCACTGCGTTCCTGTCGCTGCCGTTCACGCGCAGCACCGAGAAAATCGAACCCACCACGCCGTTGATGTCGATATTCGACGAGCCGTCGAGCGGATCGAACGCAAGCAGATAATCGCCACGCGGATAGTGCGGCGGAATCGCGTACACGTCTTCCATTTCCTCCGATACCATCGCCGCCAGCAGGCCGTCCCACTCGCATTGCTGCACGAAGATCTCGTTGGTCGCGACGTCGAGCTTCTTCTGCTCCTCGCCGTGCGTGTTGACGGTCTGCGCGGATCCGTAGTGGCCGCCTAGCGAGCCTTTCGTGAGCATCGCCGAGATCGACTTGATCGCGGCGGCCACGTCGATCAGCAGCGCCGAGAGCCCGGCCGTCTCCCCACCGTTCCCGGGCGACGGCTGCCGGTCGAGCGTGTCGATCAGGAACTTCGAGAGTGTCGTGCGTCCGTCCTGCATGGCGTTTCTCCTGGAGGGTGTCATGACTCAGCCTGACGGCGCCGTATGGGCGCGCGATGTCGGTATGGACGGCAGCGGCTCGTCGAAGACGCGGCTCGCGCGCACGTCGGTTGCGTCGATTAGCGTGAGCGCGGCGGCGTCGATCGGCGCGCCGCCATCGAGCGCGCTCGCGAACAGCCGGTTGGCCTGGCGCAGCCGCGCGCGGTCGAGCGCATTGCGCACCGAACGGGCGTTGGCGAAATTCGGTTGACGGATGCGCCGCGCGAGATAGTCGGCGAACGCGTGCCGCGACGCCGCGTCCAAGCGGTAGTGCATGGTGCCGAGCATTCGCTCGGCGATATCGAGCAGTTCGGCTTCGGCGTAATCGGGAAACGTGATGTGATGGGCGATGCGTGAGCGGAAACCCGGATTGCTCTCGAAGAACACTTCCATGCGCGAAGCGTAGCCCGCCAGAATCACCACGAGATCGCCGCGCTGGTTCTCCATGGTTTGGAGCAGGATTTCGATCGCCTCCTGGCCGTAGTCGCGCTCGTTTTCCGGGCGATACAGGTAATAAGCTTCGTCGATGAACAGCACGCCGCCCATCGCGCGCTTCAGTACATCACGCGTTTTCGGCGCGGTATGGCCAATGTACTGCCCGACCAGATCGTCGCGCGTGACGGAGACCAGATGATTGCGGCGAATGTAGCCGAGCCGGTGCAGCACCTCGGCCATGCGCAGCGCGACCGTCGTCTTGCCGGTGCCGGGATTGCCGGAAAAGCACATGTGCAGCGTCGGCGCCGCGCCCGCGAGGCCAAGCGAATCGCGCGCGCGCTCGACCAGCAGATGAGCGGCCACCTCGCGGATGCGGGTCTTTACCGGCGCGAGCCCGACCAGATCGCGATCGAGTTCGCCGAGCACGTCGCCGATGCCGGAGTCCCGATACAGCGCCGCGAGATCGACGTGCGGCGCCTCGTTGCGCAGGCGCGGCGCGTCGGCTTGCGGCGCGGCGGACCGCGTGTCCGGCGCATCGGGGCTTCGCGGCATCGATGACAGAATCGCGTCCGCTATGGCAGCGTTGTCTCTCATTGCTCCTCCTTGTGGCGATTCGTCTCGATTTGTCGAAGATCGCTTCACGTTGCATGCCTCGCGTGCATTCAGCGCCCTGCCCCTGGCCCATAGCGCTCGCCCGACGGCCGGTCACTCGCATAGCCCGCGAGACCGTAGCGCTGCACGCGCCCTTGCGCGTCCTGACGCGTGAGACGGAAGCCCGGCTCCTCGTCCGGCCGGTTGACGATGAACGACAGCCGCATCGTCTCGAAGCTGCGCACCGAATCGAACGCATTGACCTTGATGTAGTGCTGCGGCCGTGCCGCGCGGCAGGCCTTCACTTCCTGCAACACGCCAGCCGCGTCGTGCAGATCGAACATCGGCAAGCCCCACATTTCCCAATAGGTGTTGCGCGGATGCGGGTCGTCGGTGAATTCGACCGAACATGCCCAGCCCTGGCGCAGCGCGTAGTCGATCTGCAAGCCGATCTCTTCGTCGGTCAGCTCGGGCAAAAAAGAGAACGTTCCTTGTGTGATGCGCATGACGAACCTCGTTGATTGATGTCACGTTCGGATGAACGGCGCCAGCAGTCCCTCGCGGTGCGGTGGCACCGCCATATGGAGCCGCGTGTGAATCGGCAATGGGCGCTGACCCGATGCCTCGCGTTGCCGACGTCGCTTACATCGCTTAGGCTGCCGTTGGCGTGGCGGCGAAATCCGGCGTATCGGTGGACGCGTAGTTGAAGGTCACATCTCGCCACGTATCGAGCGCCTGCTTGAGCGGCGTGCACCAGCGAGCGGCGGCCTCGAGCACCTCCGGCCCCTCGTTGAGAATGTCGCGGCCTTCGTTGCGCGCCTTGACCATCGCTTCGAGCGCGACACGGTTCGCGACCGCGCCCGCCTGAATACCGCCCGGATGGCCGATCGTGCCGCCGCCGAACTGCAGGATCGCGTCGTCGCCGAACAGGTCGAGCAGTTGATGCATTTGCCCCGCGTGAATCCCGCCCGACGCCACCGGCATCACCTTACGCAAGCCGGCCCACGGCTGATCGAAGAAAATCCCGCGCGACAGATCGACCGCGTTGCGCGCGTCGCGGCAGACGTTGTAGTAACCCTGCACCGACAACGGATCGCCTTCGAGCTTGCCGACCGCCGTGCCCGCGTGCGCATGATCGACGCCCGCCATGCGCAGCCACTTCGCGATCACGCGAAACGAAATGCCGTGATTGCGTTGTCGCGTGTACGTGCTGTGTCCGGCGCGATGCAGATGCAGGATCATGTCGTTGCGGCGGGCCCAGCGCGACATCGACTGGATCGCGGTCCAGCCGATCACGAGGTCGATCATGACGATGCACGAGCCGAGCTCCTTCGCGAATTCGGCGCGCTCGTACATGTCCTCCATCGTGCCGGCCGTGACGTTCAGATAATGACCTTTGACTTCGCCGGTCTCCGCTTGCGCGCGGTTCACCGCGTCCATCGAAAACAGGAAGCGGTCACGCCAATGCATGAAGGCCTGCGAGTTGATGTTCTCGTCGTCCTTGAGGAAATCGAGGCCGCCGCGCAAGCCTTCATAGACGACCCGCCCATAGTTCTTGCCCGAGAGACCCAGCTTCGGCTTGACAGTTGCGCCGAGCAGCGGCCGCCCATACTTGTCGAGCCGTTCGCGCTCGACGACGATGCCCGTCGGCGGTCCCTGGAAAGTCTTCAGATAAGCAACGGGTATGCGCATGTCTTCGAGACGCAGCGCTTTGAGCGGCTTGAAACCGAACACGTTGCCGATGATCGAGGCGGTCAGGTTCGCGACCGAGCCCTCTTCGAACAGATCGAGGTCGTAAGCGATATAGGCGAAGAACTGGGGCTCGTCGACGCTCGAGGCAGGCACCGGCTCGACGCAATAGGCTTTGGCGCGATACATGTCGCACGCGGTCAGCCGGTCGGTCCACACGACCGTCCACGTCGCCGTCGACGATTCGCCGGCCACCGCGGCCGCCGCTTCCTCCGGGTCCACGCCGGGCTGCGGCGTGATGCGAAACAGCGCGATGACGTCGGTTTCCTTCGGCTCGTAGTCGGGTTGCCAGTAACCCATCTCGCGGTATTTCATGACACCTGCTGCGTACCGTTCGCGTGGATTGCGCGGATTGCGTTCGGGCTCGATCACCACCGGTTGACTGAAATCGTTCATGACGTGTCCTCGAATGTGGCAAGCGCGTTGCCGGAAGAACGAAGCGCTTGAGTTGCACTGTAGGCACGGACGACGCTAAGGGGAATTCACGATTTTATTTGGCAGACTTAACCGATCCGTTATCGATTGCATATTGCCAAGCGGATTGCCGGCAGCGTTCGAGGTTTCGGTGCAGAATGTGTTGGAGACGATGCGAGGAATCACGTGACATCGCAATTAGCGTCACCCGATTGCAATGGAACACTTTGCTTCGTTTTCGCCACACCGCGCGGCAGCCCTGCGGGGCAGGCTGTGTGGCCGTGGCGCCGGTGTAATTCGGCAGACGCTGTATTGCGGTCCCGACGCGCGCCGGCGCATCCCTCGGCAGCACGCATAGGCATAAAGCTTGCGTAATGCCGGATGCCGCCGAAGTCCGCCACCAGGCCGGGCCGGCGGCGCAACGCTGTTTCAATCCATGGAGGAAGCACGTATGCAATGGACCACTCCGAGCTACACCGATGTGCGTCTCGGTTTTGAAATCGTGATGTATGTCGCTACGCGTTAAACCCTCAGAAGGGCCGCTTGCCGCGGCCCCTCTGTGGTCCGTCATTGTCGTTAGCTAACCGGCCGGCCTTTCGGCGCTGTCAGGACACGCGTTCTCACTCATGATCCACGAAACGATCGTCACCACGGCAGCGTGCGATGGCCGTCCTCACATCGCCCCGATGGGCGCGCGCTATGAGGGTGACCATGTCATCCTTTCCCCTTTTCGCCCGTCCACCACGCTCGACAATATCGTGGCGTCGCGGGCGGCAGTTCTGAATTTCACCACCGACGTGCGGGTCTTTGCAGGCTGCGTCACGCATTGCATGACCGACTGGCCCACGCTGGCCGCAAGCTGCGTCGCCAGTGTGCGGCTCGCCGAATCGCTCGCGCACGCCGAACTCGAACTCGACGAATTGCGCGACGATGCCGAACGCCCGGTGCTGCGCATGAAATGCGTGTACCGCGAAAATCACGCGCCTTTCGCCGGCTTCAACCGCGCGCAATCGGCAGTGGTCGAAGGCGCGATTCTCGTGAGCCGGCTCTTCATGCTGCCCGCCGACAAGGTCGATCGCGAGATGGCCTACCTGCAGATCGCGATCGACAAAACCGCCGGCGACAACGAGCGCACGGCATGGGGCTGGCTCGTCGCCGCCGTCGCGCGGCATCGTGCGAGCCTCGAATCGTCCGGCGGCCACACCGCCACCGCTGCCGTTCACCACTAGTTTTTCCGGAGATCACCGATGACCGCATTGCTTGCGAGCGTCCGCTCGGATGACGAAGCATTCGACGCCGCTCGCGCCGGCGCCGAACTGATCGACCTGAAGGAGCCGAATGCGGGCGCGCTCGGCGGTCTCGCGATCGGTGAGATTACGAACATCGCCCGGCAACTGCGCGCGCGCTACCCGGTCAAGCCGATCAGCGCGACGATCGGCGACGTGGCCGCCGACGCGTTCGACGAGATCGCCTCGCGTGTGATCGAAGTCAGCGATGCGGGCGTCGACTATGTGAAGGTCGGCGTGGCGCGTGGACCGTCCGCGCGGCGCTGCATCGAGCAACTGGCAAATCTGCCGGCGGCGGTGGTGCCCGTGCTCCTGTGCGACGGCGGCATGGACGACGATGTGGTCACGCACACGGCCTCGCTCGGCTTTGTCGGCGTGATGTTCGATACCGCCGCCAAGGACGGCAGCACGCTGTTCGATCACGTAGATGTCGATACGCTCGCGCGCTGGCTGCGGCTCACGCGCGCGCGCGGCGCGATGGGCGGCATCGCCGGTGCGCTCGGGTGGGCGCAACTGGCGCAGATTCGGGCGCTCGCGCCCGACGTGGCGGGCTTTCGCACCGCGTTATGCGCGGACGGGCGGCGCTCGCGGCTCGATCCGCAGCGCGTCGCGCAATGGGCCAGCGCCTTGCATCGGCCCGGCGAGCGGGGTGTAGGCGGCGCATCGGCGCAAGGCGAGGCGAACGCGGCGCGGCAATAACGAACGCGTGGGGCGCCGGTGAGCCTGGCGCTCCTGGCGTTCTCTTCGCCCTGCGAAGCATGGGTGAAACGACAAGAACGGCCCATGGAATCAATCGAGCCGATAGAACGGGTAAGTCCATCCATCACGTGACCGGGCTGTTAAGCAGCCGGTCACGCATCAACGCCACGCTGTTCTTGTCGAACAGTTCGACCACATAGTTCGCATCCTTCACGTAGTCGACAAAACGGCGATCGACCACCCCCGTCGCGGCCAGCGTTTCGAGCGCGTCGTCGGCGGCGATCGGACAGGACTTCACCACGATCAGCCGCTCCGCGTTGAGCATCGTCGACAGCCAGGCCGCGAGGCTGTCCGAGGTCGTGTCCCAGTTGCTCATCGCATCGGGCGTGTCGCGCATCAGCGCGGTCGGCACCCATACCGCGACGTGCCCGTCGCGCAATGTGCGGCGAATCTTGGCCTCGCTCGACGCCAGCACGAGTTCGGGGAACACGCCCTTCATCAGCAGCGCGTACTGGGTCATCGCGAGCAGCGACATGTTGTGCGCGGCGAGGTCGTCGAAGCGCCACTCGTTCTGGTATTGCCGCACCTTGTCCGCGAAATCGCCGCCGCCCGGCACGATGACGACGCGCCCGCCCCCGATCTCGCATAGCTCGGCGAGCCAGTGGCGCAGCGTCGGCTCGTGACTGAGACTGCCTCCGATCTTGACCACCCACATGACTGTTGTCCTCGCTTCCGGTTGAGTGCCCGTCTGTTCCGTCATGCTGCCAACCTCGTTCATGGGCGCGCGCGGCTGCTTGCGCGTCCTATCGTTGGACGGCGCTGCGCGCTGCCGTTTTCATCTCACGCCACGCGGCGCGCGCCTTGCTCACCGGCGTGGTGTTCGCCGAGCGCGAGCAGCGCGACCGCCACGCTCGGCGCGCAGGTCGCCGCCCACGGCGCGCAACTGTCCGGCACGCCCGCCAGCGTGCCGAAGTCGACATAGCCGCGCGCCTCCTCTCGCGCCAGCGCGGCGACAAGGAAGCGGCCGCAGCCCGCGCCCACCAGCGGCGCTGTGCTCAATCCGGGACGCGCCGCGGCCACCCGCGCGAGGTTCATGCCGATTTCGCGCAACTGCAGCGCGCGCCAGCGCTGCGCGAAGCGGCGCCACTCGATCGCGTCGGCTTCATGCGCGTCGCGCCCGATCATGCGGGCGAGCCGCGCGCTACTCGCGACCTGCGTCTTGGGTCCCTGGTCGGCGCTCGGATGCACGTCGTGCAGCGGGTTCAGCTCGCCGGTCAGCCGGTAGATGTCGGCGCTGGTCGCGAACCATTCGTTCATCACGTTGACCGTGACGCCGCCAAAGTCGATGCGATGCGCGATGCCGCACAACGGCGTGCGCACGACCCCCTGGTACACGAGTTCGCCGGTGGCGAGCCGGCCGGCGTCGGTCGCGGCGCGCGCGACGACGCGGCCGCCGACGATCGGAATGATGTCGGTGGTCGTGCTGCCGATATCGACGAGCACCGCGTTCGGCACGCCAGTGGCGACCCAGCGCGCGGTCGCGAGCCAGTTTGCCGACGCGACGTGGCGCCAGTTGGCCGCGCAAGCGTCGGCGGCGAGCCAGCCGGCATCGCCGCCGTAGAACCTGAGCCGCGCACCGAGCCGGTGAGCGAGCGTGGCGACGATCGCGCGCACGCCTTCGGCGCGGTCCGCGAACAGGTCGACCATCTCGCCGGTCATGGTCACCGCGTGCCGCGCATCGGCCGCGCGAGCCTGCGGCCAGCGCTCGAACACGAGTTCGACGGTGCGCTCCAGATGGTCGAGTCCCTGCCACAGCGGGCAGGCCCATTGCGCGACATCGAGCACAGCGCCGCTGCGATCGGCCATCGACACCTTCACATGCGCGCCGCCGACGTCCCAGCCGAACGCCGTGGCGTCCGGCCCCGCACCGGCGGGATGCGCGGCGCTCAAGGCTGCGCCCCGAGGGTCGGCCGCGACGGACCCGCGCACGTTGCAGCGCATCGCTCGATGGGCACCCCATGCGCCTCCAGCAATGCGCGCGCGAGCTTGCCGCCGCGTGTCGCCGCGAGCCCCGCGTAAGCCACCGTGAGACGCGGATTCACCTCGATTACGACCGGTCCGCGCTGCGGATGCCACACCACGTCGATGCCGACGAAACCACGCAAGCCCGGCAGCGCCATCGCGACGCGCAGCGCGAGCGCGCTCAGCGTGCGGCCCTCGTCGCTGAACCGATCGAACTGATCGACCAGCACGCCGTCGAATTCGACGATCTGCGGTTGCCGGGAAGACCTGCCACCGGCGCTCAACCCAATCTGCTGCCGGTTGATGCTGACGACTTCGGCATGCCGGTCGCGGCAGATCAGCGACAAGCTCAGCGGCTCGCCGTCGACCCATTCCTGCAGCACCGGGTTGCGCGCCGCAGCCGCGCGCGCGTCGTACTCGGCGCAGGCATCGGCGAAGCGGTCGAAGACGAAGGTATCGAGGCCGCCCGCGCCGTCGTCCGGTTTCACGACCCAACGGCCTTGCGCCTGTTCTCCCGCTTGCCCGGGTTCAAGCGCGCGCGTCGCGGCAATGCCGTGCGCGGCGAGACACGCCGCAGTCGCGCTCTTGCTCGACGCCACGCGGATCGCCTCCTTTGCGCAGCCAAGCCAGCGGGCCGCGCCGACCGCATCGTAAAAGCGCAGCAGCAAGCCGTCGCATTCGGGCGCGATGATCCACGCGTAGTCGTGTTCGCGCGCGGCGCGCGCGACGAAGGCCGTCATCGATTCGCCGGGCGCGGCCATACAATGACGCTGCCCCGGCTCGGGCGTTTCGAAACGCGAGGTCGCGAAGGTGACCTGCACGCCGTCGAGTTCGCGCAGATCGGCGACCAGTGCGTCGCGCATTACGCGTCCTTCGACGATCAGCGCGCTCAGGTCGGCGAGACTGCCTGCTCCGGCCAGTGCGGGATCGATGCCCCCGCCGGTGAGATACTCGTAGACAAAGATCTTGGTCAAAGGAACGCGCCCCTATGCAGGTGATACCGGTTCTCGATCTGCTCGACGGCCATGTGGTGCGAGCCGTGCGCGGCGAGCGGACAGCCTATCGGCCCATCCAGTCCCGCCTCGCCGCCGCCAGCGAGCCGCTTCCCCTCGCCCGCGCGCTGCTCGCCGCGAGTGGCGCACGCACGCTGTATATCGCCGACCTCGGCGCGATCCTGCAACAAGGCGCGCATGCCGCCGAACTCGCCGCGTTGCGTGCCGCGCTGCCCGGTGTCGAGCTCTGGCTCGACGCGGGCTATGCGGACTATGCGTCGATGCGCGCGCTGTTCGACCACATCGACGCCATCGGCCAACGCGACGGCCATGCTGCTCACCCCCCATCGCTCGCGACTCTCGTGCCCGTGTTCGGCACGGAGACGCTGCGTGATGTCCACGCACTACCCGCGGCGCAAGCCGCCGGCCTAGCGCCGATCCTCTCGCTCGATCATCGGGCGGGCCGCCTGCTCTCGGTCACGGCGCTCGACCCTTCGTCGGCTTGGTGGCCCTCGCGTGTGATTGCGATGACACTCGATCAGGTCGGCAGTTACGCCGGCCCCGACCTCGACACCTTCGAACGCATCCGCGCCAGCGCCGCGTCGCACACCACGGTGATCGGCGCGGGCGGCATCCGCTATCGCGCCGATATCGACGCCGCGGCCGGCACCGGTGCAACGGCGTGGCTCGTCGCCTCCGCGTTGCACGACGGGCAGATCAACGCCGCGCAACTCGAATCGCTGTAGGCTTGCCATACAATTTCCATGCCACGCGGCGCGCAGGCTCTGCATGTAAACGAACGACAAGCTAATGGCAAGCCAGACGGGCTGCGCGTGACACTCTGCTCCAGCCGCGCACACAACCTGTACGGCGCAGACGCGCTGAACCATGTTGATTGCATCGAGACTGGCTGTTGATCGGACGTTGCCAGCCGATACGCGTCGCTCGTTCGAATCCCGCCGTGCATAAAGCAACACAACAGTGCATGTCAGCCGTGATATGACCGCGCCGGCGCACCGCTGCATCGGTCGGCATGGAGCTTGCTAAAAGTGCGCCATGCACCTTTCGCCCACCGATCCATCGACTTCCCGCACGAGCGCATCGGGCGCCGCCGGCGCACCGGCGATCACCCGCGACTGGACCTGCCCGTTCTGCCCATTGCTCTGCGACGACCTCGTCGTGGGTTCGCACGCTGACGGCACGCTCACGGTGCCGGACACCGAATGCCCGCGGCTGTCGCAGGCGCTCGCGCAGTTCGGTGCGGCGCACATGCAGGGCGGCGCGGTCGTGGACGGCAACGAGGCGGATCGCGATAGCGCATTGGCGCGTGCCGCGCAGATTCTGGCGGACGCGCGGCGTCCGCTATTCGGCGGACTCGCCACCGACGTCGCCGGGGCTCGTGCGCTCTACACACTCGCAGCCGGATGCGGCGCGATGCTCGACCATCTGCACGGCGACGCGCTGAGCGCCGCGACGCTCGCGTTGCAGGACCGTGGTTCGTTCTTCACGACGCTCTCCGAAGTGCGCTCGCGGGCCGACTTGCTGGTGTTCTTCGGATGTCAGCCATCGCGGCGTTATCCGCGGTTTTTCACGCGCACGCTGATGGGCATGGAGACCGAGCGTGAGCTGATCTTCGTCGGCAGCGCGGTGGACCCGGCGGCGGCCGGCCTCACTCATGCGCGCGCGCAAACGCTGCTGCCGCACGCCGATCCCTACGACACGCTCGCCCTCTGGTCCGCGCTTGCTGAGGGACGCGCCCCCGAGGCGCTGCACAACGACAGCAGCAACGTCGACCCCGGCGCTGCGGCGACGCTCGCCGCACTGCAGACGCGCATCGCCGCAGCGCGCTACACAGTGCTCATCTACGAACCGGCCGCCTTGCCCGGCCCGCATGCGGCCCTGCTCATCGAAGCTCTGAACCGGATCGTCAAGGCGGCGAACCGCACGACGCGTGCGGCCTGCCTTGCGCTCGGCGGCGACGACGGCGCGTTGACGGTCAACCAGACGGTGACGTGGCTCTCCGGCATGCCGCTGCGCACGCGCGTGTCGACGCCCGCGCGCCTCGCCGGCACCGCGCCGCTCGACCACGATCCGTACCGCTATCGCACCGCCCGGCTGCTCGCCGACGGCGAAGTGGATGCGCTGCTGTGGGTCGCGAGCTTCACACCGCAGGCATGGCCGGCCTCGCTCGATCCTGCCATTGCGCTGATCGTGCTCGGTCATCCGGCGCTCGCAGCAGCAACGAAGGCGCGCGGCGCGAACACCGTGTTCATTCCGGTCGCGACGCCGGGCATCGACAGCACCGGTCATCTGTTTCGCGTCGACAGTTCGGTCGTGCTGCCGCTTGCCGCCGCGCGTGGCGCCGCGCTGGACACTGTGGCGTCGCTTGCCGCTCAGTTGACCGGGCGGTTGACGGCGCAGCGGACCACGCGCCCCGATGCACAGCACACCGCGCAGGAGCACCCATGACGCTGGTCCGGCTGAAAGGCGGCACGATCTTCGACCCGGCCAACGGCGTGAACGGCGAGCGCCGCGACCTGAGTTTCCGCGACGGACGCATCGTCGACGTACCGGCGAACACGCCGGCCGATCGTGAATACGACGCCACCGGCATGATCGTGATGGCGGGCGGCATCGACCTGCATTCGCATATCGGCGGCGGCAAGACCAATCTGTCGCGGCTACTGCTGCCAGAAGACCATCGCGCCGATCCACTGCGCGACGCCGCTTACGAATCGGTGCAGGACGATGCGGGCCGCTATCTACGTCTGCCGTCGTGCGGCGTCTGCACGCCTGGCACGCTCGCCACCGGCTACCGCTACGCCGAAATGGGCTACACGGCCGCGTTCGAACCGGCGATGATGCCGTCCAACGCGCGCCACACGCACCTCGAAATGGGCGACACGCCGATCATCGATCACGGCGCCTACGTGATGCTCGGCAACGACGAACTGTTCCTGCAGATGCTCGCGGCGCGCGACGACTTCGAGCGCCTGCGCGATTACGTCGGCTGGACGATTCATGCTAGCAAGGCGCTCGGTGTGAAAGTGGTCAACCCGGGCGGTATCTCCGCGTTCAAGTTCAACCAGCGTTCGCTCGACGTCGACGAACCGCACGTGCATTACGGCATCACGCCGCGCGAGGTGCTGCACACGCTGTCGCGCGCGCTGACCGAATTGCGCGTGCCGCATCCGCTGCATGTGCATGCGAGCAATCTCGGCGTGCCCGGCAATCTCGATTCGACGATCGCGACCATGGACGCCGCCGATGGCCTGCCGATCCATCTGACGCACATCCAGTTTCACAGCTACGGTGTGGAAGGACCGCAAAAGTTTTCGTCGGGCGCGCGGCGGATCGCCGATGCAGTGAACGCGCGGCCGAACGTATCGATCGACGTCGGCCAGATCATCTTTGGACAGACCGTCACGGCCTCGGGTGACACGATGATGCAGTTCCGCAACACACCGCTCGCGCGGCCGCACAAGTGGGTGGCCGGCGACATCGAATGCGATGCGGGTTGCGGCGTGGTGCCGTTCCGTTATCGCGAGCAAAGCTACGTGAACGCGTTGCAGTGGATCATCGGCCTCGAGATTTTCCTGCTGGTCGACGACCCCTGGCGCGTCGCGATGACCACCGATCATCCGAACGGCGGCCCGTTCACGAGTTATCCGCATCTGATTCGCCTGCTAATGGACAAGTCCTTTCGCGACGAGCAGCTTGCGAAGCTGCATCCCGACGCGCCGGTGGCGAGCGCATTGCCGGAGCTGAAGCGCGAGTTCTCGCTCTACGAAATCGCGATCATCACGCGCGCCGGTCCCGCGCGGCTGTTGGGTCTGCGCGACCGTGGCCATCTGGGTGCGGGCGCGGCGGCGGACATCGCCGTCTACCGCGACGAGCCGGACCGCGAGCGGATGTTCACGTCGCCCGCGTATGTGTTCAAGGACGGCGAGCTGGTCGCGCGCGACGGCACGCTCGTCGCGACGCCGACCGGCGGCATTCATTTCGTCGCGCCGGAATTCGACCGCGGCATCGAGAAAAGACTGCGCGCCTATAGCGACGCGAACCTCGCGAGCAACTTCGCGCATGCGGCGATCAGCGATGACGAAGTCTGCCTCTGCTGCCGCGGCGGGCGTCTGTTGCCCGTCGACTGTCTGGCTAACTGATTGATCGACGCAAACCCATCAAGGCAATCCACGCGCCCCCAATGAACGCCCCGGCCACTCTCGAGATCAACGGCACCGCGATCGACGCCACCTTCGCGGAGGCCTTTCCGATGAAGGCGACCCGGCTCATCATCACCGCGCATACGCCCGTCTGGGCGATGCACGCGGCGAACTCGCTGACGGGCTTCGCGACGTCGGTGATCGGCTGCGGTTGCGAGGCGGGCGTCGAGCGCGCGCTCTCGCCCGGCGAGACGCCGGACGGCCGGCCCGGCGTCTCGGTGCTGCTGTTCGCGGTGTCGTCGAAGGAACTGGCGAAGCAGATCGGGCGGCGCGTCGGACAGTCCGTGCTCACCTGCCCCACGACCGCCGTGTTCGGCGGCATCGACCCGGCCGTGAGCCGCGCGCCGCTGTCGGATCGCGCGGCGCTCGGCAGCGGCCTGCGTTTTTTCGGCGACGGCTGGCAGATTTCGAAGATGATCGGCGACACCCGTTACTGGCGCGTGCCGGTGATGGACGGCGAGTTCGTCTGCGAGGATACGGCGGCGACCGTCAAGGCGGTCGGCGGCGGCAACCTGCTGTTTCTCGCCCGCGACACCGACGCGGCGCTCGCCGCCGCCGAAGCCGCCGTCGCGGCGATGCGCCGGCTGCCGAACGTGATCATGCCGTTTCCCGGCGGCATCGTGCGCTCGGGCTCGAAGATCGGTTCGCGCTACAAAGGCGCGAGCGCCTCGACCAACGACGCATTCTGTCCGAGCCTGATCGGCCTGTCGGGGCACAGCGAACTCAGCGCGGAGGTGGGCTGTGTGCTGGAGATCGTGATCGACGGCCTCACCGATGCCGATGTCGGCGCGGCGATGACGGCCGGCATCGCCGCGGCCTCGGCGTTGGGTCGGGCGCGCGGCGTGCTGCGCATTTCGGCGGGCAATTACGGCGGCAAGCTCGGGCCGTACCACTTTCATCTGCATGCGCTGGCGGCGGGTCTCGACGGAGGCCGCGCATGAGCACGACGACTTTGCGCCTGACGTGCGCACCCGGTTTTCGCGTCGACGCCGCCGCGCTGCGGCCCACGGCGCTGGCGGCGCTAAGCGTGGCCGACATCGAGCGCATCGTGCTGCCGTCCGGCAACGAGTGCTGCGCGGTCGGCGACGTGTTCCAGGTGTCGCGCGATGAGACGGCCGACGACACGGCCGCGTTGATCATCGAAGACGCCGCCGCGTGGCTCGACCGGCTCGGCGCGCAGATGGACGGCGGCCGCCTCGCCGTGCACGGTGCGGCCGGCGACTACAGCGGTTTCCGAATGACAGGCGGGGTGCTGGAGATCGACGGCGACGTCGGGCATTTCACCGGCTGCGAGATGCGTGGCGGCCGGTTGACGGTCGACGGCGACGCCGGCGATTTCATCGCCGGCGCGCTGCCGGGCGACATGGAAGGCATGAGCGGCGGCACCCTGACGATTCACGGCAACGCAGGCGCGCGCCTCGCCGACCGGATGCGCCGCGGCCTCGTGCTGGTCGGCGGCGACGCGGGCGAATTCGCGCTCTCGCGGCTGGTCGCAGGGACGGTGGGCGTGGCGGGCCGCCTGGGCCCGCATTATGCCTATGGGATGAGGCGCGGCACACTGCTGCTCGCGCAGCGCCCCGCGCATCTGCCGGTGACATTCACCGGCGGCGGCGGCGGTTTCGACGTATTCTGGTCATTGCTCGTGCGCAGTCTCGCCAACGAAATCGCGCCGTTTTCGCAGTGGCGCGCCGAGCACCTGCCGGCTCGCTACACAGGTGACCTGGCGGTCGACGGGAGAGGGGAAATACTGATCGCCGGCTGACCGGCCAGGCCGCGCGAGCCCCGCTCGGACTGAAACGGCGTTGGCAAGAAACAGCCAGACAAAGATGGAGACAGGCATGAGGACAGCGCAATCGCCAGATGCGAAGCCAGCTCCCGGCATCGACGCCGGCGCTCGCGGGCCGCGCTATGCGGGCGAGATGATCGCGCTGCATTGGCTGATCGCGCTCGGCATCCTCGGCCTGCTGGCAGTCGGCTTCTATATGGTCGGATTGCCGAAGGGTTTGCCGGTCAAAGCGACGTTGATCAACCTGCACAAGTCGCTCGGGCTGACTGTTTTCCTGCTGGTGCTTCTGCGCATCGTGGCGCTGGCGGCCTTCAACCGGCCGCCTCTGCCGCCGATGCGAGCGTGGCAACGCGCCGCCGCGCGCATTACGCAGGGTCTTTTATACGTCGGCATGATCGTGATGCCGCTGGCCGGCTATCTCGGCTCGTCGTTCAACCGTTTCGGGACGCGCTTCTGGGGCCTCCCGCTGCCGAAGTGGGGCTGGGAAGACCCGCACCTGCGTGAGCTTTTCTTCGGCATTCACAAAGCCACGGCCTATGTGCTGATCGCTTTGATCGTGGTGCACGTGGCGGGTGCGCTCAAGCATCAATGGATCGATCGCGACAACCTGCTCGCGAGGATGCTGCCATGACGATACGCCGCAGGGAGCCCGCCGCGCGGCAAGCGTCGCCGTCGCTCGAAACCGGTACGCTGCGCACGCGCGACAGTCATCGCGTGTGGTTCGCGGTGGCCGGCGCGGCCGACGGCGTGCCGATCGCGGTATTGCATGGCGGCCCCGGCAGCGGCAGTCAGCCGGGTTCCCTGCGGCTCTTCGATCTGAACCGTTTTCGCGTCGTGCTGATCGATCAGCGCGGCACCGGCGCATCGACGCCGCATGGCAGCGTGCGCCACAACCGCACCGATTATCTGATCGACGATCTCGAAGCGATCCGCGAGCGGCTCGGCTTCGAACGCTGGGGCCTGCTCGGTGGATCGTGGGGCGCGGCGCTCGCGCTCGCGTATGCCGGGCAGCGTCCGCAGTCGGTCACGGGCGTAGTGCTGCGCGGCCTCTTTCTCACTTCCGCACGCGAAGTTCGCGCGCTGTTCGTCACGTCCCGCCGACGCGCGCCGCGCGCGTGGTCCCGGTTGTGGACGGCGGCCGGGTGCGAGCGGCCTGTGGATCTGGCGGCCCGCTGCGGCGCCGGCCTGCAATACGGTGCGAATGGAACGCGGCAACGCGCGCTCGCGCTCGCATGGCGCGGCTATGAAAACGAGGTGCTGGCGAGCGCCGCCACGCGCCGCGCAATGCAGCCTCGCACGCGGCACTCGCTACGGCTCGCCCGCAAGCTGATCGGCAAATACCGGATTCAGAGCCACTATCTCGCGCATCGCTGCTGGCTCGGCGAAACGCGCTTGCTGTCGCTCGCACGGCACGCCGCGTCGGCCGGTGTGCCGCTCGCCGCCGTGCACGGCTCGCGCGACCCGGTCTGTCCCGCGACGAATCTGCGGCGCCTCGCGCGCGCAGTTCCCGCCGCGCAGGTCGAGTGTGTCAACGCGGGTCATCTGGGGAGCGATCCGGCGCTTCACGAACGCGTCGCGCAGACGCTCGCCGCGATGTTCATCCCAACTGTTCAGGAGGGGCGCAGCCTGCGCCACGTCGCATGAAAATCAAGGTGCTCGGCTCATCGGCGGGGGGCGGTTTTCCGCAGTGGAACTGCAACTGCCGCAATTGCGACGGCTTGCGCCGCGGCACGCTGAAGGCCACGCGCCGCACGCAGTCGTCGATTGCGGTGAGCGCGAACGGCGAGGACTGGATGCTCGTCAATGCGTCGCCCGATCTGCTCGCGCAGATCGCCGCGCACCCCGAGCTTCAGCCCGCTCGCCGCGCGCGCGACAGCGGCATTGCCGCCGTGCTCGTGATCGACGCGCAGATCGACCATGTCACCGGCCTGCTGATGCTGCGCGAGCGCGACACGCCGCTGCCGCTCTACGCGACCGACGCCGTGTGGCAAGACCTGCGCTCCGGCTTTCCGGTCGCGCCGATCCTCTCGCACTATTGCGGCGTCGAGCATCGGCGCATTGCGCTCGACGGCGCGCCGCTCGCCGTCGACGCGTTGAAGGGCGTGCGCATCGACGCGCTGCCGCTGTCGAGCAAGGCGCCGCCCTACTCGCCGCATCGCGACGCGCCCGAGCGGGGCGACAACATCGGGCTCATGCTGACCAATCTGGAATCGGGCAAGCGCGTGTTCTACGCGCCGGGACTCGGCGCGATCGAAGACCACGTGCTCGCCGCGATGCGCGAGGCGGACCTGCTGCTGGTGGACGGCACGCTGTGGACGGGCGACGAAATGATCCGCCTCGGCCTGTCAAAGAAGACGGCCGCCGACATGGGGCATCTGCCGCAGACCGGCGCGGGCGGCATGATCGACACACTGGATTCGCTCGAGGCGGACCCGCTGGGCAATGGGCGCAAGGTCCGCAAGGTGCTCATCCATATCAACAACACCAACCCGATTCTGGTCGAGGACGGCCGCGAGCGGCGCGTGCTCGCCGAGCACGGCATCGAGGTCGCTTACGACGGCATGGCGTTCGAACTTTGAAGCATGAATGTATGAAGGAGCACTGACGAGGCGCGGCTGTAATCGATAAAAACACGGAGATGGCATGAACGCGAAAGATACTCATGAGACGCCGCCGATGCGCGACGCGAGTGCAAGTACGGGTACGCAGCGGACCTCGGGCGTCGACGCGCCCGCGTGGAGCCGCGAGGAATTCGAGGCGCAATTGCGCGCGAAAGGCGCGGCCTATCACATTCACCACCCGTTCAACGTGAAGATGAATAGCGGCGGCTGCTCGCGCGAGCAGATTCGCGGCTGGGTCGCGAACCGCTTCTACTATCAGATCAACATTCCGCTGAAGGACGCGGCGGTGCTCTCGAACTGTCCGGATCGCGAGACGCGCCGCCGCTGGGTATTGCGCATTCTCGATCACGACGGCTATGACGGCGCGGAGGGCGGCATCGAAACCTGGGCGCGTCTCGCGGATGCCGTGGGCCTGTCGCGTGACGAACTCTGGTCGCTCGAACACGTGACGCCCGGCGTGCGCTTTGCCGTCGACGCCTACGTGAATTTCGCGCGCCGTGCGCCGTGGCAGGAATCGGTCTGCTCGTCGCTCACGGAGATGTTCGCGCCGCAGGTTCATCGCGACCGGCTCGCGAGCTGGCCGGAACACTATCCGTGGATCGAGCCCGAGGGCCTCGCGTATTTCCGCTCGCGCATTTCGCTCGCGCAGCGCGATGTCGAACACGGGCTCGAAGTCACGCTCACGCATTTCACGCGGCGCGATCAGCAGGAACGGGCGCTCGACATCCTGCAGTTCAAGCTCGACATTCTGTGGACCATGCTCGACTCGATCGAAAAGGCCTTCCCACAATGAACGCCATGAACGACCCCGCACGCGCCGGCGACGCTACCGAAGCCGCCCTTCCGCTGACGATCGCCAGGCCATTCCGCCTGCAGTGGGAACCCGCGCAGAACGCGCACGTGCTGCTCTATCCCGAGGGCATGGTGAAGCTCAATCAAAGCGCCGGGGAAATCCTCAAGCGCTGCGACGGCACCCGGGACATGGCCGCGCTGATCGCCGAACTGGAGCAGGCGTTCAACACCACCGGGCTCGGCGCCGAAGTGCGGGCCTTCATTGCCGACGCGCATACGCGCGGCTGGCTGGAGTAGCGCGATGACCGATCTGTCGCAACCGGTTGCTCAACCCGTCGTCGGGATACAGCCCGACAACCCCGACGCCGTGCCGCCGCCGCTCTGGCTGCTCGCGGAGCTGACCTATCGCTGTCCGCTGCACTGCGCGTTCTGCTACAACCCGCTCGACTATACGGACCACAGCCGCGAACTCAGCACCGCGCAATGGATCGACGTGCTGCGCGACGCGCGCGCGCTCGGCGCGGTGCAGCTCGGCTTTTCCGGGGGCGAGCCGCTGGTGCGCGACGACGTCGAAGTGCTGGTGGAGGAAGCGCACAGACTCGGCTTCTACACGAATCTGATCACCTCGGGTGTCGGCCTCACCGACAAACGGCTCGACGATCTAAAGGCGGCCGGGCTCGACCACATCCAGTTGTCATTTCAGGATTCGACGCAGCAGTTGAACGACTTCCTGAGCAGCACACGCACCTTCGATCTGAAGCAGCGCGTCGCCACGTCGATCAAACAGCATGGCTTTCCGATGGTGCTCAACTGCGTGCTGCATCGCTATAACCTGCCGCACGTCGACAAGATCATCGAGATGGCGCTGGCGATGGGCGCCGAATACCTGGAGCTCGCGAACACGCAGTACTACGGCTGGGCACATGCGAACGAGGCGCAGTTGATGCCGACGCGCGAGCAGCTCGACGAAGCCGAGGCGGTGGTCGCGCGCTATCGCCGCACGCATGGCGAGCGCTGCAAGATTTTCTTCGTCGTGCCCGACTACTTCGAGAACCGCCCCAAACGCTGCATGAACGGCTGGGGCGCGGTCTTTCTCGGCGTCGCGCCGGACGGCGCGGCACTGCCCTGTCACGCGGCGCGCGGGCTGCCCGGCCTCGTGCTGCCGAACGTGAAAGACACGCCGTTGCGTGACATCTGGTACGAAAGCGATGCGTTCAACCGATTCCGCGGCTTGAAGTGGCTCAAGGAGCCGTGCCGCAGTTGCGAAGAAAAGGAACGCGACCTCGGTGGCTGCCGCTGCCAGGCCTATATGCTCACCGGCGACGCGGCCAACGCCGATCCCGTGTGCGACAAGTCGCCGTTTCACGAGACCGTGGTGAAGGTCGTGCAACGCGCGGCCTCGGCGTCGGCTTGCGCTTCTGCAGGAACCGCCGCGCCACGCGAGCAACCGATCCTGTTCCGTAACGATGCCAATTCGCGCAAGCTCGCGAGCGCCGCCCGCGAGCCCGACGTCAGCGGCGGCAGCGGCAGCGGAGCAAAACCATGACTGCGGGAACCATCTCCGTCCTGCTCGTCGACGACCATGCGGTCGTGCGCGAAGGCTATCGGCGTCTGCTCGAACTGAACTCCGACGTGCAGGTGTGCGGCGAGGCCGCCGACGCCGCCCAGGCTTACCAGCGCTTTTGCGCATTGCAGCCCGACGTGGTCGTGATGGACGTGTCGCTGCCCGGCGCGAGCGGCGTCGAGGCGATGCGGCGCATGCTCGCGCGTGAGCCGGATGCGCGCGTGCTGATCTTCAGCGTGCATGAAGAGTCGATCTTCGTGCGCCGCGCGCTCGATGCCGGCGCGCTCGGCTACGTGACGAAAGCCAGCGCGCCCGATGTGCTGGTGGAAGCGGTGCGCGCCATCGCGCGGCGCACGAGCTATCTGAGCCCGGATATCTCGCAGGCGCTCGCGATGCGCACCGCCTTCAGCGAAGGGCCGCCCGGGCGTCAGTTGTCGGCGCGCGAGTTCGAGGTGCTGCGTCTGCTCGTGCAGGGCTATACGCTGCCGAGCATCGCCGAGAAGCTGGGGCTGAGCCAGAAGACGGTGGCCAATCATCAATCCGTGATCCGGCAGAAGTTCGGCGCCGACAACGGCGTGCAGCTTGCGCAGATGGCGAGCCGGCTCGGACTTCAGTTCACGGGTTCGGCCAGCCCGGCATGAGCGGGCACGCGCGCGCAAAACAGAAAGCCGCCTTGCGGCTCGCTTGCCACGTGGAATTCGCCGCCGAGCGCTTCGACGCGCTCGCGCATGCCGATCAGCCCGAGGCCGGCGCGCGGCTTCGTGAGGTCCGTACCGGGGCCGTCATCGGCCATGGTCACGACGATCTCGTCGGTCAGCGGGTTGGTCCCGTCCGCGCTGTGCGTCTCTCGTGGCGCGCGCACCATGAACACCTCCACGCGTGAACCGCGCGCGAATTTCGACACGTTCGTCAGCCCCTCCTGCACGAGGCGGTAGAGCGTGATGGTCAACGCGTCGCTCAGGCCGCTGTAATCCCCTTCGACCGTCAGAGAAAACGAGGCATCGGGCAGCCGCTCGCGCCAGCCGTCGATGCAATGTTCAAGCGCGCTCGGCAAGCCGAACTCGTCCAGACCGATGGGCCGCAGGCGGCGGATCATGTCGCCGATCTGCCGGTACACGTGGCTCGCGCTCTGGATCAGACCGAGCGCGATGCGATGGATCTCCGGGTCGTGGGCGCGGGGGGATGCGGGGGGTTGTGCGCGGCTTTGCGTGTTGTCCTGGCCGCTGGACAGATCGCGGATACGTGCGGCGTCGAGTGCGATCGCGTTCAGGTACTGGCCCAGTTCATCGTGCAGTTCGCGCGCCAGATAACGGCGCTCGAACTCCTGTGCCTGCAGCGCCTGACTGGCGAGCCGCCGGTTGTCGGCGAGCAGCCGTTCGGCCTGTTCTTCCAGCGCGCGGCGGCGGTTCAGTTCGCGGCGCGCATCTCGGTAGCGCCGCCACGCAAACCACGCGAGGCCGATGGAGAGGACGCACAACGTGGTCGGCAATTCGTCGAGCTGGAAGCGCTCCATGCCACGGGTGAACCGGTAGGCCCGTTCGCTGAGATCGAATTCGGCGGCCAAGATGCCGGCGAGCGCGGTCACGGCGAGCACCCATGCGAGATCGCGCCAGATTGTCGAGACTGGCGACGGGCTGCCGGCGGAGGATGGGTGGGTCGGTTCGCTTGACATGACGTCTGCATTCTACCCAGCGCGCTCGTGCGCAGCGGACTTTTGCGAGCCTTTTCGGCGCGTTTGCCTGACAGATCGGGAAAAGCTCCCGCGCAGTTTGAAGGCCTCGTATGCGCGGCTTTCAACGCACCCCGACAGAACGCGCGAGCACCGCGGCGGGCGCCCCGGCACCCGGTCAACGAGCAATTCGTCGGGGCGGGTGCGCCGCGGCGGGGTTTGCGGGTGGGCCTGCGCTATGCCTGGAAAAAGGAGCGCGGAAATGACACCGCGCACGAGCGGATCGCTCAGTGCGACTCGATCGAGCCGTCGCTATGCGGATACGTGACGATGCCCCAGGCGAGCGGCAACTCGCCGATCTGCTTGATCGGCTGATAGCTCTTCGCATCGAGCACATAGACCGCATCGGAGCGTCCGCACGCGACCATCAGTTTCGAGCCGTCGGGCGTAAAGCTGAAGTGCCAGCAGCGCTGTCCGACCGGCACGTCGGCGACGTGTTCGTAAGTGTGGCCGTCGAAAACCTGCACCGCCTTGTCGCGCGAGGCGGCCACGAAAAGCCGCTGGCCGTCCGGGCCGAACGCCACGCCGTATGGTCCCAGTTTGGTGTCGACGGTCTTAAGCACTTCGAAACTGTGCGCGTCGATCACGACGAACTTGCTGAGCGACTCCAGCGTGACCACATAGTGCTTGCCGTCGGGCGACAGACGGATGCCGCGCGGGCGGCCGCCCGCCGCCAGCTTCACGGTCTTCACCGGCGCGCCCGTGCGCACGTGATAGACCGATACGGTGTCGTCGCCTTCATTGGTGACGAGCATCGCCTGGCCGTCGCGCGAGAATTCGATGCCTTCGGTTTCGTGACCGCTCGTCACCGAGCGGATCACGCGCCACGTTTTCATATCGACGATCGCGATTTCGGCAGGAAGCTTGTCGTCATCGTCGTCCGCGCCGGGCTTGCCGGCCTTGCCGGGCGGCGGGCCATCAGGTTTGGCCGCGGCCTGCGCCGGCGGCGGCCCGCCCGACTCGCCGGGCTCGTACGTCACATAGACATAGCCGTTGTGGACCCGCACATACTCCGGATTCTTGCCGATCTTCACGCGCCTGACGACCTTGCCCGACGCCGTGTCGATCACCGACAGATCGCCGGTGTTCTTGTTGGCCACCATCAGACGCGAGCCGTCCGCGTTCAGGCTCAGGCCGCGCGGCCCGTCCGCGCCCACCGGAAACGTTTTGGCCAGCGTCATCTGGTCGAGGTCGATCACGCCGACGCCGGCCTTCTCGCTCGTCACATAGGCAAGCGGCGCCGCTGCATGCGCGGCGCTCATGGCCAGCATGCACACGACGGCCAGCGCGACGCAACGGCGAGGTGTTCGGGTGGGAATCCGTGTCTCCAGCATTGTTGTGCTCCATGGTGAGATCGCTGCGCCGCGAAAGCTCGCGTCATCCATTCAAAGTATCCCACCGGGCGATTGTTTGACAACGCGCATCGGACGGGAGAATTTCCCGAATTGACGCGCGGCGACGGGCGCCGGTTCTAAAACCCCAAGTGCGGGAGGACAATGAACGTGGAGGTGGCCTGGGGTTCGAGCCGTGCCGACGCGCACGCACGCTGCGATTTGCGCGAACGAAGAAATCCTTGTCTGGCCGCGAGCGATGCTGCAAGTTGTCATGGCGAACCCGGCAAAACCCACGATCCCCGCGATGCGATTTCGTCGCGGGGTGATCGTGCTGGGTGTCGTGATCGGCGCGCATGTGCTGTTGCTGTATCTGGCGGTGTCGACGCACGACAGAATGGTCGAGCGGCCGATCGAACCGGTAACGATCACCGCCATGCTATTGAGTCCACAGGCTGAGCCTGTGCCGCCTGCCGCACCGGCTGCTGCGGCACCGCCGGCGACGCCGTCTCCCGCGCGCCCTGCGGTGCGTGCCAAACCCTCGCCGAAGGTGCAGCCGCAGGTGCAGCCGCAAGCGCGATCGCGCGCCTCACGCAGCGCAACGGCAACGCCCGCGCCTGTCGCGCCTCGTGCGCCGCTCACGCCAACCGAAAACGCCGCGCCGTCCGCCACCGCCCAGCCGGCCCCCGCTGTGCCGACACCCTTGCCCGCGACAGCGCCCGCAAACGAGAGCGCGCCCGCCACCGCGCCCACACTCGCGGAGTCGGCCACGCCAAGAAACGTCGCGCATATCGATTGCGCCATCCCGAAGCCCGACTATCCCGACAGTTCAATGCGGCGTGGCGAGAACGGCACCGCGATCGTGCGATTCGTCGTGGGGCTCTCCGGCCGCATCGAGACGACGCAGCTGCAAAAGAGCAGCGGCTATCCGCGGCTCGACGAGGCCGCACTCGCCGCGGTCCATGCGAGCGTCTGCCAGCCGTATAGAGAAAACGGCGCCGCGGTTCGCGCGGCGTACTCGCAATCGTTCGTCTTCGGACTCACCGAATGACCGACTCAACGATTCACCGGCTCACTGATTGACTGCCCCACCCGATCACAGGACAAAGGAAAACAGCCATGCAACATTACGGACTCGCGAATGTCTGGCAAAGCGGCGATGTCGTCACACGCTGCATTCTGAGCGTGCTGGTGATCATGTCGGTGCTGTCGTGGACGGTGATCATCGTCAAGCTCTGGCAGGTGCTGCGGCTCAGGCGCGTGACCGGGCAGAACGACGCGCGGTTCTGGAACGCGGACCGCTTCGAGGACGGCTTGAGCAGTCTCGGCCACCCCGGGCCGGCGTCGTCCGGGAATCCGTTGCTGGCGCTCGCTCTCTCGGGCCACGAAGCGGCGACACACCATCGCCAGACGCAACAGCATCTGCAGGACCGTATCGACGTCTCCGACTGGATCACGCGGCGTCTTCAGGACACGATGGACGAGACGGTTGCGCGCTTGCAGAGCGGCCTCGCGGTCCTCGCGTCGATCGGCAGCACGGCGCCCTTCGTCGGGCTTTTCGGCACCGTGTGGGGCATCTATCACGCGCTGATCGTGATCGGCGAAACCGGCCAGACCTCGATCGAACACGTGGCGGGACCGGTCGGCGAATCGCTGATCATGACGGCGTTCGGGCTCTTCGTGGCGATCCCCGCCGTGCTCGGCTACAACGGCCTGAATCGCGCCAACCGCACCATCGTGGCGCGCCTGAAACGTTTCGCGCACGGCCTGCACGCGTACTTCGTGACCGGCTCGCAATTGCGCTCGAGCGTCGGCGCGCAGATGCACGCGGTGCCGCGTGACAACAACCCGCCCCGCGACGGAGACTTCAGATGGCAATGAACCCCTTCTCCGACGATGACGATCAAGGCCTCATGAACGAGATCAACATGACGCCGCTGGTGGACGTCATGCTGGTCCTGCTGATCATTTTTCTCGTCACCATTCCGGCGATGCAGCATGCGGTGAGGATCGATCTGCCGCACGCAAGCAGCCAGCCCGAAGTGGTCAAAGCCGCGCACATCGACGTCGCGGTGGATGCGGACGGCGCGATCCTGTGGGACGGTCATGCCGTCACCGAAGACGGCTTGCGCGCGCGGATCGCCGAGGCCGCGCACGCGACGCCGCAACCGGAACTGCATTTGCGCGCCGACCGCAAGGTGCCCTATGAACGGGTCGCCGATGTGATGTCGGCCGTTCAGGCGGGCGGTTTGACGAAGATGGGCTTCGTCACCACGCCCAAGCCGAAGCCTTAGCGCGGCGCCTGAGCTGCGCGCCGCCGCGTCGACACCAAAGCGTCGCTTATCTAACGCGAAAGAATCTCTGAATTTGAATCGGCCCGTGGCTCCGCTATCGTGGTGCGTGTCTGAACGGCAACCACCATGACGAGGACCGGACGATGCAAGCCCTTATTTTCGACGTCGACGGCACGCTTGCCGACACCGAGACTGCTCATCTGCAGGCCTTCAATGCGGCTTTTGCGGAGGCCGGGCTCGACTGGTTCTGGGACGAGCCGCTCTACACGCGCCTTCTCAAGGTGGCGGGCGGCAAAGAACGGCTGCTGCATTACTGGCGCACGCTCGAACGCGAGGAAGCGGATGGCGCGAAAGCATGGGAGACCGTCGAGGCGCTCCACGCGCTCAAGACACGCCGTTACACCGGGCGCATACGCGGCGGCCTGCCGCTGCGCCCCGGCATTGCGCGTCTGATCGACGAGGCGCAGGCGCACGACATTCGACTCGCCATCGCGACGACCACCACGCCCGCGAATCTCGACGCCCTGTTGCAGGTCCACTTCGGCACGGCCTGGCGCACGCGCTTCGCGGCGATCGGCGACGCCGACACCACGCACGCGAAGAAGCCCGCGCCCGACGTCTATCATCACGTGCTCGAACAACTCGATCTGCCCGCGAGCGCGTGTCTCGCCTTCGAGGACTCCGGCAACGGTCTGCTCGCGGCCCGCGCGGCGGGTATTCCAACCATCGTCACACCGACCGGCTACACGGCGCAGGACAGCTTCGATGGCGCACTGGCCGTTCTGCCGCACCTCGGTGATCCGCAGATGCCGCTCGTTCAGCCTATGCCCGGCGAACCGCATCGCTGGGTCGACCTGGCAACGCTACGGCGCTGGCATCGGAGTACGCTGCCGCACGCCGGACCGGCTTGGTTCGCGGCGCCGGGCGCGCGCGCATTTGCGGCGAGTTCGCCATGACAGGCGCCTCGTGCCCGGCCGTGCTGATCGATCTGGACGGCACGATGGTCGACACCGCGCCGGACATTGCCGCCGCCGTTGGCCGCATGCTGGAGGATCTCGACGCAGCGCCCTTGCCGTTGGACACGGTGACCGGATTCATCGGCAATGGTGTGGCGAACCTCGTACGGCGTTCGCTGGAAGCGGCGGGCATGAGCGAGCGGTGCGACATCGAAGGGGCGCTGCGGGTATTCGAACGGCACTATGCCGATACGAACGGACAGTTCGGCCGGGTCTTTCCCGGCGTCGTGGCGGGCCTGCGCGCATTGCGCGAAAGCGGCTATCGCTGCGCCTGCGTGACCAACAAGCCACAGGCACTGGCGGCAGCGCTGCTGACGCGCACCGGCCTCGCCCGGTATCTGGATCTACTGGTCGCGGGCGACACGCTGGCGACCATGAAGCCTTCGCCGCAGCCTTACTGGCACGCCTGCCGGCTGCTCGACAGCGAGCCGGCACATTGCGTGGTAGTTGGTGATTCGCCGGTCGATGTCGCTGCGGCACGCGCGGCCGCTTTGCCTGTGTTCATCGTCAGCTATGGCTATGCGGGCGAGAGCGGTGCGCATGCATTGCGCTGCGACGCATTGATCGATTCGTTCGAAGCACTGCCGGCGATGCTCGCGCAGAGGTGGCTTCTGGCCGATTCGGAGTAACAGGCAGGCATCTGCCGATGCTGTGCGCTGCCAGGCGTGCGCACATGTTCGCGACTAGCCGGCGGACAGCACGCCGCTCGCTCTCGCCGACTTCGTCTGCACCGCGATATCCTTCGCCGTCATGCCGCGATTGTCCTTCAGCGCCGGGTTCGCGCCGCGCGCGAGCAGCAATTGAACGGTCTCCGCGCGATCGTATCCCGCGGCCCACATCAGCGCCGTGAGATCGTTCTTGTAGAGGCGATTCACGTCGACCCCGGCATCGAGCAAGCGGCTCACCACTTTCGTTTGTCCCTGCCCGGCCGCGTACTCCATCGCGGTCTTGCCGACGCGATCCGTCGTGAACAGGTCCGCGCCATGCGCGAGCAGCAGCGCGACGATTTCATCGAAACCGCCATAGGCCGCGGCCATTAACGGCGTGACGCCGGGCGCGCTCGCGTGCCCGACGTTCGCGCCGTGCTCGATCAGCGTGCGCGCCATGGCCGTATCGCCTTGCTTGCAAGCGGTGATCAACGCCGTATCGCCGATGCGGTTCATCGCATCCACGGCGGCGCCGCGCTGAAGCGCCGCGAGAAGCGACTGCTGGTCGTCGTCCTTGGCGGCGGCGAGCAGTTGCCGGTTGGTTTCGCCATCGCCTTGCGCTCTCGCGGGCAGGCACGCGCCGAACGCGGCGGCAAGCAGCATCGCGGTCGCGATGAAGCGGGTGAGCGTCTTTTTCATGGTGTCGGTTTCGTGCTATTGGAGATTGTTCACATACGCGGCCAGATTGCGGATGTCCTCGTCGCTCAGATTGCGCGACACGCTGGCCATGTTGCCCGCATCGTTGGTCCGCGTGTGCGCGCGGAAATCCTGCAATTGCTTGACGATGTACGGATACAGCTGACCGGACACGCGCGGAATCTCGTTCTGTCCGGCAAAGCCGCCGAGATGACACATCGTGCACAACACTTCCGCGGACTTCTTGCGGCCCGCTTCGATGCTGGCGCTATCCGATTTGAACGGCACGGTCACTAGCTTTTGCGCGGCGAAGTAGTCGGCGAGGTCCTGCATGTCCTCGCGCGACAGATTGGCCGCCATCGGCGACATGCGCGGGTCGCTGCGCCGCCCTTCCTTGAAGTCCCGCAGTTGCAGATAAATATAGCGTGCGGTTTGTCCGGCGAGAATCGGATAGTCCGGCGTGGTCGAGTTACCCATCGGTCCATGACAGGCCACGCACACCTGCGCTTTCGCCTTGCCCGCTTCGGCATCGGCACGTGCGTTCAGCGGCAGCCAGGCGGCGAACCAGCCGCATAGCAATGCCGCCCACGCACGGCGTGTCGCATGGCACCTTGAACGCAGCATCGGCCCCGTCATGGCAGCGCGAAGACAAGCACCGTGTTGCCGCGCTTGAAATCGATCTGCGTATTGCCGCCCGCCGCGACCGCGACGTACTGCTTGCCATGCACCGAGTACGACACGGCGGGTGCATTGACGCCGGCGCCGCACTGAAACTCCCAGAGCTTCTTGCCGGTGGCGGAGTCGAACGCGCGGAACAGCCCGTTGCCTTCGCCGTTGAAGACGAGGCCGCCCGCCGTCGCGAGCACGCCGCCGATCAGCGGCTGTTCGGTCTTGTAGTCCCACGCGACCTTGCCCGTGTCGACGTTCACCGCGGACAGCTTGCCCCATTGCTGCTCGTTCGCAATCACCTTGAACGCGCCGCCGAGCCACAGCTTGCTGCCGCCCGGATAAGCCGCCTCCTCGACCTGATACGTCATCGGCTGATGCAGATTGGCCGCATAGACGAACCGCGTTTTCGGATCGAAGGCGATCGGCGACCACTCGACCCCGCCGTTCGCACCCGGCAGCATGCGCGCGCCGGCTGCCGTGGGCAGCGTCCACATGTTTTCTTGCGGGATCATCGCTTGCGAATAGCGGATCAGACGTCCGGTGGCGCGGTCGTGAACGTACACGTGGCCGGTCTTGCCGGCATGCACGACGCCCGGAATCATTTTGCCGTCGTTGTCGCGCACGTCGATCAGGATCGGTGGGCTGACCGCGTCGAGGTCCCACACGTCGTGCGGCACGTACTGGTAGTGCCATTTGTATTTGCCGGTGTCGAGATCGATCGCGACGAGCGAGTCGGTATAGAGATTGTCGCCCGGCCTGATCGCGCCATACAGGTCCGGCGACGGATTGCCCACGACGAAGAACACCGTTTTCGTTTGCCGGTCGATGGCGGGCGTCATCCACACGCCGCCGCCGAGCGTCTTGTAGAAGTCGCCGCCCTTCGCGGCGAGCTGCTGCTTCTCCGCGTCGATGTCGCGCTTCTCGTCGCGCCCGGTCGCGTCCTTGGTGGCCCACACGCCTTCCTGGCCGGTTTCCGGAATCGTGTAGAAGGTCCACAGCAACTGGCCGGAATTCGCATCGAACGCCTTGACGAAGCCGCGAATGCCGTACTCCCCGCCGTTCGTGCCGATCAGCACCTTGCCGTCGACGACCGCGGGCGCCATTGTTTCCGAGTAGCCCTGATCGGGATCGGCGATCTCGGTTTGCCACAGCACCTTGCCGGTCTTCGCGTCGAGCGCGACGAGTTTCGAGTCGAGCGTGCCCATGAAAAGGCGGTCGCCCGAGATCGCCACGCCGCGATTGTTAGGCCCGCAGCAAAACGTCGTCACCGGCCCCATCTTGTGCTTGTAATGCCAGAACTCCTTGCCCGTCGCCGCATCGACCGCGTACACGTGATTGAACGACGTGGTGATGAACATCACGCCATTCGAGACGATCGGCGCCGTTTCCATCGACTCGTTGACGGCGGTCTGGAAGATGAACGCGGGTTTGAGCTTCGCTACGTTGGTCCGGTTGATTTGCGTGCCCTGGTAGTAACGCGTCTGCGCGTAGGAACCGTTCGAGTGGAGCCAGTCGGCCGTCGCGGTGGCCGCGCGGTCGAGCTGTTCCTGACTGACGGGCTGAAGCGTCGAGGGCACCGGCGAGGCGGTGGTGGTCGAGGTGTTCTGGACTTCGTCGGCGGCGTGAGCGGCAGGCAAGCCGAGTGCGATGGCGAGCAGGGGCAGGCCGACGACACCCCGGGTGAGTGTGAATGGCATGAGCGTCTCCTTGGATTGTTATCGTTCGAGCTTCTCGACGACGGAATGCGGCATTCATCCACCGGCGGACAGCGTGGAAAAGCAGGATGGCGCAGCCCTCTCAAACAACAAAAGCGTACGATTTTGAACCGTTGATTACTTTGTGCGGACGCGTCGGCTGCGCAGAGGGAAAACGAGGCGATGTGCTCGTCCCCTAAAAGGCCGGCTCGCTTAAGCGTAGGCTATGCGCTTCGGTTTTTCTAGAACGTCGATGCGTTTTTATCACGTGTCGCTCGATACGTATGACCATTTTGTCGCGCAGCTGGTTTGCTGCTTGAGGTCGCAAAACGGCTGCGTTGGCATCGATGGCGCTCGAAGGACCGAGCGCAGCATTCGAAGCACCGACATGTGGGCGCTTCGCCCGCATCACATCCCCGATACAGCGGTAAACTGACCGTCTGCCTGTCAGGGAGAGTGCCATGAAACTCGTCGACTGGAACATTCAGTGGGGTCTGGGCGTGGACGGCCGTGTCGACCTTGGCCGGATCGTGCGGGAGGCGCGCGCGTTGTGCGACTTCGATGTCCTGTGCTTGCAGGAAGTCACGCGCGGATTCAATGACGAGCCGCAGGCCGGCGGATTGAAGGGCCATCCATCGCCCGATCAATTCGCCGAGCTGGCGACATTGCTGCCCGAGATGACGGTGATCGACGCGATCGGCTCCGATCTGCCATCGCTGCGCGATGGCCTGGCGCCTCGTCGGCAGTTCGGCAACGCCATTGCGACCCGCCTGCCGGTGCGTCAAGTGCTTCGGCATTCGCTGCCATGGCCCGCCGATCCCGCCAAACCGTCGATGTTGCGCGTCGCGCTCGAAGCGGTGCTCGACACCGATGTCGGCCCGCTACGCGTCATTAGCACGCACCTGGAGTTCTATTCGGACAAGCAGCGGCTCGCGCAAGTCGAAAGACTGCGTGAGTTGCATCGCGAAGCATGCGATCACGCGCGTCATCCCGCCAAAGCGGAAAAGCCGGACAGCCCGTTCGCCGACACCGCTCGCCCGATGAGCGCCATTCTGTGCGGCGACTTCAACAGCGCGTTCGAAGAAGCGGCGTATTGCCGGATGCTCGAACCGGTCGCCGATGCGCCCGCCTTTGCCGACGCCTGGTCCTGCGCGCATCCAGGGGAGCCGCGCGCCGCGACGGTCGGCCTATACGATCACGAGCAATGGCCCGATGGACCCTTCGCGTGCGATTTCATTTTTGTCACGGACGACCTCGCGCCGCGAGTCGAGGCGTGCGACGTGAATCAGCACAGCCGCGCGTCGGATCATCAACCGATGTGGCTGACGTTGCGCTGAGACGAAGCGGCGTCCAGTACGCGGATTGCAGCGAACACGCAACGACGCTCAGCCAACGCCGGCATTCGTCAACGCGATCGCCCCCACCAGAATCAGGCTCGACGCCCATATCGCATCCAGATTGAACCAGCTGCGCGACACGAACTTCAGTCCCAGATAGCGATAGACGAGCCAGGCCAGCAGCCCGCCCGCCGCGAGCATCGCCGCACCGTGCACGGCGGAGACCCAGAGCGCCATGCGAAGGCTGTCGCCGATCAACGCCTGGGCGGCCCAGTGCGCGTGATCCATGCCGTAAGAGCGGCACAGTCCGAGATAGATCGGCACGAGCATCAACCCCGCGCCGTGCGCAAGCGCAATCGCGAACGACCAGAGCGCGAGCCTCGACGGCGGAATCCGCGCGAGCATGCGCGGGTGGCGTCGGCGGATCAGAAGACAGGCGCCGAAGGCGATCACGAGCACGCTCGCGCCGACCTGTATCGCGCGCTGCCATTCGAGCAGCACCGCCAGCATCGCGAACGGCAGCATCACCACGAACATCGCGAGCACGTGCCCGGCGGCGAGATAGAACAGCGCGGCAAACAGCGCCCGCGCGCGTCGCTGGATCAGTCCGTTCGACACGGCGAGCGGCCAGCCCATCGCCGGGTTGAGCCCGTGATAGAGACCGCTCGCAAGGATGGCTAACCAAAGGCCGAGACGCGGCCAACCTTCCGCGGTCAAACGCCCACCGACGGGTAACAGAACGAATCGGTCGAGCAGTCTCCCCCTTCGAGCCGGATCTGGTGAGCCCGATAGCCATCGGGGAAGCTCACCCAGTAATCTTCGGCCAGCGCGAGGCCGCCGCCCGGTTCAGCCCGCGCCATCACCTTCGCCGCGGGCACGCCGGCCGGGTAGAACTGGTCGTCCCAGGTCGAATAGAGCGAGTTGGTCCAGTACACCCGCTTGCCGTCGCGGCTGATCTCGACCATCTGCGGTCCGCCGGCGAATGCTTCACCGTTCGGATGGGGCGCGCGCCGCACGATCCCGCCGATCTGCACCGTGCCCGTCAGTTTCGGCTTGCGCGGCTCCGTCACGTCGTATTGACGCATCTCGCCGGTGCCCCAGCAGGCGACGTAGAGGAATTTATCGTCGAGCGAGAGATCGATGTCCGTGACGAGTGGCGGCACCGCGCCGAAACCCTGCAACAACGGCGGCAACAGTTCGGCGGCCGCCGGTTCGGGCGGGATGGTCGCCGTCTTCTCGATGTGGAACTGTCCGTCCTCGCGCCACCAGGTCCAGATCGACCCTTCGAGGTTCGTCGTGTCCACCACCACGCCGATGAACCCGTACTCACGGCTCGGATCGTGCGCGGGCCGCACTTCGAGCGCCATCTGGTGATTCGCGCCGAGGTCGATGGTCTGCACGTTGCGTCTTGCCCGCAGATCCCAGAAGTGGACGCGATGTCCGTACCTGTTGGCCAGCAGGTCCTCGGGCACGATGCCGTTCTCGAACTGCGGCGGCAATGCCCACTCGCTCGACACCATGTAATCGCGCGGCAGGTTCCACCAGAAATCGTAGTGCTTCTCCTGCATGCCGCGGTCGATCTCCCAGCGGCCGAGCACGTCGAAGGTCTCGCAGTCCATGATGAAAATACCGGGCGGCCCATCGGTGCCGTCCTGGCCGCCGCCGCCCAGCGTGCTGATGTAAATACCTTCGGGCCCGCAGTGAACCGTATGCGGACGCGAATAGCCGGTCTTGCGGAAGATCTCCTCGGGTTCGATGATCTTGTGAATGCTCGCCTGAGTCGGATCGGGTTGGGTGTCGACAATATAGATGCGCGACGAACGCATGCCTGGAATGATCAGGTAGCGCCGTTCGAGGAAAGCGTGGCCGGTCAGCGGCGACAGCGCCGATGAGCACGCGTTCCAGCCGAAATGATGGAACTCGTCGCCCTTGTTCGGCATTGTCACCGTGTGAACGACCTTGCTGTAGGTCGGCGAGCCGGGCTTCACGTCGATTACGGCGAGCGCATCGGGCTGCGAAAAATCAGGGCTGAGCAGCAGCGTGTACGCGTATTCTTCCGGCGGCGCATCCATCGCGAGTCTCGGCGATGCGTGGAACGTGGAATCTGGGCGCATACCCATGGCGCGGGTCTCCTGTTGTCTGGTTCCGGTCGCAAGAGTGCGGATATTGATTGATCTGTAAGTCGCCGCTCGGCTGCTTGCGAACGGTGCAGGTCGGCGAAATGCGCGGCTAGACGGCGCGTATTACAGACCATGCTCAGCGCACGGGCGTCACGATCTTCCCGTGGCCGTCGGTATCGAAAATGGTCGATGCGATATCTGCGGCGGCGAAGTCGTCGCGCCCATAGCGGCGCTCAATCTAGATTTGTAGTTCACGGCTGCGGTGAGATCAACTGAAAGTTTCGTAACGTTCGGCGCGGCTGGCCGGCGTATTTTTTGAACTGGCATGCAGACGGACGCCACGAGTCACGACTACCGCCTTGCGCCGATGAACGCGAAGAACACCACCGCCGCGCCGCGCAGAATCCCGCTCATTCCGAAGTGGCCGAACTCGCCGGTGTTCGCCGGGACGAACGGATGCCAGTTCTCCGGTTTGATGAAAAACACGCCGAGCGCGATGAAGGCGACCACCAATCCTCGTGCTGCTGTACGGGCAGAGCCGTATTTTCTTCACGATGTCGCTGGACGGCTTGCTGCCACCGCTGTTCGCGCGGGTGCATCCGCGTCTGCAGACCCCAGCGTTGCGATGCGTGCGCGGCGCGCGTGACTGCCGGCCTGACAGCGGTTTACCACCTTACGTCAAACGTCGGCCGCCCGAGCCGGCGCCGGCATCCGCTCGGGCAATTCGCCAATGCCCTTCGGACGCTCGGCCATGAACTCGCGCAGCACGCGCTCCTGGGTCGAGAAGCGCCGGTTCGGCAGATCCGCCATGTAAATCTGCCAGCCGATCAGCGCCTTTTCGAGCCGGTAGTCCGGCAGCGCGACCTCCAGTTCGCCGCTCACCAGCAGATCGCGGACCAGCCAGATCTCGAACTCGGCGATCCCCGAGCGCCGCGCGCGTCGCCTCCAGCAGCAGTTCCGAGTGATCCGACTGCATATTGCCCAACGTGTCTGGAGCGGCTTGAAACCGTCCGCAAGGTGTCGACGCGCGATGGCGCGCTCTCACGACCACCGATCTGTCGACCGGCCAGCGCAAACGGCTTGCGCCGGTGCACGCGTATCTCGAACGGCGCCCGGGAATGGTGCTCGACGAACGGGACGCCGACCAGGACCCGGCGTTCCGCCGCATCTTCTACACTGAAATCTTTCCGGATCGGAAGCGTCAGGGCAAGATGCTGATCGTGATGTCGCACGACGACCGCTACTTCAGCGGGCGAGCGCTACATCCGGCTCGAATACGCTCGTATCGTCGAAGAAGTGCGGCCGCTGCGCGGGCCGCTCGACGCGGGGGTGGCCGCCAGTACGTCGTAAGGCGGCGCGCCCGTTCCCGCTCTGCGTCACGTCCTTCACCGTCTGCAGCCTGCACGTGGATTGCCTATGCCTTTGAACGTTTTTCTGCGCCGCCGGGTCCGTCTGCTTGCCACGCTGCCCTTGCTCGCATGGGGACTGCAGAGCTGCGCCGTGCCGAACGCCGACCTCGACGCGCACACGGGACCGTATCGGGTCGAGATCCGCCGCACCGGGCTGGGCATTCCGCATGTGAAAGCCGCAGACTGGGGCAGCCTGGGCTACGGCTACGGCTACGTGCAGGCGCAGGACAACCTGTGCACGATGGCCGACGCCTTCGTCACCTATCGCGGCGAACGCTCGCGCTACTTCGGCGCGAGCGCGCGCCCCACTGCCGAAGCGACCTTCGGCCAGCCCGACAATCTCGACGCCGATTTCTTCTTCCGTTTCGTCGCCGACGACGCGGCCGTCGCGCGCTATCGACAAAGTCAGACCGCCGACATGCATGCGCTGATCGACGGCTTCGTGGCGGGCTACAACCGCTATGTCGGCGAGCTTGCGCGAGGCGGGTCACCCGGCGCGCATGCGGCTTGCCGTACGGCGCCGTGGGCGGGCGAGATCAGCAGCGCGGATATTTACCGGCGTCTCTACGCGGCCAATCTGGCGGGCAGCGCGGTACGCTTTGCGAGCGCGATCGCGACGGCAAAGCCGCCGGTTGCGGACGGTGCACAACCGGCCGCTTCGCGTGAGCAGCAGCCGGAAGACGTGAGCACAACGGACCAAACCGGACTTGCCGCCACCGCACCGCTCGCCCACCTCGGCGGCCATTCTGGAATCGGCAGCAACGCCCTGGCATTCGGCGCGGACGCGACGCATAACGGCAGCGCGCTGCTGCTCGGCAATCCGCACTGGTTCTGGAGCGGCCCGGACCGCTTCTACCAGGCGCAATTGACGATCCCCGGCAAGCTCAACGTGAGCGGCGTGTCCTTTCTCGGCGTGCCGCTGATCGTGATCGGCTTCAACGAAAACGTCGCGTGGACGCATACGGTCTCCACCGCCAAGCGCTTTGGCCTCTTCAAGCTGACGCTCGTGCCGGGCTCGCCGACGCGCTACGTGGTCGACGGCAGGAGCGAAGCGATGACGCCGACGCAAGTGAAGGTGGACGTGCGCGCGGACGACGGTTCGATCCATAGCGTGTCGCGCACGCTGTATCGCTCGCGTTTCGGCGCGCTCGTGAATCTCGGCGCGATGTCGCCCGCGCTCGCGTGGAATCGGCAGCAGGCTTTCGCGCTGCGCGACATCAACGCCGACAACTTCCGCGTGTTCGAAAACTTTCTCGAATGGAACCAGGCGAGTTCGCTCGACGATTTCATCCGCATCCAGAAGAAGAACGCGGCGATGCCGTGGGTGAATACGCTCGCGATCGGCCGGGGCGATCCGCGCGTGTGGTACGCGGATATCGGCGCGGTACCGGACGTGCCTGATGAACTCGCGCAACGGTGCACGCCGCCGGTCGGCCGCGCCCTCGCGCAGTCGATGCCGGGCGTGCCGTTCCTCGACGCTTCGCGCAGCGATTGCGACTGGCGCAATCAGGCCGGCTCGGTGCAGCCGCACGCACTGCCGGTCGCGCAGATGCCGAGCCTCTTGCGGCGCGATTACGTCGGCAATTTCAATGGCAGCTACTGGCTCAGCAATCCGGCCGAGCCGTTGAGCGGCTACGCGCAGATCATCGGCGCGACGCATACGCCGCAATCGCTGCGCACGCGCCTCGGTCACAGCATCGCGACGCAGCTGCAAAGCGATCCGGCGGGCGTCTCCGCCGATGCGCTCGGCCGCGCCGCGCTCGACAGCCGCTCGATGTCGGCGCTGCTGTTCAAGCAGCCGGTGCTCGATCGCTTGTGCGGCGGCGCAGCGGCCGCTGCGAATGACGCCGCGAATGATGCCGCGGATGACGCCGATAAGCACAACGACCTCGGTCAAGCCTGCAAAGTACTCGCCACCTGGGACGACACCGCTAGTGCCAATGCCGTCGGCGCGACGCTGTGGGACGAACTGTGGCGTCGACTGAGGACGATCCCGCCGGCGCAGTTGTACGCGGTGCAGTTCGATCCCGCCCAACCGCTGACGACGCCCGCGGGCATCGCCGCGGACCCGGCGAAACTCGCCGCCGCGCTGCACGACGCCATCGCCGCCTTGCGTCACGCCGGCATCGCGCTCGATGCGCCGCGCAGCGCCGCGCTCTACGTGCAGCGCAATGGCGAACGCATCCCCCTGTTCGGCGGCTGCGACGCGGGCGGCTACTTCACGGCCGCGTGCGCGGCCCATCCATTCGATACGCGCGGCTATTCGATGGACGTCAACCCGAACGGCGACACCTACCTGCAGCTCGTTTCGTTCGACGGCGATCAGGTGCTTGCGCGGACCTTGCTTGCGTCGTCCGAATCCGGCGACCCGGCCTCGCCCCACTACGCCGATGCGACGCGCGACTATGCCGCGCGGCGCTGGCTGAGCATTCCGTTTTCCGAAGCGTCGATCGCGCGTGATCCCGCGTTGCGCGTGCACACCTTGAGTTCGTCGGATGCGCGAGCGCGCTAATCGCTTCAGGCGTTCGGCTGGCCGAAGCACTGACGCGGCGGTAATCGCTTGAAAGGGCGAGTGGCGATTCGCCATGACCATTCTTCGTGATATCCGCGTGATCAGCGCACCGCCGCTCATTCATGCTCGACCGGCGGCTCCGGCTTTCCGCCCGGCTTTTCATTCATACCGGTTGCGCGCCGTTCAAATCGCCATTGCGATATGCCAGATTGAAAACATAATCGACGATTCGCCCATTATTTCCGGCCACGCCCTTATGCGGTTTATCTGTATTAGATTTTTGCGCGCCCGCTGCCGGCATCGCGTCGCTTTCAATTGCGTTGGCGCGGTTATTTGACAAGCAGGTCAAACCTTGTAAGATCGACGGAAGCTTTTGCCGTGGGCATCAAAAGTATCAAGCTCGTTGTCCGCATGAAAGCGCATTGCTGAAATACCGGATCAAAATGCTGGCCTTCAGTGAGAATACGCATGAAACACCTCTCTTCGATTACAACGTGGGTTCAGGCAACTTGTCATTGGACGCAAGCGTGTAATACGCCGGCTGCAACGGCCGCTCGGAAGCCATAAAAAAACCACTGCCATCACACTGCAAGACCGTCAGACTGCAAGCGATTCAAAGCGAAAAAGAGTGCCTTCACCGAGGAGTTTCTCTTGCCCTGCTCCGCGTCCAGCTTATGTAGTCGTGCCGTATTCGTTGTCGTTACCGGTTTGCCGTTCGTGCTCGCCGCCTGCGGCGACAGGCAGGATGCGCCCGCCGCGGCCATGCCGCCGGTGCCCGTGGTGGTCGAAACGGTGGCCGCGTCGAACGTGCCGGACGTCGTCGAATTGCCTGGCCGGATCGAGGCGGTCCGCACCGCGGAGATCCGCGCGCGGGTCGACGGCATCGTCGAGCGCACGCTTTATCAGGAAGGCACGGACCTGAAGGCCAACGCGCCGCTCTTCCAGATCGACGACCGAGACTACCGCGCACAGTTGCAGCAGGCGCAGGCTGCATTGACGCGCGCGAGCGCCGTGTATAAAAACGCGGCTTCGGTGGTCGATCGCTTCAGGCCGCTGCTCGAGCGGCACGCGGTCAGCGCCCAGGAAAACGACGACGCAGTCGCAACGATGCAGCAGGCCCAAGCCAGCGTCGCCGATGCGCAGGCCGCCGTGACGCTCGCCAATCTGCGGCTCGAACGCTCTGTGGTCCGCACGCCGATCGCCGGACGCGTGGGCCGCGCGCAAGTCACCGAAGGCGCGCTCGTCAGCGCCAGCGCGGCCACGCTGATGGCGCAGGTCAATCAGCTCTCGCCGATCAACGCGGTGTTCACGCAATCGAACACGGCGATGCTCGACGTCGAGCAACAGATCCAGTCGGGCACGCGCAAGGCGATCGATATGAAACACGTCGAGGTCGAACTGCTGCTCGCCAACGGCCAGATCTACGACGAGCGCGGCTTCATCGACTTCGCCGATCTGGTCGTCGACCCGTCGACCGGCACGCAAACGGTGCGCGCCCAGTTTGCCAATCCGTCGCGCACGCTGTTGCCCGGGCAGTTCGTGCGCGGGCGCATCATCACGGCGGGCAACCGGCAAGGCATCCGGATTCCCGAACGCGCGGTGCAACTGGACAACGGCATCGCCAGCGTCGCGCTCGTCGCGGACGACGGCACCGTGGTTCACCGCAACATCGATCTCGGCGAGCAAGGCGAAGGACGCTGGACCGTGCGCGACGGGTTGAAGCCCGGCGAGCGCGTGATCGTCGACGGATGGCAGAAGGTCCAGCCCGGCCAGCGGGTCGATGCGCGGCCTGCCCCCGCAGCGGCGCCGACACCGGCTTCGGCCACGCGCTGACGGGAGCCCGATGAATCGTTTCTTCGTTTCCCGCCCGGTCTTCGCCTGGGTCATCGCACTGTTCACGGTGCTGTTCGGCACGTTGGCCGTCGCGCTTCTGCCGGTCGAACAATATCCGGACGTCGCGCCGCCCTCGCTCAGCATCTCGGCGATCTTCAGCGGCGCCGACGCGCGCACGCTCGATCGCACCGTGACCTCGATCATCGAAGACGAGATGAACGGCATCGAGAATTTTCTCTACATGTCGTCGGTCAGCCGCTCCAACGGCACCGCGCAAATCACCGTGGTGCTCAAGCCGGGCACCAATCTCGACATCGCACGCACCCAGGTGCAGGACCGCCTGAGCCGGGTCGAGCCGCGCCTGCCGCTGGAAGTGCGGCAACGCGGCATCAGCGTGACCAAGGCGTCGTCGGGCTTTCTGATGCTGCTCGCGCTGCAGAACGCCGACGGCTCCACCAACGCGACGGCGATGGGCAACTTCGCGTCCAACAACATCGTCAACGAGTTGCGCCGGATCGACGGGGTCGGCGACGTGCAGCTGTTCGGCTCGTCGTACGCGATGCGCATCTGGCTCGACCCGACCCGGCTCACGGGCTTCGGTTTGTCGGCGAGCGAGGTGTTGCAGGCCGTGCAGGAGCAGAACAGCCAGACGGCAGGCGGCGGACTCGGCGACCAGCCCAACGCGGGCGGCTCGGAATTCACCGCGCAGATCGTCACGCAAAGCCGTTTTTCGACGCCTGAGCAGTTCCGCGAAATCATCGTGCGCGCCAATCCGGACGGCTCGACCGTGCGTCTGGGCGACGTCGCGCGCGTCGAACTCGGCAACGACAGCTACGGCAACCGGTTGAGCGTCAACGGCAAGGAGTCGGCCGGCATCGCGATCCAGCTCGCAAGCGGCGCGAACGCGCTCGCGGTCGCCAATCACGTGCGCCAGCGCATGGCCGAATTGCAGCCGACCTTCCCGCGCGGCGTGACGTGGGCGGTGCCGTTCGATACGACGCCGTTCATCACGACGTCGGTGCACAGCGTGATACGCACGATGATCGAGGCGCTGCTGCTCGTCACCGTCGTGGTCTTCCTGTTCCTGCAGGACTGGCGCGCCACGCTCATTCCGACGCTGGTCGTGCCGGTCGCGCTGATCGGCACCTGTGCGGGGCTGTATCTGTTCGGGCTGTCGATCAACATTCTGTCGCTGTTCGGGATGGTGGTGGCGATCGGTATCCTCAACGACGACGCGATCGTGGTCGTCGAAAACGTCGCGCGCATCATGCGCGAAGAAGGGCTCAGCGCGCCACGCGCCACCGTCAAGGCGGTTGGGCAGATATCCGGCGCGGTGATCGCGAGTACGCTGGTGCTGGTCGCGGTGTTCATTCCGATGGCGTTCTTCCCCGGCTCGACCGGCGGCATCTACCGGCAGTTCTCGGTGACGCTCGCGGTGTCGATCATCCTCTCCACCCTGCTCGCGCTCACGCTCGGCGCGGCGTTGTGTGCCGCGTTGCTACGCAACGAAACCTATAGCGGGACCGCGCCGACAAGCGCGGCCGGCAAACTGTTGCAGCGGGTGTTCGACGGCTTCAACCGCGGGCTCGGCGCGGGCACCGACCGTTATATTCGCGGCGTCGACGCGATGCTGCGCTCGCCGCTGCGCTGGCTGCTGCTGTTCGTGATGGCCTGCGTGATTACCGCCTGGCTTTTCATGCGGCTGCCGGGCGGCTTTCTGCCGACCGAGGACCAGGGGCATCTGTTCATCACCTACACCGGCGCGCCGGGCTCCACCGAGCAGCGCACCCACCAGGCGATCAACCAGGTCGAAGCGTTTTTGCGGCAACAGCCGCAGGTGCGCAACGTGGCGTCGGTCACCGGCTTCAGCTTCTTCGGCCAGGGACAATCGGCGGCGCTCTCCTTCGTCGATCTGAAGCCGTGGGACGAGCGGCCAGGCGAGGCGAACTCCGCGAGCGCGCTGGTGCGCCGCGCCAACGGCGCGTTCCGGCAGATTCCCGAAGCGATGATTTTCGCGCTCGATCCGCCCGCCATCCCCTCGCTCGGCAACGCGACCGGCTTCACGATGAAGATCCAGGACCGCAGCGGCGTCGGCGGCGATGCGTTGCAACAGGCCGCGCGGCGCATCATGATCGAGGCGGCGCAAAGCCCGATCCTCGCGGGCGTGCGCTCCGAGGGCATGCCCGAGGCGCCGCAGCTCTACGTCGAGATCGACCGCGTCAAGGCGCGTGCGCTGGGCCTGCAGATCGGCCAGGTGAATCAGGCGCTGGCGCTATCGTTCGGCTCGAACTACGTGAACGACTTCGTGTTCGAAGGCAATGTGCTGCGCGTCTTTCTGCAAGCGGATGCCGAGCATCGGATGAGAGCGGAAGACGTGAGCGCGCTGCGATTGCGCAACAACCGCAACGAGATGGTGCCGTTCTCGGCGTTCAGCCGCGTGCGCTGGATTTCCGGCCCGCAGCAGCTCGAACGCTATAACGGCTTTCCGTCGGCCACGGTGTCGGGCCAGGCGGCAGCGGGCCGCTCGAGCGGCGCGGCGCTCACTGAAATGGAACGCATCGCTTCGCATGTGCTGACCGGCAACCTCACGTACGAATGGACCGGCACCGCGTTCGAGGAGAAACAGGCCGGCGGCCAGATTGGCCTGCTGCTCGGCCTGTCGCTGGTGGTCGTGTTCCTGCTGCTCGCCGCGCTGTACGAAAGCTGGGCGATTCCGGCCTCGGTGCTGCTGATCATTCCGTTCGGCGTGATCGGCGCGGTGGTGCTGACGATGCTGCGCGGCCTCTCGGCGGACGTCTACTTCAACATCGGGCTCGTGACCATCATCGGGCTCGCGGCGAAGAACGCGATCCTGATCGTCGAGTTCGCGATCAAGGAGGAATCCGAAGGAAAAGACGCGATTGCCGCCGCGAAGAACGGCGCGCAGCAGCGTCTGCGCCCGATCCTGATGACCAGCGTCACTTTCGTGCTCGGCATGATGCCGCTCGTGCTCGCGACCGGCGCGGGCGCCGCGAGCCGGCGCGCGGTCGGCACCGGCGTGATGGGCAGCATGTTGACGGCGACGCTGTTCGGCGTATTCTTCACGCCGCTGTTCTATGTGGCGGCGCGTCGCTGGCTGAGCCGCAAGAAACGCAAGGTCGATCTCGACGACGATGACGTGTCCGCGCCCGCGTCCAGCGGCGGCGAACCGGCGGGAGGCAAGCAAGATGCGTAAGCGCCTGCTCATCCCATTGCTGCCGCTCGTCTGCTCGCTGGCCGCGTGCAATTTCGCGCCGGCCTATCGCCAACCCGAACTGCCGATTGCGGAGCGCTTCGACACATCGGCAACGCCCCATGACGAAGGCACCCACCTCGCAACCGAGGTCGATTGGGAAACGTTTTTCGCCGATCCACACCTGAAACTGCTGATCGCCGCGGCGCTGCAACGCAATCGCGATCTGGCGGCGTCGGTCGCGCGCATCGAACAGGCACGCGCGTTCTATCGCATCCAGAACGCGCAGCGCTTCCCGCAAGTCAACGTGAACGCGGGCGCGACGCGTACCAAAACGCCGCTCAGTTCAATCGAACCGGAACTCCCCGACAACGACACGTCGATCCAGTTCAACCAGTACAACGTGCAGGCGGCGGTGACGTCGTTCGAACTCGACTTCTGGGGCCGGGTGCGCAATCTCAGCGACGCCGCGCGCCTGCGCTATCTCGCAACCGTCGAAGCTCAGCGCGCGTTCCGTTTGTCATTGATCGGCAATGTCGCGGCGAACTACTACGCGATCCGCTCGGGCGAGGAAGGCATCGAGCTTGCCGAACGGACATTGGCCAGCCGCCGCTATGCGCTGGATGTAGCGAAGCTGCGGTTGGATGCCGGCGTCACGTCGATGATCGACTACGAGCAGGCCGCGATTCTCGTCACGCAGGCTCAGACCCAGTTGGCGGAATTGCAAAGGACCACCGCGCAGCAGCGCAATCAACTGGAAGTGGTGATCGGCGGACCGCTGCAGGACACGCTACCCCCGGCTGCGCCGATCGCCGACGCGAAACAGTTCGGCGCGCTGGACCCTGGTCTGCCGTCCGAGTTGCTCGTCAATCGGCCCGACATCGTGCAGGCCGAACAGCAGCTTCGCGCAGCCGACGCGGACATCGGCGCGGCGCGCGCGGACTTCTTTCCGCGCATCGCACTGACGGGAAGTTTCGGTTATGTGTCGGCGGAATTGAGCGACCTCTTCGTGCCGGGAAAACAGGCGTGGTCGGTGGGCGCGCTGGTCGCGATGCCGATCTTCGATGCCGGCCAGCGTCAGGCGCAGCTCGCGCAGACACGCGCACGGCGCGACGAACTGGTCGCCGATTATCAGCGCACCGTGCAGACGGCTTTTCGTGAGGTGTCCGATGCATTGGTCGGACGGCAACGCTATAAGGAGCAGATTACCGCGCAGGAACAGGCGGTCGAAGCGCAGCGGCAACTCGCCGAAACGGCCGAGCTTCGCTATGAGAATGGGATCTCGATCTATCTCGAGGTGGTGGATGCGCGGCGCAATCTTTTTTCTGCCGAGCAGCAGCTGATTCAGCTTCGCGCCACCGCGTTGCAGAACGGCGTGTCGCTTTACGTCGCGCTGGGCGGCGGTCCCGACGCGCCGCCAATGCAACACGTGCAAGCGGTCGGGAACAACCGGCCCAACTGAGACACTGGCGCAACTTGCTGCGCGCAGTGCCGTTTTCGTCGATGTGTGGTTCGTCGATGTAACCCCGGCGGGTTAGCCGAGGTTGACGATCACCGACGCTTCTTCACCATCGCGCACCACCGTCAGCGAAACGCTGTCGTCGGCCTGCGCGATCATCTGCTTGAGTTGCTGGACGCCACGAATCAGCTTGCCATCCACCGCGACGATGATATCGCCGGCCTGAATGCCCGCGGCGGCGGCCGGACCACCGGCCTGTTGCACGAGCACGCCGCCGGGCAGCGAGGCTTCCTGCTGCTCGTCCGCAGTAAGCGGGCGAACCGCCACGCCAAGACGCGGCCGGGACTGCTCCGGCTGCGGCTGTTGTTGCGGTTGGCGCGCACGCGGCGATTCGGATGCAACTTGCGACGACTGCACGCCGACGGTCACCGACAGCTTGCGCTCGGCGCCATTACGCCAGACGCTGAGCGTCGCCGTGCTGCCCGGCGTCAGTTGCGAGACCTGGCCCACCAGTTCGCGCGTGCCCTCGATGCGCGTGCCGTTCACGCTGACGATCACATCGCCCTGGCGCAAACCGGCCGCTTGAGCGGGGCCGCTCGGATCGACCGAGCCGACCAGCGCGCCATGCGTCGAGGCCAGACCCAGCGACTTCGCCTGCTCCGCGCTGACCGGCTGCACACCCACGCCGATGCGGCCGCGGCTCACATGGCCGGTGCTGACGAGCTGGTCTTTCACGTGCATCGCCGCGTCGATCGGAATCGCGAACGACAGGCCCTGGAAGCCACCCGTGCGCGAATAGATCATCGAGTTGATGCCGATCACTTCACCGTTGAGATTGAACAGCGGACCACCCGAGTTGCCCGGATTGACCGGGACGTCGGTCTGAATGAAAGGGATCGGGCTGTCGTCGGAGAACTGGCGCGCTTTCGCGCTGATGATGCCGGAGGTCACCGTGCTGTCGAAGCCATAGGGCGAACCGATCGCCACTACCCATTCGCCGACCTTGCTGTTGGCCGGGTCGCCGATCTTCACGGTCGGCAGGTTCGATGCGTCGATCTTCAGGACGGCGACGTCGGACGTCTTGTCCGTACCCACCACGCGAGCGCGGAATTCGCGGCCGTCGGTCAGCTTCACGGTGACCTTTTCGGCACCTTCGACCACGTGGTTGTTCGTCAGAACGTAGCCGTCCTGGCTGATGATGAAACCCGACCCGAGGGCTTCCCCACCACGCCCGCCTTCACCGTCTTCACCACCGGTAGCGGCGTGCTTGGCGCCGATATGCACGACCGCCGGGCCGTAGCGCGAAACGATGCCGGAGAAGTCCGGCGCCGACGAACGCGTGCCGGTGATGCCTGCCGAAGCGCCCGCGGCGGAGACTTCGCCGTGCGCGTTGCTGACTGATGCGTCGGCTTCGCGGTGGCTGATCGCATAGGTACCGGCGATCGCAAGCACAACGCATGCGGCAGCGCTGCCGCGCCAATGTTTCCTGGTGGTCATAGTCTGAAAGTGTGCGGTGGGTTACTTGGAGGTGGCGTACTGTAGGGGCCTCCTCTTAAAGGAGGCTTAAAGATGGTGAGCGATCACGAGACACGTGCACGCCTTGGCTCGCGGCCGCACACAGGCGCACCTAGGCATTCGTCGATCTGTTCCGCGCGTCGCCGGACGCGTTTGTGGCCGGATACCCGGTCCGCCTGGAAGCACCCGCCGCGCCTTCCGTTTCAGAGCCGGTAAGTGATTTCCCCAGGATTGACCCCGGCTAATGCCCTTCCGATAATAGCCATATCGTGGACTATATGTCCACAATGCGGACATTTCAAAAAGGATTCTCATGCCCGAGGCTAACCACTCCCCGATGACGCCGTACCAGTTGCCTTTCCCCAAGGAAGCGCAGCAGGAGATCGTCGTTCCGTTCGCGATTCCGACCGATGAGCGCGTGTGGGTCCCGCAGGCCGAAAACGTGTCGTTCCGCCCGTTGTGCCTGAACGCGTCGCAGGGCTACTGGATGAACCTGTTGCGGGTTCGCAAGTCGGGCGTGCTGAGCCGCCATCGTCATCCGCAAAGCGTGCACGGCATGGTGCTCAAGGGCCGCTGGCGTTATCTGGAACACGACTGGGAAGCCACCGAAGGCAGCTACGTCTACGAGCCGCCAGGCGAAACGCATACGCTCTACGTGCCCGACGACGTCGAGGAAATGATCACGTACTTCCAGGTCAACGGGGTGATGTTCTACTGCGACCCGTACGGCAACTACACCGGCTACGAGGACGTGTTCACCAAGATCGACATGTGCCGCAAGCACTACGCGACCGTGGGCCTCGGTGAAGACTACGTGGACCAATTCATCCGATGAGCGCGCCCGTCAGCCTCGCCCACTACGATTTCTCCGGGCGTGTCGCGGTCGTGACGGGCGCGGCCGGCGGCATCGGCCGCGCGATCTGCGAAGCGTTCGCGCGCAATGGCGCATCGGCGGTCAACTGGGACCGTGTGCCGGGTGAGGAGGACACGTCTTGCGCGCCGCGCCACTTCCAGGCGGACATCACGCGCCCGGAATCGATCGAGGCCGCGCTCGCGGCAACGCTCGACGCATACGGCCGCATCGACTATCTGGTGAACAACGCGGGTTTCGCAGGACCCACGCTGCCGCTCGACGAATACGATCCACTCGAATGGCAGCGCGTAATCGACGTGAACCTGCTCGGCACATATCACGTAAGCCGCTTCGTCGTGCCGGTGATGCGCCGCGCGAACGCCGGGCGCATCGTCAATGTCGCGTCGCTGGCGGGTAAGGAAGGCACGCCGAACGCGTCCGCGTACAGCGCGGCGAAAGCCGGCGTCATCGCGATGACGAAGTCGCTCGGCAAGGAGCTCGCGCAGACCGGCATCCTCGTGAACGGCATCGCGCCCGCCGCGGTGGAAACCACGCTGCTCGCGCAGATGTCGCCAGCCCACGTGCAGACGATGATCGACAAGAGTCCGCTGCGACGGCTCGGCACCACGGATGAAGTCGCGCAGCTCGCATTGTGGCTTTGTTCGGATTCCTGCTCGTTCAGCACCGGCGCCGTTTTCGATCTCTCCGGCGGACGGGCGACTTATTGACGTCTTCGTTGCAGATCGTGTTTTAACCGTCGTATCCGTACTATTCCAAACATCCGCAAGGCCTCTTGCGCAGGAGACAAACATGCTTCAGAAGTCACAGCGTCTGAAACGTATTCAGGTGGTCGCGGTCGCCTTTCTGACGGTTGCGGGCATCATCAATTACCTCGATCGCAGCACGCTGTCGATCGCGAATCACCTGGTGAGCGAGGAACTTCATCTGTCCGCTTCGCAGATGGGGCTGCTGCTATCGGCGTTCTCGCTGTCCTATGCGTTTGCGCAGTTGCCGGTGGGCGCGTTGCTCGACCGTTTCGGCTCGCGCGTGATGCTCGGGCTCGGCATGCTGGTGTGGTCGATCGCGCAGGTCATGGGCGGCTTCATCCAGTCGCTCAATCATTTTCTGTTCGCGCGGGTCGTGCTCGGCGTGGCCGAGGCGCCGCTGTTCCCGGCGGGCGCGAAGGTCGTCAACGAATGGTTCGCGGTGCGCGAGCGCGGCCGGCCGACCGGCATGTTCATCTCGTCGTCGACCATCGCGCCGATGATCGCCCCGCCGCTGCTCACCGTGCTGATGCTTTCGTTCGGATGGCGAACCATGTTCATCATCATGGGCGTGCTCGGCATTCTGGTGGCGGTGGGCTGGTACATGTTCTATCGCAACCGCGATGAACTCGTGCTCACCGAAGCCGAAACGGCGCACCTCGAAGAAGGCTCGCTGAACTCCGAAGGTCCGAAAGGCCTGAGCTGGTCCGAATGGGGTGCGCTCTTCAAGCTGCGCAACACGTGGGGGATGATTTTCGGCTTCATGGGCGTGATCTACATGGTCTGGCTGTACCTCACGTGGCTGCCCGGCTACCTGGAGAAAGAGCGCCACCTGAGCATCGCGCATACCGGCTGGCTGGTGTCGATTCCGTACATCTTCGGCACCATCGGCATGCTGAGCAGCGGCGTGATCGCCGACTACCTGCTCAAACGCGGCATGGCGCCGATCCGCAGCCGCAAGTGGCCGTTGTGCATCGGCCTGATCGGCGCGGCGGCATTCACGGTGCCTGCCGCGTACACGCCGAGCACCACGCTCGCGATCGTCTACGTGTCTTGTGCGATGTTCTTCGTGAACATGTCGAGCGGCACCGCGTGGGCGCTCGTCAGCGTCGCGGCGCCGCGCCACCTGGTGGCATCGCTCGGCAGCATGCAGAACTTCGGCGGTTACCTGGGCGGCTCGTTCGCGCCGGTGATCACGGGCATCGTCGTCGATCAGACACATTCGTTCGTCAACGCGCTGCTGATCAGCGCGGGGGTCGCGTTCGCCGCCGCCTTCGTCTACCTGTTCGTCGTGAAGGAAGTGGCGCCCGCACCGCTGCCGAACGCCGTCAAAACCCAACCAACCTGAGCACTCGTTGCCAACTCACATGACATTCCAGAACAATCTGCTTGAAGGCAAGGTCGCACTCGTCACGGGTGGCCTCTCCGGAATCGGCGCGGCCATTGCGAACGGGCTCGCGAAGCTCGGCGCGCAAACGGTCGCGGCCGGTTTGCCGCTGCCCGAAGGCGCGCCGGATAGCCTCGATCGCGAAATCCGGCGCGTCACGCTCGACGTGCGTTCGAGTGACGACGTCGCCGCCGCGTTGCAGGCGTTCGAGCGGCTCGACATCGTGGTCAATTGCGCGGGCGTGATCAGCCGCATCGAGGAACACCGCATCGAGGTATTCGAATGGGTGATGGACATCAATCTGAACGGCACCATGCGCGTATGCTCGGCCGCGCGTGAATTGCTGAAGGCGTCGTCGGGCTGCATCGTGAATACGGCGTCGATGCTGAGTTTCTTCGGCGGCGGCCTAGTGCCGGCCTATAGCGCGAGCAAAGGCGCGGTCGCGCAACTGACCAAGTCGCTCGCACTCGCCTATGCAGTCGACGGCATTCGCGTCAACGCGATCGCGCCTGGCTGGATCGTCACGCCGCTGACCCAGGCGTTACAGGACGACGACGGCCGCTCGCAGGCCATTCTGGAGCGCACGCCGATGCGTCGCTGGGGCACACCGGATGAAGTCGCGCAGGTCGCGGCGTTTCTGTGCACGCCGGCCGCGTCATTCATGACGGGTGCGATCGTGCCGGTCGACGGCGGCTATCTGGTCGCGTGACGAACCGGCTTGGTGTCGATGGCATTCTGCCCGGGAAACAAGGGCATAATTGCTCCACTGTGTCCGACCGTAGCCTGATGTCCACCTCCGATTCCAACCCTTCCTCCCACGCCGGCCAGCGCGGCGAAAGCGCTGCCGCCGGCGCGGCCAGTGCCGCCGATGCGAAGACCGTTGCCGGCGCCGCCGCGTTCTCCAAGTTCATTGCCGTGCTGCAACTGGTCGCCGATGCCGAGACGCCGCCTAACGTCGCCAAGCTGAGCGCGGCGAGCGGCTATCCGCGCCCTACCGTCCACCGTATCGTGGCCGCGTTGCAGGCCGAAGGGCTGATCGTCGGCGCGGGGAGCGGCACCACGTTCGGTCTTGGGCCACGCCTCGTCAATCTGGCGAGCCGTAGCTGGGAGCGCTCGGACTTGCGCCTCGCGGCGGTCGATGCGCTGATGGAACTGCGCAATCTCACGTCGGAAACGATCCATCTCGCCGTGCCGAGTCAGGGCGAGATGGTGTACATCGAGAAACTGGAAAGTCCGCACGCAGTGCGCATGGCATCGCGTATCGGCACGCGGGTATCGCTGACGTCGAGCTCGGTGGGTAAAGCCTATCTCGCGACGCTCGGCGTGGCCGAACGCGAAGCGTTGCTGAAAGATGCGCCGCTGCGCCGCTTCACCGAGCACACGCTCACTACGCTCGACGAAGTCCGTACGGAGGTGATCGCCACGCAGCAACGTGGCTACGCCGAGGACCGCGAAGAGAATGAAATCGCGATCTCCTGCTACGGCGCGGCGATTCGCGGCGCTGACGGACGCGCGCTCGGGTGTGTGAGCATCAGCATGCCGACCTTCCGGCTCGAGCGCGACGCGCAAACGCGCTATATCGAGCCATTGCTGGCGGCTTGCCGGACTATCGCGGCGCGTCTCGGGCCGGCTTCGGAGCGCTGAACAGCTGAGCTCGAAGCTGGTCGGCGCACGCGCGCACGGTGCGCTGTTTGTCAATCTCCAGGGCGGCTCGCGTCGCATCGCACGGGTCGGTCGAAGGGACAGCAGAGGCAGCACTCAAGGTCCGCCACGCATGACTGTCCGAGACCAAAGCGGGCGCGGAACCTGCTACTCGATTAACCCGTCGATCGCTTGCCCGATGTGCCACCCAACGGCCCGCTGCCGAGGCGACGCGATTTCAGCGGAAGAATCGGGGCATCCGGTCGCGCTTTTCATGAGCATCAAGAGAAGCAACCGGGGCCATCCGTCGAATCGAACGAGGAGAACCACCATGACCCTGCTCATTTACCTGGCCGGCTGGATCATTCTGATTGCAGGCGTGTCATGGGGACTAGTCACGCTGCACGTCGCTCAACACACAGTCGAAATCGTGGCAGTCATTCTGCTGGGCGTGGCGGTGATTACCGGCGCCACGCGGGCACGCAGCCGCGACAAGACCTAGAAATGCACGCCGTCCCAGCCTGACACCCTTCGGACGGGCGCACGGCACATTGCCCGCCCGCCTCTGCGGCGACCTGTTGCCACCGCCGCCAGCAATCAACTTGCGGCTGCCCGCAACAAACTGCCCCTCGCCGGGGGACGGGAATCGCCGCGCCAAGCCGTCCCCATCAGGACCCAAGCTTCGCGAGCGACCCCGCCAAATTCGGCCCCCCTTGCTACCCGCTCAGCATTTTTCGCCGCCCATTTCCCCATGCTATGATGCGAATAATTCTCATTTATTAAGATGCTGGATCGGTCGATCCAGTGTCCACAGCGGGCCATGGCGGCAAACAATCCGACGCTGCATCGGCAGATGCAGACGCTCTACAGCGATCATCACGGCTGGCTTCACGCGTGGCTGCGCAAGAAGCTCGGCTGCGCGCATCGCGCCGCCGACCTCGCGCACGATACGTTTATGCGCCTGCTCGCCCGCGACGAGCCGCTGCGCCTCGACGAACCGCGCGCGTTCCTGACGACGGTCGCGCAACGCGTGATGGCCAATCACTGGCGCCGCGAGCAGATCGAGCGCGCGTACCTCGACGCGCTCGCGCTCGTGCCCGAGGCATTCGCACCGTCGCCCGAAGAGCGTGCGCTGCTGCTCGAAGCGCTGGTCGAGATCGACAGTCTGCTGGATAGTCTGCCGGTCGCCGTCAAACGCGCCTTCCTGCTGGCCCAGCTCGACGGCCTGACCCACGCCGAAATCGCCGCGCAACTGAAGATCTCGATTGCCACGGTGAAACGTCATCTGCTGCGCGCCGCGGCGCAGTGCTTCTTCGCGTTGAGCCCTGCGTAACGGATGCCCGATTGAACGCGGATACGAGACCCGATGTGCCGCGGCATGTGGCGATGCGCGCGGTCGAATGGTGGATGGAACTGCAATCCGGCAAGGACACGCGCGCGCAGCAATTTGCGCTGGCTCGCTGGCGCGCCGAGCACCCCGATCACGAGCTCGCATGGCGGCACATCTGCAACGTCAGCGGCCGCTTGCGCAGTCTCGCCGACGCAGCCGGCGAGGCAGGCGGCGCAGCTGCCGCACGCGCCGCGCTGACACGCACCGGTTCGGCCCGGCGGCGCGCCAGCGTCAAAGTAGTGGCGACGCTGCTATTCGCCGGTGGTGCGAGCTGGATGGCCAGCGAACATCTGCCATGGCGCGCATGGAATGCCGACGTACGCACCGCGCTCGGCGAGCGCCGCAGCCTCACCCTCGCTGACGACACGCGCCTCACGCTGAACACCGATAGCGCGATCGATATCCGCTTGGACGACACCGAGCGGCGCCTACGCCTGATCAAAGGCGAAATCATGCTCGCGACCGCGCATCGCGATGGCGAACGGCGGCCCTTCATCGTGCAAACCGCACAAGGCAGCCTACAGCCGCTGGGTACGCGCTTCGCGGTCAGACAGCAACGCGGGTTATGCCGCCTCGACGTATTCGAGGGCGCCGTGCGGATCAGTCCGCGCGACGCGACGCACCTTGCACCGGTCGTGCGCGCCGGGCAGCGCGCCCGCTTCACGCGCGACGCCGTCAGCCCGATGGAATCCATCGGCGAGAACGAGGCCGCATGGACAGACGGTCTGATCGTGGCCGGCGGCATGCGGCTCGGCGATTTCATCGACGAACTCGGGCGCTATCGCGCCGGGCACCTGAGCTGCGATCCGGCGGTGGCCGGTTTGCGTCTGTCGGGCACCTACCCGCTCGCGGATACCGACCGCGTGCTCGATACCGTGACCCGCATCCTGCCGGTCGAGGTCGTGTTCATTACCCGCTACTGGGCCACCGTGCGCGCGACGCATTCGTAAGGGTGTGCCGCAAGCGCCCCTCGCAGGGCTCGCCGACATATTTTCCTGCCAGTTGTGAGCTGTTTTCGAATCTCGCGTGACAAGGGAGATGAGAGCAACACATCGTCTATCTTCCTGCGAGCCTTGAACATGGGACAGTATCGAAAGACCGGCACCGGCCGTGGCGCATTGCGCGCAGGGCCGGCGGCGCACTTCGCGCGGCATATCGCAACGGCCGCGCTGATCTCGGCGGGGCTGCCGTCCAACGCGGCGCTCGCCGCCGAGCCTCCGGCCGACACGCGCGCCGCCGAAGCGCCGGTGCGCAAGCGCTACGACATTCCGGCCGGCCCGCTCGAGGGCGCGCTCAATCGCTTCGGCCGCGAAGCCGGGCTGCTGCTGTCGTTTCCGGCTGAGCTGGCAGCCGGTCGCAACAGCGAAGGCCTGCACGGCGAGTACGGCGTGCAACAGGCGATCGACCACCTTCTGCATGACACCGGCCTCGCGGCGCGTCAGCAGTCGAACGGCAGCTACACGCTCATCGAGCAGGAACGGCCAACCGCGGACGGCGCGAGCGGCACCCTCTTGCCCACCGTCGCCGTGACGTCGCGGCTCGTGAAAGCCGGCAGCTATCGCCCGCCCGCCGAGGCGGGCGTGACCCGCTCCGACACGCCGATACTCGACATCGCGCAGGCCGTCGCCGTCGTGCCGTCACAGGTGCTGCGCGACCAGCGTCCGCGAAATCTGGACGACGCGCTCGCGAACGTGAGCGGCATCGTGCAGGGCAATACGCTCGCCGGCACGCAGGACACGCTGCTCAAGCGCGGCTTCGGCGGCAATCGCGACGGCTCGATCATGCACAACGGCATGCCGCTCGTGCAGGGGCGCGGCCTGAACGCGGCCGCCGATAGCGTCGAAGTGCTCAAGGGCCCGACATCGCTGCTGTACGGGATCATGGATCCCGGCGGCGTCGTCAACGTGGTGAGCAAGCAACCGTTGCTCGCGCCTTATCACGCGATTTCCGTGCTCGGCTCGACATACGGGCACGGCCGTAACGGCGCGCAGACGACGCTCGATACGACCGGGCCCCTCGGCGACTCGGGCCTTGCGTACCGGCTCGTCGTCGATCAAACCAATGAACAGTACTGGCGCAATTTCGGCGAGCATCGCGAGACGCTCGTCGCGCCGTCGCTCGCGTGGTATGGACGCGATACGCAGGTGGTGGTCTCGTACGAATACCGGAACTTTCTCTATCCGTTCGACCGTGGCACCGCGCTCGATCCGAAGACCAACGAGCCACTCGCGATTCCGAGCCGCCGGCGTCTCGACGAGCCATTCAACGAGATGGACGGCGAATCGCACCTCGCGCAAATCAGCGTCGATCATCAGATCAGCGCCGACTGGAAGGCGCATGCCGGCTACAGCTACAACCGCGAAACCTACGACGCGAACCAGTTGCGCGTGCAGGGCATCAACAGCACCACAGGCGCCGTGTCGCGCAGCAACGACGCGACTCACGGCGCGCTGGGCACGGATAGTTACGCGATCGCCTATGTGGACGGCCATTTCAACGTCGCCGGATTGCGCAACGATCTGCAGGTGGGCGTCGACGCCGAGTACCGCCGCATTTATCGCCGCGACCTGCTGCGTCAGGCGACGAAATATCCGTTCAACTATTTCGCTCCGGTCTACGGCCTGGAGAGTCCGTCCACCACGGTTTCCGCGAGCGACAGCGATCAGACCGACACGCTGCACGAGCGCTCGCTGTTCTTCCAGGACAGTCTGCATCTGACCGACAAGTGGATACTGATCGGCGGCGCACGTTTTCTGAGCTACAACCAGGTCGCGGGCAAGGGCCGGCCGTTCGTCGCCAACACCGACATCAACGGCACGAGATGGCTGCCGCGTGCGGGTGTGGTCTACAAATGGACCGACACGGTGTCGCTGTACGGCAGCTACACGCAGTCCCTGAAGCCGACCTCGACGATCGCACCGCTCTCGAGCGGCGTGGTGATCGATTCGTCGGTGCAGCCCGAGCAGGCCACCTCATGGGAGCTCGGCGCAAAAATGGCGTTGCCCGCCGGGCTGACCGGCACGCTCGCGCTCTTTAACATCGACAAGAAAAACGTGCTGGTGCAGCAGTACAACGATGCGACCAAACAGACCGACTGGCGCACCGCCGGCAAGGCGCGCTCGCGCGGCGTCGAACTCGACGTCGCGGGTCAGATCGGCGAGCACTGGAGCGTGATCGCGAGTTACGCCTATCTCGATGCGAAGACCACCGAAGACCCGCTCTACGCCGGCAAGCGCTTGTGGAACGCGCCGCAGAACACGGCGTCGTTCGCGGCGGTGTACGACTTCGGCGCGATCCTCGGCGGCGACCAGTTGCGCGTGGGCGCCGGCGCGCATTACGTCGGCGCGCGGCCGGGCGATTCGGCGAACAGCTTCACGCTGCCGTCCTACACGGTCGCCGATGCGTTCGCCACCTACGACACGAAAATCGGCAACCGTCATCTGTCTTTCCAGCTCAACGTGAAGAACCTGTTCAACAGGACGTACTACCCGTCGAGCGTGAACAAGTACTTCGTGTCGATTGGCGACGCGCGCCAGGTGTCGCTGCTCTCGACGCTCGAGTTTTGAACCGCGCAGGCGCGGCACGCGCCGCGGTTCGCACTATCCAACTGAACGAGACTGGAAGGTCCATGAACATTCGTAAGCACCGCACTGACCCCGCCCTCGCGCCGAGTGGGAACCGCAGAACTTTTCTCGCCGCGGCAGCGAGCCTCGGCGCAGGGTTGGCCTTTGGCGCGCCCGCAGCCTACGCGATATCGAACGCCGCCGGCACGGGCAGGAAGGTGGTGATGGTCGTGCAGGCAAACGGGCAAACCGGCGAGAAAGAAAACGGCCCGGGCCAGAGCGCCGATCAGAAGATCGCCGCGCACCTCATCGCGCGCGGCTACAGCGTACGCATGCTCGACCAGGCACAGCCGCCCGAAGCGGCGAGCGACGCCGATCTGGTGCTGATCTCGTCGACAGTGTCGTCGAAACAGATGGCGGGCGGCTGGCGCTATCTGGCGAAGCCGATGCTGACATGGGAAAACGATCTGCTCGACGACTTCGCGATGACCGGCAAGCGCCACGACGTCGACTTCGGCGAAGCGGAGAAAGAGCGCTACCTGTGGCTCGTCAACGCGCCGCACCCAATGGCCGCCGGTTTGCCGGCGGGCGCGACAAACGTCTACGCGAGGCAGGCAGCGATGAGTTGGGGCAAGCCTGGCCTTGGCGCGACGATCATCGCGACGCTGTACGGTCAACCAGAGAAAGCGGCGATTTTCGCGTACGAGAAAGGCGCGACCATGGACTATGAATCGCTGGCACCCGCGCGACGCGTGATGTTCTTTCTGAACAACGACACATTCGGCAATCTGTCGGCGGTGGGTGCGAGCCTGTTCAATGCGGCGGTGGATTGGGCCGCCTCGCCCGTAAGCAATCCGGCCTGAAGCCGTTCTCAATTCGACGCCGTGCGCGATTGCGTGGCAGGTGCGCCCGCCGTGCTTATCGCGCCGGCGCGCGGCTTCAGCCGCCCGCAGCGTTGCGCGTCGCGCCGCTGCACTGTCTTGAGCAGCCCGCACAGGTTCGGTCTGTTCGCCCGCTCGGGCCTCCGTACGGCAAGCCCCGCCAGCGTCGTCCACTTCCTGCGAAGCCCGAGGCTGCTGGTGGACCCGCGTGCCGCGCGCGCGGGTAAGGCCGATCAGGACTGATTTTCCGCCCGCTCAGCCACCGGCGTTGCCGCCGCATCCGAAACTGTTATTCTTCCCTCTCTTCCGACCGTCAACCGGTCGCCTGGCGCCACGGCGCGGCACTCCCCCAGCGGCGCTCACACGCCCCGACCTCACAGAGACAGGAATTTGCATGTTCGGTTTTCTGCGCGGCTATTTTTCCAACGACCTGGCCATCGACCTCGGCACATCGAACACGCTGATCTACATGCGTGGCAAAGGCATCGTGCTCGACGAACCCTCGGTGGTCTCCATTCGCCAGGAAGGCGGCCCGAATGGCAAGAAGATCATTCTGGCCGTCGGCAAGGAAGCGAAACAGATGCTCGGCAAAGTGCCGGGCAACATCGAGGCGATCCGCCCGATGAAAGACGGCGTGATCGCCGACTTCAACATCACCCAGCAGATGATCAAGCGCTTCATCCAGATGGCGCACGAATCGCGGATGTTCGCGCCGTCGCCGCGCATCATCATCTGCGTGCCGTGCGGTTCGACCCAGGTCGAGCGGCGCGCGATCAAGGAAGCCGCCCATAGCGCAGGCGCGTCGCAGGTCTATCTGATCGAGGAACCGATGGCCGCGGCAACCGGCGCGGGCCTGCCGGTCTCGGACGCGACTGGCTCGATGGTGGTCGACATCGGCGGCGGCACGACCGAAGTGGGCGTGATCTCGCTCGGCGGCATCGTGTACAAGGGCTCGGTGCGCGTGGGCGGCGACAAGTTCGACGACGCGATCGTCAATTACATCCGCCGCAACTACGGCATGCTGATCGGCGAACAGACGGCCGAAGCGATCAAGAAGGAAATCGGCTCCGCGTTTCCCGGCTCCGAAGTCAAGGAGATGGAAGTCAAGGGCCGCAATATGTCCGAAGGGATACCGCGCAGTTTCACCGTATCCAGCAACGAAATTCTCGAAGCGCTGACTGATCCGCTGAACCAGATCGTGTCGGCCGTCAAGATCGCCCTGGAACAGACGCCGCCCGAACTCGGCGCCGATATCGCCGAGCGCGGCATCATGCTGGCGGGCGGCGGTGCGCTGCTGCGCGACCTCGACCGCCTGCTGGCGGAAGAAACGGGGCTGCCGGTGTTCGTCGCCGAAGCGCCGTTGACGTGCGTGGTACGCGGCTCGGGCATGGCGCTCGAACGGATCGAGAAGTTCGGCGGCTTCTTCTCCTATGAATGAGCGCGTGCGGCGGCAAGGAATGCCGCCGCGTGTTTGATGGCGAGCTGATCACGCGCTACCTGTACGCGCGCGGCCTCATGCGGGTTGCGGCGTCGCACAGATTATTTTCGGCGCGCCCGCGAACTTATACTTCCGACTCCGGCGCGCTCATGCGCAACTCATCCCCGTAGCGGAGCAAGAATGCACGACTCTCGACTCGCCTGTGCCATCGACGGCATGGTCACCAGCCCTCATGCGTTGGCGAGCGAGGCCGGCCGCGACGTATTGCGTGCGGGCGGCAACGCGATCGAAGCGGCCATCGCGATCGGCGCGGCGCTGTGCGTGACATATCCGCATTTCACCGGACTCGGCGGCGACGCCTTCTGGGTGATCGGCGACCGCACAGGGACATTGCGCACCCTCTCGGGCATCGGCCAGGCCGCGGCCGAACTGCCCGCGTTCGACGCCGCGATTCCCGTACGCGGCGCGGCGTCCGCCCTCACGACTGCCGCCACCGTCGATACCTGGCATCAGGCATACGAGATCAGTCAGAGCACATGGGGCGGCACGCAGTCGTGGTCCTCGCTGTTCGAGCGTGCGCTCGACTATGCGAGCAACGGTTTTCCGGTCACGCCGTCGCAACATTTCTGGCAAAACCTGCGCGCCGGCGAACTGAGCACATTACCCGGCTTCGCGGCGGCCTTCGCGCCGCACGGCAGGATTCCGGCCATCGACGAGCGCTTCGCGCAACCGGCGTTGGCAAAAAGCATCGAACGGATTGCCCGTTTCGGCGCGCGCGAGTTTTATGAGGGCGAGCTGGCCGAGCGGATCGCACACGGTTTGCAGCAGGCCGGCTCGCCGCTCACCGCGAGCGATCTCGCCAGAACCCGCGCGCGCGACGAAGCGCCGTTGCGGGTCGCGTATCGCGGCGGCGAACTCGTGAGTCTGCGTCCGCCCACGCAAGGAGTGACGACGCTGCAGATCATGGGTACGTTGGATCGCTTCGACGTCGCCTCGATTCGCGAAGGCAGCGCCGATTACTACCACCTGCTGGTGGAAGCGGTGAAATGCGCGTTCGTCGATCGCGACCGTTTCGTTTCCGATCCCGAGTTCAACGACGTGCCGCTCGGGCAGATGCTCTCGCGCGCGACACTCGACGCGCATGCCGCTTCGATCGACATGCAGCAGGCACGCGCGTGGCCGCACGTGTTTCGCCCGGGCGACACGGTGTTCATCGGCGCGACGGATCGCGAGGGCCGCAGCGTCAGCGTGCTGCAAACGGTCTACTTCGATTGGGGCAGCGGCGTGGTCGCGGGCGACACCGGCATTCTGTGGCACAACCGCGGCGCGTCGTTCAGCACGCACCCCGCGCATCACAACGTCGTGCAGCCGGGCAAGCGCCCCTTTCATACGCTGAACCCCGGCATGTATCTGAAAGACGGCCGCCCGCAGCTGCTGTTCGGCACGCAAGGCGCCGACGGTCAGCCGCAAACGCTCGCCGCGATTCTCACGCGGCTGATCGACTACGGGATGGACCCGCTCACCGCCCTCGCCCGCCCGCGCTTTCTGCTCGGCAAGACGTTCTCCGACACGCGCGATGCGTTGAAGCTCGAAGAGGACGTGGGCGCCGACGTATTCACGGCGCTGGCTGCGCGCGGCCACGAGGTCAGCACGATCGCGGCGCAGAGTCCGCTCGCGGGTCACCCGGGCGTGATTCGCATCGATGCCGACGGCTCGGTGTCAGGCGCGCACGATCCGCGCAGCGACGGGCGCGCGCTGGGCGTCTGATCGGGATGTTGCTGGGGTTGCGCGATCGAACGGCTGAACGCGGTCACCCGAGCGTAAACCGGTCACGTGTCGTCACATAGTCGCTCGCACCGAATCGGCCCACCGGGAAGTAGTGCTGCAAGCGCACGCGCCACGTCTCGATGTCGATCAATTCGTCGCGCGCATGCAGCCGATGCACGCGGCCGATAAAAATCTGCCGGCTGTTCGTCTCGAGCGTCTCCCAGATCGTGCATTCGAACGCGACCGGCGCTTCGGCGATGCGCGGCGGCGCGACGTGCGAGCTCGGCACCGCTGTCAAGCCGACCTCGGCGAGTTCGCTCACATGAGGCGGCAATCTTTCGCCGCAGCGATGCATTTTTTCGGCGATAGCCTCGTCGGCGAGATGCACGACGAATTCGCCGGTCCGCACGATATTGACCGCCGTGTCCTTGAGCGTGCCGTCCGACCCGCGGTTCACGCTGATCATCACGATAGGCGGCTCTTCGCCGAGCATGTTGAACATCGAAAACGGCGCGGCGTTGATCGTGCCGTCAGGCCCGAGCGTCGTGACGAGCGCGATCGGACGCGGCACGATGAGGCTCGCCATCAGCTTGTAGCGCTGGTATTCGGTGATCGCCGCGAAATCAATTTCCATGTCGGTCCGCCTGGTTCGTGGCCGCTTGTCCAATGATGCCGAGCAATTGGCCGAGACTCTTCTCGCCACGCATGCGCGACGTTTCAATGCGCTCTTCGAGATCGCGCAGATGCGCTTCCATATGCGCGATCGCACCTGCCGCGTCGCGCGCCTCGATGCAATCGACGATGGCCGCATGCTCGGCATGCTCGCACGGCGCATGCCCCGGCGGTTCGTACACACCGACGATCAGCGAACAACGCGACACCAGTTCCTTCAGATAGTTTTGCAGGATCGAGTTGCCCGCCAGCGCGGCGATGCGCATATGAAAGCCGCTCGCGAGCGTCGCCCACGACGGCTGGTCGAACCGATGCATCGCGTCGTGCTCGCTCGCGAGTTGCTGGCGCAGCGCCTTGATATCCCGCGCGCTCGCACGCTGCACGGCAAGCTCGACGAGCATCCGTTCGACCGAGCGCCGCGCCTCGAAAATCTCGCGGGTTTCCTCGGGCGTCGGCTCGGCGATCACTGCGCCCTTGTTCGGCCGCAATACGACGATGCCGTCATAAGCGAGTTTTTCCAGCACGCGACGCACGACCGCGCGGCCCACGCCGAACAGCTGGCACAGCTCGGGCTCGGGCAGCTTCGTACCGGGCGTCAAACGATGATTGAGCACGCCATCGAAAATCGACTGGTAGATGCGCGCATCGATGTCGGCCTCTTCGCCACGAGCCTTTTTCGCGGTGGCCGCGCCGTCTCGCGCGCTCATGCCGTAGCGGGGCGCACGATGCCGTCCCGCTCCAGATCGTCCATATGATTCGCGATCGCGCCCGGTGTGGTGATCCATACGTCGCCTCGCGCACGCGCCGCGGCGATATGTTCGAGCGCGCGGCGCAGATGCCGCAACCTGTACGGCTGCCCGACCAGATACGGATGCAGCGCGATGCCCATCACCAGAGCCTGCGGTTGCGAACCGCGATTGGCCTGTTCGAGCATCTCGTCGAACTGGTCGACGATCATGTCGGCGAACGCGCGGCCGTCCATGTGCCGTCCGACCATCATCGGCAGATCGTTGAGTTCCTGCGGATACGGAATCGACCAGAGCGGCGCGGCGCGCGTGGCCATGCGCACGGGGCGGTCGTCGTGACACCAGTTCAGCGTGTAGCGATAACCCGTCTCGGCCAGCAGATCGGGCGTCAGATGCGATTCCGAAATCCATGGCGAGAGCCAGCCTTGCGGCGGTGCACCGGACTCTTCAGCGATCCGTTCACGGCAATGCAGAAGCAGGTCGCGCTCACCGATTTCGTCGAGGTCACTCTGCCGGTGGGCATTCGTGTGGCCATGGCCAATCAGTTCATCGCCACGCGCGACGCAAGCCGCGATCAGTTCAGGACAGTGATCGTAGAGCGCGGTGTTGATGAGCGTGCCGGCGGGCAACGCGAGTTGATCGAACAGTTCGATGCAGCGCCACGCCCCGACGCGATTGCCGTACTCGCGCCAGCTATGGTTCAGCACGTCCGGCTGCGGTGAAAGCGGCCCGAGCGCCGCACCGAGTCCTTCACCGAACGCAAAGTGCTCGATGTTGAAGCCGAGATAGACCGCGAGTCCCGCTCCGCCTGGCCAGCGGAACGCGTCGCTATCCGTGATCGGCCTGTATGCAAAACGTCCATGCGTGGCGAGCGATTGACGCGCGCGGTTCTCTGTTGCGGGCGTGTGCCGTGTGTCGTTCATGAGAAGAAACCGTGGATGACGAAAAACGCCGCGTCACGTCATGGATGAACCGGATTGGCCGGTTCATGCCCCGAGACGGACCGCTGACGCACAGTGATCGCGCAAATCCGTCCTGCTGATCGCTAACGATCGTCGCTGCAGATCGTTTGCAATATGTGCGCCAACTCGTAGACGTTAGGCCCAACGGTACGTCGGCATTGCGCGAGCGCCGCGATGCGATGGATGGCACATGTCTTGCATTTGCATCGCATCGCATAGGTGGCGTAGCTGATTTGGCGCGTGCCCCACTGTTCGCCGTTCACGAGGACACTTCCTTCATGATTCAGCCTGCTTCAACGGTGCTCGACACTCAAGCCGCCGATATCGAACTGGTCCACGTCTCGAAGCAATACGGCGATTCGCTGGCCGTCGACGCGATCGACCTGCGCATCGCCGGTGGTCAATACTGCTGCCTGCTCGGACCATCGGGCTGCGGCAAGACCTCCACCCTGCGCATGATCGCCGGTCATGAATCCGTCTCCGACGGTGACATTCTGATCGCGGGCCGTAACGTCACGCGCGCCGAACCCGCCGCGCGCGGCACCGCGATGGTATTTCAGAACTATGCGCTATTCCCGCACCTGAGCGCACTCGACAATGTCGCGTTCAGCCTGAAGATGCGCGGCATCGCGAAGGACGTACGGCGCAAGCGCGCCGCCGAACTGCTCGAACTCGTCGCCATGTCCGCGTATGCCGCGCGCAAGCCGGCACAACTCTCCGGCGGCCAGCAGCAACGCGTCGCGCTCGCGCGTGCCTTGCTGAATCAGCCGGGCTGCCTGCTGCTCGACGAACCGCTCTCCGCGCTCGACCCGTTCCTGCGCGTGCAGATGCGCGCCGAACTCAAGCGCTGGCAAAAAGAACTCGGCATCACCTTCGTCCACGTCACGCACTCGCAGGAAGAAGCGATGGCGCTCGCCGATCTCGTCGTGGTGATGAGTCACGGCCGCATCGAACAGAGCGGCACGCCGCATGAAGTCTTCAACCGGCCACGTACCGAGTTCGTCGCGCGCTTTCTCGGCGGTCATAACGTCTTCAACACGAACGGGCGCTCGTTTACCGTGCGCGCGGATCATCTGCGCGTGGTGCCGCATGGCGTCACGCCCGTGCACAACGCCGGTGGCGAGAGCGGCCTGCCCCGCATCGGCGGTGTGCCCTGCAAGGTCCGTGAAGCCGAGTATCAGGGCACGCATTTGCGCATGACGCTCGATCCGCTCGACGGCTCGCCCGAACTGATCTCGCTCGTGAGCGACGGCGATTACGACGCGACGCGGCTCGGCCCCGAGGCGCGCGTGGTGGTCTGGTGGAACGAGCAGGACGCGCATCCGCTCGCGGCCTGAGCGTTTGAACGCGGCCAGCGCGGCGCAGCGAACAAAAAATCGAATGAGCGTCAATCGAACGTCAACTGAGGAGAAAGCAATGAACGAAACGAACGGGAGTCCGGCAGCGGCAGCAGTGGACGCAACGGATGTCAAGGAAAAAGGCCTGTCGCGCCGCACGTTCATCAAGGGTGCGGTGGCGGCGGCCGGCATTGCCGGTTTTCCGTATGTGCATGCGCAGGAAAAGATCACGTTGCGCTACCTCGGCACGGCGGTCAATCAGAGCGCCGACATCGCGAAGAAATTCAAGGAAGACACCGGCATCGAGATTCAATACGTGCCGGTGACCACCGACGACGTCGCCAAGCGCATCATCACGCAACCCAACTCGTTCGATATCGTCGACACCGAATATTTCGCGCTGAAGAAACTGATTCCGGCCGGCACGCTCGCGGGCATGGACGCCAAACGCATCAAGCTCGCCGACAAGATCACGCCGGTGCTCACGCGCGGCGAAGTCAACGGCAAGAAGATCGGCGACCAGGGCACCGCGCCGAAAAAGGTGATGTTCCTCACGGGCCCGCGCTCGACCCAGTTCTCGGCGACGCCGACCGAATGGATGACGCTGATTCCCACCACCTACAATGCGGACACGCTCGGCATTCGTCCCGATCTGATCAAGCGGCCGGTGGACAGCTGGGCGGAGCTGCTCAATCCGCAGTTCAAGGGCAAGGCCGCGCTGCTGAACATTCCCGCGATCGGCATCATGGATTCGGCGATGGCGATCGAGGCGATGGGCCACATGAAGTACGGCGACAAAGGCAACATGACGAAGGCCGAGATCGACCAGACCATCAAGATCCTGATCGAGGCCAAGCATGCCGGCCAGTTCCGCGCGTTCTGGAAGGACTTCAACGAGAGCGTGAATCTGATGGCGTCGGGCGAAGTCGTGATCCAGTCGATGTGGTCGCCCGCGGTGACGAAGGTGCGCACGATGGGTATCGCATGCAAGTTCCAGCCGCTCAAGGAAGGCTATCGTTCGTGGGCTTCGGGCTTCGGCTTTCCGCGCTCGCTGCAAGGCAAGAAGCTCGACGCCGCCTATGAGTTCGTCAACTGGTTCCAGGACGGCTGGGCCGGCGCCTACCTGATGCGCCAGGGCTATTACCCCGGCGTGATCGAAACCGCGAAGACGCACATGCAGCCGTACGAATGGGACTACTGGATCGAAGGCAAGCCCGCCGCGCAGGACATCAAGGCACCGGACGGCCAGTTGCTCGAAAAGGCCGGCGCGGTGCGCGACGGCGGCTCTTACACGCAGCGCATGAGCGCGATTGCGTGCTGGAACGCGGTGATGGACGAGAACATCTACATGGTGCAGAAGTGGAACGAGTTCATCGCAGCGTGATCGAGCGTCACGCCGTGCGTTGTGTTTGCCGGTGCATCACGCGCCGGCGAACACATCGGCAAACACGGCGCCGGTTCGCCGCGTAGAGATTTCTCCGCGCGCGGCACTACAGCCGCGCACGTCAATCGATAGACACACCCGCCCATGGCAACGATCGACCTTCCCTCGCTCACGCAGGACGCGCCCGTCAAACATCGCCGCGCACCGGCATGGTTGCAGGCGACGCCGCTGTCGCTGACGTTCCTGCTATTTTTCATCGTGCCGCTGGTGATCACGCTGATCGTCAGCTTCTGGGACTTCAACGAATATCAGATCATTCCGGCGTTCACTCTGAAGAACTACGCGGCGATTTTCGACGGCTGTTCGTCGATGACCGACGTCTGCGTGACCTTCAAGACCTACTGGTCGACGCTCAAGTTCTGCGCGATCGTGTGGGCCGTGACCTTGCTGCTGGGGTTTTCGATCGCGTACTTTCTCGCGTTCCACGTCCGCACGACGAGCATGCAGACGGTACTGTTCCTCGTCTGTACGATTCCGTTCTGGACTTCCAACGTGATCCGGATGATTTCGTGGATGCCGCTGCTCGGCCGCAACGGCCTCGTGAATCAGGCGCTGCTCGGCGCGCATCTGATCCATCAGCCGCTCGAATGGCTGCTGTATTCGAACTTTTCGGTAGTGCTCGCGTTCGTGCATCTGTACACGTTCTTCATGATCGTGCCGATCTTCAACGCGATGATGCGTATCGACCGCTCGCTGCTCGAAGCCGCGCGCGATGCCGGCGCGAGCGGCTGGCAGGTGGTGCGCGACGTGGTCCTGCCGTTGTCGAAGACCGGCATCGTGATCGGCTCGATCTTCGTGATCACGATCGTGATGGGCGACTTCCTGACCGTCGGCGTGATGGGCGGGCAGCAGATCGCGTCGGTCGGCAAGATCATTCAGGTGCAGACCGGCTACCTGCAATTTCCCGCCGCGGCGGCCAACGCGATCATTCTGCTCGCCGTCGTGCTGATGATCGTGTGGGGTTTGACGCGCGTCGTCGATATTCGCAAGGAGCTGTGAAAATGCAGACCATTCGCGTCAAACATCGTGAACGCCGTCCGGCCAGTTTCTACTGGCTCGCGCTGCTGTTCGGCCTGTTCGTGCTGTTCCTGTACGGACCGGTGATCACGATTTTCATTCTGTCGTTTCAGGGCCCCGAGGGCGGTCTGACGTTCCCGATGCGTGGTGTTTCGCTGCACTGGTTCGCGGTGCTGCGCAACGGCGTCGCCGATATCGACATCTGGGCCGCATTCGGCCGGTCCGTGCGACTCGCTTTGGTGGTCACGGTGCTGACGGTGGTGTTCTCGGTGGCCGCGGGCCTCGCGTTCCGTCGAAAATTTCGCGGCGATACGGCAGTGTTCTATGTGTCGGTGGCAAGTCTGATCATGCCGTCGATCATCGTGTCGCTCGGTATCGGCCTGACGTTCCGGCTGCTGGATAACGGCGTGAAGTACCTCGCGTCGGCGTGGGGCTATCAGTCGTTTGCCGATGGCTATACGACCTCGATGGGCCTCTTCACGTCCGCGCTCGGCGCGCATCTGACGTGGACGCTGCCGTTCGGCTTGCTGGTGATGTTCGCGGTGTTCAACCGCTTCAATCCGGCTTACGAGGAGGCGTCGCGCGATCTGGGCGCGACACCGTGGCAGAGCTTCCGGCATGTCGTGCTGCCGATCATCGGGCCTTCGGTGGTCGGCGTGGCGATGTTCGGCTTCACGCTGTCATGGGACGAGATCGCCCGCACCTCGCAGGCAATCGGCGACCAGAACACACTGCCGCTCGAACTGCAGGGCCTCACGACGTCGGTGACGACGCCGGTCATCTACGCGCTCGGCACGATGACGACCGTGTTGTCGTTCACGGTGATGGGCACCTGTCTGCTTGCGGTGAAGCTGCTGGCGCGCCGGCGTACGGCGGCGGCGCTCAAATAAAAGCAGCGCGGCCGTGCATGCGAGATCCATTGCATGCGCTGTGCTAAGAATCGGCGAAATACTTCGTTGCTGGCGCCCTGCGTCCTCCCGTACCGTACTCCGATTGCGCCGCGTACGCGCTTCATTTCGGAGAACACATGTCAGCCGTTCAGTCGCAACACAGCCCGCTTCACCCCGTCGCCGACGCCGCTCAACTGTTCGGCGACGACCCGCTGACCCGCCGCTTCGCGCCGGTCTTCGCGCGCATCGCCGAAGGCGCGGTGCAGCGCGAGCAACATCGCGAACTTGCCTACGAACCGGTGGAATGGCTGCGTGAAGCCGGTTACACGCGGCTGCGCGTGCCGCAACAATACGGCGGCGAAGGCGTCTCGCTCGCGCAGTTCTTCGCGCTGGTCACGCGCCTCGGCGAAGCCGACTCGAATCTGCCGCAAATCTTGCGCGTGCATGGCGGCTTTATCGAATCGCTGCTGGAATACGGCGACGCGGCGCTGCGCGACCGATGGCTCACGCGCGTGGCCCAAGGGCAGATTGTCGGCGGCGCGGTGTCCGAGCGCACCGGCGTGACCAACAACAGCGTGCGTCTCACGCAGACCGACGGTGCGTGGCATCTCGACGGCGAGAAGTACTACACCACCGGCACGCTCTACGCCGACTGGGTGGACGTCACCGCGCACGACGGTCAGAGCGACGTGCGCGTGCTCGTCAAGGCCGATACGCCGGGCGTCGAGCGTATCGACGACTGGGACGGCTTCGGCCAGCGGCTGACCGGCAGCGGGACCGCGCGTTTCGAGCGCGTGCCTGTTTCACCCGACAATCTGTACCGCCGCTACCATGCGTGCGAACCACGCCGCAACAGCCTGCTGACCGCGTACTATCAGGCGCTGCACGTCGCCAACCTCGCGGGTATCAGCCGGGCGGCGCTGCGCGACGCAGTGACCTTCACGCAGGCCAGAACCAGAACCTTCGGGATCCCAGGCGAATCGAGCCCGCGCGACAATCCGCTCGTGCATCGCGTGGTCGGCCGCCTTGCGAGTCTCGCTTACTCGACGCAGAGCATCAGCGCAGCGCTTGCGCGTGCAATCGACGAGGTTTCAGTGGCGCGTGCCGAGGGCCGCACCGATGAGCAAACCTATATCCGCCTCGACATCCAGACCTTTCAGGCGCAGCAGATCGTCATCGAGCAAACGCTGCAAGCGGCCACGCTGCTGTTCGAAGTGGGCGGCGCATCGGCCACCAGCGAATCGCGCCGCTTCGACCGCTACTGGCGCAATGCGCGGGTGCTCGCGTCGCACAATCCGGCGATCATTCGCGAAGCCGCGATCGGTGACTTCTATCTGAACGGGAAGGCGCACAACGAACGGTTCGGCGTCGCGCGTGAAGGCTCGCCCGCTTGATGCGCTCGACTGAGTGACCCGCGTGCACTGTTCGGCACAGGACTGTGCCGGACAATGCCTTGCTTACTTCGCCGGCGGCGTCCAGATCCGGATGTCGGTCGCCTTCAGTGCAGCGGGGATAAGTCCGGCTGCGCGATACGTATCCGCGATACGCTGTTGTTCCGCCAACTGATCGCGCTGCACCGGCACGATGTCATAGCTGCGGCGGCTATTGGCGAGTTCGACCGTCGGCGCGGGAATGTTCCCCCACATCGGACCGAGAATCTGCGCGGCGTCCTGCGGATGCGCCTTGACCCATTTGCCGGTCGTGTTCAGTTCGTCGAATACGACGCGCAGCACGTCCGGATGCTTGTCCGCGAACGAGGTGGTCGCCATATAGAAGCGGTTGTATTGCGCCACCCCGCTGGAGCCGTCGGCGATCACGCGCACATGCGTATCACGCTGCTGCGCGGCGAGGAACGGGTCCCAGATCGCCCATGCGTCGATGTTGCCGCCGCGAAACGCGGCGAGCGCGTCGGGCGCTTCCAGATAGCGCACCTGAACGTCGTTGATCGTCATTCCCGCTTTGGCCAAGGTGCTCAGCAACAGGTAATTGCAACCCGAGCCTTTCGCCACCGCGACGCGTTTGCCCTTCAGGTCCGCCACCGAGCGGATCGGCGAATCCGGCGGCACGATGATCGCTTGGGCCGTCGGCGCCGCGGTTTCCTCTGCGTAGTAAGTCAGCGGCGCGTTGGCGGCCTGCGTGAAAAGCGCGAACGCATCGGCAACGTCCGCATGCAGATCCACACTGCCCGCGTTCAGCGATTGCAGCAGGCCCGTCGAGAACTCGTGCCAGCTCACGTCATAGCCGAGCGGTTTGAGCTTTTTCTCTAATGCACCGGTGCGCTTGAGCAGAATGAACAGCGTCGACGAACGCTGATAGCTGATCGAGACCGTTTCGTTGGCTTGCACGAGGCCGGCGGACAGCACCCCGCCGATCAACGTCAATGACACGCAAGCGTGCCGCAGGCGGCGAGAGCCGGAGAAAGTGAAATGCATGGATCGAATTCCCGGGAAGTTAGACGCAATCGGCGAATATATAAAAGTTCGCAGCATGTCCATAGACCGATTTCATCGAACGATATAGACAGAAATTGGAACGCGTGGCGGCGGCATCGCGCATCATTCAATGCTTTGATGCGAGTCGCAACGAATCGCAAGTCCCGCTTTTCCGTGGAGATTTCTGCTTTATGTCGACACTGCCTCCGCGCTTCGGCGTCTGGGCGCTGGTTCATGGCAGCCGCGCCGCACTGCAGGATCCCGATGAACCGTACGACGCGTCATGGGCGCGCAACAAAGCGCTCGTGCTCGAAGCCGAGCGCCTTGGCTACGACTCGGTGCTCATCGCCCAACATACGATCAATCCGCACAATCCCGACTTCGATCAGCTCGAAGCGTGGACCGCGTCGGCCGCGCTCGCGGCGTTGACCGAACGCATCGAAATCATCGCGGCCATCAAGCCTTACCTGTATCACCCGGTGGTATTGGCGAAAATGGCGCAGCAGATCGAGCACATCAGCGGCGGGCGCTTCGCAATCAATCTCGTCAATGCGTGGAATCGCCCGGAGCTGGAGCGTGCCGGCATCGGTTTCGCGGAGCACGACGCGCGTTATGCGTATGGGCGCGAGTGGATCACGGTGGTCGACGCGTTGCTGCGTGGCGAACGCACGCGTTTTCACGGCGAACACTTTAATGTGGATGACTATCTATTGCGCCCTGCCGATCCGTATCGCGAACGACCGCTCATCTACGTGGGCGGCGAATCGGAGCCGGCGCGCCAGCTGGTCGCCGACAAAGGCGACGTGTGGTTCATCAACGGTCAGCCGTTGGCGGACGTCGAAGCGCTGATCGCCGAGCTGCGCGCCCGCCGACGGCCCACCGCACATGCACCGTTGCGTTTCGGCCTGTCGGCATTCGTGATCGCGCGTGAAACCGACGACGACGCAACCCGGCACCTCGACCATCTGTTCGCACTGGCCACCAAGGATGCGCCACTGCGCGCGCAGCAGAAATCGAACATCGACCCGAAGGCGGTGATGTTCCAGACCTTCGCGCAAACGCCGCGCGTCGGCTCGAACGGCGGCACGGCGGCGGGACTGGTCGGCAGCTATGACACGGTCGCCGAGCGCATGGCCCGCTTTCACCGCGCCGGGATCGAATTGTTCATGCTGCAATTCCAGCCGTTCGAGCACGACATGCGCCGCTTTGCGGAAGAAGTAGCGCCGCGCGTGCGGCGCCTGACTCGGTGAGCGGCCGACCGGCCGCTACGGTAACGCGCGATGTCCGGCTTGATGCTTCGATGTGGCACAGTATCGTCTGCGCACGCGTAGTGCTTGCGCAGACGAACCGCCCCGACAAGCACCATGACGACACTGCCCGCCTACGAGCCCCCGGTCGACGAAAACCAGCTTCTGCTGAAATGGATTCGCCGCGCGCGCGAATCCCAGATGAGCCACTACGACATGGCCGATCTGCTATCGGCGCGCGACCGCCAGGTCGGCTGGCTGGCGACAGCCCTGACCGCGTTCGTGGGGACCGCCGTGTTCGCGTCGTTCGCGCTGACGGCGGTGTCGTTTGAACAACGGCTCTTCGTTGGGCTCGTGAGCGTCGCGGCCGTCGTCTCCGCCGCGTTGAAACTGTTCCTGCGCTACGCGGAGCGCGCGGAGAAACACCGCGCGGCCGGTGCGCGCTATGGCGCCGTGCGTCGCAGGCTCGAAGCCGTATTCGCCGGCGACGCCGACGCGCGCGACGGCCACTACCTCACCGCGATTCGCGACGAGCTCGACCGGCTTGCCCAGGATTCGCCGAACGTGCCGCCGCGCATCTTTTATCGCACCCAACGCATGCTGTCGACAAACACCCAGCGCAGCCGTGATGCGTGAGCCGTCGGTCTTCAGCCCTCGCCACTGCGGCGCCGGCATGCCGTACTGACGATCGCTTGCGTCGAACGGCCGACTGCGCGATGGTGGTTTTGCAGAAAGACCACGACGCGGCCCCGCTCCAATATTCGCTCAAAGATCGTCGACGCCGATCCCCAATTCCGCCGCCATCCGGCGCACAACTGCCTGAAGCCGCCCCACTTCATCGGCGAGGCGCTTCTGCTCGGCCTTGATCGCTTCGAACGCGGACAACGGCACCGTGTCGTCCTCGCCGCCCGGTTGCGCGATCTCGCTTGCGCTCACCTCGCCGCACAGCAAATGCATCCAGCGATGCTCGCGCTCTCCCGGCGTGCGGGCCAGCTTCACGACGCGCGGCGGCTCGCTGCCGGCCAGCTCATCGAGAAACGCCTCGACCGACGAGATGTCGGCAAAGCCATGGAAACGCGCGCTGTTCAGGCGCAATTCGGCTGCCGTCTGCGGGCCGCGCAGCAGCAAGGTGGTCAGCAAGGCCGCCGACTGGCTCGGCAAACCGAGCACGCGATTCATGTTGTGCTCGAAGCGCGGCACGCGGCTGCTGCTGCCTTCCATCACGAGGCTCAAGCGTTTCAGGCCATCGACGGCGGTCAGCACCTCGGCCTCGGTCGCGTTCATCACCGGCGCGCGGCCGGTTTTCTGATTGCAGCCCAGCGTCAGCGCGTTCAGCGAGAGCGGATAACTGTCCGGCACGGTGTGCTGCTTTTCGACGAGCACGCCGAGCACGCGCCCCTCGAGCAGCGTCAGTTCACGAATCGGGGGACGGGAAGAAGCGTCGGGAGTGGTGTTCATAGATGATGTTGCGGCATGAGTCGCCGGGTCTCGTGGATGATGCGCGTTACCGTTGCATAGCGAGGCGGCGCGTTCTGGTTGGTGGCCACTATGATAAACGCCCGCGAACGCGAAGGCGCACGAATCTCCGTAATGGACGGATGCGCTGCCCGACTCCGCCCGCGAGCCATTTTTTTCCATTGACCGATTTCCATATTCGAGATAATTTCCCTAATATGGAAAATCTGGCCGTCAGTGATACGCTCATCGACCGCCGCATCGCGCAGCGTTTGCGGGCCTTGCGCGCGGAGCGCAACTGGTCTCTCGACGAACTCGCCACGCGCAGCAACGTCAGCCGCGCCACGCTGTCGCGTCTGGAAAATGCGGCCGTGAGTCCCACCGCGAGCGTGCTAGGCCGGCTCTGCGTGGCGTACGGCCTGCCCATGTCGCGCCTGATGCGCATGGTCGAGGAGGACTTCGCGCCCCGAGTGCCACGCACCGCGCAACCGGTCTGGAGCGACGCCAGCGCGGGCTTCCGGCGCCGCTCGGTGTCGCCGCCCGCGCAGGCGCTTGCGGGCGAGGCGCTGGAATGCGAACTCGACGCGGGCGCATGCATCGCGTACGACGCGTCGCCGCGCCCCGGTCTCGAACATCATCTGATCCTGCTCGAAGGGCGGCTGCAGATCACCGTCGACGGCCAGCGCCACGACCTCGTCCCCGGCGACTGCCTGCGTTATCTGCTGTTCGGCCCGAGCGCCTTCGTGACGCCTGCCGATAGTTCGGCCCGCTATCTTCTCTTCATCGTGTGAGCCAGCATGAGCGCGATCACCATTACGTCTTTTTCCGCCGACGACCTCGTACGGCATCTCCCCGAACTCGGCGCGCTGCTGCATGCCTGCGTGCATGACGGCGCGAGCGTCGGCTTCGTGATGCCGTACGGCGTCGCCGATAGCGAAGCGTTCTGGCGCGGCAAAGTGCTGCCCTCGTTGCGCGCGGGCGGACTGATGCTGTTCGTCGCGCGCGAGGGCGACGCGATCGCCGGCACCGTGCAACTGGATTACGACACGATGCCGAATCAGCGTCACCGCGCGGAGGTGCGCAAGCTGCTGGTCCATCCCGCGTTTCGCCGCCGGGGCATCGCACGGGCGTTGATGACGGAGCTGGAGCGCCATGCGCGGCACTTGCGGCGCAGCCTGCTCACGCTGGACACCCGCACCGGCGACCATGCCGAACCGCTTTATGCCACGCTTGGCTATCAAACCGCCGGCGTGATTCCAGGCTATGCCCAAGCTCCGCACGACGAAGGGCGGCTCGACGCCACCACCGTCATGTACAAGGCGCTGTGAATGCGTGCGTGCCGCTTGCGGCAGGCATCGCCATCAGGCCGTCTTCGAATATTTGAAGGTGCCCTGCGCGCTCGCGATCAGCAGCTTGCCGTCTACCCACGCTTCGCCGCGCGAAAAGAAAATCGAGCGGCCCTGGCGTTCCAGAAAGCCCTTCGCCGTCACCGATTCGCCGAGTCCCTTGTCGAGATAGTTGGTGGTCAGCGACAACGTGAATGCATGCCGCGCCGGTTGACCCGCCGGCGCATGCAGACCCGCATAGCCCGCCGCTGCATCGAGCAGCGTGGCGATCGCGCCGCCTTGCAGCACGCCCTGACGATTGAGCTTGCTCGCGTCGATCGCCATGACCAGCTCGGCGTAACCGTCGCGCCATTGGGTCAGTCGCACGCCGAGCGATTCGAGAAACGGGTTGTCGATGGGAAAGTCGTACATGGTCGAAGCCTTTGCTGTTCAGGGTGAGGAAGGTGCGGCGGGCGCGCCGATGATGAGCCGTGAGCATTCAACGGAGCGGAGTCGGGTCCGGCGCGGCCCTAAGCATGGCCGCCCCGCCTGCAAAATTCCACGTATCTGCTAGTGTTGTTCAATTGCCGTTCATTCCGTGGAGAACCCATGTCATCCGCTCGCGCCGCGAAACGCAAGCTGCCTGGCGCACGCTGGGAGACGGGCGAAGGATCCAGCGCCGGCGCTCGCCTGAGCGATGCGCAAATCGCCGCGGAAGCGACCCGGCGCCTGGCCTGGGACTCGGCCGTCCCTGAACATAGCGTCAAGGTGAGAGTCTCACGTGGCCGCATCACGCTGCACGGCGAGCTGCAACCGCAGCAAAAAACCGCCGCGCTGGAAGACGTGGCGCGCCTGTTCGGCGTGACAGGCGTGTTGGATCACACCGTCGTCAAAGCGAAATAAAGCGGACTAAGCGGCAATGGCCTCAGCCGGCCTCGGCTCGCAACAACGCCCGGCAATGCCGCGCGATCTGCTTTTCCTCCTCGGTGTGAAGGGCTCTCACCTTGCCAGCCGCATCGCCTTCCGTCAGCCCCATGAAAGCGAGCCCGTCGCACACGCGCTGGCGAATCGCGGCGCTATGTTCGCCGATCCCGCCGGTAAACACCAGCAGATCGATCCCGCCGAGCAACGCCGCATAGCCGCCAATCGTCTTGCGCACCGCGCCCGCGAACACGTCGAGCGCGAGCGACGCGTTCGCGTCGCCTGCCGCCGCGCGTTTTTCCAGTGCCTGCATATCGCTCTCGCCGTCGGCATAACCGGCGAGGCCACTGTGACGATTGAGCAGCGTCTCCAGTGCATCCGCATCGAGCTTCTCGACCCGCATCAGATACAGCAGCACACCGGGATCGAGATCGCCGCAACGCGTGCTCATCGGCACGCCGCCGGTCGGCGTCAGACCCATCGACGTATCGATCGATTGGCCGTCGCGCAACGCGCACACGCTCGAACCGTTGCCGAGATGCGCGAACACCGCGCGTGAGGACAACTGCGAGCCGAGTTGTGTCACCAGCGATTCGTACGAAAGCCCGTGAAAGCCGTAGCGGATCACGCCGGCCTGCGCATAGCGGCGCGGCAACGCGAGTTGCGCCGCGCGCGGCGGCAGCGTCGTATGGAACGCGGTGTCGAAACAGGCGAAATGCGTCGCGCCGCCGAAAATCTTCGTCGCCTCGTCGATCAGCGCGAGCGCCGGTGGAATATGCAGCGGCGCGAAGTGCACCGCCTCCCGCAAGCGGCGGCGCACCTCGGGCGTGATGCGTTGATGCGCGCGCAGATGCGGCCCGCCATGCACGAGCCGATGCCCGAGCGCCGCCGGCTGCGCATGATGCTGTTGCGCCAGCGCCTGCGAGAGCTTGCGCAACGCATCGGTTTGCGATTCCAGCACATGCTCCTGCTGCACCAGCACGCCGCCGTCGGGCGATCCGATCCGCAAGCTGCCGTCGCGGCGGCCGATCCCTTCGGCGCTGCCCTCCAGCAGTAGGGATTCATCGTCGTCCACGTGTGCGAACAGCCCGAACTTCAGCGACGACGAGCCGCTGTTGAGCACCAGAATCGTTTGCTTCGCCGCGGCGTCCTCGGTGTGCATCGTCGCCCTCGCTCAGCTCTTCCAGGTCCAGTTGCGGATCTCTTCCTTGTCGATACCCTCGGCATGCGCATACGCGAGATGCTCGATGACCTGCCCACGCAGCCATTCCTTCGCATGATCGCCGACGCCGCGCAAGGCAGGCACGCGATCGATCACGTCGATCGCAAGCGAGAAGCGGTCCACCTGGTTGATGATCGCCAGTTCGAGCGGCGTGTTGATGTTGCCTTTCTCGTGATAGCCGTGCACATGGAGATTCTCGTGATTCGCGCGGCTATAGGTGAGCTTGTGCACGAGCGACGCATACGAATGGAAGTTGAAGATCACCGGCTTGCTGGTGGTGAACAGCAAATCGAAATCACGGTCGGACAGTCCGTGGGGATGCGCATGCTCGGGCATCAAGCGGAACAGATCGACCACGTTGACGAAGCGGATCTTCAGCGTGACGAAGCGCTCCTTCAGAATCTGTACGGCGGCGAGCGCTTCCATCGTCGCGATGTCGCCCGCGCAGGCGATCACCACGTCCGGCTCGACACCCTGATCGGTCGACGCCCAGTCCCAGATGCCGATGCCCTTCGTGCAATGCGTGACGGCCGCGTCCATGTCGAGATACTGCAGATGCGGCTGCTTGTCGGACACGATCACGTTGACGTAATCGCGCGAGCGCAGGCAATGATCGGCCACGCTCAACAGGCAGTTGCCATCCGGCGGCAGATAGATGCGCACCACGTCCGGGCTTTTATTGGTGACGACATCGAGAAAGCCTGGGTCCTGATGCGTGAAGCCGTTGTGATCCTGACGCCAGACAAGCGACGTGATCAGCAGGTTGATCGACGGCACCGGCTGGCGCCAGCCCAGCTCGCGCTTGGCTTTCTCGAGCCACTTCGCGTGCTGGTTGAACATCGAGTCGATCACGTGGACGAACGCCTCGTAGGTCGCGAACAGGCCGTGCCGGCCGGTCAACACGTAGCCTTCGAACCAGCCTTCGAGGGTGTGTTCGCTGAGCATTTCCATCACGCGACCGTCGGGTGACAGCTCGCCGCCGTCCGCGTCACCGGGTTCGGTGTCGGCAAGCCAGGTTTTCGGCGACGCCTCATAGACCGCGTTGAGCTTGTTGCTCGCGGTTTCGTCGGGACCGAACAGGCGGAAGTTCGTCATGTTCTTGCGCATCACGTCGCACAGAAACTTGCCCAGCACGCCCGTCGGCGACGTGTACGACGCGGCCGGCTTTTTCACCGTCACGGCGTAGTCGCGAAACGGCGGCATGTCGAGCGCCTTGCACAGCAAGCCGCCGTTCGCATGCGGATTCGCGCTGATGCGGCGTGCGCCCTCGGGCGCGAGTTCGCGCAGTTCCTCGACCAGACGGCCGCCCGTGTCGAACAGCGACTCGGGACCATAGCTGCGCAGCCAGCCCTCGACCAGTTTCAGACTCTTGCCATTGGTGACCGGATCGAGCACCGGCACCTGATGCGCGCGCCACGAGCCTTCCACCTTGTGACCGTCGACTTCCTTCGGGCCGGTCCAGCCTTTCGGCGAGCGCAGCACGATCATCGGCCAGCGCGGCCGCGTCGCGTCGCGATTCGCGCGCGCATGCCGCTGGATCGCGCGGATTTCGCCGATGCACTGTTCGAGCGTGGCAGCCATCTGCTGATGCATCATGTCGGGATCGTCGCCTTCGACGAAATACGGCTTGTGCCCGTAGCCGATCAGCAGCGCTTCGAGTTCCTCGCGGGGAATCCGCGCGAGGATGGTCGGATTGGCGATCTTGTAGCCGTTCAGATGCAGCACCGGCAGCACCGCGCCGTCGCGGATCGGGTTGAGGAATTTGTTCGAATGCCATGAGGTGGCGAGCGGCCCGGTTTCCGCCTCGCCGTCGCCGATCATCACGGTGACGATCAGTTCGGGGTTGTCGAACGCGGCGCCGTAGCCGTGCGACAGGCTGTAGCCGAGTTCGCCGCCTTCGTGAATCGAGCCCGGCGTCTCCGGCGTGCAATGCGAACCGATGCCGCCGGGAAACGAGAACTGCCGGAAGAAACGCCGCATGCCGGCCTCGTCTTCGCTGCGGTCCGGGTAGATTTCCGAGTAGTGGCCTTCGAGGTAACAGTGCGCAAGACTTGCCGGCGCGCCATGTCCGGGGCCGGACAGATAGATCACGTCCAGATCGAGCTTGCGGATCAGCCGGTTCAGATGCACGAGCACGAAGCTCTGCCCCGGGTCCGAGCCCCAGTGGCCGAGCAGCCGGTTCTTGATGTGTTCGGGTTTCAGCGGTTCGCGCAGCAGTGGATTGTCGCGCAGATAGATCATGCCCACCGACAGATAATTGCACGCGCGCCAATAGCGATCCATCTTGCGCAGCGTGTCGGGGTCCAGCGTTTGGGACGGAGCGGGATGCGAGCTTGCTTCAACCATGGCGTCACTCCTTGAAAAGGACTGTCAGGCAGGTTAGCGGGTGCTGCAGCGGGTGTTCGTGATGAGGCGTCGTTGTGCCGATGGCGTCGCTGGCGTCGCTGGCGTCGATGGCGTCGGAAAGGCCCGTGAAAGCGACAGCGAGGCCGCTGCATCATGCGCGGCGCAACTGCCGTGGGCCGCTCTGCGCAACTGCATCAGGCGGAATTCGCGGCTCTTTCCCGGGTGTCGAGTGTCGCCCGCGCTCGTCACGCGAGTGTGACAGACGCCGCACGCCATGGTTCGACGTTTTCGCGAATGCGCCGCAAGCGCCGGTGGAGCGATGCGCGAACGCTGTGTTGCGCTAGACTCCGAACAATCCCGATCGAACCCGGCGAGCTGACTGAACCGGCGCGTTCGTTCGACACCACCCGAACCGAATGCGCAGCGGCGGCAAGCGTCTGACACGTCCCGCCGCCCTCATCTTTGACGAATACGACCGCCATGTCCAAACGCAGCCCCGCCAAAGTGCTCGTGACCCTTGTCCTGTCGATCGTGTTGCTGAGCGCAGGACTGGCTGTCCTGATCGGCCTCTTTGGCGTCCTGGTCAAGCTGTTCGGCGCCGGCTAGCGCACCGCCGGGCGGGCATCCGCGAGACAAAATGTGTATCCTGATTGCTGTCCTGGCGCCGCCGCGGCGCCCTCATCGATAGCAAGGAGATTTCATTGACGGACCCCGCCAATACCGCCCCGCCGTCCGGGGCGCAGATCGATCCCGACCTGCTCGCACTCGCCCAGGAGGTCTTCGACCTCGCGCGGCGCGGCGATGCATCGATGCTCGCCGCAGTGCTCGAAAAAGGCGTGCCGCCCAATCTGCGTAACGACAAGGGCGACAGTCTCGTGATGCTCGCGAGCTACCACGGTCACGCGGATGCGGTGCGCGTGCTGCTCGAACGCGGCGCCGATCCGAATCTGCGCAACGATAACGGCCAAACGCCGATCGCCGGTGCCGCGTTCAAGGGCTTCGACAAGGTGATCGAGACGTTGCTCGCGCACGGCGCGGACGTCGAAGGCGCGTCGCCGGACGGCCGCACCGCGTTGATGGTGGCCGCGATGTTCAACCGCACCGCGATCGTGGACTTGCTGATTGCGCACGGCGCGAACCCGAATGCTCACGATGCGAACGGCGTAAAGGCCAGCGACGCGGCCGCGCGCATGGGAGCCGGCGATGCGCAAGCGCGCCTGAAGGCGTTGGGCGCCTGAGGCGCTGCGTTCTGCGTGTCTGCGCGTCGGTTTGCCTCTCGGTCTGCGTGCGCGCCGCCCGCAGGTCCGTGTCTCTGATGGCGAGGCTCGCGCTGCGCCCAACCGCCTACCCCTGCTCGCCCATCAACGCATCGACGTCGAAATCGGCCAGCTCACCAATCCGCTCGATGCTCACATCCGCGGGCGGATTGCTTGCAATCTCCTTCGGATCGAAAGCATAGTGCCCTTGGCGTGGAAAGACCGTTGTCAGCTTTCCTCCCCAGGCCTTCTTCATGGCCGTGAGAATCCGCAGCTTGTCGTCGATCATCACGTAATGGCGCGCCGGGTAGCATTCCATCACCTGATCGAGCATCAGTTCCTTGTGGATGTAAATGAGCACGCGTCCCTCGACTTCGTCCCACAAACCCGAACGCGCAATCTTGCGCGGCTGGAACACCACGTCGCCGTCGGAGAGAATCACCGTGGGGCCGCGCGTGCCCAGATGCCGTAGCGCATCCAGCGCACCCGGATACAGCCGGTTCGCAAACGGATACCCGATCAGGAACGACGCCATCAACAGCAGCCGCGTGTCGCGCGGATGCTCCAGCCGGTAACGCTGCAGCGCGCCCAGGTAATCGGCATAGCCCAGTTCTGCGCGCAGGTCCTCGAAGATCTCCCAGTAGCGTGTGCTGTTCTCCGCGCCGAATTCCCGGGTCATATGCGCGCGCAAATCCGCCAGCACGTGATCGTTGTCGAGCAGGGTGTTGTCGCAGTCGAACAGAAACACGACGTCGTGCGGCGTAGAGGGGGTGGCTGGCATCGCGGGGTCCTTGGCTGAAAGTGGGAGCGCTTCGGTAACGGTTGCAGTGAACTCTTCGGTGGGCGGCCCACTCAGCCCTTTGGCGCACTGCCCGGCTCGGCCGTTTTTTCGACGTGGCCGCCGAAATCATGCCGCATCGCCGATAGCACGCGGTTCGCGAAGTCCGCTTCGCCGCGCGAACTGAAGCGCGCGAACAACGCCGCGCTGAGCACCGGCGTGGGCACGCCTTCGTCGATCGCGGCCGCCACCGTCCAGCGGCCCTCACCCGAATCGGAGACGCGGCCGGTGTAGTTCTGCAGATCGGCGTCGCTGACGAGCGATCCCGCGATCAGGTCGAGCAGCCACGAGCCGATCACGCTGCCGCGCCGCCAGACTTCAGTGACCTCGGCGAGATTCAGATCGTATTGGTACAGCTCGGGACGGCGCAGCGGCGAGGTTTCCGCGTCGGCTTCGCGCGCGTGCTTGCCGGCGTCGGCGTGGCGCAGAATGTTCAGGCCTTCCGCATAGGCGGCCATGATTCCGTATTCGATGCCGTTGTGGACCATCTTCACGAAGTGCCCCGCGCCTTGCGGTCCGCAATGCAGGAAGCCCTGGTCGGCAGTGCTCCCGCTCGTCGCGGTGCGGCCCGGAGTGGGCGGCGCCGCGGCGGCGCCCGGCGCGAGCGCCGCGAAAATCGGTTCGAGCCGCTTCACGACCTCAGGCTCGCCGCCGATCATCAGGCAGTAGCCACGCTCGCGGCCCGCGACGCCGCCGCTCGTGCCGACGTCCACATAGTGAAGCTGGCGTGCGCCGAGTTCGTTGGCGCGGCGGATGTCGTCGTGATAGTAGGAGTTGCCGCCGTCGATCACGACGTCGCCGGGTTCCAGCAAGGGCACGAGTTTTTCGAGCGTCGCGTCGACGACGGCGGCCGGCACCATCAGCCACACGGCGCGCGGCTTCTCGAGTTGCGCGACGAGGTCCTGCAGCGACGCCGCGCCCGCCACCCCTTCCTGCTTCAGCCGGTCCACCGCCGCGGACTGCACGTCGTAGGCGATGCATTGCTGACCACCTTTGGTCAGGCGTCGCACCATGTCGGCGCCCATGCGCCCTAATCCAATCATGCCTAGCTGCATATCTCGCTCCGGAAGGTGGCTCGTTGCACTGCCCGATGTCGGTTCGGCGTGTTGCGGCGATGCGGTTGTTGCGCCGGGTGTTATGCCGGTGGCGGCTCTGGTGGTTGCTTCGTCGTGACCGGGTTGTTGCCGGGTTGTTGCCTCGGTGATGAATTCAACGGCGAACTCAACGGCGAACTCAGCCGCGAATTGAGCGGTGAAGCAGGCGGCATCGCATGGCCCACGCAAACCACTTTAGTCGCGTCGATGCAAGAATGCAGGACACACCATAGCCGTCTGGTTCATTCCGGCATGCGCAATGCGCATCGCCGCGCGCGTCAAAAGACGATACGCCTCTATGCAGAGACGTGGCGTGACGTAAAGTTCCTCGCGTGTGTGTTATGCACGTATATATGCCTGGCGGGCACCTCCGCGGCTGCCGATGTGCCGCAGCGCGTTCGCGTGCTTCAGCTCACTCGCCACGCGCCGTCACTCGTTGACGCCGCTTCGCCTGCAGCTTGGCATACAGCTCGCGCGCGAAGCGCTTCACCGCACGCCACATCAGCGGATAACGATACCCGGGCACCGCGAACAGCACCAAGGCACACAGCGCCAGCAAGCCGCAGAACAGAAACGTGCCGCGATAGCTGAACGCCTGCACCAGCAGGCCCGACAACACGCCCGACAGAATCGAGCCGACCCGCGCCGCGTTGAAGAACAGCGCGGTGGCGCGCCCGGGCGAGTGCGGCATCAGATCCTGCACATAGGTCATGCCGAGACACGACGTCACGGCGACCACGAACGCATTGAGCATCTGCATCGGGATCAGCACGTTGACGTTGCCCGCCAGCGACATCCCGACGAAATACACCGCATGCACCGCCGCGCACGCGGCAAGCCAGTTCGGCTTGTGCAGCGCCGACGACTTCGCGCCGAGCGCAAGCATCATCGGAATTTCCATCAGCGCGCCGAGGCCGAGCATCACCGATACGTCCAGATGCGAGCCGTTCAGGCCATGCACGATGTAGAGCGGCAGCACGATCATCGTCGCGTTCGCGGCGAGGCCGAGCAGCGTGAGCGCGGCCACCGCGCGGCCGATGTCGTTGGCCGATGCGACGCCGGGCAGGTCTTCGTGCGCGTCTTCGCCCGGCGCGGTCAGCGGCGGCACCGTGATCGACGCCGACGGCTCGGACGCCGTGTCCTCCACCGTGTGGTCGCCCAGATGACCTTGCGGCTCGCGCATCCGCCAGACGATGAATGCGCAGGTCGCGAAGCTCGCCGCCGCGAACAGAAAGAGTCCATAAAAGCTGGTGGCCGCGAGCACCAATGCGCCCACCGATGGCCCGAACACCCACGCCGCCGACAGGATGGTCCGCAACGTCGCGCTCGCGAACACGCGCTCGCCGGGGTCCGGCACCGGCAGCGCCGCGCGGCTGAACGCGAACACCATCGAGATGGCCGAGCCGCCCGCGCCGATGAAGACGATGCCGACCAGCAGCAGCAGCCGGTAATCGCGCACCACGCACAGGCACACATAGCCGAGCGCGGCCGCCACCAGCGCCGCCAGCAGCAAAGGCCGATGCTGTCCGCTCTTATCGGTCCAACGGCCGGCGAGCGTGCTGGCGAGCACCCCGCTCGCGGCAATCAGCGTCATGAAGACGCCGAGCCTGAACGGCGTCATGCCGGCGCGCTCGACGCCGAACAGCGATAGATACGGAGCGGTGAATGACATCGCCACACCGAGCATGAGGGTGGCGGCGGCCAGCGGCTTGAAGCCAGGGATACGCAGCAGGTCGAAAAAACGCGAAGTTTTCAACACGAGGGCGGTGGATCAGATGGAGCGAGCCGGGTCGGCGCAACGTGCGCCGTAAGTTCGGGGCCGGAACGACCGGGGCATTATCGACCTAGCTGGCGGGCGCGTAAACCCGCGCTGCGCCGTCCCACATGCATGTTGCACCGCGTCGTTAGAACGATGGCGGCGCGTTGACGACCGACTGTGCACGCTCGCCGCTACTTGCCGTCGGTTGCGCGCATTTGCTGCGCTTGCGCCTTGTAGTCGTAGGTCGGATAAAACTCGGTGCGATAGCCGCCCCACGCGGTCAACTCGATCGCACGGTTGACTTCGCGCAGCCGGCTCGCGGGCACGCGCAGCGTGACCACCTGGCCGATGCCCATCATCACGTACCACGACACGACTTCGATGCCCGGCGGCGGAAAGGTCTTGAAGAAGCCTTGCGCGCGGAGCTGGTCGTTGATCTTCGGCAGCGGTTTGGATTCGTCGTGGCGCAGAAAGATGGTGAGCAGAAAGGTATCGTCGGCAGCGGATGTCGACGATGCGGCCGAGGGGCCTGGAGCGCCCGCTATGGCGGGCGTGTCAGATGCGCCGGCCGCAGGCGCAGCGGCGGACTGCGCGCCGCACGCCAACGGCGCGGCGGCGAGCGACACCGCCAGCGCCACGCACAGCGCGCCCCGGCGAAACCTCCTGACGCTTCCGATCGATCTGCTTACTGTGGTTGAAAATGCAACGTGCATGAAAAACCTCCCTGAGGTAATCCAATGAAATCACTTCGGCGACTCGCTGCGCATCGCGAAGTCATCGCCCCTTCGCCCCTTCGCCGCGTCATAGCACGACGTAGCCGCGCTTTTCAAGCGTCCAGCGATGCCACCGATTCCCATAAGCGCCACAGGCGACGGCGAACAGAATCGACAGCACGAGTCCGGCCAGGTCGGCCGTTTCGCCCCATAAGCCCATGCCGAACAGGATCAGACTGACGCCCAGCATGACAAAGGCGGCAAACCACATCTTCTTCGATAACGCCCAGATGAAACCCAGCAGACACGCGCCCCAACTGAAGCCGGTCGCGACCGCGACGGTGTCGTCCGTGGCCGGATGTTGCAGATAGATCCTTGCTCCCATTTCCCTTCCCAAACGCGATGACGCGCCGCCTCGTGACGGCGCAGGGAAGATGTTTAACACGTCAACGCGCCACACATGTGAATTCGCGTGCAAACCGCGTGATCGGCCTGGCCGTTGCGGCGCCTGCGCGGCAAGCCGGCCTCGATGACGATCCCAGGCATTGCTGCTACTCTTGGTGAATCCCCGCGCAGGGACCGCCGCACCGGTCAACGTCCCTGCACTGAACAGCATTGGAGCACGCATGGCAACCCAGACAGCCTATTCATCCAAAGCCCCTTCGCGCGCCGAACTCGACGCGCTGCCGGGCGTCACCGTCGTCGAGTTCGGCACCGACTGGTGCGGTTACTGCCAGGGCGCACAGCCATCGATCGTCAAGGCGCTGGCGCCGCATGCCGGCCTTCGTCATCTGAAAATCGAAGATGGTCCGGGACGGCCCCTCGGCCGCTCGTTCAAGGTCAAGCTGTGGCCGACGTTGGTGGTCATGCGTGACGGCGCCGAAGTCGCGCGCGTGGTTCGGCCAACCGGCGCGGCGGAAATCGAGAATGTATTGACGTCGATTTGAAGCTGCGGGCAGCGTGTGACCGGCGCTCGAGTTTGAGTTCGCGCCCACTTGTCTGATTCACGTATTTTCAGATTCACGCGCCCGCCACTGCACCGAAGCCGGAGCGCCTCAAGCGCTTCGCGCCGCCACACGAACCACCTCGCTCACCCATCATGCGACAAGCGATCCATCATCTGAGCATCAAGGCCCGCACGCGCGGCCTCACCGAGTTCACCGACGAAGCGCGCCGCTTTGTCTCCGGCACAGGCATCCACACCGGGCTGCTGACGCTGTTTTGCCGCCATACGTCAGCGTCGCTGCTGATTCAGGAAAACGCCGACCCTTCGGTGCAGCGCGATCTGGAGCGCTACTTCGCGAGCCTCGCGCCCGAGGACGCCGAGCGTTACGAACACGACGCCGAAGGCCTCGACGACATGCCGGCCCATCTGCGCACGGCGCTCACCCAGGTGCAACTGTCGGTGCCGGTCGAGTACGGACGCATGGTGCTCGGCACATGGCAGGGGCTGTATCTGTTCGAACATCGCCGGCAGACGCAGCATCGTGATGTCGTGCTGCATCTGCTGGGTGAGTGAACCCGCGTGAATCGCAGGGCGAAGCGATCCAATCGCAATCGCCGTCAACTAGCGGCAATCGCGAGTCGCCGCGTGAAAGCCAGACCTCCCTGCTTAGCTTGGCGCCCCACCGAACGCCTGCCGCTGCGTCAGCGACACGAACGCCTGCGCGTCGCGCGCCGCCTGCACCACCGCCGCCATCCCGAAGAACTCGTGCGTCGCGCCGCGATAGTTGCGGTACTCGACCGCCACGCCCGCGCTGTGCAGTTTCTGCGCGAGCTTCTCCCCATCGGAGCGCAGCGGATCGATGCCGGCGGTCACGATCGCCGTCGGCGGCAGGCCCGACAGATCGGTGCTGAGCACATCGATCAGCGGACTCGTCAGATCGCTCTCGCTGTTGATCACGTTACGCACGAACCACAGCATCATCGGCTTGTTCAGCGGCCTTGCGTTGCGATTCTCCTCGTAGGAGATCGATACGATGTTGTTGCTCGCCACCGGATAGATCAGCGCCTGATGAAGCGGCATGCGTGTGCCCGTTTCGCGCGCGCGGATCGACACGTTGATCGCCAGATTGCCGCCCGCGCTCTCGCCCATGACCGCGATCCTGTCCGGCTCGCCGCCGAGACTCGCCGCATTGCCGAGCAGCCAGCGCCACGCGGCGAACGCATCGTCGTGCGCGGCCGGCAAGCGGTGCTCGGGCGCCTGGCGATAATGCGCGGACACGACGATGGCCTTGCTTTGCGCGGCCATCGCGCGCGGCGTGGCATCGTAGGTATCGAGATCGGCGATCACCCAGCCGCCGCCGTGAAAATAGAGGATCAGCGGAAACGGTCCCGCGCCTTGCGGGGTGTACACGCGCGCCGGATTCGTGCCGAGCGCACCGGGAATCTCGATGTCCGTCGTGCGCACTGCTTCGAGTTCCAGCGACGGCCTCGCGCTATACGCGGGATCGGTCAACAGCTTGCGCACGGCGTCGGCGGGCGTGGGCTGCTGCCTTGCTTCCTCGACCGAACATTCTTCGATCGGCTTCGGTTTGAGGCTCTTGAGCGCGTCGAGCACGGCTTTCATGTCGGGATCGGCGTGACCCGTGGGGTCCAGCCCGACCATACCTTTGATGGTGTCACCGAGTGTCACGGACAAGCTCCTGATGGCTAGAACGCACGATCCCATCGGAGGCTTTGAAGGTTGCGCTCGACGCCGTGCATGTGAGCGATTTCAGCAAGCGCTATACCCGTCGGAACATGCCGCAGCGGCGCGGCAACGAGGCTCCGTCAGACCCGGCGCCATGCAAACAACCAGCAAAGGCGAAGAGCGCCTCGCACCTCGGGCAACGATCAGCCGCAACCGGCCACCGCACCGCAGGTAAGCGTCTTCGCCGCGCTGCCGGTTTTACTGCCCCTTCGTGTCGCTGCTGGCATCCGCGCCCGGCATGTTGGTCGAGTCGGTCGCCGGCTTGGTCGTCTTCGAATGCTTCATCTGATGCTTCTTCGAATGCGTGGTGGTGCCGGGCGCCTGCATGTCGCCGCCTTCGCGCGTGGTGCCGGCCGTGGTGCCGCCGCTCGGATCGTTGCCCGCCGGGCCGCCACCGCCAGCGCCACCGCCACCGCCGCCTGCCTGGGCCATCGCGAGAGAGGAAGCGGCGAGCATCGTCGAAACGAGTAGTGCGTGTCTGATCTTCATGACTGTTCTCCTGTCCGGAAAGTGAGTGGGCCGCGCCGGTTGCGCCAACCGATCCGCAGGCCTCGATTTCTTTCAGCAAGGGCTATGCCGCAAGTCATGAGTCGTTTCGAACATGCCGCGCGCGGCGCGGCGCGAGCGCTTACGGTTCGCAAGCCACCAGCGCGTGCAGTTCGTCGATATTGAACGGCTTTGCCAGAATCGCCACGCCGAGGCGTCGCGCGCGTTCGAGTTCGTCGGCGTAGCCGGTCATCAGCGCGATCCTCTGCGACGGCCACGCGCTGCGGACTTTTTCCGCGAGATCGATCCCGTTCAGTTTGCCGGGCATCTGGATATCGGACAGCACGAGTTCGAAACGCGCGCCGCCGTTCAACACATCGAGCGCCTGATCGGCGGTCGGCTCATGGCGTACTTCGCAGCCGAAGGTCTCCAGCACCGCCATCACGCCGGCCGCCACGTCCTCATTGTCTTCCACCAGCAACACGACGCCGGACGGTGTCGGCGCCGGCTGCTGCAGGAGTTCGTCCGCCGTCGCCTTGCGCTCGCGATAACGCGGCAGATAAAGCCGCACCGTGGTGCCGCTGCCTGGCACGCTGTCGATCTTCGCAGTGCCGCCCGCCTGTTCGCACATCGACAGCACCTGCGCGAGACCAAGCCCGGTGCTCGAGCCGCGCAGCTTGGTGGTGAAAAGCGGCTCGAACGCGCGGCGCGCGACGGCTTCGGGCATGCCCTCGCCGTCGTCGGAACAGGCGATCACCACGTATTCGCCATCGGGCAGCAAGGTATCGCTGCCGACTAGCCGGCTGTTCTGGCAGCGAATCACAAAGCGGCCGCCGCGCGGCATCGCATCGCGCGCGTTGACGGCCAGGTTCATGATCGCGAATTCGAGGTCGGTCGGATCGGCCAGCACCGGCCACACGTTGTCGACCATGTTCAACGCGAGCTCGACGGTGTCGCCGAGCGCCGCGTCGATCAGCGGCGCAGCGGTAGGCAGCCAGCGCGCGAGGTCGACCGCCTCCTGTTTGAGCGGCTGCTTGCGCGCGACGCTCAGCAGGCGCCGCGTCAGCGCTTCGGCGGTGGCGGTGGCGCGCTCCACCGCGAGCACTTCCTTTTCGAGGTTGTTGTAATGTTTGAGCCGCGCGAGCTCCGTGTTCGCGGAGACCACCATCAGCAGGTTGTTGAAGTCGTGCGCGACGTTGGCGACCAGATTGCCGAGCGCACCCATGCGTTGCAGTTGACGGCTCGACGCCTCCACGGACAGGCGCATTGCCACTTCGCCTTGCCAGCGTTCCCACGCGCGCCGCTCGCCGGCGAGTTGCCGCAGCGAATAGAACACCAGCAGCCAGATCGCGAAGCAAGGCACGGCAGTGAGCGCCGCGATCAGCACGAAATGCCGGCGCCATGCGCTCGCGATCGACGAGATCGCATACGCGCTTACCACATAGAGCGGATAGTCGCCGACGCGGCGAAACGCAAGCAGCCGTTCGACGCCATCCACGGTCGAATGCAAACGGACGTGGCCGAACAGCTGCTTGTCGCGCAGCGCCGCGCTGAACGCACTGCGCGAGGTCGGCTTCGCGCCCGCCGGCCACGGTGGATAGCGCACCAGCAGGCTGCCGTCCTGGCGATACAGAGCCAGCACGAGCGACGGATCGCCCTCGGTCAGTTCGCGGTAGAAGCGCGAAAAGTACTCGTTACGTAGCGCCACCGACACCGCGCCGATGAACTGCCCGTCCGCGCCCGAGCGGCCGATCATCGTGGTGAACACGTTAGTCTTCGACACCGGCCCGAACATCGGCAGCGAGAAATACGGCTGCGGGCGCATCGCTTTCGCGGTCATGAAATCTTCGCGCTGACTGATCGACATGGCCGGCGCGGGATACGCGAGGCTCGACACCAGCAGGTCGCCCCGCGCGCCGAGCACATAGATCGACGACACCTGCGGAAAGTCGCCACCGACTTCGCGCAGGCGTTCGTGCAATTCGGCTTCGCGCGCGCGGATCTGCGCGTCGTCCGCGCTGCCTAGCAATTCGACGATGCGCGAAGCCATCTGCCGATTCAGGTCCATCACCTTGACGGCCTGCTCTTCGGTCACGCGCGCGAGCCGGTCGATCATGTTGTTCGAATCAGCAATGCGGCGCTGGTAGTCGAAGTAGCCGTAACCCGCGAGGCAGGCAAGCGGAAACACAATCGACACGGCCAGCACGATCAGTAGCATGCGCCGCGTCGCCGCGAAATTGCGTGATGGCATCGGGAAATCGACTGCAACACGTTCCACACGCTGCACGGCACGATCTCCATGAAATTTGAAAACAGTCCAAAAGCACAATGCCCCATACGCCTCGTACAGGCGTTTTTGCACGCGATGGGCCGCGCACGTGCTCGAGCGCTGTGTCCCTTTGTCTGGAATTTACCGCACTTCCGTCGTTCTTCCAAAGCGTCTTGAAGGCGCGGCGGGCGTCACTGCATGAGCGTCACTGCGGGCACGTGGATTGCTGAACCACCCTGCATCCCCCACGCATTCGAGCGAATTTTGCAGCGCAGCGCGGCAGGCACTCGTCCGACCTCGCCTCGCGCGCAGACACTCCATGCCAACACGTGGGCCCAACCTGTTCCGCGAGAGACCCGACCATGTCCACGACTGCCCGCCACGTCGCCCAGTTATCGCAATTGCGCGCGGACCGAGCCGAGCGCGTCGAGGTGGAGGGCGAGGCCATCCTGCTGGTGCGCGACGGCGACACGGTACATGCGTACGCCGCCGATTGCCCGCACGCGGGCGGCCCGCTCGAACAAGGCGCGCTTTGCAACGGGCGGATCATCTGTCCGTGGCACAAGGCGAATTTCGATGCCGCCACCGGCAACTTGCTCGAACCGCCCGCGCTCGTCGCGCTCGATCGTTATCCGGTCGCGGTGAGCGGCGACGACGTGATGGTCACGCCGCACAAACTCTCGCAACCGGTACGGGGCGCCGCCGCGCGCGAGCCGCACTACGCAGTAATCGGCGCGGGGGCGGCGGGTGCCGCGGCCTGCGCTGCATTGCGCGAACGCGGCTTCGACGGCCGCATCACGCTGATCGGCGACGAGCCGCATGCGCCCTACGATCGCACCGCGCTGAGCAAGTTCGTGCCGTCGTCCGAAATGGCGCCCGCCGATGTGCCGCCGCTTCTCGCACCCGACTGGCTGGAGCAGCACGGCATCGAACGGATCGTCGCGAAGGTTGCGCGCCTCGATGTCCCCGCGCGCACGATCCATTTCGAAACCGGCGGATCGCTCAGCTACGACACCGCATTGCTCGCCACTGGCAGCGTGCCGAAGCTCCCCGCGATTCCCGGTTGCGAATTGGGCGGCGTGCACGTGCTGCGCAATCTCGACGACGCTGCCGCATTGGTCGACGCGCTTGGCGACGACGCGCAACAGCCCCAGGTGGCGATCCTCGGCAGCAGCTTCATCGGCCTGGAAACGGCGTCCGCGTTGCGCAAGCGCGGCACGCGGGTAACCGTGATTTCGCCCGACAAGGTGCCGTTCGCGAAACAGTTCGGCGAGCGCGCAGGCGCGATGTTCCGCGCGTTGCACGAAGACAATGGCGTGGTGTTTCATCTCGACGCGAAGGTCGCGTCGCTCGAAGGTGAGGAAGGCAACGTACATCAGGTGATGCTCGAAGGCGGCGAGCACGTCGCCGCCGACGTGGTGCTGCTGGGCACGGGCGTCGCGCCGGCCACCGGCTTTGTCGAGGGCTTGCCGTTGCAGAAGGATGGCGGTGTGATCGTCAATGCGGGCATGCAGGCCGCGCCGGGTCTCTATGCGGCAGGCGATATCGCGGTCTTTTCCTTGCACGAGAATCAGGAGCCGTTGCGTGTCGAACACTGGCGCGTCGCGCAGCAGCACGCGCGGATCGCTGCCGGGAACATGTGCGGCGCGCGCAACCGCTATGCCGGCATGCCGTTTTTCTGGACCTATCACTACGGCAAGCGCTTCGAATATCTTGGCCATGCCAACGAGTGGGATGAGATCGTCGTCGATGGCGAAATGGAGCGTCAGCAATTCGTCGCGTTGTATCTGAAAGACGGCAAGGTGGCCGCCGTGCTCGCGTGCGAGCGCGAAGCGCTCACCGCGCGTTTGATCGACGCTATGGGGCGGGAATTGTCGCGCGATGCCGCGCTTGCGATGATCGCGGCGGAGCATGCGTCGCGCGTCGATGACCGCGATGCCGCGCCACTTCCCACATTGGATTGATTACCTGAAGGAGAAACCGTTATGACAGCACATAAGGAAAAGCACCCGCACGCCGACAAGAGTGAAAAGCAGATCGACAAAGAGGTCGAGGACAGCTTTCCGGCCAGCGATCCGCCATCCACCGGCGGCACCACCAAGATCGTGCCTGACAAGGAGGCGGCGGCCAAGGACAAATCTTCGGCAGGCAAACCAGCTCGCCGTTGAGACGTTGCGCGTCGGTCTCGACGTAGCGCATCGTCGCTGCCCGCCGCCTTCTGTCGGCGGGCATTTTCTTGCGTTTATGCATTTGCGGTTTGGCTTCTTCCGGTCCATGCCGGGCGCGGCAGGCGCAACAGGCCGTCAGCCATCGGCCATCACCACCTCCCCTTCCACCACCTTCGCCGCATCGATCCGCCGGCAAGCCGCCAGCACTTCCTGCAACGATGTCGCGTAACACGCCGCGCCTATCGCGCTCTGCAGATCGGCGCTCCACTTCTCTGTATGCTCCGCCGCCCACAAACCGACCACGATCGACACGTTCGGCATGCGCGCGCGAATGCGCCTCACCATATAGCGCAAATGCGAAGGAATGCCATCGATCTGCAAATAGAAAATGCAGACGATCCCCACATCGTCCGCGTCGAGCGTGTCGATCGACGCACGCGACGCGGCCTCGTGCGGCAGCGAACGTGCTGCAAACCCATGCTTGCCCAGCAACTGCAACAGGAGCGTCGTCGCCAGCGAATCGAGCGGCCCGCGTCCGGGAATGCACAAGACCCGGCGATTGACGGCGTGACTTGCCGCAGGAGGCTCGTTGGTCGCGCTGCTGTCCGGCGTCGTTCGCGTCGGCCCGACGGCGGCAAGCGTGCGCTGCGTTTCAAGCTCCGGCTGCGCCTCCATATCCGAGGGCGCCATCGGTCCCACCGCGCTCCAGTTTTCCTCCACCGCGAGCGGCGCCGGCTCGCGGTCTTCGTAGCCGTCCAGACCATCGACCAGATCGTTGATCGTCGCTTCGATCCGCGCCAGTTGCGGCGCGGTCACACTGCCGCGCATCACGTCGTTCGCCGCGAGCTGCAGGCCCTTGATGGCCACGTCGTCGTAATACGACGACAACGAGCAATCGCGCAGCAACGTCTCGGCTTGCTCGACCGCTTCGTCCGGATCGCCGGCCAGCGCCCGCTGGTAGAAGTTTTCGACGGGCGTCAGCGCCGGCTGGTCGCCGAGCAATACGTCGAGAAACTCCAGACGCCGCACATGCCGGCCGAGCACCAGCAGACACAAGGTGAGCGGCGTCGAGAGGATCAGCCCTATCGGCCCCCAGATCCAGCTCCAGAAAATCGCGGCCACCACGACCGAGAACGGCGACAGCCCCGTGCTGCGTCCGTAGAGCAGCGGCTCGACCACCTGCCCCACCAGCAACTCCACCGTGACGAACAACGCCAGCGACCAGAGCGCCATCGCCCAGCCAGGACTCACGGCGGCGGCGAGCGCGGTCGCGAGCGTAGCCGAAATCCAGATGCCGACATACGGAACTAGCCGCAACAGCGCGGCGAGAATGCCCCACAGGATCGGACTCGGCACGCCGATCAGAAACAGCCCGCTGCCGATCACCACGCCCACGCCCGCGTTCAGCCCGAGTTGCGACACGAAATACCGGCTCAAACGCCGCGCGGCCTCGTCCATGACCATGGTCGTGCGGTGGAGGTCGCGCGAGCCGAACAGACGAATCGCGCGGTCGCGCAGGTCGTCGCGTTGCAGCAGGATCACCACCATCACGACGAATACGATGAACGCGGTTTCGAGCGGACTGATGGCCGGCGACAGCACGCGCCGCGCGAGTTCGAATGGGGTGGGTACCGGCTCGCGCACTTCGACCGGCACGGCGGCCGGTGCATGAGCGCCGGAGGCGGCCGCCGCGCCGCGCGGCGCAACGGGCTGCGGCGGTTCGACGGTCGCGCGTTGCAAGGCCTGACCGGCCGCGCCGGCGATGCGGTCCAGCTTGCCGATCGTTACGCTGTGCACCGTTTCCATCTTGCGTTCGATGGTGGCCTGATAGCGCGGCATGCCGGCGGCGAGATTGGTCAGTTGCGTGGCGATCACGGCGGCAAGCATCGCGATGACCGATACCGACATGACGACAGCCGCAAACACGGACGCGACATGGCCCAGCTTCAGCCTGCCCAGCGAATCGACCAGCGGCGCGACGAGAAAGCTGAGCAAAATCGCGAGCGTGATTGGAATCAGCACGGCGCTCGCGAAATACAGGCACGCGACGACGGTGACGCCGACACCGAGCGCGACCAGTCCGTCGATGCCGAATGCGGCGGGCGGCGCCTGTATGCGCGTGGCGGGTCTCGTGCCGCGCGGATCGGGTAAGTCCTTCATGTGGCGGATCTGTCCGGTTGCGGGGATATTCGATAAGCTCAGGAATCCGGCGCACGCCGATGGCTTCGCGGCATGCAGGGCGCGTAAGCACCGGCATGACGATTGACTACTGGACTTCGGCGCTTCGTCGGCTGCTTCAATGCCGGCTCTTTCGTGTTTCATGACTCGCGCGCAATGCCCGGAGCGAGCACGCAGTTCCGTTACCGCTTACCTCCCCACGTCCGGTTTTACGCGCCGCATCGTCCCGCTCGTCACATGCCTAGGGTGCGGGGTCGTCGGCAATGGGCCCGCTTTCGATCGGCGGCGCTTCCTTCTCTATCTCGGCGCGTGCCTGCTCCCAATACTCGTCAGGCGTGCCCTTGGGGTCCGTAGCCTGTTGCCACAGATAGTAGGCACGCGTGCGAATCTGTTCCTCTTGAGCGGTTGTTTCGTGTTCCATTTGATCACCCCTGGTTAGACCTCGCAAATACCGACGTCGGCTGTGCCGCGCGCTCATCGCCGTGGCAATTTCGCGCGCAGCCATCAGCGAGGGAGCAAGCCCTGTACCCGCCAATATTTGGCTATGCCCGGCTATACATGGCTATTGCGGCAGCGCATCCTCGATGCGGGCGCTTCGTCAAAAGTCATCAGGAACTCACGGGCGATTCGCCTTCGTCTGACGTCAGCTGCTCTTGAAGCCGGTCGAACACGCGCTGCGTCGCGCGGCTCGGCGCTTCGAGTGCGAACAGCAGCAGCGAGCGCCCTGTCACCTGGTACGCGTCGCCCGCGCTGAACTGCGGCAACTCGGCGCGCACCGGCATGTTGGTGTCGAGCAGACAGGTCCAGTTCGCGCCCTCGGGCACCTCGGGGAGCGTGAAATTAACCACGTCGTGATGCGCGTTCAGCACCAGCAACAGGGTCGCGTCGGAGGCGAGGCGGCGAATGCCGCTCGCCTGCGCCCGTCCGTCGATCACGAGGCCGAAACAGCGCATCGACGGATCGTCCCATTGTTCGGGCGAGATATCCGTGCCGTCGGGCGACAGCCAGCGTGCGTCCGTTACGTCCAACGCTTCGTTGTATTCGCCGATCAGAAAGCGCCCGCGCCGCAACACCGGCAGACGGTGACGCAACGTGGTGAGGTTCCTGACGAACTCGGTGAGTGCGCGGCCGTCCTCGTCGATTGCTTCCCAGTCGACCCAGCTGATTTCGTTGTCCTGGCAATACGCATTGTTGTTGCCCCCCTGCGTGCGGCCGAATTCGTCGCCCGCGAGTAGCATCGGCGTGCCTTGCGAGAGCAGCAGCGTGGCCAGCAGATTGCGTTTCTGCCGCTCGCGTTGCTGGCGAATTTCGGGGTCGTCGGTCGGCCCTTCCACGCCCATGTTCCAGGACTTGTTGTCGGAGTGGCCGTCGTTGTTGTCCTCGCCGTTGGCTTCGTTGTGCTTGTCGTTGTATGAGACGAGATCGTTCAGTGTGAAACCGTCGTGCGCGGTGATGAAGTTCACGCTCGCCCACGGACGCCGCCCGCGATGATTGAACTTGTCGCCCGACGCAGTCAGGCGCGTGGCCAGATCGGCGACCTTGCCTTCGTCGCCTTTCCAGTATTCGCGCACGGTGTCGCGAAAGCGGTCGTTCCATTCGGCCCAGCCGGGCGGAAAACCGCCCACCTGGTAGCCGCCAGGGCCGCAATCCCATGGCTCGGCAATCAGCCGCACGCTGGAGAGCACGGGGTCCTGCCGGCAACTGTCGAGAAAGCCGCCGCCTTCGTCGAAGCCATGCGTTTCGCGGCCCAAAATCGTCGCGAGGTCGAAACGGAAACCGTCGACCTTCATTTCCGTGACCCAGTAGCGCAGGCTGTCGGTCACCATTTGCAGCACGCGGGGATGCGACAGGTTCAGCGTGTTGCCCGTACCCGTGTCGTTGATGTAGTAGCGCTGCTCGTCAGGCATAAGCCGATAGTACGAGGCATTGTCGATGCCCTTGAAGGAAATCGTCGGACCACGTTCGTTGCCTTCGGCGGTGTGGTTGTACACGACGTCGAGAATGACTTCCAGATCCGCCTGATGAAAGCGGTCCACCATCTCCTTGAACTCGCCTACCGAGTCGGTCGAGGACGCGAAAAAGCGCGGATCGGCCGCGAAGAAGCCGATCGTGTTGTAGCCCCAGTAGTTGGTGAGGCCTTTGTCCAGCAGATAGCTGTCGTTGACGAAAGTCTGGATCGGCATCAATTCGACCGACGTCACGCCAAGGTTGCGGATGTAGTCGAGCACGACCTGCTGGCCAAGTCCCGCGAAAGTGCCGCGCAGATTCTCGGGCACCTCCGGATGACGTTTCGTCAATCCGCGTACATGGGCTTCATAAAAAATCACCCGCTCCCAGGGCAACGCGTTGCGTTCGGGATGGGTCCACGAAAAATTGGCATCGACGACCTTGCACTTGGGCACGAAGGGCGCGCTGTCACGTTCATCGAACGACAGATCGCCATCTTCCGAGTCGAGCGTATAGCCGAATATTTCAGGCGCCCATTTGAGTTCGCCGATGTGCGCTTTCGCATACGGGTCCAGCAGCAGCTTGTTCGGATTAAAACGATGACCGTTTTCCGGCTCGTACGGACCATGCACGCGGTAACCGTAGATCGCGCCCGGCTTGAGATTCGGCACGAACACGTGCCAGACCTCATCGGTGTATTCCGGCAGTTCGATGCGTTCTAATTCTTTGTCGCCGGTTTCATCGAACAGACACAATTCGACCCGCGTGGCGTGCGCCGAGAACAGCGCGAAATTGACGCCGCTTCCGTTCCATGTCGCGCCAAGCGGAAAAGGCGTGCCTTCCGAAATGCGCGTTGAGTAGTTGGCCTGGGTAGACATAGGGGTTCCTGTGGAAGCAAGGGCGCTTGCGCGCATCTTCTAGTGTAGGCAGTGGATCGGACATGCTGGACGTTCGCTTGAGCGGCGCCCGGTCACGACCTGTCCGTTTCTGCCGACGAACAATCGGCCCGCTAAATTAGCAAAATCCGGACCTGAGGTAATCGACGCGCAACCCTGGGCGGCGCGGCGGCATGATCGTCCAGCTCGCGGCACAACTCTTGCAGCCAGCAAGCTGAAAGCTGACCGGCACTCGTGCGCTGCGGCATGGACTCGCAACGGGCACGCACCACCATGTCAGACACAACAGGGAGAACATCATGCGCAACTTAACCATCGAACCCTTCGTCGCCACCGCCCTGCTTCTTGCTGCGCTGGCGTCAAACGGCAACGCGTATGCACAAGGCGCCCCTCAGGCAATCATGGAGAAGCGCACGGACGTGGTTCAGCTCGCGAGCGGTTATCGTGCGTCGAAGCTCAGCGGCGCCGACGTGTACAACAGGAACAAGGACGCCATCGGCACACTGGACGATCTGATCGTCTCGCCGGGTGGCGGTCGCGGCACGTATGCGATTCTGTCCGTAGGTGGTTTTCTCGGCATGGGCAAGCACTTGGTCGCTGTGCCGTTCAATGATCTGCAAATCGAAAACCGCCGCATCGTCTTACCGGATGCGACCAAAAAATCGCTCGCTGCGCTGCCGGAGTTCAAGTACGCGCCGGAGTAAGCGAGCTTTATTGCATGGCCGTGAAAGCTTCGGGTTTTCGCGCAGAAAAGCTTGATGTTTGCTCACGGCCCCCGCTATATCCAACGGTGACTATCGCGAGGTTGCGCAGACAAGCAGGAAATGGCGTGAAAAAAGGCGCTTTCCGGATCGGAAGTTGCAGGCGGGAATTGAAAAAATAGCGGGCACGTATGCCCATTTTGTTAGCTTCGCGCAGACCAGGCGATGCGTTGAAGAGGCGGGGTCCACTGCATTAAGTACTTGTGCAACTGCCCCGTACGCGTTACGGCGGTCCGGCAACATGCAACGCGGCCGCCGATTCGAGCACGCGCAACAGGCGCTCGGGCGTCAACGGCTTGGCGCAATGCGCATCGAAACCGGCGGCTCTGGCTCGCGCGCGGTCGTCCCGCGAGGCGAAAGCCGTACAGGCGACCAGCAGCATATGCGAAGTCGCCGCATGAGCCCTCAGACGACGCGCCAGTTCGAGCCCGTCCAGTCCCGGCATCTTGATGTCCAGCACCACGGCGAACGGTTGCCACTCGCAGGCCATCTCGCACACAGCAAACGGATCGTCGAGCGCACGGCATTCGAATCCGTCGGCGGTGAGCAGCATCTGCAATGCATCAGCCGCTTCGCGATAGTCGTCCACCACCAGCACACGACGATGCGAGACCATCGCATACTGGATAGGTCGCCACACCACGACGTCATCGTTTTCATCCATTCTGTCGTCGACCTTCACCCTGTTCTCCTTGGTTTTTTCGTGTGCCACCGATGAGCACGTCGGAACGACGGCGCAAGATCCGCTCCCACGGCGCGAATAAAACGCATCGCTTGTCACGCGAGAGCCGCGATCGATGCCGCGCTGTCGTCAAAGCGCCGCTGCAGACGGCTTGGCGCTTGTCATCGTTCATGATGCCTGGCAGCGCTAGACAATTCGATCAGACCCATCCTACGCGAGCACGCGTACATCTCACGTGCGCGCCGTCGATGCAGCGCACTTCTCTCGTGCATGCCGCCCATGGCGCGTGCATCACACGACACTTCTTCTGCCGTTTGATTTTTTTGGCTGAATGCGACGCTGCTGCCTCTACGATAAATCGCTGTGTGCTTGTAGCTCACAGCGGCAGCGTCGGCATACACACAGAATAAGCGAGGAAGCGCGCCGAAAAAGCAGCAGCGTTTTAGGGGTTTGCGCTCAGCGGGTTATCCCGCACGATCGTCGATGAAGCCTTTGAGCATGCTCAACGTATCGGCATCGTCGATCTGTTTATCGGTACGCCAGCGCAGCATGCGCGGAAAACGCACCGCCACGCCGGACTTGTGGCGCGAACTTGCCTGAATTCCTTCAAAGCCGATTTCGAATACGAGCGTAGGCGTCACGCTACGCACCGGGCCAAACTTTTCGATGGTGGTCTTTCGGACAATGGCATCGACCTTGCGCATCTCTTCGTCGGTGAGACCCGAGTAAGCCTTGGCGAATGGCACGAGAGTGCGCACGCCATTCGCTTCGTCCCACACCGCGAACGTGAAGTCGGTGTAAAGACTTGCACGGCGGCCGTGACCGCGTTGCGCATAAACCAGCACTGCATCGACCGCATAAGGATCGACTTTCCATTTCCACCATGTACCCGATGCCTTGGTGCGGCCCACGCCGTACATCGATTCGCGCTCCTTCACCATCAACCCTTCAACGCCGCGTGCGCGGCTTTCCTCACGCAACGCCGCGAGCGTCTGCCAGTCCGGCGCGCTGACGAGGGGCGACACCCGCAACAGATCGCGCGCGAGCGTGCCGTCGACGGTAGCGGCCAATGCATCGAGTCGCGCACGCCGCTGCGCGAGCGGGGTCATGCGCAAGTCCTCGCCTTGCGCTTCGAGCAGATCGTAAGCGAGCAACGTGGCGGGCGAATCCGCGAGTACTTTCTTCGTCAGCGTTTTACGAGCGATGCGCGGTTGCAGACGCGCGAACGGCAACGGCGCGATGGCGCCCGGCTCCCACGCGAGAATTTCGCCGTCGATCACATAACCGTCCGGCAATGCTTCTCCCAATGCCGCGACTTCGGGAAAGCGATCGGTGATCAGATCCTCGCCGCGCGACCATAACCAGACATGCCCACCGCGTTTGACGAGTTGCGCGCGAATGCCGTCCCATTTCCATTCGATCAACCACTGCGACGGATCGCCGAGCGTCGCCGGATCGGCCTGCAACGGATGGGCGAGAAAGAACGGATACGGCAAGCCGAGATCACTGTCGCGCTGCGCGAGCGCATGCTCGCTTGGTTGCGCGTCGTGCTGATCGCCACTGCCCGCTTCCGGCGCGATGAGTCGCAGATAACGCGCCGCGTCCGGCTTCTGCTGCGAATCGGTCCAGCCGACCATGCGTTGCGCGATCCGTTTGTGATCGACGCCCGCCACTTCCGCGAGCGCCCTGACCACCAGTTGCCGCGCGACGCCGACCCGGAATCCGCCGCCGATCAGTTTGGTCAGCAGAAAGCGGCCGCCCCAGTCGAGTTCATCCCAGTAGCTGAGCAGGCGCGTGCGCAACTCTTCCGGCGCGACGCCCCGCAAGGTCAGCACGCGCTGTTCGATCCATTGCGTGAGGCCCAGCTCCGACGTGCGTTGCGCGGGCGGCAGGATATGCGCGATGGTCTCCGCCAGGTCGCCCACCGCGTGATACGACTCCTCGAACAACCATGGCGGCAAGCCGGCGCGCTCGCGGGCAATCTCGCTCAGAAGGCGCGTCGGGACCGACTGACGCGGCTTGCCGCCAGCGAGGAAATACGACGCCCAGGCGGCGTCTTCCGGATCGGCCACGGCGAAGTAGCTGGTCAGCGCTTCGAGCTTGTCATGCGTGGACGTGGTGGCATCGAGCGCGGTGTAGAGGGCGGCGAAGCGTTTCATGGGCTGCTCGCCGCGGCGGTTTCGTCAGCGCCCGCGGCATCGGCCTCGACACTGTCGTCGCCGTATTGCGTGTCGAACGCGCCCGCTTCGAGGCCCTGCTCGCGCAACCATCGCACCATCGGCTCGACCGAACCATGAGTGACGATCACGCGTGGCGCGCCGGTCGCTTGAATCGCGGTTTGCAGGCTCGGCCAGTCCGCATGATCCGACAGCACAAAACCGCGATCGACGCCGCGTCTGCGCCGCGCGCCGCGCAAGCGCATCCAGCCTGAGGCAAACGCGTCGCTGTAGTCGCCGAAGCGTTTGAGCCACGCGCTGCCTTGCGCCGAAGGCGGCGCGACGATCAACGCCTGCCTGAACACCGCCTTGTCTTTGGCGGGGATCTCGGCGACGAGGCCGACCGGCGGCAAGCGCACACCGGCCGCGCGATACGCGCGATTGAGCGGTTCCACCGCGCCGTGGCAGAAGAGCGGCCCGATTGCCGCATCGACGCTCGCCAGCACGCGCTGCGCCTTGCCGAACGAATAGCAGAACAGTACCGACGCGCGTCCTTCGGACGCATTGTGACGCCACCATGAATCGACGCCGTCAAACACGGTTTGCGGCGCGTCCCATCGATAGATCGGCAAGCCGAAGGTCGATTCGGTGATGAAGGTATCGCAACGCACGGGCTCGAACGCATCGCAGGTCGGATCGGCATCGAGCTTGTAGTCGCCCGATGCGACCCACACGCTCCCCGCGTGTTCGATCCGCACTTGCGACGAGCCCAGCACATGCCCAGCCGGGTGCAACGACACGCGCGCGCCGCCGATAACCAGCACCTCGCCATACGCGAGCGTCTGCAGCGAGATGCCGGGCAAGCGCGACAGCAGCACGTTCGCCCCCGCCTGCGAGGCGAGGTAATGCCGATGCCCGAAATGCGCGTGATCGGAATGCGCATGCGTGATCACCGCCCGCTCAACCGGCCGCCACGGATCGATATAAAAATCGCCGGCCTCGCAATAGAGCCCTTCCGGCCGCGCCACGACGAGGTCCGTTTCGTTCAACCCGATGTTCGATTGATATTCTGGCAGGTTCATCGAGCGGTCCCTGAAGTCCGGCGAATGGCGGGCCGGTCTCTTGCTGATATAAAAGAGCAATGAGCGCCATCGTGCGCGTCGACTCATGTCGCGCGCGTTGGCCCGAACGCGAAGCAAACCGCATTCCTGGCACGCGCCCGACGCGCGCATGGTTTGCGCTGCGTGCCTGCCTACGGTATATAACGCAAGCAGGCGCGTCGATACTGGCTGCCAGCCGGCAGAGCCCGACTCGTACCGCGAGGCCCCATGCGCACCATTCTCGACCCGCACGCGCTGTATATCGCGAAACATCCCGGCCGCTTCATCCTGCAAACGCTCAAGGCATTCCGGGCGAACCAGGGTTTGCTGCTTGCGGGCGCGGTCGCGTATTACGCCTTGCTGTCGATCGTACCGCTGCTGATTCTGATCGTCATCGCGCTCTCACGGGTGGTGCCGCAACACCTGCTGCTGGCGTCGCTCGCCCACCTGCTGCGATGGCTGGTGCCAGGGCAGTCGAATGCGCTGGTGCAGGAGCTGGCGAATTTTCTCGACCATCGCGCGGTGATCGGCTGGGTGCTGTTGCTGACCATGATCTTCTTCAGTTCGCTCGCCTTCACCGTCCTCGAAAATGCGATGTCGCTGATCTTCGTTCACCGCGTCGTGGTCCGGCGCAGGCACTTTCTGATCTCGGCGCTGCTGCCGTACTGCTACATCCTGTTTCTCGGCATCGGGCTGCTGATCGTCACATGCGTGTCGAGTGCGCTGGAAACGCTCGGCGCCGAGGGCATCGAATTGTTGGGCCTGCATGTCTCGTTGCAGGGACCATCGCGGGTGGCGCTGTATCTTCTCGGACTCGCCGGCGAGATTTTCGTGCTGACGTCGATCTATCTGGTCATGCCAGTCGGGCGGCCTTCGGTCAAACACGCGCTGCTAGGCGGCGTGGTCGCCGCCATATTGTGGGAAATTACGCGGCACGTGCTGGTCTGGTACTTCGCGACACTGTCTCAGGTCAGCGTGGTATACGGGTCGCTGACCATGGCGATCGTGCTGCTGCTCAGCCTCGAATGGCTGGCTACACTTCTGTTGTTCGGCGCTCAGGTGATTTCGCAATACGAACGATTCGGTCGCGAACCGATCGAGGCGCGGCAGCCGACAATCGAAACCGGTTGAGTCCGCGCCCCTCAACCCGGAGCACCGCTTGCAGGGCGCCGCGAAACGCATCCGCGACGCCTTTCACACTGGGTCTGACGGCGAGACTGCGGTAACATCCGTGGATCTGGGCCCGGCGCCATCGCAGGCTCCTTCGCCGCGCCATTCCCCGCAGACCTCAGGACTCGACAATGAGCATCATCCAGCGCAACAACGTACATATTTCGGGTCACGGCAAACGGATCATTGTGCTCGCGCACGGCTTCGGCTGCGACCAGACCATGTGGCGATACTTCGTGCCGTCGTTTCAAGACGACTACCGGACCGTGCTGTTCGACCACGTCGGCAGCGGCTCGTCCGACCTGGCCGCTTACAACGTCGACAAATACGACTCGCTCGATGGCTACGCCGACGACCTGATCGAGATCATCCGCGAAGTGGCCGACGAGCCGGTCGTATTCGTCGGCCATTCGGTGAGCGCGATGATCGGCCTCGTCGCCGGCCTCAAGGCGCCGCAACTCTTCGCCGCTCAAGTGATGGTCGGCCCGTCGCCCTGCTATGTGAACGACGGCGACTACATCGGCGGCTTCACGCGCGACGATATGGACGACCTGCTGCACACCCTGGAGAGCAACTACCTCGGCTGGTCGAGCACCATGGCGCCGGCCATCATGGGCACGCCGGAGCAACCGGAGCTCGGCATCGAACTGACCAACAGTTTCTGCCGCACGGACCCGGAAATCGCGCAGCAATTCGCACGCGTCACGTTTCTGTCCGATCACCGCGCGCTGCTCCCGCGCAGCACCGCGCCCACGCTGATCCTGCAATGCAGCGACGACATCATCGCGCCGCAGGCGGTCGGCGAATACATGCACCGGGTGATGCCGCGCAGCACGCTACATGTGATCGAGAACGTCGGCCACTGTCCGCATCTCAGTTCGCCCAGCGCCAGTTCGGCGGCCGTGAGCGCCTTTCTCGAGCCGCTGAGCCTGTAACGCGATGCACAGCACGGACCACCTGCAGCCGTCAGCCGACACGCTCTACGAGCACGCCGCGTGCGGCCTGCTCGTGACCGACGCCAACGGCCGTATACAACGCGTCAACGCGACTTTCTGCGGCTGGCTCGGCTATAGCGCGACGGAACTCGCGGGTGTCAAGCACATTCAGGATCTCCTGAGCGCGGGCGGCAAGGTGTTCTATCAGACCCATTGGGCGCCGCTGCTGCATATGCAAGGCTCGGTAGCCGAAGTCAAGCTGAGCATGATCCACCGCGACGGCCAGACGGTGCCGATGCTGCTCAACGCGGTGAGCCGCCGTCATGGCGAGACGAGCTACTTCGAAGTGGCGGTGCTGATCGTCGCGGATCGTCATAAGTACGAACAGGAACTGCTGCTCGCGCGGCGCAATGCCGAGGCGTCGGTGGCCGCGCATCAACTGGCGCAGAAAGCCCTGCAGGAAAGCCGCGACGTGCTCAGTCTCGCGATGCGCGGCGCGCGCATGGGTGCGTGGTCGCACGAGCCGAAGTCGGGCAAGTTCTGGTGGAGTCGCGAACTGGAAGCACTCGCCGGTTACGCCGAAGGCCGTTTCGCGGACATGGCCGGCGGCTTTTTCGAACTGATCCATCCGGGCGACCTGGCCGGACTCAACGAAGCCGTCGATCAGGCGGTGGCGAGCGCGGACGACTACGTCGCCGAATTCCGCTTCATGCACGCGAGCGGCGAGTGGTGCTGGATGGAAGGCCGCGGGCGCGCCACCTACGACCGCAACGGCGAACCGCTGACGATCTACGGGCTCGGCCTCGACATCACCGAGCGCAAGGAAGCGCAAACCGTGCTGCTGCGCCAGGCCGCGATCTTCGAGCATCTGAGCGACGCGATCGTCATCACCGATCTGCGCGGCAATATCACCGACTTCAACGTCGGCGGCGAGCGCATGCTCGGTTATCGCACGCGCGAGATTCTCGGCAAGCCCATCGCCATCTTCCATCCGCCGGAAGACGCGCTGCGCATCCGCCGCGAAGCGCTCGCCGCACTCGCCGCCGACGGTACGTGGCGCGGCGAACTCACCTTCGTGCGGGGCGACGGCACGCGCGGCGTGTGCGACACCGTCGTCAAGCCGCTCGCGAACGCGCGCGGCGACGTCTACGGCGCGGTCTGCGTGAGCCGTGACATCACCGAGCGCCGGCGCGCCGAGCGGCAACTACAGCGGCTCAATCTCGAACTCTCGAAGGCTGACCGGCGCAAGGACGAATTCCTCGCCACGCTCGCGCACGAACTGCGCAACCCGCTCGCGCCCATGCGCAACGTGCTCGAAATTCTGCGCCTGAAGGAATTCGCCGATCCGCAATTGAGCTGGTCGCGCGACGTGTTCGACCGGCAATTGCAGCACATGACGCATCTGGTCGACGATCTGCTGGAAGTGTCGCGCATCACGCAAGGCAAGCTCGAACTGCGCAAGCAGCGGCTCGAACTCTCGCGCGCGATGCAGTCCGCGATGGAAGCGGCGCGCCCTACCGTGCACGCGTTGTCGCACCACTTGAGCGTGACGTTGCCGCGCGAGCCGCTCTATCTCGACGCCGACCCGACCCGTCTATCGCAAATGATCCTGAACCTGCTGAACAACGCAGCCAAATACACGCCGGCCGGCGGCAACATCTCGCTCGCGGCCGAGCGCGAAGGCAATGAAGCCGTGATCGTCGTGCGAGATTCCGGCATCGGCATTGCGCGCGAACACCTGAACAGCGTGTTCGAAATGTTCTCGCAACTGGCGCCCGCGCTGGACCGTTCGCAAGGCGGTCTCGGCATCGGCCTCGCGCTGGTGCGCGGACTCGCGCAATTGCATGGCGGCAGCGTCGCGGCATTCAGCGCCGGGCCGGGCACGGGCAGCGAGTTCATGATCCGGCTGCCGCTATCGACAGCCGCGGCGGCGGCCGCCGACAAGCCCGCGCCCGAAACCACGCACGCGGCCGGCATGCGCGTCGTCATCGTCGACGACAACGCCGATGCTGCCGACAGCCTCGCGATGGTGCTCGAACTCGAAGGCCACGAAGTGCGCACCGCGGGCGACGGTATCGCCGGTCTGGCGTTGATCGCCGGATTCGCGCCGCAAGCGGTGATTCTCGATATCGGTTTGCCGCTCCTGAACGGTTATGAAGTGGCGCGGCGCGTGCGGCACGATCACCACGAGGCCGGCATTCTGCTGATTGCCGTCACCGGTTGGGGACAGCAGCAGGACAAGCAGACTGCCATCGACGCCGGCTTCGATCATCACTTCACGAAGCCGGTCGATCCGCGCGAATTACAGCGCGTGTTGAGCCGGCAGCAGGTTTGAGGGCGGCAGGCGTCTGCGGACATGACTGCTAAAATGGCGCGCTCATTGCCCGCCGTCACGTCATGCTCAACGACATCGCCGCAGTTTTTCGATCACCCGCCGCCACGCGGATGTCCGCGCCGATAGCCGCGCTGCGCACCGGCACCCTCGCCCATGCTTGACGAAGCCCGGATCACATGCAAGCTGGCCGCTCGCGGCATCACGCCCGACGCTCGCCAGCGCGACGCGATTGCGGCACTCGTCTCATTAGCCGGCACTCAGCGAGCACGGCAAGCGAAGGCCGGCGGTGCATCGGCATCACAAGGCGTCTATTGCTACGGACTGCCCGGACGCGGCAAGAGTCTCGTCGTCGATACGGCATTCGAGTTGGCGAACTGCCGCAAGCGGCGACTGCATTTCCACGAATTTTTGCGTGAGATGAACCGGCGGCTCGTCAGCGAACCGCGCGGCGGCGACCGCCTCGGCTCGGTATCGCGGCAATGGCTCGACGGCGTCGAGTTGCTGTGTTTCGACGAATTCCACGTGCACGACATCGCCGACGCGTTCCTGATGGGCCGCTTTCTTGATACCGCGATCGCCCAGGGCACACGCATCGTGCTCACGTCGAACTACGCGCCCAACGCGTTGCTGCCCGACCCCGAGTTTCACGAGCGTTTCCTGCCGACCATCGCACAGATCGAACGCTGCTTCACGGTGATTCATTTCGACGGCGCGCGCGACTACCGCTTCGGTGGAGAAGAGGCCGAGGTGCCGCGTTTTTTCGCGCCGCTCGACACGACGAGCCAGCACGCGCTGCGGCGCATTTTCACACACCACGAAGGCAATCGAACTGTCGAGCCGGTCACGCTGAGCGCAGCGGGCCGGCCGCTCGCGGCACGCGCGGCGGGCGCGGCGCTGCTGTGGGCGGACTTCGACGCGCTGTGCGTGGCGAGCCGCTCGCACCTCGACTATCTGGACCTCGCCGAGCAATGGCGCGGCCTGATTCTCGACAATCTGCACACCTCGCGGCTCACGCAGGCGCATACGCTGCAGCGGCTCGTCTGGCTGATCGATATTTTCTACGACCGCAAACGCGCGCTGTTCGTCGCGTCCGATCAGCCGCTCGCGGCGGCGCTCAGCGGACTCGAAGGCGCGCATGATCTGTCGCGCACGCTGAGCCGGCTTGCGCAAATGCAGTCGCGCACGTATCACAGCACGCTTGAAGGTGGCGATCACGCCGCGACGAACGACGCGATCGGGTCTTGATGCGATGACGCGAAAGCCGGCCGCTTCGCGCCTGATACACCAGTTGCGCTCTCAAACGCCGCTTCACCGCGCGCACCATTTTCCGGAATTGCGGGTGATAGGCCGGTGTGATCAACGGCCCTGACGGCTTCCACTGAAGATCGCGCGTGACAGTCACTGTCGATCCATCGGCCCGTGTGCTCAATCGTCGACTGCTGCGGATATGCGGCGTGATTATTCGTAAGCGTCGCGCACCGCTCTTTTATTTGAATCCGCGCGCCCTACGTTCGGCATCGGAAGTGGTGTCCTTAGCGGACACGACGATGTATCCGAAGCGCATTCGTGCAAATCTTGCACACCGGCGGCAACTCCTGCGCGGCACCTCATGCGCCGTATGCGAGCGCGAACCGCCTGTTCAACGGCTCGAACGCAAAGTCGGCGCCGTGCGCCGCTGACGCTGGAATGCGACCTGCTACCGCCGTTGCGGGTCCATTCTTCAGCGGATTGCCGTCCGCCTTTCTCGTCGCCATGATCAGATCAGCTTCCGTCGCCGTTGCGCTGTGCGCCGCGTGCCTCACTTGCGCGTGCGTGCACATCGGACCCGCCCGCCTCAAGGCCGACCAGGTCGACTACGCGCGAGCGCTCGGCGATGCGAAGAAACGCACGATACTTGCGGCCGTAATCGGCCTGCGTTACGGCGACGCGCCGGCCTTTCTGACCGTCAGCAACATCATCGCCGCCTATACGTTCGACACCACCGGCGGCGCCACCGCCAACGCCGGTTCCGGCAGCATGCCGAACTATGCGCTTGCGAGCGGCAGCGTCTCCTATTCGAACCACCCGACCTTCACCTTCACGCCGACCACCGGCGAAGCGTTCGCCTCCGCGTACATCAGGCCGCTCGCACCGGCGCTGGTACTGCCGCTTGCCGAAGGCGGCATTCCGATCGATCTGCTGTTGCGCATCACCGCCCAGTCGGTGGGCGGACTGCAGAACGGCAACGCGCTCGGCGGCGAGAACAGTGCAGGCGCGCCGGGCTTCTTCGAATTGCTGCAGGCCCTGCGGCGTTTGCAACTGGCGGGCGAACTGAACGTCGAGTCGCGTCAGGCGGAAGGCAAGGACGGCAAGAGCGGCCCGATGGGCGTGTTCCTCGTGATTGGCGCGACCACCAGCGGTGAGTCGTCGCAAACCGCCGCGGACGTGGCGCGCGTGCGCAAGCTGCTGCGCCTGTCGTCGAATACGCGCACCTATCAGATCGTCTACGGGCCGTCGTCGACCTCGCAAAAGGGAGACCGCATTCCGATGGTGACGCGCTCGGTGCTCGGCATCCTGACCGATCTCGGCGCGCAGGTGCAGGTGCCGCTCGAGCGTATCAGCGACGGCTCGACCAAGCCGACCGTCGGGCTGATCGGCGGCGAGACCCGGCCGACGATCATCATCCACTCCGGCAAGAACGCGCCCGGCAATGCCTATGTGACGATCGCCTATGGCTCGTCGATGTATTGGGTCGAGCGTAACGACTTCGACTCGAAATATGCGTTCACGGTCGTGCAGAATTTGATGGCGCTCGCAGAAGCCGATACGAGCAGTAAAGCGCCGGTGGTGACGATTCCGGCGAATTGACGGGGTGTCGAATGGATAGCGGGTCGTGGACTTGAGCGCGCGATAGGGAAAGTGCGGCTGCGGGCGGCTGCAACATAAAGAACCGGCGGTTGGTCGGTTAGCACACCGCCGGTTCTTCTCTCCACTCATCCCGCTTCACGCACCCGCTCGCACGTTACGCCGAACCCCGCTTCGACTGGACCCGCGCAATCTGCTGCTTCGCCGCCTCGTACACCTTCTCCGGCGTAAAGCCGAATTTCTTCTTCAGGTCGGCAAGCGGCGCGGAGGCGCCGAACGTATGCATCACCACCTGCGCGCCGAGCCTGCCGACATAGCGATCCCAGCCGAGCGTGGCCGCCTGTTCGACGGCCACCCGGGCGTCCACGTCGGCTGGCAGCACCGACTCCTGATACGCCTCGTCCTGACGCTCGAACACGTCCCACGACGGCATCGACACCACGCGCGCCGCGATACCTTCGCCTTTGAGCTTCTCGTACGCGTCGACGCACAGCGACAGTTCGCTGCCCGTCGCTATCAGGATCACCTGCGGCTTCTGCCCGGCGGGCGCATCGGCAAGCACGTAAGCGCCCTTGCGCACGCCGCTTGCGGCGGCATAGCGGCTGCGGTCGAGCGTCGGCAACGGCTGACGCGACACCACGATGCACGCGGGCCGCTTCGGATCGGACAGCGCCACGCGCCATGCTTCGGCGACTTCGTTCGCATCGCCCGGACGCAACACGGTCAGCCCCGGCACACCGCGCAGCGATGCCAGTTGTTCGATCGGCTGATGCGTCGGACCGTCTTCGCCGACGCCGATCGAATCATGCGTGAACACGTAAATGGCCGGCACTTCCATGATCGCTGAGAGACGGATCGGCGGCTTCATGTAGTCGCTGAAAATCAGAAAGGTCGAGCCGTATGGCCGCAGGTTCGACAACGCGAGCCCGTTCACCACCGCGCCCATCCCATGTTCGCGAATGCCGAAATGCAGATTGCGGCCGCCGTAGTTATCGGCTTCGAAACTGCCCGCGCCTTCGAATTTCAGATTGGTTTTGGTGGACGGCGAGAGATCCGCCGCGCCGCCGATCATCCACGGAACGCGCGCGGCGATCGCGTTGAGCACCTTGCCCGACGATTCGCGTGACGCGACACCCTTCGGGTCCGCGTCGAAAGCCGGGATGTCGCTGTCCCAACCCGCCGGCAATTCATGTGCTTCCATCTGCGCGAATTCGCGCGCGAGGTCCGGATACTTGTTCCTGTACGCGTCGTACTTCGCCTGCCATTCGGCACGCGCCGCCTTGCCGCGCGCACCGATGCCCGCGGCGAAACGTTCGTGCACGCCGTCGGGCACGTAGAAGAATTTGTCCTCTGGCCAGCCGTAGGCTTTCTTCGCGAGCGCGACTTCCTCGACGCCGAGCGCCTCGCCGTGCGCCGCCGACGTGTCCTGCTTGTGCGGCGCGCCCCAGCCGATGATGCTGTGGACCACGATCAGCGTGGGCCTGTCGGTGATGCTCTTCGCTTCGACGAAGGCCGCTTCGAGCGCGGCGGCGTCGTTCGCGTCGTCCACATGCAGCGTGTGCCAGTTGTAGCCGCGAAAGCGGCTTTCCACGTCGTCGCTATATGCAAGGTCGGTGTGACCTTCGATCGTCACGCGGTTGCTGTCGTAAATCCAGATCAGGTTCGACAGTTTCAGATGACCGGCCAGCGACGCCGCTTCATGCGAGATGCCTTCCATCATGTCGCCATCGCCGCACAGCGCATAGACACGGTAGTCGAATAGCGGCGCATCCGGCTGGTTGAAGTGACTCTCGTGCCAGCGCGCGGCCATCGCCATGCCGACGCTGTTGCCGAGCCCCTGGCCGAGGGGACCGGTAGTGGTTTCGACGCCTGTCGTCATCCGGAACTCGGGATGGCCCGGCGTCCTGCTGTCGATCTGGCGGAAATGCTCAATGTCGTCGAGCGAAACGGCGGGCGCGCCGCTCGGCTTGCCGTCGTGGTCCACGGCCTTGACGCTCGCCAGATGCAGCAGCGAATACAGCAGCATCGACGCATGTCCGACCGACAGCACGAAGCGGTCGCGATTCGGCCACAGCGGCTCATCCGGGTCGTAGCGCAAATGGTTCTGCCACAGATGATAGGCAACGGGGGCCAGTGCCATCGGCGTGCCGGGATGCCCGGAATTGGCCTTCTGCACAGCGTCCATCGACAGCGTGCGGATCGTGTTGATGCACAGCTGATCGAGGGCGGGATCGTTTTGCATGGAACACTCCTTGTTCGGCGGTTAGGAAGAAGGCCGCGACGCACTGATCGAGCGTGCCGGCGAACCGTGGGGATGGAACAGGATGACGCATGAGGAACCGCAGCGAGGCCTACCGATGATGCGCCGATGTGCGCAACTCTGCACGGGGCTTTACATGCGGGCTCGAGTATGCGGTTGCGCGGCAGGCGGCGGATCTTTCAGAGGGCTTGCGAGGGCGGCTCGTTGATCGCGCGTGTTGTCGACGGCATGCGCGCTTTGCCTCACGGCGCAAGCGCAGGCGCAGGCGCAGCAAAACGGTTACTGAAAGCGCAACGCGCGCAGCCCTTCGTATCGGCATCGGCCCTCAAGCCGCATGCAGCCAGTGTTCGACTAGCGGTCCCTGCTTGCCGTCGATCGGATCAAGCGGCGGGAACGGCAATGCTTCCATTGTCCAGCGTTCTTCCGGCGACAGCGCTTCGCGACGAATGTCCCACTGCTGCCCGTCCGGATACCCGGCCACCACCTGAAAATGCCGCTCGAACGATTGCAGACAATGACCGGTGCCGGCCGGCAGCAACAGCGCATCGCCCGCCGATATCGTCACCAATTTACCGCCCGGCCCGCCGACGATCACCTGAGCCGATCCACCGCATACGCCAAGAACTTCGTGCGCGGTCGCGTGGAAATGGTGGTAATCGAAAATGCCGTCGCGCCACTGCGGCGGCCAGTCGTTACGCTCGAACAGCATTTCGAACGCATCGGCCAGATTGCCGCTGTCCGGCGCCAATGCTTGGCGGTAAACCACGACCGGCAGCTTGCGGTTGTTCGGCACCCAATCGTGCGGCTCGAGCATGAACACTTCGTACCGGGTCTGAGCCTTGTCGAATCCGTGTTTCGAATCATTGAACATGTTGGCTCCTGTGCTTGATGAGACTTGCGACGCCGATGGTTCCCGTCGTGGTCGTGGTGGAACCTCGCGCGCGGGTAGTGCATGGCTCGCGGCCCGCGCAGCGCCAGTCCGTCCTGAAGTGATGGTTGCAGCACAAAGCGCGCCTGTCCGGCGCGCACGGCTGCGCGCGGACTTTCATGCATTGGCACACGAGCGCCGCGCGCGTGCTTTACCGCACCACGCTGCGAGTTCGCTCAGTGCCCGTCGCGCACCGCGTGCGGTGTCGCCGGATACATCGCTTGACGAAGCGCTATGCCCTCAGTGAGCGCTCAACCGCCGCCGATCCCTTGCAGCACCTTGCCCGTCCCACCGCAAACGACGCAGCGGCTACCCTCCACCTTGCCCGTGCCGTGACACGCGGCGCAAAGATCTTCGCCGACTCCGGGGACGTCGGGGGGCCCTTCGTCGCCGGGGTTGGTTGCTTCGTTATCTGCTTGCATACAGTTCTCCTCGTTTCGGTTTTCCACATTGACTGCGGTGCATGAACGCGAGCGACGTGCGCGCCGCGTCAGCTTTTACCCCGCGATTCGCGGCCGCCACCGCCCGGAGGCTCGGCATGCGCCCCCGAGCCGAGCGGCACTTCGGCCGTTTGCGCGGGCCGTTCGCTCGAACGTGGAGGATTGGTTTGCTCGTCCACGCCGGTTTGCTCAACCGGCTCGATACCGAGCGGACTTGGCTCGACGTAGTGCGTGCCGCTCGGCTTGTTGCGCGCCTTCGTTTCCGGCGACACAGTCGATGCATCGCGGCTTTCGGCGGGTTTGGTGTCCGGCATGGCGCTCTCCTTAATTGGGGCATAAGTTTGATGCAGCAACATCCGGTCCCTCTGTGCGGCGCACGCATTGAGCGCCCGAGGCAGGCGCCGGCCGCGCGAGCACCGCCTGTTGGGCACAGCCGTTGCGTCGCCAAGGCTGCAGGTCGCAGCCCGTTTTTGTAAAAAGGAGAACGTCATGACAATCACGACAATTCGTGTGTCCGATACGGAAGTGCAAGTCGAACGCACGCGATACACGTTTGCGCAAAAGAGCGACGCGGACGCGTTCCAGCGCTGCCTCGTCGATACGTCGATCGATAGTTGCTATCGCTCGCACCCGCCGTTGTCGGCACAACCCACGTTACCCGACGAGCATCCGGACGATCCGGGACGTGGCAGCACGATTTCGCCGTCACTCGGCGGCATGCCTTGAGGCGCGGGCTGTTGCGGGATGTACGCAACCGCTCAGCCGTGACGAGGTCTGCCGTTTCCCTGGCGGTGGCGCCAACGGCCATCTGCGATCAATGCGCCCTCACTTTTCCGGCGCCGCGCGATCAGCCGCCACAATCTGCCGCCCATAGTCGATCGCGGCCCGCCGCGCCTCCTCGGCGGTCGCGTAGGGGCCAATTTCCGGGGCACCGTCGAAGGGAAACAGAAGTTTTCTGTCCGCTTTTCTGACTACCTTCAGTCCACCTACGTAACGGCCGTCGCCTGTTCCGTGATAGCTCGCAAAAATCTCGAAGTCATCGTCAGCGACGTCGGCCTTGTGTCGCGCCATGGGTGTCCTCGTTCCTGCACGTTCCGTGCGCCAGATGGGTCGTGTGCAATGCGCCTTCGGTGTAAAGAGCGGCGCGTGTGCCGGGATCGAGCAATAGCCGTTCCACGCGACGCGAGCCCGCGCCTGGCACGGAGTCCACAGAGGAGGCATGAGGATTGCGCGCGTCAGCGGCAGGTGATTGGCCTGGAGAACAACGCGATGAATTTATCGAGCACCCGGATTCGGATCCGTGACGCCCGTGACGTGCACGCCGTGCGCGGGCTGCGCTTGCATACGCCGATGCCGCCCGAGATCGAGCCCGACGCACCGTCCCCGCCGGCCACCGATCCCGATCCGGAGCCCGACGATCCGGCGAGCGATCCGTCTCGCGAGCCTGAAGGCGATCCGCCGGTGAAGCCGCCGCCGGTGCGCTCTGCCGGTCGAGGGCTCAGTGAAACTCGCAGGCGTGCATCGCACCGCCATGCGAGATGACGATGTGATGCCGATAGGCTGGAGTTCGAGGTAGGGCAGCGTGTCGAAAACGATGGTTCGCAATGTCGAGGAACCGCCGTGGATTGCCGCTGACAGCCGCACGCTCAGGCGCACATTCACCTTTTACAACCGCGCGCCTCGTGGTCCCCTTGTGCCATGCCGCCCGCCTCCGCATCGCCGCCCAACCTGCAGCGATGCGCCGGGAACGCGCCGTTGACCCGCATCAGAACTGATGCAGCATGCCGACATAAGCACCGGTTTGCGACTCCCCGACGAGCGGATTCGTGTTGCTGGTCGAATCGCGCGGCGCGGCTTCGAGCGAGAAGTTCGAATTGCTGCCGTTGCGCACATAGCCGACCGTGCCGTACAGGAAGGTCCGCTTCGACAGGTTGTAGGTAGTGCCGAGCACATACATCATCGCGTGCCCGGACGGATCGTGCGCTGCGTCGCCTGCGCCATCGCCGACCTTGATGTAGTAGCCACCCGCCGTCACCGCCCAGCGCGATTGCGCGTTATAGGTAGCGCCAAGCCAGTAGTGATCCGCGGTGTCGGCGACGCCGGCTGGCGAGTCCGGCGCCGAGTAATGCGTATAGGCGGCTTGAATCTTCATCGCATCGAAATGCACGTTCGCGCCGACAAAATATTCACGCGACGCCTGAAATATGTTGCTGAAGTGGCCGTTGCTGTCGCGCAGTTCGTCGTAGATGCCGCGCACGTCGAAGAGCGGCGAATGGTAGGTCAGCATGATGCCGTCCGAGCGGCCGAATTCGCCTGGCGCGCCGCTGTTGAACGCACCCGCCTGATTGCCGAGCGAATATTGCCCCTGCACGTCGAAGCCCCAGAACACCGGACTTTTATATTCGATGTTGTTGTTGGTCTGCTGCCAGTTGCGTCCGCGCACGAGCGAGGCCGATGAAAACGCCTGCTGCACGAACGGATCGAATTCCCACACGCCGTCACTGTCGATGAACAGATTGCGCCCGGCCTGCAGCGTGCCCCATTGCTCGCTCTTCAAGCCGACGAACGCGCGCCGCGACCACAACCGCCCGCCACTGGTCGTGCCGTCCATCACCTGCAAACCAGTTTCGAGGTTGAAGATCGCATTGAGCCCGCCGCCAAGATCTTCGTTGCCTTTCAAGCCCAGCATACTGGTGCCCCAGTTGCCGCCCTCCGCGCGCCAGCGGCTTGCACTGCCGCCCGCGCCGTCGTTGATGTGATTCAGGTATTCGACGCCGCCGTCGAGGCGGCCGTATAACGACACGCTGGTTTGGCCATATGCCAGCGGGCTGACCAGCGCCAGAGCGCTCACTAACCGGGTGCAGAGTCTCATTGTTTTGCCGTGGTTTTTTCTGTCGCGATAGAGGCTAAAGCGGTGGCAAAGCGGGCTGCGGATGAATCAAAACTACCCGGTGCGGGACGCACCTTTCTGCGTGAACCGCGAACGGGAATGCCTGCAGCATCGTCATCATTTCGCTGCGCGCGCATAACCGTTCCAGTGTCTCCGTCTGTCCGGACAACTGCTGCATGCCGCGAATTCACGCCGGAGCCGCACCTGCGATGTTGTCAAACTACACACGCCATGCGTCGGAACTATAGGGGATACGCGCCGGGCAGCCTATCCGTTTAACGCAATAAATATTTGCGAGCCGCGCAACTCGACATGCATACCGGCAAGCACATTGGCGCGCCGTTCACGATAATTCGCAGGAGATCGAAAGCCGCCGAAGATAAGATAGTCGGTCATTCGGTTTGAGCCAAATCGAAATGCAATTCCGTTTATCGACCCTTCCTCTATGCCATGGACGACGCGCCCGAACTGACTGGATACGACAATGAGGACGAACACCTTGGCCTCTATCAACGCGCGACGGAAACCGGCGTGGAATGGTGGCGCGTCAGCGTGGCCGACCGGCCCGAAACCTATCGCCTCGAACATGGTTCCGCCGATGCGCGCGGCGCGGGCACGGTGGATATCGATCTGGTGGTCGACGAGGAAAATCTGCGCGCGAAGTTGAAGAAATGGCGTCGTGAAGGCTTCGCGATCGACGCGGACGATACCCCGAACGATCGCGCTGCGAATGCGCGCATCTCCTTCATGCCGGAGTTGCAGCGGGTCGCGGCGCTGATGTCGGCGGCGAAGCGAAGGCCGCGCGAAGGCACCGGCGAGACCGTGCGTATTGCCGAGGTCGAGGTGCCGTGCGGCGTCGGCGGTGCGCTGGTGCCGCCGGTCAATCCCGCGTATCTGTTCGCGGCGCGCTTTAACGACATCGTCGAAGACATTGCCGAGAATCGCCGCGTGATGCTGATCGGCCACACCGGCGCGGGCAAAACCAGCCTGATCGAACAGGTCGCGGCACGCTCGCACCACGGCGTGCTGCGCTCGAACATGAACGGGCAGACCACCGTCGGCGACTTCGTCGGCTTTTGGACTGTCAAGGGCGGCGAGACCTTGTGGGTCGACGGCGTGCTGCCCACGGCGATGCGCGAAGGCCTGTGGCTGATCGTCGACGAAATCGATTTTGCCGAGCCGTCGATTCTCGCCGCCCTCACCGCGGTGCTCGAACCGCACGGCCGCCTCGTGCTGAAGGAGAAAGGCAACGAGATCGTCGCGCCGCATCCGTCGTTCCGGCTCTTCGCGACCGCGAACGCAGTGGGCGCGATGAGTCAGTTCCGTCATCTGTATCAGGGCGCGAATCTGATGAACGAGGCGTTTCTCGATCGCTGGCGTGTGTACCTGCTCGACTATCTGACGCCCGCCGAAGAAGCCGACGTGCTGATGCGAACGCTAGCGCCGAATATGACGCGCGCACTCGCCACGACGCTCGCCGCGATCGCCGCCGACTGCCGCGCGGCGTTCGCCCGTGAGGACCTGTCGAGCGCGTTCTCGACGCGGCGCCTGCTCGACTGGGCCGAGCTGAGGCTGCGCACCGGCGACCCCGAACGCGCCGCCGCGCCGGCCATCTACGCGAAGGTGAGCCCGGAAGACGCCGCGCTGATTCGCGGCATCGTTCGCCATCGCATCGCACCGGACGGCTGAGCGGGAGCGCACACATGCACGCGAGAACGCGCCTGCCAGGCGCTGCACGCGACACGCGCGGCTTCGCGTTCGAATCGACGCTTGGCAAAGTGGCGCGCGTGCTCACCGGACAATATGGGGTGACGGTCTTGTTCAGCCCCGATGGGCCGCGCGTCGAACCTGGCCGCATCGTGATTCCAGACTATGAGCTGAACGGCGGCGTCGAACGCGACGTGCTGATCGGCTATCTGGATCTGCTGGTGGCGCGCGCGAAGCATGCGTCGCTCGCGCAGCTCGACGCATTGCCCGCGGGCGTCGTGTCGAATCTCGCCCAGGTGATCGAAGACCGTCGCGTGTGCGGCCAACTGCTCGACGAATATCCGGGCGCGCACTGGTTCATCGGCAAACTGCGCGCGCATGCCGCCGAGCGGGTCGCGCAACGCTGGCCGAAACTGCATTGGCGCGAGCGGCTCGTGTGGCTGATCGAGCGCGCGCTGTGGGACGAGCCGCCGAGCCGCGCTGAAGCGAGCCATTCTCTGCTGGCCGCGCTGCATGCCGCGCAGGATCTGCTGCGGGAGGCGCGCGCGAGCGGCTCGACCGCGCGGAGCATTGCGACGGCGCAGGCTCTGGTGGCACGCGTGCGGGCGTTGTCGGCGGGCGACGTGAACAGCATGATGTTCACCGCCGATCCGGTCGAGGACATCGAGACGGAAACGTCCGAGGCCGCGTCCTCGTCCTTCGACGACGACACCGCCCTGCCCGATCACGACGACGCGGCCGCGCCACCCGCCGAGCGGAGCGGCGGCGCGCACGCCGACCACGCGCCCGGCATGGGACACTCGCTCGCCGACGCGCAACAGCCGTCCAGCGACGCCGACGGCGCAGCGGGCACGGCGGCCACGCACGCCTCGCCGGCCACGCTGTCGATCCCGCTCGCCACCGAATTCGACGTGATCACCGACCTCACGGGCCAGGGCAACAGCGCCGCGTGGCGCGTGCTGCGCGGGCAAGCCCGCGCGGACACCGCGCCGCTGAAGGAGAAGCTCGAACGCGCGCTGAGCGCCGACGAACGCAGCCGCTGGCGCCGCGAGCAGGAGCGCGGCGAAATCGACCGCACCGCGCTGGCCAGACTCGCGACCTCGCCCGGCTACCGCACGCCGTTTCGCACGCAGCGCGCAGCCAAAGGGCGCGACGTCGCGGTGACGCTGCTGATCGACCGCAGCGGTTCGATGGCCGGGCGCAAGATCGAACTCGCGCGCCTGTGCGCGAGCGCGCTGTGCGACGCACTGACGCAGTTGTCGTTCGATTGCGAAGTGCTCGGCTATTGTTCGCTCGAATCCGCGCCGATGCGCGAGCTCTACGAACGCCAGCTTGCCGCCGGCGCGGATCTGCGGCGCTATAACCGCTTCGTCGAGCGGCTCGATCTGAAGGTGTACAAACGGTTTGGTGCGCCAAATCTGAGCGGTATCACCGCGCTCGACTGCGGTCACGAGAACCCCGACGGCGAAGCGCTCGCGTGGGCCGCCACGCGGCTCGCCGATCATCCGGCCGCGCGGCGCATCCTGATGGTGTTTTCCGACGGCTATCCCTCGACCGGCGACGGCGACCCGCAGCTGTTGCGCCGCGATCTGCGCGAACGCGTGGCGGCGATCGGCAAGCGCGGCATCGAACTGGTAGGCGTCGGCGTGCTGACCGACGCGGTCGAGGACTTCTATCCGCGCAACGTGGTGGTGAGCCGTCTCGCCGAACTGCCGTCGATCGTGTTCTCGTTGCTGAGCTCGATGCTGCTGACGCGCTGAGCCGCGCGCCTTCACCGCCGCCTCAGAACGCGTTCAACGGAATCTTCAGATAGCGCACGCCGTTGTCTTGCGGCTCCGGCAACGCGCCCGCGCGAATGTTGATCTGGATCGCCGGCAGGATCAGCGTCGGCATGCCGAGCGTGCGATCGCGCGCGGTGCGCATCGCGACGAATTCGGCCGCGCTCACCGCGTCGTTCAGATGAATGTTGCCGCGGCGTTGCTCGGCCACGGTGGTCTGCCAGCGCGGCTCGCGCGACGGCGGCGGGTAATCGTGGCACATGCACAGGCGCGTGTCCGGCGGCAACGTCAGCAGCTTGCGCACGGACTCGTACAGCGTATGCGCATCGCCGCCGGGAAAATCGCAGCGCGCCGAGCCGAGGTCCGGCACATGCAGCGCTTCGCGCTCAATTCGCCGATGCTGAAGCGCTCGCCGGCGCAGAACAGATGATCGAACTGACGGCCATCGGTCGGCAGATCCTCGCCGAAATTGAAGATGGCCTTGAACACGCCCTGCACGATGCGAATGCTCGCGCCGATCGCGATGAGGCCGCCCAGCGTCTCCTTCAGATAAGGCGCCGCCGAGAGGTGATCGGCATGCGCATGCGTTTCCAGCAGCCACACCACGCGCAAGCCATGCTCCCGCACGAACGCAACGACGCGCTCGGCACAAGCCGTCGATGTGCGGCCGGACTTCGGGTCGTAGTCGAGTACCGGATCGATCACCGCGCAGGCCGAACCGTCGCCCGCGTGGACCACGTATGCGAAGGTGCCGGTGGTGACATCGTAGAACGCTTCTATGTGAAGTGTCACGGTCGTCTCCAGGTCGGTCCGCGCAATCCTGCATCAGAGATAGCGACGCTGCGTGCGGATACAACACACGCGCTCCTCTTTGCAGGCCATCCGCGCCCTCACGCACCGCTGTTCGTATGGTTGCGAACGCCCTCCCCGCACGCCGCTCAGGCCAGTTGCGGCTTGAACGGATAGTGCTCGACCTCGCCGCCGCGCGCGACCACCGCCGTGCTTTCGGGAATCTCCTGCCACCAGCCGGGTAAGTCCGCGAGCGGCTCCGACAACACCAGAAACGCATCCTCGCCGGCCGCCTTGATGCGCGGATCCTCGGGATACAGCTCCAGCAGGTGACGAAACGACGTGCTGTGAAATAGCGAACGCGATCGCCCTTCGCTCGAATAGCGCACGGCGACGATCTGTTCGCCATCGGTCGCGCACACGGTCATGTTCAGCGGCTCGTCAACGCCGTGCTTGCGGCCGGTCGCCTCGACAAATGCGACCATCCGTTCGAGCGCGGTGACGGGCGCCAACTCCAGGCCGAAGCTCAGCGCGAGAAAGAACAGCACTTCGGAATCGGTCGATCCTTCGATGGACGGGAACAGGTCCGCGTCGATCGCGACCATCAGATCGCGGCGCACCGCCGGATAGTTACGCACCAGGCCGTTGTGCGCGAACAGCCAGCGGCCATGACGGAACGGATGACAGTTGGTTTCCTGCGACGGCGTATCGGTCGCGGCGCGGATGTGGGCGACGAACATCGGCGCCCGAATCGCCCGGGCGGCTTCGCGCAGATTTCGGTCGCTCCACGCGGGCTGGATGCAGCGGTAGCGAAACGGGATGTCGGTCGGATGCCCGTACCAGCCAATTCCGAAGCCGTCGCCATTAGTGGTGGTGTGGCCGAGCCGGGAATGCAGGCTCTGGTCGATGAGCGAATGCTTGGCGTTGAACAGCACCGTTTCGAGTTGAAGCGGATGGCCGGTATAAGCAAGCCAGCGACACATGAATGCTCTCCTTTGTCGACCAGAGTTAGCGCTTCAGCGCTTACTCTGGTCCCATGCAAGACACTTGCGGTCGACCAGAGTTAGCGCTTCAGCGCTTACTCTGGTCCCATGCAAGACACTTGCGGCCGACCAGAGTTAGCGCTTCAGCGCTTACTCTGGTCCCATGCAAGACACTTGCGGTCGACCAGAGTTAGCGCTTTAGCGCTTACTCTGGTCCCATGCAAGACATTGCGGTCAACCAGAGTTAGCGCTTCAGCGCTCACTCTGGTCCCATGCAAGACATTGCTCCCACCGACAACCTCCCTCCCCGGCACCACCTCACCCGCCCCACACTATTTGCCCACCGGCTGCATGGTCGCAATCGGAATCAGGAATTCGGAAAAGCCAGTCAGCATAATCTGCACGCCGATGCACAGCAGCAAAAACGAAGATACGCGCATCGCGACCTTAGTTCCTTCGACGCCGAGATACTTCGCAAAAATCACCGCACGGCTGTAGATCAGATAGACAGTAGCGGCCACCGCGAACGAGATCACCACCGACGCGATGCTAGACACCACGAACTCCGACAGCTTGTGCGTACGGTTCGCGGTCAGCGCGACCGCCGTGGCAATCGAGCCCGGCCCGGTGGTCAGCGGAATGGTGAGCGGGAAGAATGCCTTCGACATCGCGTTGTCCGCATCGACGCGCTTGACGGCCGGCGGCTCGGCCGGTTGCGTGTCCGGTGCATTGAGCATCTGCCAGCCGCCGACCGCCACGGCGAGTCCACCGCCGATGCGCAACGCCTCCATCGAGATGCCGAAGAAATGCAGGATCGGCGTGCCGATGAAGAACGCCACCAGCAGCACGCACACCACGTTGATGGCGATTTTCCGCGCGAGCGCGGTGCGCTCCTCGGTGGTCAGCGCCGCAGTTCGGTCCAGGAACACGAAAGCAATGCCGATCGGATTGATGATGCTGATCAGCCCGGTAAAGCCAAACAGAATGTCCGAGATCAGACTGGCGACCATATGCAACCCGTGTCGGGCGGCAGCCCCCGGTGGCTGGACGTTCTGCCCGCGCACCCGGAACGCCGCGTCTATTGATGAAGCCGGAGCGTCGTGCGCCACCCGGACCATGCTCGCCCTGCGTGGCGAGAATCATATCGCGGCGCGTCAGCCCAGGCCGCAAAAAGCCTCACAACACGAGGTATCGCGTGGCGTGCCGCCGTCCGCGCAGCGCCTTGCAGCGCAACAAGCGCCGGCCCAAAGATGCCCCCTAAACTTTCAAAACGCCTACGCTTTTTTGACCACCTTTACGTAACCGAAGTATCCGGCATACAGTCCTCAGCGAAGCCGCACTTTCAACGAGACGTACTTAACCGGTTCGAGGAGTTGCCCCCATGTTGCTTCGTGTACTCGCCGCGTTGCCGTTCATCGGCATTCTGCTCGGCGTCCCGTTGGTGAATCGCGTCGAGCCGCTGGTGCTCGGCATGCCGTTCGTGCTGGCCTGGATCGTCATGTGGGTGGTGCTGAGTTCGATCCTGATGGCGCTCGTCTACCGTCTGGACCCGGCCAACCGCAACTTCGTGGCCGATGCCGAGGAGGCCGGCTCATGAGCGCACTCGTCATCATCGCGGCCATCACGCTGTTCGCCCTCTATCTCGGCGTGCGCGCGCGGCGCGGCCACGACATGAACCTCGAACAGTGGAGCGTGGGCGGGCGCAGCTTCGGCACCGCCTTCGTGTTCCTGCTGATGGCGGGCGAGATCTACACGACCTTCACCTTCCTCGGCGGCAGCGGCTTCGCGTACGGCAAGGGCGCGCCGGTCTACTACATTCTTGCGTACGGCACGCTCGCGTACATCCTCTCGTACTGGATGCTGCCGCCGATCTGGCGTTACGCGAAGAAGCACCGCCTCGTCTCGCAACCGCATTTCTTCTCGCGCAAATACGAGAGCCCCGCGCTCGGCACGCTGGTCGCGCTGGTCGGCGTGGCCGCGCTGATTCCCTACCTCGTGCTGCAACTGAAGGGGCTCGGCATCATCGTCGCGACGGCCTCGTATGGCGCGATTTCGTCGACGGCGGCCGTGTGGATCGGCGCCGCCGTCGTGACCGCCTACGTGATCGTCTCGGGCGTGCGCGGCTCCGCATGGAACTCGGTGGTGAAGGACCTGCTGATCCTCGCGATCGTGCTGTTCCTCGGCATCTACCTGCCGCTGCACTACTACGGCGGCCTGGGCGACATGTTCCGCGCAATCGACGCCGCCCGCCCCGGCTTCCTCGCCTTCCCGGCGCGCGGCTCGAGCGTGACGTGGTTCCAGTCGACCGTGCTGCTGACCGCGCTCGGCTTCTTCATGTGGCCGCACACATTCGGCTCCATCTTCACCGCGAAGGACGAACGCATCTTCCGCCGCAACGCGATGGTGCTGCCGCTGTATCAGCTGATTCTGCTGTTCGTGTTCTTCGTCGGCTTCGCGGCGACACTGCGGGTGCCGGGCCTCAAGGGCGGCGACATCGACCTGTCGCTGTTCCGCCTGTCCTTGCAGACCTTCGACCCGTGGTTCGTCGGCGTGATCGGCGCGGCCGGCATTCTGACCGCCCTGGTACCGGGCTCGATGATCCTCACTTCGGCATCGACGCTGCTCGCCAACGACGTCTATCGCGGCATGGTGAACCGCAACGCATCGGACGCCTCGGTCGCCACGCTCGCGCGCTTCCTGGTGCCGGTGGTGGCGCTGGTCGCGGTCGGCTTCACGCTGAACGGCGGCGAGACCATCGTCGCGTTGCTGCTGATGGGCTATAGCTTCGTCACCCAGCTTTTCCCCGCGGTGATCTGCAGCCTGTTCCCGCATAACCGCGCGACCAGGCAGGGCGCGTTCTGCGGGATCGTGGCCGGCGTCGCGGTGGTCGCGCTGACGACCACGCTGCACTGGAGCGTCGGCCAGTTGATGCCGTTCCTGCCCGACGCGTTGAAGGACGTCAACATCGGCTTGCTTGCGCTGGCGGTGAACGTGATCGTGTTCGTGGTAGTGAGCGCGGTGACGCAGCCGAGGCCGGTCGAACAGACGCGCGCATCGGTGCACTGAGCACGTACCGGCTTCGTTCAGTCTGAGTGCATGAAGGGGTTGCCCGCGTGAGCGGCGACCCCTTCGCTGTTTTATGTCCAGCGTTCCGCGCGCAAACAGCGCGCCGTGCACCGAGGTCAAATCTACATATGAATGAAAAAAACGCCTGCGTGCAACACGCGCGCCGGCTGCAACTCGCGCCTTTCCAGTCGCTGCGCACTGCAACACAAAGCCGCGCCAGCGCACTTCAAAAACCTTGAACGACAGGCACATCCCTTGCTGACGCTTCGCGCTTGCGAACCGCCTCGCACTGTGCAAGTGCAATATTCCCATCTCCGGGGGCCAACTTGTCGCTCAATGTACTTCTCGTCGCTTCGGAAGCCTTGCCGCTCGCCAAATCCGGCGGTCTCGGCGATATGGTCAGCGCCTACGCCGCCGCGTTGCGCGATGCCGGCGCCGATGTTTCGATCCTGCTGCCCGCTTATCCCGCCGCGCTCGAGCGCGCGCTCGACGTCACGCCCATCGCGCGCATGACCGGCCTGCCCGGCGGCGATGCGAAACTCCTGCGCGGCCGGATGCCCGACACCGGTGTGCCCGTCCTGCTTCTGCAGATGAATCACCTGTTCGCCCGCGAGGGCCTGTATCGCGATCCCCAAGGCCGCGACTACCTCGACAACCTCACGCGCTTCGCCTCGCTCGCGGCCGCCGCGACGCGCGTGGCGCGCGGCGTGCGCAACCTGAAGCGCCCCGACATCGTGCACGCGCACGACTGGCATGCGGGGCTTACGCCGCTCTATATGCGGCTCGCCGGCGTGGCCGCCAAAAGCGTGTTCACAATTCACAACCTCGCGTTCCAAGGCAACCATCCGCTCGCCATGGGCGGCTGGATCGGCATACCGCCCGAACTGCTCGCGCCAGCCCTGTCCGATGAGCGCAGCATCGAGTTCTACGGCTCGCTGAGCATGATGAAAGCCGGCATCGTGCATGCCGATCGCGTGACGACCGTCAGCCAGCGCTACGCCCGCGAAATTCTGACGCCGCGCTTCGGATACGGCATGGAAGGCGTGCTGCAGGCGCAAGCCGGCAAGCTGTCGGGCATCGTCAACGGCATCGATACGGCGAGCTGGAATCCGGCCACCGACGCGACCATTGCACGCCGCTATGGCGTAGACGACACCGCCGGCAAGCAAGCCTGCAAGCGTGAGCTGCAACAGGCGTTCGGCCTCACGCGCGAGCCGTTCGCACCGCTCGTCGCCATCGGCAGCCGGCTCACCGACCAGAAGCTCGCCGACGTGGTCGTGCGCGCGTTGCCCACCTTGCTCGAACGGCATGCGCGGCTGCAATTCGCCATTCTCGGCCAGGGCGAGCGCGATCTCGAACAGGCGGTGCAGGGGTTGGCTGCCGCGTGGCCGGGACGCGTCGGCGTGCAGATCGGTTACGACGAGCGGCGCGCTCACATGCTGCATGCGGGGGCGGATATCCTGCTGCACGGCAGCCGCTTCGAGCCGTGCGGGCTGACGCAACTCTATGCGATGCGCTATGGCACGATTCCGGTGGCGTCGCGCGTGGGCGGGCTCGCCGACACGATCGTCGATTACGCGCCGCAAGACGGGCGCGACGAGGATCGCGCCACCGGCTTCCTGTTCGATGGCGAGACGCCGGAGCACGTCGCGCACGCGCTCGGACGCGCGTTGACGGTGTTCGGACAGCCGTCGTCGTGGCACGCGTTGCAGCGTAATGCGATGAACCGCGAATCCGGCTGGGATGCCTCGACCGCTAACTATCTGGCGCTGTATGCGCAGCTGGTCGATGCAAGGCCGGCGCTGCGCGATGCACGTGTTCGTAAGACGGCCGTTCGGGGACGCGCGGCGGGTGGTGCCGCTGTTGCTGCTGGCACGCGCAGGGCCCGCGTGGAGGAAAGCTTCGCGAGCGCCGCCGGGGAGATGACGCGCAGCGCATGATACGTCGGACGCCGCGGGTGCGGCGGATTCGGCAAGCTATGCGCGCCGCCGCGCGCTGTTCGTTCGTCGTGTTGGCGACGCAGCGTCCGCGCCTCACTTCGCCCTCCCGCTGACGATCACCAGTCCCCGCGACAGGCCGCTTACCTGGTCGACCGCCAGCGCACCCGCATACAGTTGCGCGACCGGCACCCACACGGCCGGATACTTGTACCGCGCAACGTCGAGCAGCAGCGCGCTATCGCTCGCGGCGTCGTAGGCGGCGAGCGGCGACCAGTGCCCGCCGCCCTTCTCGCCGATCTCCACGCGCCGGAAGTTCAGCAACGCGAAGCGATCCTGACGAACCGTAGTGTCACGAATGCGCTGGCGGAACTGATCGAGCGTCATGTCGCTCGCGCGCCATGTCGTCACCTCGAGCGGGAACGTGCGTAGCACCGCGCTGAGTTGATCGAGCGTCATGCCCTCTTTCGATACCCGCGCGGGGTCGGCCACTTGCGGGTCGATGCCGCGAAAGAAATCCTGCTGCGAGAAAAACGGGAAGTCCGGATACAGGCTCGACTCGGGACGACGAACGCCCAACGCGTTGAGCACCATGACCGAGGCCGCGACCGAACACCAGCTTTCGCTACGCTGCGTCTCGAAGTACTGCGAGAGCGGCCAATACGACTGGCTGTATGGCGTGGACATCAGGCGCTTCTGGCCCGCGGTCAGCGTCAACGGGATCAGGTTGGGCGGGACGGGCAACGGGCCGTCGGCGGAATGTGCCGCTTGTGCCGCTTGTGGCGCCGCGGCTTGCACGGCACTTTGGCCTGAGACCTGCGCGGCGCTTCGCGTCTGGGCGAGGCCGTGGTTCGCGTCCGGCGACCACGGCGCGCAGGCGGCCAACGCCGCCGTCGCGACAGTGACGAGCCCCACGGCCCGGCTTATGCGCCCGACGGCGCGCATCGACGAATATCTGGACATGGCCCCTTCCGCTGCGGATGAATCGGAACAACGAAGCCCGCCAGGGCATCTCGTGCCGTCTCGGCGAGCTACGTTTTTTAACACGAAACAAAGCGCCGCGTACGTTCGCCTTGCTGGCGGATTGGATATACTCGTCGCCCTCGCGATGCCTGGAACGCGGGTCGAGGTCATCGTCTATACACGACCTCGACCACGCTGCGGCCGCTCAAGCCCGCCGCGACTCGCGCTTTCTATCACGCTTTGATATAACGATCCGATGGCCGTTCATGCATGACCATCGACATCGATCCACCGGGAGTGAAGATCTGAACATGGCAATCCAGTCACCGTGCGTCGACATTTGCAGAATCGACGGCAATTCGGGGTTCTGCGTCGGCTGCCTGCGTACCCGCGCGGAAATCCGCGAATGGAAGGGCATGCCCGATGAGCGGCGTCAGGAAGTGCTCGACGAACTGGCGCAACGCGCGGTGAAGCTGCCCTCCGAGGCAACGCTCACCACGGCGCCGCGAAGTTCATGAAACAAACTCACGAGACAGTCGCCCGTCCCGCCGGCGCAACGAATGCATAGCCATTCTTGCCGCTGCGCTTGACCTGATACATCGCGTCGTCGGCGGAGGCGACGAGGCGGCGATAGTCATCCACCGGTTCCGGAAAGCTCGCGATGCCGATGCTCGCGCGCACCACCCCGATGCCGCTCTGCTCATCGGTGCGCACCACGCACGCGATCAGCCGCCGCGCGATCTCGGCGAGCTCCGCGTCGCTCGCGAACGTGCGCACGAGGACCGCGAATTCGTCGCCACCGATGCGCGCGACCAGATCGGTCTTGCGCACCGATTCGCGAAAGCGCATCGACACCGCCATCAGGAATTCATCGCCCGCGCGATGCCCGAGCGAATCGTTGACCTGCTTGAACCCGTCCAGATCGATGTACAGCACCGCAAGCCGGTGAGCCGTAGACGTCGCGCGCGCCCGGGCCGCGGCTTTCTCCAGCTCGGCCAGCAGCTTGCGCCGGTTCGGCAGGCCGGTCATCGAATCATGCAGCGACGCATGCTCGAACTCGTGCGACTGCCCCGCCAACTGGCGATTGCGGCGGGCGTACATGCCCACCGCCGTGATCAGCAGGCAGAACAGCAGCGCCGCCAGCGCGATCAATGTGCGCGCGACGTGAGTGATCCGCACGCGCACGTCGGCGCTGTCGGCGTCGCGTTGCTCGCGCCAATACGCCGACACGTTGCGCAGTAACGCGTCGGTGTCGTCGAGGCTGGCTGTCGGGCTCAGCGTGGCGGGCGGAATGTGTGGCGCGGCTGACGGACTCGCGTTGACCAGCGCCGCGAGCGACGTGAGGCGTTGCGCGAGTTCGGCGCGCGCGCGCCCATAGTTCTGCGCGTCGGCGGGACTGGCGCCCGACGCCCCCTGCCGCATGCCGACCTGATCGCGCGCGCTTTGCGCATGGGCAGCCGCATCGAGCACGAGGGCGGCGTACTCCTGTTTCAGCTGATCGGAAAAGACCGTCCTGATCTGCATCGCCAGATACAGCAGGCCGATGAGCAGACACAGCAGCGACGCCACGGCGACCGTCGCGGGACCTGGTCTGAAGCGCATCGTCGAGACGCCTTCGCGATCCGCGCGCCAACTTCCGAGCGGCTCAGGGACGCGAGTAAAGGTCTTGCTGCTGGCGTCCGGCGTCATGTTGCCGGTAGTCCACGCGTCGAAAGAACTGCCCCATTCGCGCGAACAGGCTGTCCTTGTGTTTCGCGTTGGGCGCTGAAGCGCGGCGCTCGGCTTGCGCGGTCCGCGCCTGCTTGCCTGAGCGTACCGCCGCGGACTGTTGCACGGCGAGATCGGATGACTTGTTTATGCGGTGGATCGGACGGGGTGACGGCGACGGTGGCGTACGCGGGGTGGCGTCGGCGAGAACGACGTTTCGGCGACCAGACTCGACCGGGGCCGGCGCGACCTGTCCTGACCAGACCGCCTGCTGGCTGCCCTGCTCGCCGTCCAACACCGGCGATGCCCGACTACTTGAAGGCTCGCTCGCGATCGTCTCGCTGCCGGACGGCGTCCTCGTTGCCGGTGCATTCGAGGTGGGCGCCGTCGTTATGGTGTGCGTAGCAGCAGTGCCCGGCGCATCCGGCGATACTGCCGGCTCCATCAACGCGACGGGTTTCATCGGACCGCCTGCCGCCGCGCCCAGCGCCACGGCCGACGACGAGACCGGCATCCCAAGCGCCTGCCGCGCGCTCGCGATGGCCTCGGCATACGCCTGCTGATCGTGGTTGAACCAGACACTGTAAGCGACCGTGGCCAGCACGCCGAACGCCAATGCGCCCGCAGCCGCGATGCAGAGCGCGAAACGGCCGAAGCCGGGCGGCGGGGCACTCGTGCGCTGCGCGCCGCAGACGTCGAAACGGCGGTCCTGGCCCTCTGCTTCGGATTGAAGCAAGTCGGAATCGTTAGCCATCGCAATGCTCCGGAGTACGTCCTACCTCTGGCTCGCAAGCCATCATCAGACTTTGATCACACGACGTCGCAAGGTCGATGCAAGGACAGAATGTACGCCGCTCCTCACCCGTCGACAACACGACGCCGCCGCTTTAAACGCCGCTGCGCCACGCCGTGCTCGCAGCGTTGAACAGGTAAAAGATACAAGATCGCATGCCGCGGGGGCCTTTCCGACGATCCCGGGCTGCCGTCTGCGCTGGCGTTCGCGCGAACGTCTGTCGAGGGTCTGCAACGTAGCCAGCTTTCGTGGCCTCTGTCACGCAACAACCACGCCCATCGGACCATCGCAGTGCGCCGCGCGGGCACCGTTTGAAACGCGCCGGACGCCACGTCTCGCCTTGCGTACCGGCTACTGTTCTGATTCCCGACATACTGCGGGAGCGGTGGTAAGGTCACGTCCACCTGTTACCGCATCCGGCTTAACGTCATCGGTCCACCCACAACATGTCCAACGTCTACACCCACAAGCCGCTCACGCCGTTTCGCCGCGCATTCGCGCGCTTCTCTTTGTCCGAAACGGCGAAATACACGAAGCTGACGCTGGGCCTCTGGATCGGCTTCTTCATCCCTTCCCTGCTCGGTTATCCCGACGCCGCCGTCTCGCTCGCGGGTTCCGCCATGCTGACGCTGGCGCTGGGAAGCTCGATTTCGGCGGCCAGAAGCTATTTCTACAAGCGGGTGCTTTCCAACGTCGTCGCCATGCCGCTCGGCACCTTGCTGATCTGGCTGACCGCACCCCACCTCTGGCTAGGCGCGTTACTGCTGCCGGTGCTGATCTTCGGGATCGTCGGACTCAGGCCGTCGCTGTTCCAGATGACCAGCGTCACGGTGCCGATGACGCTCGTGCTCTACACCGGCGAGCATCTTCCGCTGCTCGAGCAACGTCTGATCGGCGTGGTGCTGGGCATGCTGCTCGGCTTCATCCTCCAGCAGGTGGCCTTTCCGCCCGATCACGGCTACTGGGCCAACACGCTCGTGAACGACGGCAACGCGCAATCCACCGACACCTTTGCGCAACTGGCCGCGGGCAAGCTGGACCGCGCACAGATCAAACCCGCGACCGCCAGACTGCGCGCGCTGAGCACCAACCTCAAACAGGCGCACCAGCTGTTGAAAACGGATATCGAGCAGGCATGGGTCTCGCCGCATCTGAAGCGCAATCGGGCCCGGCTGCCGCTGTTCGCGTGTTATCAGGAAGTCTTCGATTCGCTCGTCAACTTTCTGGAGACCATGAATACTTTCCACGATCAGTTCGCCGCACTCGATGCGTCGTGGCGCGAGGCTTTCCTCCAACGCCTCGGCGAGCTGGTCGCGGCGCACCGGCAACTGGCCGAAGCGGCGGATTTGCGCGAGGAACGGCCGCCGCTGTCGATGCCGCCGCTGCACATGGAAGAACTGCGGCATCTGATCGAAGACCTGCCCGGTTCCACCGTCTTCACGAGCGTATATCTCGGCCATCTGAGCGGCTACGGCATTCTGCTTTGCCGTCTCAGCGAACTGCATACCGCCTGAACACCCGGCCCTCGCTCGCTGCGGTCACTGCACGGTGATCGTCTCTTTCATGTTCGGATGGATACCGCAAAACACGTGGTAGACGCCGGGTTTGTCGAACTTGAACTTATACGAGTCGTTCTGATCGAGCGCCGCGGAACGGAACATGCCGGCATCGTTGACGACCGTGTGCGGCTCGCCATCCAGGTTCTTCCAGGTCACGGTCGAGCCGGCCTTGACCGTGAGCGCCATCGGCGAAAACATGAAATTCTTGATGACCACCGTGCCGGGCGTTTCGGCGTGCGCTGCATAAAACCCCGCCGATGCCACGATCAATGCGGCGCTGCCGAACAGAATCGAAAGCGCGCGACCTGGCCGATTAGTTTGCATGACTGATCTCCTGAGTGAATCCCGTACGTGAGAAGAATTGAGCTTTAAACCAGCGTCACATCGGCCAGCGTCGCCTTCAGCGGATGTTGCGCGATGCTGATGCTGGTGACGCCGAGCATTCTGGGAAGCTGATCGCTGGCCACTTTCAGCGGCCCGGGGCCCTCGCCGTTGCCGGCGCTAGGCTGCGGATAGGCCGTGGAACGCGCGGTGTGGAAGGTGATGTTGCCTTCCACCTTCGATACGATCTGATGAATGTGCCCGTTGAGCACCGTCACCGAGCCGAAGCGCTTCAGATAGCTCATCGCCGCACCGGCGTCGCCGGTGCCCCAGCCCCACGGCTCGTAGATGGTCCACATCGGCATGTGCGCGAACACGACGATCGGCGTGCTCGACGAGCGTCCTTTGAGATCGTTTTCGAGCCAGGCGAGCTGCTCGTCGCCGAGACCACCAAGGCCGTTCGGCTTGAAGTGCATCACGTTGACGAGGCCGACGAAATGCACGCCCTGGTGGTCGAAGCTGTAATAGCCCCGGTTGTCCGACGCCTGGCCGAATCGCCTGAAGTATTCGGCGCCGGGGCCGTCGGTCACGTCGTGCTCGCCGGGTACGGTGTGAAGTTCGGTGATGCTTAGGCCCGACATCAGCTGCGCTGCGAGATCGAACTCCGACGCCTTCGACAGATGCGTGATGTCGCCGGTATGGATGGTCAGAGCGGGCTTGCGCGGCATCGCATTGACGAACTCGATGGTCTGCTTCAGCGTGCCCGCCACGTCCGGATTGGCTTCCTTGTTGAAGCCGATATGCGTGTCGCTGATCTGCAGAAAGAGCGGCGTACCCATTGCGGCCGCCGGGGTCTTGCCGTCAGCGGCGAGCGCCAGCTCCACCGGCATGAGCACGCCGCCCGCCAGCATGAACACGGTGCCGAGGCCGCCGAACGCAAGACATTTCAGCGCGCCGCGGCGCGCCGGATCGATTGGATGATGTGACGACATGGTGACCTCACGATAAGGATTCGCAGGCGCGCCGCGCAATCGCGCGGCGGCCTTTTGCGACTCGGTTCATGAGGCATGACTCGTGTTGCGCCGGATTTATTCCTGGGTCGTACAGCCGCCCTCGAAAAAAACGGCTCGCATCGCATGATCCTGCGATGCGGGCCGCCTGACTGCCATCCACTATGTCACTGCGCCTGCTGCTTCTGCTTGAGCTTGCCCTGATAACGGATCGCCGGACGCAGCGATTGCGTCGTCGGCACGGTGCTCAACAACTGCCGCGCCAGCGGCGTGAGCGCCGGACTTAGCGAGCCGATGCTGGTTTGCCGCGACGGGTCAGCCAGCCCGTTGGTCACCAGCAGCTTCGCTTCGAGTTGCAGACTGGCCAGCAGCACCGGATCCTGTAGCGCGCTCCCCTGCGCGAGCAACTGGCTCCATGCGTTGTTGCTGTAGTTGGTGACGTAGTAGTCGAGCCCGCTCGGATCGGCAAGCACCGCGGAACAACCGTTCAGACGGACCTGGGTCTGCATGTCCTTCATCGCGATCGTCTTGCGTGAGCTCAGCCCGTCGCCGTACGCGAGCGTCAACGGAATCGTCCACTGCGTGCCCGGATACGCGTTCTGATTCGGGAACGGCGACTGTTTCAGCGTGACCACGGTCTGGTTCGTCGTCAGGTCGCACTGCGAGTCGAGCGAGATCAGCGGCACACCGGTTTGCCGCACGAAGCTGTCACCGATCGCCACCATCGGCTCGCCGCTCGCTTTCGCCAGTTCGTCCCACAGGCGCCTGGGCGTGACGTTGCCGAGCGAGTAATCGGCCAGATACGACTGCAAGCCCTTGCGCATCGTTTCCTCGCCGAGATAGTTCTCGATCATCTTCAGCACGTGGCCACCCTTGTCGTACGTGAAGGCGCTTGCGCTCAGCACGAAGTCGTTCGACGCCCAGCCGTTGAAGTTCGGCTGCACCGGGAACGCGGTCGACTTCAGATCGGCGTTGATCACCGCGTACTTGTTCTTCACGTCGTCGACCCAGCTGAAGCGGTCCGGAAAGAAGCGCACCTTGGTCTTGTTCTCGAAGAACGTTGCGAACGATTCGTTGAGCCACACGTCGTCCCACCAGTCGAGCGTGACCAGATCGCCGAACCACTGGTGCGCGGCTTCGTGCGTGAGCACGGTCACGCCGTAGTCGGACATCGTGGTGCCCGGCGCCGGCAGGATGTCGTCGGCAAATTCGAGAATCGCCCCCCAGTTTTCCATGCCGCCGAAGTTCAGGTCCTTCTGCTCCTTGAACGCGTCGTTAGCGGCGATAGTGTCGAACTTGGTGAGCGGCAGCGCGATGCCGGTGTAGCGATAGTAGTAGTCGAGCGCCTGCTTGGTCTGCTGCATCGCGGGCTTGGCCCAGTCGCGCATGCCGGGCGGCGTAAAGATGCGCAGATGCAGGCCTTTGCCGTCGGGCAGCGGGCTCGTGAAATCGTCTTCGAGAATGTCGAACTGGCCGCCGCCGAAAAAGAGCAGATACGACGGCATCGGCGGCGTCTTTTCGAACGACACCAGCTTGTAGCCGCTATCCACGTTCACCGCCGGTTTCTCGGCCGCGTTCGATACGACCTTCCAGTTCTGCGGGACTTCCGCGCTCACCTCGTAGGTGGGACGGAAAGCCGGTTCGTCCCAGCCCGGAAACCATTGACGGCCGAGGTTCGATTCGCCTTGCGTGAGAATCGCGCCGCTCGTGGTGCCGTCCGTCGCCTTCAGATCGACGCGGAACACGCCTTCGGCAGCGGAGCATCCCGGATAGTGATCGTCGCCGCAGCTGCCGCCGGTCTTTGCGACCGGGTCGTCATAGGTCTTGAAGTTGATGATGCCGCTCCACTCCATGTGCAGCGAGTAGTTGCCCGCGGCGATCTGGCCGCTCACTGGACGCAGTTGATAGAAATCGCCGTCGTCCTGCGGCGTGGCGATCAACTGGATGTTGCCTGGCTGAAGTGTGATCGTGCCGTTGGTGAACTTGATGCGATGCCCGGCGATCGTGATGGCGTTGACCGCCTTCAGCACCTTGATCTGCACGTCGGCGCGGCCGTCGAACGAAGACAGCGCCGGGTTCGGCCGGAACCAGAGCTTGTAGTTGACCGGCGTGACCGTGTCGGGCAGTTCGACTGGCGGCACGGTCTTGTCGATCGATGTATTCGCGACGGGGGGCGCGGCCGGCGGCGCGAGCGCGGGTTCGGAAGCGGCTGTCGGCGTCTGCGCGGACTTGCTCGACAAGGCGGACGAGCCGTCATCGCCGCCGCAGCCCGCCAGGACCACCATTCCGGCTAGCGTCAGGCACTGTATCTGCAATCGGAAATTTATACGCATTTTAATCCTCGACGGACAATATCGGCTTAAAGAAAGTGCGTTGAGTGCTTCTGCTGCGTTTCTCTTTTTTCAGCGAAAAAGGTCTCCGCACTAGCACCGGATTGCTAGCGAGAATGAATAGGCGTGTTGAAGCCTCAGCACTTGTCGCTGATTTTTTAATTGCACGCCGTTTTTTATTACAATGCTTTCAAATTGAATGCCTGAACCGTCTGGCAGGACATCCATGTGGCGCCTGGCCGACCGGCAAAACGACACCACACCTGCATCTGCAGGCCGGTGAGCACATCGAGGTCGGTTTGGACGACTGTGCGTAGCCTAGTTTGGCAAACGTTCCCGTGTCAACTTCCTTTCACAATCTTTCCTGTTGACGTACTTTGTGTATGCACTTCGAATGGAAGAGGTAATCGACGGAGCTAAATGCTTCCGGAAACGCGATTTAGAGATTTACTACGGGAAATTTTATTTTTCTTTATCACGCGATTGTGCTAAGGCGCGGCGCCATTGCCAATAGGCATTCGAATGGATTTAATTTTAACTAGCTATTGAGTTCACGGCCGGATCAGGCGAAAGCGGCTCACTAGCCGTTCACCGCCGCGACAATCCGTGCGCGCATCGCCTTGTCGGGCAACGGCCCCGAACCGGCCCGCACATTGTCCGCCATGTATTGCGGACGGCCTGTGCCCGGAATGACCACCGTCACCGCAGGATGCGCGAGCACGAACTTCAAGAGAATCTGCGCCCAGCTCGTGCAGCCGATTTCCGCCGCCCATGCGGGCAACGGCGTTTTGGCGACACGCACGAGCAAGCCGCCACCGCCGAACGGCTGATTGATCACCACGCCGATGCCCTGCTCCGCCGCGAGCGGCAGGATGCGCTGTTCGGCGGTGCGGTCGTCGGCCGCGTAGTTGATCTGCACGAAGTCGGGCTTTTCGCTGCGCATCACGGACGCGACCTCCCCGAATGCGCTCGACGTGTAGTGCGTAATGCCGATATAGCGAATCCGGCCGCGCGCTTTCCAGTCACGCAGCGTCGCGAGTTGGGTGCGCCAGTCGAGCAGGTTGTGAACCTGCATCAGATCGATGCGTGGCTGCTGAAACCGGCGCAGCGATTCTTCCATCTGCGCGATGCCTGCGTCGCGCCCTTCGGTCCAGACTTTGGTCGCGACGAAGGCTTTGCCGTGCGCGCCGAGTTGGGTGAGCAGCGCGCCGGCGACGACTTCCGACGAGCCGTACATCGGCGACGAGTCGATGACCGAACCGCCTGCTTCGAACAGGATGCGCAGCACGTCGGCGAGTCGTGCGCGCGCGGCGGGGTCGTCGCCGACATCGAAGGTGCGCCAGGTGCCGCAGCCCACCACCGGCAGACGTTCGCCCGAAGCGGGAATCACGCGTTGCGTCATGCGCGGCAGCGGCGTGGCGGGTTCGGATTGGGTTTGCGGCTGAGTTTGCCATTGCGCCGAGGCCAATGGTGGCAGCGAAAGCGAAACCGGCAAGCCGATTGCAGCACCGCTCGCCGCGCGCAGAAACCGGCGCCTGTCGATGCGACGTCCATCGTTTTTCGACGAAAGTGCCATGACGTACCCTCGATCCGCAACCAGACGCGGTAGCTCGTACGATACGGCAATTCGGAGAGATGTGTTCGGGTTCGGGGGCCGCGCTCGAACCGAGCCCTGCGGCTTGCGCACTGTGCGCTGTGCAAGACCCCTCCTTTTGCAACGCGTCAGCCCCCGCCGCTACCGGATGAAATGCTCACCGCAGATCGGCATGCCGGCTAGTCGCGTGGGCCACGACGGCGCTTGACCGGCCGCCGCGAACCGATCCGTCGCCATCGCAGACCCGGCGGCCGCGCCGATTGCGATGACCACCATCGCCGTCCGGCGCACTCGTGCGCCGCGGGCGTCGGGCGTGCGCGAAACGCTTCGCCAGCCGGTCAGCAAAGTCACCGTCAGTGCGAGGATCGCGCAGCACATGATCCAGCGTTCACGCTTGTGTCGCAGCGTGCGCAGGCCGCGCGGGAAACGGATTGCGCCATGCGTCGAATGCGTTCAACTGATCGTGCCAGCGCTGCACCTGCGGGAATTCGTCCACTGGCATGGCGGCGCTTTTCGCGTACGGCAGCGTCACCGCAACGGAAAAATCCGCGATCGACAGGTCGTTTCCGAGCAGCCACTTGCGTCCCTTGAGATGCTGATCGAGCAGGCTCGCGTGCTGCCGAAAAAATCCCTGCGCCTGCGCGACGTTCGACGGCTCGGGCTCGCCGAGCCCGAGCCACGGCTTGACCAGATGCTCGAAATAAAGCGAGCCTCCTTGCCGGTAGAGATGCTGGCTGTTCCAGCTCAGCCAGCGCACCACGTCGATCTGCTGCTGCGCGCTGCGTGGCCAGAGTCCCGATTCCGCACGCTGCGCGAGATGGCAGATGATCGCGTCGGCTTCCCAGAGATTTTTCTCGCCGTCGACGAGGCTCGGCACCTTGCCGTTCGGGTTGATCGCGAGATAGTCGGGACGCGTTTGCTCACCATTTTTCAGATCGACGAATACATAGTCGATTGGTATCCCTAAGTATCTGGCCACCGCGCATGCCTTGCGGGGCGCGAGCGTTTCAGCATAGTAGAGCTTCATGTTCTACCTCGGTATGCACTCATATCATGGGGTGACCGACATTGCGCATCTAAAGTGCGCCTCTTCACGCGGTGGTCCGCGCGAGGGCCGGTTCAACTAGTTTTTGTCGCTCTGCTCAATGCGGAACAACGTAGCAAGTGCCTTACGCATGCGCTTCGATTCGCGAGTACGCGCCTCGAACGAGTAGTCCGAATCCAGCGGCAGATGCGGTGACGCAAAGAGATCGCTGATCTTTTGGAGCAGGGCAAAAATAAAGCTCATGGTGACTCCCGGTTGGTTACCGCATTCGCCATCGTTTCCCAAAGCATTACGGGCCGAAACCTTCGCAAAAAAACGCGCCGGCTAAAGGTCAGGTTCCGCTAGATTCAATTCGCAAACGAAATGCTTCGCATAACGGCACGCTTGCGGGTGCCTGTCCAAAACAAAAGCCATAGTGCGGGTTTGGCAAGCAGTAGATTCAATCGCTATCGACTGCGCTTTTCAGTTCGGCGATGAGACTTTCCAGCTTCTCGAACGCACCGCTCCAACCGGCCTGATGACCATCGCGCGCGGCTTCGTCGAAGAATTGCGCGTGCGTGAAGGTCATTTCGGTGCCTGCGTCGATCGGCCGAAACTGGATCGTCACGAGAGAGCGCCGCTCGGGCAGCGTGACCCACTGCCAGGTGAAGACGAGCTTGCGATCCGCCTCCACCTGCTGGTATTCGCCGCGGCAGTCATGCGTTTCGCCGTCCAGCGTCTGAAACACCACGCGAAAGCGGCCGCCCACGCGCGGATCGGCTTCGGCGCTCAGCACCGGCCCGGCGTCGGGTCCCCACCAGCGCGCCATCAACTCGGGACGCGTCCATGCCGCGTAGACCTTCGCCGGGGGCGCTTTCAGGCGCCGCACGATTGTCAGGCTCGGCTTCTCTTCCATCATTGCTCTTCCCCTTCGACAAAATCGGCGAGCCGGTCGAGACTCGCGGACCAGAAACGTTCATAGCGCCGCAGCCAGGCCATGACCTCTTCCATCGGCGCGGCGACGAGTTCGACCGACACGGTTCGGCCGCTCTTCGTGCGAGCGATCAGACCCGCGTCGCTGAGCACGTCGAGATGCTTCATGACCGCCGGCAGCTTGAGCGGCAGCGGACGCGCGATTTCCGTCACCGAGAGGCCGGGCTCACGCTCCAGACGCGCGAGGATGGCCCGCCGCGTGGGGTCCACGAGGGCGGAAAAAGTACGATCGAGTTGACTGATTGGAGACTTCACCATATGGTGAACTATAAGCGATGGACGCACTGCGTCAAGTCTTTTTTTGCGCGGGCGATCGTGGACAGCGACGCGACCTCAACGGCGTGGCGCGGCAGTCCATAGAAGGCTGGCACCGGCCGACTGTGCCCTTGCACGCGGCTGGCGATCGCGTCATTTACATTGCGCACGAGTGAGCCTGCGAACCGAACATTCGAACTACAGGCGGATTCCGCTAAACCGATGCGTTCGGTCAACAAGCGGCTACTCAGGCAAATCGCGCAGCTCGCGCCAACGCCTCGCCGATGCCATTTAAAAAAATCCCTTCGAACCGCGGAATAAAGCCGCGACCCAATGCGTTCAATAGGCGCAATGACCGTCGGTCATCTGGGAGGTGCAGCCATGAAGTCCGTGCTTAAGGTATTGAGCGCCGTCGTGGGCGGCGCAGCGTTGACGAGCCTTGTCGCGTGCGGAGGGAGTTCCGATTCGCTCAGCACGCAGTCGTTTGTTTCGACCATGCTGGTGTCCGATGGCTCGGTCGCGGCAGCGCACACGGACTCAAACCTGAAAAACGCGTGGGGCGTCGCGTTCAACCCGAAGGGCTTCGTCTGGGTGGCCGACAACGCTACCTCGCTGGCGACTCTGTATGACGGCAACGGCACGCCGCAATCGCTTGTCGTCAGTATTCCGAATGGAACCGCCGGACCTGCCAGTCCGACTGGCATCGTGTTCAACGGCACCAGCGATTTCAGCGTCACACAAGGCGGCAAGACCGGCGTCGGCGCATTCATCTTCGCAGGTGAAGGCGGCACGATCACTGCATGGGCGCCCGCGGTCGCGCCCACAGCCGCATTCGTCATGTTCGACGGCGGCAGTGCCGGCGCGGTCTACAAGGGACTCGCACTGGCGAACAACGGCGGCGCCAACTTCCTCTATGCGACCGACTTTCACAACAACAGGATCGACGTGTTCGACCGCGGCTTCGCGAAGGTGGCGATGCCGGGCAAGTTTCAGGACTCGACGCTGCCCGCCGGCTTCGCGCCGTTTGGCATTCAGGCGATCGGCACAAAGCTCTTCGTGACTTACGCGAAACAGGATGCGGCCGCCCACGACAACGTCGACGGCGCTGGCCTCGGTTTCGTCGATGTCTTCGATACGGCGGGCAATCTGATGCAGCGCTTCGCTTCGGCGGGCCCGCTGAATGCGCCGTGGGGCGTGACGCAAGCGCCGGCCAATTTCGGCCGCTTCAGCGGTGACGTGCTGATCGGCAACTTCGGCGACGGCACGATCAACGCATTCGATCCCGCGAGCGGCCAGCCGCGCGGCCCGATCAATCTGCCGAACGGCTCGGCGTTCTCACAAAGCGGCTTGTGGGGTATCGCGTTCGGCAACGGGCTCGACAATCAGCCGGTCAACACACTGTTTTTCGCCGCCGGGCCGAATGACGAAACAAACGGAGTTTACGGACGCATCGACGTGAAAATGTGAAGCATGGCGCGCGTTTACCGTCCAGGCGCACAGCGAGGGGTTTCGACGTTCAACGTCGTGACGATCCGCTTCATCACGCGCTTCATCACGCGGCGCAGCCCGCCGCGCAGACGCGCCACGCACAGGCGGCGCAAGAAACGGTTCGGCGAAAAGTCACCGAAGCGCGCCTCTTTTTCGAGCAACGCGTCGTTGCATCATGCCGACGTCGTTGAAGATCTTGTCGATCAAATTGATAAGGGTGACTTGATAACCTGTTCAGCGGCATGTACCCCGGTACAACGCAAAAGCGCCCGCCCCATCTGATCCTGCCTGCCGAGACGACGGCGCGGGGTGCCGGTGAGCGTGCTGCCGCGCTTCCATGCTTGGGCTATGCGGGGCTGACAAAGCAGGCGGCGTACTTGCGCCTCGCGCCTCGCTAGCCTCTCTTCTCCCGCAACGGCCTGAAAAACTGCCTGATCTCGGTCGCAAGCAAACCAGGCTTTTCCATCGCCGCGAAATGCCCGCCGCTCGGCATGTCGGTCCATTGCGTCACATCGAAGGTTCTTTCGAGCCAGCTGCGCGGTGGATGGCTCAGTTCCTTCGGAAAATGCGCGTAGCCGACCGGAGGCACGACCCGCTGACCGTCGATGAAACGCATCGGCTGCAAGCGGTTCTCCCAATACATCTGCATCGACGAGCCGATGCTCTGCGTGAGCCAGTAGAGCGAGATGTTGGTGAGCAGCTCGTCTTTCGAGAACACCCGCTCGACATCGCCGTCGCAATCGCTCCACGCGCGAAACTTTTCGCCGATCCATGCGGCAAGCCCCACCGGCGAATCGTTGAGCGAGGCGGCCGCGGTCTGCGGTTTGGTGCTATGCATATGCGCATACCCGCCTTCGAGCGCGGCCCATTCGGCTTTATCGCGCAGGAATTTTTCCTCGTCGGGCGTGAGCGGCTGCCGGGCCGCGCCGATAGCGGGCTCATACGAACTGGGCAGGAAGTTCAGATGGATGCCGTCGACGGCTTGCGGATGCCGTGCGGCGAGCGCGATGGACACGCCCGCGCCGAGGTCGCCACCCTGAGCGCCGAAGCGTTCGTAGCCGAGACCGCGCATCAGCGACACCCACAGGTCCGCGACCTGAAACGCCGACGTGCCCGGCTGCGCGGGCGCAGGCGAAAACGCAAAGCCTGGCAGGGACGGCACGACGACATCGAACGCGTCGGCGGGATCGGCGCCGAAGGCGGCCGGGTCGCAGAGCTGGTCGAGTAACGCGTGAAACTCGAAGAACGAACCGGGCCAGCCATGCGTGATCACCAGCGGATAAGGCGAGAGCCCCTCGCCACGCCGATGAACGAAGTGCACGCGCTGGCCGCCGATATCAGTCATGAACTGCGCCTGCCGGTTCAATTTGCGTTCGGCCTCGCGCCAGTCGAAATGTTCGGCCCAATACGTCGCCAGTTCACGCAACCACGCGGGGTCGGCGCCTTGCTGCCATGCAGGCGACGGCGTGCCCGGTGCCCAGCGCGTGGCGCGAATGCGCTCGCGCAGATCGTCGATGTCACGATCGGGAATGGCGATCTCAAACGGTTCTATCTGCATGTCTGTACTTCCGGCGAGAGGTGATGGGTGACGCGCGCGGCCAGCTCGATCACGCGCCGACGAAGTCCGTTTGTGTCCGGGTCGGGGCGGCGCACGAAGCAGTCTGCATGGTACGCGCCCGGCAACAAAATCAGAAGACGCAAGAAAGAAGTGAGAAAAGCCCGTCAATGACGGGCTTTTTTCGCAGCGTGACGCTAAAACGTCCGCTTAGAAGCGATGACGGATACCCACCGTGCCGACCACCTGCGTATCGGTCGACGATGCGCTCACGCCGACGATATCGGCCGTTACGCCCGAGTTGCCCGTGCTGCCGACATGCTGATACGCCGCCTCAGCATAGACGTCGGTACGCTTGGACAGCGCGTAGTCGGTCTGCAACGTGAGCTGGTTGTACTTCGGGCTCGCGCCGTTCAGACGCGCGTCGGTGAACGTGTACGCGCCCGACACCGTCCACGCCGGCGTCAATGCGTAACGGCCGTTCAGTTCGTAGTTCGTGAAACGCGCGCTGCCGCCGTTGAGCGTCAGACCGCTCGTCGTGCCCGATGCCGAAGTGCCGATCGCGCTCGCGTCGCTCAGTTGCGTTTGCGTGAACACGAGGCCGACATTCGCCGCGCCGAACGCGTAGTTGACACCCGCGCCATAGGTACGCTGACGCGCCGCCGTGAAGGTGGAGTCGCCCGAGGCCACCGCGCCGCTCGAATTGGTGGTCGAGCCCGCGCCGTTCAGTTGCAGATATCCGACCGCCGCCTTCAGGCCGCCGAACGTGTACGACGCGCCGACGCTGTAAGCGCGGCTGTCGGCAAAGCTGCCCGCCGCGTTCGAAAAGCCGTACAGCGCGCCGAGCCTGAAGCCGCCGTAATTGACGCTCTGGTACTTGACCGAGTTGTTGATACGCACCGAGTTGTTCAGGTTGTCGTTGTCGTACGGATGCGACGCGAGCGTGCCGCCGTACTGCGTACCGTTCAGCGCGAGCGGGCCGAGATAATCGACCACGCTGTCGTACTGGCGGCCGAGCGTCACCGCGCCATACTGATCGCTCGACAGACCGACGAACGACTGGCGGCCGAACATACGGCTGTTCTGGCCCATCTTGCCGGTCGACAGGTTGAAGCCGCTTTCGAGCACGAAGATCGCCTTCAGGCCGTTGCCCAGATCTTCCGAACCGCGCAGACCCCAGCGATTACCGTTGAGCAGGCCGCTCGCCTGCTGGAAGTTGTTGCTGCCGCCGGAGTTGTTCGTGTAGGTAAGACCCGTGTCGATCAGGCCGTACAACGTGACGGAGCTTTGTGCGTGAGCGGCGCCCGCAGCGCTGACGAGCGCGAGCGAGAGGCTCGACAGTACGAATTTTTTCATTGATTTCTCTCCAGATTCGAATGGCGGATGCCATCGAGCGGCGGAGAATAGCCGACAAATTGAAAAAGTATTTTTCAGTTGATCACGGCGTTGTGTTTTTACGACTTAGATGTTTTTTTGCTTTCCGTTTATTTCGCCGTCCAGGACAAGCATTTTAGGACAGAGCAGGGATGAAAAATAAATGTGCCGCGCTTCGCAGTTTGCAGAAATGCACTGATTTTATTGATTTTTCTCCGATCCTGGCGCGGACAGATAACTATCCACCGTCCTGCCTGACACAGGGCCGCGCAGTTACTTTTCATTCCATTTAGTTTCGATCTAAACCAATAGCAATGAAATGTCAGGAACGTCACTCATTTCCACCACTATTGCCTGAACAGCAAATACTCTTTGCTCATTTTAAAACCCGCCAATAAGCCTTTGCATAGCCGCTCGATATCCGCAACGAATGCGCGCCGCGCCGCCGCTCGCGACACGCGAGCCCCGATAGTCCGATAATGAGCCTTCCGTTTCCTTATCCACGAAGAGGAGTTTGCTGCGATGTCCACCTACGAATCCAAAGTGCCGCGAGTGCTTTTGACGAACGACGACGGTATCGATGCGCCCGGCCTCGCCGTGCTCGAAGCCGTTGCCGCCGAACTCGCGCACGAAGTCTGGGTGGTCGCGCCCGAACACGATCAGAGCGGCACCTCGCATTCGATCAGCCTGCATTCGCCGCTGCGCGTGAGCCGTCAGGGCGAGCGGCGGTTCGGCGTGACGGGCACGCCTGGCGACTGCGTCGTGATGGGCGTGCGCCATCTGATGCGCGACGCGCCGCCCACGCTGGTTCTTTCCGGCATCAATCGCGGCGGCAACCTCGGCGTCGAGACGATGTTCTCGGGCACAGTCGGCGCGGCGATGACCGGCCTGCTGCTCGGGCTGCCGTCGTTCGCGCTGAGCCAGACCTTCAGCAATCGCGACAAGGTGCGCTGGGATACCGCACGCGCGCTCGCCCCCGGGGTGATCCGTCAGTTGCTCGCGATCGAGCATGCCGCGCCGACCTGCCTGAACATCAATTTCCCCGATGTCGACGCAGCCGCCGCTGGTCCGCTCACGCCAACCAAGCAAGGCGTCGGCCTCGTCGAGGATATCGACGTGCTACCGCAAGTCGACCCTCGCGGCATGGCTTACCACTGGTTACGTTTTCAACGCGGCACGCGTGCCAACGATCTCGATAGCGAAACCGCCGTGGTCGCGTCGGGGCGCGTGTCGGTCACCCCGCTCGCGTTCGATCGCACCGACGAGCCGATCTTCGCGCGGCTGGCCGCGTCACTGCGCTGAGCGTCGCCGGTCCGGAGCGTGCGATCGGGCCTGGCCGGCGTATGCCTCGACGCACATTGGCGAAGCGATGCAGACATCGCGATGCGAAACGCTGCACCGCGCAGCGCCCGCATTCACGGACGCGGCGCACCCGTCAGATTCGGCGCGCCGCCCGGGCCGGCGGGGTCGGGATTGCCGAACGCGGGAAGGCTGCCGTCCTCCCGTGCGTGAACGATCCCCGCGCGTACCTGCGCGCGCGATTTCGGTCCGCCGTCCAGGTCCGGCAATACGCCGCCTGACGGCGTGGTCTGAACCAGCCGTGGCTGCACCAAGGCTTGCGCGACCGGTTCGGTCTGCGGTGCCGACAGCGCGGGTTGCACATCAGGCTGCGGCTGTTGCAAGGGCGCCTCTTCAAGCGGCGCGATGGGCACAAGGGGTGCATCGTGCCTCGCGGGCTCGTTCTCCACCGCTTTCATCGCATGCGGCACATCGGCCGACTCACTTGCATGAGGCAGCGCGCTCGCCGCCGACACGCTCCCACTCCGTACGCTATAAGCGCCAGGAATCGCCGTCACGGTTTCGGCCGCACGCGGGTTCTTCGTATAGCTCGGCACATGATTCGAATGCGCGCGCGTCGCCATGCGGCTATCGCGCGAGTGAGCGCTTTTCACCTGCGAAGAGGCCGGCGTTCGCCCCGCTTTCTCCACCGCTCGCGCAGCCTTCTCTGCTTGCGATACCGTAAACGCACGCCGCTCCTGATCCGCCTGCGCCCGCTTCTTCACCTCAACCACCGGGCCGTCAGCCTCGCGCGTCGCACGTATCTCATTCGGTTGCGCGCGCGCGGCGGCGACATCGTCGCGCAGCAGACTTCTGCGCGACGCGCGCAAACGATCCGTTACGCTTGCGGCCGAATCGCTGCGAGATTTGACGGCGCCGTACATGACCGCTCCACTTGTGACGTCACCGCGCGCGGAATACGCCAGTTCGTCACGACTTGCGAGGTCGAGTTCATCCACTGGCGACCCGTCGTCTTCAGACTCCGACACGTACAAAACAGCGCCGATCGCAAGGACGCCCATGACGATGCCCGTGAACACCACCTTTCCAGGTTCGCTGTACACAACGTATCCCCTTCCAATAATGGACATGGCGCCGTGCGTGCCATGTGACGGCGTGCGCAACGCGCCCCGAATGATCAGAGGGTCGGCGACGATCGATACGATGGATGCCGCCGTCACGGCCGCAACTTTCCGACCGATCAATCCACGTACGAAAGCGCACGCGCACTGGATGCATCCGATTTTCTGTTTATGTTTGGCGGATGTCGAATCGGCGGATCAGGCAGGCCGTATGGCGGGAAAAGCCAGTTCTGTTAAGAAGATTGAATGGGTGGACTGCGCACCCAACGCCAGCCATTTCGGGCCACAAACAGCGCAGAACCACGCACGCCTACACCAGCGGCCCCTCTTCCGGTTTCCGGCGCATGGCGACCGCAATCGAACTGCCGACGATCAGCGCGATGCCAAGCAGCGACATCGCGCCGATCGTCTCGCCCCACGCGAGGTAGCCAAATAGCGCGGCCCACACGATGCTCGTGTAGTTGTACGGCGCGAGCGCGCCGGCGTCGGCCTGACGGAACGCCATCGTCATCAGCAACTGGCCGGCGGTGGCGAACGCGCCGAGCAACGCCATCACCGCGAGCGCGTTGAACGACGGCGTGCGCCACGCAAAAAACAGCGACGCGCCCATGACGAGCGTGCCGACCACGGTGAAGTACAGCACGGTGGTGGCCGAATCGTCGGTGGCGCGAATGCGCTTGATCTGGATGATCGACAGCGCGCCGAACAACGCGCTCGCGATCAGCAGAACGGGACCGAGCCAGCTCGAATGCGCACCGTCCGGGCGCACCACGAACAGCACGCCGACAAAACCGATTGCGGCCGCAAGCGCGTCGCGCGGCTTGAGCGCTTCCTTCAACAGCAGGGGCGCGAGCACGATGACCAGCAAGGTCTCCGAATACACGATCGCCACCGCTTCGCTGAGCGGCATATACGGCAGGCCCGCGAAAAACAGGCCCGATGCGCCGAGCAAGGTCAGCGAGCGGAGGGTCTGCCCGCGCACATCCATATGCTTCAGGCGTGCGGCGAGGGGTTTGCCGCGCAGGCACACCGCCACCGCCGGAAACAGGCCGAACAGCATGCGGAAGAACGTCACCTCGTTGGCCGGATAGGCGAGCGCCACCGATTTGGCCAGCGCATCGACGACCGCAAAGCAGAACATCGAGACGAGGATCAGCGCCACGCTGCGCAGCGGCACGGCGCTCGGGCGAATGGCGACGGAAGGCGGCATAGGTTGTCCTAAGGGCGAGCGAAGCAGTGCATCGCCGGATCGCGCGAACACTACATCGCATTGTTCGCGCGAGCGGGTGGAAAACGGATTATGCCCGCTGCTCGTGACCGATCGACAGCGGCAACCGCAGTTAATCCATTGCGCATGACCTGCTGCCCATCGCCCTCGCGAGTACCCGGCGGCCTTCATTCGACAATTGCGGGTATGTACCGATACAGCGCGGCCAAACTAATAATATTATTCATATCGATTTCCGCATCGATGCGTCCGGTGCCAACATCTACGGCCGCATGCAGATTTAATAATAATTATGACCATCAATTAAGCGGGGACATCAGGAGATAAAGGTGCGCAATTACTTTATGCTGGCGACGCTCGCGCTGCTGGGCGCTTGCGGCGGTAATGACGGGTCGCCGAATGTGTCCGCGTCGGCGGACAAGCAGGTCAACGCAGTCGATTCATCGGCTTCGGCGGCAGCCGCAGCCTCCGCCGCGGCGCAGGCCGACGCGGCCAACGTCCAGAGCGAATTCAAGGCCGCGAAGAGCGTGCCGCTCGGGATGAAAACGACGACACCGCCGCTCGTGATCGCCGATCCCACCCTCGGCCTGCCGCCCTACACCCCGCCAGCACCGCCCACGCCGGTCTCCACGACCACGCTCTCGTTCGGCGACTTCACGAACTACCTCGCGCCCGGCTCGACCGAAGGCTGGGGCCCAGGCACGAGCAACGCGAGCATCACGATTCCCGCGCCGGCCACCAACGGCACCGGCGCCGGCGACAAGACCGTCGCGCTCGCCAGCACCTATGCCACCGCGTCTTACGAAGCGGATGTGACGGTCAGCGCGCCGGTCGGCAGCGGCGCCGCGAACGCCGGCTTCATCGTGCGCACGACCAACCCGACGGCCGGCGGCCCCGACAGCCTGACCGGCTATTTCATCGGCCTCGATACGGGCACGCACTCGGTCGTCGTGGGACGCCAGAACAACAACTGGACGAACTTCATCTCGTACCCGGTGAGTACGGTCGTCGGCGGCAGCACGCACCATCTGAAGGTGACGACGAGCGGCACGGCAATCACCGTCGACCTCGACAACCAGCGCGTGATCAGCGTCAGCGACGCCACCAATGCCCTGCCCGCGGTGTTCAGGTCGGGCAGCTTCGGGCTGCGGCGTTTTGGCGTCGGCGCGACGTTCAGCAACATCACGATCCACACGTATCCGAGCGTGACTTCGCCGAGCTTCGATTTTTCGAAGGTGGTCGGCGCGGTCTACACGCCGTCGAACGCGGTCAACGCGATCGACTTCTGGGAGAACTACGACCCCGAGATCGTCAACCGCGAGCTGACGTACGCGCAGACCTACGGCATGAACACGATCGCCGTCTACCTGCACTACCTCGTGTGGGCCAACGATCGTGTGGCATTCCTGAGCAAGTTCGAAAACCTGCTGAAGATTGCCGCGCGCCACGGCATCAAGGTCTCGCCGATCTTCTACGACGATTGCTGGAACCCGACGCCGCAGTACGGTCCGCAGCCGGCGCCGGTCTGGGGCGTGCATAACAGCCGGTGGGTGCAGTCGCCGGGCACGCCGGTCGAACAGGCGTATTTCCAGCCGAGCGCGTCCAACTCCGCCGTCACGTACAAGCAGAGCCTCGCGAGCTACATCACCGACTTCGTGGCGCCGCACCGCAACGACCCGCGCATCATCTTCTGGGAGCCGATGAACGAGCCGGGCTGCAGCGGCAACGGCTCGCTGCAGAACACGCGCGCGGTCATGATGAACGACGCGCGCATCGCGATCCTGAATGCGGGCGCGACGCAGCCGATCAATTCGCCACAAGTGCAGGAGGATGAAGGCACGTACTTCTCGGACTTTTACGCGTTCCATCCGTACGGCAATCCGTATGGCGGACCAGCAAACGGCAGCAATGTCAGCGCGCTGAACTCGGAGACGCTGCAACGCGGCTTCACGGGCACCGCGGGTCAAACCATGCCGGGCATCGTCGCCAACTACGGCGGGACGACCGGCTTCATCGTGTGGGAGCTGATGATCGGCCGCACGAACACGCGCTTCCATTGGGGCGAAGTGCCAGGCGCACCCGCCTCGGTCGAGCCGGCGACGCCGTTCCAGGGGACGATCTATCCGGACGGCCATCCGTGGCAAACGTCGGAGACCCAGGCGTTGACGGGCGGCTTCAACGTCAAGCTGCCGGTGTTGCAAGTCGGCTACTACAACGATCCGACCTTCGCGAGCGCCCCGGTGAAGACGTCGATTACGCCGATGATCGATTTCGACCTGAACACCGAGCGCGGCACGGATTCGCCCGACGCCTCCGCGGGCGTCAACGCGACCGGCTACGGCGTGCGGTGGACCGGCGCGATCCAGGCAGCGAAGGAAGGCACCTACACGTTCTCGATCGACAGCGACAACGTGGCGCGTCTGTGGATCAATGGCGTGAAGGTGATCGACAAGAAGAGCGCGTCGCAATCGAGCGTCAGCGGCAAGGCCCGGCTTACGGCGAAGCAGCGCGCGTCGATCAAGGTTGAGTACGTGCACGGCACGGGGCCGGCCAGCATGCATCTGCGCTGGTCGAATCCGGCGGCGGATAATCCGGGCGCGCTTCGCATCGTGCCGTCCGGTTCGCTCGTGACGTCGAATTGATGGAGGGTAGAGGCACGTGACCGGTGGTCTTTCGGGACTGTCGGTTGCGGCGCGCGGCGCATCGGGTTCGATGCGCCGCGTTTTCGTTGGTGGGGCGAGTTTTGTCTGCTGCGTAGGACGTGGGCGCCTGAGAGCACGGATCTGTCGTTGTCCGAAGAAGAGCGCCCCGCTTGTCGACCTACGAAACGACGACCGTAAACTCGATCCCCGATTCGAAATCCAGCGTCGTGGTTGCAAAGCGCGGATTGCCGTCGAGGTACTGCTTGTATGGACGAACGGCGTCTTCGGCGGTGTACATGTTGTCGGCGAGAATAATCGTTCCCGGACGTAGCAGGCGCTCGCTCTGCCTGAACAGATCCAGATACGTGTCGGCCCAGACGTCGATGAACACCATGTCGAACGTGCCGTGCAGTTCGGAAACGGTCTGGAAGACATCGCCCTCCCGAAGATCGACGTATGTCGCCACACCCGCCGTTCGAACATGAGCCCGAAGCTGGGCGCACTTCGCCGGATCGAGTTCGGTCGCCACAACCACGCCGCCGCCGAGCGTACGAAGCGCTTGGGCGAAATACAGCGTGGACACACCGCAGGAGCTGCCGAGTTCGAGAATTCGAGCCGGCTTGTGCGCGAGCGCCATGTTGCGTAAAAATCGCCCCGTTTCCGCGGACACCGCCAGCGACAGCGCCGTGTCGTGCGAAGATTCGAAATCTTCGCTGGAGAGCCCGAGCGTTTCGAGGAAGCGTCCACGCAAACGAGGGGCGAGCGTGTCGTATTCCTCCGCGAGCGTCAGAAACTCTTCGCTCGATCCACGGAACCGCGCGCGGGCGCGGGCCATCACTTCAGTTTGACTCTGTTCGTGAAGCCGATGCAACAGCGTGGTGGCAGTAGATGTCATACGTTCTCCCGGCTCAGCCGGTTTTTTATCCGACCTGTTTGCATACGTTCAATCTTCCGCGCCTCGTGCGGGATGCACCGGACGGGCCGACCGCGAGCACCATGCCGACTGGAATCGTTCCCGCTCTTCCGGCGTCATGGCTTCCCATTTGCGCCAATGCCGGCGCTCGCGCCAGCCACTGCGTCCGCGGAATCCGCCGAACAGGATGCGGCTCAAAACCAGCAAGCCAAGGGCATGCGCGAAATCGATCGTACGGGCGCCCATGAACAGCGCCGGAACGACCCAGTTCCATAGCATCATGACGGCCCATCCGAGCACACCTATACCGATCACCACGAGCAGCGCCTTGCCTGCCCATCTGATTCGAAAGTTCATCCGTCCACTCCTCTAAATATCCAGTTCGTCATAAATGGCCTGAAGCCTCGCGCGCAGATGCAAGACTGCGTAGCGTTTGCGCGCAAGCAGCGTATTGAGCGTCACGCCGCTTTCCGCCGCCATGTCTTTGAAAGACCGCCCTTCCAGTTCGTGCGCGATAAACACTTCGCGTTGCTCCGGCGGCAACTCGTCGAGCGCCTCCTGCAATGCGTCGAGCAATATGGCGCGTGCGTAGAGGGCTTCGGGACCCGCATCGTGCGCCGGCAGGGAAAGGTCGAGACGGTACTCACCGTCGGCGTCGTCCTCCTCGAAGAGATCCGCCAGCGGCTCTTCCTTCTTCTTGCGAAAACGGTCGATGATGCGATTGCGCGCGGCACGGAAAAGCCACGCGCTCGCCTGTTCGATCGGCGCGGGAAGCCGGTACGCCCGCACGAATTCCTGGAAAACATCTTGCAGGATGTCCTCGGCATCGTTCGGGTCGCGTATGCGGCGCCGGATGAAATTGACGAGCCTCGTGCGCTCACGCACCACGGTCGCGGTGATGTCGCTGTCTCGTTCGGTCATCGTGTCCGAGGTGGGTGGCGGTTCCATGCGTCTGAAGACGTTTGAGGGGCGCGCATATTGTGGCGGGTTTGAAATATTTTTTCTTTGGCCGTGGACGGCTCGTACCTGACGAGGTTGGCGTCGCGCAGACACAGCGCTCTTCTGGATCGCGAAGACGCGCCGCGCGGCATTCGCGTCAATGCGGCCAGCCCCGGCCCGATCGACGTGCTTTCGCGAGCAATGCGGGGCTGCGCAAAAGCAACTGCGCCAGTCCGGTCAAGCCCTTCCGCCACGGTGCCGTTCAAGCGGATCGGGAACGTGCTAAAACCGCCTTTTTCCTTGCCGCCGACGACGCGTGGTATGCGACGCCCGCTGGAGGGGTGATCGACGCGACGGCGGCCGGTCGCAAATCTGGCGGCACGACGAAGCGAACGGCCGGCGGGTTGTTCGCTACCGTGCTCGCGTGGGAGTCAAGGCCACGACAATTGAACGTCGGACATCCTCGCGGGGGCTGTTGCGATACCTGCGGAAACAGGGCTTTAATGCAGTCTGCAGTGGTCCGCTGAAATGGATGGCCGCGCGGAGCCGGCGGCGGGCCGCCCCATCCGCCCTCGCGCAAGTCCTCGGCGGAGCCAAACGGATAGAGCGGCGCGCGGTCCTCGATTTTTTCGAGGCCGCCTGTCCGTCGGCATGCCGCCCGCGCGTCATTGTGATGGCGGCTCGATGTCATTCACCCGCCTCAACCCATGACGGAGGCTCATATGCAATACCTGCTGATGATTTATTCCCAAGAAAACGGCTGGAACCAGATGACCGACAGCGAGCGGCAGCAAGGCGTCGCCGCGTACCAGGCGTACACCGAATCGTTGAAAAACGCGGGGGTTCTGCTGGGCGCCAACCGGCTGCAGAACACGAACGCGGCGACCACGGTGCGGCTCGTCGACGGCAAGCCGCAGGTCCTCGACGGACCGTATTCCGATTCGAAGGAGCAACTCGCCGGCTACTACCTCATCGACGTGCCGAACCTGGACGCCGCGATCGCGTGGGCGTCGCGTTGTCCCGGCGCGGCGCACGGCCTCATGGAAGTGCGCCCGGTGTGGACTGCCCCCTACGACGCGCCATCCGCATGAGTTCGTCCGGCTGCGGCCCTGACGCCGACGGCGCCGCGCGATCGATTGCCGAGGCGGTCGCGCGGCGCAGCTACGGCAAGCTCGTCGCGCTGCTGGCGATGCGCACGCGCGACGTCGCGGCAGCCGAGGACGCACTGGCCGACGCGTTTGCGGCCGCGCTCGCCGACTGGCCGGCGCGAGGCTGCCCGGCGAATCCCGAAGCATGGCTGATGACGGTCGCGCGCCGGCGGGCGATCGACGGCGCGCGCCATCGCCGCGTCGGCGACGACGTGGTCAATCAGCTCACGATCCTCGCCGACGAGGTCGACGAGCGTGAAGCGGGCGCGTTGCCCGACCGGCGGCTGGCGCTGCTGTTCGCGTGCACGCACCCTGCGCTCGAGGCCGCGATTCGCACGCCGCTGATGCTACAGGTGGTGCTCGGGCTCGAAGCGAAGACGATTGCCTCCGCGTTCCTGATGTCGCCCGCTGCGATGAGCAAGCGCCTCGTGCGGGCGAAGAACAAGATCCGCGAAGCCGGCATTCCGTTCAGCGTGCCCGAGCGCGAGGAGTTGCCCGGCCGGCTGGCTGCGGTGCTGGAAGCGGCCTATGCCGTGTATGCGGAGGGGTGGACCGACCCGGTCGGCTGCGATAGCGGGCGGCGCGATCTCACCGGCGAGGCGCTGTTTCTCGCTCACTTGCTCGTCGAACTGTTGCCCGGGGAGCCGGAGGCGCTTGGTCTGCTGGCGCTGATGCTGTATGCACAGGCGCGTTGCGGCGCGCGACGCGATGCGGCGGGTGACTACGTGCCGCTGTCCGCTCAGGATCCTGCGAAATGGAATGCGCCGATGCTCGAGGCTGCCGACAGACTGCTGCGGCGCGCGAACACCTTCAACGCAATCGGACGCTTTCAGCTGGAGGCCGCGCTGCAGTCGGCGCACGTGCACCGCTGCCAGACGCATTGTCCGAACTGGGACGAGGTCGTGCAGCTCTACGATGCGCTGCTCGCGATTGCCGCGTCGCCGGTGGTCGCGGTGAACCGCGCGCTCGCTCTGGCGGAACGGGACGGCCCGCAGGCGGCGCTCGACGCGCTCGAGCCGTATGCGGACGATCCTCGGCTGGCCGACTACCAGCCATACTGGGCCGCGCGCGCCGATCTGCTCGCGCGGGCCGGCGTGACGGCCGAAGCGCTCGGCGCATACGAGCTGGCGATCGGACTCGAACGCGATCCGGCCGTGCGCCGGTTCCTGCAACGCAAGCGCGTCGAGCTGTCATCAGCGAGCAGTTAGACGGCGCGTTGCGTTCGCCACACCCGGCTGCAAGCTGCGCGCTAACTGCGTTCAGCCGCCCTGCCCGGGGAAGTGATGATGCACGGGAAAGAAATCACGCGCGCCAGGCCGTGTCAAAAGCCCAGACAAGCCGCACCGGCCGCGACGACCAGGCAGGCCAACCAGCGCTTTGCGCTTACTGTTTCGCGCAGGAACACTCGCCCGATCAGCACCGCGAACACCACGCTGGTCTCGCGCAACGCCGACACCGTGCCCATCGCGCCCGACTGCAGCGCCCAGATCACGATGCCGTACGCCGCGATCGATATCAGGCCGCCAACGAGCGACCAGCCGATTGCCCCAGGCGCCGCCCCTGCCGGCGACCACAGCGCCGTGAGCCCACGCGTCGCGATGAACAGTACCGGCATCAGCCAATAGAACAGAAACATCCACGCGGTGTAGGCGAGCGCCTCGCCATCGGATAAGCGCACGCCGATGCCGTCGATCACGGTATAGACGGCGATCGTCACGCCGGTCGTCAGCGCGGCCAGCAAACCCGCACGCGAGACATGACGCCCCTCGAGTGCAATCGCGATGATGCCTCCCGAGATCATCACGATCCCGAGCACGTGCAAGGGGCCGACCGCCTCATGCGTGAAGAGCGCCGCGCCCAGCGTGACGAGCAACGGCGATGAGCCGCGCGCGACCGGATACGCCTGCGCCAGATCATTGCGGCGGTATGACCGCACGAGGGTCGCGTTGTAGACGATATGCACGAGCCCCGAAGCGACGATGTACGGCCAGGCCGCGCTGGCCGGTAACGGCGTGAACAGGATCACGAGGGTGGAGACGGCCGCGATGGCGATGCTCATCCACGTCATGGACCGGAACCGGTCGTCGTTGCCGTGGAGCATCGCGTTCCAGCTTGCGTGCAGGACGGCGGCGAGGAGGACGAAACCGCCGGTATAACTGAGCATGCGCGCCCCGGAGAATTGGATGCCGGAAGAATATCTATCTTGTGGCGCCGCGGCAAACCAGATAAATTGCCCATTCGAGTTAGATTAACTATTTCGAATGAAACGGGTATTGCCGCCACTAAATGCATTGCGCGCCTTCGAGGCCGCAGGCCGCCTCGGCAGCTTCAAGGAGGCCGCGGCGGAACTGAACGTCACTCAGGGTGCGGTGAGTCAGCACGTGCGGCTGCTCGAGGAGTGGCTCGGCGCGGCGTTATTCGAACGGCACAACCGGCGCGTGTTGCTGACGCCGGCGGCAAAGGCCTATCTTGCGGAGGTCGGCCCTCTGTTCGAGCAACTCTCGCAAGCCACCGCCCGATATGGTTTCCCGGAACCCATCTCGCGGACCCTGTCCGTCAACGCGCCCGCGACATTCACGTTGCGTTGGCTGGTACCGAGACTGGCTCAATTCCGCGCGGAGCATCCCGATGTGGATGTCAAGGTCGAGACGTCGAACGAACCGGTGGAGAGTGTGGAGCAGACCTTTGACGTCATCATCCGGGGCGGCCCGGACACGTTCTATGGCTACTCGATGCGGCTTTTCCTTTCCGAGGAAAGGCTTCCGGTCTGTAGCCCGGCGCTCCTGCTGCGACTACCGCTGCGCACGCCGGGCGATATGCGGCAGCATACGTTTTTGCACACGTCGAGTCTGCCGCGACTCTGGCCAGACTGGCTGGCGCGGGTCGGAATCCCTGCCCTGAAGCCGGCTGCGACGCTGACCTTCGACCACTTCTATCTGACTTTGCAAGCCGCCATCGACGGAATAGGGATCGCAATGGGACCGACTGCGCTCGTAGCCGACGATCTCGCGGCTGGCCGGCTCGTCGCTCCGTTCGACGGCCCCCGTCTGCCGTCGCGGAGCTATTGCACTTACGTTGCGGACGGGAAGTCGGACGATGAACTGGTCGTGCTGTTCCGCTCGTGGCTCGAGCGTGCGGGGATGGGTTCGCGAACGGAGACGGCCAATTAGGTGCGAGTTTGGTGGGCGTATCTGTGATCGTTCTTCGTGACTCAAGTCGGACGGTCGCCGACACGGTAAGCAGGTGTGCATGCAGTCCCACCTGGCGACGCCATGTGAGGCCTGCCAAAAGTCCGTTGGTCCACTCACACCTCCTCCGGCGCACAATGCACGGCAAATTTCACGAGCTTTGCCGCCCCGAAAGTGTTGCTTATCGCGACATCGGCGGCATCGCGTCCGCGGGCCATCAATACGCGCCCAGCGCGCGGCACGTTGTTGCGCGGATCGAATGTCTGCCAGCAGCCGCCGACATAAGCTTCGAACCAGGCCGCGAAGTCCATGGCACTGTGGGGCGGAGGCACGCCGATGTCACTAATGTATCCCGTGCAGTAACGGGCAGGAATGTTCATGGCTCGGCACAATGCAACTGCCAGATGAGCGAAATCGCGGCACACGCCCTGTCGCTCGTGGTAGACCTGCCACGCTGTTTTGGTCGGCCGGGCAAACTCGTAGCCGAAGACAATATGGCGATGAACGAAGTCACAGATCGCTTGCACCCGATCGCGTCCGGGCGGCGATTGGCCGAAAAGCTGCCACGCAACGTCGGACAACAGATCGGTCTCGCAGTAGCGGCTACCCAGTAGAAACACCATGCATTCGTTGGGCAATTCCTCGACCGGATGCTGGTGACCGTCAGGCTCCCGTTCTTCGGGTTGGCCGGAAATTTCGAGCAACGCGCTCGTCGACATTTCGATTCGACCCGGCGGGGCGACGAGGCGGCTGCACAGATTACCGAAACCATCCCGATACTGCAGGATGCTTACTGCCGGATCGACGACAAGCAGATCCGCCTGCAACATATCTTGCGCCCGTGAGAAGTGCGTATTGAGCATCAGCATCATCGGGGTGTACTGCTCGCACTCGTAAATCAGTTCATAACCAACACGGAGTTTCATTGCGGCGGCCTTCCCTATAGGCGAACAGTGAGGCCTCGCGGCCCACTCATGTCGTTTCACCTGATCAAAGGGTCACTGGTGGTGCCGAAGACCGCTGTGACAGGGCAATCAGGCCTTCGCTTCAGAGAGGAACTGCACAGCGTTTCAACCGAACGTTTCGGCCCGGGTGTGCGATCTGGCAGATATCGTGCCCCAGCATACACCGGCGAAAAAAACCTTAAACATCCTTATTTTTCGCTTTCTTATCAAACACTGCGGTCTCGCGGATACGCGTCGTCACATGCCGGTGCATGCCGCGCGATACATGACGGCCTTGCGTGCACCGTGTTGATGCGACGAACTGCGAAACACATGAAAGCGTGCTTCGCGATTGGGCTTGCAACGCTGTGGCAAAGAGCGCATTGTTATAGGGTTCGATGTGCGCGATCGTTCAATGCGCAGCGCCGACCGTAAGCTGGCAAGCATTCGTTCACGCCGCTCATGGAGAGGCCGATCACAAGACCCCGTCGCAGTCGCGCAGCGGTCTGAAACACCTATTGGAACCAGCATGCAAAACCGAACCAAAGCCTATTCGTCGTCGCCAGCGAGGCAAAGCGACTTCATCGCGACTCAGAAGGAACGCGCCGCCGCACTGGCGAAGGCGGAAAGCGAGCGCGCCCAGAAGCGGTGCGATAACGACGCTCGCATCGACGTCAACGCGAGCAAGTGGCGATATACCCGCGTCGGTGAATAGCAGGGAAAAACGGCGTCATGCTCAACTTTCCTAATCCTAGTCGAGTCTATGACGCCTCCAGACACGGTGTGTGCTTCTGGGGCTACGACAATTCCCGCGAGGTTGCCTTCTTGGTCGACGACAAAATGCTCAAGAAGCTGAATCCAGACATACTTGAGGACGAGCTCGCGTTGCTGGCCGCGTTCGACCGCAACCGCGTCCAGATTCTGGAATTCGCCAGAAACGTCTACAACGGCGGCACGCAGAGCAGGTACACGATCTCGTGAATCCTGGCGGCTAGCGGCCGATTGGATCTACCAGTGTCCACCCTTTACCATCCGCCATCAGTGCGCCACGACAACCGCGTGCGCCTGAATCTTCCCTTCAACGGGCCCCGTGCCGAATCGCTCGGCGATCGCCGTCGCGCACGCTGACATCGCCTCCTTCACAGCGCCGCCAGAACGGGCCTCAATCTCATTGCGCAAGGGCGTTCCCTGGCAGTAGGCGACGGCCGGCTCGCGAGCCGATGCCGCGCGGCTGCGTGCCGCGATCGTCTCGAAGCGCGGCGCCGCACCAAAGCCCGCCTCCGCGGGATCGCATGAAATCACTTGCCTGTCGACATAGCCATGCGGCGTGCGCGCCATGAAACGTGGCGGGTCCGTTGGCAAGAGACCCGCGAGCGCCGTCGTGACGGTATCGGCAAATTGGTTTTCCTTGATGCGATCCCAGACGTTGAACAGCAGCACGCCACCGTGCCGAAGTACGCGCCGAGCTTCAAAAACGCTCGCGCTTTGTCCGCGAAGAACATGACGCTGAACTGTCAGGCGCCGATGTCGAAACTCGTGTCTTCGAAAGGCAGGCGGGTCGCGCCCGCCTGTTGTCACGCCACCGGCCTCCGGGTGCCGATCGTTGCGGCACGATCGAGCATGGGCTGCCTCGTTGAGCCGTGCCTGCCCGCGTGGGCGACCGGTGCGGATAAGCCGTTCGGCAAGGCAGCCTCAAAATACTGTATAAAAACACAGTATAATGAAATGCCCTGACCGTTCCGCGCCACCAACCTCGCCATGGTGTCCCAGCCTAGCCTGTTCGCCCCAGAGCCCGTGTCCGTTCTCCACGATCGGGAGGGCGGCATCCGCTACCTGCCCGAGGCAGTGCCGGCCGCCATCGCGCAGCGTTGGTTCGACCAAGCGCGTCAGAACATCGCCTGGATCAGCCAGCAACGCATGATGTACGAGCGCGAAGTCGCCGTACCGCGACTGCTTGCCACGTTTTCGCGCGAATCCGCCGACCTGCCCGCGCCGTTAGCCGAGGCATTCGAGGCCGTGCGCGCACTCGTCGGCGCGCCGTTCAATCGGGTCGGCCTCAATCTGTATCGCGACGGCAGCGACAGCGTCGCGCTCCACAGCGACAAGACCGAGCGGCTAGTGCCTGCGCAGCCTATCGCGATCATCTCGCTCGGCGCGAGCCGCCGCATGTCGATCCGTCCGAAGGTGGGCGCGGGCGGGGTGCTCCATGTCGAACTGGAAGCGGGCAGTTGCCTCGTCATGAGCTATGCGGCGCAGTTCACGCATGAGCATGGCATTCCCAAGCGGCCGGGCGAGAGCGAGCCGCGCATCAGCTTGGCGTTCCGGTGCTTCGTCGATTGAAGGGGACTTCACGTGTGCCTCGCAACAGGGATGAATTCCCGCGACGCTAGAGGCCGCCAAGAGGTTTTCGATGCCACCTCATCGCCGGATGTGTCTCTGCACCCATGGCTCCGACTCAGCATCGGAACCTCACACGCCATCCACGCCTCAGCCCGCGTAAATTTCCGGATTGTCGACAAGCGGCAGGAATTCCCCGGTGCGCCCATCGAGCGCGAGCATTACGCCGGTTTCGATCTGGAAAATCCAGCCATGCAATTGCAAGGTCTTATTGGCGAGTCCGACGGCCACAGAAGGATGCGTGCGGATATTGCCAAGCTGCGCGATCACGTTGTCCTTGACCAGCGCATCGAGACGTTCGGCATCCGAAGCATAGGTGCGTGAGGCATTGACCGCCTTGGCCGCATCCGCGTGACGCAGCCAGCCTGCCACCGCCGGCAGATGATCGAGATTCATGCAGGTCGAGATCGCCGTCATTGCGCCGCAGTTGGAGTGGCCGCAAATCACGATATCGCGCACGCCCAGCACCGCCACCGCGTACTCGACGGTGGCCGACACCCCGCCCGGTTCCGGACCATACGACGGCACGATGTTGCCGGCGTTTCGAATCACGAACAGCGCGCCTGGCTCGACCTGTGTAAGCAACTCGGGAACCACGCGGCTGTCCGAGCAGGTCACGAAAAGCGTGCTCGGACTTTGCGCCGCCGACAAACGCTTGAACAACGCGATCTGCTGCGGAAAGACGTCGCGTTGAAAGCGGATGAACCCTTTAATGATTTCCTGCACGATGTTCTCCAGACAATCGGGGACTACGTTCGCCATGCATGTGCGGGCGAGCCGCGGCATGCGTGCTATCGATTGGCGTGACTATACCGTAGCCGCGCGCGGCGGGCTGCGCGCAGCCGACATGAACGCCTGCGGCGGAGATCCGAGGTGAAGAACAGAAAAAGAATCCCGAACTGGCGCGCCTTCATGAGGAACCCTGCGCGCCGTTCGCGGCACTTGAAAAAAACCCCGGCTGTTTCCAGCCGGGGCCAACTCTCTCGCTCGCACACCGGAAGTCGTGCGTGCATGACTACTGTACCTGCGTCGAGGAAGCGGATATAGACGTTGCGCTGGAAGGGTCCGTTGCGCCACGGCGCGAATCCGGGCACGTCGCGCCGGTCGCCGAAGCGCTGCATCGCGCAGCGCAGCGCATTGAATCAACGGCTATACATCGCGTTCCAGTCAGCCGTCGACACCGCCGGCCGGCCGCTCTGCGACGAACCCGCGACGCTGCCGCCGTAGGCGCTCGCGCTGCTGTTTTGCGCGGCAATGCGCGCTTGCGCCGCCTGCACCGCTTCGGGGTAATGGGTCTGATCGCCGTCGCCGACGTGGTAGCCCGCCTGTTCGAGCTGAACGAGTTCCGCGCGTACCTGTTCGCGCGTGATGCGGGTGTTAGATTGCGCAAACACCGTGGCCGATGCGGCGATGGAAGCGACGACGACAACAGCGTTGATCAAGGACTTCATGATAAAAACAAGCTCCAGTAATTGATGGTCGGCGGTGCTGCGAATGACCTATTGCGCGACCGCTGGACTCAATATAGGCGCCGCGTCTTCATAGAATAACGGCCACGTGTCGAAGGGATTGTTGCTGGATCTGGAGAAGTCGCCGATGGGTCGCCGTTCGAAGGCCTGCCGCGACGGCCGTAGACATGCGCGCCCGCAGCGCATACGAGATTGCAAGCTCACCCGATAACAAAGCCCGGCGCGCAAGGCGCCGGGCTCTCACTATCCGGCCTGCCGCGACGGCTTGCGGAAACCGCCACGGCCTCATCGAAACCTAATTAAAATCGCCGGTCTCGAGTTCAACCGAGCGACCACCGTTCTTTTCGAGGACCCGCCGCGTAGCATTTTCAATCCGCGCACGGTTCGCCTCGAAGGTGCCCACCAGGTCGTGGGCCGAGGGGCCGTGGTTGCCAAAATGGTCGTTCAGCGCATCCAGCGACACGCTGCACCAGACGTCCGTCCCGTCCACATTGGCCTCGAAGGCGACGCGTGCCGCCGCCACCACTTCGCGGCGTCCGGTGAATTCGATCCTCATAATGATCCTCCATGTGTCGACAGTGAACTTCGAACGCGCAAACCCTGTGCCACGCTGTGAGCGCGCATTCTCCGCGAGGTGCATACTCCACATCGGCCGCCACGTGCGGCCGCGCTGATGCGTCGCGGCAAGCCCCCTGCAAAGCCGTCAGACGCGCCCAACACCCCGATACTAACGCCTACATGTCCCGCAGCCCTCAATCGTCGCGCGCTTTAGTCATTGCCGCCGTCATGGCTTCCATGGCGATGGTCGCCATCGAAGCCACCATCGTCTCCACCGCGATGCCCCAGATCGTCACGCAACTCGGCGACCTGCATCTGTACAGTTGGGTCTTCTCGTCGTTCCTGCTTACGCAAACGGCGATGACCGTGGTGTTCGGCAAGCTCGCCGACCTGTACGGACGCAAACCGGTGATGCTCGCGGGCATCGCGATCTTCCTGCTCGGCTCGGTGCTCGCCGGCTTCGCGTGGTCGATGCCGGCCATGATCGTGTTCCGCCTGATACAAGGCGTCGGCGCGGGCGCGATCCAGCCGGTCACGCTGACCATCGTCGCCGATCTCTATCCGGCGCGCGAACGCGGCAAGGTGCAAGGCTATCTCGCCAGCGTATGGGCGGTGTCGGCGGTGGTCGGGCCGATGGTCGGCGGCTTCATCATTCACAACCTGTCGTGGGCGTGGATCTTCTGGATGAACGTACCGATCGGCCTCGCATCGGCTGCAGGTTTCATCGCCTTCCTGCGGGAATCGGAGCGGCATGCGCGCCCGTCGATCGACTTTGGCGGCGCGGGATTGTTCATGGCGGCGATCGCCGCGTTGATGATGGCGCTGACTTATGCGGGCGACGACGCGCTCGCCATGGCATCGCTCGCAGGCGGCGCCTTCCTGCTGTGCGTGCTGTTCTTCGTGCTGCAGGAGCGGCGCGCCGCCGAGCCGATGATCTCGTTCGCGCTCTGGAGCCGCCGGCCGATTGCCGCGTGCAACGGCTCGACCGTGTTGTCGGGCATGATCCTGATGGGCGCGACCACCTTCCTGCCGATGTACGTGCAGGGCGTGCTGCATCGCTCGCCGGTGGTCGCCGGTCTCGCGCTCACGATGATGATGGTCGGCTGGCCCACCGGCGCGACGCTCGCGGCGAAGTCGTTCCACCGCGTCGGCTTGCGCCGCATCCTGATCGGCGGCAGCGCGTTCGTGCCGCTCGGCGCTGCGCTGCTGTTGTTCCTATCGCCTGGCGGTTCGCCGTTGATCGCCGCGTTCGGCTCGCTGATCATGGGCTTCGGCATGGGCACGTCGAGCGTCAGTTCGCTGGTGCTGATCCAGGAAATCGTCAAGACGGATGAACGCGGCAGCGCGACCGCCTCGAATATTTTTTCGCGCAATCTCGGCAGCACGCTCGGCGCGACGCTGTTCGGCGCGGTGCTCAACTTCGGGCTCAGTCATTCGCAGGGCACGGCGGTGGTCACGTCGGACCAGTTGAAAGCGCTGCTGCAGAATCAGGTAGCGAGCCTCGGTGATAGCGACATGATCCGTCTGGTGTTGCATCAGTCGCTGCATCTGACGTTCGTTTCGATCTTCGTGATCGCGATCTTCGTGGTGGCGTTGCTCGTGTTCGTGCCGGCGATTCACATCGGCTTGGAAAAGAAGATGCCGGTCGAGGCGTTGTCGCCAATCGAGGATTGACGCTTTGGTGAGCGTGATGCAAGCCATCCACAGATGGGCTTGCACACGCCGCTGTTCAACCGCCCTTCGCGTACAGCGTCGAGTCCGCGAAACCTTCGGCGGCGAGTACCTCGCCGACCAGAATCAGCGCGGTCCGCTCGATCGCGCTCGATTGCACTTTGCTCACGATGTCGTCGAGCGTGCCGGTGAGCTTTTCCTCATCCGGCCAGCTCGCGCGATAGATGACCGCGACCGGACACGCGCCGCCGTAATGCGGCCGCAATTCATCGACGATGCGCGCGAGATGCCGCACACCGAGATGAATCGCCATCGTCGCGCGGTGCCGGGCGAGGTCGGCGAGTTGTTCGCCTTCGGGCATCGTCGTTTTGCTCGCGTAGCGCGTGAGGATCAGCGTCTGCGACACATCGGGCAGCGTCAGTTCGCAACCGAGCGCTGCCGCGCATGCCGCCGTCGCGGTCACGCCTGGCACGATCTCGTATGGAATGCGCAACTCGCGCAAGCGGCGAATCTGTTCGCCGATCGCGCCGTACAGCGACGGATCGCCCGAGTGCACGCGCGCCACGTCGTGCCCTTTGTCATGCGCGGCCTGCAGCAACGCGACGATCCGATCGAGGTCGAGCTCGGCCGTATTGACGACCTGCTCCGCGCTGTGCCCTTCAAGCACCGCGGCCGGCACCAGCGAACCCGCGTACAGGATCACCGGACAGCTGCGCACGAGACGCTGCCCTTTTACCGTGATCAGTTCCGGGTCGCCAGGACCCGCGCCGATAAAAAACACCGTCATTCAAGACTCCAGAGATTCAATTACCCGTGGTGCCGGGGGCGTGCTGTTCGGCCCGCAGCTGCACCTGATGAGCGCGTAACGCATCCAGCAAACCGGCGATGCTGTCGAATTCCCGATCGACCTCCGGCAAGGCCGGACGACGCAGCATGATGACCGGCAAGCCGCGTTCACGCGCCACCTGCAGCTTCGCTTCGGTCGCGTTGCCGCCGCTGTTCTTGCTCACCACCACGTCGAACGCTTGCAGTGCGAAGAGTGCGCGCTCCCCGTCGAGTGTGAACGGCCCGCGCGCCGCGAGGATGCGCGAGCGCGCGGTGTCCGGCTGCGAATCGAGACAGCGCACCGTCCAGAACTGCCGTGGCGGAATCTCGTCGAGATGTGCGAGCGGCTCGCGGCCTAGCGTGAAGAGCGGCCGCCTGAACGGCGCGAGCGCGCCGATCAGTTCGTTCCAGTCGCCGACCATGCGCCAGTCGTCGCCGGCTTGGCTGCGCCAGCCCGGACGACGCAGCGCCCAGCATGGTACGCGCGCCGCGCGGCACGCGTCGAGCGCGTTCGCACTGATGCGCGCGGCGTACGGATGCGTCGCGTCGATCACGAGGCCGATCCCTTCGTTTGCGATGTAACGTGCGAGGCCCTCGCTGCCGCCGAAGCCGCCGACGCGCAGCGTGCACGACAGATCGCCGGGCACCCTGCCGAGACCCGCGAGACTGTACACGTGCGCGGCGCCGAGTTGGCGCGCGATCTTCAACGCGTCGCCGGTGCCGCCGAGCAACAGGATCCGCATCATCGCGCCGCTCCAATCACATTGCCCTGACGGTCGATCGCGAACATCTCGACATTCACCTGCGGCGGCACGATCGCGCGCGCCACTGCCAACGCATGCCCGCATACGATATCGGCAAGCGGCACCTGCTGCGCGTGGGCGAGCGCCACCGCCTGCTGACTCGTGTTGGCCGCGCGAATCGCCGCCTGCAATGCGGCATCGGCGCCCTGCTCCGCGGCCCATGTCGCGAGCCGTTCGAGATCGATGCTCGAATGGCGGCTATGCAAGTCGAGATGGCCCGCGGCCAGCTTGCTGAGTTTGCCGAAGCCGCCGCACACGCTGAGCCGCTCGACGGGCGCGCGTTTCATATGCTTGAGCACCGCGCCGACGAAGTCGCCCATCTCGATCAGCGCGATATCCGGCAGAGCATAACGCGCGCGCATCGCGTCTTCGCTCGCGTTGCCCGTGCAGGCGGCCAGATGCGTGTAGCCGTTCGCGCGCGCAACGTCGATGCCCTGATGGATCGACGCGATATACGCGGAGCACGAGAACGGCCGCACGATGCCGGTAGTGCCGAGAATCGACAGGCCGCCGAGTATGCCCAAGCGCGGGTTCATCGTTTTCAGCGCGAGCTCTTCGCCGGCTTCGACGCCGATCGTCACTTCGAAGCCGCCACGATACGCGTGCTCCGCCGCGAGGTCGGTCAGATGCTCGGTCATCATTTTGCGCGGCACGGGATTGATCGCGGGCTCGCCGACCGGCAGCGTGAGGCCCGCGCGCGTCACCGTGCCGACGCCCGGTCCGGCGCGAAAAATGACGCCCGGCTCGGGGATGAGGCGCACGCGAGCGAACACGAGCGCGCCGTGGGTCACGTCGGGGTCGTCGCCGGCATCCTTGATGGTGCCAGCCTCAGCACCGTCGGCGAGCAGGCGGCAGAACACGAGCGGCATCGGCACATGCTGGCCTTTCGGCAGCACGATCTCCGCGACCTCGCTGACCACGCCCGCGAGCAGCAGACGCGCCGCCGCGAGCGATGTCGCCGTGGCGCAACTGCCGGTCGTGTAGCCGCTACGCAGCGGCGCGGCGTGTTCGGGAGATTCTTCGCGCATTACGGTCGGTGAGGCGAAGCGGAGTGATGGGCCGCGGTGCTGTTCGTGCTGTTCGTGTTGTCGGCGACCTTCGCATCATTCATGGCAATTTCACCGCTGCCACTCTCCGTTGCCCGCGCGCCGTTTGCCTCGCCATTGCCGCAAGCCGCCTTGGTCACTTCGAGCAGCGTGATCGGCAACGCCTGCCGCCACGTATCGAAGCCGCCGAGCGGTTGCGCGTTTGCGAGCGCGATACGCGTGAGCGTGCCGCCAAACCGCTCGCGCCACGCGACCAGCGCCGCCTCGCCCTGCAACGTGACTGCACTGGCTACCAGTCGTCCACCGTCACGCAAACGGGCCCAACACGCGTCCAGCACACCGGGCACCGTCACCCCACCGCCGATGAACACCGCATCCGGCACCGGCAACCCATCCAGCGCAGCAGGCGCGCGGCCCGCGACGAGTTGCAGCCCAGGCACGCCGAGCGCATCGCGATTATGTTCGATGAAGCGCTGCCGCTCCGCATGCGCTTCGATCGCGATCGCCCGGCAAGCGGGATGCGCGCGCATCCATTCGATACCGATCGAGCCGCTGCCCGCGCCCACGTCCCACAGCAATTCGCCGGGCGTCGGCGCGAGGCGCGCGAGCGTGATCGCGCGCACGTCACGCTTGGTCAACTGACCGTCGTGACGGAATGCGTCGTCGGGCAAGCCGCAGGTCAGCGGCAGACGCGGCGCGCCTGCCGTCGCCTGGCATTCGAGCGCGATCAGATTCAGCGCGGCGACTTCGCCCGCGCTCCACTGATCCGCGCGGCCGTCGATGCGGCGCTCGCGTTCGCCGCCAAGATGTTCGAGCACGCTCATGCGCGTCGCGCCGAAGCCGCGTGCGTTCAGCACCCCGGCAAGCGCCGCGGGCGTGCGCCCGTCCGCGCTCAGCACGAACACGCGCGCGCCGTCGTGCAGATATGCGTTCAGCGTCGCCAACGGACGGCCCACCAGCGACACCGTCGCGACGTCCTGCAACGGCCAGCCGAGCCGCGCGGCCGCCAGCGACAGCGACGACGGCGCAGGCAGCACGCGCAATTCCTCCGCGGGCAACTGCCGCGCCAGCATCGCGCCGACGCCGAACAGCATTGGATCGCCGCTCGCCAGCACGCACACGGCGCCGTCGCGTTCGGCCAGCAGCAGGGTGAGATCGAACGGACGCGGCCACGCGGCGCGGCGCGCGGCGAGGCGCGCGGGCAGCATCGCCAGGTGACGCTCGCCGCCGTACACCACCGACGCCGTCAGCAACGCACGCCGCGCGGGCCGTCCCAAACCGGCGAAGCCGTCATCGCCAATGCCCACCACGGTCAGCCACGCCGGCATGCCACCATCCTCATTCTGAGTCTTCAATCAATGCGCCGCGCCACGCCGGTCAAAGCGTCCAGCCTCGTTGCGCGGTTCGAAAAAAGGCATAATACAGCCGCCGGTGCCCTTCGGGGCCGAAGAGGGAACACAGTGCCACTGTGGCTGCCCCCGCAACTGTATGCAGCGAGTCCGCCTGCGCTACGCGCCACTGGTTTGACCGGGAAGGCTGCGGTGGACGATGACCTGCCAGCCAGGAGACCTGCCGGCGAGACTGTTCGTGCCAGCCAACATCGGGCGGGGTGTACCGATGCCGCAGCAATCCGCCGTCGCGGCTTGCTCGGGCCGTCGCGCGACGCTAAACCGGTGTCCGTCTTGACTCAAGCTTCGCCCTCCACTGCTTTGCTCCACGCGGTTTCGACACCGCGCCCCTCGGCGTGTCCGGGGCTGCTGCGCATCGTTGCCGCGCGTGATGGTGGCATCTGCCGGATCAAGCTGCCAGGTGGCGAGTTGAGCGCGGACGAGGCGCGAGTGATCGCCGATGCGAGCACGCGGCACGCGGCCGGCGTGATCGAGCTGACCAATCGGGCGAACCTGCAGGTGCGTGGCGTGCGCGCGGGGCATGAAGCCGCGTTGATCGCGGCGCTGGTCGAGGCCGGGCTTGGGCCGATGACGAAGCCTCGGGCAGGCGCGAACGCAGCCAACGCTGTGGACGCAGCCGAGATTTCGAACACCGCTACGGCGAGTGTCGCCGACATAGCAGATGCATCGAACGCCACCGACGCTTCGAATGCCGGGGCCGTGAGCGCCGCGGACGACGTGCGCAACGTGATGATCAGCCCCGCAGCGGGACGCGATCCGTTCGCGTTGATCGACACCGCCCCGCTATGCGCGGAATTGCTCACGCTGCTACAAAGCGAGACGCGCTTCGCGGCGCTGTCGCCGAAATTCGCGCTGCTGCTGGATGGCGGCGAACGTCTGGCGAGGGTCGATCATCCACACGATGTGTGGCTCGCGGCGACTTCGAGCCGTGACGGTGTGCGGTTCGTGTTCGGGTTGGCGGGGTGTCCTCGTGTCGAGGTGGAGGAGAACGCAAACGCGGTTACGGGCGACGATGCTGATGCTGATGCTGGTGCAAAAGCGAACGCGGCTACGAACGCGCGAACCAACGCGGCCGCGGCTGTTGTCGTTGCTGCCCATGCACTTTCGGCTACGCTGACCGGCAGCATGGTCATGCGGAATTCACGCACCCACTCCACGCACACCCACGACCACCGCCCCTTAGCCACCGTCCTCCCCTCACAAGTCCCCGCGCTCGTGCGCGCGCTGCTGCACACGTTCCTCGACCTCGCACCAGCCGACGCCCTCCGCATGCGCGACCTGCTCGCCACGCATTGCGCCGACACGCTGTTGCAGCACGCCCAACGCTACGTCGACTTCCCGCTGTCACGCGACGCCCTGCTCACCGAATGGCGCCGCAGTACCACAGCCGATGCCGCGCTACGTCTCGGCGCGCACGCTCAACGTGAGGCCGGCATGTGGCACGTGGGCGGCCAGCCGCCGCTCGGCCGCCTCGACGCCGCCGCACTGCACGGCCTCGCCGCGCTCGCTCGACGCCACGGCAACGGCACGCTGCGCGCCACACCCTGGCAAAGCGTGCTGCTGCCCGACATCCCGACGCACGCACTGCCCGCCGCGCTGGCCGAACTGAACGCCCTCGGGCTCGCCTGCGATCCCGCACAACCCATCACGCGTTTGATCGCGTGCGCCGGTTCGAGCGGTTGCGCAAAGAGCCTCGCCGACACCAAAGCCGACGCGCTGCGCCTCGCCGCCCGGCTGCCCGCCAACGTCGACGCGCACCTGAGCGGCTGCATGCGCTCGTGCGCCGCCGCGCATTGCGCGCCGTACACGCTGCTGGCCGCCGCGCCCGGCCTCTATGACGTATATCGACGCAACGGCAGCGCCGGCTTCGGCCACTGCGTCGCGCACCGACTGACGATCGCACAGGCCGCCGACCTGCTCGCCCACCTGTCCCGGAGTGACACAGATGCTTGATTACATTCGCGATGGTCAGGAGATCTATCGCCAATCCTTCGCGACGATCCGCGCGGAAGCCGACCTGTCGCGCATTCCCGCCGACCTCGAAAAACTCGCGGTGCGCGTGATCCACGCGTGCGGGATGGTCGACGTGATCGACGCGCTGCAGTTCTCCGCGCACGCAGGTGCGGCAGGCCGCACGGCGCTCGCGCAAGGCGCGCCGATTCTGTGCGATGCCGGCATGGTCGCGCAGGGCATCACGCGCGCGCGGCTGCCTGCGAACAACGACGTGATCTGCACGCTCACGCATCCGGACGTGCCGGCGCTCGCGCGCGAAATCGGCAATACGCGCTCGGCCGCCGCGCTCGAATTGTGGCGTCCGCAACTCGCCGGCAGCGTCGTCGTGATCGGCAATGCGCCGACCGCGCTGTTCCATCTGCTCGACATGCTCGATGCCGGCGCGCCGAAACCCGCGTTGATTCTCGGCTTTCCGGTGGGATTCGTCGGCGCGGCCGAATCGAAAGCGATGCTCGCCGCAGACAGCCGCGGCGTGCCCTACGTGGTGGTGCACGGCCGCCGCGGCGGCAGCGCGATGGCCGCCGCCGCCGTCAACGCACTGGCCACGGAGGTCGAATAAATGAGCGTGCAAGGACGACTGCTCGGACTCGGCGTCGGCCCCGGCGACCCCGAACTCATCACGCTGAAGGCGCTGCGTCTGCTGAAGGCGGCGCCGGTGGTCGCCTACTTCGTCGCGAAGGGCAAGAAAGGCAACGCGTTCGGCATCATCGAGGCGCATTTGCATGAGGCTCAGGCGCATCTGCCGCTCGTCTATCCGGTCACGACCGAAGCGCTCGAACCGCCGCTCTCGTACGAGGCGATCATCGCCGACTTCTACGACACCGCCGCCGAGATCGTCGCCGGCCATCTCGATGCGGGCCGCGACGTCGCCGTGATCTGCGAAGGCGATCCGTTCTTTTACGGCTCGTACATGTATCTGCACGACCGGCTCGCGGCGCGCTACGAGAGCGAAGTGGTGCCCGGCGTGTGCTCGATGCTCGGCGGCGCTGCCGTGCTCGGCGCGCCGCTCGTGTATCGCAATCAGAGTTTGTCGGTGCTGTCGGGCGTGCTGCCCGAGGACGAGTTACGCCGCCGTCTCGCCGATGCCGACGCCGCCGTCGTGATGAAGCTCGGCCGCAATTTCGACAAGGTGCGGCGCGTGCTCGGCGAACTCGGCCTCGCACAGCGCGCCCTGTACGTCGAACGCGCGACGATGGGCAATCAACGCATCGTGCCGCTCGCCGAAGTGGACCCGATGGCGTCGCCGTATTTTTCGCTGCTCGTCGTTCCGGGGAAAAAATGGCAAGGATGAGCGCGCCGGCGATCGTGATTCTCGGCGCGGGGGCGTTGGACACGGCGCGAAGGATTCAGGCGTTGTATGCCGAGGGTGCGGCTGGTGTGGATCGTGCCGCCGGCGCAGGCTGCCAGGTGCACGGCTTGCACGGACGCGTCGAAGCCGACGTGTCCTACACCGAACTCGGCGCGCATCTGCGCGAACTGTATGCGCGCGGCACGCCGATCGTCGCGTTGTGCGCGGCCGGCATCGTGATTCGTTGCGTCGCGCCGCTGCTGTCGAACAAGGGCGTCGAGCCGCCCGTGCTGGCCGTCGCCGAGGACGGCAGCGCGGTCGTGCCGTTGCTCGGCGGGTTGACGGACGCCAACGTGATGGCCCGCGAGATCGCCGCCGCTTTGGCGGTGCCGCCCGCGATCACGACGAGCGGCGAGTTGCGCTTCGGCACCTGCGTACTCAATCCGCCCGAGGGCTACATGCTGGCCGATATCGGGCAAGGCAAGCGTTTCGTATCGGATCTGCTGGCGGGCGAAAGCACGCGCATCGAAGGCGATGCGCCTTGGCTCGATGATGCGCAATTGCCGCGTTCCGCTTCGGCGCGGCTCGCGATTCGCGTGACGCCGCGCGCGTGGGATGGGCGTGAGGACGAGTTGGTGATTCATCCGCGTTGTGTGGTCGCGGCGGTGAGGGGTGCGGGTGCGGGTGCGGGTGCGGGTGCGGGTGCGGGTGCGGGTGCGGGTGCGCAGATCGTCGCATGCGTGCGCGAGGCGCTGGGCGCCCACGGTCTCGCTGCGTTGTCGCTCTCGGCGCTGCTCGCCTCGTCCGACGACATGACGGACCCGGCGCTTGCCGAAGCCGCCGCAAGTTTCAACGTGCCGTTGCGCTTCGCGCAAACCGGTCCCGACGGTGACAAGTCGCCTGCCGGCCTGTTACGTGCCGCACTGCGCATCCCCTGCGAAACGCTGCACAACGATACCTCAGCTGGCGTGGCGCTGGCATTGGCGCCGCTCGCCATCGACCCCGGCACGATTGGCCGCGCGCGCGGCCGTCTGACGGTGATCGGCCTCGGCCCGGGCCGTGCCGACCTGATGGTGCCCGCCGCCCGCACGGCGCTAGACGAAGCCACCGATATTCTGGGCTACGACACCTACGTGAAAATGGCCGGCCCGTTGCGCGCCCATCAACGTGTTCACGGCACCGATAATCGCGAGGAAATGCAACGCGCGCGGCACGCTTTCGAACTGGCGAGCGCGGGAGCGTCGGTGGTGATGGTGTCGTCGGGGGACCCTGGCGTGTTCGCGATGGCGGCCGCGGTGCTCGAAGCACTCAACGCATCGCAAGACGCGGCATGGGCTGCGGTCGAACTGACGATCGTGCCGGGCGTGTCGGCGGCGCTCGCGACCGCCGCGCAAGCGGGAGCGCCGCTCGGTCACGACTTCTGCATGCTGTCGCTGTCCGATAACCTGAAGCCGTGGGCGATCATCGAAAAACGTCTGCGGCACGCGGCCGAAGCCGATCTGGTGATGGCGTTCTATAACCCGATTTCGCGTGCACGTCCGTGGCAACTGGACAAAGCGCTGGATATCGTGCGGGAATATCGCGCGGCCGCGACTCAGGTGGTGCTGGGGCGCGACATCGGCCGGCCCGGCGGCACGCTGCGCACGCTCACGCTGGGTGAGCTGAAATCGTCCGATGTGGATATGCGGACGATGGTGATCGTGGGGTCGTCGATGACGCGAAGATTTGGGGGTGGTAGCGGCGGTGCTGAGTGGGTTTATACGCCGCGGTGGTATGAGTGAGATGTGATGACTGAAAGCTGCTTCAACTAGCAGATCAACCAGAAGCCATCTGGAATCTTCAGTATTTAAGATAGTCGGCGGCGTGCGTCATCTTAAGCAATCCTCCACCCTCCCGCAGCTCATACCAGCACGGACTTCTCGCAGCACCTCTTACGCCCCCACCCTCAAATCCCCAATCGCCCTCTGCCTCACACCCAGGTCGTCCCACAACTCCGGGTGACACGTGAACACCAGAATCTGATGGCGCGTCGCCGCATCGATCAACGCGCGCTTGAGCGCATCACGCCGCGCCGCATCGGTATGCACGGCGGCATCATCGAGCATCAGCAACGTCGGCCGCCCCGACGCCTTCAGCAAGTCCGCATAAGCGAGCCGCGTCAGGATGCCGAGCTGTTCACGCGTACCGAAACTCAGTGCGTCGAGCGTATCCGCGCGGCCATGGCGATCCAGCGTCGCGGGACTCAGGTCGTCGCCAAGTGCAATCGTCGACTGCGGGAAAATCCGCTTCAGATAGTGCCCTAGCCGCTCGGTCAGCGGCGCACGCAGTTGCGCCACCGCCGCGTCGCGTTCGTCGACCAGCACTTCGTCGAGCAGGCTCAACGCGCTCGCCCGCAGGCCGAGTTCGTCCTTGCGGCGGGTCGCCTGCTCGACCCGCGCGTCGAGCGCGGCGAGACGTTCGCCCAGCCCTGACGCGCCGACCGTCTCCAGTTGGCTGCGCAGGTGCGCGATGCGCACCTGCCGCTCATGCTGCTCGCTGCGCGCGAGTTCCGCCGACGCGCGATAACGCTTTGCCTCCGCCGCCGGATCGTCGAGACGCGCCGCTCCCAGTTCGCGCTCGCGCCCCTCGCGCTGCTTTCTCAACGCGTCGACCTGCACGCGCTGTTCGACGATTTTCGTCTGCCACTGCGCGCGGTTGCGACGGTAGGCTTCGTCGTTCAATTGCGCTTCCTTGCGTTGCAACTGCGCGGCGAGCGAGTCGGCGGTCGCCATGCCGGTCGATCTTTTCTCGGCGGCCTGGGTTAGCACTTTTCTCGCGGCCTCCAACGCGTCGCGCGCGATATCCGCGTTGCGGCGCGCTTCGTCGAGCGGAGGCGCCGCGGACACATCGGGCAAGCCCGCGAGCCGTTCATTCGATGCCTGCAAACGCGCCGACGCCGACGCCAACGCCGCACGCAAGGCATCGATGCCCTGCGGCGCATGCACGTCGAGAATCTTTGCCTGGCTCTTCTGCTGCGCGACCAGCGTCTTCCACTTTTCGTAGCGGGATTCGGCCTCACCGAGCGACGCGACGCCCAGCGCCTGCAACAACTGCGCATGGTGCGCTTCGAGCGACGTGAGTTCGGCCAGCTGCGCGGACAGATCGGACACGCCCGGAATCACGCGCAATTCGCCGAGTTCGCCGAGGCCGATCCGCTTCTCGTCGTCGACGCGCAGCACACCGTCGCCCGCGATCTGCTCGCCATCGACCGTCAGCACGCCGCTCAACCGGTACTCGATGCGCGTCATCGCCGCCTCGGTGCGCGCGCGCAACAAGGTCAGTTCGCCATCGAGCGCGGCGAGGCGCTTGCGTTTCGTCTCGTCGATTTCGATCGCGGCCGCGTCGCGCGCGGCATCGAGCACCGCGTCGTTCGCCTTGCCCGCGGCGGCGATCGTCGCTTCGAGCCGCTCGCTCTCGGCACGATAGAGGCCGATCTGGCTACGCAGATCGGCGGCCGTCACCGCCGCGTTCGCCAGTTCGAGCGCACGGCTTGCGTCGGCAAAAGCCTGCTCGAACTGTGCGACGCTGCTCGATGCTTGCGCATGCTCGGTCTGCGCCGCCGACACATTGGCCCGCGCCGCATCGAGTTGCTGACGCTCACGCGCGACGGCCGCTTCCAGTTCGGCCGCGCCCTGCTCCTGTTGCAGCGACAGCGCGAGTTCCGCTTCGCTCACCTGCAAGGACTGCGCGAGCCCCTCCAGACTGCGTTCGAGTTCCGCCGCGGCATCGGCGCGCTGCTGCGCGAGCACGGCCTTCTGTTCGTGGAGTTCCCAGGGACGCTTGCGCTGCGTATCGTCGAACGCCTCCTGCTGCGAGGCGAGCCGCGAGATGTTTTCATCGAACTGCTGGCGCTGCTGCTCGAGTTCGTCGCGCTCGGCAATCAATGCGGCGAGCGTCGTTTCGGCTTCGGCGAGCGGCCCAGTCGACTTCTGTGTGCGCGCCGTCAGCAGTTGCCGCAACTCGCGCTGCACGGCGGCGATCAGCGCGTCCTCGCCGGCCGATTCGCTGCCGCCCGACAATTGCGAGAGCGCATCACGCAGATACTGCGCCGCGTGCCCCGTCGAGTCGCGCACCTCGTGCGTGCCGCCTTGCTGCACCCACAAAAGTCCCGGCACGCCCGCGTTCTCGGCCTTCAGCGGCCCGCGTGCGGCGCGCGAAAAACCGAGCAGGGCCGCGAGCTTGTCCTCGGCTTCGTCTTCGCCGAAGACAGTCTGGCCGATTCGCAACTCGCAGCGCTGCCGTGTGACGAACTGCTTCGACAACCTGCATTGAACGCCGTCCAGCTCGAAGCTCACCTCGACCGACGGCTGCCCGCTCGCCTTGCCCCAGGGCAGCAGATCCCTCAGATGCGAGGCCTTATAGCGTTCGAGAAACACGGCGCGCACCGCTTCGGCGACGGTGCTCTTGCCCGCCTCGTTCGGCCCGATGAACAGATTGAGCCCAGGCTGCAGATCGTCGATGACGAGCCGTTCGCTGAACTGTTTGAACTCCTGAATCGCAATGCTTTGCAACTTCATGCGGACCTCGCTTCGCGCGGCAATTCACGTTGAAAACGCGCCAGAAGCAGGAGCGCCTCGGCCGCGCGCCTGACTTGCTGCGGGTCGGCTTGCGGGTCTTCCTGCAAGCCGCGCAGCCGCGCCACCACTTTCGCGAGGTAGCCGCTTTGCGCGCCGAGTTCGGCGAGGTCGTCGGCAGTGGGCAGCACCTGCAGGCCGCTCAGATCGATGCGCAGCGCCCGCACGCGCGCGCGGGTTTCCTCGACCGCGACGTGCAGCGCTTCGGCATCGGCCAACGCGGCCGTGCCGCTCGCGCTCACACGCAGCACGTCGCGATGGCTCAGTGCCGCGAGCCGCGCCTTGAGCGCGTCCACGTCGGTCGGCACCGAGATCGTTTCATCCCAGCGATGCCATTGATATTGACCGATCCGCACCGCTTCGACCTGCGGCAACGCGCCCGGCTCACCGAGCGTGACGTCGAGCATGAAACCCGGATCGTTCGCGCGGAAGCGGTCCTGCTCGTGCGTGCCGGCATACCATGTGCGTTCGTCGACACGCAGGTGGCCGTGCCAATCGCCCAGCGCAAGATAGTCGAGCCGCGCGCTGAGCGCACGCGTGGGCGCGATCGGATTCGACGAGTCGATGCCTTCCTGCAGAATTCCGCTGACGCTGCCGTGCGCGAGACCGATGCGGTGATAGCCCGGCGGCGTTTCGGCGCTATCGAAGAAGCCGGTCGTGTCGTCGTAGGTGATGCGTTGCGTGAGCGGCGCGCACAGCAGCGCCGTGCGGCACGCGTCGAGCAGCACGACGCCGGGTTCGAGCACGACCCGCACGTTCGGGCCGATGCAGTTCAGCCGCTGCGCGCGCGTCCACACGCTCTCGACCAGCGCGGCGTCGTGATTGCCCGGCAACATGATCCACGGCCCGGCGAACGCCTGCAACGCGGCGAACAAACGGCGGATTACCGTGTCGGAGACGGTTTGCAGATCGAACACGTCGCCCGCGACCAGCACGGCGTCGACCTTGCGCGCAGCCGCTTCGTCGGCGATGCGGCGCACGGTGTCGAAGCGCGCCTGCGCGAGATGCGCCGCCTCGTCCGGCTCGAACTGGCCGAATTGCGTGCCTATCTGCCAGTCCGCTGTGTGCAGAAACCTGATCACTGCGCCTCCATGGTGGTCATTGCGCTCATTACCATTGTGTTGCGGTTCATTGCCACTGCGCGCGCAAGGCGCGGCTTCGCAGTCTAACCGTAGATGTTACCGCGCGGGCGCGCTAAAGCGAGCCACATCTGCACGGCGCGCCGCCCGGTCAGCGGCGCTACACTCGCGGTTGCTGATCGCGCGCCCAAAGCGCCGTAAGCGCACCGCATCGTTTCAATCGAACCGAACCCATCGCCCGCCCCCGATGAACAAGACCGTCGAACTGAAGAAGGCCAAGCGCACGCCCTTGCTATTGCTGCTCGCGGCCGCCTGCGTTTTTGTGATCACCGCGTTCATGCCGCGCGGCCTCTGGGTCGATGGCATCAAGGCGGTCGCCGAGGCCGCGATGGTCGGCGCGCTCGCCGACTGGTTCGCGGTTGCCGCGCTGTTTCGCCGGGTGCCGATCCCGCTCGTTTCCGCGCACACCGCGATCATTCCGAAGAACAAGCACAAGATCGCCGACAACCTCGCCGTCTTCGTGCAGGACAAGTTCCTCGACGTGCCGTCGCTGGTCGGTCTGATCCAGAAGCACGACCCGGCGCGCAGCATCACCGGCTGGCTGAGCGAGCCGGCCAATACTGCGCGTCTGGGCGACTACGTCGTGAGGCTGACGAGCGGCATTCTCGAACTGACCGACGACGTGCGCGTCCAGGTCTTCATCAAGGACGCGCTGCGCGACGTGCTCGCGAAAGTGGACCTGTCGCAATCGCTCGGCGCCGTTCTCGACACGCTCACGCGTGACGGCCGTCATCAGGAGTTGCTCGACGCGGGCATCCATCAGGTGGTAACGCTGCTGCGCGAACCGCCCGCGCGCGAATTCATCGCCGAGCGCATCGTCGAGTGGGTGAAGGGCGAGTATCCGAAGATGGAGAAGATCCTGCCGTCCGCCTGGCTCGGCGAGAAAGGCGCCGACGCGATCGCCAACGCGGTAAACCGCGTGCTCGAACAGATCAGCGAAAACCCCACACATCAGCTGCGCAACAAGTTCGACGAAGCAGCACAGAAGCTGATCGTCAAACTCAAGAGCGACCCGGCGTTCCTGCAACAGGGCGAGGAGCTCAAACGCTATCTGGTGGAAGGCGACGCGTTCGGCAACTATGTAAAGGACATGTGGGGCGAATTGCGCGCGTGGCTCAAGCATGATCTGCAGAGCGCCGACTCCGCGTTGCATGCGCGCGTCGCCGCCATGGGTCAATGGGTGGGCCGCGAGCTCGCGAACGATCCGGCGCTGCGTCAATCGCTGAACGATCACCTCGAAGAAGCGGCGCGCAGCATGGCGCCGGACTTCGCCCGATTCCTCACACGTCATATCAGCGATACCGTCAAGAACTGGGACTCGCGCGAGATGTCGCGGCAGATCGAGCTGAACATCGGCAAGGACCTGCAGTACATCCGCATCAACGGCACGATCGTCGGCGGCTTCATCGGCCTGCTGCTCTATGCGAGTTCGCGACTGTTCGAGTTGCTGCGGTTGCACGTCGGCTAGAGAATCGGGTCGCAGGCCGCCAAAACGCCTACAATTCGGGCATGTGTCTTGCTGAAGCGCTGTGCGCCGTCGACGCGATCCCACGTCATCCAACACGATTGGCATCATCTCGCGGCCTGCAAAAAAAGACAGCGCTTCTCACCCGGAAAGTCTGTTCATGAAAATATCGTTACCGCCGCCTGCGCGGCCGAACCGCGTCTACCCGCCGGGCGCGCCGACTCTGCATGGTCTCGCCTCGGTGATTACCGGTGTCGTGGTGGTGTGCGCGTTGTACTTCGGCCGCGCGGTGCTGATCCCGATTACGCTCTCGGTGCTGCTGAGTTTCCTGCTCGCCCCGCTCGTCCAGATGCTGCGGCGGCTGCATATGGGGCAACTGCCGTCGATCTTCATCGCCGTGCTGTTCGCGCTCGCTTCGTTGCTGGCGATCGGCGCGCTGATCGGCGCACAACTGGTGCAGCTGGCCGGCGACCTGCCGCAGTATCAGGAGGCGATCGAGCAAAAGATCGAAACCGTCCAGCAAAAGACCATCGGCCGCGCGGACACGCTGATGAGCCGCGCCGCCGCGACGCTGCAGCGGGTTGCGCCGTCCAAGCCGAACCCGCCGCGCCCGACCGGTCGCGCCGCGCGCAACGCGCCCGCCGTGCCGCAACCGGTCGAGGTGCACGAGCCATCACCCACGCCGATGCAACTGGCGCAGCGCGCGCTGTCGCCGGCCATCGCGCCGATCGAGACCACCTTCATCGTGCTGGTGGTGACGATCTTCATTCTTCTGCAGCGCGAGGATTTGCGCGACCGTTTGATCAGCCTGTTCGGCTCGCGCGATCTGCACCGCACGACCACCGCGATCAACGACGCGGCCGTGCGGCTGAGCCGCTATTTCGTCGCGCAACTGGGCGTGAATCTCAGCGCGGGCGGCGTCATCGCGATCGGGCTCGCGATCATCGGCGTGCCGGGCGCACTGCTGTTCGGCGTGATCGCGGCGTTGCTGCGCTTCGTGCCGTACATCGGGATCTGGATCGCCGCGATCCTTGCGGTGTTCCTCGCCGCCGCGATCCAGCCGCAATGGACCATGGCGGTCTATACGCTGATCCTGTTCATCGTCGTCGACGTGGTGGCGGGGCAGATCGCCGAGCCGTTGCTGTACGGTCATCGCTCGGGTCTGTCGCCGCTCGCGGTGGTGGTCGCGGCGATCTTCTGGAGCTGGCTGTGGGGACCGGTCGGCCTCGTGCTGTCGACGCCGCTCACGTTGTGTGTCGTCACGCTCGGCCGCTACGCCGACCGGCTGAACTTCCTGACCGTGCTGCTCGGCGATCAGCCCGCGCTGACACCCGCGCAGACTTTCTATCAGCGCTTGCTCGCGGACGATCCGCATGAGGCCATCGTGCAGGCGGAGCGCCTGCTGCGCGAGATGTCGCTGATCGACTATTACGACAAGGTCGCGCTCGAGGGCCTCAAGCTCGCACGCAACGATGCGACGCGCGGCGTGCTGATGCCGGAGCAGTTGCAGCGGGTCAACGAGGCACTGGTCGATATCGTCGAGAACCTCGAAATCGCGGACGGCCTGCCGGACCGTCTGTCGCGCGCCGAAGCGGCCGACAGCGCCAGCGCGGTGCTCGCGTCGGCGTCGGCGGATCTTTCGGAGCGCCATGACAGCCACGTTTCGACTCGCCAGCGGGAGACGCAGGAGATCGACAGAACGTCTGTGCTGTGCGTGCCCGGGCGCGGCGCGTTCGACGAAGTGACGACCGCAATCGCCGTGCAATTGCTCGGCCGCCACGGCTTCGCCCCGATGATGGCGACGCATTCGGGCTACCGCAGCGCACGCGCCGACGAACCGAGCTTCAAGGACGCGCCGATCATTTGCATCGTCTCGCTCGACGCGCCCGAGTCACCGCCGTACTTGCGCAATATGTTGCGGCGCACGCGCGAATGGCGGCCGCGGGCGACGCTGGTGCTGGGCGTCGGCGGCCTGCCGGAGGGCGGCTCGGAACTCGGTGCGACCGGCGCGTCGCACACGTCGCCGACCTTCCGCGCGATGATCGAGGAATGCCAGGCCGCGTTGAGCACGCAGCATCTGCGTCAGCCGGCGCATGTGGCGCGGGCGGAGTAAGGGGCGAGACATACCACCGCGGGTGAAACAGGTGCGTGAGCGCGTGAGCCAATGAATGAATGAAGCCGTGGGGCGCGTGGGTGCCTCGCGGCTTTTTTTGTTGCGCCGTTTTTGGCGGCGCGGCCGAGGTGGCCAGCCCGCACGGGTTGTACCCAAAATGAGGACAGCCTCACGCGCGCCCTCCTGCATACTTCCCTATCGATTCGCACCGCCTTTGCAGAGCCAACCAGCCGCGGCGGGCAATCTGCCGGCATTGAAGCCCCAGCAGCCAGCTTGCATGGGACCCGAGCAAGGAGACACGCATGACCCGCCCTTTCACCCCCTATCCGTTCTCGCCTCGCCACTACCCAGGCGAAGTGCCTGCGCTCGTCGACGGACGCGACCCTGCAACGAAGGCCGTGGCCATCGTCGGCGGCGGCCCGGTCGGCATGACGCTGGCGCTGGCTCTCGCGCGACAGGGCGTACGCTCGGTGCTGATCGAAGCCGACGACAGCGTGTGCACCGGCAGCCGGGCGATCTGCATTTCGCGACGCAGCCTGGAGATCTTCAAGCGCCTCGGCGTCGTCGAGGGTTTCCTGCAAAAAGGCTTGCCGTGGACCGGCGGCCGCAGCTTCTACCGCGACACCGAAGTATTCCGCTTCACGATGCACCAGGACGACGAGCAGTCCCTGCCGCCGATGATCAACATCGCGCAATATCAGATCGAGCAATTGCTGCTCGACGAGATTGAACGGCACGCCGATCTGATCGAGGTTCGCTGGCAAACCCGCGTGACGGCTATCGAACAGCTGCCGGACGGGGGCGCCCTGCTCGCGCTGCGTACCGGCCAGACCGGCCACACCGGCACGGCCTGGCAAATGCGCACCGACTGGGTCGCCGCCTGCGACGGCGGGCGCAGCACGATTCGCGAGGCGCTCGGCCTTAAGCTCACCGGCACCACGTATGAAGGCCGCTACGTGATCGTCGATATCGAACTGGACAGCGCTCGCGCCACCGAGCGTCTCGCTTATTTCGACCCGCCGTCCAATCCGGGATCGACGGTGCTGGTCCACAAGCAGCCGGACAACGTCTGGCGCATCGACTATCAACTGCGCGACGACGAAGACCCCGACGCCGCCGTGCAGCCCGAGAACGTGTTGCCGCGCGTGCAGAGTGTGCTCGACGCGATGGGGGAAACGGGCGCGTGGTCGCCGATCTGGATCACCGTGTACAAGGCCAACGCACTGACGCTCGAACGCTATCGGCACGGCTCGGTGCTATTCGCGGGCGACGCCGCGCATCTCGTGCCGATCTTCGGCGTGCGCGGCGCCAATTCCGGCATCGACGACGCCGATAATCTGGGCTGGAAACTCGGCTGCGTGGTGAACGGTATGGCGTCACCGGATCTGCTCGACAGCTATAGCGATGAACGCGTATTCGCCGCGCGCGAGAATCTCAGCTATGGGATGAAAAGCACCGAATTCATGGCGCCGCCGTCGTTCGCATTCGATCTGATGCGTACTGCCGTGCTTGGTCTCGCAGATCAGCACGCGGCCGTGCGGCCATTGATCAATCCACGGCAGACGCACGCGATTGCGTATCTGCGCTCACCGCTCAATGACGCCGCAGGCAACGCCGCGTCCGACTCGTTCAGCCGCGGTCCCGCACCCGGTACGGTGTTACCCGAATGCCGCTTGCTCAAGCGCACCGGCGACGGCGCAAGCATGGCGATCCATCTGACCGATCTGCTTGAACCCGGCTTCACCGCGTTGCGCTTTGGCGCGGACCCGGCGCAAGACGACGCGTGGCAGCAGTTGCAACGCACGCTCGCTGAACGGCGTATTCCGTTCGGGACGATCACGCTGGGCAGGAGCGACGCGCCGTGTTCAGCCAAGCCGTGCACGATCGATCCAACCGGCCATCTGCACGACATGCTCGACGCGCGGCCCGGCACCGTCTATCTGATCCGTCCCGACGGCCACGTGCTGGCGCGCTGGCGCGACGGCAGCGCGGCTGACGCGCAGCGCGCGCTGGGTGCGGTGTTGACGATCTAACGAAGCAGGAACGACATCATCATGACCGATAGCGATCTCGACCTCGTCTACACGACGCTCTGCAAAACCCTCACGGCCGAAGGCGAAGCGCAGACGCCGCTTTATCTGGCGCGGCTCGTGCTGCTGTGCATGACCGAACTCGACGGCCCACGGCGCGCGCTGTCGCTGATCGAAGCGGCGCGCCTGCCGGTCTCTTCTACGGTCGCCGCATAACGCGCGGCAAGACGCAAAAAAGCCGCCGTGCGCCAGACGCACGGCGGCCTGATTTTCAAACGCGCCGCATCACTGCCGCGGATACAGCCCCAACGTGCTCGCATGCAGGCGCGCGAGACCGAGCAGTGCATCCGTGTAGGGCGTCGGCACCTGCGTCAGTTGCCCCAGTTCGCGCACGGCCCCCACCAGCGCGTCGAGCTCGACCGCCTTCCCCGCTTGCACGTCCTGCAACATCGACGTTTTCATCGCGCCCAGCTTCAGCGTGACTTCGTGGCGGTCCGCTGGCGCCTGATCGATCGGAATACCAAACCGCGCGCCGATCTCCTTCGCCTCCAGCATGATGCTCGTCACGAAACCGCGCACCAGTTCGTCACTGAGAATCCGGTCGGTCGTCGCGCCGGTGATCGCGCTGACCGGATTCATCGTCATGTTGCCCCACAGCTTGTACCAGACGTCGCGCTGAATCTGAGCCGACATCGACGCGTTGAAGCCCGCCGCGATCAGCGTTTCGGTCAGCGCCGCGACGCGCTCGCTCGCTTCGCCATTCGCCGCGCCGACGATCAAGCCCTTACCCTGGTGATGCCGGATCAAGCCCGGCGCTTCGACGAGGCAGCTCGCATGCACCACGCAACCCACGGTCTGCGCGGTCGGAATCGCGGCGGCGATCGCGCCGTCCGGATCGATCGATTCGAGCCGCCGCCCGGCGAAGTCGCCGCCGAGGCCTGCACAGAACCACCACGGCACGCCGTTCATCGCCGTCAGCACGGTCGTTTGCGGGCCCAGCAGCGGCGCGATCTGCGCGGCGACCGACGCCATCGCCGGTCCTTTCACGGCGACCACCACGAGATCCTGCGCGCCGAGGTCGGCCGGCGTGTCGCTCGCGGCGACCTTCACCGTATGCGTGACGCCCCCTTGGATCAGACGCAAGCCCTGTTCGCGCAATGCAGCGAGCGTCGCGCCTCGCGCCACCACGCCGACGTCGTGGCCGGCCTGCGCGAGCTTGACGCCCATCCACCCGCCGATCGCGCCTGCGCCGTAGATAACAACTTTCATCGCTTCGATTCCTGGTTAGTCGTGCATGAGTTCGTGGGCCGGTCCCGCATCAATCCTTGTAGCTCGCGTCGATGCGATCCACCCGCCGCACCAGCGCGTCGAACACATCCTGCCCCGCGCCGTGCTTCGGATCGAACTGCAACGCATCGCGCGAGCAGCGGATCGCCACCGCTTCCGGCACCGGCCGCGCTCGGCCCATCGCAAACGTCGCCATCTGGATTTCGCACGCGCGATTGAGCGTCCACAGAACCGCGAAAGTTTGCGGCAAGGTGTGGCCCCACGCAAGCAGGCCGTGATTGCGCAGAATCACCGCCTGTTTGTCGCCGATATGTTCGATGAGGCGCGGACCTTCTTGCGCATGCACCGTGATGCCTTCGAAGTCGTGATACGCGACGCGCTCATGCAACTGCGCGCTGTAGAAGTTGGTTTGCTGCAGGCCATCTTCCAGACATGCCACCGCGACGCCCGCCGTGGTGTGCGTGTGCATCACGCAGTGCGCGCCGGGCAAGCCCTCGTGAATCGCCGCATGCACGACGAACCCGGCGGGGTTCACCGGATACGGCGAGCGGTCGAGCACGCGCCCCTGCGCATCGATCTTCACGAGATTGCTGGCCGTCACTTCGCTGTAGTGCAGCCCGAACGGATTGATCAGGAACTGCCGCTCGCCGCCGCTCACGCTCTCGGGTACACGCAACGTGATGTGGTTGTAGATCATCTCGGTCCAGCCGAGCATGTCGAAGATCCGGTAGCACGCGGCGAGTTGCACGCGCGCGTGCCATTCGTCCGGATGCATGACGGGGGTCTTCGACGGACAGGCCGATTGCTGTTCAACGGTCGTCATCAGGGTCTCCATGGTTGTCGTTCTGCCGGTGCGTGCAGTCACACCGTGATGCAATTGGCGTGATGCCGTCGCCGTTATGCGACCGCCACCACCGCCGCGATCGACGACGCCACATAACCGGCGTTGCGTTCATTCAGGCCTGCCACGCACATGCGTCCCGAGCGCAGCACATAGACCGCGAATTCGGCGCGCAGACGTTCGACCTGGCTTTCGCTCAAACCCGTATACGTGAACATGCCGCGCTGCGCGACGTAACGCGCGCGCATCACTTCATCGACACGGCCTGCGAGTCCCGCGTGGATCGTGCCGCGCATCGCGAGAATCCGCTCGCGCATGGTGGCGAGTTCGGCTTCCCACGACGCGCGCAACGACGCATCGGCGAGCACATTGGCCACCAGGCGGGCGCCGTGCGTGGGCGGATTGCTGTAGTTCGCGCGCACCGCCGACATCAGTTGCCCGAGCACGCGCGTCGCCTCGTCCGCGCTTTGGCACACCACGCTCAACGCGCCGCAGCGCTCACCATACAGCGAGAAATTCTTCGAGAACGAATTCGCGGCGATCAACGGCACGCCCGCGTCGGCCAGCAAACGCACGCACGCGGCGTCTTCTTCGAGACCCGCGCCGAAACCCTGGTAGGCCATGTCGACGAACGCGATCAGCTTGCGGCGCTGCAATACCGGCACCAGTTCAGCCCATTGCCCAGGGTTCAGATCGACACCGGTCGGATTGTGGCAGCACGCATGCAGCAGCACGACGCTGCGCTCGGGCAGGCGCCCAAGCGTGTCGATCATGTCGGCGAAACGCAAGCCGCCCGTTTGCGCGTCGTAGTACGGGTAGGTGTTGACGGTCAGCCCCGCGCCCTCGAACACCACGCGATGGTTCTCCCAGCTGGGGTCGCTGATCCAGATCTGCGAGGCGGGGAAATAGCGCCTCAGAAAATCGGCGCCGACCTTCAGTGCGCCCGACCCGCCGATGGTCTGCAACGTCGCGATCCGGCCCGCCGCGCGCGCCTCGCTGCGGGCGCCGAACACCAGCGCCTGCGCCGCCTCGCGATACTGCGGCAGGCCCGCCATCGGCAGATACGAGCGCGGCCCGATCGAGTCGAGCAGCGCGGTTTCGGCGCGGCGCACGGCGTCCATCACCGGCAGCTTGCCGGCGTCGTCGAAATAGATGCCGATGCTCAGGTTGACCTTGTTGGGGCGGGGATCCAGTTGAAAATCTTCGTTCAGGCTGAGAATCGGGTCGCCTGGGTAGGCCGGAATGTGGTCGAACATGGCAAGTCCTTGAATGCGGCTTCGAATGGCGCTTTGAATGCGCTTCGAATGGCCTCGATGTGGCCTGATCCGATGCGGATGATGCGCCGCGTGGCGCACGACAGGGTCAAGCGGAAGTCTAAGCGGCTTTCGATTCGTGCGTCGATCCGGCAAGTGTCGGCCACGAGGCCGCCACGCACAATCAATCGATTTTTCACGATTCGTAAGTTTTTCTTTAGAATCGCCGGATGCCACTCACACGCGTCACTCTCCGGCAATTCGAAGCGTTTCTCGCCATCGTCGATCTGCATAGCATCGGCGCGGCGGCGCAACGGCTCGGGCTCACGTCGTCCGCCGTCAGCCAGTTGCTTGCCGAACTCGAAACGGAACTCGGCTTCCGGCTGTTCGACCGGACCACGCGGCGCGTCAATCTGTCGAGCGCGGGGCAGGATTTTCTGTCGTCGGCCGAATCGGTGCTGCGCCACGTGCGCGCGGCCGCGCAATCTGCCGACGACATCCGCAACCGCGCCGCCGGCATCGTCAGAGTGGGCGCGCCGCTGGTGCTCGCGGCCACCGCGTTGCCCGCGGCCATCGCCGACTATGCGCGCGACAAGCCGAAGGTAGTCGTGCGGATTTGCGACACCGTGGTCGAGCAACTGGTGGAGCGCGTCGAGAGCGGCGACGTGGACCTCGCCATCGGCCCGGACCGGCAAAGCGGCACGCGCGTGCGCTGCGAGCCCGCGTTCGCGAGCCCGTGGGTGATGTGGTGCGCGCCGAGCCATCCACTGAGCTCGCGGCGCCGTGTGCAGTGGCAGCATCTGCGCGACGTGCCGATCGTCGCCACGGGCCGCGACCACGAGCGCGCCGTCGGGCAGATGCTCGCCAAGCTGCCGGTCGAAGCCCGCATCATTCCGGTGGACGTGGTGGACAACGTCACCACCGCGTTCGGCCTCGCGTCGCAAGGGCTCGCCGTCACGCTCGCGCCGGCCTACGTCGCGCCGCTCGCGCGCACGTTCGGGCTGGTGATGAAGCGCATCGTCGATCCGGAAACGATTCGCGAGGTGTGCGTGTACCGTTCGACGGAACGCGCGCTGTCACCGCCCGCCGACGGTTTCGCGGACTTCCTCATGTCCTGGCTCAAACGCTGGGACCGTGAAACTCAGGCCGATGGGCGTGCAAAGCGCGCAGCGCGCTGAGCATGGCCGGGGCTGTGATCGTCGACGTGCGCCGACGCAAGACGAAGCGAGGGCGGCTCAGGCCCGTTCCTGCTGCATGCACAACGCGAACAACTGCCGCTGGCTGGAGATGCCGAGCCGTGCATAAGCGCGCTTCTGATATGTGACGACGCTCGCGGGCTTCACGCCCATCCGCGCCGCGATTTCCACGGCGCTCGCGCCTTCGAGCGTGCCGCGCAGCACGTCGAGTTCGCGCGGGGTGAGTTGCGGACATGCGCGCCGAACGCGCGCGAGCATCGCGGCAGCCGGGCCTTGCTGATGCTGCCCGTTAAGCGCGTAATGGCTTTTCGCCGCATGGGCGAACAGATGCGCGACGCTCTCGACGTACTCCAGCTCGCCCGCCGCAAAACTGCCGTACGCGCTGTCGCGATACAGATTAATCGACAGCCAGACGCTGTCCACCGGCCGCATCAGCAACGACAGGCGGTCGGACACGTTGGGCTGCGCATAGCAGGCCGCGCGGTAGGCTTCGTTTTCGATCTCTTCGCTGCGCTGCTGATGCAGCACCAACGCGTCGCGAGCCTGCGCACGCGGCGCGCGGCCGATAATCGCGCGATTGCCGTCGAGCGCGTAGAAATGCGTCGCGTAGCGCTCGGCCACGTCGCGCAGAAAACGGCCGCCGCGATGATCCGCGGCCGACACGGTGCGCGGACGCGCGTCGAATTCGTACGCAAAGATGGTGCACTGCGAAACCGGTAGCGCATCGCCGACGGTTTTCAGCATGCTCGCCGCGAGCGCATCCGCGTCGGGCTGCGAGATCGACATGACTAGCTCGGTCGCGCGCGCGGTGCTGATCTGTCCGCTTCGGTGAGGTGGAGCGATGCGCCAGGAACGCATGATGAGATTCGGGTCGCGCTGCGTGGATTCGGGTCCGGCAAGCGTAGCACAGCGCGACCGGGAGCCGGCCGTTCGCGCGGCACAGCGATTCACGCGCCGCAGCGCGCCTTTATTTGCGCGTGAACGAGCCGCGCTGCAACGTCACCATCCTCGGCAATTCGATCGTGAACAGGGTCCCGGTCGCTTCGTTCGAATCGACACTGACGTTGCCGCCATGCATCCGCGCGATCTCCTGCACGATATGCAGCCCGAGCCCCAGGCCTTCGCGCGAACGCCCGTTGCCGTTCGACCCGAACGCCTTGAACAGATGCGGAAACACCTCGGCCGGAATCGTGCCGCGATTGGAGACCTTCAGGCGGACCGACTCGACCGCGTCGCCGTCCACCTCGACGCCGATGTCGCCATCCGGCGCGCCGTGATGCAGCGCGTTGCTGACCAGATTCGACACGGCTTGCCAGACCAGGTCCGTATCCCACGCGCCGGCCGTGTTACCACGGCTTTCGAACACGATCCGCTTGCCGCTCTTTTGCGAGGCGAATTCATCGATCACCGAGCGGCACAGCGTCGCCAGTTCGATCGAGCGCGGCTGCAACGGCAGACGGCCACCCTGCAGTCGCGCAAGGTTGAGCAGCTGATCGACCATGCGCGCCATGCGCAGCGAGCTGTTTTTCACCCGAGCCGCCACCGTGACCGACTGTTCGTCGGCCGCCGTGCGCATCAGGTATTCGGCCGACGCCAGCACCGCGCCGAGCGGCGTGCGCAAGTCGTGGCTCAGCACCGCCATCAGCATTTCGTTGGCTTCCAGCATCTGCCGCGTGGTGGCGAGTTGTGCGGCAAGCTGGCGCTTCTGCTGTTCGAGCTGAACGAACACGTCGACCTTCGACTGCAGAATGCGCGGATCGAATGGCTTGTACAGGAAGTCGACCGCGCCGGCTTCGTAGCCGCGGAACGTGCGCGAGGCGTCCTGTGCGGTCGCCGTCAGGAAGATGATCGGCACGTGCGACGTGCGCGGGCTGCCACGCATCAGCGCGGCGAGTTCGAAGCCGTTCATGCCGGGCATGTTGACGTCGAGAATGGCGAGCGCGACTTCGTGCTTGAGCAGCAGGTCGAGCGCCGCGGTTCCCGAATCGGCCACCAGCACGGCAATGTCCGGCCGCGCGAGCAACGCTTTGAGCGCGGTGATGTTGTGGACGATGTCGTCGACGATCAGGATGTTCACAGGTGAGTTCGTCATGGCATCGAATCAGAGAGAGGCCGGCAATGCGGCAAGCCGCCGGGCCATAGTTGCAGGATTGTAGATGGAGTCGGCAGCGCCGCGTTCGATCGCGGCGCGCGGCATTTCGGGCGAGACAGCAGTGTCGGGCGCCTGCACCCAGGCAGTGCCGCCCTGCGCACGCACCTGCGCGAGTCCTTGCGCGCCGTCGTCGTTGGCGCCGGAGAGCAGGATCGCGAGCAAACGCTCGCCATACACCGTGGCCGCCGACTCGAACAGCACGTCGATCGACGGGCGCGAAAAGCGCACGGCGGCATCGGTCGACAAGGCAACGGTGCGGTCCACTTCCACCAGCATGTGATAACCCGGCGGCGCGACATGCACGCGCCCCGGCATGATCCGCTCGCCCGCATCGGGTTCCAGCACCGGCAACGCGCAGCGATGCGCAAACGCGTGCACCAGATAGCTCGGCGAACCGGGTGGCAGATGCGTGACGATCATTACGGCCGGCGCAAAGCCCGCAGGCAGTGCGCTGAGCAGGATGTTCAGCACTTCGATGCCGCCCGCCGAGCCGCCGATCACGACGAGATCGTAGCCGCGCGTGGTGGCGGCATCGGCTTGGGAATCGACGGCTGGCTTGACCGTTGAGCGTGGCATGATGAGCGTGCTAGCGCTTCTGATAAATGCGTTCGCCGGGACGGAATTCGTCGAACGCTTCGTAATGACTGGAAAAACGCAGGCTTTCCTTGCTGCCCAGACCGAGGAACCCGCGCCGCACCAGCGCGTTTTCGAACAGGCCCAGTGCGCGATCCTGCAGGCCGCGGTCGAAATAGATCAGCACGTTGCGGCACGAGACCAGGTGCGCTTCGAGAAAGACCTCGTCGGTGGACAGGCTGTGGTCGGCGAACACCACGCGCTCTTTGAGCGAACCGGCGAAGCGCGCGCCGTTGTACGCAGCATGATAGTAGTCTGACAGCGAACGCTTGCCGCCCGCTGCCAGGTAGTTCTGCGTGAAGCCCCGAATCCGGTCGAGCGCGTAGATGCCGGACTCGGCGCGCGCGAGCGCATCCGGGTTGATGTCGGTCGCGTAGAACAGCGTGCGCTCGGTCAGGCCTTCCTCGTCGAACAGGATTTTCAGCGACCAGAGTTCCTCGCCCGTGCTGCAACCCGCCACCCACACCTTGATCGACGGATATGTGCGCAGCCGCGGCAGCACGTGCTCGCGCAGCGCGAGAAAATAGGCAGGATCGCGAAACATGTCGCTGACCTGCACCGTCAGATACTGGAACAGCCGCGAGAATTCGTCGCCGTTACGCATGATGCGGTCCTGCAACTGCGAGAGCGTCTTCAGGCCGAACTCCTCCAGTGCCTGCGACAGACGGCGCCGCAGCGACGAGATCGCATAGTGCCGGAAGTCATGCTGATACTTCAGATAAATCGCCTCCAGCAGCAGTTTCAACTCGATGTCGAAGTCGCTCATGCGGTGCGGCGCGTCGAATTCCGGCTGGCTGTTCATCGTGATCCTGCTGTCCACTGGCTCTCCTTCGCTACCGTTGCCGCAACCAGACGCGGCATAGCGCGACCAGCTTGTCGACGTCGATGGGCTTGGACACGTAGTCGTCGGCGCCGGCTTCGAGGCAGCGCGTGCGGTCGTTGGCCATCGCCTTTGCGGTCAGCGCGATGATCGGCAGATGCGCGAAACGCGGATTGCGGCGAATCTCGCCCATCGCGGTCAGACCATCCATCTCGGGCATCATGACATCCATCAGGATCAGATGCACTTCGGGGCCGTTTTCAAGCGCGTCGAGCGCTTCGCGTCCGTTGCGCGCGATCTCCAGCTTCGCGCCGAGCGGCTCCAGCACGTGCGACAGCGCGAAGATATTGCGCACGTCGTCTTCGGCCAGCAGGATCGTGCGGCCTTCGAATGCGTTATCGCGCTGACGCACCGTACGCAGCATGCGCTGCTGCTCGGGCGCGAGCGAGGACTCCACGCTGTGCAGGAACAGCGTGACTTCATCGAGCAAACGTTCGGGCGATTTGGCACCCTTGATGATGATCGACTTCGAATAGCGGCGCAGACGGTGCTCTTCGTCGTCGGACAGCATGCGCCCCGTGTAGACGATGACCGGCAGCGCCGCATGCGCGGTGTTCGCGGCGAGCCGTTCGAGCAGGTCGTAGCCGGTGCCGTCGGGCAGCGCGAGATCGGTCACGACGCAATCGAACGTGAACTTCGCCAGATAGTCGAGCGCCTCCGCGAGCGTCGCAACCGCGACGATTTCGGTGTTCTCGCTTTGCAGCAGTGCGCGGATGCTCTCGCGCATCGGCGCGTCGTCTTCGATCACCAATACGCGTTTGAGGCGCTGCTGCAAACGCGCTTCGAGACGGCGGATCGCGGCTTCCATCGTGGTGCGCGCGGTCGGCTTGAGCGTATAGCCGATCGCGCCGAGGTGCAACGCCTTGTCGGCATGGTCGGTGGCCGAGACGATGTGAATTGGAATATGGCGCGTGAGCGGATCGTTCTTGAGCCACTCCAGCACGGTCAGCCCGGAACGGTCCGGCAGGCCGACGTCGAGCAGCACCGCCGCCGGGAGCATGTCGCGCACCACCGTGAGGCCGCTGGCCGCGTCACTTGCGTGGACGAAATCGAAGTCGAGTTCATGCGTGAGATCGCGCAGGATTTCGGCGAACGCAAGATCGTCCTCGACGCCGACGATCAGACGGCCGGGGCGCGTGCGATTGTCGCGATCGTCGGCGATCGTGCCGCCGGCGGCCTCCGGCGGATTGCCTGCGAGGAGGCCGTTGGCTGGCGAGATCACCGCGGTTTGAACGCTGCTCGACGGCGTGCGGACGAGTAGCGGCTCCGCTGCGGTGGCTGCCGTGGCTGCGGTGCTTACCGGTTCGGGCGCACGTGTGGATGCATGTCCATGGGTCTGAGCCGAAGCGAGCGCCGCTGTCCCGTGGCTTTCCGCCAACGCCGCCTGCGCATCGAGCGGCAGCCACAGCGTAAACACACTGCCCTTGCCCACTTCGCTCGCGACGGTGATCCGGCCACCGAGCAACTGCGCAAACTCGCGCGAGATCGACAAGCCCAGGCCGCTGCCGCCATATTGTCGGCTGGTCGATCCGTCGGCCTGCTGGAACGCTTCGAAGATCATCTCGAGCTTGTCGCCCGCAATGCCGATGCCGGAATCGCGCACGTCGATGCGCAACTGATCGCCTTCGGCCGGCGCCACCGACAGCGCCACCTCGCCGCGCTCGGTGAACTTCACCGCGTTCGACAGCAGGTTACGCAGAATCTGCGTGACGCGCTGGCCGTCGGTGATGAACGTGTCCGGCGTGCCCGGCAAGCGGTCGAACACGAGATGCAGATGCTTCGCGCCCGCCAGCGGCTTGAACATCTCTTCGAGCGCCTGCAGCGTCGCGTCGATCGAGACCGTTTCGAGTTCGACCGTCACCTGACCCGCTTCGACCTTGGACAGATCGAGGATGTCATTGATCAGCACCAGCAGATCACTGTTGGACGCATGAATCGTCTCTGCGTAACGCACCTGCTCCTCGGTCAGATTGCCGGTGCGGTTCTGCTGCAGCAGCTTGGCGAGGATCAGCGAACTGTTCAACGGCGTGCGCAGTTCGTGCGACATGTTGGCGAGAAACTCGGACTTGTAGCGGCTCGACTGTTCGAGGCGCTCAGCATTGGCCGCGAGATCGTCCTGCGCGCGCAGCAGGTCCGATTTCTGCCGCTCCAGACGCTGCGCATATTCCTCGAGCTGCACATTGGTCTGCTCGAGTTCGGCCTGCTGCGCTTCGAGGCGTGTTTGCGATTCCATCAACGCGCGGCCGCGCTCTTCGAGTCCTTCGTTGGAGACGCGCAATTCTTCCTGCTGCACCTGCAACTCTTCGTTCAACTGCTGCGTTTCGATGAGTGCATCCTGCAGCCGCTCGCGATACAACGCGGCTTCGATGAAGTCGCCGATGCTGTTGCCGACCAGTTCCATGAAGGTCTCGTCGCGCGGGGTCAGTTCGCGGATGAAGCCCAGTTCGATGACGCCGTTGACCTGGCCGTCGTTGACGACCGGCATGATCAGCAGGTTCTTCGGCGCGCTCTTGCCGGTGGCGGACACCACCTGCACATAATTCGCAGGCACGTCGCGCAGAATGAGCGTGCGGCGTGCGAGCGACGCCTGGCCGACCAGCGTTTCGCCTTCCTCGAAATGACGCGCGGCGCCCTGCTCGCTTTCGCGGCTGAAGCCGTATGCGGCGATGCGGCGCAGCGTGCCGTGCTGTTTGTCGCGCACGTAGAGCGCACCGACGACCGCGTCCAGATACTGCGCGAGGAAGTCGAGCACCGCGCGGCCCACCAGCGGCGGGCTCGCCTGGCCGACCACTTTTTCCGCCAGCAGACGCTGTCCGGAGCGCAGCCACACCTGTTCCTGCAACGCTTCGGTTTGCTCGGCCTGCTGACGCAACGCGCCGTCGTAAGTGGCGGACAGGCCCATCAGTTCGCGTCGGCCCATCCAGGCGAGCAGCGCGCTCACGCTCAGACTGAACAGAAGGAACACGCTCACCAGTGTGGTCGTGACGCGGCGCGTCGCGTCGGCGCGCTCCTGGCGCAGACGCAATTCGACATCGAGAAAATCGCTGAATTCACGGCGCGTTTCGTCGAACTCGATCTTGCCGCGCCCGCTCGCCACGGCGGTTTCATAATCCTGATTGCGCCGGCGCGCATCGATCATCTCTTCGGCGAAGCGCGCCCAGCGCTGCTGGATCGCCTGGATCTGCTTGAGTCTTTCGACTTGCGCAGGATTGTCGGCCACCATTTCCTGCAGCGCTTCGACCTGCGTCTTGAACTTGGGGCCGCCGGTTTCGTAGGGCGAGAGAAAGCTCTCGTCGCCCGTGATCAGGAAGCCGCGCATCGACGATTCGCGACCGACCGCGAGGCGCAACATGTCGTTGGCCTGGCCGATCACACGCTCGGAGTGCTCGGCCCAGTTCATCGTCGAGACCAGATAGGCGATCAGCCCGGCGAAGACCGCCATCGTGACGAGGCCGACACCCAAAGGCAATGCGATATTGCGGCGGATGATGCTACGAAAACGGTTCTGGTCGATGGCCTGCGATGCGGTCATTTTTTCTGTCTTCGGCATAACGAATCGACGTGATCCGGAATATTTTTCGGGTTTTTCGCGCAGTGATTTGGTCGCGCTACAACGGCCGTCATCATACAGGATGACGGCTGTTTTTGAGACGCACATAGTCTCGCTCAGGCCTGCTGGGCGGGGCTCCTGAGGACGAACGCAACTTTGCGTGACGCACGCGGGTCCATCGTGCGATGGATGCCGTTTCATCCGACCGTTCAAGGCCTGCCACTCTTCCATTCATTCGCCGATGCCCTCTTCCCCCTCGTTCTTCCCCCTCGCTGCGCTGCGTTACGCTCTCGCCGCGTCGCTCGTGTGGCATGCGTCGCTTGCCGCGTCGGCTCCAACCCCGACTTCCGCAGAAGCGGCACCCGTGAGCGTGACCACGGTCGCCGTGCATGTCGAGCCGCCTACCCAGGCGTCGCCAGTGGTTCCTGTGCCGCCCTCCGAGCAGTACGCCGCGTTGTATCGCGACGTGCAACTCGCGCATCTCTTTCCCGACAGCAAGACTTTCGCGGACATGGTGCCGCTCGTGGCGCCCGCGCAGATCGCCGCCGCTTACGACACCGCGAGGCAGCAGCCCAACTTCAGTCTCGCCGACTTCGTGAAGCGCAACTTCACGTTGCCCTCCCGCACCGAGAAGGTGTACGTCTCCGATCCGAATCAGGATGTGGTGGGCCATATCGATACGCTGTGGAACGTGCTGCGCCGCGAACCCGATGCGACCGCGAGTCCCTGGTCGTCGCTGCTGCCGCTGCCGCATGCGTACATCGTGCCGGGCGACCGCTTCGACGAGATCTATTACTGGGACTCGTACTTCATCATGCTCGGGCTCGAACAGAGCGGCCAGCATGAACTGGTTGTCGACGAACTGAAGAACTTCGCAACCCTGATCGACCGGTATGGGCATATCCCGAACGGTAACCGCACGTATTACCTGAGCCGCTCGCAACCGCCGTTCTTCGCGCAGATGGTGCGGCTCGTCGCGGACAAGGACGGCGACGGCGTCTATGCGCAATACCTGCCCGAGTTGCAGCGTGAATACGCGTACTGGATGAACGGCAGCGACGGCCTGCCCGCGGGTGAGGCTAACCGGCACGTGGTGCGGCTCGTGGATGGCACGCTGCTCAATCGCTATTGGGACGAACGCGCGGCGCCGCGCGACGAATCGTATCGTGAAGACATGCTTACCGCGCAGCAGACGCCGCAGCGCGACTCTGCGCAGTTGTGGCGCAATCTGCGCGCGGGCGGCGAAACCGGCTGGGATTTCAGCTCGCGCTGGTTCGCCGACGGCAAAACGCTCGCCACGGTGGACGTGACGTCGCTCGTGCCGGTCGATCTGAACTGTCTGCTGGTCGATCTCGAGCGCACGCTCGCGAAGGCATACCGGCTGCGCGGCGACATCACGCATGCGGAAAATATGGAGCGGCGCGCCGCGACACGCGCCGACACGATTCGCCGCGTGTTGTGGGACCCGCAGTTGCAGGCCTTCGGCGACTACGACTTCGAGCATCGCACGCTGACGCACAGGCTCACCGCCGCGACGGTGTATCCGTTGTATACGGGCGTAGCCAGCCGCCAGCAGGCGAAGACCGTCGCCGCGACCGTGCGGCGCGAACTGTTGCGGCCGGGCGGCCTCGCGACCACCCAGGTGAACAGCGGCCAGCAATGGGACGCGCCCAACGGCTGGGCGCCGTTGCAGTATCTGGCGGTAATCGGCTTGCGGCGCTATAGCGAACCGGCGCTCGCGCAGGCCATCGCGACGCGCTGGATCAGAACCAACGTTGCGTACTACCAGCATACCGGCAAGCTCGTCGAGAAATACGATGTCGATGCGGCCACGCCAAGCGTCGTCGCGGGTGGTGGCGAATATCCGCTGCAGGATGGTTTCGGCTGGACCAACGGTGTGTTGCGCGCGTTGCTCGTGCTCTATCCGCAGACCGTTCAGGCCTCCCGCCCGAGTGATATTCCGGAAGGACCGGCCGGTGTGTCCGCGGCGGCCGCATCCGCTGCGGCGGCGCCGAAGAATACGCATCGGTTGCATGGCACGCGAGCGAACCCGTAGACTTCGCGCCGCTGTACCGGCGCTGCACGCGCGTTGCTGCACACGCGAAAAAACTGGCCGGTGTTCACCGGCCAGTTCTGCTGATACCTCGATGAGCAGCCCGCTCACGCGGGCCTCGGATAATCGCTCGCCGCAACCCCTACGCAGGGACCGTCTCCGCCTGCGCCGCACGCGACCACACGCGATGCTGTTCGGCCGCCTTGATGAAAGCCGTCAGCACGTCGGTGAGCTGTTTGTCCTCGCCGGTCACGACGCCGTCCGCGTGGTCCGGCAAATGCGCCGCGCTCAGCACGTCACGCCCCGCGCCGAGCGCCGCGATCGCCTTCAGGTGTTTGAACGCTTCGAGGACGAAATGCCGCGCGTCACCCGATTGCGCCAGCGCCTTCGCGCCCGCGTCGCCACCCACGACGATCACCGCATCGAACGTGATCGACGGCAAACCGGCAATCGTCGCGTCTGGCGCGAGACCGTCGATCGCGGCCAGCGTCGGCGCGATCAACATCGGCGTCGCCCCCTCGCCCTGCAGCGCCTGCTGAAGCTTCCCGATCGCGCCGCCATCGGAACCCGGCGCGGCCAGCAACGCGATCTTGCGGGTCTTGATGCCCGGCTTCACGCGATTGAGCAGACTCAGCGCCGGCGACTCCTTAGGACCGGAAAGCTTCGCCGTGCCCTTCTTCGGCGCGGGCAGACCCAGACCTTCGGCGACGGTCGCCGCCAGTCCTGCATCGAAGTTGGCGAGGATCTCGTTGACCACGCGCGCGCGAATCTCCGGCTTCGTCACCTTGCCGAGTTCGAACTGATACGCGGCGGCGATATGGTCTTTCTCGGGCTGAGACATGCTGTTGTAAAACAGCGCGGCCTGCGAGAAATGATCGGCGAACGACTCGCTGCGCACGCGGATCTTGGTGCCTTCCACGCGCTCCTGATAGCTTTCGAAGCCGCCGTCCGACGGTGCCGGGTCGGTTTCCTTCGGCCAGCCCCCGTTCAACGAGTTCGGCTCGTACGAAGCCTGTCCCACGTGGATCGCCTGGCGGTGCATCGCATCGCGCTGGTTGTTGTTGAATGGGCACACCGGCCGGTTAATTGGAATCTCGTGAAAGTTCGGGCCGCCGAGACGGCTGATCTGCGTATCCGTGTACGAGAACAGGCGGCCTTGCAGCAGCGGATCGTTGGAGAAATCGATACCCGGCACGACGTGGCCCGGATGGAACGCGACCTGTTCGGTCTCGGCGAAGAAGTTGTCGGGATTGCGATTGAGCGTCAGCTTGCCGACGATCTTCACCGGCACCAGTTCTTCCGGAATCAGCTTGGTCGGATCGAGCAGGTCGAAGTCGAACTTGTGCTCGTCCTCTTCCTCGATGATCTGCACGCCTAGCTCGAACTCGGGGAAGTCGCCCCGTTCGATCGCCTGCCACAAATCACGCCGATGAAAATCCGGGTCTTTGCCCGCGAGTTTCTGCGCCTCGTCCCAGAGCAGCGAGTACGAGCCCAGCACCGGGCGCCAGTGGAATTTGACGAAGCGGCCCTTGCCTTGCGCGTTGACGAAGCGGAACGTGTGAATGCCGAAGCCCTCCATCGTGCGCAGGCTGCGCGGAATCGCGCGATCCGACATGGTCCACAGCACCATGTGCGCGGACTCGGGCACGAGCGACACGAAGTCCCAGAAGGTATCGTGCGCGGAACCGCCGGTCGGCATCTCGTTCGGTGCTTCCGGTTTCACCGCGTGCACGAAGTCCGGAAACTTTATCGCATCCTGGATGAAGAACACCGGCATGTTGTTGCCGACCAGATCGTAATTACCTTCCTGCGTGTAGAACTTCACCGCGAAGCCGCGCACGTCTCGCACGGTGTCGGCCGAGCCGCGCGGGCCCTGCACGGTCGAAAAACGCACATAGACCGGCGTTTGCACGGACGGGTCCTGAAGGAACGCGGCCTTGGTGTACTCGCTCAGCGACTCGTACACCTGAAATACACCGTGCGCGGCCGAGCCGCGCGCATGCACGATGCGCTCGGGAATGCGTTCGTGGTCGAAATGCGTGATCTTCTCGCGCATGATGAAATCTTCAAGCAGCGAGGGGCCGCGCGGGCCGGCTCGCAGCGTGTTCTGATTATCGGAGATCTTGACGCCCTGATTGGTTCGCAGGGCCTGGCCATCTGGACTCACTCGAAACTGTTCGAGGTCTTTCGATTTCGGATCGTTCGCCTCTGCGCTTGCCGCCGCTGGCGTCCGGGTGCTCGTATTACCTGCCATGGGGAGGGGCTCCTTGTATTCGGGCGCGCCGGTGGAAGGCCGGTCTCACGCGCAAACAAGCAAGCAGCAATCGATGTACCCGCGAGCGCCGGCTCGCTTTCGCGGCGAGGGAAAGAACCGGGGGACGGCGACTCCACGCCGCCGCCCCTTCCTGCGAATGTCGAAACGTTTCGTCAGAAGCGGTAGTTGATGGAAATGTCGGCCACACCATTGGCCCTGCTGCGCGTGATCGGGCTGTTGCCGGCGCTGCCGACCAGTTGCTGAAATGCGCCGTCGGCCGTCGCGAACCAGTGCTTGTTGAACAGCCACACCGCGCTCACGCCGAATCCCACCGACTTGACCCCCGCGCTCGCGTGGTACTGCGAAAACTGCGAGTTCGCGGCCTGCTGCTGGTTGACCCCGAACCAGCTGTTCATGTAGGTGGAGTCCGCGATCGACACGTTCGGACCGGCGAACCAGAAGAACGTCTTCGAACTGCCCGGCATCGGCATATAGGCACCCAAGTCGCCGATCCAGCCATTCGAGCCGCCGAAGTAACGCCGGATGTCCGCGCGCAACACCAGCGGGAAGTCCTTCGACACCACGTATTCGCCCGCCAGTTTGACGCCGGGCGCGAAGTTGATGTTGCCGAGTCCGTTCAGCTCCTGGGGATCGTCGCGCCCGCGACGCCCGAGGTCGTAGACGGCGGCCAGACTGACGCGCCAGTTCTCGCCCTGCGCGACGTTGGCCCCGAACCCTTCACCGCTCGACAGGAAGAACAGGTCCTTGTAGCGCACGTCGATGCTCGGTCCGGCCACGACGTGATAACGGGCCGAGCCCTCGAAGCGTGGCTGGAACGACGTCGCCACACCGACACGCACCTGCCAGTCGGGAATGTTCGGCTGGTACATCTTCTGCAATGGAATGCCGGCCGAGTATTGCCACTCGCCCAGCGGTGAGGGCGTCTGCGCCGACGCCGAGCCCGGCAGGAAGGCAATGCCGCCAAGTGTCACGGCGACCACAGACGTTGCCGCGATGCTTATGTGTTTATTGCGAAGCTCGCCGCTCCGCTTTCTACGGCTGTTCAACACCAGAAGCCTCCGATCTCGCGTATAGCGAAGGGGGTTATGTTCTCGCCCGAGGCCGCAACGGCTAAAAATCGGGCGACTGCCGCGCAGTTACTTTACGGCATGTAATTTTTTCAGAGATCGACATGCACTATCCGGCAAGGCTTCACTGCCCCTGCGGCCAAAAGGCCGCCCACGCGGGCTTGTGTATGAACCGGTTCATGAGAAAGATATGCCGACCGAGCCAGATGTGCAAAATATGCGCCACATCGGTAGGCAGCGCGCTCGAATCGGGTGTAAGCCGGGTCGGCGGCGAGGCGGGCGGCCGCCCCAACGCAAGCGTTCCACTGCGGCCGCCGCCTCGGTTGGAAGCCGGACGGCGTGGACGCAACGGCTCGCGTCACAGCGGAAAGCGTGTTGTCGAGAGGATTTCCTTGAGCACCATGAAAGAGCGGATTTGCCTCACGCCCGGCAGATAAAGCAATTGCTCCGCGTGCAGGCGATTGAAGCTGTCGCTGTCGCGCGTGCGGACCGTCATGAAATAGTCGAACTCGCCGGTCACGACGTGGCACTCCATGCAGCCGGGCACCTTCTGCGCGGCTTTCTCGAACTCGGCAAACGACTCCGGCGTGGAACGGTCCAGCACCACGCCGATGATCACCAGCATGCCCGCACCGGCGGCCTTCGGGTCGATCAACGCGACCACTCCCCGAATCAGCCCCGACTCCTTCAGCCGTTCGACGCGCCGCAAGCAGGCCGGCGCACTCAGCTTGACCTTGGCGGCCAGCGCGACGTTGGAAATGGATGCGTCGGTCTGCAACTGCCGCAGGATCGCCCGATCGATCCGGTCGAGCGCCTGAAGCGGGTCGGTGTTCACGGCGGAGGCAGGGGCCGGCTTTTCTGTCGTGCGAATTTTTGTTGCGCTCATGGTTTTCAGGACGAATTTTTATTAATGAATTTCTCGGTAGACATTTTCAAAAGTATGTCTAAATGAATTTTTTCGCAAGCTCATTTCAGCCGCTTTTCCCTACCATTGATTCAACGCGACGGCTTCCCAGTCGCGTCGACAACCCTATGACCACGGAGCTGCCATGAACCTGCAACGATTCCCCCGCTACCCGCTCACCTTTGGACCGACGCCGATCCAGCCGCTCAAGCGCTTGAGCGAGCACCTCGGCGGCAAGGTGCATCTGTATGCGAAGCGCGAGGACTGCAACAGCGGATTTGCATTCGGCGGCAACAAGACGCGCAAGCTCGAGTACCTGATTCCCGAAGCGCTGGCGCAAGGTTGCGACACGCTGGTGTCGATCGGCGGGATCCAGTCGAACCAGACCCGTCAGGTGGCCGCGGTCGCCGCGCATCTGGGCATGAAGTGCGTACTCGTGCAGGAGAACTGGGTCAACTACTCGGATGCTGTCTATGACCGCGTCGGCAACATCCAGATGTCGCGCATTCTGGGCGCCGACGTCCGACTGGTGAGCGACGGCTTCGACATCGGCTTTCGCAAAAGCTGGGAGGACGCGCTGGAAAGCGTACGCGCCGCCGGCGGCAAGCCGTACGCGATTCCGGCCGGCTGCTCCGATCATCCGCTGGGCGGCCTCGGGTTCGTCGGCTTCGCCGAAGAAGTGCGGCAGCAGGAAGCCGAACTGGGCTTCCGGTTCGACTACATCGTCGTGTGCTCGGTGACGGGCAGCACGCAGGCCGGCATGGTGGTGGGCTTTGCCGCCGACGGGCGCGCCGAGCGCGTGATCGGCATCGATGCGTCGGCGAAACCCGCGCAGACCCGCGAACAGATCATGCGGATTGCGAAACAGACAGCGGAACAGGTCGACCTCGGCCGGGACATCATCGCGAAAGACGTGGTGCTCGACGAGCGCTTCGGCGGTCCGGAATACGGTCTGCCGAACGAAGGCACGCTGGAGGCGATTCGCTTGTGCGCACGGCTCGAAGGCGTGCTGACCGACCCGGTATATGAGGGCAAGTCGATGCACGGCATGATCGACATGGTGCGCAATGGAGAATTTCCGGAAGGCTCGCGCGTGTTGTATGCGCATTTGGGCGGTGTACCTGCGTTGAATGGGTACAGCTTTATTTTCCGCAATGGGTGAGCGAGTTGGAGCGCGGGGCGGTAGGCGGTCACGCCCACCGTCTCGGTGCGCACGCGGGCTTGCAAGCCCTCGCCCCGTCACGCCGCCAGCGTCTTCTGCAAATGCTTGCGCAGGAAGTCCACAAAAGCCCGAATCGTGACTGAGCTTTGCCGATGTTGCGGATACACCGCATACACGCTGGTCGCGCCAGGCAAAAACGCTTCGAGGACCGGCACGAGCTGACCGCTCCTGAGCGCATCGGCGACGATAAAATCAGGAAGCCGAACAATCCCCAGGCCGGCCACGGCCGCGTCGCGAATCAGATCGCCATTGTTGGCCCGCAAGGGACCACGCACTTCGACGCCCTTCACCACGCCGTCGACTACGAAGTCCCAGCTGACCACGCCGCCATGACCGTATAACAGGCATGAATGACGTTGCAGATCGGCCGGCACGGCGGGCGCGCCGCGCCGGCGCACGTACCCCGGGCTGCAACACGCCACCAGCCTGACGTCGACGAGCTTTTGCGCGACCAGCGTGGAGTCGGCCAGCGTGCCAATGCGGATCGCCATGTCGAAGCCCTCGCCCACCACGTCGACGGTGCGGTCGCTCAGCTCCATGTCGAAGCGCACCTCGCCGTGCTCGCGCAGGAACATCGCCACCAGCGGCGACAAATGCATCATGCCGAACGACATCGGCGCGCTGACGCGCAGCAGCCCGCGCGGCCCGGCGCGCCGCAGCGACATCGCCTGCTCGGCGTCTTCGACCTCACCGAGGATGCGTCTCGCGCGCTCGTAAAACTCCTGACCTAGTTCGGTCACGGCCAGCTTGCGCGTATTGCGGATCAGCAACGGCACGCCGAGCGCCTCTTCCAGCGCCATGACCCGGCGGCTCACGAACTGCTTCGACAGCGACAGCCGGCTGGCAGCGGCGGTGAAGCTACGCGCGTCGACCGTGGCGACGAAGATTCGCATGTCGTCGAGCTGCATTCTATCGTCCACTCCAGGGTGACAGTGTTTCCAATTTTTCGTCGATTATAACCATCTAGATTGACCTACACTCTCATTCATGGATCACGGACGAATAACTGGCCCGGATCGCACAACCCAACGGAGAAAAAAATGCTCGACATCAGACAAGCCAATCAACGTGGCCGTGCAGAACATGGCTGGCTCAGCTCGCGTCACACGTTTTCCTTTGCGCACTATCACGACCCGAAGCAGAATGGCTTCTCCGACCTGCTCGTGATCAACGATGACCGTGTCGCCCCGGCGCAAGGTTTCGGCAAGCATCCGCACCGCGACATGGAGATCTTTTCGTACGTGCTGGAAGGAGCGCTCGAGCATAAGGACACGATGGGCACCGGCTCGGTGATCGTCCCTGGCGACGTCCAGTTGATGAGCGCGGGAACCGGCGTGGCGCACAGCGAATACAACCATTCGAAGAGCGAGCCGGTGCACTTCCTGCAGATCTGGATCGCCCCCGTCGAAAAGGGCACGGCGCCGCGTTATCAGCAGCGGCATTTCAGTGCGGACGAGAAGCGCGGCGTGTTGCGCCTCGTGATGTCGCCGGAGGGCACCGATGGTTCGCTGGCGCTGCAGCAGGATGCGCGGGTGTACGCCGGACTGTTCGACGGCGCGGAAACGGCGCGGCTCGAACTGGCCAGCGATCGTTATGCGTACATTCACGTGGCGCGCGGCAGTGTCACGGTGAACGGAGTCGAACTCGGCGAAGGCGATGGCGCGCGAGTACGCGGCGAAGAAGCGCTGAGCTTCGCGCAAGGTCGTGACGCGGAAGTGCTGGTGTTCGATCTGCGTAACATCGAAACATCGGCGTTGTGGGCCTGAAGCATCGGCTGCTTCCCGTTTAAACGTGGTTCGCCGCAAGCCGACAGGCGGCGAACCATACCGCTCTACCCTACCGGAAAAATCATGCGCTATACCCTATTTGAAAACCAGAAAGACGCGATCATTCTCGTCGCCCGCATCGTGTTGATGGTGCTGTTCGTGATGTTCGGCTGGTCGAAGCTCACGGGCTTCTCCGGCACCGTCGCCTATATGACGTCGAGCGGCGCGCCCGTGCCCGAGTTGTCGGCGATCATCGCGGTGGTCATGGAGCTTGGCGTTGGCATCGCCCTGCTGGTCGGATTTTTTACGCGGCCGCTCGCCCTGCTGCTCGCGGTTTATACCTTGGGCACCGCGATCATCGGCCACCACTACTGGAACATGACCGGCGCGGTGCAGTACGACAACATGATCCACTTCTATAAGAACATCAGCATCATCGGCGGACTGCTTTTGTTGTGCGTGACCGGCGCCGGCAAATATTCGGTCGACCGGCGATAGCAACGCGACACCTTCCTGTACGCCACAAAAAAGCCGCCCGACGAAACGTCGGGCGGCTTTTTTTTTGCAACTCTTTTGAAGCAAGCTGCGTGTTCGCGCGAGCCACGCCGCTTGCACAAACAAAACGGCGGCCCGCAGGCCGCCGCTCACTGCTCACACTGACTGCATCAAACCGCTGCTTCGGCTTCCGTCTCGCTGACCGCTTCGACTTCTTCGCTGTTGCGGATCAGGTGATCGAATGCGGACAGCGACGCCTTCGCGCCCTCGCCTACCGCGATCACGATCTGCTTGAACGGCACCGTGGTCACGTCGCCCGCGGCGAACACGCCCGGCACCGACGTCGCACCGCGTGCATCGACAACAATCTCACCGTGCTTGGACAACTCGACCGTGCCCTTGAGCCACTCCGTGTTCGGCACGAGGCCGATCTGCACGAACACGCCTTCCAGTTCGACCGTCTTCACTTCGCCCGATTTCAGGTCCTTGTAGACCAGACCGTCGACCTTCTTGCCGTCGCCGGTGATTTCAGTCGTCTGTGCCTGCGTGACGATGGTCACGTTGGCGAGGCTGCGCAGCTTGCGTTGCAGCACTTCATCGGCACGCAGCGTCGCGCCGAATTCGAACAGCGTCAGTTCGCGCACGATGCCCGCGAGGTCGATTGCCGCTTCGACGCCCGAATTGCCGCCGCCGATCACCGCAACGCGCTTGCCCTTGAACAGCGGGCCATCGCAGTGCGGGCAGTACGCCACGCCGTGATTGCGATATTCGCGCTCGCCCGGCACGTTGATTTCGCGCCAGCGCGCACCGGTCGCCAGAATGATGGTCCTGGCCTTCAGCACCGCGCCATTGGCCAGACGCACTTCGTTGATGCGCCCCGGAATCAGCGCTTCGGCGCGCTGCACATCCATGATGTCCACTTCATACGCTTTCACGTGCTGTTCGAGCGCCGTCGCGAACTTCGGTCCTTCGGTTTCCGTCACCGAGACGAAGTTTTCGATCGCGAGCGTGTCGAGCACCTGGCCGCCGAAGCGTTCCGCCACGACACCCGTCGCAATGCCCTTGCGCGCCGAGTAAATCGCCGCCGCCGCGCCCGCCGGGCCACCGCCGACGATCAGCGTGTCGAACACCGGCTTCTTTTCCAGTTCCTTCGCGGCGCGGGCACCGGCGTTGGTGTCGAGCTTCGCAAGGATTTCCTTCACGCCGCTACGGCCTTGGCCGAACACTTCACCGTTCATGAACATCGTCGGTACCGCCATGATCTGGCGCGCTTCGACTTCGTTCTGGAACAACGCGCCGTCGATCGCGACGTGGCGAATGCGCGGGTTGATCAGCGCCATCACGTTCAGCGCCTGGACGACTTCCGGGCAGTTCTGGCACGACAGCGAGAAATACGTTTCGAATTGATAGTCGCCGTCGAGGTTGCGGATCTGTTCGATCACCGCGTCGTCGAGTTTGACCGGATGGCCGCCGACCTGCAGCAGTGCAAGGACGAGCGACGTGAATTCATGCCCCATCGGAATACCGGCGAAACGGATACCCGTTTCCTTGCCCGGTTCGCCTATCGAAAACGACGGCTTGCGTTCGCTGTCGCCGCGGCGCTCGACCACGCTCACGCGCTCCGACAACGTCGCGATATCGTTCAGCAATGCCAGCAGCTCTTGCGATTTTGCGCTGTCGTCCAGAGAGGCGACGATCTCGATAGGCCTGCTAACCTTTTCGAGGTACGTTTTCAACTGAGTCTTGAGATTGGCATCAAGCATGGCGATTCGATTCCGTGACGAGGGGTGTTGGTGTCCCGGCGCCGCACGCCGTCCGGATAGGACCGGTGCGGACCGGGGACGCGCGAGCCGCTGTATGAAAACGGCCCGCACGGTACTGCTGAACTGCTGCCTGGGCGCCGCGAGGCGCCGACTGCGAAAGTCTTGCGACCTTCTTAGATCTTGCCGATCAGGTCGAGCGACGGGGTCAGCGTGTCTGCGCCCGGCGTCCACTTGGCGGGGCAAACTTCGCCCGGGTGAGCCGCGATGTATTGCGCAGCCTGCACCTTGCGCAGCAGTTCGCCTGCGTCACGGCCGATACCGTTGTCGTGGATTTCGCACAGCTTGATCTCGCCTTCCGGGTTGACCACGAACGTACCGCGCAGTGCCAGACCTTCTTCTTCGATCAGCACGTCGAAGTTGCGCGAGATAGCCAGGGTCGGGTCAGCGAGCATCGGGTACTTGATCTTCTGGATCGTGTCCGACGTGTCGTGCCATGCCTTGTGCGTGAAGTGCGTATCGGTCGACACGCTGTAGATTTCGACGCCGAGCTTCTGGAATTCGGCGTAGCGATCGGCCAGGTCGCCCAGTTCGGTGGGGCAAACAAACGTGAAGTCGGCCGGGTAGAAAACGAAAACCGACCACTTGCCCTTCAGGCTTTCTTCAGTGACGGTCTTGAACTCGCCGTTGTGATAAGCCTGAGCCTTGAACGGTTTGACTTGACTGTTGATGATCGGCATTTGCTGAGTCCTCTTTCTGAGTGGTTGGAAAGTGGAGTCAGTATGTCAGACGACGTTTAATAGGTAAAGCGGATTGTTTTAATGATGTTGATAGTCTGACGCTATTTATTTTTCTACCACCGACTATCGGGCTAATTTTTCAGTAGTCGCCAGAGGGTGGTGCGGCCGATTCCGAGCGCCCGGCTTGCCGCGGCGCGATTGCCGGCGGACCGTTCGAGGGCGTTCAAAGCGTCCTCGCGAGTGGGCGTGAGGCGGGGCGAATGGTTTCCGACAGTGACATTGGGCGCAGCCAGAGTCGCATCGACCGTCGCCACCTGCTTCATCCTACCAAACTCGGGGAACACCGCCTGCCAATCCTGCAACGCGCCCGCGGTTGCATCGCCGGAATAGATTGCCGCACGCGCCAGCAGGTTCTCCAGCTCCCGCACATTGCCCGGCCATGCGTAGTGCTCGAAAAGCGGAGCGAGAAACGCCAGCACCTGCTCCTGCGCCGCCTCCGGCAAACCATACTGGAGCGCGCTGCGCCTCAACAAGTGCCGCGCCAGTGGCGCGATGTCGGCGCGCCGTTCGCGCAGCGGCGGCAATTCTATCTGAAGCAGGTTGAGGCGAAAATACAAATCCGCCCGAAACAGGCCCTGCTCGACCAACGCGTGCAGGTTACGGTGGGTCGCGGCAATGACCCGCACGTCTACCGGCGTGGCGCGGCCTGAGCCGAGCTTCATCACCTCGCGCTCCTGCAGCACGCGCAGCAGCCTGCTCTGCAGCGCGGCCGGCATTTCGCCGATCTCGTCGAGGAAGATCGTGCCGGTATGGGCGATTTCGAACAGCCCCGGCTTGCCGCCGCGGCGCGCGCCGGTGAACGCGCCCTCCTCGTGGCCGAACAGTTCGCTCTCTATCAGCCCGTCGGGCAGCGCTGCGCAATTGAACGCGACGAACGGATTGCCGCGCCGCCGGCTGGCATTGTGGATGCCTTGGGCGACCAGTTCCTTGCCGGTGCCGCTTGCGCCCGTGAGCAGTACAGTCGCGTCGTGCGCCGCGCCGGCGCGGGCGAGCCGGCGCACCCGCTCGAGCGCCGGCGAGCCGCCGATCAGATCGTCCAGCTGATGCCGCGCCACCAGATGGCTCGGCCGCTGGCTGGTGCGCAGCGATCGATCGATCCGCTGTGCGACCAGCGCGTCCTGCACCGTCACCACGGAGCCGGAGCGCACGCCGTGCTCGACGATCGGCACGCAGTTGACGATCAGCGCGCGGCCGCCGATCTGCTCGATACGTTCTTCGATCGGCCGGTCGTGCACGAGCGTTTCGCGCAGCAGCGGCCCGACGGCGCGGGTTATCTGCGCGGGAAGGTCGTGGACATGGGCGCCTCGGAGGACGTCTTCGCCGCGGAAACCTCTTGCGTTAGTCGGCGCGCCTCCCCGCGAAACTTGCTTCAAGGCGTCCCCCAAGGAGACGTCCTTCGTCGCACCAAGGCCGAGCAGTTCGAGCATCGCCGGGTTGACGGCTTCGAGCTGGCCGGCTTCGTCGAAGGCGGCCACGCCGTCGCGCAGATGCGCGACGATCGTGTTCAGCCGCACGCGCTTCGACTCCTTCTGACGGCTCACGCGAGCCAGCTCGACGGAGCGCTCGAACGCCTCTTCGACCGCGCCGAGCGAGTACAGGAAAACGCTCTCCATCCCGGCCTGCTGCGCCAGATCGCATGCCATGCCGGGGCCGATGATCACGCTGCAACCTTCAGCGGCTAGAGTGTCGACGGCGAACCGCACTTCATCGACCGAGCGGTACGCTCGCTGTTTCAGGCCGACGTTCAGCCACGGGCTCAGGTCGGCGAGTTCGTGTGAGATCGTTTCATGCAGCACGAGCCCGATCCGCGCGCCAGGCCACGTGGTGGCGGCGCGGGTGATCGCGCTGAGCACGTCGAAACCATTCACCTTGACCATCACGACCGGCACGCTCAGGTGTTCGCGCAGATACGCGCCGTTCGATCCGGCGGCCAGCACGACGTCGACCGAGCCGGCTTCCACGTACGCCTGCAACGCGGTGACCGCCTCTTCGTAGCCTTCGCGAACCGGGAAGAATCGCGCGCGTTCGGCGTAGCGCGGCACGACTGCCTCGCAAAGCGACTGCAGCCGGCTGATACTGACGAGAGCGACGCCCGGGCGGGCGGGATTCGCATTCGCGAGGGATGAGGTGAAAGTGGACACGGCGGCGCTCCTGCTCGGCAGACGGATACTGGCCTCCTGAAACGTTCCATGAAACGTTTCAGGAAACCGCCACCGTATTCTGCCACGAACAACCGAAACCACCGCCCCTGCGCAACTCGTTGATTAGTCAGGACAACCCGTATGCAGCCGCCGATGGCACGCTTCCTGCAGAATAGCGCCCACATCCCATCCCACCACCGCATTACTCCCGGAGACACTCACATGACCACTTCCGCCACCCGCCGCGCCGCCTTCCGTGCCAAAGTCAACCAGCGTCAGGGCCTGCTCGTGCCCGGCGCCTTCAACGCGATGAGCGCCCGCGTGATCGAGGACGCCGGCTTCGAAGCGCTCTACATCACGGGCGCGGGCGTCACCAATATGTCGCTCGGGCTGCCCGATCTGGGCTTCATCGGCCTTGCCGAGGTCGCCGAACACACGGCGCGGATTCGCGACGCGGTCGCGCTGCCACTGATCGTCGACGCTGACACGGGCTTCGGCAACGCGCTGAACGTACGCCAGACCGTGCGCGTACTGGAGCGCAGCGGCGCCGACGTGATCCAGTTCGAAGACCAGGTGATGCCAAAGAAATGCGGCCACTTTTCGGGCAAGGAAGTGGTCGCGACGAGCGAGATGGTCGGCAAGATCCGCGCGGCCGTCGATGCTCGCGAAGACGGCAATCTGCAGATCATGGCGCGCACCGACTCGGCGGCGGTCCATGGCATCGAGGATGCGATCGAGCGCGGCCATCGCTTCATCGAAGCCGGCGCTGACATCCTCTTTATCGAAGCGACCGAATCGCTCGCCGACATCGAACGTCTGCCGGGGCTGTTCGACAAGCCGCAACTGATCAACATCGTGATCGGCGGCAAGACGCCGGTGCAATCGCGCGAGGCGCTCGCGACGCTCGGGTATGGCATCGTGCTGTATGCGAACGCGGCGCTGCAGGGGGCGGTGCTCGGCATGCAGCGCGCGCTCGGCAGCCTGAAGAGCAACGGCCGTCTCGATGAGGACGCGACGCTCGTCGCGCCGTTCAGCGAGCGCCAGCGGCTCGTCAACAAGCCGCTGTACGACAAGCTCGATCGCGAGTACGCCGCGAAAGGCTGAACGGCCAGCGCCCGGGCGCTGCCCGGCGCCGCTGATCGGCAGACTGGTGGCGCCCGCACCGGTCTTGCGTGACACCGGCGCATGCACCCAGCGCCCGCTGATCGGCAGATCTGCAGACCGGCAACACCGCGCGCCGCACGCGCCGGTCGCTGCGCTCCGCAACGGTATGGCGCCATTTATTGCGTTAGGATTCAGGGCTGGCGACGCGCGCGCGATCCATCAAGGCTTCACGCGCGCGCCCCGACCCTCGCTATCCGGCCGCTAGTCCGCCTCTTGCAGACGGATGGCCCGCGACGCCCGGACATCCCCCGCCGTCGGAAACACGCAATCGAAAGGTAGTCGCAACAACCATGAAGGCCATACCCTCGCGCGCCATGCGCCAGCCCGCCCGCGGCATCGACGCCCGCCCACGCCTTGCCGCGAGGGCCGCGCAATGAGCGGCGCCAGCACTCGCAATGCGCACGTCGGCTGGCTGCCCTACCTCGTTGCGGCCACCTTCTTCATGGAGTATCTCGACACCACGGTGATCGCCACCGCGCTGCCGCAGATGGCGCACTCGTTCGGCGTCGGTCCGAACAGCCTCAGTCTCGGCATGACGGCGTACATGCTCGCGCTGGCGATCTTCATTCCGGCGAGCGGCTGGGTCGCCGATCGCTGCGGCGCGCGCACGGTGTTCTTCAGCGCGATCGCCGTGTTCACGGGGGCCTCGGTGTTGTGCGGGCTGTCGCAGAACGTCGCTGAGTTCACCGCGGCGCGCGTATTGCAAGGCATGGGCGGCGCGATGATGGTGCCGGTGGGCCGCCTCATCGTGGTCCGCAGCACCGAGAAGAGCCGCATGATGCAGGCCATCTCCACCATCACATGGCCGGCGATCGCCGCGCCGGTGGTCGGGCCGCCGGTGGGCGGCTTCATCACGACCTACGCGTCGTGGCGCTGGATCTTCCTGCTGAACGTGCCGTTCGGTCTGGCGGCGATGGCCGTCGCGCTCGCGCTGGTGCCCAACCTGCGCGGCGCCGAGCGCAAACCGCTCGACGTGGTCGGCCTGCTGCTGAGCGGCCTCACGCTGACGGCGGTTCTGTACGGCGCGGAGCTGGCGAGCCAGCCCGGCACCAATCCGTGGCTCGCCGGGGCGGTGGTACTCGGCGGCTTGCTGATGGGCGTGGTCGCGTTCCAGCATGCAAAGCGCCACCCCCACCCGCTGATCGACGTATCGACGCTGAAAATCCCGACCTTCTCCGTGACGGTGGTGACGGGCTCGTTCACGCGTATCGGCATCGGCGCGGTGCCGTATCTGATGCCGCTGCTGTTCCAGGTGGGCTTCGGCTTGTCCGCGTTCAGATCCGGGCTCCTGCTGCTCGCGAGCGCGCTCGGCAACCTCGGCATGAAAGCGCTCACCACGCGGATCTTGCGGCGTTACGGTTTCCGCATGGTGTCGATCATCGACGTCACCGTGGCCGGCGTGTTCATCATCGCGTGCGGACTGTTGACGCCGGACGTGCCGCTCGCGCTGGTGCTGTTCGTCGTGTTCGTGTACGGCGTCGCGCGCTCGATGCAATTCTCGACGCTCGCCACGCTGGCCTACGCCGACGTCGCGCAGCCGCAGATGAGCGCGGCGAGCACGCTATGGAGCGCGGCGGCGCAGATGACGATTGGTCTGGGCATCGCGTTCGGCGCGGTCTCGCTTCGGGTGGCGGCGCACTTGAGCGGCGAGACGAGCGGACACGTCTTCACGCTCGACGACTTCCGTCTAGCGTTTCTGTTTGCGGGTGTGCTGACGCTGGTGTCCGTGGTCGGTTATATGGGTTTGGCACGCAACGCCGGGCAGAGCATCGGCGGCGGCTCGCGCGGCAGCGAGGGGACGGCGAAAGGCTAACGGCTTGGCTAACGGCGGGTTCGGGCCACTTTGTTTGACCTCTCGCGCAATCCCACAAGGAGACATCCGGTGCAAGCAGACGAACTGACGGTATCCAGCAACAAGGCCGAGCTCGACATCGAAATGGTCTATGCGTTCCTCTCGCAGGAAACAGCGTGGGCCGAGGGGATGCCGCGCGAGACGTTCGAGCGGGCCGTCGCGGGCTCGCTATGTTTCGGCGGCTATATCGACGGCAAGCAGGTCGCGTTCGCGCGCCTGATCACCGACGAAGCGACGTTCGCGTACCTGTGCGATGTGTTCGTCTTGCCCGCGTATCGCGGTAACGGCTATGCGTGCGCGTTGATGGCACACGTATTCGCGAGTCCGTCGCTGAAGGGTCTGCGAAGAATCGTGCTGGTAACGTCCGACGCGCATCATGTCTACGAGCCCCACGGCTTTACGCCGCTTGCGAATCCGGAGCGCTACATGGAGTTGCATAACCCGGATGTCTACAAGACAAGCGCTTGAGACAAGCCGAGCGGGTCTGTAGGCGGCTTGAGCGGGCGCAGACAAGCACGCCTCGCCACCCCATCGCATTGCCGATGCGCAAACGCAACGCCATTACACGCTCGCCTCACCTCGCGTATTCATCCCAGGATTACGCACACTGTCATGGGCGTGCCACGCCCGACGGTTACCTTGCTGCGACGAACAGAAACCGTCACAGCCCATGCACCCCATCGAGCGCAACAGCCACGATTGCGATTCCATCCTGAACGGCGGTCGTCTTGTTTAAGGCCGCCTCCGCGAGCGCGCTGCTCAATGCGTTCCTCTCGACGATGCAGATCACCCTCGGCATCACCGCGCATTCGGACGGTCTCTTCGCCGACGGCATCCACACACTGAGCGACCTGGCCGCCGACGCCGTCGTGCTGCTGGTGCTGTATCTCAGCGCGAAACACCTCGGCGCCCGGGCGCGCCGCGCAGGTCACCCAGACCCTCACCACGCCGACAGCAGCACCGAGCAGGCGCTGGCCTCGCTTTTCATCGCCGTGATCCTGATCTTCACCGCGGCGCAAATGCTCTGGGGCAGCGTCGCGCAGACCTCGACACTGAGCGGCAATGATGCAATGAATGTCGGCGCGCTCGCCGTCAGCTGTTTCGTGATGGTCGCCAAGGAAACGCTGTTCCGCTACCTGCGCGCGCAAGGCCGGCGCACCGGCTCGGCGCTTCTGCAGGCAAGCGCATGGCATGCTCGCGTCGACGCGGTGTCGGCGCTCGTCGCGACGCTGGGTCTTGCAGGCAGCCTGGCCGGTCTGCCGATGCTGGATCACATCGCCGGCGCGGCAATCGGCCTGATGATCCTGCGCATGGGTTACGCATCCGGCCGCGACGCGTTCAGGCAACTGCTCGCCGGCTCGAGCGGCAATGCGCCCACCCGTGAGGCGGCCGACTGAATTGATCGACCGAATTGGCCTGCTGATGCGGCGTCAGCCGTAAGCCCGCTCGCGCATCCATTTCGTCATGATCCATTTGTCGCCATCGAGCACTGGCGCACCGGCGTGCAGCGTCAGCGGATCGAGTTGCCGCTGGGCGTTCATATAGCGGAAATACACCGCACCACCTTGCCTTGCCGCGACCGACAGGCCCGCTTCGGGAAACGTCGTCTCGCCGCCGTCGGGGACGTCATTCAGATAGACCACCAGCGTCGCCACGCGCTGGCCGCCCTGTGCGGTATGCACCGCGCTGCCCGCTTGATCGGGCGGGAAGTAGTCGAAATGCGCGCGGTATTCGCCGGTCGCGCCGTAGTGCAGGATCTGCAGACCCTCGCCGTTTTCGACCGGCCAGTTCATCAGGCTCGCGATGCGCCGGTCGAGCTTTTCGATGAACGGATCTTCGGCCCGCTGATACCAGATGCCTTCGCTCGTGCGGTTGCGAATCACGTCTTCCTTGCCGGTGTCGGGATTGACCGTGGTGGAGCGCTTCAACCGATGACGCGAGCGCTCGATCATCTCGGCGCACTCATCGGGCGAGAGCACGTCGGCGAACACGATCACCTGCGGCCGCTCACAGCGCATCAGCACGCGAACGTCGCGATCGTACGCGCGAATCACATTGCCGCGCGCGACCGGCGACGCGTCGTACAGGTACGTGCGCGGTTCGGTTTTGGCGAGCGCGGCCTCGGTTGCGGCTGCGGCTGCGGAATTGAAATCCGTCTGCTTCCGCCCGAACGCGTGATGCACGGCGACGTGCGCCGCTTCGCTGGCGAACCCGGCCTGCACCATCGCGTCGATCATCGCATCCAGACTGCAACCGCGCGCCACATTGCTGCTCAGCCACTCTTCCCATGCGGCATCCACTACGGGCATAGCATTCCCTCTCACTGTTCTTCGGCCTGACGAAATACGGACTCAACCGGCCAAATCATAGCAAGGGCGCCGTGCGGCGCATTGCACCCGAGCGGGCTTCAGGAGCGGCTATGGTGGTTCCGATAGGCGGTGAGGCCACGGCGCGCCTGTGCCCTGAGCATGCGCCGCACGAGCGGCGACCAGCCGAGCAGCGTGCCCCGCACGCCCATCGCCTGACGCATCCATAGCCACAGATCGAAACTGTCGCGGTGTTCGGTAATGAGCCCGTCGCGGAACACGAAGCGCGCGTCGATCCGGTTGACCACCGGGCGGCCCGTCTGAGTGAACAGATAGCCGGCCTCCCAATGCGCGCTGCCCTTATGATCGTCCGCCTCGATGCTGCCGAACGTCAGCGAGAATTCCTGCGCGCCCGCCACCAACATGCGCCACATGTCGCGCACTTCCTCGCCATACAGCTCGCCGAAGGCGGGATCGCTGAAGACGACGTCATCGGCATAGCAGGCGATCATCGTTTCGGCGTCGCGTCGCTGAAACGCGGTGTAGAAACGTTCGATCAGTTCGGTGTTCGGATGGCTCATTGTTTTACGTGTCGTGCGTTCGAAGAAGCGCCCGCGAGGATGCCTCGGCGAGCGTGCCGCACACGATAGCGGAAAACAGCGCGAATGGGGCGACGGTATTTCCCTAGCCGTTCGACGCCACCTCGCCGGCCCGCACCGCTTGCGCCCCGCCCGCCAGCAGCCGGACGCAGGTGGCGACCGCCGCGGCAAGCAGACTCGTCATGCACAGCGGGGCCGCGAAACCGTGGGCGCTCCGGCGGCTCGCACGCCATGACGGCCTTCTGCGTGTCGCCGTTCAGCATGCCGGCGCCGAGCCCTGAGACGATCATCCCGAGCGCGACCCATGCATAACGTTCGCTGCTCGCCACCGATGCGTGCGGATATGGTCGTATTCACCGTGGACTGCACCGACCACGATTCGATGAATACGCTCAAATGGATCTGCGAGCGCCATCGGATCGACTATCACCCGCTGCGTACCGCGAGCGTGGCGAGCTTCGTCGAATTGACGGCGCGACTGCATCCGACCATCGCGCTCAACTCGGCAACCCGCCACCGTCGGCGTTTTGCCTGCGGCACGGCTGAGCGCGAGGCTCGCTGAGCCAGGGATCGCGAGGGCCGCCGGGGACCCCGTTCAGGAACGGATCAGCCGCGTCAGCTCGGCGATCTGCTTCGCGCAACTTCGCTGCGCCTCTTCTTCGACGTCGCGATACAGGCGAATGATGGTTTCGCCAACCGGGGTGAGCGTGCAGCCGCCGCCGCTTTGACCGCCTTGCTCCGAATGCGTGGCCGGCGACTTCAGCGACCGGTTCAATTCGTCGATCAGCAGCCAGGCGCGCCGGTACGACATGTCGAGGCTGCGCGCCGCCGCCGAGATCGAACCGTACTCGCGCACCGCTTCGAGCAGAGCGACTTTGCCCGGTCCGAGCGCGACGGCATCCGCACTGCGAATGCGCATCCGGAAGCGCACTTCGGGGCGCGGCTTCGCGGATTTCTGCGCGGATTTCTTCGTCGCTGCGGGTTTGCTTTTTGCGGTGTCAGCCATGCGCGAAAGCATACACGAACCACTTCGCGCTGCCATCCTGGCCAAACGGCTTTCAACGTTGTGGCGGGAAGCAATATCCGTAGTCTTCGCAGCCGGGGCAACCCGGCGCGGGGCCGGGCAGCAAGCCCAAGGAAAGCGCGCGCTGTGCGGCGAGGAATTTTTTCCAGCGCAGGTTGGCGACATTCAGCGTGACGAGCGTGGGGAAATAGCGCGTCAGCATCCACGTGACTTCGGTGCGGCCGGCGAGGCCGAGGTCGCGCCACAGGTGGTCGGGGCGCAGGCATGCGTGGGCGATGATCGTGGCGACGCAGTGCGCATCGTCGGGGTGGACGGTGAGGCTTGCGTGGGTGAGCAGGAGTGCGTGGAGCGAGTGGACGAAGGAGACGTGCTCGTCGGTGTTCGCATTCATGCCGACGTTGCGCGGCAATGTCACTTCGGCCGCATGCGTGAAATGCCGCGCCAACAGCGCATGCCACTCGCGCGGCCGCAGGCCGAGCAATGCAAGTTCGTCATGCACGTCGCGCGCGGCGATCAGCTTGGCGAAAAGCCGCGTGTCGGCGCTGGCCGCATTCGTCGTTGCATGCAGCCATTGATTCATGCACGCAGCGACTTGCGGATCGAGCGGCAACGACAGCGGTTCGACGTCGCACGCGCCAACCCCGGCAACCGATACGGCAGGAGCAGCGCGTGCAAGCGGATCATCAGACATGGCGGCAAAGCGATGATGAAGAGCCAACCATATTACGCCAGCCCTCCGGACCCACGCATCAGTGCCAACGTATCAACTCAGAACCGCGCTTCGATCCGCGCGAGCCGTTTGACGTGACGCAGCGCGGGCAGGATGTCCCAGCCAGGGAACAGAATCGGCGCGCCGTCTTCGGCATCGAAGTATGCGCCCACCGCATTCGTAAGCGATCAGCACGTTCTCGCCGATCGGCGTATTGAACAGCTCGTGCCACGAGAACGTCACGACATACCCGTCCTGCCCGCATGCGACGAACACCGTACGCTTGGATTCGCCCGGCATCTCGTTCGGCTAACCAGCCTCCGCGATCAAGGTCCCCGGGCGCACGCCACGGTACGCATCGACGCTGCGAATGAAGCGGTTCGTCGTATAGCAACGCAGATCGAAAGGCCTGGCCGTCACGCTGTCGTAACGCTGAAGCCCTTCGAGGTTGAGCGACTGCGGACGCTGAAACGGTCCGCTCAGCACGAGCGCACCGTCGACGGCGGGCGCGGCAATCGTATTCACACTATCCATACGCGGTTATCTCCAGCGTCGACGCCCTGGCGGCCTGTTCATTCGCTATGTCCGTGTGTATATTACGCTGCGATGGCGGCAGCGTTGTGCATCAACGCGTCAATACGCGGTATACCGCCGCGCATCTCGGCTGTTTGGCCGCCGTCGGCGTGATGCCGGCGTTCGTGGCAAACGACGGCGCACGGTCCGCTAAACCGGCCATGTCACCGCACAACGCGAGGCAACGCAAAGCAACGTAATGGCGTCGTAATGTGACGCTCTCAAATAACGCATCGGGGTTATCGCATGATTCGCAAGCTGCTCGCTTCTCTCGTGGTCGTCACCGGCATCGTGACGGCCGCGCCCACCTTCGCGCAGGACTCAGGCAACAACACGGTCAACGTCCTGTACGCCGGTTCGCTCGTCAACCTGATGGAGCGCAGCATCGGCCCCGCGTTCGAGAAAGCCACCGGCCAGCAGTTCCGCGGCTACGCGGCGGGTTCCAACAAGATCGCCAACGAAATCAAAGGCAAGCTGCGGCGTGGCGACGTGTTCATCAGCGCGAGCCCGAAGGTGAACAGCAGCCTGATGGGCGACGCGAACGGCGATCACGTCACGTGGTATGTGAATTTCGCCGAGTCGCCGTTGATGATCGGCTATAACCCGCAGAGCAAATTCGCGTCGCAGTTCAGAAGCAAGCGCTGGGACCAGGTGCTGCAGCAGCCGGGTATTCGCATCGGCCGCACCGATCCGAAGCTCGATCCGAAAGGCGCATTCAGCGTCGAAATGGTGACGAAAGCGGCCGAGCTCTACCATCAGCCGGACCTGGTCGAGAAGACGCTCGGCACGCCGGAAAATCCCGCGCAGGTGCTGCCCGAGGAAACGCTGGTGGGCCGCCTGCAATCAGGCCAGCTCGATGCGGGCTTTTTCTATTCGACCGAGACGTCCGACCTGAAGATTCCGGCGATCCACCCGGCGCCTGAATTGCAGGCCAAGGCCAGTTACACACTGACGATCCTCAACGACGCGCCGAACCGCCCCGGCGCGGTCAGCTTCGTCGACTTCCTGCTGAGCGAGCAAGGCCGCGCCCTGCTCAAGCAGCATGGCGTGGACGTTGTCAAACCCGTCGTGAGCGGCAGCGTGCAGTCGATACCGCCTTCGGTGCAGGCGGTCATCGACGCCGCCACGCACTGACGCGGTGAAGCGCGCCGCTGCGCGACCGCTGCTGTGGCTGGCGGCGCTGCTGGCTGTCTATCTGTGCGCTCCGTTCGTCGCGAGCGTGCCGCAACTCGGCGCCGCGGATTGGGCGAACGTCGACTGGCGCGCGACCTGGTCGGCGGTCGGCGTATCGGCGGCGAGCGCCACGGTGGCCTCGTTCATGATCCTGTTGGGCGGCGTGCCGCTCGGCTATTTCCTCGCGCGGTCGAATACGCGCAAGATGGCGCTGCTCGGCTTCGTCGTGCAGTTGCCGCTGGCGCTGCCGCCGCTTACGAGCGGCGTGCTGCTGCTGTTTCTGCTTGGGCCCTATAGCGGAATCGGCCGCCTCACCGGCGGCGGGCTGACGGATTCGTTCGCCGGCATCGTGCTGGCGGAAATCTTCGTGGCGGCGCCGTTTCTTATCATCGCCGCGAAGTCCGCGTTCGCCGCGGTCGATCCGGTGCTCGACGACGTCGCCGCCACGCTCGGCCATCATGCCAGCAGCCGCTTTTTCCGCGTGATGCTGCCGGTGGCGTGGCCGGCAATTCGCGCAGGACTCGCGCTCGCCTGGCTGCGTGCATTCGGCGAATTCGGCGCGACCGTGATGGTCGCCTATCACCCGTATTCGTTGCCGGTCTACACGTACGTGGTATTCGGCGGCCAAGGCCTGCCGGCGATGATGCCGTTGCTGCTGCCGACGCTTGCGATCGCGATACTCTGCGCCGCGCTGTCCATCTACAGTCTTCGGCAAAAACCCGCACCCGAGCAGACCGAAAACGGCGACGACACGCTCGAACCCGGCACGGATCTCACCGCGAGCCGCGGCGACGCCGACAATCGCCGCCTCACGTTCCATCTGCAACGTCAGTTGGGCGACTTCGGACTCGACATCGCGTGGACGCCGGCTAGCCGGCGTCTCGCGATCATCGGGCCGTCGGGTTCGGGCAAATCTCTAGCACTGCGTCTGATCGCGGGGCTCGAATCGAACGCGTCGAGCACCGTGCGGCTCGGCGCGACCGCGTTGCACACGCTGCCGCCCGAGCGCCGCCAGATCGGCTACATGCCGCAGGATTACGGCCTGTTTCCGCACATGAGCGTGGTGCGCCAGCTCAGCTTTCCCGTCGATGCCGACGCCGCCAGCGCACGTTACTGGCTCGATCATCTGGGCCTCGTGCCGCTGGTCGGACGGCTGCCGCATCAGCTGTCGTTCGGTCAGCGGCAACGGGTGGCGCTCGCGCGCGCGCTCACGCGACATAGCGAACTGCTGCTGTTCGACGAGCCGTTCGCCGCGCTGGATACGCCGCGGCGGCGCCGCTTGCAGCAATCGCTGCGGGCATTGCAGCGCGAGATCGCCGCGGTGACGATCATCGTCACGCACGATCCGGATGAGGCCGCGCTGCTCGCCGACGAGGTGCTGGTGGTCGAACAGGGGCGCGTGTTGCAGGCGGGCGCGATCGCCGACGTGTTCGAGCGGCCCGCTTCGATGCGGGTGGCCGCCCTGCTCGGCTTGCACAACGTCGGCGAAGGTTCGATGAGCGCGGCGGGCCAGGTGCAGATCGCTCCGGGCTTGATGGTGACAACGGCTAACCGTGCATCCCTTCCCGCCGCGGGCCAGCGCGTCATGTGGCGCGTGTCGTCGCATGCGTTGGCCGTGACGCCACAAGGCGCGCATGCCGGGGTCGTCGAGTCGGTCGAATTGCGGCGCGGGGAGCGCTATGTTCGCGTGAATATCGCCGGAGTGCGCTTCGACCTTGCCAGCGAAGACGCCGGTTTGCGCGAGGGTGCGCCGTGCCGGCTCGACATCCGCGCGGCGGGCGTGAACATCTGGGCCGCGGCGTGCGGCGCACGTCAGGCTTCGTCCGCGTGAGCCCGGTTCCTGATTTCGGCGAGCGACGCATCGACCAGTAGCTTGCCGGACTCGAACACCGTCACGAGTGCTTCGTCCCACTCGCCCGCGACGGTGTGTTCATCCCAGGTGACGGGCAGCGTGACCGTCCGGTACTCACCGGTGCGGCGATGCTTCAGCAACGTCAGACGCCCTTTCATCGAACGCTTCGCGGCATCCGTGACCGGGTCTTTGCGCACGTCGTGCCACTCGTCGCCAAGGCGGATCGCGGAACACTTCATCGCGAAGCGCTGCGTGTCGCGGTTGATCTGCTGCAACAGCGCGCCGCCCATGCCGAATACGATGTTATCGGCCGCGAAGCCGGCCTCGTCCATCGCGGCGAGGATCGTCGCGATGGAATCGGGGTTCACGCCGTCGCCCTGAATTACGCGCACGTTGTTGAGCACGCGCCGGCCCTTGCCATTCACCACCGAGCCGAACGACGCGTCGAGCGCGCGCAGCGTCTGCAATACGATCGTGCGCGGATCGCCGGAGTCCGGCCGGATCACGAGGGTGGCGCCTGAATCGAGCACGGCCTGTTTCAGCTGCGTGCCCCATACGTCGAGCGCGGCAAACAGATCATAGGAATCGGACACCACCGAGACGATCGCGCCCGGCTTGCCGAAGCGCGCGATCATGTTGCGGAACGCGTCGGTCTCGCGCTCGCGGCCCCATGACGTGATGGTACTGTGTTCGGCGGCCGGCACGGAAAACGCCGCCATCGTCTCGTTGTAGTAGTGGTTCGCCGCCGCGACGCCGAACACCGTGTCCGAACCCATGAAACTGACCAGATGTGCGGCGCCGCCGATCGCCGCCGACTCCGCGCTCGACACCCCGCGCGCGCCGAAATCGTGCAGCTTGAAGGGCAATTGCGCGAGATCGTCGCTGCTCTTTTGCAGGTAGGCGCGAATCGTTTTGCGCAGATGCCAGCTTTGCGTCGCCACCGTGATCGGATACCACACGCGCAACAGCATCGTTTCCAGATACGAAGCGAGCCAGAACACCTGCGGGTCGTCGCATTCGACCGTCACCAGAACGTTGTGCGTCGGCACCACCGAGCCTTCCGGCACCGCGCGAATCCGCACCGGCAGATAGCCGCCGCACTGCTCGACCACGTAGCGCCAACCCGCTTCGTTGAAGGGCTCGCCATGCGAACTGAAAAACGCTTTGGCCTGCTCGATCATGGCCGGCGTGACCCGCCGGCACAGGTATTCCTTCAGCAGCATTTGCAGACCGAAGAACAGCGTGCGCTCGTAGCGCCCGCCACGCGACTCGATGTACGAGAACATCGCCGACGCCTCGGGCGGATATTGCAGATAGTGCGAGGCCTTGTACGAATCCGTGTTGAGAATCGGATTGGACAGGATCGACGCGATGTCGCCAGCGCTCACGTGAGTTCCCCCGGGTAATCGAACGGATGCGGTTCTTTTACGATACACCGTCAAAATAGCCGTGCAACGCGCCGCTCGACGGACCGCTTCAAAGCCCCGGTTTCAGTTGCGGCGGTAGATTCGGCCACGTGGCCAGCAGCCGGCCGATCATGCTCTTCCGGCGTTCGGCGACAACCGGCAACAGCATGCCGGCGAGCAGGCCAATGCCGTGGGCGAGCGCGCTGTCGCGCGCCAGCGTGACGAGCGGCACGCCGCGGCACAGCGCCTCGTTGACGCGGCGGTCGTCGCGCGGAAGCTGATGCGCGACTGTCGCGCCGAGGGTCTTTTCGAGCGTCGGCAGATTGATCTGCGCGTTCTTGTCGTATTGATTGACCACCACTCGCACCTTTGCGGCCGGATAGCCGAGTTCCCGGAAGATGTCGAGCATGCGGCGCCCGCCATGCAGGTACAGCGGCGTCTGCCGCACCACCATGCAGATCGCGTCGCTATGATCGAGCGCATGGATCGTCAACGGGTTCAGGCTCGGTCCGATGTCGATCAGCACGTCATCGTAGCGCTCGCGCACCAGCGCAAGAATCCGCTGCAGCTGCGCGGGCCGCAACTCGGCGGCCTTGAGCGGGTCGCCCGCGCCGGCCAGCACGTCGAGGTTCGCATGCACGTGCATCACGCACGAGTCGAACAGCGCGGCGTCGAGGTGATCGATCTGCGAACATAGGTCGGCGAGCGTGGTCGGCGGGGGCCTGTCGGCCATCAGCAGGCTGGCATCGGCGAATTGCTGGCTGAGGTCGATCAGCAGCACGCGCCGCTCGCGCTGCGCGGCGAGCGAACAGGCGAGATTGACCGCGATCAGCGTCGTGCCGCTGCCGCCCTTGCTCGATGCCAGCGATACCACGCGGCCCGCGCGCCGCCCGGCCGCGGTTTTCCTCGCGTCGATCTGGGTGAGCGCGGCGGCGATCGCGAGCGGATCGAGCGGCCATGACAGCACGTGCTGCACGCCGACGCTCATCGCCGCGCCGAGCAACGCGGTGGCCGGCGAGCGCACCACCAGCATGCAGTCGAGCGCCGGCCAGCAGGCGAGCGCCTCCTCGATACCGTCCATTTCACGCGCGTTCAGACTGGCGTCGTCGACGATCAGCAGATCGGCATTGCGGATCAGGCGCGCGTGCGCGCGCAGTTGCCGGGCGGAGCCGTAGGCGGTGCGCAATCGGTAACGCACGCCGCTTCCCTCGAGCCGCGCGACGATCTGCTGCGCGTGATCGATGCTGGCGGCAATCAGGAAGATGTCGATCATGTCAGGTCTCCATCGGTCTGAGGCCGCCGGTTGGCGAGGCCACGCCGACCTCTCCGTCGGCGTGCGGACTCATACGTCGTTATTCGTTGTTATGCGTCGTTATTCGTCGTTATTCGTCGAACTCTGTTGGCCGGATCTGCGCGTCACACTCGTGATCGGCATGCCGTTCGGGCCGCACCGGCATTTCATACAGCGCGTCGCGCAACGCGTCGCGCCGGATCTCGGCCTCGGCCTTGCGCCTGAGCGCCTCGGCAACCACCAGCGTCATGACATCGACCGGTGACTCGGCGAACAGCGCGCGCCGTCGCGCCGCGACACGCCGGCGATAGGAAAGCCCGGTTGGGTCCGCGCTGGGGAAAGGGTCCGTCCGCACGATAGCGTCCGGCTCGCGAATCAGTTTTTTCATGACAGCCCCCGAAAGATGAGCCTCTTTGCCCACGTTTTTTTGGTCCAGATGTCCGTGTCCGTGCGACAGCACGGACACGGCACCCAGTCCACCTCGTAACATGTGTCTCTCTCTGGAGACTGTGGCCTCTCCTCGCTTCTTCGCACCGGTTGGTCCTGGCCGGCGCTGCCCCTGCCCTTGTTCGGTGGTGCGTCACTCGCCAAACTGGTCGAATGCGGCACTCGTCGCTATTTACATCCCACTTCAGGTCCATCGATGAAAATTGACCTACCTGATCGCGAGTCAATTTCACGTCATCCGGTTCGGAATGCCGATAATCCGTGTATCGGTCATTCAGCCGTTTTTTGATCGATGTCCGTTCCGTTGGCCCCGCCGCCACCTCGCAAACCCGGCTTCCCCGGCCGTGCTTGTGAAATCCGCGCTGCCGCCGGCTTTTTTCCAAATCTCAGCTTTCCCCGTGCTGCGGACCGGTCGGCAACGCATTCAGATTTATCGTGCAGTGCTTATTGCAATGGCCATGCCATGCGGACCAGAAGCCTTATGCCACCGTGAATCATGCGGCGCGGCAGCCGTGTTCGGAATCGTCCGTGCCGGAGGTTGATTCGTTCTTGATACGCCCATGCGCCAAAATGCGCCGCGCCGCGGAGAAACCCGGCGCTCGCCGGCGACCCGCGAATCCCGCGCGGGCCATGACTGGCCATGGTTTGCGCAACGCGCCCAGTTAGCGATGCTGACCGTCCGAAGCATCACGTCACGCTGGCACGGGCCTGCCCGATATGTAGCAGGCATGAGACAAACCGCATTGCCAACGCGCCATTCGCATCGCGATTTAGCGCGGCGCGATTGCATGGTTATGTGGGAAGCCTCTCATAACCCAGCTTGACCGGTTTTTTTTAATCGTCCTCAGCGCGCCATTTGCGCAAAAATCATTTCTTAATCCCGATTTGTTTGTATGGCGCTATCAGGCGCTTTCGCTTATCTTTAAGCCACGCGCCAATTAGAGCGCCGTTTTCAGGTCATCGAGGCAAGAAACGGTTTTGTGATTCGGGGATGAAGGCGTGCGGCGGTTTCAGCAATGAACGCCTACGCTATCGGTCCACCATGCAGCATTTCGCGGTTTATGCCGCCCGCTCCATGCCCCATCATTGCAACCGCCGTATGCGTCGTCGCCGGACTGCTGCAGCCGGTCCTGAACGTTGAACGCAAACCAGCCCGATCCGCGCGAGCGGACCGGGCCGGTTCAGTTGACTGAAGGCCGGCGCCGCCCACCGGCGTATCCAATGTGTCGAACAGCAGTCCTGAGAGCAGCATCGAACCGGGGGTAACATGACTACGACTTGCACGCCCGTCGACGCGGAACGCACCGTTCTGTACGTGTCGAACTCGCCCGATCAGAAGCTCGTCGATTTTCTGGCGACGTCTGGCTGGCAAGCCGTACACGCCAAAAGCACGGCCATCGCCGAACGCATGATCGAGCGCGGCAATATCAAGGTCGGCCTCGTGCAACTGCCCGACGAGTGCACGTCGCAGCATCTGTCCGCGCTCGCGTCGTGCATGCGGCGCGTCGAGACCAACTGGGTCGCGCAAATCGTCCCCGGCCAGGCGGAAGACGAGCTGGTCAGCCGCTTCATCCTCGATTACTGCTTCGACTTCGTCACGCGGCCGTGGCTGAACGACCGGCTCGTGTTCGCGCTCGGCCATGCGCACGGGCTGTCGAGTCTGCGTCACGCGCCCGACGCGCCGGAGCCTTCGCTCGGGCGGCACGGCATGGTCGGACAATGCGAGCCCATGCAGCAGCTTTATCGACGCATCGACAAATGCGGCGTGACCGACGCGCCGGTGTTCGTCGCCGGCGAATCGGGCACCGGCAAGGAATTGACCGCTCGTGCGATTCACGAGCGCTCGCCGCGCGCCGGCCGCGCGTTCGTCGCAATCAATTGCGCCGCGATCGCGCCGAGCCTGCTGCAAGCCGAACTGTTCGGCCACGAGCGTGGAGCGTTCACCGGCGCGCTGCAACGCAAGATCGGCCGGATCGAAAGCGCGCACGAGGGCACGCTTTTTCTCGACGAAATCGGCGACATGCCGCACGAATGCCAGGCAGTCCTGTTGCGCTTTCTGCAGGAAGGCACGATCGAGCGGCTCGGCGGCAATGGCCCGATCAAGGTCGACGCGCGGGTCATTTCGGCGACCCACGTCGATCTGGACAAGGCGGTCGAAGACGGGCGCTTCCGCTCCGACCTGTATCACCGGCTGTGCGTGCTGTGCCTTGTCGAGCCGCCGTTGCGCGAGCGCGGCGGCGACATCAAGCTGCTCGCCAACTACGCGCTCAGCATGTACCGGCAGGACGGCGCGCGCAAACTGCGCGGGCTGTCGAGCGACGCGATCGTCGCGATGTCGAACTATCCGTGGCCGGGCAATGTGCGCGAGCTGATCAACTGCGTGCGGCGCGCGGTGGTGATGAGCGAGGGCCGCTTCATCACCGCGAGCGACCTCGGTCTGCCGGAAGCGGACAACGGCCCGGCGGTGACGCTTGCGGAAATCCGCAGCAAGGCGGAAAAGGACGCGGTCGAGCACGCGTTGCAGCGGCATGGCTACAAGCTGTCCGAAGCGGCGGCCGAGCTGGGCATTTCGCGCGCGACACTGTACCGGCTGATGCATGCGAACCGGTTGCATCAGGAACCCGCCGCGGCCCGCGCGTCGAACGCGACGGGCGGCCCGGACGCCGACGATGAGGCGCAGCGGCAAACGTCCTCGGTGGCTTGAGCCGGGGCGATAGCGGCGCTGGACCTTCCCCGCTCGACACTTCATCCGGCCGTGAAACATCGCGGGCCGGCGCCCGTCATACTGATCTCCATGCGGTTTCGTCCCGCCGCCCACCACCCGGAGCTTCACTATGGCGATCACCTGCTTCATCCGCTATCAGATCGACCCTTTCCAGCGCGCCGCTTTCGACGAATACGCCCGCAACTGGGGGCGTATTATTCCGCGCTGCGGCGGTCATCTGACTGGCTACTTTCTGCCGCACGAAGGCACCAACGACATCGCGTGGGGTCTTGTCACGTTCGACAGCCTCGCGGCCTACGAAACCTATCGCGCGCGACTGCGCAGCGACGCCGAAGCGCTCGAGAACTTCCGCTTCGCGCAGACGAGGCGCTTCATTCTGCGTGAGGAGCGTAGTTTTACCGAAGTGGTCGACGGGACGTTCGGCATCGCGCCGGTTTAAGCGAGCAGCGCCCGTATAGTAGCGATCACGCGGCTGCCTCGGGTTCAGGCACTAGCTCACTACTCGGTGCTTGCCGCCGCGTTGGTCCCATTTGTCCCATCTGCCCCGCCTCCGCTCGCCGCAAACGCGGAAACCCCGCCACATCGCGACGCAAGCCCCCCTCTGAAGACGCCGGACCGATTCAGCGGGCAAGCTTCGTGCTACGCGTATTGGCCTAGACTTGGCCGGGCCGTTCGCCCCTGTCCGCCTGGCATGGACGCCGTCATCGGCTATCGTTACGCCTGGCATGCGGCTTACGCAGGGCGCGCGTTGCGTCCCCGGCCCAGCCGACAGCCTTCATCCAACGACGATTCACCTGCGGAACTTGTACGCCCCGACCAGTGTCGGTTCATGGTCACGCCGCCGAACCCATCCCGTGTTTCGGCACAATGTCCGCACCCGGTATCCCGCCTTACACCCTATGCGCAAACTATTTCACGTCTGGCTTCTCCTTTTCTTCGTCATCAGCGCGGCGCCGGCCGTTGCCGCCGCCGCGCCAGCCGCACCCGCGACGCTGGTCTCCGGCAGCACGGTGAACCTGACGCCCCAACAGGCACGCGACGCCCTCGCGGTGCTCAATGACCCGAAACGCCGCGCGCAAGTCGCCGATACGCTGCAAGCGATCGCCGCCGCCGGCGCGCTAAGCGCTCCGCCCGTGGCCGCCTCCGCGGCGGCTGCCGCGTCGGCGCCCGCAGCGGCCAGCGGCGCCGCCGCGCTTGTGCCCGACGCGTTCAAATCCAACGGACTCGCGTCGCAAATGGCCCGTGAGGGCGCCCATTGGGCGATGCACCTCGGCAAGTCCTTGCGCGGCTCGCTCGCCGCGCTGCTCGACGTCACGTCGGTACGCGCGTGGTGGAACTGGCAGTTGACGAGCCCGCATGCGCGCGCCTTGCTGGTCAACGTCCTGTGGACGCTGCTGGCCGCGCTCGTTCCCGCACTTGTGGTCGAATGGCTCGCGCGGCGTTTGCTGCGCCGCGCGTACCTGGCAATCGCCGCGCGCCGCGAACGCAACGAGCAGGACGAACTCAACGGCGACGACGCCCAAGCCACGCGAGCCACGACGCCCGTCGACACCGCGCCGCCCGCAGCCCAAACGCCCGGTGCCGCGCCGACCCTGCCATTGCCGCTGCCCACGGGACCGGTACCGCCGGTGCTCGAAGCCGAAGTGCAAGCGGTCAGTACTGCTGCGGTGGCCGATCCGGCTTCCGCCGAAGACCGCGTCATCGAAGCTCAGGGCAAGCGCAAAGCCACTCACCACTGGACGCTGCTGCAGCGTCTGCCACGCGCGCTGTTGATCACCGCGCTGCGCCTGTTGCCGCTCGCGGTATTCGTCGGCGCGGCGGGCGCGTTGATCTCGGTATTCACCACCAATGGCACCCCGCAGGACCGCGCGCTCGATTCGCTGATCGACGTCTACGTGCTGTGCCGCGTAATCGTGATCATCGGCGACTTCTTTCTGCAACCCACTGCGCCGCGTCTGCGACTGCTGCGCATGGGCGACGCCTGGGCCGTCTTCGTGCAACGCTGGATCGTGCGGATTGTCGGCGTGGTTGGCGCGGGCGTCGCCCTCGCCGAGATCGCGCAGTCGCTCGGCCTGAACGACGCCGCGCATCTCGCGCTGTTGAAAGTGGTGGCGCTCGCCGGCCACGTGATGATCTCGATCCTGATCCTGCAATGCGCAAGACCGGTCGGCGATCTGATCCGCCAGCGCTTCGCGAAGCACGACTCGCTGGAAATGTTGACCAACGCGCTCGCGGACGCCTGGGCGTGGTTCACGGCCGCCGTCGTGATGGCGCTGTGGTTCGTGTGGGCGTTCGACGTGCAGAACGGCTATCACGCGCTGCTCCACGTCGGCGGCTGGACCGTGGCGATTCTGGTCGGCGCGCGGCTCGGGTCGATCGTGATCTTCGGGGCACTGGCACGGCTCTTCCAGGCGCAGGACGAGTCAGAGAAATCGCTCGTGCACCAGCATGCTTACCGCTATTACCCGCTGCTGCGGCGGATAATCGGCTGGGTCATCGGCGTCGTCACGGCGCTGGGACTGTTGCAGGCGTGGGGCGCCGACGTCGTCGATCTGTTCGGCGCCGGCACGATCGGCCATCGGTTCGCGTCGGCGCTCGCCACCATCGGCGTGGCCGCGATCATTGCACTGATCGTGTGGGAAATCGTCAACGTCTCGGTCGAACGGCGGCTGGACCGCTGGACCACCAGCGGCGACCTGGTGCGCGCCGCGCGCTTGCGCACGCTGCTGCCGATGCTGCGCAGCGCGCTCTTCTGCGTGATCGCGCTGGTGGTGGTGCTGACCGGCCTGAGCGAACTCGGCGTGAACATCGGGCCGCTGCTCGCGGGCGCGAGCATCTTCGGCGTCGCGCTCGGCTTCGGTTCGCAAAAGCTGGTGCAGGATTTCATCACCGGCATTTTCCTGTTGATGGAAAACGCGATGCAGGTCGGCGACTGGGTCACGCTCGCGGGCGTGTCTGGCACGGTCGAATATCTGTCGATCCGCACCGTGCGGCTGCGCGGCAGCGACGGATCGCTGTTCACCGTGCCGTTCAGTTCGGTCTCGACGGTGAACAACACCAATCGGGGACTCGGCAATGCGGCGGTGCGCGTGAACATCGTGTTCGGCCAGGACGTCGATCTGGCGATCAACACGCTCAAGGAAATCGGCGCCGCGCTGCGCGAGGACGAGAAATTCCAGGCCGGTATCCTGTCGGACTTCGCGTTTTGGGGCGTCGATGCGGTGGACGGTTCCGCGGTCACGCTGGCCGGTCAGATGCAGTGCCGCGACACCGCGCGCTGGGGGGTGCAGCGCGAATTCAACCGGCGCATCGTCGACCGTTTCCGCGAGCGTGGCATCGAGATCGCGAATCCGCAGCGCAATCTGCTGACGTGGGATGCCGGGAGCGTGGCGGCCAAAGTTGACAGTGGTGGCTCGTCCGGGCCGGCGTCGAGGGATGCGCCGGTTGACGATGCTGCGTCGAGCGCGGCGAGCCGACAAGGCGATGCGCCGGTCGAAGACCAGATTCCCGTCGATCCGAAGCCGGCAGGTGGTCCGGGAACGCCCGGCAATCCGGGGACGCCGTCACCGCATGCATGATGCGGCGCGTGCGAACGGCGCCTGGTGTTTGGGGCCAACGCGGATTCGCCCCGGCGCGAGGCCGCCGTGATGTGTCGCGCGCGGCCTGCTGCGCGACGCCGCCCGGCCACGCGGCTCACACAACAACGCGAACCGTGACGCCCGATCGCCCCTACTGCACCTGCCACCAACGCGGCAACAGGCGGCGCACTTCGGGCCGCCGATAGCGGTCATCGATCAGGTGCACCACGCCCTCGTCCTGTTCCGTGCGGATCACGCGACCGGCCGCCTGCACCACCTTGCGCAAACCCGGATACAGATACATGTAGTCGTAGCCGTTGCCGAACCTCGCGTCCATGGTGCGGCGCATCTGCTCGTTGACCTCGTTCATCTGCGGCAAGCCGAGCGTCGCGATGAATGCGCCGATCAACTGCTGACCGGTCAGATCGACGCCTTCTGAAAACGCCCCGCCGAGCACCGCGAAACCCACCCCCTGATTCATGGTGCGAAAACGCGCGAGAAACGCGTCGCGGGCGGCTTCGTCCATGCCCGGTTCCTGCGCCCAGACCGGCAAGGCCGGATGCCGTTCGCGCATCAATTCGACCACCCGCTGCAGGTACTCGAAACTGCTCAGGAAGCCCAGGTAATTGCCCGGCTGCGCCGCGTACTGCCGCGCGATCAGATCGACGATCGGCACGAGCGAGCGCTCGCGGTCGCGCCAGCGCGTCGACACATTACCCGCCACATGCACCTGCAATTGCTCCGCGCGAAACGGCCCTTCGACGTCGAGCCATTGCGTCTGCTGCGGCAATCCCAGCGTGTCGCGATAGAAATGCTGCGGGTTGAGCGTGCCGGAGAACATCACGGTCGTGCGCGCGGCCGCGTAGCGCGGCGCGAGAAACGGCGCGGGAATCACGTTGCGCACGCAGAGCGTGGCGCCGGTTTTGTCGCGCGGGGCGTAACGGTCCGTGCTAACCGTGACGTCGAAAATCGAGTGCTCGCCGAATTGCTCGGCCAGCGCGACGAAATGCATCGCATCGAAGAAAAAAAGCAGCGCGGTGTCGTCGATTGAAAGCGGCGCTTCGGCGAGCTGATCCGTGACCGCGCCGATCAGATTCTGCGCGGCCGACAGCAGTTTGCCCGGGACCCCGGCATAGACCTGATACGTGCCGGTCTGCGCCCGTTTGACGGCGTTCCACTCGCGCTGCAAGCGTTCGAGCGGCTTGCGCAAGCTGGCCGGCGCGGTCTTGTGCGCGATCCGGAACGCCGCCTGGTCGAGCGATGCCGTGTACATGCGCCGCGCGCGGTCGAGCAGATTGTGCGCCTCGTCCACCAGCACGCCGACGCGCCACTGATTGATCTGCGTGAGCGCATACAGCATCGCGTTGCTGTCGTAGTAGTAGTTGTAATCGCCGACCACGACGTCGGCCCAGCGCGCCAGTTCCTGCGCCAGATAGTATGGGCAAACCTCGTGCGCGAGCGCGGCTGCGCGCACCGCCGCGCGGTCGAGGCGCGGGCCTGCGAGTGCCGGGTCGAGTGCGGTGTTGAGTGCGGTATGGCGGGCCGCGTCGAGCCGGTCGTAGAAGCCGCGTGCGAGCGGACACGATTCGCCATTGCACGCTTTGTCGGGATGCTCGCAGGCTTTGTCGCGCGCGACCAGTTCGAGCGTTCTCAACGGCAATCGCGCACCGCGCGACGCGGCGCTCTGCTGCAACGTGTCGATCGCATCGAGCGCGAGCGCGCGGCCCGGCGTCTTCGCGGTCAGAAAGAAAACGCGATCGATCTGCTCCGAGGCACACGCCTTGAGCAACGGGAAAATCGTCGCCAGCGTCTTGCCGATGCCGGTAGGCGCCTGCGCCATCAAGGGCTTGCCCTCTCGCGCCGCGCGATATACCGACACCGCCAGTTCGCGCTGCCCGCTGCGAAACTGCCCATGAGGAAACTGCAAGGCGCCGAGCGCGGCGTTGCGCGCCGCGCGATGCGCCTCTTCCTGCACGGCCCAATCGAGAAAACACTCGCACTGCTCGACGAAGAAAATCTCCAGCTCACGCGCCGTATGCGTTTGCGTCAGCAGCGTCTCCTTCTGACTGCCGATGTCGAAGTAGACCAGCGCGACCGTCAACTCGGCCAGCCCGCGTACACGGCACAGCAGATGACCGTACACGAGCGCCTGCGCCCAATGCAGGGTGCGGTGATTAGCGGGCATCCGCGCCAGATCGCCGCGATGCGTCTTGACCTCCTCGAGACGATTCGCCGCCGGATCGTAACCGTCGGCGCGGCCGCGCACGGTGAGACTGCGATGCGTACCAGTCAGCGTGATCTCGGTTTCATAGCCGCTTGCGCGCCGCCCTGCCACCGTCGCGTGACCGGCCATGCCTTCCAGCGAGGTGGGCGCAGGTGTGAAGCGCAGATCCAGATCGCCGCGCCGCGCGGTGAATTCGCACATTGCGCGCACCGCGACTACGTAGCTCATGTAGCGGCTCCGTTGTCGAACTTCGCGACGGCCTCAGACGCGGCTGCGCTCTGCGTCAGCGCATCATCGTGCGAATCCTCGGCCCAACGCACATCGAGCACGCGCACTGGCATGCCGTGCTGCGTGCAATACGTGAGCCAGCGAATCTGGTTGTCCTGCAAGCGATCGCCGGGCCCTTTCACCTCGATCAGTTCATAGCGGCGCTCGGCCGGCCAGAAGCGGATCAGGTCCGGCAGGCCCGAACGGTTGCCGCGAATATCGCGCAGCAGGCGCTCGAACCACAACTTCAGATGCGCGGCGGGCAGACAGTCTAGCGCGAGCGCGACAAGCTCCTGCGACAGCAGCCCCCAGAACACGAACGGCGACTGCAGCCCCGCCTTGCTGTGCAGATGCCGCAGAATCGTCTCGCGATAGGCATCGCTATCGAGTTGCGCGAGGCACGCGGCAAACTGGTCCGCGCGGCGCGCATGGAAATCCGGCGCATACAGATCGGCCGGGCCGCGCTGAAAGGGATGAAAAAACGCGCCGGGCAGCGCCGCGAACACCGGCTCCCAGCACAGCAAACCGAATAGCGAATTGATCAGTGCGTTCTCGACATAGTGCACCGGCGCGGTATCGCACGTCAGATGATCGCGCGCGACGTATTCGACTGCTTGCGGCGTCTCGGGCTTCGGCAACACCAGCGTCCTGCGCTCGATCGGGCGCGCTGCCGGCGTGCGCAGCGCCGGCTCGCCACGCTTGCGCCGCAAACGCGGCAACATGCGCGCGATGCGCTGCGTCTCCTCTTCGCTTTCAGACGCGGCCGCCGCATGCGAGGCCAACGCGAACGCTTCGTCGAAACGCTCGCTGCGTTCGAGCACGCGCATACGCCGATGACGCGCGCCAGGCCACGCGCAACGCTCATACACCGCAAGCGCCGCAGTCCAGTTCTGCCGCCGCTCGCACTCGTAGCCGATACGGAACAGCAGTTTCGCGCGACGCATGTCGAGCCACGGGTTTCCCGTTTCGATCGAGACGACCGTAGCAACGAGTTCGTCGATCGCGCTCGCGCCATCGACGATGGGCAGCCACTCCAGCGCTTCACGGCATGCATGCAGCGCCAGATAAACATCGACGTCCGCACGTTGCCGGAATGCACGCGATGAGGGGGCGAACGCCACCTTTTCGTACTGGAACACGCCGAGATCGGCCAGCACGAACTCTGACCAGTCCTGCTGCAAATTGCCGAAGAACATCAGACGCAGCCGCTCGCAGAGCGGCGCAATCGCGACGTGAAAAACGCGGTCCGTGGCGCCGCTGTGCCACGCGGCAAGCGGGCGACGTGCGGGATTGTCCGCGTCGCTGCCGGTTTCATGAAACGGCCGCAGCGTGGCCAGCAGATCGGATTTGCGCAAGCTCTTCGCGCCGGGAATCAGGGCGATGGCTTCGGCGAATACCTGCAGCAACTGAGGGCGCGTGCTGAGCGCGAACAGATCGTCGAGTGAAAGGTGTGGTTCGGTGTCGACCCAGCCGAGCGCCGCCATCGGCGCGGCAGCCTGCAGCGGGCAGCCAATCTCGTCATACGCCAGACGGCTCGCGCGAAACAGCGCGCCTTTGCGCATCAGCATACGCACCAGCAGCGCGCGCGACGCTTGCGGCAAACCGGCGAAAGCGTCGAGGAACGCGAGTTCGTGCGCGTCCATCAGATCGTCGTAACGCGTGGCGAGCCACGCCAGCGCGCGCTCGAAGTTCAGCAGGTAGTAAGGGACGTCAGAGCGGAGTTCTGATCGAGCATCGGTTGCCACGGCTTTTTGCATAACCTGTATGTTTATACAGTGATGATAGCAAAGTCCGTGGCGGCTTCGGCGCGCAGGCGCGCCTGATCAATGAAACACGCGCGCCGCCCCGCTTGGGGCTGCACGTCGCTTGGCCAACGAGTATTCGACGCAGCCGATTCGATCGCGTCGAGTGAATCACCGCGTCATGGCGCGACCCACACCACCGTCAGCGAGCGCACGCCCTGCGCGCCGCGAATCAGTACGCCTTCGATATCGGCCGTCGCCGACGGTCCCGTGACGAGTGCCGCATAACGCGCGGCACGGAAGTCGTCGCGCCGGTAGACGTCCTGCAGACCGTCGATCAATTGCGCCGGATCGAGCAGCACGACCAGATGCTGGACGATATAGCCCAGCGCGTTGACGACATACTCGCGTTCGCTGAACCACACCGAGCCGGTTTCGGCGACCCCGAAGCGTGCCCGCACCACACCGACGTCGATGTCCTGCAACGAAGCGGGCTCCGTGTCCGCCGTGAGCACGCGCGTACCCGGCACTTCGGGCGTTGCCGATGCAATCGACGCCTCGGCGCCGAAGCGCTCGCGAATCAGCATGCTCACGTCGCTGGCAGCTGCCGCGTCGACACAGGTGCCGCCCATCATCTGCAACGCCGCCGTAAAACGCGCGCGCAGATCGCCGCCCGCTGCGTCGAACAGCGGCACGTCGGGACGAGGCCGCGCCGCTGGTTGCGCCTGCCGCACCTTCGCCAGAAAAGCCTCACGGGTTGCCATCGCCGCCTCCACGATTCTTTTTGTACCAGGCATGGAAGGTCAGCTTCGGCGCCTCCGGCAACTCACGCTGCTTGCCCCAGATATTGAGCGGGTTGTACAGCATGAAATTCGGCAGATGCCGCAATGCGCCGCCCATCGACGACACCGTCGCGCGATACAGAGTCGGACTCGCGAGCAGACGCCCTGCCATCTTCAATACTTCCTGCTTCACGAACGGCACTTCATGACGCTCGGCGATCACCGTGCGCCATTTGTAAATCTGCTCGTGAATGTTGATCTTCACGGGACACACGTTCGTGCAACTGCCGTTGAGCGTCGACGCGAACGGCAGCGCGCTGTAGCGCTTCAGATCGAACGTCGGATTGATGATCGCGCCGATCGGCCCGGAATAGGTGCCGCCATACGACAGCCCCCCACTGCGCCGATATACCGGACAGGTGTTCATGCAAGCGCCGCAGCGGATGCATTTGAGCGAATACCAGAAGTCCTCCATCGCGAGGCGCTCGGAGCGGCCGTGATCGACGAGGATGTAATGCATCTCGGTACCCGGTCGCGGTGCACGGAAATGCGACGTGTATTGCGTGATCGGCGAACCGAGCGCACTGCGCGACAGCATGCGCACAAACACGCCGAGGTCCGATACCCTGGGAATAATCTTCTCGATACCGATCGACGCGATGTGCAGCGGCGGCACATTCGCCGACAGATCCGCATTGCCTTCGTTAGTACACACGACGACCGTGCCTGTCTCCGCCACCGCGAAATTGCAGCCGGTCATGCCGGCGGTTTTCTCGCGCACGAAGTAAGGTCGCGTATTCATCCGCTGGCTTTCCGCGAGGTAGTGAATGTCGCTGTTCTGCGGATCGGTGCCGATGGTACGGCCGAACAGTTCGGCGACGTCGGCGCGCAATTTGTGAACCGCGGGCACCACCATATGACTCGGGTCCTGATGATCGAGCTGCTGGATGCGTTCGCCGAGATCCGTCTCCATCACCGTGATGCCGCGCGGTTCGAGATACTCGCGCATCTTGCATTCGTCGGTGAGCATCGACTTGCTTTTGACGAGCGTGGTCATGCCGCGCTCCGACATGATCTTGTGCACCAGCGCGTTGTGCTCTTCGGCAGTGGCGGCCCAATGCACCACCACGCCATTGGCCTCGGCCGCCGCCGCAAACTGTTCGAGATAGTCGGACAGATGCGACAACGTGTGTTCCTTGATGCCCGATGCCAGTTCGCGCAACGTCTCCCACTCGGCGATGCCGTGCGCCTGCGCGTCGCGCTTCTCACGTAAATCCCACAGACGCTTGTCATGAAACGCGACGTGCTCGGTCTTCTTGATGAAGGCACCTGCCGCTTTCGCGTGATCGATCCTGCTCATGCGCGTGCTCCATTAAGAACCTGCGCGATATGGATGAAGCGCGCATCGGCTTTCATGCGTTCCGCGCAGCCTTGCTGGTGCATCAGACACGACATGTCGCCGGACACGATGTATTCGGCGCCCGCCTGCAGATGGTCGCGCACCTTGTCCTGCCCCATGCGCACCGACACCGGCTCCTCGGTAACGGAGAACGTGCCGCCGAACCCGCAACATTCGTCGGGCCTTGCCGGCTTGACGAACTCGATGCCCTTCACGCGTTCGAGCAACGCGCGCGGCTTTGAAAACGGCGCGGCAGCGATTTCCGACACCGACGCTTCCTTGAGATGGCGCAGCGCGCTGCAACTGTTGTGCAAGCCGACGCGATGCGGAAACTCGGCCCACGGAAATTCGCGCGCGCCGACCACGTCATGCAGAAACTCCACAAGTTCATACGCATTCGCGCGGACCTTCTTCACGTCGCCGGTCTGCTCGATCGCGCTCAGATGCTCGCGCACATGATGAATGCAGCTCGCCGACGGCCCGACGATGTACTCGTAGCCCGCGAAGTTGCGCGCGAACACACGCTCGGCGCCGGCTGCCTCGGCGTGCGCGCCGCTGTTGGCCATCGGCTGGCCACAGCAGGTTTGCTCCTGCGGATAGTCGACCTCGATGCCGAAGCGTTCGAGCAGTTCGAGCGTGGCGATCCCCACTTCGGGATAGAACGCGTCGATAAAGCACGGGATAAACAGGGCGACTTTCATAAGCTCTTTGGAATGACGAAGCGACGGCGGTGACTCGCCTACTCTACTGCGGAATCGGGCTGGGAAGCCATGGCGGCCCGGTTTGCGTCCGGCGGAGCGGTATTGGGGTGATTTGTAAGACTGGTCATGTTGGTCTGACCAAGAATATAAGGAAGACGCCGAAGGGTGTCAATCGGGGATAAGCGGGGAACAGGACCGGGAAAAGCGGGAGTGAGCCGACTGCGCATGCCGCGCGCTCACTGAACCGGCACTCACGAGATCGCGCTGGCCGAAGGTTTCGCCGCATCGTCCTTATACATCTCGCGCACGTATGTGAGGTGACGTTCGGCCGCCTTGCGCGCCTTCTGCGCGTCGCGCGCCATCACGGCGTCGTAGATAGCCTGATGCTGATTCATCAACTGCTTTTCCATCGCGTCATCGTAGTCGATCAACCGATGATACTGACGCATCCCCTCACGAATCAGCGTATGGATGCCGTGCATCACGTGCGCGAGCGCGACGTTGTGCGTGGAGTCGGCAATCGCGAGGTGAAACGCAGCGTCCAGTTCAGCGAGATTCACGCGATCTCCTGACAAGGAGCCCGCTTTCAATGCGTCGAACGCTGCGCTGATCTTCTTGATGTCCGCGGCGGTGGCGCGTTGCGCGGCATACACCGTCGAAATCGATTCGAGTCCCTGGCGCAACTCGAGAATATCGGCACTGGTGCGCGGATTTTGCAGCAACAGCTCGGCGAGCGGCCTGGAGATGATCGGCGCGGTGACGTCGACCACGGTAAAACCGCCGCGCCCCGAGGTTTCGATATACCCGTCCGCTTCGAGCCGAATCAGCGCTTCCCGCAGCGACGGGCGCGACACGCCGAGCTGCGTTGCCAGATCACGCTCGGCCGGCAGCCGGTCGCCCGGCATCAAGGTGCCCTCGGAGATCAGTTGCTTGATCTGGTCGGACACCACGTCGGAGAGTCGTTTGCGCGTGAAAGACTGGATCGGGAGGAATGGCATGGGCAGCGATGAAGGAAGCCGGTTCGAAAGACAGCCTGGCAGGCAGCAGACCCACAACGTTCTACACAACGTCGAACCGCCGCCTCGCGGTGTGTGAATTATACCGTTCAACGGTTTGCGCCGAATGTGCGCGGCGAGTACGCCGCGCGGCACTGCGGGCCGCGAGCGTTAGTCTCCCCGCGCGGCACATGTGGCGACCTCAACGCACTCTCACCGCGCCCGCAACCCGTCCACGAACGCGGCGATCCGCTCGCACGCATCGGTCAGCCGCGCTTCGTCCACCACGAAACCGAGGCGCACGAACCCGTTCGCGGTCTCCCCGAAAGCGCTCGCGTCGAGCACGGACACGCCCTTCGCGCGAAACAGCTGCCAGGTGAAATTCACCGTGTCGAGCCCCGTGCCACTGACGTCGACCATCATGAACATGCCCGCCTCGGGCAACAGGCAGCGCAAGCCCGGCACGCGATGTAGCCGCTCGAATACGACGTTGCGGCGGCGCCGGTAGATTTCGCGCATTTCGGCGACGATCGCCGCTTTGTTCTGCACGGCCGTCAACGCAGCCTGCTGGATGAAACCCGGCAGACCGTAGAGCATCGCCAGCGCGAGGCGCCCCATATGCTCGATCAGCTCCGTAGGCCCGACCGCCCAGCCGACGCGCCAACCCGCCATCGCATGCGACTTCGACAGACTGCCGAGCGTCACCGTGCGCTCCGCCATGCCGGGCAGCGACACGATGCTCACGTGCTCGCGCTCGAATGTGAGCTCCGCATAGACCTCGTCGGACACCACCCACAAATCGTGCTGACAGGCGAGCCGCGCAATGCGCTCGAGATCGGCACGCGGCATCACCACGCCGGTCGGATTGCATGGCGTGGCGAAGAAAATCGCCTTGGTGCGCGGCGTGAGCGCCGCTTCGAGCGCATCGCAGTCGACGTGAAACGCCCGCGCCGGATCGACCGGCACCGGCACGAGCGTGGCGCCCGCCGCACGCACGCAAGCCTCATAGGTGAGATACATTGGCTCGGGGACGATCACTTCGTCGCCCGCTTCGAGCAGACACAACGACACGGCAAATACGCCGTTTTGCGCGCCTGCTGTCAGAATCACGTTGGCGGCGCTCGCGGCGCTTCCGGTCGTACGCGCATGTTCGACGGCAATCGCCTCGCGCAGCGGCTCGCGGCCCGACACCGCGCTGTAGTGCGTATCGCCGCCGCGCAATGCGTCGATCGCGCGCTCGACGATCGGCGCGGGTGTCGCGAAGTCCGGGTCGCCCACGCTCAGCACGATGACGTCTTCGCCCGCGGCGGCGGCCAGTTGCGCGACACGATGGATTTCCCACGCCGACGTGCGTCTGCCTTGCAGGCGCCCGACCAGATTAGAGTACTTCATTGCGCTCACCCATTTCGATTCGACCCGCCAATGTAATGGCGCGCGCACGAAACGTCCAGATACGAAAAGGGCCACGCGCGCGGACAGCCTCGCGTGGCCCTCGTGCGCAGCCCTGTTCGACAGAAGCGGTGCGCTTAATGCCTAAATCTGGCGGCGCAATTCCGCCGGCGGCACCTTCATCAGGTGCCGGTACTTCGCGACGGTGCGCCGCGCCACGAGCACGCCCTGATCCGCGAGCATCTTCGCGAGCGTCACGTCGGAGAGCGGATCACGCGTGTTTTCGGCGGCGATCATTTCCTTGAGCAGCGCGCGCACCGCCGCGGCCGAACACGTGCCGCCGCTTTCAGTGCCAAGCTCGCGCGGGAAGAAGTGTTTGAACTCGAAGATGCCGCGCGGCGTCGCCATATATTTGTTGCCGGTCGCGCGCGAGATCGTCGATTCATGCAGGCCGAGTTCTTCGGCCACATCGCGCAGCACCATCGGCTTCAGTGCGATTTCGCCGTACTGGAAGAACGCCTTCTGATGCGCGACGATGCACTCGGCGACGCGTTGAATCGTGTCGAAGCGTTGTTGCGCGTTGCGGATCAGCCAGCGCGCTTCCTGCAACTGCTGGGCGAGCGGCGAACGGCTCGCGCCGGCCGACTGCGCGAACAGCTCCGCGTACATGCGATGAATCCGCGCGCGCGGCTGCACCGCCGGATTGATCGACACCGTCCACTTGTTGCGCACCTGACGCACGATCACGTCCGGCACGACGTAGTTGTCTTCCGTTCGGCCGTAGGAATTGCCCGGCTTCGGATCGAGCTTGCGCACGAGCGCGCAGGCGACGCGCAGTTCCTCGGCGCTGCAGCCGATCTGCTTTTGCAATTCGGCCTGCTCGCGGCGCGCGAGACGTTCCAGATGATGTTCGACGATCTGCTGAGCGACGTCGCGCCCCGGCGTATCGGCGGGCAGCGCATGCACCTGCAGCGACAGACATTCCGACAACGACCGCGCACCGAGCCCCGGACGATCGAGCGACTGCACGAGGCGCAACGCCACCAGCAGTTCTTCTTCGGTCAGTTCCGGTTCGAGATCGACACTATCCGCGAGATCGCAGAGTTCCTGGCGCAGATAGCCGTCGTCGTCGAGTGCCTCGATGATGAAGCGGGCCACCGCGCGGTCGCGATCGTCGAGACGATAAAGGCGCAGCGAGTCGTGCAACTGCTCGCGCAAGGTCGGTTGCGAACGGGCCCATTCGGCGGGATCGCTGCTGTCGGAGTCTCCGTTCTGGCGCGCCGAACTGCGGGTGCTGTAGTCGCCCGAAAAGTCGCCGGGCATATCGTCCTGGCCCGCGCTTTCCAGCGTGTCGTTGCCGGCGGTTTCCGACTGCAGCGCCTCGGGCTCGGTGGCGGCGACCGTGTCCGTCGCGGCCGGGGCGCCGGGTTCCTCGCCAGTCGATGCGGTTGCGAGTGCGACATCTTCCGTTTCCGACGAGTCATATTCGAGGAAGGGATTGGTGTCGAGCGCGGTGCGCAACTCCTGTTGAAACTCCAGAGACGACAACTGCAACAGACGCACCGATTGCTGCAGACGCGGCGTGAGTGCAAGAGACTGCCTTGTGCGTAGTTCAATTGAAGGCATTGTAGAGAGGTCCCGTAATTGAGCTGGAAAATGACTGTGGCCTGAACAGAGCAACTGCCGTACCAGTTCGCCCAACACCCTGTTTCTTATACGCTTTGTATTTTCAGGCCCGCGAATTGCGCACTCGTGGCGCGCCCTTTTTACAAATACTCGGCAAATTCCGGTTCCCCCCGCTGGCCCCGCCAAAGCACGGACTACGCCTGTCATCTTCCCTATTCGTCAGCCTAAACGCATGTGCGGCAACGACCGTCCCGCTCGGGGCGCCGTGTGCATCGCGCACCGGGCACAGCACTTGCGTAGCAGCGTGTGTGGACGGACGTTGGCTCTTGCATGCAATCACATCTCGCAACGCATGCATGGACCTTCGCCCGGTGTCGATAACGGGCCCTGACGGAACCGTAGCGGCGACCCCACGCGAGTCATCGGCGGTTCCGGCCGCGATCGACCGCAGGCAACAAGACCGCAATTTTCATCAACACCCGAAGGAGAAACCATGAAGACCATCCAATTTCTGAAGACCGCCGGCAGCATCGCTTGTGTTGCATTCGCACTGAACGCTACCGCGCAAACTGCCGCACCGGCACCGGCTGCGGCGTCCGAATCCATGGGCCAGCACATGGACGATACGGCCATCACCACCAAGGCCAAGGCGGACCTGCTGGCCGCGAAAAACGTCAAGTCGACCCATATCCATGTGAAGACCCGCAAGGGCGTGGTGTCGCTGACGGGTTCGGTGCCTTCCGCCGACGACAAGGCCGCCGCCGAAGAAGTCGTGCAAGCCGTGAAGGGCGTGTCGAGCGTGAAGAACCACCTGAAGGTCACTGCCGAATAAGATCGGTCGCGGGACGAGGAGCATGCCGGTTGCGGCCGGCATCTCTTTACAGGACTCCAGCACGCAGCATGAAAAAAAGCCGTCCGCGATCTGAATCGCGGACGGCTTAATTATTGGCCGGCTCCGGCTGCCCTGGTTCGCCAGCTTTTTGCACTGCTACCTCGGGCACGAAAACAGTGACCGGCACCCTCGCAGGCGCCGGCCAACTACTGGCTTTTAACGACGGGCCGCATACTGATCGCGCAAATCGCGCACGCGATCATGGTTCTGCAACACGCCTTGATACTGTCGTTCGACGATCGCGCGCACGTCCACCGGCAAATCCTTTTCGAGCGCGTCGTGATAACGCTTCTTCGCAACGTCCTCGCCCTTTTCGCATTCGGCCAGGATTTCGTAATCGCTGCGATGAGTGACTGCCGATTTGACATCGACCCAGCCGCGATGCAGCGCACCGCTCATGCTGCCCCCCGTCTCGGGCTTGCCGCCCAGGCTTTGCACCGCGTCCTGCAACTCGCGCGCGCCGCGCGCGCAGTCGTCGGCACGCGCCAGGAACATCGTCTTCAGTTGCGCCTCGTGCGCATCCTCGGCTGCCTTGCGAAAGCCCTTCTCGCCATCCTTCGACGTTTCGACCAGATCGTTCAGCACGGAAACAACGTTCGTAGCCATTCAATACCTCCGGGTTTCGTTAAACGCAGAATCCGCTGCCGGCCTTCCATGTGGCGCTTGTGCCATGCATCGATCACACACGGCGACACAGAAGCCCCTAGCAACGGCGTTCATCCCTCCGGTCGCATGCGCCGTGCCCGGTCGTCCGTGCACGCGACGCATGGCGCGATGCATGAACACACGCCACCAAACTTGCTAGGCGCGCGTAAATGTTGCGCGGCACACTGTCCTCGCGCGAGCCTGAAAGTCCCATACGACAGGGCTTTGCTCGATGGCATAACGGTTGCTTATTCAGGGCTGCGCCTGCGTCGCGCAATGCACGTCGACGCCGGGCTAGACTTGCCAAAGGCATTGAAAACAAGGGGCAGGCAGTAACGACAGGGAGCATCACCATGAAGAAGATCAGAAGCGCGCGATTTTTCGCGGCCGTCGCGATCGTCTCGTCGGCCACCGTCTTGCAGATTCGCGAAGGTTTGCACGCGCACGCAACGTCGCCAACGAATGCGCAGGCGACGCTGTCCTTATGCGGAGCAACGCGTGATGGCCTCATGCCCGCACGATGTGAATCGACGCGTGGGGAGCGCAAGCTGGAACGCGACATTCAACCGCAACACGATGCGCAGCGGCAACTCTGGGTTTGACGGCAACTGGCTTTAAAAGCTTCACGCCGGGCACCCCTTCTCGCATAAACCGTACGGCCGAATTCCCGAGGTTTCCACCAAAGCGCAACGGCCCGGCAAATGCCGGGCCGTTCCGTTTCCAGGCTTCGCCGCATCACAAACTACGCGGCGAATTCAGCCAACTCACGCATGCTTCTCGCTGTATTCGTTCAGCGGCTCCGGCGTCTTCAACGGATCGAAGTCAGCCCAGCGCCCTTGCTGCCAGCGCCCGCTCGCGCGCTCGATCGCCACGCCTCCCGCTTCACGCAACACCCGCGCGGCGTCGAGCTGATTGTCGGGCGACACGTGAACGGCAACCAGCACGCCTGAGTCGCGCGCCTCCTCATGAAATGCCAGATGATGGCCCGATTTGCCGGTCTCGCGCGTGCGCGCCATCGCACCGGCCAGCGATCCGACATACGCACCGACGCCGGCCGCGATCAGCGACACGATGAGCGGCGCGGAGAACGCCGCAAAAATCGCCACGCCCACCACCGCCCCGAGCACCGCGCCGATCGTGACACCCATGCCCGCGCCTTTGGGTGCGCCTTTCGCGCCGGGATCGGTGGCAGTGTCGCCGCCAATCGGATAGCGCGCATGCTGGCCGCGCGGATTGACGAAAAACAGGGTGACGTCTTCTTCGACGAAACCTGCGTTGAAAAGCTTCTGCGCCGCGTTTTCAGCGGTGGGGAAAGTCGTAAAACGCGCTGCGACGATGAGTGACATGAGGCCTCCTTGCATCGTTGAAATGGCGTTCGCGGCCTATGCCGGCACTATGCCGTGGCGCCGCGATCGGGTTCCATGCCTTCGACTCTGAACAGTCCGCTATGCAACACTACGCCTTCACCGTGGTTCTGGTCGAGCGCTTCCGCGCAGACCGAACGGATGCGATGAAGACCTTTGTCGAATGCCGTCATCAAGGTGGCTTCCAACGCCGAATCGGCGCCGAAATGATCTTCCAGTGCTTCGGCGGTGATCGCGCATACCACCGGCTCGCCGTCCACCTGCGCCATGAAGCGCACTGTCAGATTTGCGCCGTCGAAAGCCGGTTTGTCGTCCGGAAAAATGATCTGCATAAGGGAGTCCTCATAGGCCGGTCGCGGCAGGATCGCATTCATGACTGACCCTTCATTTCGCCGGCGAGTTGCTGCGCCATCGCGAGGTGATGTTTGATGATCGGCAACGCCTTCGCGGCGGCGGCTTTCAACTGAGCGTCGGTGCCGCTCTGGCTTTGCCGTTCGAACAGATCGACAGCCCGCTGATGCGCTTCCACACCGACCTGCTCGACGTAGGCCTGATCGAACGCCTTGCCCTTGAGCGACTGCAGTTTGCCGACCAGCGCGGAATCCGCGGACGGCGGCGTGTTGAAGCCCTTCTTCGACACCAGTGCGGCCATGGCGTGCGAGAGCTTCGTATGGTCGGCAATCATCTGCTGCGCGAACTTGCGCACATGCGGATCGTTCGAGTTCTTCAACGCGATCTTGCTTGCAGCAATTTCGGTGGCGTCGGCCGTCGAGGCGTCCTGCACGAACTGCGTGTCCGCTGGCGACAGCTTCGTGCCGCCGCCGACCGGCGCCTCGCTCGCCGGCGCGTCGCTAGCCTGGGCGTGAACCGCGCCGATGGACGCCACGTTCAAACCCAGCGCGACGGTCATCACTTGTACGGAATACCGGAATTTCATGCATTTTCTCCCTGTGCGCCGCGACATCGGAGCGCATTGGATCGATTAGGACTTCGCATTACGCGTCCATCCTTTCACGCGAGGCTTCGCTCCCACGCTTCACTTCCTCTTTAGGCAGCTTTGCGCTTGGAGAGTTGCGCGATCAGCGTCCTGTTGAACGCGGGAAGGTCGTCGGGTTTGCGGCTGGAAATCAGATTGCCGTCCTCGACCACTTCCTGGTCAATCCATGTACCGCCTGCATTGCGAATGTCGTCCTGCAGGCTCGGCCAGCTGGTCACCGTGCGTCCTTTGATGATCCCCGCCGACACCGGCAGCCACGTGCCATGACAAATCACCGCGATGGGCTTTCCGGCGTTGTCGGCCGCTTTGACGAATGCCTGTGCCTGAGGCAGCAGACGGATCGCATCGCCGTTCACCACGCCGCCGGGTAGCACCACCGCGTCGTAGTCGTCGGCGCGCGCCTGATCGAAAGTCGTATCGACCTCGACTGCGTCGCCCTTGTCAACGTGCTTGAAACCCTGAATCTTGCCGGGTTTCGCCGAGATGACATGCACCGTTGCGCCCGCTTGCGCGAGCGCGCGTTTCGGCTCGGCCAGTTCTGCCTGTTCGAAGCCGTCCACTGCGAGTACTGCCACCTTGCAACCATTCAGCGTGCTAGCCATACGTTTTCTCCTTCATTCGAATGCCGAGCCAGGGGCGTCGTACGACGGGGTCCTGGCACCCGCTGTTTCTGTTTCGTTAATCGTCAGCAAAAGACGTGCCCATGCGTTAGGCCCGGACGGACCACCGCGCAAACGCTCGCCGCTCGCCCGCTAGAAGCGCTTACGGCCCATTGGGATCCTCGTCGAGGCCGTCGTCGTCCACGTCCAACGGATCGATAATGCGATCGGGTTCGATGTCGCTATCCGCGTTTAGCCTCGAATCGCCATCGGCTGCGGCGCGCTCGCCAGTGCCGGCGCGATCCGTGTCGCTGCCGAGTTCGGCGTCGCCCGTTTCGAGCGCGTGATTGTCGAGTTCCGAGTCGACGTCGAACACATGACGCTTCGCACCGGCGACATCGCTGCCGCTATCGGACGAATCGCTCGGACCGAGCGCTCCGGTCGTGCCCGAGGTTTCCTTCACCACCTGTTGCGGCTCTTCATCAGGGTTCAGCGTGCTGCTCATGGCGCTCTCCTTGGTCAGGTTCGTCACGAGGATCATTCCGCAAGGACCGTTCCGCACGCCCTTCGCGCCGCGCACAGCAACGAACATCGGCTCTGCCTTGGGCATCGCCTTTGCTTGTGGCAGACCATCGGCGCCCCGCGCGCCCTCGCTTGAAACTTCTACCTGCAACGATGGCCACTCCAACCAATTCAGCCGTACGCCGTCCGGAAGCGATAAAGCCTGTGCGGGGGAGCGCGAAGCCGCCCGCCACCGCGAGCATGCCGCCGGGGCTGCGCTATGCCGACGACGCCAAACCCGGCTACACGCGCAAGCGCGAGAAAGACGGCTTCGTCTACTTCGACGCAAACGGCAAGCGCATCGACGACGAAGACGACATCAAGCGCATCAACGCCCTGGCCATCCCGCCTGCCTATGAAGACGTGTGGATCTGCCCCGATCCGCGCGGCCATATTCAGGCGACCGGACGCGACGCGCGCGGCCGCAAGCAGTACCGCTATCACCCGCGCTGGCGCGAAACGCGCGACGCCGACAAGTACGAGCGGATGGCGGAGTTCGGCCGGGCGCTGCCGAAGATTCGCGCGCGCGTCGCACGTGATCTCAAACTGCCGGGCATGCCGTGCGACAAAGTCATCGCGGCGGTCGTGCAGTTGCTCGATACGACGTTGATCCGCATCGGCAGCGTCGAATACGCGCGCGACAATCAGTCGTACGGATTGACGACGCTGCGCAAGAAGCACGTGAAGATCGAAGCCGGTCAGCTGCGGTTCAAATTTCGTGGCAAGAGCGGCATCGAACACGACGTGACGGTCGACAACCCGCGCATCAAGCGCATCGTGCGGCGCTGCGCCGAACTGCCCGGCCACGACCTGTTCCAGTATCTCGACGAGGACGGCACGCGCCGCACCGTCGGCTCGGCGGACATCAACGACTATCTGCGACGCGCGAGCGGTGCGGACTTCACCGCGAAGGACTATCGAACGTGGGCTGGCAGCGTCTACGCGCTCGCCGCGTTGCGGCGGCTGATCTGCAGTAGCGCGGCAGAAGCGCGCCGTCATCTGGTCGCGACGGTCAAGGAGGTGGCGGTGTTGCTTCGCAACACGCCGGCCGTGTGCCGGCGTTGCTACATTCACCCGAGCATCATCAGCGCGTTCGAGGCGGATGAATTGCAGAGCCTGCCGCCTGGACGCTCGCGGCGCGGATTGAAAGTAGACGAAGTGGCGTTCGCGGCGTTGCTCGCTCACGCCGAAAAACGTGCGGGCAAGCTGGCGCGTCAGGCCGGAGCGAAGGGCCGCAAGCTGCGTGAATCGGCGGTGGCCGACAGCATCGATGGCTCGCTCACGAGTCTGTTGAAAAAGTCGCGCGTGGTGCGCAAGGAAGCAGCTGAGAAGGTGAAGGCGAAGTCCGGGGCAGCGCGTCGGACTGCGAGCATGCAGCGTGCGGACGATGCGCGCGAAGCGAAGCGGGCGGCTCGCTGAGGATCGTGCGTTTTGATGCGCCACCCGTCGAAAGAGAGGCACAAGGACAGCGCGAACTGGCAGCCGCCCGATACATTCCTGCTTTTCTCTTCCGGTCTATCCACCGTCGAAATAATTTCAACGGCGCACGCAACCTTTACGTGCGGGCTGCACGCACCCGTATCGATCTTGCGCGAATCGAAGGAACGCGCGTTGCTCATCCTCAATGCATCCACCATTAGAGGAGTCATATCATGCAAAACCAAACCCAAACCCAAGGCGCCGGCATCGTCGGCAAGGGCCGCGCAAGCGCAGAAGGTCCCGGCCCGGACGTGATGGCAGCGGCCACGCTCGACGGCAACAAGGTGATCAGCAGCGACGGCGAGGATATCGGCAAGATCAAGGACATCATGCTCGACGTCGGTTCGGGGCGCGTCGCTTATGCAGTGCTCTCCAGCGGCGGCTTCCTCGGCATCGGCGACAAGCTGCTGGCCATTCCGTGGCGGGCATTGACGCTCGACACCGACCAGAAATGCTTCGTGCTGAGCATGACCGCCGAAGGCGTGCGAAACGCCCCGGGCTTCGACAAGGATCACTGGCCGTCGATGGCGGATCAGACCTGGGCCACGTCCGTGCATCAGTACTACGGCAGCGAGCCGTACTGGAGCCGCGATCGTTACGAGCTTGGCGACGATCTAGGCGCCGGCGAGATTCCTCCGGCTTCGTCGGACGCGCCCGAAGCCGGCGGCGTGAAGCTGTAAGCGCGGGCGTGCGGCGCGCGGGCAATCGGGTGCCATCCGCCCGGCGTTGCACGCGCCCGCCTCGTCTCACCGCGCCGGCATGCCGCGAACCTCGCTGCCGGCGCGATTGACTGCACACGCCCCGGATCGGGCGAAGGCGCGCACGCGTACGCCGCGCCGCGATCCAGGTACTCAAACCGTCCCCACAGAGGCAAAGCTCATGGCCGCCCGCAAAGCCACCAGTAAGACGAAACGCCCGGTCACACGCGGCAGGTCGGGACGCCCGCCCCGTCAGCGACACGCCCAGGCGCATGCCGCGCATCGCGCGAAGGCTGCGAAGTCAGGCGCACACAGTTCGCGCAAGTGGTCGCATCATGTGATGGAGACCAGCGACGCGATGGATATCGAACACGACATTTTCAAAAGCGGCAGCGCCGAGTCGATCGCGCAGTCGCTCAAGCGTTCGTCGACGCACAGCCGGCGGCGCAAGGGCACGCCATATCAATCGGCGATGTCGATGCTCAACTTCTACATCAATCGCGCCGGCAAGAATCTGCCGAAAACACGCCGCGCGACTTTAGAGCAGGCCAAGCGCAAACTGCGCGAAGCATTCGGCCGCGCGCCTTGACATAGCGCCTTGACATAGCGCATCCGCACGCACGCACGCCTCTTTCAACCGGCCGGCAGCCTGCCTCCGACATCGCGCGGAACACGCATGCCGGCGCTCACGGAAGCTCATGCGCGAAACTTCGTGGTTTCTCATCGTCGGCGCCGTACTCGTGTTCATGGGCCTGGCGGCAACGACCCTGCGGCGCCTGCCTGTCAGCGCCGCGATGTTCTACCTCGCGATCGGCTACGTGCTCGGGCTGCCCGGCATCGCGCTATTGCGCCTCGATATGGCCGCCGACGCGCATCTGCTGCGCACCGTCACCGAAGTCGCCCTGCTGGTCTCGCTGTTCGCGATCGGCTTGCGTCTGCGCCTCGGCGTACTGGAAAGGCTGTGGACCGTGCCGCTGCGCCTCGGCTTCCTTGCGATGCTGGCGACCATTCCCCTGCTCACGCTGTTCGGCGTGTACCTTCTGCGTCTCGACTGGGGCCCCGCGCTGCTGCTCGCGTCGATTCTCGCGCCCACCGATCCGGTGCTCGCGCACGACGTGCAGGTCCACAATCCCGGCGATCATGACCTTCTGCGCTTTGCGCTGTCCGGCGAAGGCGGTCTGAACGACGGCATCGCGCTGCCCTTCGCGATGCTCGGCCTCGCGCTCTGCGCGGCGCCCGCCGGTCAGGGCGCCGAGCTGCTGAACCTGAAGCTCGCGGCCGGCATGGTGTGGGGCGTAGCGGGCGCGATCGGGATCGGCGGCGCACTCGGCTGGGCGACCACGCACGCGGTGGCCTGGCTGCGCATGCGTCATGCACAGGCGCTCGGTCTCGAAGGCTTTTTCGCGCTCGGTCTGATCGAGCTGTCGTTCGGCGCCGCGCAACTCGCGCACACCTACGGCTTTCTCGCGGTATTCGCCGCGGGCGTCGCGATGCGCCGTGTCGAACATCGCGCGAGCGGTGGTCAGTCGCCGCGTCAAAGGCTCGGCACGGTCGATGCCGAAGACGTCGACGCGACCGCGGCCAATCCGAGCAAAGCGCACGCATATATGACGGAGTCGGTGCTCGGCTTCACGATCGAACTCGAAAGCATCGCCGAGGTGGCTGCGATGGCGATGGTCGGCAATGTGCTCGCCACTCTGCAGCCGGCGCTGTTCACCTGGCATACTGCGGCGTTGTGCGTCGCGCTGTTCCTGATCGTGCGGCCGGTGTCGGTGGAGCTGTCCTTGCTCGGCTCGAGCGCGACGCCCGCGCAGCGGCGTCTGATGAGCTGGTTCGGCATACGCGGCATCGGTTCGTTCTACTATCTTGCGTTCGCGCTCGAACACGGCTCGGCCGACGACGTCATGCCGCTGATGCCGCTCACGCTCGCGGTGATCACGGCGTCGGTGGTGATCCACGGCGTGTCGGCGACGCCGTTGATGAACTGGTATCGCCGGTTGCGCAGCGGCGAGAAGTGATCATGGAAGCGATGAGTTTGATGGCGCGGCGCGATCCACTCGCCGTGAAACTGGAGTCGCTAGAATACGGGACCTTCATGCCACGGCGAGACGCTCCCCTTCGATGACTCCACCCGACGACTCACGACGCACCGCACGGGCAAGCGCGGCCAACTCGCTGTTCGCTTTCCTCAAGACGCTGCCGCTCGGCGACCGGCTGATCGAAGGCGGCTTCATGGCCGTGCAGGCTGTCGCGGGCGCAAGCCTCGCTTTCGGGATTGGCCGCGCGCTGCATACCGAACAGGCGTTCTGGGCCGCGATTACCGCAATCGCGGTGAGCCAGCATAGTTATATCGACACCCGCAAGCTGTCGCGCGATCAATTTATTGGCGCGATGGTCGGCGGCATCTGCGGTCTCGCCGGCGCATTGCTCGGGCAGGGACACTTCGCGGCGTATGCAGCCACGGTGGCGGCGGCGATCGTAATCTGCTGGATCGTGAATGTAGGCAGCGCGGCGCGGCTGGGCGGCATCACCGCGACCATCATGCTGCTGGTGCCGGGCATGGGGTCCGCGTGGGACACCGCGTTGCTGCGGCTCGGCGAAGTAACGATCGGCACGATCTGCGCGCTGCTGGTCGCCTGGCTGATGGCCCGCATCGAGCAGCGCTGGCTCGGCAATCCCGACGCGCCGCGCTAGCCTTCCTGCCCGACGCCCTGCGGCTCGTGCGGCTGACGCCGGTAACGGCCCGGCGTCACGCCGACACTCTGCGCAAACGCCTTGCCGAACGCGGCCTCCGACTGATAGCCGACCGCTTCGCCGATCTCCGCCGCGCTGCGTTGGGTGCGCCGCAGCAAATCGCACGCGATGGTCATGCGAATCTGCGTGAGGAAGTCCATCACGGTCGCGCCCGCGCGCTCGTTGAAGCGGCGCGCGAAGGTCGCGCGGGACATCGCCGCGAGTTCGCCGAGTTCGGCGATCGTCCATGCCCGTTCGGGCGCGCAAAACATGCCCTGTACGGATGCCCCAAGGCGCGCGTCGGCAAGCAGCGCCAGCACGCCGGCGTTCGCTGCGTTGCGCTCGCCATACACGCGCAGCGCCATTGCGAACAGCGCCTGGCTCAGGGCGGTCACGATCGCGAGCGCGCCCGGCTGACGACGCGACGCTTCATCGCGCATCACGCCGATCACGGCCTGCAATGCACCAAGGGTCGGCGCGCCGCCCAGCGACACATGAAACGGGTCGGGCAGCGCGTTCAGCAGCAACGCGGATGAACCGGGCGCATAGACGAAGCGGCCGCAGAGCAGATCGACGCCGGGGGTTTCAATGGGCTGGTCCGCGCTGGTTCGGCGATCTTGGCGGCTGGCGTCCGGTTCGCTGACGGGGGGCTTGTTGCCATCGCGCGTCTGCCGGTCTTTATCAGGCTCGCTGCTGTTTTCGCTATCACCCGCAGTACCGCGGCCGTCGTTGCGGCGCAAAGGCAGCATGCCGTCATGACCCGTCGTCAGCGGCGCGCCGCCGTCCGAGCGCTGCATATCGCGCACGCGATGCGCGCCGCCGCGCGGGAACAGCATGAAATCACCGGCCTGCAATGGCACCTGCATGCCCTCGGCGGTTTCGATCAGACATGCGCCGCCAAGCACCAGATGAAACGGCGCGATGCCCGCTTCCATCGGCGCATGATCGACGTCGAACGCGCCCGAGAGCAGGCAGCGCAGATCGAGGCTGGCTTGCGGCCTCGCAAGGTCGATCAGTCGGCTGAGCGTGTCCATGAGACGTGCGCGCTAAAAGTTGAGCCCAGCGAGTATTCAGGATATCGCGGCGCAGCGCAATACTGTGTCCCACGACGCCGGCGCCCGCCGACGCCAGCACACAAAGGAGCACTGCCATGTTGAACTGGATCGATTACCGCAAAGCACTGTCCGGCCGCATCGGCGAGATTGCGAAACTGTCGCCGGATACCGTGAGAGCCTATCAGACGATGTCGAGCGCCGGTCAGAAAGCCGACCTGCTCGGCGCCAAAACGCGCGAGCTGATTTCGCTCGCGGTAGCGGTCAGCCTGCGTTGTGACGGTTGTATTACCGTGCACACGGCTGAAGCGTTGAAGCACGGTGCGACCCGCGAGGAAATCGCCGAAGCGCTCGGCGTGGCGGTCGCAATGAACGCGGGCGCGACGATGGTGTATTCGGCTCGGACGATGGACGCCGTGGCTGCATATACGGCTGACGCCAATAAGGGAAACGAAGCGGCGGGTTGATGAGCGGCGGTACGTGTCGCGACCCGCGCCGCGCTGGCCGCAGGGTGTTGCGGTCAGCGCGGCGCGCGTCGTGTCGCGGCGCGTCGAGGCAGGCTATGCTCGCGCGACGTCTGGCGGCGCACGGCGCGACAACAGATTCGGCGCGCGCCTTGACATTGGCGCCGCAATCACCCTGCCTGGCGCGTCTGCGCCAACTGCGTACGACGCCCTTCCCCCTGACGCGCCAGCATCCACCCCGGATACTCCGCGGGCAGCACGCTGACCTGATCGAGCTTCGCCAGTTCTTCTGCGCTGAGCGTCACCTTCGTGGCCGCGATGTTGTCATCGAGTTGCTCGACCCGCTTCGCGCCGACGATCACCGAACTCACCACGCGCTGGTGCAGCAGCCACGCGAGCGCGATCTGCGCCACCGACACCCGCTTCGCCGTCGCGATCTCGCGCATCGCGTCGATACAGTCATACGCCCGCTCGCGATTGACCGGCGGAAAATCGAAACTCGTGCGCCGGCTGCCCGCCTCGCCCTGCTGCTCGCGTCCATATTTGCCGCTCAGCAGTCCGCCCGCAAGCGGACTCCATACCATCAGCCCAAGGCCCTCGCTCTGGAGCATCGGCACGAGTTCGCGCTCGAGGTCCCGGCCCGCGAGCGTGTAATACGCCTGCAGCGTTTCGAAGCGGGCCAGCCCGAGGCGTTCCGCGATGCCGAGCGCTTTCACGATCTGCCACGCGGCCCAGTTCGACACGCCCACATACCGCACGTGACCGTGCTGCACCAGCGTATCGAGCGCGCGCACGGTCTCTTCGATCGGCGTGGCCGGGTCGAAGCCGTGGATCTGATAGAGATCCACGTGATCGAGTTGCAAACGCTTCAAGCTCGCCTTCACGCCGTCGATGATGTGGTAACGCGATGCGCCCCGCGCGTTCGGAAACTCGCCGGTCGGGCCGAAGACTTTGGTCGCCACCACGACCTTGTCGCGCGGCACCTTGAGGTTCTTCAACGCCTGGCCAGTGATCTGTTCGGACAGGCCGTCCGCGTAGACGTCGGCCGTGTCGATGAAATTGATGCCCGCGTCGAGCGCCCGTCCGACCAGCCGTTGCGCGTCGCCCTGCTGCAGATCGCCGATCTGTTTCCAGATGCCGTCGCCCCCGCCGAAGGTCATCGTGCCCAGACACAGTTCTGAAACAAACACACCGGTACGGCCTAGCTGGTTGTATCGCATCGTCGAAACTCCATCGTTGTGTTCGTGAAGGGGAGGCGTAGAGAGTACTGCAATTGACGCGATCGAGCAGAGCGCGCGGCGGACGTTTATGGGCCACACGTAGGCCTCTTTTTTCAAACGGCTTACGATTCGCACGGGGTGATGGAGAAGTGATCCCATGAGCTTCACGCATCGATGATGCGTTAAACATGACGCGCCTGAGCCTCCGCTGGGCTCGTGTCTTGCAACCGGCCCAAACGGCAAACACGCGACAACCGCGCAGCAGAATTGCCGGTACGCACGCTGGCTGACTCCGGCCCGGCTATCAGCACCCATTCCCCGGCAAAGCCCGTCAAAACCTGCGAGACTGACGACTGCGCTTCGCAACCGGTCGCCGTTTTCGACGTCCTCTGGATATGGCACGCCACGCCCCCATCTACGCAAGCATGACTTCGGCCACGACTTCCGCCGCGCTGGACGCGGCTTCCGGTTCCACGGCGGTGCATTGCGCCGCGGATCAGGCTTCGCCTCCCTCGACGCACCGCGCGCTGGACGACTTCCACCCGGCAGTCGCCGCATGGTTCCTCAAGACCTTCCCCGCCCCGACCGACGCGCAAGCCGCCGCATGGCCGCAGATTCGCCGGGGCCGCTCGACGCTCGTGGCCGCGCCGACCGGCTCGGGCAAAACGCTCACCGCGTTCCTCTCCGCACTCGACGATCTGGTCCAGCAAGGCCTCGCCAACGGCGGCGCATTGCCCGATGAAACGCTGGTGGTCTACGTATCGCCGCTGAAGGCGCTCTCCAACGACATCCGCCTGAACCTGCAGTTGCCGCTGCAAGGCATCGCCGCCGAACTCGACGCGCGCGGGCTGCCGCCCCTCGATATCCGCACGGCCGTGCGTACCGGCGACACCACGCAGCAGGAACGCAACGCGCTGAAAAAGCGCGCGCCGCATATTCTCGTGACCACGCCGGAATCGCTGTACGTGCTGCTCGGTTCGGACTCGGGCCGGCGCATGCTCGCGACGGTGCGCACGGTGATCGTCGACGAGATCCATGCACTCGCCGGCAGCAAGCGCGGCAGCCACCTCGCGCTCAGCCTCGAACGCCTGGACGCGCTGTGCCAGCGGAATTTGCCTCGCATCGGCCTGTCGGCGACGCAAAAGCCGGTGAGCGCGGTCGCGCGTTTTCTCGTGGGCGGCGCGAGCATCGATAGCGGCATCCCCGCCGACTGCGCGATCGTCGACGTGGGCCACGTTCGCGCGCGCGATCTCGCGCTCGACATTCCACCGATACCGCTCGAAGCGGTGATGCCCAACGAAGTATGGGAACGCGTCTACGACCGCCTCGCCGAACTCGTCGCGATGCACCGAACCACGCTGGTATTCGTCAACACGCGGCGCATGGCCGAGCGCGTCGCGCGTCATCTGACCGAGCGGCTCGACAAGGAAATCGTCGCCGCGCATCACGGCAGCCTCGCGAAGGAACATCGCTTCGACGCCGAGCAACGCCTGAAACGCGGTGAGTTGCGCGTGCTGATCGCCACCGCTTCGCTGGAACTCGGCATCGATATCGGCGACGTCGATCTCGTCTGCCAGATGGGTTCACCACGGGCAATCGCGCCGTTCCTGCAACGCGTCGGACGCTCGGGGCATCACGTGGGCGGCATGCCCAAAGGGCGGCTCTTTCCCACCTCGCGCGACGATCTGATCGAATGCGCGGCGCTCCTTGACTGCGTGCGGCGCGGCGAACTGGACGCGCTGCGCATTCCGCGCGCGCCGCTCGATGTGCTCGCGCAGCAGATCGTCGCCGAAGTGTCGAGCGCCGAGTGGAGCGAGGACGCGCTGTTCGCGATGCTGCGGCGCGCGGCGCCGTACGCGGACCTCGAACGTGACCAGTACGACGCGGTGCTGCGCATGCTCGCCGAGGGCTACACGAGCCGCAATGGTCCGCGCGGCGCCTACGTGCATCGCGACGTGGTGAGCGGCACGCTGCGCGGCCGGCGCGGCGGCAAGCTGGTCGCGCTCACGTCGGGCGGCACGATTCCCGAGAACGCGGACTACGCGGTGGTGCTCGAACCACAGGCAATCAACATCGGCACTGTCAACGAGGATTTCGCGGTCGAGAGTCTCGCGGGCGACGTGTTCCAGCTTGGCAATGCGTCGTACCGGATTCTGCGCATCGAGAGCGGGCGCGTGCGGGTCGAGGACGCGCACGGGCAGCCGCCGAATATTCCGTTCTGGCTCGGCGAGGCGCCGGGGCGCAGCGATGAGCTGTCGTTCGCGGTCGCGCGCTTGCGCGCGGAGATCGCGCGTCGGCTCGAGGGGGAGGATCTTGACGCGGCGGCAAGCGCAAAAGTGCGCGCGGTGCAAGCGAGCACCGGCGCGGCGACGCGAGCCAAAGCCAAAGCGAAAAGCACAGCCGAAGCACATGCAGAAGGCAACGCAGAAGCAGCCCGCGGGCGCAGCACCCTAACCGAGCGCGCGACGACAACCGCGCCTACACGCCTCGCCCCGCAAAACCCCGCGCCGAGCGCCGAGTCCATCTCCGCCCGCATCGACCACGCCATCGACTGGCTAATCGACACGCTGGATCTCGACGAACCCGCCGCGCGCCAGATCGTCGATTACCTCGCGCGAGCCCGCGCGGCGCTCGGTGTGCTGCCCACGCAGAATACGCTGGTGATGGAGCGCTTTTTCGACGAATCCGGCGGCACGCAGCTCGTCATCCACGCGCCCTTCGGCAGCCGCGTGAACCGCGCGTGGGGGCTCGCGTTGCGCAAGCGCTTCTGCCGCACCTTCAATTTCGAACTGCAAGCGGCCGCCACCGAAGATGCGATCGTGCTGTCATTGACTGGCAGCCACTCGTTCGTACTGGACGACGTCTGGCGCTATCTGCATTCGAACAACGCCGAGCATCTGCTGATCCAGGCGCTGCTCGACGCGCCGCTGTTCGGTGTCCGCTGGCGCTGGAACGCGACCACCGCGCTCGGCCTGCCGCGCTATACCGGCGGGCGCAAAACCGCGCCGCAACTGCAGCGCATGCGCAGCGAAGACCTGCTTGCGAGCGTGTTTCCCGAGCAGGCCGCGTGTCTGGAGAACGTGGTCGGCGAACGTGAGCTGCCGCGTCATCCGTTAGTCGACCAAACCGTCGACGACTGTTTGCACGACGCGATGGACAGCGAACGCTGGCTCGCGCTGCTGCGCCGGATCGAACAGGGCGAAGTGCGGCTGGTCGCGCGCGATCTGCCCGCGCCCTCGCCGCTTGCCGCCGAAATCCTCAACGCGAAGCCCTATGCCTACCTCGACGACGCGCCGATCGAGGAACGCCGCACCCAAGCCGTGCTGAATCGCCGCTGGACCGACCCGGCCAGCACGGACGATCTCGGCGCGCTCGACGCCGACGCGATCGACAGCGTGCGCGACGAAGCGTGGCCGCAGGCGCGCAACGCCGACGAGATGCACGAAGCGCTGACCGGTCTCTCCTGCATCACCGACGCCGAGGCGCGCGCCCACGACGGCTGGGCGGCATGGCTCGCATCGCTGGCCGAGTCCGGCCGCGCCACCCGCCTGCAAATCGCCGACGATGCCGCCGTGTGGCTGCCCGCCGAGCGCCTCACCGCTTTTCAGGCGCTCTACCCCGACCTGCCGCGCACGCGCTATACGCCGCCACTCACAGCGCCCAAAGGCTATACGGATAGTTGGAGTGCCGACGACGCGCTGCTCGATGTATTGCGCGCGCGCCTGACCGGCTTCGGCCCGCTGCCGGTCAGCGCGATTGCACGGCCGCTGAGCTTGCCGGCGGCGACGGTCGAACAGGCCTTGACGCGTCTCGAAGCGCAAGGCTATCTGATGCGTGGCCGCTTCACGCCGCAGACCGCCGAGGAAGAATGGTGCGAGCGCCATCTGCTCGCGCGGATTCATCGCTACACGGTGAAACGCCTGCGCCGCGAGATCGAGCCGGTGGAACGGCACGACTTCATGCGTTTTCTGTTCGAGTGGCAGCATTTGACGCCGGACACGCGCAGCGAAGGCCGCGACGCTCTGGCCGGCGTGCTCGACCAGCTCGAAGGCTTCCAGGCCGCGGCGGGTGCATGGGAGGAAGACATCCTGCCCGCACGCGTGAGAGCCTACGCGAATACTTCGCTCGACGAACTATGCCGCGCCGGCAAGATCGTCTGGACCCGGCTCACCGAACGTGCGCGCGGTGCGGCCGGCCCGATCCGCAGCACGCCGATCGTGCTGCTGCCGCGCGCCCGCGTGCGCACGTGGAGCGCGTTGCTCGATCCGGCAAGGCAAGTGGAGCTATCCGCGCTCGCACAGAGTGTCTACGACACGCTCGCGCAGCATGGCGCCATGTTCTTCGACGAGTTGCTCGCCGACGTCCGCGTGCTACGGATGGAATTGGAAAACGCGCTCGGCGAGCTGGTCGCCGCCGGCCTCGCGAACTCCGACAGCTTTGCGGGGCTGCGCGCCCTCCTCAAGCCGATCGCCAAACGCAATGCGTTTTCCAGCAACCGGCGCGCGCGCGCCAGCGCGTTGATCGGCGGGATGGACGACGCGGGGCGCTGGGCGCTGGTGAGCCCCCGCCCGCTTGCCACGGACACGGAGGCGCCCGGCCGCCGCCAGTTGCCACCCGAGGTGCTGGAACACGTCGCGATGACCTTGCTGCGCCGCTATGGCGTGGTGTTCTGGCGCCTGCTCGAACGCGAGGCCGAATGGCTGCCGCCGTGGCGCGATCTGCTGCGCGTGTTTCAACGGCTCGAAGCGCGCGGCGTGATTCGCGGCGGGCGCTTCGTCAATGGTCTCGCCGGCGAGCAGTTTGCGTTGCCCGAAGCGATTCCCGTGCTGCGCGAAGTTCGACGCCATGCGAACGACGGTGCTTTTGTGTGCGTCGCCGGCACCGATCCGTTGAATCTCGCCGGGACCCTGCTCACCGGCGAGCGCGTGCCCGCGGTGGCGGGTAATCGGCTGTTGTACCGCGACGGCGTGATAGTGGCCACACTGGTTGCCGGGAAATTCTGGTTTGACGCCTCGCTGGAAGCGCATCCCGCAGGCCGGGAGCAGGCCCGCGGACTGCTCGCGCGCCGGTTCTAGCAGGCTCGAACGGGCGTGACTGCGGGCGGGTGCGTGTAGCGGTCGTCATTCAACACAAATATCTCCACCAACACCGGCCATGACGCCAAAGCGACCCTAAAGCTCTCGACCACCCGACCGTTAATGTTTATAAGCCCGAATTCCGCCGCTTCGCTACAATGTGGCCAGTCTTCAGCACGTTAAAGACTGTCTGCCGCCTCGCGCCTTGACGGGGACCACCGGCAGACATCGCCCGGGGATCTCATGAACGACGACCAACACGACCAGGTGCTTTATGCCCAGTTCGGCACGAGCAGCCCTTGCTGGCGTCTGTCGGCCGACAGCAACGCTCTCGAACTCACGCCCGTCAACGGCGATGCGCCTGCGAACGTCGCCATTCCACTGAATCCTCAACAGGCGTCGCAAATCCGCTGCCTCACCGGCGCGACCTCACACATCGTCGTCGACGTGCGCATGTTCGGCGAACCGTTGCGTCTGCATCTCGTCGGCAAAAAACTCAGCAGCAACACGTGGGCCGGCACCGCCTCGGCCTACGACGACACCGAATCCGTCGCCCGCGACCTGGTTCACGGCCTCTCGTTCGCCGAAAAGGTGGTCTCCGAAGTCAATTCGGTCGTGGTCATCGTCGACCGGCATGGCCGGATACAGCGCTTTAACCGCCTCGCCGAAGAGCTTACCGGGGTCAAGGAAGAGAACATCATCGGCCGTAACGTGTGGGCGCTGTTCATGTCATCCGAAGACGGCGTGGCGTCCAGTCAGAACATCGCGGGCTTTTTCAATCGCGGCGTGTCGTACGAAGTCGAGCGGCGCATTAAAACGGTGCATGGCGAACGGCTCTTCCTGTTCCGCAATAAATTCGTCCAGAGCGGCAGCGGCGTCGAAGAACAGTTCCTGATCTGTTCGGGCACGGATATCACCGAGCAACGACTCGCGCAGGACCGGCTCACCGAACTCGCCAATACCGACTCGCTCACCGGGCTCGCCAATCGCAACGCAATTCAGGACAAGATCCGCGCGGCCATCGAAGAAGCCGGCCCGAACGAAGCGGTCGGCGTGCTGTTCCTCGATCTCGACAACTTCAAGAAGGTCAACGATCACTACGGCCATGTGTTCGGTGACCGCCTGATCACCGACGTATCGGCGGCCATCAGCACCTGCCTGAACGAAGGCGACGCGCTCGCGCGCCTGGGCGGCGACGAATTCATCGTGCTCGCCGCCAAAGGCACCGCGCACGGGCTCGAAGCCACCGCGCAACGCATTCTCGAACGCATGCGCACGCCCTTCGCGGTCGGGCTCGTCGAGGTGTACACCGGCTGCTCGATCGGCATCGCGCGCTATCCGGAACACGGCGACAGTCTCGAGTCGCTGATCCGTTCGGCCGACACCGCGATGTACGCCGCCAAGGACGAAGGCAAGCGCACCCATCGCGTGTTCTCGGCGGACATGAACCGCCGGGTCGCCGAGTACATGTGGCTCGACACCAACCTGCGGCGTGGACTCGACGAAGGCCAGCTGACGCTGCATTACCAGCCCAAGCTGTCGCTCGCCACCGGCACCGTGCAGGGCGCCGAGGCACTGGTGCGCTGGAATTCGCCGGAGCGCGGGCAAATCATGCCGGCCGAATTCATCCGTTATGCTGAAGAGTCCGGGTTGATCGGCGTGCTGGGCCGCTGGGTCATGGAAACCGCCGCGAAACAGGCCGCCCGCTGGAAAGCGGCTGGCTATAACCTGCGCATCGCGATCAACGTGTCGGCACGGCAACTGGTCGACACGGCCGTGGTGCGGCATTTCACCGAGGCGTTGCAGCATGCGAACCTCGACCCCTGCCTGATCGACCTCGAACTTACCGAGAGCTGCCTGATCGAGGACGAGGCGGCCGCGATCGATCTGATCAAGCAGTTCCGCCAGCTCGGCGCGCAGGTGCATCTGGACGACTTCGGCACCGGCTATTCGTCGTTGTCGCAACTGGGCCGCATTCCGCTCGACGTCATCAAGCTCGACCGCAGCTTCGTGCGCTCGATCAACGCCGACACCAAAGCACAGGCGCTGGTGCGCTCGATGGTGGCGGTCGCGCAGGAGCTGGACTTCAAGGTGGTCGCCGAAGGCATCGAGACCGAATCGGAAGAAATGTTCATGAAGGGACTCGGTGTCGATTACGTCCAGGGCTTCCTGTATGGCCAGGCCATGCCCGCCGCCGAATTCGAGCGCTGGTTGCAGGACAGGCAGAAGCTCAGACTGATCGCCTGAGCTTCCGCGTCGGCTCAAGCGAAATTGGCCGCGCTCGGCGCCGCCTGATGGAGATTCGACGTACGGCGGTTCTGCAGCATCACCAGCCGCTCCATGAAGGCGAGATCCTTCTCGTCGATCGTGAAGGCGGCGTCGACCCAATCCTCGGTAATTTCCATCAGCTCGGCACGCGAGAGTTGCAGCACGCGCTGACGCGCCCGCAGCATCGCGCGGATGCCGTTCATCTTCGGCTTCAAGGTGTCGATGAAGGTGCGCGTGGCCAGATAGGCCTCGCCCGGCTCGAATAAGTGGTCGACGAGACCCTTGCCGAAGTGCCATTCCGCCGTATGCGATTCGCCGACGCCGATCAGTTCCTCGGCGAGACGCATGCCTGCCTTGCGCGCGACCAGCGAATAACCGCCCATGCCCGGAAACAGATTGAACGCGATCTCCGGAAAGCCCATGCGCGCGTCTTTCTGCGCGAGCAGGAAATGATGCGCGAGCGCGGCCTCGAAGCCCCCGCCGAGCGCCGTGCCCTCCACCATCGCAATCGAAATCGCCCCGGTATCGAACCCTCTCGCCGCCGCGTGCACGCAATCGACGCAGGATCGCGCATAGGCCATCAGCGCCTGGCGCTTGCCGGCGCGGATTGTCTCGGCGAAGAAGTCGAGATCGCCACCGACGTTGTACATGGTCGGAATCAACGAACCGGTGACCCAGAAATCGATCGGCAAACCGGAGTCCCGCGCCGCCTGCGCGAGCCCCAGAATATCGTGCACCAGATCGAGATTGAAACAGGGTCGCGGTTGGGCGCGCAGCATCATCCACATGATGTTGCGGCCTTCTTCGTAGTAAGCGGAGATTTGCGAAAGATTGCCCGCTTCGAGGAACGGACGGCAGGCGTGGTGGTTATGAAGATTCATTTTGATCGGTCCTTTTAAGGTTAGACACTCGCATTGCAATGCGAGCCTAAAACAGACCGGAATCGGATGGGAGCGGGGTAACGAACAGATGAACGCAAACCGGCCTGGAGGCCACGCCGGCAAGCACTCGACGATGGGAGAGCGAGGTTGTGGAATACATACAGGCGCAAACGCTTGCGCACCGCAAATGGGCAAAAAAGCGCGAAGATCCGCGCGCTGGGCCTGTTAATTAGCGAGCGAACAAATCGGCATTTTTTGCTGAATCCGGCCAATAAAAAGAAATGCCGGCCAATTTGAAAATGTATTCGAAATTAGAATTCTGCAATGTTGCTTATTTTTGCATATTGGTTTTATAGCCAATACGCATATTCAAACCGGAATTGCAGATATCGACGGCCAGTGCCGGGTCGGCACATGCCGCTTCCCTTTTACCGCAGGTGCGCAGACCACCGCCGCGTCTCTTCTTCGCTCATACCGACCGCCAGCGCCGCCTCATGAATCTGCGTCCACGTGGCGGGGTCGACGGGGATGCCTTCGGCTTCGCGTTGTGCACGTGTCACGCGCTCGGGCTCGCCGGGTTCGTAGATACGATCGGTGCCCGCCGCGAGCGGCGAGGCCTTCACCCACTCGATGAACGCATCGGCTTCGGCTTGCGCGTCGGGGGCGTCGAAGGCAGCGGGATCGATGATCACCGACAGCATGCAGTTGATGATCGCGTTGGTCGTGCCAAGGGTCTGCGTGTGCGTCGTGAAGCCGCCCGACAGCGCGCCGCCGAAAATCTCGCACATCGCCGCGAGCCCAAAGCCCTTGTGACCGCCGAACGGCGTCAGCGAACCGAACGGTTCTTCGTGCATGACCTTCGGTTCGAGCGTGGGAAACCCTGCGTGATCGATCAACGCGCCGGGCGGCACGTGCTTGCCCTGGTTGTACGCGACGCGCGTCTTGCCGTAGGCAATCGTGCTCGTCGCGAAGTCGAGCACGAGCGGCGGCTTGCCGGGCCGAGGATAAGCCGCGCAGAACGGATTCGTGCCGATGCGCCGGTCCGCGCCGCCGAACGGTGCGACAAGCGGATCGCCCGCGACGTTGACGAAGTGGAACGACACGAGTCCGGCGCGCGCGCACTGTTCCGCCCAATGACCGATGCGGCCGATGTGATGCGCGCCGCGCAAGCCGACCGCGCAGATGCCGAGACGCCTGGCGCGCTCGATGCCTCGCTCCATCGCTTCGAACGCGACGACCTGGCCGAAACCCTTGCCGCCTTCGATGGTCAGCACCGCGCCCGCATCCTTTACCACATCAGCATGCAGATTCAGTTGCAGTTGCGCGTCGGCGAGCGACGCGACATAGCGCGGGATCATGCCGACGCCATGCGAGTCGTGTCCGGTCAGATTCGCCGCCACCAGATGATCCGCGACGAGCGCCGCTTCGCGCGGCGTGCTGCCCGCCTGCACCCAGATCGCGGTTACATACGCATGCAGTTGATCGGCCGGAATCCGGAGGGTGGCGGGACGGGCAGTCTGGTTATCGGTCATTCAACGAGCCGGTTCAGGAAAATCACAAGCGCTGGAGTGCCGCTCGCTCTCTTTCGACGAGCGGAGCAAGCGGCCGGACTGAGCAGTGCGACCGCGCTCAGGGCGCAGCGGCAATCACTTCCGCCACCGCGGCCGTGAGCTTCTTGCCGTACGGCACGTGCAGGAACTCGTTCGGGCCGTGCGCGTTCGACTTCGGCCCAAGCACGCCGCACACCATGAACTGCGACTTGGGGAAACCCGCCTTCAGCACGTTCATCAGCGGGATGGTGCCGCCCTGCCCCATGTAGGCGACGTCCGCGCCGTAGTGGCGGCGCGACGCGTCGTTGAGCGCCGTGGCGAGCCACGGCGCGAGGTCCGGCGCGTTCCAGCCGCTCGCCGCGCCGGCGTCGGGCTTGAATGTCACTTTCGCGTTGTACGGCGGGTCGAGTTCGAGCAGCGCCTTCAATTCGGTGACGGCCTTTTCCGCTTCGATCAGCGGCGGCAGACGCAGCGACAGTTTGAACGCGGTGCGCGGACGCAGCACATTGCCCGCGTCGGCGAGCGCGGGCAACCCGGCCGCGCCCGTCACCGACAGAGAGGGACGCCACGTCGAATTGAGCAAGGCCTCTTGCGGATCGGTGGTGGTGGGCAGCACGTGGCGGCCGTCCTGGCCGCACGCCCATGGCAATTTCTTCCAGACGTCGTCGCCGAGAATCTGCGCGGTAGCTTCCGCTTCATGCAGACGGTCCGCGGGGATCGGGCTATGGAAACCCTTCGGCAGCAGCGTGCCATTGGCGGCATCTTCTAGCCGGTCGAACAGTTGCCGCATGATGCGAAAGCTCGACGGCGCGATGCCGCCGTAACCGCCCGAGTGAATGCCTTCGTCGAGCACCTGCACTTCGAGGTCGCCGGCAACGAGGCCTCGCAGCGACGTGGTGAGCCACAGTTGATCGTAGTTGCCCGCGCCCGAGTCCAGACACACGACGAGACCGACCTTGCCGAGCCGCTCACGCAGCGCGTCGACGTACGGCAGCAGATCGTAGCTGCCCGACTCCTCGCAGGTTTCGATCAGACCGACGCAACGCGGACGCTCGATGCCTTGCGCGTCGAGGGCGGCGAGCGCCGTGATGCTTGCGTAGATCGCGTAGCCGTCGTCGGCACCGCCGCGGCCGTAGAGCTTGCCGTTCTCGAGCTTCGGCGTCCAGGGGCCGAGGTCGTTGCGCCAGCCATCGAACTCGGGCTGCTTGTCGAGGTGGCCGTACAGCACGATGGTTTCTTCGCTGCCGGAGCGGGTCGCGGCGGATTCGAAGAAGATCACCGGCGTGCGGCCGGGCAAGCGGATCACCTCGAGCTTCAGACCGCGCACCGGTTGCTGCTCGGCCCATTGCGCGGCGTCGGTGATCACGCGCTCCAGATAACCGTGTTCGGCCCAATCAGGATCGAAGGCCGGGCTCTTGGCCGGCACCGCGATGTAGTCCGTCAACGCGGGGACGATCTCGTCGTTCCACTTGCGGTCCACGAATTCGCGAAGCGTGTCGGGATTGATGCGTTGAGCCTGCTGGGTCGTATCGTCGGAGATCATGATGGCGGTCCTGGCGGTTCGGTTCGGTCGAGACGACCATGATAATCCCGATGCACGACCGGCTGAACCCCTTGGCGAACTCACGGCGTCCCCCGCAGCACTTGCCGCATCACCCGGCTGCGCAAACGAAACATTCGCGCGACAATCGCTGCATGCATCGCGCATCGGAGTTGCTCATGGCTGGCAACATGCTCGTCCAGATCATCGCCGCAGTGTTCGCGCTGGCGTTGTATTTTCTGCCGGCGGTTCTAGCGGACCGGCGCAAGCGTCATGACGCGCTGACGCTGGCGCTATTCAACGCCTGTCTCGGCTGGACCGTGCTGGGCTGGGTGCTTGCGCTTTACTGGTCGTTGCAACCGAATCCGCCGAAAAACCTCGCGGGCGAAGTGATGCAGACGCGCAAAATCACGCGGATGCGAGCGTTCTCGTCAGCGCTGATGCTGCGCGTGCACAACCGCGCCTCGGTGCGAGACGATGCAAAGAAGTGATTTGTTGGACGTGCCCAGCCGCCAGAGTGAATAGCCGACCGCAGCCGGATGACGGCCGCCGCCTGCTCATTCAGTTGGATTCAAGCCGCGCGGCTAATCTGTTGCCAGCGCACGGAGCCGGCCGGAATCGAGCGAGGTTCGGCACGGACGTTCGCGGGCGCGAACATTTCGCGACGCAGTTCGCCGTATTCGTCGAACCACTCGCAGATGAGCCAGTCGCCGGGATTCAGCGCGACCGGACCCGAATAAGTCACGGTCATGCGTGGACCCCCGTCCTTCAACGTCACGACGTCGCCAACGCTGAAACTCGCGGTGGGCGATGTCTGGAGTGCGTCAATGGTAGCGGTTAGCATTTTGTTTCCCCTACGGAGCGGATGAGCGTGATTAAGTCATTGCGCCGGGTTTCTCGACATTAGACCTACTGAGGGAAGTCTCTAAAGAGCGCCAAGATTAACAATCGAAATTAACTGCGGCAAGTTATTTTTAGAAATACCGTTTCCAGCGTCCCTGGAATGTCCCTGCCATCCTGACCTGCACGATTTGAAACCAGGAAAATCCCTGAACATCGCCGCAAAGCCAGGCCCATACGGCAGTGCACGATGGCACCATTTACTGAGAGCGAAACCGGACAAAGTAAAAGATGCCTGATGCATTCTTCATACCTGAATCACTGCAGAACATCGCACTGGTTTCAATTAAAATAAAAGTTACCTGTGAACAGGACACTCACCGGTAAATAGCGCGCTTCATATTTATGTTTTTGTTTAAACGTGCATAATAATGCCGGCAAATCACCCGCTGAAAACGATTACGGCAGCGGACTTTCAAACCGGCTGCACGGAACGGCGCAGCGCCAGTTGCTGATGGCGCACCAAAAGCACGCTTAAACCGATGCAGACAAACATCAGCAGCGCATTGATCGCGAGGCTGATCTGAAATCCGTGGGCGTATGCCGCGGGCGCCACGCGGCCGCCGACCGCGCCGAAGAACGCGCCGCTGATGGCCGCCGTGCCGAACGCCGAACCGATCTGCAGCGTCGACGACACCACGCCTGAGGCCAGCCCTGCCTTCTCCGGCACGACTTCGAGCAGGACGATGCGCATGATGGACGGCAACAGCAACCCGTGACCGACGCCAGCGCACATTAGCCCGCAGTAGAACAGCAGATCCGGCGTGGCAGATTGAGTGGCCGACCAGCCGGTGACCGTGAAACCGATCGTCATCATCGAAAAACCGAGCGTCAGCACATGGCCGCCGATGCGCTTGACCACGGCAGGCGATGTCAGCGGCCCGACCACGAAGCCGAGCGCGAACGGCATGATCGCCATGCCGGAGGCGAGCGGCGTCCAGTGCAAACCCGTTTGCAGGAAAATGCCGTAGGTGAGGAAGAACGCGCTATTGCAGTAAAACAGGAACGCGAGCACCAGACCCAGCGCGAATGCCCGATTGCGGAACAGTTGCAGATCCACCAGCGGATGGCCGCCGCCGCGCTCCACGCGGCGCTCGGTCGCCACGAACAGCGCGAACGCGGGGACCGCGAGCGCGAACATCGCGAACGTCCACGCGGGCCAACCGGCTTCTCGGCCATGGGTCATCGGGTAGATGACCAGCAGCAGCACCGCGGACAACAGCGCGACACCTTTCACGTCGATGCCGGTGCGCGTGGCCGGCTGGTTCTCCGGCACGAACTTCCACGTGCCGAGAAACGCCGCGATGCCGATCGGAATATTGATCAGGAAGATGATGCGCCAGTCCAGCCCGAACGGGTGATACGTGATCAGCGCCCCACCGCCCAGTTGCCCGACGATCGACGACAGCCCGAATACGAAGCCATACAGACTCATCACCTTGGTCTGCTGATGCAGCGGCACGACCGCGCGGATGGTTGCAAGCACTTGCGGCGCCATGACGGCTGCCGCGATGCCCTGCACGATCCGCGCGATCACCAGCATATGGCCGCTGGTCGCAAAGCCGCACAGCGCCGAAGCGACCACGAAGGCCGCCATGCCCGTCATGAACATGCGGCGGCGCCCGTACAGATCGCCGAGGCGGCCGCCGGTGATCAGCAGCACCGCGTACGCGGAGGCGTAGGCGGACACCACCAGCTGCAATTGCGCGTCGCTGGCGTTCAGGCCTGTGTGAATCGACGGCAACGCGAGGTTGACAATGAAATAGTCGAGTGGCGCAAGGAAAGCGCCGACGAACAGCACGGCCAGCGCGAGGCCCTGGCGCTCGAAGCGCGGCGCGGCTTTTTCCGCGGCCGACGCCGGCGCCGATACCGATGCAGCGGGCGCCGCCGCCGACGTCGCGATGCCGGCCGCCACGGCGCCGGGGCATGTCACGACGCCCGCACCGCCGCTCGCGCATCCAGCGAGTGCCGCCGGAGCGGACTCGATCGCATCTCTATTCATGACTGATCGTTCAAAAATTAAGCAAAAAAATTAGACGAGCGCGCGCATCGCGACGTCCACTATTCCGATGAGCGCATCTTCCTTGTGCGCGACGCGCCCTAACACGCGCAGACCTTGCATCACGCAGAGCAGAAAATCGCCGACGGCTTTTTCATCGAGCGTCGAATTGAATGCGCCGCTCGCCTGGCCGCGAATCACGGACGCCGCCAGCAGCGTCGCCATGCGGCGCTGGATCGCCGCGACGCGGATGCGCAGCTCCTCGTCGCCCGGCTGCATTTCCAAGGTGGTGTTGGTGATGAAGCAGCTGCGCTCGCCCGTCAGCGCGCACGCGACCCGCGCGTAGTGGAGCAACGCGCTGCGCAGCGCCTCTTCAGCCGGCACCGGCGCATTCAGCCGCTCGGCGAGCCGTGCGACTGACCCTTCCGCGTAGTGATCCAGCGCGGCGAGCATGATGCCGTGCTTGTCGCCGAACACGCCGTACAGACTGCCGCGCAACAGGCCCGTGGCTTTACAGAGGTCGTCGATCGACGTCGCGTGGTAGCCGTGGTTCCAGAATACCTGGCTCGCGCTCTTCAGCACGGTGTCCGTGTCGAACTCGCGCGGCCGGCCGCGCGCACACACGTCGCCCTTTTTTGCGGATTGCTTGAGATGGCCCGATTGCTTCATGGCCTCGATATTATGACTAACTGTTCAACAAATCAAGGCCGGGTTTTCGTAAGAAACAGCAAGCGGCTGTTCCTGCACAATAGACTCAGAAAAATGAGCAATAGACTTGGAAACGCCGCTGGGTGGCCGTGCAATGGACCTTGAAAAATGAAAGCTGTTTTTAATATTTCAGGTATCGGCCGCTTTCGGGTAGGGCCGACCATGGAAATTCATCATTGCAATAATTCCAGAGATCTTTGGCCCTCCCACAGGCCGCGACCAAGGCTCGACCAGCGCCGGCTTCTTTGCTCCGCAATCCTCGCTGCTCTTGCACATCACAACTAACTCGCGATGCACGAGCGTGCGCGGGCGACAACGACTCTGCGTTAGATGAACCGCAGTGATATCGCCTTCACACTTTGCACACATTAGGTCTTGGAATCGCGGCGCCTCTTGTCCCATCACATTCGATCGTCGCGTACCCAAACACGATGACGAAAACAAACACTCGAGGCCGCAAGCAGCTCCAGCTTCGATCTCCGGAATCGAACAATCAAAATGGGTGCGTGCCAATCGACAAGAGATCTTGCAAGATTGAGACTTTAAACTTTCATGGCGTTGAAGACATTCGGACTCTTTGCCGCCTTCAGCGTGTAGAGCGGATCTCGGAGCGTACCCACTACGACCGGCGGCCTGCTCGCGTGTGCTCGTAGCGTGGTCGGCTAGAGGCAAATCCCGCCGGTGAACTGGCAAACCGATTGACTCGATATCGGACATAGCCGACGTGCGAGCGGGCTCGGTTCTTCGTCAGCTATGGGCGGCGGGTTGCTGCCAGTGGCGGCGTCGAGCAGTTGGACGGCAGCTTCCTCGATCGGTGCCCTCACGCCTCGCCCCCATTCAGCATCTGTTTTACCGATCGTATCGGTCGTCTCGGTCCTTTCAGATAGCGAGTGACCTATCGCGACACAGCCGCCAGGTTAACTACCCTGATAGATATCGCACGACAGGCCCGCCACGCACGGTTGACCGTCTCGGGTTTTGCCGTAACCATTTCGTCCGCCCGACTGGGCTCCATAGTCCCACGGACTGTCGCCGTCCATCGGCATCGCCCGCTGCGATGAATTTAGTGGTTGCTGACTGGGCGAATGGCTAGCGACGTCTGACGGTTGCATTTCCTGAGAGTCGGCAGCGCCGGCCGCGGTGAGCAGGAATAGCATGATGGCTACAGCCAAGGGTTGCACTTTCATTTCTTCACCTTTTCGTCATCAACGGGTTGCGTTAGCGACGCCGAACCTGCGACCGGGGAAAGAATTCCCACAAGTGCGCGGCCGAGACGTCGTTTTAAGTGAGCGGTCCCGCGAAGGCTGAATTGACGCGAAGAAGAGTTGGCCTTGGCCCGCACCAACGTTGACGTCCTGCCAGTTGCAACCGGCGCGGCGATTTCGAACTCAAGCTTCGCGACCGCCCAGATGCTCGTTATGACGCCCCTTCCGCTCGCTTCCGAAGCCGTCGCGCCTCTCGCGTGTCGTGGCGCCTTCCCTCTCAGGAGGCGCCACCTGAAAGAGTGACGGCGAATTCGGTAAGCCGGACCAAGAATTTCGTGCCCTTCGCGACACGGGCATCGGGTACTTTTCAGCCATGGCTCGCGCGCCGTCAGTTCTTTGTTAGCTCCCTCCGAAAAAAACGTTGCATTGAGGATCCATCCGGCACGGTCTGGCATGTTTTGCACCGGCTTGCACCTGTGTGTCGGGCGTACCGCCGTATGCTTCCATCCCCGCACTCGGGTCAGAAGCTTGTGTTGCGGCGTTTTCTTGCGGGGCGGGTTCAGAGGCTTGCGGTGTGCCTTGCGAATGCGCAACACCGGCCATGACAAACAGCACGACAGCGGATGCGACTATCAGTGGTGATTTCACGTTGGTTCCTTTATCTACGTTGAGTTTTCCATTCATGCGATTCGTTATTCTGGTGCCCCGAGCTCGAAATCCACGCGCATCGAGCGTGCCGCGCACGAGCCGCAATACCGGTGGCGACCGATTGATAAGATTTCGTGAGAGGGCTCGTTTGGAGTTAAAGCGATTAGCCTGTTCATTTCATGTCGACCTACAGCAGTCTTTCGCATGAGCCAAGGCCGGTGCAGCTCATCACGATGACCAACCGCTCCGGGTACACTCGACAAATGTCCCCTCAGCGTTGCTGTCCTATTCATTCTTGGTCAGGCGCAACGCCGTCGCAACGCACATGCGTAGGCGAGGGACCCGCAACGCCGACGAAAGATGTATGCACTCCCCTTAGCCGATCCCGGTGAAGTATCAGCAAGTCGCCTTCAATGACGGCTGAGCGCCTTGCTGAGCCTTCCTGTGCAGCCAGGAACACAGCCTATTTGTTGATACATTTGTGGCTGATGGTAGAAATGGCGACCTGTTATTCTGTTCATATATGTTTTCGCACGAAGGCGTTGCGCACCGATGACCACCAGCGCCGCTTTCACCGGCATGTGCCGTCGTACCCCTTAGCCACGTTCGGCGGGGGACCTGTCTAACCCGCGATGCGCCGATACAGCCTGCCGATGTCGCGCGCTCTCCGCGTACGGCGCCTTCCTGATCAAGCGGCCTTATGAGATTCTTAGGCTTCCTGGTACGCAAGTTTGGCTCGGCGGCTGTAGAGCACGCGTTCCGTACGGACTATGCGCGTCGCTACGCGAGCCAACGCAGGCTGGCTGGCGCCAGCCTCATACTGATATGGACTGCGGTTGCTATCCGTGATTGGTTGCTGCTGAACACGCTTGATTCCAGCATCCTCTTCTACATTGGCTGTGTGCGACTTGCAGGTGCCGTGGGGATGGCCCTGCCGGTCTGGTTGATGTGGGGAGCACGCGGCTTTGACGAACGCTGGGCCGTCAGATTACTTTGCATAGTGACGCTAAGCTGCTGGTTCGCCCTATTGGGGTTGGTCAACGTTTACCCGCCACTCCGCGTCGGACAGGAGATTTTCCCCGGCTTTTTTGTTGTCCTTTTCCTGCTATTCACGTTATTCCGACTTCGTACCATCACGGCAGCATGGTTAGTCAGACTATGCGTTGCAACCTACAATCTTATAGAACTGCTCCAATACATTTGGGGTATCCCCACACCGTGGTCTCACTGGTTTACCACCGGGGCTATGGTGTTCCTGATGTACTTCGTTGGTATTGGCGTCTGCATTCAGTTTGAACTCGCTGCCCGGCGCGAATTTGTGTTCCGGCAGACTTTGCGCGCAGCCAAGGCACGCGTCGACGCCGCTTCCCGGGTGATCAAGCAACAAAATGAACGCATGAGAGAAGTCGTCAGAGAAAAGGAGCGGTTCTTTTCATCGGCCTATCACGACATCCAGCAGCCTCTCGCCGCGATCAACCTCTTTATCCGTAGCGCGCGGATAAAACTCGAAGATCGACACGCCGCAAGCCATGATCTCGACGTTATCGAGGAAACGGCACGCGACATCCTCGACATGTTCAAGGACATCCAGGACTATAGCGAACTGGGCTCATACGTTCCGCACCTGGCGCCAGTCGATACGCAGACCGTGCTTATGGAGGTCTTCGAGCAATACCTCGAGCCGGCGAGATCGCGGGGCATCGACTTGAGGCTCACCCTGCGCCAGCGCTCCCCGCCGCCTATTGAAAGTGACCACGCCTTGTTCAAACGGGCACTGTCCAATTTCATATCGAATGCGATCAAATACACCTCCGTGGGGGGCATCGTTGTCGGCTGGGTGGAGATCGGGGAACGGCTTCGCATAGACGTGTGGGACACCGGCGTCGGCATCTCGCCCGCGCATCGGGATGCGATATTCGCCGAGTACTATCAGATTGACAATCCTGGCCGCGACCGGTCGAAAGGCCTTGGTCTTGGGTTGTCTATCGTCAACCGGATAGTCGGGATTCTGCCGAAGCACAGCATGCGTTTCTCGTCGGTCCAAGGCCGCGGGTCACGTTTTTCCCTGTACGCCCCGATATCGCAATCAGCACCCGTCATTGAGACTAAAGATCAAGCGAACCCCGCATGCACGTCCATCCTTAACGGCAGATACATCCTGCTTTGCGACGACGAACCGACCGTTCTTGAGGGCCTGCGCCGGCTGTTCCTCAGTGCTGGCGCACTGGTGGATTCTGCCGGGTCAATGAAGGGATTCCAAGCGATTCTCGCCGACGATGGCCGCGTACCCGACATCATCGTCACCGATATCCGGCTAGGGGACGGGCCGAACGGCATCGAGGTCGCCGAACGGATCAGGCAGCATTTCGCCTGGGCAGGCGTGCTTCCCGTCGCGTTCATCACCGGCGAACTGGTGTCTCGGCACACACTTCGCGATTTCGCCGAGCCGTTCGTACTATTACGGAAGTCTTCCACGCCGGAAAGCACGCTCGCTGAAGTCAGTCGGCTCGTTGCCGCCCAGCGGCCGACGGGCTTCGATCATGTGCGGGATCCGTGACTGGCGGGACGCCAAGTTTGATCCCTTTATCCGCCAGCATGACGATGAGTTCAGTACGGCGCCGCAGATTGAAATGCGCGAGTAAATGACTGACGTATTTTCGTACTGTAATGTCTTCGAGCCCCATTCTCAACGCAATCGCCTTGGACGGAAGCCCGCGCACCAGCCACGCCAACGTTTCGAACTCTCTCGGAGTGAGCCCCAGCCCGGATGCGCTGCTCATTTCCGAATTACCGCTCGGCTGTGCGTTCCCAGGCCCACTTACCGGAGCCTCGTCCGTGCCCATGTCACGCCTGAGCCTCGCGATGCTGGCGGCGGGCAGGAACACGCCTCCGGCAAGCACTGCGCTTATCGCTGCATGAAGTGCTTCAGGAGGTGACGACTTGGGTACGTATCCCATGGCGCGAAGTTCGATGCACCGACTGATGGTTTCCACGCTTTCATCGGCCGATACTACGATCACCGGTAACGAAGGGCGCGACTCCTTCAGTTTGGCAAGCGCGCCGCAACCGTGGCCATCGGGAAGATCGAGATCGAGAAATACGATGTTCAGGAGCTCGCCAAGCGCATGCTTCACGCCTTGGGACAACGTACTCGCGTGCAGCAACTCGATGTTGGGGCAGAACTCTCTCAGCAGAAGTGCCAATCCGGCTCTGAACAGATCGTGATCATCGACGATCAGTACGCGCATTTCATCGTCTCCCAGGACCGCTTTCAGGCGAGCTGCAATTACACAGCTCATGCTCTACGTCCGTAGCAGTCGTCCGCTGTGTTCAACACGAATAGTACACGCAGGTCCCCTGTGCCACGGACGGCGGCGGCTGAACCATGTGCCGTTGCCACGAAGTGGCGGTTTCCGCCCCCGGCACTCGACACCCGCCGCCTGACCCGATGGGCGAACGGCAGAAGGACGCCGTTACCTGACCGACATGTTATTCGCGCAGTTCGGCCATTGCCGACGCTCGGCGATAGCCGCCGGTGCGTCGGCTGCAGGTCACTTTGCTGCCAATCGCGAACCGGCGTCGGCGAATGGCACTTCTCACTGTCAATGAACGAGTCCTCCCGACCCCTAACCGCCATTCCGCGTTGGGCCCAACGTATGACCGCACCGAGAAGGATTGTGTTGAAAAAGTCTGTCGACGCGCGGATTGTTCGGTATCCTGGAAGACATCGATCGACGGGAGTGATTCGTCATGATGGGTCAACTGGGCAGCGGACAAG
>NZ_CADIKI010000010.1 GCF_902859935.1 Paraburkholderia fynbosensis
GCACAGCGCCCACTTCAACCACCCGGCACCGCGTCGTTCTGCGTCGCTGCATCAGCAGCAGAGAAACGAGATTATGGAGAACTTTCGCAGCAGCGTCAACAGGTTTTTATCGCTTGCCCAACCTGCCCACCGCGCTGGAAGCCTTGCCACTGCTGGCTTTCCCGCTTCTCCGTGCCCCGGCGTCCGGAGCACGAAAGAGCGGAATTCTAGCGAGCCCCAAGAGGACTTGCAAGTGTTATCTCAAACTTTACTCAAGGCGTCTTTTCTATGCGCCGCGGTTCGTCGACCGCAGGCTCCTTCAGATCGGGCGCCAACGCACGCGCACCCGGCGAGCCGATCGTCCAGTCGTGGAGCACGGTGTACGCAACCGCCAGCAAAGTCGGCCCGATGAAAACGCCGAGGAAACCGAACGCCAACGCGCCGCCCAGGATACCCAACATCACCAGAATGAGCGGCATGTCGCTGTTCTTGCCGATCAGAATCGGCTTGATCACATTGTCAGACATGCCGACTGCCAGCACACCCCACACCACCAGAAAGATCGCCCAGCCGGTCTCGCCGCCGTGATACAGCCAGATCGCAGCAGGAAGCCACACGATCACCGGACCGCCCGGTATCACCGACAGGAAAAATGTCGCCAGTCCAAGCAGCGCCGGCGCCGGCACCCCCGCGATCCAGCAACCGAAACCAGCCAGAACCCCTTGCACGAGCGCGGTACCAAGAATCCCGTAGACCACCCCCTTCACGGTGCTGCCCGCCAGCGCCAGCAGATAGTCGGCGCGCTCGCCGGCGATGCGCCGCATGCCCGCATTGAGCCACGCAGCCGCACCCTCTCCGCCCGTATAAAAGAAGAACGCGAGCACGATGCTCAGCGCCAGCAGCCCCAGACCGTGCGTCACAGCAATCGCCGCCGCCAGAATCCACTTGCCGGCCGGCGCAGCGAGCGTGCGCAACTGCGCGATCAGCTCGGAATTGCTACTGGTCAGATGCTCCCAGAAGGCCACGATATTGGACCCAATCAGCGGAACCCGACCGACCCATGGCGGCAGATCAGGCAAGCCATCCTCGAAGAGCCTTTGCACCAGCGCGACGATCTCGTGAACGTGCGCGCCGAACGCAAAACCCGCATAGACGAACGGCCCGAGCACAACCACCAGAATGATGAGCACGATCAAAGTGGCGGCCCATTTGCGCCGCCCGCCGAGCGCGGCGGTAAGCCGCCGGTAAAGCCCCCACGAGCTATAACTGAGAATCGCGCCCCACAGCAATGCGGTCGTGAAAGGCGCCAGCACCAGCAACGAGCCGCCCACCAGAATAATCAGCGCGAATACAGCGGCAAGACGTTCGATCAGTTGGTCTGATTTCACGACGAATCTCCTCTTGCGCCAAACCACGGCGGCAAATTGACCTACGCTTGTCAGGCGCCCCACTGAACGCCGTCAGTATAGAAGCGAGTCCCGCCCTCGGGGGTGTCTTATACCATCCGGCCAAGTCGATGTGCGGCTCGCGCGGCAGACTGATTTTTCGTGCGGAAACGTCCTAATCCATCCGGCATTGCCGGCCAAACAATATGACGGCATAGAAAAGACTAGAATATAAGGTTCTCTGCCCCCCAACTTCCGGATTTATGCGCTCGCGAATCGCCAAACGTCTCCCCCCCGATGCCGACAAGCTGGTCGGTCTCTCGCTCGCGCTTTTCGCGTCGGGCAGCCGCACTGAGGACCGCTTCTGGGAAGCAAAGCTCGATGCACTGCTCGCCAGGATCGTCCGCAACGCCAATCAGACCACGCTTGACGCCGCGCTCGATCATCTGCAGCAGAATCATCCCGATGCCTATGGCGCGCTCGCCGATATGGCGGAAACCCACAGCGAATCGTTCGTGATCGAACATGACGGCGTGCCTTATGAAGCGCTGTTGATCGCGGCGCCCGTGCTCGCCTGGACCCGCTACATGATTCCGTCCGGCCCGCTCAAAGCCGAGGCGGCCGACGCGCTGCGCGCGCACCTGCAAGCGCACGTGCTTGCCGCCAACACCCGAGTCGCGATGGCACCGTTTCTGTACAGCATCGACCAGCTGCCGCGCCATCACGTCGAAACGTGGCGCCTCGCCCAGCAGCTGGCTCAGGCGGCGATGGGCGGTGGCAACGTCAAGCTCAATTTCACCGAACTGCCGGAAACCTCGCCGATTCTGGCCGACCCGCGCTTCCTGCTCGCCGTCGTCGCGGCGCCGGTGGGCGAGCCGACGTTCCGCTGGCAGGAAGAAGAGCACGGCAGCCGGATCGAGCGCGGCCAATGTCTCGAACAATGGACGACCCAAGGCGGCGCCAATCTGTCGCTGGTGCTGCCGGGCTGCGAATTCGAGTGTCTGTTGCCGGATGCGTACTACTCGGCCTGCCGCGACGCTGACGAAAGCGTGCGCCCTCACACGGTGCGGACCGCCGTGCGTTATCTATTCGACACAATTGGAGCGGCACCGCAGGAATTGCGCGCGGTTGTCGCGGGCTTCGGCGAACGCCGCATCGACGAATACCGCGTCGGCTTTACGCGCCGGGCCAGCAATGACGTGATTTACGGCGTCGTGTGGCCGCTGTACGGCCGCGAGAACGGTGAACCCGGCATCGACGAAGAACCGCAAGAGAGTTCAGCGTCCGATGATCCGCTCGAGGAAATCGTCGCGCTGCTCAAGGAGACCGGCGTGACCGACGTGCGTCGCCATGCGGGACGCTTCGAGCCGGAATATTGCGATGACTGCGGCATACCGCTTTATGCGGATCCGCTCGGCGAAATCGTCCACGCCGAAATGCCCGAGGATGCGGAGCCCGCGCAGCCGCATTTCCACTGAGCATAAGCGCGGCCATGCCGCGCGTTGCCCGAGAAAGAAAAAGCCCCGCTCAGCGGGGCTTTTTGTTTGATGGCGCATGCTTCTTATGCCTTTCGGACAGGCCGTCAAACGGGAGGGAATTTGTCATCATAGAGACGGCGACGCATTGGATGCGTCTGGCTCATACACCGGACGGATACGTCGCGCCACTTCGCCCGATTCATCTGGAGACATGCATGAGATTCTCGATACTCAACTCAAACGCTGAACGACGTGATGGACTCAAAGCATTACTGCGGCAAATCGACCGACTGGCGCGCTTTACCGAAGCCCAGGATTGGCGCCAGATCGAACGCACCTTCAAGCGTCACCGGCCCGATCTGCTCGTGATCGACTGGCAGGACTGGATGTCGATCGCGGACGCCCGCGAACTGCTCAGCCACTACCCCGATCTGCGCGTCGCAGTGCTAACCGACGACATCTCGCCCATCATCGTGCGAGCGCTCATGGACGAAGGCGTGCTCGGTGTCGTGCCGCGCGATACCGATCCGTGTCTGATTGTGCGCGCCTTCGAAATGGTGCTGCTCGGCGGTCACTACGTGCCGCCCGGCGCGCTCGCCCTCGATCCCCCGCTGCCGCCCGATACCGCCATCCGCGAATTCGACGCGAAGAATCCACCGCCACGCCGCAACCGGCTTTCCAGTGGACTGTCGCCGCGCCAGGAGCAGATCATGCGCTGCGTCCACATGGGCAGCACCAACAAGATGATCGCGCGCACGCTCGGGATCAGCGAGGGCACGGTCAAGATCCATCTGACCAGCATCTTCCAGCAACTCGGCGCGCCCAATCGCGCCGCCGCGGTCGCGCTTTACAACGGCTGGCTGACCAACCATCTACAGGTCTTACGCAACAACGGCGAAGGCTCGACTCGTCCGTTGATGGGACAAGCCGGCGTCATTCCGCTGCGGCGTCACAAACGGCGGCGCTTCCAGTATCCGTTGCCTGCCGGCGACACAAGCGCCCCGCTGCCGATGGCGGCCGAGCCCAACACGACCTACGGCGACACACCGGCCGCCGACTAACGTCGCAGCCGCTCGCGCCCGGTTCGGCATGAGGATCGCGACCACGCGCGCAGCCGCCTGAAGACACCCTCGAGGGCAGCGTTTGTATCGGCTGGCATGGAATCCGCTCACACCTTTTCTCGTCCAACGAGTAATATGAGACACATGGGTTTCCTCTACACACCGCTTCCGTTCTGGGTCGCTGTCGGTGGCTGGATCGCCACCGCGATAGTGGTCGCGCTCGCGCTGTGGAAAAATCCTTTCAAACGACTGCACGACGGCACTCTGCAGCATGTCTGGCTTGCGATCATCGTCGCTGTGTCGGTGCTGTGGGCGAGCAATGCCTGGCTCGACGACGGCACCGTGATGCACCTGCTCGGCGCCACGCTCTTTGTCACGCTATTCGACTGGGCGCTGGCAGTGATCGCGATGGCCGTCGTCACGGGTCTTGCCGCCATGATCTTCGATGCGCCCTGGCAGGGCATCGCACTAACGTTCCTCGTGTACGGTGCGGTGCCTGTCGGCATCTCGACTCTGCTCCAGCGCGTCAGCATTGCCTGGTTGCCGCGCAACCTTTTCATGTTTATCTTCGGCCAGGGTTTCGTTTCGCCCGCCATTGCCGTGTCGCTCACCGCAGCCGCGGCGCTTGGCGTCCACATCGCGCTTGCCGATGGTTCGACGATGGTGGTGCCCGCCGGCTATGTGTTCAGCGTGTTTCTGCTTGCCACCGGCGAGGCCTGGTTCACGGGCATGTCGACCGCGTTGATTGCGGTGTACCGCCCTGCGTGGGTCACCACGTATGATGTGCGCCGATACCGGTTGGGCGGCCCCCGCACCTGACACCGGCGAATGTCTAACGGATTCAGGCAGCGGTCGGCCGCGCAGGCATATCGGGCTTACCGAAGTCGCGCACAGCCCAGGACAAAATTATTTGTGTCAGGATTGAACTCCCCGCTCCCGGCGGGCATCTTACTTGCCTCATATCCTCTTCGCGTTTAAAGAACTAGATGGATCGCACCAACGTACCGCGCCGATTGCTGCGGCTGGTCGGCCGGTTGGCGACAGTTGCAGCGAGTCTTTCGCTCATCTGCGCCGCTCCCGCATTCGCCGATCAACTCGAACAGCACAACGACCTCGTCAACAAATTTGTCAATGACCTGCACGCCGACCCGCTAGTCGCGGACTGCGCCGCTCACGGCGACTTTGTCGCCGGCACTTCGACCGCCTTCGACCATGTTGATTTTCCACCCAGCTCGTTCGACAGCGCGCACGCGTCGGTCACGCCCTGGAACGATTCGTTCGATGAAGGCAAGCAGCGCGTGAAGGTCGAGAACATCGTCACCGTCGAAGGGATCGGCGTCCGTCAGAATGGGGAAGGCGACCCTACCGCACTGAAATTCCGCTGCGGCTATGTCGGCGCCCAGATGCTCGCATTCAGCTGGAACGATCCTGTGCCACCGGCTCGCGCCCGCAGCGCGGAGTCGTCAGGATCGCGAGCCGCGTCGGGCAAGCACAAGAGCACCAAGGGCAAGCACTCCGCGAGCGGCAAAACGACGAAAAAAGCGATTTCGAAGCCGTCCAAGACAAGCTCGGGCAAGTCGTCGAAAGCGACGTCGAGCAAGTCGACCGCCAAAAAAACGACGGTGAAGAAGAAGAAAACCCCATGACGGCGCCGCCGCGGCATCGATTCATCCGCCCGCGCCGCCACGGATAGCGGCGGCCCAATGAAAAAAGAGGCGCACACGTCACATCGTGTGCGCCTCTTTTTTTCAGCATCGTTCAGGCCAACGTCTCCACGTGCCGCAAAATCGCCTGCAACATCGCGGCGCCAAGCGACGCGCTGCGCTCGCCGTTCCAGCCCACCCGCTCGTCGGGCAGATTGGCGTTGTCCTTGAACGGCATCTCCAGCGTCAGCGACAGGCAGCCGAATTCGTTACCGATGTACTTCGACGCAAGCTTCAGCGCATCCTCGCGATACTTGCTCGCGGCATACCCGTACTTGTCCTGGAAATCAGGGCTCGCGTGCTTGAATGCTTCGATGAACGCTTTCTGGTCCTGACCTTGCCGTTCGGTGAAACCCGGCAGCATTTCGGAACCGGCCACGAACACATACGGCAGCGCTTCGTCCCCGTGGATGTCGAAGAACAGGTCGCATCCCGTCGCGTGAATCGCGTCGCGCACCAGCAGCACTTCAGGACTGCGCGCGGCGTCCGGCTCCATCCACTCGCGATTCAGGTTCGCACCGGCCGCGTTGGTGCGCAGATTGCCGTGCACGCTGCCGTCCGGATTCATGTTCGGCACGATGTAGAACACCGCGTGATCGTAGAGTTTGCGCGCAACCGGATCGCCCGCCCAATCGCCCCAGCCCACGAGGCGTTTGACGAGACCTTCGATAAACCACTCGGCCATCGTCTCGCCAGGATGCTGGCGCGCGATCAACCAGATCTTCTTCCTGGGCGTGTCGCCGGTTTGCGGCGTGCCGAGCGTCAGCAGCGACATCGGCCGGCCTTCGACGCTCGTGCCCAGTTCGGTGAGCGTGGCCTGCGGCATCTGCTGCACGGCGCCGAGAAACTCCGAATGACGCTCTTCGCTATACGGCTCGAAATACGCGTAGTAGATGCGATCGAAATCCGGCGTGTGATCGATCGTCAGCAGGCGGCCGTCGTACGAGGTCGGCACGCGAAACCAGTTCACCCGGTCATAGCTCGCCACCGCCTGATAGTCGCGCCAGCCTTCGGCGAACGCGCACGCGGCCGCATTCTCGAAAGTCATCACGCAGCGCGTGCCCGCCGCGCCCGACACGCGGAAATAGAACCATTGCGCAAACTCGGCGTGGCTGTCCGGCCGCACGCGCAGACGGATATTGCCGGCGTCCTCGCAGGACAACACTTCAATTGCGCCGGCGTCGAAATTGCTCGTAATCGATAACGTCATGATGTTCTTCCCTGCCTCTCTGCACGGTGCAACGCTTATTCAGCGACGCGGCGGCGGAATACGTAAGTGGAATCGTTCGAAGCCGCGGCGTCGAACCCGTAGCCTTCGGAGTCGAATGCCCTCAACTGCTCGGGCCGTTCGAGGCGGTTTTCCACCGCGTAGCGCGCCATCAGGCCGCGCGCGCGCTTTGCATGGAAGCTGATGATCTTGTAGCGGCCGCCTTTCCAGTCTTCGAACACCGGCGTGACGACGGGCGCGTCGAGCAGCTTCGGCTTGACCGATTTGAAATACTCGCCCGACGCGCAATTCACCAGCACGCGCGACGCCTTGGCGTTCTTCTTCATTTGCGCGTTCAACGCCTGCGTGATGCGCTCGCCCCAGAACGCGTACAGATCCTTGCCGCGCGGATTGGCGAAACGCGTGCCCATTTCGAGCCGGTACGGCTGCAGCAGATCGAGCGGACGCAGCAGGCCGTATAAGCCGGACAGCACGCGCACGTGATTCTGCGCATAGTCGAGATCGGCCGACGAGAGCGTCTTCGCGTTGAACCCTTCGTACACGTCGCCGTTGAATGCGAGCACCGCCTGCTTGGCGTTGTGCGTGCCGAACTGCGGCGACCATTCGGCGTAACGCTGGAAATTGAGGTGCGCGAGCTGATCGGAAATGTCCATCAGCGAAGCGATCTGCGCGGGAGACAAACGGCGCAATCCGCCGATCAGTTCGGCCGCGTCGTCGACGAAATCGGGGATCGTGTGTTTGCTGACGTGCGGCGGGGTTTCGTAGTCGAGCGATTTCGCCGGCGACAGAACGATTATCATAGAGGCTTGCAGGCACGCCGTGCCTGGCGGTCAAAGACGAAAGCCAGATTGTAACGAATGCCCGGTTCCCATGCCTCACACGGCGCTTTGCGCGTCGTCCTCGATTCCAATGTCTGGATCGATATTCTCGTGTTCGACGACCCGCACACGCGGCCGATCGCGGCCGCACTCGAAAGCGGCGCGCTGGCCGCGCTGATCGACGCGCGCTGCCTCGCCGAACTCACCTTTGTGCTCGACTATCCGCAATTCGTGCATCGGAACGTGGACAAGGCCGCCGCGCTCGCGGTCGTCGCACGTCTCGCGCAACTGGTCGAACCCGCTGCGCCCGCGGAGGACGTCAAGCCCCTGCCCAAATGCAAAGACCGCGACGACCAGAAGTTTCTCGAGCTCGCGCATGCCGCGCAGGCCGACTGGCTGGTGTCGAAAGATCGCGCGGTGCTCAAGCTCGCGAAGCGGATTGCGCGTGATTTCGGCTTCCAGATCGCGCAGCCGGCGCCGTTCGTTGCCGCAATCGGCGCTTCGATGCGCGCCGTCGGCGAGCCGGCGCCCGCATGACCCCGGCGGCATGACACCCTGGCCAAACGGCCAACGCGCAGTTCGTGGCGCGCACAGAGCGCCGCGATTCCCTACAATCAGGCTTCGTCCTTCGACGGCTCCGTTCGTCTATTTCGCCAACCCACTCGCCCACGCTCCGGACAGCGCCATGAATGCACCGCACGATACGCCCATGAGTCCCTCGTTTCCGTCTCGCCTGCCGAACGTCGGCACGACGATTTTCACCGTGATGAGCGCGCTCGCCGCCGAGAAAGGCGCCGTGAATCTGGGCCAGGGCTTTCCCGACTTCGGCTGTGACCCGCGCATTGTCGACGCGGTCGCGAACGCGATGCGCGATGGCCACAATCAGTACCCGCCCATGGCCGGCGTCGCACCGCTGCGTCAGGCGATTTCGGACAAGGTAAAGAACCTGTACGGCCGCCGCTACGACGCCGCGAGTGAAATCACCGTCACGGCAGGCGCCACCCAGGCATTGCTCACGGCGATCCTCTGCACCGTCCATCCCGGCGATGAAGTGGTCGTGATCGAGCCGACCTACGACAGCTATCTGCCGTCGATCGAACTGGCCGGCGGCAAGCCCGTCTTCGTCACGCTCGACGCGCCCTGCTACGCGATCCCGTTCGACAAACTCGCCGCTGCGATCACACCGAAAACGCGCCTGCTGCTGATCAACACACCGCACAATCCGACCGGCACGGTGTGGCGCGCCGAAGACATGCGCAAGCTCGAAGAAATCGTGCGCGGCACCAACGTACTGATCCTGTCCGACGAGGTGTATGAGCACATGGTCTACGACGGTGCGCCGCACGAAAGCGTCGCGCGTTATCCCGAACTTGCGCAGCGCAGTTTCGTGGTGTCGAGCTTCGGCAAGACCTATCACGTGACGGGCTGGAAAGTCGGCTACGTCGCGGCGCCCGCCGCGCTCACCGCCGAATTCCGTAAAGTGCACCAGTTCAACGTGTTCACGGTCAATACGCCGATGCAGATCGGCCTCGCCGACTACATGAAAAACCCGGCGCCGTATCTCGAGCTGCCGGCGTTCTATCAGACAAAGCGCGACTTCTTCCGCGCGGGCCTCGCGAATTCGCGCTTCAAGTTGCTGCCGTGCACGGGGACCTACTTTCAGTGCGTCGACTATTCGGCGATCAGCGACCTGCCCGAAGCCGAGTTTGCCCAATGGCTGACTGGCGAGATCGGCGTCGCGGCCATTCCGGTCTCAGCCTTCTATCACGAGGCGCACGAATCGGGCGTAGTACGCTTCTGCTTTGCCAAACAGGAAAGCACGCTCGCCACCGCGCTCGACCGGCTGGCGCGACTCTAGGATGTCCCGCGCGATGCTGCGAACGAACCCATGTTCCTCGCCATCGCGCGCCGCGGCCAACGCCTGCGTTGCCGCTTGCATCGCATGCATCGGCCCGTTTCAGCGGCGGCGTCTGCGCTCACGCGGAGCGCGTCGCCGCGATGTACGCCTTGCGGTCTTCGGTCACGCGCTGCGCAGCCGGCCGGGCGCCGACCGTCTTCACGTAGCTCTTCCAGTCGATGCCCGCTTCGAGCAGAAAATCACGGCCATAAATGGCCTGCGTCGCCATGCCCACGAGCGGCAAGCTCACATACCCTGCCGTGTCCGCGACGCCGAAGCGCTCGCCGCACAAATACGGACCGAACTTCGCGATCCGCCCGAACCCGGCGATGTGCTGCGCAAGCAACTTCTCGACACGCCCTTTGGTCGCATCGCTCACGCTCCCGCCGAAGAACGCTTCCTTGTAGAGATTGCGCACGGTCAGTTCGAGATGCACGTCGACGAACATGATCATCTCGCGCTCCTTGGCCGCCTGCCACGGGTCGGCCGAGAAAATCGCCTTATCGGGAAAGCGCGCGGCCAGATACTCCACGATGCATTGCGATTCGCACAGATCGCCGTCCTCGGTTTGCAGGTAAGGCACCTTGCCGAGCGGCGAATGCGCGAGCACGGCATCGTCCTGGCTCGGCAGCACCAACACCTCTTCGAACGCAATGCCGTGTTCGAGCAGTACGAACTTTACTTTGTTGTAGTAGTTGGACAGCGCGAAACCGCAGAGCTTGATCATCGGGTGTCTCCTTGCTTCAAGTTGTATGAGACCGCCTGTCACTGCCGACGCGACAGCCAAAGCAACGGCCTTCGAACAATCATCCAGTAAATTGCACGATCGTGCTATTCTAAAATAACCATGGAGTCGAGCATCACAATGAACTCTCGCAATTTCAGCATCGAGACTATCGGCATTGTTGGCACCGGCGCAATGGGCCGTGGCATTGCGCAAATCGCCGCGCTCGCGGGTCTCAAGGTGCGCCTGTATGACACCAACCCGGCCGCCGTCGGCGCTGCGCGCGATTATCTCGCCGAGACTTTCGCCAGGTTGACTGCTAAAGGCAAGCTCGACCAGGCACGCTCGCTCGCCGCGTTGGCCAACGTGAGCGGCGCGCAGGCGATTGGCGAGCTGGCAGGCTGCGACCTGGTCGTCGAGGCGATCGTCGAAAAGCTCGATGTGAAGCAGGCGCTCTTTCGCGAACTCGAAACCGTGGTGAGCGGCCGTTGCGTGCTGGCGTCCAACACATCGTCGCTATCGATCACGGCGATTGCCGCCGGTTGCACCGACCCGTCACGCGTGGTTGGCTATCACTTCTTCAATCCCGTTCCGTTGATGAAGGTGGTCGAGGTGATCGACGGTCTGCGCAGCGACCCCGCGGCGGGCGACGCCCTAATGGATCTCGCGCGCCGCATGGGCCACACGCCGGTGCGCGCGAAGGACATGCCCGGCTTCATCGTGAATCACGCGGGCCGCGGCATGAACACCGAGGGCTTGCGGGTGGCGGGTGAAGGCGTCGCGAGTTTTGCGGAGATCGACCGCATCATGCGCGAACAGGCGGGCTTTCGCCTCGGGCCGTTCGAATTATTGGACCTGACCGCGCTCGATGTCTCGCATCCGGTGATGGAGTCGATCTACCATCAGTTCTATGAAGAGCCGCGCTTCACGCCGTCGCCGATTACCGGCACGCGGCTCGCCGGCGGATTGCTCGGCCGCAAGACGGGGGAAGGCTTTTATCGCTACGAGGACGGCAAGCAGCAGGTGAGCGCCGAAGCGTCCGCACCGACGGCACTGCCGCCCAGCGTATGGATCAGCAAGCGTTATCCACAAGCTCATGAGGCCGTCGTGCAACTCGTCGGCCAAGCCGGCGTGAAGCTCGACGACGGCGCCACACCCGCATCGGACTCGCTGATCGTCGTGACGCCGTTCGGCCACGATGCGACGACGGCCGCCGTCGACGAAGCGCTCGACGCGAGCCGCGTGGTCGCCATCGACGCCCTCTTCCCGCTCGTCGGCGCACAGCGCCGCACGCTGATGACCACGCCGGCCACCACACGCGCCGCACGCGACGCCGCGCATGCGTTGTTCGCCGCCGATGGCGTGCCCGTCACCGTGATTCGCGACTCGACGGGCTTCGTCGCGCAACGCGTGGTGGCGACGATCGTCAACATCGGCTGCGACATCGCGCAAAAGCAGATCGCCACGCCCGAGGACATCGATCTCGCCGTCATGCTCGGTCTCGGCTACCCACGCGGCCCGCTCGCGCTCGGCGACGCACTCGGCGCGACCACCATCCTCACGATCCTGCGCAACATGTTCAGCGTGCTCGGCGACCCGCGTTACCGTCCGTCGCCCTGGCTCGCACGGCGCGCGCAACTCCGTCTGCCGCTCACGCAACGCGACGCAGCGGACATTCAAACGCAGACGCAAAAGGAGACCCTCGCATGAGCGCCGAACTGCTGACCTCGCGCCCGACCGAAAGCGAATCGACGCTGGTTCTCACGCTGTCGAACCCCGGCGCGCGCAACGCGCTTCATCCGGACATGTACGCGGCCGGCATCGAAGCGCTCGACTCGGCAGAGCGCGATCCGTCGCTCCGCGCAATCGTGATCACCGGCGCCGACAACTTTTTCTGCGCGGGCGGCAATCTGAACCGCCTGCTCGAAAACCGCGCGAAAGATCCGTCCGTGCAGGCGGAGAGCATCGATCTGCTCGGCCAGTGGATTTCAGCGCTGCGTCTGTCGTCGAAACCGGTGATCGCCGCGGTCGATGGCGCCGCCGCTGGCGCGGGCTTCTCGCTCGCCCTCGCGTGCGACCTGATCGTCGCCGCGGACGACGCCAAATTCGTGATGTCGTACGCACGCGTGGGCCTCACGCCCGACGGCGGCGGTTCGTGGTTTCTCGCCCAGGCATTGCCGCGCCAGCTGGCCACCGAAGTGCTGATCGAAGGCAAGCCGATGGGCGCCGTGCGTTTGCATGAACTCGGCGTCGTGAACAAGCTGGCCAAGCCGGGTGCGGCGCGCGATACCGCGGTCGGCTGGGCCGACGAGCTCGGCAAGGTCTCGCCCAATTCGGTCGCGCGTATCAAGGGGTTGATCGGCGCGGCCGGCACGCAACCGCTCGCCGAGCATCTGGTCGCGGAGCGCGACAGCTTCGTCGCTTCGCTGCATCACCGCGAAGGGCTCGAAGGGATTTCCGCGTTTCTCGAAAAACGTGCGCCGGTCTACAGATGACCTGCGAGTGAACCGCGATTGAACGAGGAGTGAATCCAGCGACCATGCCTGACTACCAACTGCCCAAACGCCGCCGCATCTTTCTGATGCGCCACGGCGACGTCACCTACTTCGACGACTCCGGCCGTGCGATCGATCCCGAGACCGTGCCGTTGAACGCGAACGGCTGCGAGCAGGCGCGCGCGGCGGGCCGCGTGTTCGCCGGGCAACAGGTGCGCTTCGATCGTGTGATCGTCAGCGGTTTGCCACGCACGGTGGAAACCGCTCAGCGCGTGCTGGCCGAAACCGGCCAGCAGATCGAACTCGAGGTCGAGCCCGCATTGCAGGAGATTCGCGGCGGCAAGCTCGGCAGCATTCCAATGCAGGATCTGGAGGCCGCGTTTCTCGGCGTGTTCGACGGCATCGTGCCGGAAAGCACGCGCTTTCTCGACGGCGAAACCATCGGCGCGTTGTTCGACCGCGTGCTGCCGGCAGTCGCGGCGCTGCGCGAAGACAGCTCGTGGGACACCATGTTGCTGGTCCTGCACGGCGGCGTGAATCGCGCGATTCTGTCGCACGCGATCACCGCGGGCGGACGCACGTTCTTCGGCCACCTGGCGCAGGCTACCGGATGCATCAATGCGCTCGATGTCGGCGCGGCGCCGCGCGACTGGGTGCTGCGCGCGCTCAACTATTCACCGCCGTCGCCGCTGCATCGCGATGTCCGCAACACCACGATGGAAATGCTCTACGCACAATTCATTCAATACAAGCGTAGCTGAACCCGACTTGGAGGAGACACATGGCGCAAGCCACACCGACTGGCGAACCCGCACACAAGCCGGACTATTCGGCCTTCGAGGGCACGCGCCCGCTCAACGAGCGGCAGCGCTTCGACACCGACGTGCTCGCCGCATGGCTCACCCGGCAGGTGGACGGATTTGCCGGACCGCTCACGCTCGAGCAATTCGCGGGCGGCCAGTCCAATCCCACGTTCAAGCTGGTTACGCCGTCGCGTTCGTATGTGATGCGCGCGAAGCCTGGGCCTGCGGCGAAACTGCTGCCCTCCGCGCACGCCGTCGAACGCGAGTACCGCGTGATGCGCGCGCTCGCCGACACCGACGTGCCGGTCGCGCAAATGCTCGCGCTGTGCGAGGACGAAAGCGTCATCGGGCGCGCGTTCTACGTGATGGAGTTCGTCGAGGGCCGCGTGTTGTGGGACCAGTCGCTGCCCGGCATGACGCCCACCGAGCGCGCGGCGATCTACGACGAAATGAATCGTGTGATCGCGGCGTTGCACAGCGTCGATGTCGAGGCCGCAGGTCTTGCCGATTACGGCAAGCCGGGCAATTACTTTGCACGGCAAATTGGCCGCTGGAGCAAACAGTACCTGGCGTCCAAGACCGAACCGATCGACGCCATGCAGCGCCTGATCGAATGGCTGCCGCAGCACATGCCGGCCGAGACCGGTGGACGCGCATCGGTCGTGCATGGCGACTACCGGCTCGACAATCTGATCTTCCATCCGCACGAACCGCGCGTGCTCGCGGTGCTTGACTGGGAACTGTCCACGCTCGGCGATCCGCTCGCCGACTTCGCCTATCACTGCATGGCATGGCATGTCGATCCGGCGCAGTTCCGCGGCATCGCCGGTCTGGATTGGGCAGCCCTCGGTATTCCCGATGAAGCGCAGTACGTCGCACGTTACTGCCAGCGCACTGGCTTCGAGATTCACGGCGACTGGAATTTCTATCTGGCCTACAACATGTTCCGCATCGCCGCGATCCTGCAAGGGATCATGAAGCGCGTCGTCGATGGCACCGCGGCCAGCGCGCAGGCGCTCGATGCGGGACGTCGCGCGAAGCCGATGGCCGAGCTTGCGTGGCGCTATGCGCAGAAGGTGCGCTGACTGAATTCGCGCGCGGGGCCGGGTGTCCGGGGCGAGGCTGCGGGGCGTACGCTCCGGGCCAGGCGTCCCGGACTGCGCGCTCCGAACCCCCATCATCCGCTGTCCGTTATCCGCGAGGTCCTAGATGAATTTCGATTACACCCCGAAGGTTCAGGCGTTGCGCGAAAAGCTGCTCGCCTTCTTCGACGAGCACATTTATCCGAACGAGCAGGCGTTCTATGCGGAGATTGCGCGCAATCGCCAGAACGGCAACGCATGGGTGCCGACGGATTTGATCGAGCAACTCAAGCAGAAGGCGCGCGACGCCGGCTTGTGGAACTTGTTCCTGCCCGACTCCGTGCGCGGCGCCGGGCTGACGAATCTCGAATACGCGCCGCTGTGCGAGATCATGGGCCGTGTGCCTTGGGCGCCCGAAGTGTTCAACTGCAACGCGCCCGATACCGGCAACATGGAAACGATCGAGCGCTACGGCAGCGAGGACAACAAGCGCGAGTGGCTCGAACCGCTGCTGCAAGGCCATATCCGTTCGGCGTTTCTGATGACGGAGCCGGAAGTGGCATCGTCGGACGCGACCAATATCCAGACCAGCATCGTGCGCGATGGCGACTATTACGTGATCAACGGCCACAAGTGGTGGTCGTCGGGCGCGGGCGATCCGCGCTGCAAGATCTACATCGTGATGGGCAAGACCGATCCGGACGCGCCGCGCCATCAGCAGCAGTCGATGATCCTCATCCCCGCCGACGCGACCGGCATTACCGTGCACCGCCCGCTGACCGTCTTCGGTTACGACGACGCACCGCACGGCCATATGGAAATCACGCTCGATAACGTGCGCGTGCCCGCCACCAACATGCTGCTCGGCGAAGGCCGCGGCTTCGAGATCGCGCAAGGCCGGCTCGGGCCGGGGCGCATCCATCACTGCATGCGCTTGATCGGCCTCGCCGAGCGCGCGCTCGAACTGATGGCGAAACGCTCGCTGCAACGCGTCGCGTTCGGCAAGCCGGTCGCGGCGCAAGGCGTCACGCAGGAACGCCTCGCCGAGGCGCGCTGCATGATCGAGCAGGCGCGCCTGCTCACGCTGAAAACCGCCTACATGATGGACACGGTCGGCAACAAGGGCGCGCGCGGCGAGATCGCGATGATCAAGGTGGTCGCGCCCAACATGGCGTGTCAGGTGATCGACTGGGCGATCCAGGCGCACGGCGGCGGCGGCGTCAGCGATGACTTTCCGCTCGCGTATGCGTACGCGTCGGCCCGCACGCTGCGCTTCGCCGATGGTCCCGACGAAGTGCACCGCAACGCCATCGCCAAACTCGAACTCGCGCGTCACATGGATGCGGGCGCGGCGGCTCGCGTGGAGATGCCGGTCACGCGGGTTTGAGCGCGCGCGCGATTGAGCCGGCGTCAATGCGCGGCTCGAAGGGGTCGTAGCGTCGAGTGTGATTCGCGGCGGCGCAAGCAGTATCGTGCGAACTATGCTCTAATTTTCGTCAATGGCGGCGCCTTGTTTCGGCGCCGCTTTCACGAACAAGGAGCCAGGATGATCGACGTCTATAGCTGGGCGACCCCGAACGGCCACAAGGTCCACATCATGCTCGAGGAGACGGGCCTCGCGTATACCGCACACGGTGTGAATATCGGCGCGGGGGACCAGTTCAAACCCGAATTTCTCGCCATCAGTCCGAACAACAAGATCCCGGCGATCGTCGATCCCGACGGCCCGAAAGGCGCCGACGGCAAACCTTTCGCGCTGTTCGAGTCGGGCGCCATCCTGATTTATCTCGCCGAGAAAACCGGCAAATTTCTACCGGCCGACCCGGCCGCGCGCTATTCGGTACTGCAATGGCTGATGTTCCAGATGGGCGGCCTGGGTCCGATGCTCGGGCAAACGCACCACTTCCGCCTCTACGCGCCCGAGCCGATCGAATACGCGATCAACCGCTACACGAACGAGACGCGGCGCCTGTATGGCGTGATGGACACCCAACTCGGCAAGACGCGGTACCTCGCGGGCAACGACTATACGATCGCGGACATCGCGGCGTTTCCGTGGACCCGTTCATGGAAAAATCAGGGCATCGACCTCGATGCGTTTCCAAACGTGAAGCGCTGGCATGAGGAGATTGCGGCGCGGCCGGCGGTGATGCGCGGCGTCGAAGTGCTGGCGTCCGCCCGTGTACCGCTGATGGACGACAAGGCTAAAGAGATGCTGTTCGGCGCGACGCAGTACGCCAAGCATTAGTCATTTCCGCTGCACCGGCAGGGGCATTGCCGTTTCTTCGGCTCAGCCAATTGCTCATTGCTCATTGCTCACTGCTGCGAAAAAAGCGCGAGCCGGCATGCGTGCCGCTCGCGCTTTTTTACGACATGTCCGCGCTGAAACGCTAGAAGTAATGCCGCGTGATGAACTCTGCCACACACACCGGCCGTTCGCTGCCCTGCCGCTCCAGCGTCACGCTCCATTGGACTTGCACGCCGGCGTTATCGACATCCGTGACCGCCTCGACCGCGAATTTCGCGCGCAGTTGCGAGCCGACCAGTACCGGCGATGTGAACCGCACGCGGTTCAGGCCGTAGTTGACGCCCATGCGTTGTTCGATCGCGACCGTCTTGCCGAGCAGAGCCGGAATCAACGACAACGTCAGAAAACCATGCGCGACAGGACCGCCGAATGGTGACTCGTGCCGGGCGCGTTCCGGGTCGACATGAATCCATTGATAGTCGCCGGTGGCCTCGGCGAAACGATCGACCTTGGCCTGATCGACGGTCAGCCATTCGCTAACCAGCGGCTCGGTGCCGATCAGCGCACGCAAGGCCGCCGCATCAGGCAGAGTCGCCGCAGGCGCTGCGACGGCCGTCATACCGCGGCTCCCGGACGACGTAGTCCAAACATGCCCTTCGAGCGCACCGTGATCACCGTTTCGCCATGCTGATTGATTCCCTCCCAGCGCGTCGACACGATGCCGCGATCCGGCTTGCTCTCCGATACACGCTTGTCGATCACGACGTTCATCATCGTGATCGTGTCGCCGACACGCACCGGTTTTAACCAGCGAATCTCGTCGATACCGGGTGAGCCCATCGACGTCGAGCCCGCCAGCACGTTGCGCACCAGCATGCCCATCATCACCGAACAGGTGTGCCAGCCGCTTGCCACCAGCCCGCGAAACGGCGACTCGGCCGCCGCCACCTCGTCGAGGTGGAACGGCTGCGGGTCGAACTTCTGCGCAAACTCGATGATCTCTTCACGCGTGAACGTGTGCTTGCCGACTTCCGTGGTCGTGCCGGCTTCCATGTCCTCGAAACTCAATCCCATCGTCGCACCTCTTTTTATCCGGTTGAACGGTTTGATCAGGCTTCGGCCGTGATGAAGCCAGGCAGCGCGGCGAACCGCGCGAGATGATGATCGACATCGCCCAATGTGGTTTCGATGATGGCGAGGCGCTTGAACAGATGCGCCGCGGCCACTTCGTTCGTGACGCCCATGCCGCCATGCAACTGCACCGCCTGTTGCCCGACGAAACGCGCGGCCTGACCGACCCGCACCTTCGCGGCGGAAATGGCGCGGCGACGCTCATCGACGTCTTCGCTCGAATAGCGCATCGCGGCCAGATAGGTGATAGAGCGCGCCTGCTCGGCGTGGATCAGCATGTCGACCATGCGATGCTGCAACGCCTGGAAGCGCGCGATCGGCTGGCCAAACTGCTGCCGCGTCTTCGTGTAGTCGACCGTGGCGAGATTCAGCGCGTCGAGCGCGCCGATCGCCTCTGCGCACAGTAGCAACGTGCCATAGTCCGCGATGTGTTCGAGCGCTGCCGCGCCCGCATGTTTGCCGGCGAGCCGACGCGCGGGCGTGGCGTTGAACTCGAGCGTCGCGGCGCGTTGCCCGTCGATCGTGCGGTAATCCGTGAGCGCGACGCCGGCCGCGTCGCGCGCAACGACAAAGAGCGCGATCTCGCCGTTCAGACGGGCCGGCACGATCCACGCATCCGCTCCTGCCCCGTGCAGCACGACCGATTTCGTGCCGGTGAGTGTGTGCTGCTCGCCCTGCCCGCTTGCTGTCGTCTTTAGTTCGAACAGGTCATAGCGCGCATGCGGCTCGTGAAATGCGACGGCCAACTTCAGCTCGCCCTTCGCCGCGCGTTCCAGCAGCGATGCGTCTTCCCCCTCGCCCGTGCCCGCGAGGCGCAGCGCCTCGATGCCAACCGCGGTCGCCCAATACGGCTCGACGACCAATGCGCGGCCAAGCTCCTGCATCACCACCAGCATGTCGATCGGACCGCCGTTGAAGCCGCCCTGCGTTTCCGGCACCGGCAGTGCGGTCAGACCCAGTTCGGTAAAGGCTGCCCAGTGCGTATCCGACACGCCGGACTCCGAGCGCACGATCGCCTGGCGCGCTTCGAACCCATAGTTCTTATCCAGATAGCGCCGCAGCGCGTCGGCGAATTGCTGCTGCTCGTCGTTGAAAGTGAAGTCCATGCGCCGCTCCTCAAAGTCCGAGAATCATCTGCGCGATGATGTTCTTTTGAATTTCGTTCGAGCCGCCGTAAATCGACGTCTTGCGGTAGTTGAAGTAGTAGGCGGCCAGCGGCGCGGCATCGTCGTCGCCAGCGAGGCTGTGCTCGCGCTCGCCTTCGAGGAACGGCACGTCGAACGGTGCCGCGAGCGGCCCGACGGCATCGAACATCAGTTCGGTCAGGCCCTGCTGCACTTCCGTGCCTTTGATTTTCAGCATCGACGCCTCCGGTCCCGGCCCACGTCCGCCGGCCTCATTGGCGACCACGCGTTGCACGGTGACTTCGAGCGCCATCAACTCGATCTCGAGACTCGCGACTTTGGCAGCGAATACCGGGTCCTGCAGCAGCGGTTTGCCGTTCTTTTTCTGATTCAGCGCAACGCGTTTCAGGAATGCGAGTTCGCGCTTCGACGAACCGACGCGTGCAATGCCCGTGCGCTCGTGGCCGAGCAGATACTTCGCATAAGTCCAGCCGCGATTCTCTTCACCGACCAGATTCTCGACCGGCACTTGCACGTCTTCGAAAAACACTTCGTTGACTTCGTGATCTTCGTCGAGCGTGATGATCGGCCGCACCGTGATGCCCGGCGTCTTCATGTCGATCAGAAGGAAAGAGATGCCCTCCTGCTTCTTCGCGCCGCTGTCGGTGCGCACGAGGCAGAACATCATGTCGGCGTACTGACCCAATGTGGTCCAGGTCTTCTGACCGTTGACCACGTAGTGGTCACCAACGCGCTCGGCGCGTGTGCGCAACGACGCCAGATCCGAACCGGAGCCCGGCTCGGAATAGCCTTGGCACCACCAGTCCGTGCCGTCGAGAATGCGCGGCAAATAGTGGCGCTTCTGTGCGTCGTTACCGTATTTCATCAGCACCGGCGCGACCATCGACACGCCGAACGGCAGCACCGAAGGCGCGCCGATACGCGCGCACTCTTCTTCCCAGATGTGCCGTTGGGTCGCGTCCCAGCCCGGGCCGCCGTATTCCCGCGGCCACGCAATCGCCGACCAGCCGCGCGTGCCGAGCAGCTTATGCCAGCCTGCGAAGTCTTCGCGGCCAAGACGCTTGTGATTGAGTACCTTGTCGCTTAGCTCGCGAGGCAGGTTCGCTTCGAGCCAGGCGCGGATGTCGGCGCGGAATGCGTCGTCAGCGGGGGAATAGTCCAGATTCATGCGTAGTGTCTCCTGGCCGCCACCATCCGCCGCCACGGAGCCACTGCGCTATTGCAGCGGTTCCTTCAGAGCGGCCGGGACCGGAAGCGGCATCACTTCGATGCCTTCTTCGACCAAGGCACGCGCGTCTTCGGGTGTCGTGACACCGCGAATGTTGCGTGCAGGCGCTTCGTTGTAGTGAATGCGCCGCGCTTCCTCGGCGAAGCGGTCGCCCACGTTCTCCGTCTTTTCCAGTACCTCGCGCAACGCACGCATGACACGCGCCTGCATTTCGCCTGCGCCCGCCGGCTTTGCGTCGGTCGCGCCCGACAGATTCAGGCGCGGGGCCGACGGCAAACGGCTGACTTCATTCGCACCGCAGATCGGGCATTCGACGAGCTTGCGCGACTGCTGCGACTCGAAGTCATCGGCCGAAGCAAACCAGCCTTCGAACCGATGGCCATGCGGACACTGTAAATCGAGGACCTTCATGTGGAATCAGGGCTTGCGTGCCAGTTTAGCGCAAAACGGAATTTTGTGAACGATCGTTCGAAAATTATTACGGACGACGCATCGACGTCAGATGCAGCGGATAAATCCGACGCGGTGCGCGATTTTAACGCTTTGCGCAAAGGGCTGCCGAAGGCTAGCTGATGTATGAGACGGAAGCCAGCCCAGACATAAAACGGAGTCGCCACAGTAATCGGCCTCTGCGGTCTTTGCGCGCTGGCCGCCGCCGTCATGGCTTCTATGACACGAGACTCGCAAGCTCGCAGTTGAGCCGTGGTTCGAGTTGATGCGCTTCCCTGGCGAGGTTGATCTGCTTCGCCGATTTTGCGACGTCCGACACGTCGGCCTTGATGTCATATCCACCGCGTTCGGACAGCCACTCAAGAATGTCCGACAGATGCCATACCGATGCACTGCCCTCGTGGACCGGTGGCGGGAAGTCGATCGGGTGGCTCAGCATCAGCTTGCGCATGTTTTGCCGCGACACGCCTGCAACCTCGGCAACGTCAGTGAGGCCGACGAAATCAGGACCCGCTTCGACGAGCCGCGCTGACGGCACTGCTCGTTTGATATCTTTGAGCGCACTGACCAATGCCTCGAACGCAGACCCCGCTTCGCGAGAAAAAAACAGCGCGATGCGGCCAGGTTGCCCGACGCCCACTGTTGCGTCGTCGCACCCTGCTTCGCCCAGGCGTTCGACGATCTCGTCGGAATCGCAATCCTGCGCCGCGAGCCGATACTTCAAGGTGAACACATATTCCATACGTTACTCCTGCGTCATTCAGCCTTAACCCTTCGCTGTTGAACAACCATGCCGCTACCGGCGAGCCGAACAGTTGTCGACGATTCGCCGCAAGTGCCTTGCGTGGTTGCCGGGATTCTTTGGCGTACTCCAGACACTCGATATGCAGAACTCTCCGCAACGACATTCCGCGTCGTTGTAAGGGCAGTAGATTTTTCCCCACGCGTGGCCTTTACCGCCGCGTTGAACCCACCAGCCGTGTTGCTCCGCATGGGCCAATGCGGCCTCGATCTCTTTCTTGGCGTGCGTTCCTCTCACCATCGACACCCTCCCAATTTAGCTGCATCCAATTAGGTTGTCAAGTGACAACCTAATTGGATGCCAACCTAGCCTCGCCCGCATACTTCGTTATCCGAAACAAACAGGGCGCGCCCGCCATCCCTCGGAAGATCCATACTAGTGCTACGGCAAGCGCTTGGCGAGACAGCCGGATGGCATAGGAAAGCGGCACCTTTTTTCAGATGGACAAAAAACCCTCGCTCGATATCGCGGCCCCTGCCAAACACAAAGCCCCTGCCGGTCATAGACCGACAGGGGCTTCTCCAGCAGACTTCAAACCGACGTGCGCCACACACGCATCGCGCCTGGCAGCGTCACTCCGGCGCCGCCATCGCCCACTCACCCGAGAGTACCTTCTCCAGCCAGAACGTGCCGATGATCGTCTTGACATCGGTGATCTTGCCAGTGCGGACCCACTCGGACATCTCGGCCACGGTCGCGGTGAAGAGCTCGAGGAACTCGCCTTCGTCCAGCTTGCGCTCGCCCGCCGTCAGACCGCGCGCGATATAAATGTCTATGAACTCGGTCGAATAAGAGATGATCGGGTGAATGCGCGTCAAATACACGTATTCACGCGCGGTATAACCGGTTTCCTCGCGCAGCTCGCGTATCGCGCACGCCAGCGCACCCTCGTTCGGATCGAGCTTGCCGGCCGGATACTCGACCATGACCTTGCCCATCGGATAGCGGTACTGGCTTTCCAGCAGCACGCGGCCGTCGTCGAACAAAGGAATCACCATCACGGCGCCCGGATGCTGCACATATTCGCGGGTCGCGTGCTTGCCGTCCGGCAGTCGCACGGTATCGCACTTGAGCGTCAGAAACGGCCCTTCATGGACCGTCTTGCTGTCGACACAGGTCTCGGTAAGCGCGGCGTCGTGATTGGGAAGTTCAGCCATATGCGGACCTCGGGACAGCTTGGTGCGCGACGGCGAGACGCCGTCAGCGGCGTTTGACGAGATATTGGAAGGTAAAGCCAGGAAAGGCGAACACGACGAACAGGGCGAAAGTGATCGCATAAAACTGCCAGCCCTGTTCGAAGCGGTTCCCCGCTCGCGCCTCGAGCAAAAAACCGAGCGCGCCGACCACGAAGTACAGCACGATCAATTCGGCAATCCGGACCCACGCGCTCTTCTTCGCCGCTTTCAACGGCACCGCGGCGAAGAGACGCTGATTCAGGAAAGGCAGGTTGGCGCCGACGAGCGCCAACAGCACGATAAACCAACCCGCAGCCGACATCAGAGCAGCAGCGTGTGCTGGATAGCCTGCAGGCAGGCGCGCAGCAGCGGATCCGGGACGATACCGAGCACCAGCACCGCGACACCGTTGAGCGCGAGCAGCGCACGCGTGCCAGTGTCGGCGACGATCGGCGATTTGTCTTGCGGCTCGTCGAAGTACATCAGCTTCACGATACGCAGGTAGTAGAACGCGCCGAACAGCGACGTGATCACCGCCAGCACCGTCAGCCAGGTCAGGCCGGCGTTCATGGTTGCCTGCAGCACCGCGAGCTTCGCGTAGAAGCCGACCGCGGGCGGAATGCCGGCGAGCGAGAACATCATGATCATCATCACGAACGCGAACACCGGGCTGCGCTGATTCAAGCCCTTGAAGTCTTCGAGCGTGTCCGCTTCGAAATCGCGGCGCGCCAGCAGCATGATGACGCCGAAGGTGCCGAGCGTCGTGATCAGGTAGATGATGCTGTAGAACATTGCCGAGCCGTATGCGCTCGCGGCGCCCACGGTCTTCTGGTCAACCACACCGGCCAGCAGACCGAGCAGCACGAAGCCCATGTTCGAGATCGCCGAGTAAGCGAGCATGCGCTTGACGTTGCGCTGCACGATACCGGTGATGTTGCCGACGATCAGCGACAGCGCCGCCAGAATCACCAGCATCTGCTGCCATTCGACCGCGAGCGGCAGCAGGCCCATCACGAGGAAGCGCAGGCCCCACGCGAATGCCGCCACCTTCGGGCCCCCGCCGACGATCAGCGTCATTGCCGTCGGAGCGCCCTGATACACGTCAGGCACCCACATGTGGAACGGCACCGCGCCCATCTTGAACGCCACGCCCGCCACGATGAAAATCACACCGAACAGCAGCACGCCCGGATCGTAATGGCTCGAGCCGATCGCCTTGAACACTTCGTTCAGGTCGAGCGAGCCAGTCGCGCCGTACAGCATCGAGATGCCGTACAGCAGGAAACCGGAAGCCAGCGCGCCGAGCACGTAGTACTTCATCGCAGCTTCGTTCGACTGCGGCACTTCGCGGCGCAGCGCGATCACAGCGTAGAGTGACAGCGACATCAGTTCCAGACCGAGATACAGCGTCAGGAAGTTGTTGCCGGAGATCATCACGAGTTGGCCGAGCAGCGCGAACATGCCTAACAGGAAGAAGTCTCCGCGGAACAGATTGCGATCTTCGAGGTAACGGCGCGAATAAACGATCGATACCGCGTAGCCGAGCGACACCACCGCCTTCATCACGCTGGCGAACGGATCCACCACGTACATGTGGCCGAAGAAATAATGCACTTGCGGGTCGAACGCATTCACCGCAAACCAGACGCCGGCAACCAGCGTCGAGAAGAATGCGATGAAATACGTGGTACGACGACCGTCCTGGCCGACGAACGTGTCGTTGAGCCACGCGACGACCACGGCGAGCATCACCAGTGCGTCGGGCAACAGAGCAGTCATAGGGGCGTTTTGCATGGTCTTTAAATTCCTCCGCTCGGCGTTACTGAGGCAACGGCAGCTTCGATTGCGCAACGTGGGAGAGGAGGTTTTCCACGGATACGTGCATCACATCGGTAAAGGGCTTCGGATACAGGCCCATGAACAGCGTCAGTGCGGCGAGCACTGCCAGCATGAAAAATTCGCGGCGGTTGATGTCGAGCAGGCTCTTCACATGATCGTTGGCGATCGCGCCGAAGTACACGCGCTTGTACATCCACAGCGTGTAGGCCGCGCCGAGAATCAGCGTGACTGCCGCACCGCCAGCAATCCAGAAGTTGTACTGGACGGCCGCGAGAATCACCATGAACTCGCCGACGAACCCAGAGGTGCCCGGCAAGCCGCAGTTGGCCATCGCGAACAGCATCACAAACGCCGCGAATTTCGGCATGACGTTGACGACACCGCCGTAATCGGCGATCTGACGCGAGTGCATACGGTCGTACAGCACGCCGATGGTCAGGAACATCGCGCCCGACACGAAACCATGCGAGATCATCTGCACGATCGCGCCTTCCGCGCCAAGCTGATTGAAGATGAAGAAGCCGAGCGTGACGAAACCCATGTGCGCGATCGACGAATACGCGACCAGCTTCTTCATGTCGGCCTGCACCATCGCGACGAGACCGATGTAGATCACCGCGATCAGCGACAGCGTGATGACGACCGGCGCCAGAAAGTGGCTCGCGTCCGGCGTGATCGGCAACGAGAAGCGCAGGAAACCGTATGCGCCCAGCTTCAGCATGATCGCGGCCAGCACGACCGAGCCGCCCGTCGGCGCTTCCACGTGCGCGTCAGGCAGCCACGTATGCACCGGCCACATCGGCACCTTCACGGCGAAGGCCAGGAAGAATGCTATGAATATCAGCACCTGAGGCGTCATCGCGATCTGTGCGTGCTGCCACGTGGCGAGATCGAACGTGCCGGTCTCGTTGTACAGGTAGAGCAACGCGACCAGCATCAGCAGCGAGCCCATCAGCGTGTACAGGAAGAATTTGAACGCCGCGTACACGCGGTTCGCCCCACCCCACACGCCGATGATGATGTACATCGGGATCAACGTCGCTTCGAAGAACACATAGAACAGCATGCCGTCGGCCGCGCTGAACACGCCGACCATGATGCCCGACAGGATCAGGAACGCGGCGAGGTACTGCGCGACGTTCTTCGTGATCACTTCCCACGCGGAGATCACGACGATCACCGTGATCAACGCGGTCAGCACAACGAACCACATCGAGATGCCGTCGACACCCAGGTGGTACGAGATGTGGAAGCGCTCGATCCAGGTCGCCTGTTCGACGAACTGCAGATCGGCGGTGCTCGAATCAAAACTCGTGATCAGCGGGATCGTCACGATGAAGCTGACGACCGAGCCGATCAGCGCAATCCAGCGCGCGGGAGCCGGGTTCCGGTCGGAACCGATAGCCAGAACCAGAAGACCGACGAGGATCGGTAACCAGATCGCGATACTGAGAATCGGATAAGCGTGCATTAGTGTCCCTCGCCTTATTTGCCGCCGAGCGTTACAAACAGGGTCAGGAGCCCCAACATGCCGATAATCATGGCAAACGCGTAGTGGTAGATGTAGCCGGATTGGAGGAAGCGGATCACACCGGCAAACCAGCCGATAAAGCGTGCGCTGCCGTTGACGATGCCGTCGATCACGACGACGTCGCCTTCCTTCCAGAGACCACGGCCAATTGCCACGGCGCCCCGCGCAAACACGACTTCGTTGATCTTGTCCATGTAATACTTGTTATCGAGCAACGTGTAGATCGGGCCGAATGCGCGCTTGATGACAGCCGGCAGATCCGGGCGAACCAGGTACAGGAACCACGCGACCACCACGCCCGCGAGCGCGAGCCATACCGGCAGACCCGATACCGAGTGCAGACCCATTGACGCCCAGCCGCGGAACTCCTCGGCCATCTCGTGCAGCGCCGGATGGTTTTCGCTGATGTAAATCACCTTGTCGAACGCCACGCCATGCTGGAAGAAGTCACCGAACAGCATCGGACCGACGCCGATCGCACCGATCACCACCGACGGAATCGCCAGCAGCACCAGCGGCAGCCACACTACCCACGGCGTTTCATGCGGCTCGTGCGCGTGGTCGTCGTGACCGTGGCCATGTGCGTCGTGACCATGGGCGTCATGCGCATGCGCCGCGGCTTCCGCGCCCATCGGCGATTCCGGATGCTTCGGATCGCGGAAACGCTCCTTGCCGTGGAATACCATGAAGTACATACGGAACGAATACAGCGCAGTGACGAACACGCTCGCCACCACCGCGAAGTACGCGAAACCCGAGCCCGGCAGATGCGACAGCTTCACGGCGTCGATGATCGAGTCTTTCGAGTAGAAGCCTGAGAAGAACGGCGTACCGATCAACGCCAGCGAACCGACCAGCGACGTGATCCACGTGATCGGCATGTACTTGCGCAGGCCGCCCATGTTGCGGATGTCCTGATCGTGGTGCATGCCGATGATCACGGAGCCCGCGCCGAGGAACAGCAGCGCCTTGAAGAACGCGTGCGTCATCAGGTGGAACACGGCGACGGAGTATGCCGACGCACCGAGCGCGACCGTCATGTAACCGAGCTGCGACAGCGTGGAATAAGCCACCACGCGTTTGATGTCGTTCTGGACGATCCCGAGGAAACCCATGAACAACGCGGTAATCGCGCCGATGATCATGACGAACGACAGCGCCGTGTCCGACAGCTCGAACAGCGGCGACATGCGCGTGACCATGAAGATACCGGCCGTCACCATGGTCGCCGCGTGAATCAGTGCGGAGATCGGCGTCGGGCCTTCCATCGAATCCGGCAGCCAGACGTGCAGCGGGAACTGCGCCGATTTGCCCATGGCACCGATGAACAGGCAAATGCAGGCAACCGTCAGCAGACCCCAGTCCGTACCCGGGAAAGTCAATGCCGCGAGCTCGGTGCGCTTCGCGAACACGTCGCCGTAGTTCATCGAACCGGCGAACGCGAACAGCAGGCCGATACCCAGCAGGAAACCGAAGTCGCCGATGCGGTTCACGATGAACGCCTTCATGTTCGCGTAGATCGCGGTCGGGCGCGTGAAGTAGAAACCGATCAGCAGGTACGACACCAAGCCCACCGCTTCCCAGCCGAAGAAGAGCTGCAGGAAGTTGTTGCTCATCACGAGCATCAACATCGAGAACGTGAACAGCGAGATGTACGAGAAGAAGCGCTGGTAGCCGTCGTCGTCGGCCATGTAGCCGATCGTGTAGATGTGCACCATCAGCGACACGAAGGTCACCACGCACATCATCATCGCCGTCAGCGAGTCGACCAGGAAGCCGACTTCGAACTGCGTCTTGCCGATCGCCATCCATTGATAAATGGTCGCGTTGAAGCTCGCGCCGTCCAGCACCTGGAAGAACACGATGGCCGACAGGATGAACGAGATCGCGACACCGAGGATCGTGACCGAATGCGCGCCCGCTCGCCCCACCGCTTTGCCGAACAGCCCTGCAACTAGGCAGCCGGCGAGCGGTGCCAGCGGGATCGCCAACAACAGGTTTTCATTGAGTATCGTGGACATAACCGCTTTTCCTGAAATTAACCTTTGAGCTGATCGAGATCCTCGACATTGATCGTGTCGAGGCTACGGAACAGGGTCACCAGAATTGCGAGACCGATCGCCGCTTCCGCGGCTGCAACCGTCAGCACGAAAAAGACGAAGATCTGGCCATGCACGTCGCCCAGGTAATGCGAGAACGCGACGAAATTGGTGTTCACCGCGAGCAGCATCAGTTCGATCGCCATCAAGATGATGATGACGTTGCGGCGGTTCAGGAAAATGCCGACGACGCTAATCGCAAACAGGATCGCGCCGAGGACAAGGTAATGGGCAAGGGTCAACATGATTTCTATCTCCTGTCCGCTCAGCTGTTCTTGGCAGAGGCCTGTTCGGCCGCTGCCGCCGCTGCGGCGGCTTCTTCTGCCGCGACGGTTGCCGCGGTTTTTTCCGACGCCATCTTCACCACGCGCACACGGTCCTGAGCACGCACCTTCACTTGCTCGCTGACGTTCTGGCGTTTGCTATCTTTCTTGTGGCTCGTGGTCAGTGCGATCGCCGCGATGATCGCCACCAGCAGCACGAGGCCGGCGATTTCGAACGCGAAGATGTAGTCGGTGTAGATGACCTTGCCGATCAGGCGCGTGTTCGACCAGTCGCCCATACCGTTCGCGGCCGCCGTGGTGTCGCGCAGCGCGGTGCCGGTTGCGCCGTAGCCGTGCCACAGGATCAGTGCGGTTTCGATCACGATGATCGCGCCCACCAGCGTGGCCATTGGCACGAAGCGTTTGAAGTCTTTGCGCAGTACGTCGAGATTGATGTCCAGCATCATCACGACGAACAGGAACAGCACCATCACCGCGCCGACATAGACCAGCACCAGCAGAATCGCCAGGAACTCGGCCTCCAGCAGCATCCAGATCGCGGCTGCGTTGAAGAACGCCAGCACCAGAAACAGTGCGGACGACACCGGGTTGCGCGAAGTGATCACCTTCAGCCCCGAGACAACCAGGAGCAGCGCGAAGATGTAGAACAGTACGGTCGTGAATTCCATGATTACCGGTTCATCGTTAGGCCATCGTCAGGCATTGTTCTTTGGCACGCGTGGTTAGCAAAAGCGGACGAAACCGCGAGAACTGCCGCACAGGTGCGCCGTGCCGCGGCATTCAGGCCGCGGCGTCCGGCCCGACAGCAGGCCGTGTTACTGCTTTTACTGCTGCATTTACTGCCGCGCTTATCCCTTAACCGGGAAACGCTTCAACGATACGGTGCGTCGGCTGCCTTGTTTGCAGCGATCTCCGCTTCGTAGCGGTCGCCGACGGCCAGCAGCATGTCCTTCGTGAAGTACAGGTCGCCGCGCTTTTCGCCGTGATATTCGAGAATGTGCGTCTCGACGATCGAATCGACCGGGCAGCTTTCTTCGCAGAAACCGCAGAAGATGCACTTGGTCAGGTCGATGTCATAGCGCGTCGTGCGACGGGTGTTGTCCGCACGCGTTTCCGATTCGATCGTGATGGCGAGCGCCGGGCACACCGCTTCGCACAGCTTGCAGGCAATGCAGCGCTCTTCACCGTTCTCATAGCGGCGCAGCGCATGCAGACCACGGAAACGCGGCGAGATCGGGGTCTTCTCTTCCGGGAACTGCACGGTCACCTTGCGCTGGAACGTATAACGTCCGGTCAGTGCGAGTCCCTTGAGCAGTTCCGTCAGGAAGAAGGTCTTGAAAAAATTTTGGATTGCGGTCATGGGTTCATCCGCCCTTTATTTCCAGATGTTCAACGGCGACATGATCCAGAAGCCGACCACCACCAGCCACACCACGCAGACCGGAATAAAGACTTTCCAGCCCAGACGCATGATCTGGTCATAGCGGTAGCGCGGGAATGTGGCGCGCGCCCAGATGAACACCGACAACAGGAAGAAAACCTTGAGGACGAGCCAGAAGATGCCCGGGATGAACGACAGAAACCCGAACGGAGCGCTCCAGCCACCAAGGAACAGCGTTGCAGCCAATGCCGAGATCACGATCATGTTGATGTACTCGGCGAGGAAGAACAGCGCGAACGCCATCCCCGAGTAATCGATCATGTGGCCCGCGACGATTTCCGACTCGCCTTCCACCACGTCGAACGGGTGACGGTTCGTTTCGGCGATGCCCGAGATGAAGTACACGACGAACATCGGCAACAGCGGCAGCCAGTTCCACGACAAAAAGTTCAAGCCGTGCGACGCGAAGAAGCCGTGTTCCTGCGAACCGACGATGCCCGACAGGTTCAGCGTGCCGGCCGTCATCAGCACGACGACGAGCGCGAAGCCCATCGAGATTTCGTATGACACCATTTGCGCCGCGGCGCGCATCGCGCCGAGGAACGCGTACTTCGAGTTCGACGCCCAACCGGCCAGAATCACGCCGTACACGCCGATCGACGAGATCGCCATTGCATACAGCAGACCGGCGTTGATGTCGCCGAGCACCGCGCCCGCCTGGAACGGAATCACCGCCCAGACCGCGAAGGCCGGCACGACCACCATGATCGGCGCGATCAGGTAAATCCAGCGGCTCGCCTGGGCCGGCTGAATCACTTCTTTCAGCAGCAGCTTCAGCACGTCGGCGATCGGCTGCAGCAAACCTGCGGGGCCGACGCGGTTCGGGCCGAGACGCACGTGCATCCAGCCGATCAGCTTCCGTTCCCAAAGAATCAGGTAAGCCACGCACAGCAGGATCACGACGGCTACCACCAGGATGCGCACTAGCGCCCACACCGTGGGCCATGCCACACCGAGAAGCTGGGTGCCGCCCGAGTTGATCGTATCGAACAAGCTCATTTACGCCTTCTCCACCACCAGTTCACCGAACAGGCTGCCCAGCGCTGCACCGGCAGGCGTAGCCGCCGATACGCGGACGACCGTCTCCGCAAGATTCGCGTCGCGCACGGCCGGCAACTGCACCGATTGCTCGCCCTGGCGCACGCGCACTGCGTCGCCTTCCTTCAAACCCAGCTTGTCGAACAGCGCGGCCGGCAGGCCGACCGAGTTCGCCGCGCGTGCCGCCGCCGTGAGGTGCAGCGAATCCGCGCGACGCGCGAGCGCGTCGGCGTGATAGATCGGTACGTTGGCGATGCGCTCGAACTTGCCTTCGGCCGCGTTTGCCGCCTTGCCACGCGCCACTGCAACACCCGTCCTGTTCGACAGACGTGAGTTCAGATCGCCGTCGCCGAGAGCGGCCACGCGCACTTCTTCTGCCGTGTCGAATTCGAAGCCCGGTACGCCGAGCAGGCTGCCCAGCACGCGCAACACTTTCCATGCCGGACGCGTGTCGCCCAGCGGGCGCACGACGCCGTTGAAAGTCTGAGCCGTCCCTTCGGCGTTGACAAACGTACCGGCTGTTTCGGTGAACGGCGCGACCGGCAACAGCACGTCCGCGTATTCGGCGCCGATCTGGAATGGCGACATCACCACGACCATTTCAGCCTGCTTCAGCGCGGCAAGCGCCTGTGCCGGGTTGGCCGTGTCGAACTCCGGCTCGACGTTCAGCAGCACATAGCCCTTGCGCGGTTGCTCGAACACTTCGCGAGCGTTCAGACCGCCTTCTCCCGGCAGCGCGTTCACAAGATGCGCGCCGACCGTGTTGGCCGCTTCCGTGAGGAAGCCGAGCGTCGCGCCCGTTGCGTCCGCGATCCACTGTGCGGCAGCGTGAATGACCGCGAAGTCCGGATGACGGACCGCGACGTTACCGAGCAATACAAGACGGCGTTCGCCAGTGGCCAGCGACTTCGCGACCTGCCTGCTGGCATCCGTAGGCTGCGTGCCGGCAAACGCTTCTGGCAGTGCAACGCCGTTGGCTTCCGCAATCGCGCCCGCGATACCGGCCAGCGCATCGAGCCATGCCGACGGGGCCGCGACCACGCGTTGCGCTTGCGGAATCAATGCGTCTTCGCCGCTGGCTTGCACGAGCGTGAGCTTCGCGCCGTTCTTCGCCGCCTGACGCAGACGCGCTGCGAACAGCGGATGATCGCGACGCAGATCCGAACCGATCACGAGCGCCGCATCGACGTTCGACAATTCGGCGATTGCCGTACCCAGCCAGGGCGCGCCGTTGGCCGGTGCGGAGAAATCCGACTGACGCAGACGGAAATCGACGTTCGGCGTGCCGAGCGCTTGAGCGAGCTGCTTCAACAGGAACAGTTCTTCGACCGTGCTGTGAGCGCTGCCGAGCGCGGCCAGCGCGTTCGCGCCGTGGTCGCCCTTGATGCCCTTCAGGCCCTTGACCACGTACTCGAGCGCGGTCTGCCAGTCGGTTTCGACCCAGTTGCCGCCTTGCTTGAGCATCGGCTGCGTCAGACGCTCGGGGCTGTTCAGGGCTTCATACGAGAAGCGGTCCTTGTCCGAAATCCAGCATTCGTTGATGGATTCGTTTTCGAACGGCAGAACCCGCATCACGCGATTGTTCTTCACCTGCACCACGAGGTTCGCGCCGACCGAATCGTGCGGGCTCACCGACTTGCGGCGCGACAGCTCCCACGTACGGGCGCTGTAACGGAACGGCTTGCTGGTCAGCGCGCCGACCGGGCACAGATCGATCATGTTGCCCGACAGTTCGGAGTCGACCGTCTTGCCGACGAACGAGGTGATTTCCGAATGCTCGCCGCGGCCCAGCATGCCCAGTTCCATCACGCCGGCAATTTCCTGGCCAAAGCGGACGCAACGCGTGCAGTGGATGCAACGCGACATTTCTTCCATGGAGATCAGCGGGCCGACGTTCTTGTGGAACACCACGCGCTTTTCTTCGCTATAGCGCGACGCCGACTTGCCGTAACCCACGGCCAGATCCTGCAACTGGCACTCGCCGCCCTGGTCGCAGATCGGGCAATCCAGCGGGTGGTTGATCAGCAGGAATTCCATCACGGCTTGCTGGCCCTTGACGGCCTTGTCCGACTTGGTGCGCACGATCATGCCCGCCGACACCGGCGTCGCGCATGCGGGCACGGCCTTCGGCATCTTCTCGACATCGACCAGACACATCCGGCAGTTGGCCGCAATCGACAGCTTCTTGTGATAGCAGAAGTGAGGAATGTACGTGTCGACCTTATGCGCAGCCTGGATCACCATGCTGCCTTCAGGCACCTCTACTTTCTTGCCGTCTATTTCAAGTTCAACCATGATGGTCAATCTTCCTTAACCTGTTACCGCTCAATCGTTCGCCTGTTCATCGCCGTGTCAGGCGATGAATCCCGCGGTTGACGTGTTCGTCTGGTGGTTATCTGGTGAGCCAGTCCAGCTGACCAACTCAAGCGGCCACTGTTTCCGTCGCCGCCGCCGCGCCGGCATGACCGCCGGTGAGGCAATGCTTGTGGGCGACGTGATATTCGAATTCGTCCCAGTAGTGCTTGAGCATGCCGCGAACCGGCATGGCCGCCGCGTCGCCGAGCGCGCAAATCGTGCGGCCCATGATGTTTTCCGCGACCGAGTTCAGCAAATCCAGATCTTCCGGACGGCCGAGCCCATGCTCGATACGATGGACGACGCGGTACAGCCAGCCCGTGCCTTCACGGCAAGGCGTGCATTGACCGCACGACTCTTCGTAATAGAAATACGACAGACGCAGCAGCGAGCGCACCATGCAGCGCGTTTCGTCCATCACGATGACCGCGCCCGAACCGAGCATCGAGCCGGCCTTGGCGATCGAGTCGTAATCCATGTCGGTCTGCATCATCATCTCGCCCGGAATCACCGGTGCCGACGAACCGCCAGGAATCACAGCCTTGATCTTCTTGCCGCCGCGGATGCCGCCGGCGAGTTCCATTAGCGTGGCGAACGGCGTGCCGAGCGGAATTTCATAATTACCCGGACGCTCGACGTCGCCCGACACCGAGAAAATCTTCGTTCCGCCGTTGTTCGGCTTGCCGATTTCGAGGTAATTCTGCGGACCGATCGCAAGCAGAAACGGCACTGCCGCGAACGTCTCGGTGTTGTTGATCGTGGTCGGCTTACCGTACACGCCGAAGCTCGCCGGGAACGGCGGCTTGAAGCGCGGCTGGCCTTTCTTACCTTCCAGCGATTCGAGCAGCGCGGTTTCCTCGCCGCAGATGTAGGCGCCGTAGCCGTGATGCGCATGCAGTTCGAACGAGAATCCCGAACCCATGATGTTCTCGCCGAGGAACCCGGCGCGGCGCGCTTCGTCCAACGCCAGTTCAAAGCGTCGATAGACTTCGAAGATTTCGCCGTGAATATAGTTGTAGCCGACCGTGATGCCCATCGCGTACGCGCCGATGGCCATGCCTTCGATCAGCGAGTGCGGATTGAAGCGCAGGATGTCGCGGTCTTTGAACGTGCCCGGTTCGCCTTCGTCCGAATTGCAGACGAGATACTTCTGCCCCGGAAACTGACGCGGCATGAAGCTCCACTTCAGACCGGTCGGGAAGCCCGCACCGCCACGGCCGCGCAGACCCGACGCCTTGACGTCGGCAATCACCTGCTCGGGCGGAATCTTTTCTTCCAGGATGCGGCGCAGCTGGGCGTAACCGCCGCGCGCCACATAGTCTTCGAGATGCCAGTTGTCGCCGTTCAGGCCGGCGAGAATCAGCGGTTTGATGTGACGATCGTGTAAAGACGTCATTTCGAAAGTTCCTCGAGCAGCTGGTCGATCTTCGCGCGGCTCATGAAGCTGCACATGCGATGGTTGTTCACCAGCATCACCGGCGCGTCGCCGCACGAACCCATGCACTCACCTTCTTTCAGGGTGAACTTGCCGTCGGGCGTGGTTTCGCCGAAGTCGATGCCGAGCTTCTGCTTCAGATAATCAGCGGCGCTGTCGGAACCGCCGTCCGGGCCGAGCTGGCACGGCAGGTTCGTGCAGAGCGTGATCTTGTGCTTGCCGACCGGCGAGGTCTCGTACATCGTGTAGAAGGTAGCCACCTCCTGCACGGCGACCGCCGGCATGCCGAGATAGTCCGCGACGAACTGCATGAGTTCGGGCGACAGCCAGCCATGCTCTTCCTGAGCAACGGCCAACGCCGACATCACGGCGGACTGTTTCTGATCGGCGGGATACTTCGTGATCGCACGATCGATTTCTTTCAGGCCTTCAGCTGAGATCATTTTCAGACACGACTCTTTCAATTCCTACCGAACGAAAACCCGTCGCTCATTCATGCTGCGACAGACCCGGCGTTCCTTTGCTTGACGCGTGTCCCCGGTGCAATCCGAAGACACGCGCCGATGAATACGTCCTAGCGATCCACTTCGCCGAACACGATGTCCTGAGTGCCGATGATCGTCACGGCGTCGGCGATCATGTGGCCGCGCGCCATTTCGTCCAGCGAGGACAGGTGCGCATAGCCCGGTGCGCGAATCTTCAGGCGATACGGCTTGTTGGCGCCGTCCGAGATCAGATAGATGCCAAACTCGCCCTTCGGATGCTCGACCGCAGCGTACGCCTCGCCTTCGGGAACGTGGAAGCCTTCCGTGAAGAGCTTGAAGTGGTGAATCAGCTCTTCCATGTTCGACTTCATGCCGACGCGCGACGGGGGCGCAACCTTGTGATTGTCGATCATCACGGGGCCTGGATTCTTGCGCAACCACTCAACGCACTGTTTCACGATGCGTATGGATTGGCGCATTTCTTCGACACGCACCAGATAGCGGTCATAGCAGTCGCCGTTCACGCCGACCGGAATGTCGAAATCGAGCTTGTCGTAGACTTCGTACGGCTGCTTCTTGCGCAAATCCCATTCGATGCCCGAGCCGCGCAGCATTGCGCCGGTCATGCCGAGCTGCAGTGCACGTTCCGGGCTGACCACGCCGATGCCGACCAGACGCTGCTTCCAGATCCGATTGTCGGTGAGCAGCGTTTCGTATTCGTCGACGCACTTTGGAAAACGCGTGAAGAAGTCGTCGATGAAATCGAGCAGCGAACCTTGACGGTTCTCGTTCATCTTCGACAATGCCTTCGCATTGCGGATCTTCGAAGCCTTGTACTGCGGCATCGCATCGGGCAAATCGCGATAGACACCACCCGGACGATAGTAGGCCGCGTGCATCCGTGCGCCGGACACTGCTTCGTACACGTCCATCAGGTCTTCGCGTTCGCGGAACGCATACAGAAACACCGCCATCGCGCCCACGTCGAGCGCATGCGCGCCGATCCACATGAGATGGTTCAGCACGCGCGTGATCTCGTCGAACATCACGCGAATGTATTGCGCGCGCACCGGCACGTCGATGCCGAGCAGCTTTTCGATCGCCATCACATAGCCGTGCTCGTTGACCATCATCGACACGTAGTCGAGACGGTCCATGTACGGCACGGACTGGATGAAGGTTTTGGTTTCGGCGAGCTTTTCAGTCGCGCGATGCAGCAGCCCGATGTGCGGATCGGCGCGCTGGATGACTTCGCCGTCGAGTTCGAGCACGAGACGCAGCACACCGTGCGCTGCCGGATGCTGAGGGCCGAAGTTGAGCGTGTAGTTCTTGATCTCTGCCATGGCGTTCTCTTAGTGTTTCAGACCGCCATAGCGATCCTCGCGGATCACGCGCGGCGTGATTTCCCGCGGCTCGATCGTCACAGGCTGATAGACGACGCGCTTCTCTTCCGGGTCGTAACGCATTTCGACGTAGCCGGAGACAGGGAAATCTTTACGGAACGGGTGACCAATGAAACCGTAGTCGGTCAGAATGCGGCGCAGGTCCGGGTGGCCTTCGAAGACGATGCCGTACAGGTCGAATGCTTCGCGCTCGTACCAGTTGACCGAATTCCAGATTTCGACGACGGACGGCAGGATCGGCACTTCGTCGTCCGGGGCGAATACGCGCAGACGCAAACGCCAGTTGTTCTGCACCGACAACAAATGCAGAACGGCTGCGAAACGCGGGCCGTCGTAAGCGCCGTCGGCATAAGTCTGATAGTCGACGCCGCACAGGTCCACGCACTGCTCAAAACCGAGCGAGCGGTCGTCCCGCAGACGCGTTGCCACGTTGAGGTAGTCGCTTGCCTTCACGACGATCGTCAACTCACCGATTGCCTCGGTGGTGCTCAGCAGGAGGCCGCCAAAGGCCGCCTCGAGGTTCGCTTTCAGGGTCTCGAGTTTGCTTGCCATATTGTGGGGGAGGCGTTGGCCTTATTGACGGGCGATGGTGTTGGTGCGGCGAATCTTGGCCTGCAACTGGATCACGCCGTAGACCAGCGCTTCAGCGGTAGGCGGGCAACCCGGCACATAGACGTCGACCGGCACGATCCGGTCGCAGCCGCGCACTACCGAATACGAGTAGTGGTAATAGCCGCCGCCATTCGCGCACGAGCCCATCGAGATCACCCAGCGCGGCTCGGCCATCTGGTCATAAACCTTGCGCAGAGCGGGCGCCATCTTATTGCACAGCGTGCCGGCGACGATCATCACGTCCGACTGACGCGGACTGGGACGAAACACCACGCCGAAGCGGTCGAGGTCGTAACGGGCAGCGCCCGCATGCATCATCTCGACCGCACAGCACGCAAGACCGAACGTCATCGGCCACAACGAGCCGGTGCGCGTCCAGTTGATCAGTTTGTCTGCCGTGGTGGTGACAAACCCTTCCTTCAAGACCCCTTCGATACTCATTTGCTTTCCACTCCAGACGGGGCGGCAAGCCTTGGCCACCCACGCAAACCGGCGATTAATCCATCATTCCCAGTCGAGGCCGCCCTTCTTCCAGATATAGGCAAAACCAAGCAGGAACTCGAGCAGGAAAATCATCATTGCCATGAAGCCAGGCCAGCCGATGTCACGCAAGGCCACGCCCCACGGGAACAGGAACGCGGTTTCAAGGTCGAAAATGATGAAGAGAATGGCGACGAGGTAGTAGCGCACGTCGAACTTCATGCGCGCATCTTCGAATGCTTCGAAGCCGCACTCGTACGGTGCGTTTTTCTCGGTATCGGGCTTGTTGGGACCAAGGATCTTACCGATACTGACCAGCGCTACGCCTAAACCAGTGCCTACAACGAGGAACAACAAGACGGGGAAATAGGCTGCGAGGTTCAAGACTATCCTCAATCGGTTGGTTCTAAAGTGCCGCCAAGAGCATAGCACTCCTGACGCGAAATCACTTCCGAAACGCACATGCCGCAAGCCCAACGCAAGCCGTGCCCTGAAAGTGAAAATGCCAGCCGAAGCGAAGCAAGCGGCTGGCATTTAGATAACATTTTGGTGCCGACGGCGAGACTCGAACTCGCACAGCTTTCGCCACTACCCCCTCAAGATAGCGTGTCTACCAATTTCACCACGTCGGCACTGCATGCAATCCGGGAAAACAACTTGTAAAACCCGCGAATCGCTTCAAGACTTGAATTGTAACTTGTTTAAACAGTTTGTTCAACGCACCAAAGGCAGTTTGAACGAAAATTTATTTCGGCACACCGGTGGCCGGAACGGACGCCGGCGAGGCCGGCGATGCCGGCAGTGCAGCCGAGCCGGCGACCGGCGCGGAAGCGCCGGGCGTGGCCGTCGGCGCAGCCGGTGCGGTCACCGCCGCGCCCAGCAAGCCCGCGGAAGGTTTCGACCGATACGCGCCAAGATAAGTGAGCGCGAGCGTCGTGACAAAAAACACTGCGGCGAGTACGGCCGTCGTCCGCGACAAAAAGTTGGCCGAACCGGTTGCACCGAACAGGCTGCCCGATGCGCCGCTACCGAAAGCAGCGCCCATATCGGCGCCTTTGCCGTGTTGCAGCAAGACAAGGCCGATGACCCCAAGAGCCGACAACAGCTGAACGACGATAATCAATGTTTTCAAATACAGCATCACACTCACCTGAGTCTTTATTTAACCGCGCCACACACAGTGTGTTTCGCGGGATGGGGTCATCCTCGACAGGGCGCCCTGCTTAACCGGCGACGCTGGTTGCAGCCGCGGCCTTGCAGATCGCCAGAAAATCCTGGTCCTTCAACGACGCGCCGCCGATCAGGCCGCCGTCGATATCCGGTTGACGGAACAATTCTTCCGCGTTTTCCGGCTTCACGCTGCCGCCATACAACAGCGGCACATCCGCCACCGCCGCGCCCTTTGCCGCCAGACGCGCGCGCAGAAACGCATGAACTGCCTGCGCCTGGGCCGAGCTCGCGCTCTTGCCGGTGCCGATCGCCCAGACCGGCTCGTACGCGACGACCAAACGGGCCGCCTCCTGCACCGACAGCTTCGCCAGCACTTCATCCAGCTGAGCGCCGACCACCTGCTCGGTCGAACCGGCTTCGCGCTCTTGGAGCGTTTCGCCGACGCACACGATCGGCGTCAAACCCGCTTCCAGCGCGCGCTGCGTTTTCACCGCGACCAGTTCGGCGCTTTCGCGATGATAGGCACGACGCTCCGAGTGACCGACGATCGCGAACGTCGCGCCGAAATCCGTCGCCATGGGTGCCGCCACTTCACCGGTATAGGCACCATGCGTGAACGCTGACACGTCCTGCAGGCCCCACGCGACCCGACTGCCTTCCAGCAACGATTGAGTCTGCGCGAGATACAGACTCGGCACACACACGCCCACGCGCACGTCAGCCGGCAGATCGCCCGAGCCTTGCGCCACAGCCTGCAACAGCGTGGCATTCGCAGCGAGACGCCCGTGCATCTTCCAGTTACCGACTACCAGTTTGGCTCGTTGTTGTTTCGACATCGTCTCGTCTAGTCTTGGCGGGCGGACTTTGTTTGCGCTTGCAGTCCGCCGTTCGGATTCATTCGGCGTGCGCAAAACGCGCAATTTTACTGCGTGGGGTGGATCGGGTCAAACCGACCGTGTCAAGCGCCCTGCCCCCAAGCCAGTACGATCTTGCCGACGTGCGTGCTGCTTTCCATCAGCGCATGCGCGTCAGCCGCCTGCGCGGCCGGAAATACGCGGTGCACGACAGGCTTGATACGGCCCGCTTCGAGATGCGGCCACACCTGTTCTTTCAGTCGCGCGGCGATCTTCGCCTTGAATTCGATCGGCCGTGGACGCAGCGTCGAGCCGGTCACGGTCAAACGGCGGCGCAGCACCTCGTTCAGATTCAGCTCCGCCTTCGCGCCGCCCAACAAAGCGATCACGACGATGCGACCACCGTCGGCGAGCGCCGCGAGCTCGCGCGGCACGTAGCTGCCCGCCACCATGTCGAGCACCACGTCGACGCCACGATCGTTGGTCAGCGACTTGATCACTTCGACGAAGTCTTCGGTCTTGTAGTTGATCGCCCGCTCGGCGCCCAGCGCCTCACATGCACGGCACTTTTCATCCGACCCGGCGGTGGCGAACACGCGAAAACCGAGCGCATGCGCAATCTGGATCGCCGTCACGCCGATGCCGCTCGAGCCGCCCTGCACCAGCAGCGTTTCGTTCGGCGCGCCCTCGCCTTTGCCGAGTTGCGCGCGATCGAACACGTTGCTCCACACCGTGAAGAAAGTCTCCGGCAGCGAAGCCGCTTCCACGTCCGACAAACCCGCCGGCACCGGCAAGCACTGCAACAGCGGCGCGACCGCATATTCCGCGTACCCGCCGCCCGCCAGCAAGGCACACACACGGTCGCCGATTTTCAAACCAAACGGGTTGCTCTTTTCGTCGATCGCACCGCCGACGATCTCACCCGCCACCTCCAGCCCCGGCAGGTCCGACGCACCGGGCGGCGGCGCATAGCCGCCCTTGCGCTGGAACACATCCGGACGGTTGATGCCGGATGCCGCCACCTTGATCAGCACCTCACCCGCTTTCGGCTGCGGCGTGGGTCGTTCCGCCAGCTTGAGGACGTCCGGCGCACCGAATTCGGTGATTTCGATCGCTTTCATCTGCGTCTACTCCAAGATTGGATTGCGTTGCATACCCGTTGCTCAGCGCGACGGACGCCATTCGTCCGACCTGCGGCAAAGCGCCCGACGCAAACAGAGTACCCGCTTGTCGCCACTTGCACTCATCTGCAACGCAATCCACCCTGCATGAAAAACGGCCGGCGCGCATGCGCGCTGCCGGCCGTTGCTCCGCTACCGCATTACTGCGGCGTCGGCTCGCCTTGCGGCGCGCCGTTCGCGGCGTCGTTCAGCAATGCCTTGGCCGACAAACGCACGCGGCCCTTCTCGTCCGTCTGGATGACCTTGACCTTGACCTGCTGGCCGTCCTTCAGATAGTCGTTGATGTCTTTGATGCGCTCGTTGGCGATTTCAGAGATATGCAGCAGACCGTCCTTGCCCGGCAGGATGTTGACGATCGCGCCGAAATCGAGCAGCTTGAGCACGGTGCCTTCGTACACCTGGCCCACTTCGACTTCCAGCGTGATGTTCTCGATACGCTTCTTCGCTTCGGCCATCCCTTCGCTGCTCGTGCTCGCGATGGTGACGACGCCGTCGTCTGAAATATCGATCGTCGTGCCGGTTTCTTCGGTCAGCGCGCGGATCACCGAACCACCCTTGCCGATCACGTCGCGGATCTTTTCCGGGTTGATCTTGATGGTGATCATGCGCGGTGCGAACTCCGACAACTGCGTGTTCGCGCCCGACACCGCCGAGGTCATCTTGCCGAGGATGTGCATACGGCCTTCCTTCGCTTGCGCGAGCGCGACCTGCATGATTTCCTTCGTGATGCCCTGGATCTTGATGTCCATCTGCAGCGCGGTCACGCCTTGCTCGGTACCCGCCACCTTGAAGTCCATGTCGCCGAGGTGATCTTCGTCGCCGAGGATGTCGGTCAGCACGGCAAAACGGTTGCCTTCGAGGATCAGGCCCATCGCGATGCCGGCGACGTGCGCCTTCATCGGCACGCCGGCGTCCATCAGCGCGAGGCAGCCGCCGCACACCGAAGCCATCGACGACGAACCGTTCGACTCCGTGATTTCCGACACGACGCGGATCGAGTAGCCGAATTCGTCGGCGCTCGGCAGGCACGCAGCCAGCGCCCGCTTGGCCAGACGGCCGTGACCGATTTCACGGCGCTTCGGCGAACCGACGCGGCCCGTTTCGCCGGTCGCGAACGGAGGCATGTTGTAGTGGAGCATGAAGCGTTCGCGGTACTCGCCTTCGAGCGCGTCGATGTTCTGCTCGTCGCCCTTCGTGCCGAGTGTGGCAACCACCAGCGCTTGCGTTTCGCCGCGCGTGAACAGTGCCGAGCCGTGCGTACGCGGCAGCACGCCGGTACGGATTTCGATCGGGCGCACGGTGCGCGTGTCACGGCCGTCGATACGCGGCTCGCCGTTCAGGATCTGCGTGCGGACGATCTTCGCTTCGATGTCGAACAGCACGTTGCCGACGGTAGCCTTGTCGGCTGCCGGCGTACCGCTTGCCGCTGCGTCTTCTTCGAGCTTCGCCGACGTCGCTGCGTAGACCTCCTTCAGCCTGGCCGAACGCGCCTGCTTGTCGCGGATCTGGTAAGCGGCGAGCAGGTCGGCTTGCGCCAGTTCCGTCACGCGTGCGATCAGCGGCTCGTTCTTCGCCGCCGGTTGCCAATCCCATTCCGGCTTGCCGCCTTCGCGGACCAGATCGTGGATCGCGTCGATCGCGATCTGCATCTGCTCATGGCCGAACACCACGCCGCCGAGCATCACTTCTTCGCTCAGTTGCTGGGCTTCCGATTCCACCATCAGCACCGCGCGCTCCGTACCGGCGACGATCAGGTCGAGCGCCGATTCCTTCATTTGCGAACGCGTCGGGTTCAACACGTATTCGTTGTTGATGTAGGCCACGCGCGCTGCGCCGACCGGGCCATTGAACGGCAGACCGGACACGGCGAGCGCCGCTGACGCGCCGATCAGCGCCGGGATGTCGGCGGGGATTTCCGGGTTCAGCGACAGCACGTGGATCACGACCTGGACTTCGTTGTAGAAGCCTTCCGGGAACAGCGGGCGCAGCGGACGATCGATCAGGCGCGAGGTCAGCGTTTCGCCTTCCGACGGACGGCCTTCGCGGCGGAAGAAGCCACCCGGGATCTTACCGGCGGCGTAGGTCTTTTCGAGGTAGTCGACGGTCAGCGGGAAGAAGTCCTGGCCCGGCTTGGCCGTCTTGGCGCCGACCACGGTTGCCAGCACGACGGTGTCTTCGACGTCGACGATCACCGCACCGCTCGCCTGGCGAGCGATTTCGCCGGTTTCGAGGCGAACGTTATGTTGTCCCCACTTGAACTCTTTGACGATCTTATTGAACATAGTCATTGCTTTCCTCATCGTAATGCCGCGCGGACCAGAAGCGGCGCGGCAACGCCAGACCGGCGCCACATGGGAAGAGTAGTGTTATGCCATTCCAGAGAACCACGCGCTGCGTCGGGTACATGCGTGGACCGCTGGAATGACACAAAGCTCTGCCCTGGGGCCCGGCCGTGTTTCTTTTTTGCTGCTTGCTCTACTGCTTTGATTACTGTCTGGGTTACTGCAAATACTGCTCTTGCCTGCCCCCGCTGCATGAACCGGCACGCCACTGCGGACGACAGGCGATGCGCACCACGTGAAGCGCATCGTGCAAAAACAAAATGCCTGTATCAGCGAAACTGACACAGGCATCTTGCTGAACGACTGGCCGATTACTTACGCAGACCCAGCTTCTCGATCAGGCTGCGGTAACGATCCGCGTCCTTGCTCTTCAGGTAGTCGAGCAGCTTACGACGGCGGCTGACCATGCGCAGCAGACCGCGGCGGCTGTGGTGATCTTTCGCGTGTGCCTTGAAGTGAACGGTCAGTTCGTTGATGCGGGTCGTGAGCAGCGCGACCTGAACTTCGGGGGAGCCGGTGTCGTTAGCTGCGCGTGCGAATTGCGCAACGACTTCGGACTTCTTGCTTGTTTCAACTGCGGACATGTCTATTTCCTTGAGAACTGGACAGGCGGTCACGGAAGAAAGGCCGTGCCGTGGATTACCCCGCATGCATGACAGAATCACAACCCTGCCTCATAACGGGACGCGTATTGTAGCACAGGCCGATCCGGCCGCGAACCCGGCCGAGCCGGGGCGAATGGTACCCACCCGCGTACGCGCGACGCCCTCGCACGCCCGCCGGCGTCACGGTCGCCGCATCTTGCAAACGGTCGGCGCGACGGTGCGCTCGGGCGGCAACGCCAACACGGTGCGGAAGCCTTAGCCGGAGCCTTCGTTGTCGAAGCGCACGCCCGGCGTGCCGGCTTTGTCCATCTCCATCACATACAGGGGCTGAATCAGCTGATGGTCGTCGGCGCGCATCCACGATGCGTGAAAGCCGTTGTCGAAGCGCAGCCCCTCCAGCGCGCGGGCAACGGCTGTGGGATCGGCGCTGCCGGCCCGCTTCATCGCCGCGGCAAGGGTTTCGATCATCAAGGGCATGCGCAGCACCGGGTAGTCGTCCTGCGCGGCGGAGAAACGGGTCCGGAACGCGGCGTACCACGCGTCGGAAGCGGCGCCGCCCGCATTCGGGTGCCAGTCGGCGACCGCAATCACGTGACCGACGCCGGCGTCGCCCAGCGCCGCTGGCGCCCCGAGGCTGTTGCCGTAGAAAGTGTAGAACTTCGTGTCCAGCCCCTGCTCACGCGCCGCCTTGACGAGCAGCGTCAGGTCGTTGCCCCAGTTACCGGTGATCACCGCGTCGGCGCCGCTCGCGCGGATTTTGGCAATGTAGGGCGCGAAATCCTTGACTCGGCCGATCGGATGAAATTCGTCGCCGACCACCACGATATCCGGGCGCTTCGCCGCCAGTGTCGAGCGCGCGAGGCTGCTGACGTCATGGCCGAAGCTGTAATCCTGATTCAGCAGATACACCTTCTTCACCGCCTTGTCGCGCTGGATCACGTCGGCCAGCGCGTCCATGCGCATGCCTGCGTGCGCGTCGAAGCGGAAATGCCAGAAGCTGCAATTGGCGTTGGTGAGCGCGGGGTCGTCGGCGGAATAGTTGAGGAACAGCGCGCGGTTGCCCGGCTCGCGGCTGTTCTGCTTGTCGATTGCGCCGATCAGCGCGGCGGCGACCGCCGAACTGTTGCCCTGCATGACGTAGCCGATATGGCGGTCGGCGGCCGCGCGCAGTTGCGTGAGCGCATCTTCGGCGCTGCCCTTGCTGTCGAGTACGACCAGTTCGAACGGGTGAGCGCCGTCGGCGAGCTTCACGCCGCCCTGCGCATTCACCTGCTCGACGCCGAAGCGCAGATTGCGCTCGACCGCTGCGCCCGCATTCGCGAACGGCCCCGACATGCCTTCGATCAGCGCGAGCCGGATCGGCGCACCGGCCGGCTTCGTCGCCGCGTTCGCGGTCGAATTGGCGCCCGGGTTCGCCGCCGTCTGGGCCGCCGCATAAGCCGCCGCGGCCATCGAAATCGCCGCCAGCGCCGTCAGCGCCGCTGCCGCCCGCCGTTGCCACATCGCCATCGTCATCGCCCCGCCTGAATCGTCGAAGCGCGGATCATAGGACGTACTGGACGGAATAAGCAAGCCGGCACAGCCGTTATCGCACCAGGCGCACGGCGTGCGCGCGAAGCGCAGATCCTTTGCCACAGCGCGTGTCAAAATGATGCGTCTCGATGATAAAAACCGCTACTCAAACACCATCGGAGGAATCCATGTTGAACCGTCATCACGCCACAGCGGCCTCGAGCGCAGCGCCGGCCGCCGGACGTCTGCGCCGCGCGGCGCTCGTCTGCCTGAGCGCGTTGACGCTCGCCGGCTGCGCGCAGCCCTGGCAGCAGTATCAACCGGGAGCCGACGAATCGACCATCGTCGCGCGCCTCGGCCCGCCGCGCGAAGTCTACGACCTGCCGAACGGCGCCAGACGCCTGATGTGGCCAACCCAGCCGATGGGCGAAACGACCACCGCCGCCGACATCGACGCGGCCGGCAAGATCGTCAACGTGCGCCAGGTGCTGCAACCCAACGAGTTCTACCGGGCCGAAATCGGCAAATGGACCAAGAGCGACGTGCTGGTGAATTTCGGCCGCCCGGTCGAAACCGCGTATTTCCCGTTGATGAAGCGCGAAGTCTGGACGTATCGCTACCTCGAAGACAACGTCTGGTACATGATGTACAGCTTCTATTTTGACGAACAGGGCATCGTGCGGCTCACGCAGAAAACGCCTGACCCGTTGCACGATCCGGGGCGCCGCAACATGTTCTGAGCGCTTGCCCGAACGCTATGCGCGGGCATCCACGAAGCCGCCTTCCTCGAGGCGGCTTTTTTTTATTTATTTATTGCGCATACCCGCGAATTTTGTTCGGGCACAGCTGATTTATTTTTTGATAGAAAGGCATTCGTAAGCATTAATTCGGCGCCGGCTCCCTGAAGAGCAGCAGGGCACAGCCCCGTGATCCGGCACCGAAAGGGTGCTCTCTCACTTACGGAGCCGCTATCGATGAACCGTCCCAAACGTCTGCTGGTCGCCAACGTTGCATGGGCGCATGAAACCGCCGCGCGCAACCCCGGTTTTTTTCGTGACCTGGTGCGTGGCCAGAACCCTCATGTGCTGTGGATCGGCTGTTCGGACAGCCGCGTGCCCGCCGAAACCATCACGCAATGCGAGCCCGGTGATCTGTTCGTCCACCGCAACATCGCCAACCTCTTTCATCCGGGCGACGACAACTCCGCGAGCGTCCTCGAATACGCGGTGCGGGTGCTGAAGGTCGGCCATGTGATCGTCTGCGGCCACTACGGCTGCGGCGGCGTGCGCGCCGCGCTGCTGCCACCGGACCCGGGGCTACCGCACGTGAATCGCCGGATCGCGCCGCTCTGCGCGCTCGCGAAAACGCTTCGCGAGGAACTGCATGGCCACGCGAGCGAACGTGAGCGTGTCGATCGCCTCGCCGAACTGAACGTGCTCGAACAGGTACGCCGGCTGCGCGCGAGTCCAATCGTGCTGGAAGCCGATCCGGCGCCGCTCGTCCACGGCTGGATCTTCGCGCTCGACGATGGGCGCATCAAGGTCCTGACGTCCGGCTATGAAGCCGACGACGCGACGACCTGCACGACCGCCGCCCATAGCGCCGCCTAGCGCACAGCGCCGTGCGCCGCGTCGTTCGAACCGCCGCTGGAACCGAAGCCGGTCCAGCCCTTTCCAGCCATCTGCCGCCATCCCTTACCGCACCGACACCATGAACCTTCAGGCTTTTTTCTCCACGTTTCAGCGCGATCTGCTAGCGGGCACGGTCGTTTTTCTGGTGGCGTTGCCGCTCTGTCTGGGCATCGCCAATGCCTCGGGTGTCGAACCGTTCGCCGGGCTGGTATCGGGCATCGTCGGCGGGCTGGTGGTGGCCGTGCTGAGCGGCTCGCGCCTGAGCGTGAGCGGACCGGCGGCGGGTCTCGTCGTGATCGTCGTCGACGGTATCGCGCAACTTGGCAGCTTTTCCGCCTTCCTGCTGGCCGTGCTGCTGTCCGGCGCGATCCAGTTCGGCTTCGGCATGCTCAAGGCCGGCCGGTTCGCCGCCTATGTGCCGTCGCCGGTCATCAAGGGCATGCTCGCGGCCATCGGCGTGCTGTTGATCGTCAAGCAATTTCCCCTCGCGCTTGGGTGGGTCGGCGCTCACGCGTCGTCCAGAGCGCAAGCCGCGGCTCAGGCGGGCGGCTCGGTCGCGACAGGGTTCGGCTCGATCTCGCTGACGGCCGGCTTGATCACGTTGCTGTCGCTCGCGATCCTGGTCGGCTGGGAAACCCGCGCGCTGCGTCGCTTCGCGCTGGTGCGCCTCGTGCCGGCGCCGCTCGCGGTGGTGCTGCTGGGAATTGGCGCGACGTTGCTGCTGAGTCTGCTGGCGCCGTCGCTCACGCCGCCTGCCGAACATCGGGTCGCGCTGCCTTCATTGGAATCGTTCGCGGCGCTGCGGCTCGCGCTCGAATGGGCCGACTTCGGGCCGCACTTCGCACAACTCGTCAATCCCGATGTCTGGCGGGTCGCCATCACGCTCGCGATCGTCGCGAGTCTTGAAACGCTGTTGAGCCTGGAAGCGATCGAGCAGATCGATCCCGAACGACGCGCCGCGCCGCCGGATCGCGAGTTGAAGGCACAAGGCGTGGGCAATCTGATCGCGGGCGCGATCGGCGGCCTGCCGATCACGTCGGTGATCGTGCGCAGCTCCGCCAACGTGCACGCGGGTGCGCAGAGCCGGCTGTCGGCGATCATTCACGGCGTCCTGCTGCTGGTCAGCGTGTTTGCGCTGACCAGCGTGATTAATCTGATTCCGCTCGCCTGCCTTGCGGCGATCCTGATCTTCACGGGGCTGAAGCTCGCCAAGCCGTCGTTGTTCGTCGCTATCGCAAGGCAGGGGTTTGCGCCGTTCGCACCGTTCATCGTCACGCTGCTCGGCGTGCTTGCGACCGACCTGCTGATCGGCATCGTGCTCGGCATTCTGTGCAGCGTGCTGCTCGCGCTGTATGCGAACCTGCGCAGTCCGATCGTGCTCGCGCAACATGGCGATCACTATCTGCTGTCGTTCCGCAAGGATGTGTCGTTTCTCGGCAAGGTGCCGCTCAAGCATTACCTGCGGCAGATTCCCGACGGCGCCACCGTGATCGTCGACGCGACGCGCGCCGATTTCGTCGACCACGATGTGCGCGAGTTGCTCGACGCGTTCGTCGTCGATGCGCCGCGCCGCGGGATCGCCGTCGACGTGCGGCACCAGGTTCAGGCGCAGGCTCGCGCGGCACGCGGCTGGTCGATGCGGCGCACGGCGGCGCAATAGTTCGCAGGACATCCAGATACGCGCAAAACGCCGCGCTGATGGCGTCATGGCATGCGCACAGCAATCCAGGCGCACCAAAACAAAAGCCCCGCGCCTGCAACGGCACGGGGCTTTGCTTCGGCATAGACGGTCACGCCATCAGCGCGCCGCGCTCGCGTCACTCCGAGCGCTGCGGATTCAACTTGTCGACATTCGAATACAGCTTGTTGAGCGCCGAGATATAAGCCTTCGCGGAAGCCGCGACGATATCCGGATCGGTGCCCACGCCATTGACGATGCGCCCGCTCTTCGACAGGCGCACGGTCACCTCACCCTGTGCCTGAGTGCCGGTCGTGATCGCGTTGACCGAGTACAGCAGCAGTTCCGAGCCGCTGCCCACTTCCGTTTCGATCGCGTTGAGCGTGGCATCGACCGGGCCGTTGCCCCGCGCCTCGCCGGTGATCTCCTTGCCTTCCACCGAGAACACGACCTTCGCGTGCGGCTGCTCGCCGGTTTCCGAATGCTGCGACAGCGCCACGAACTTGTAGTGCTCCTTCTGCTGCGCTTCGGCCGATTCTTCAGTGACGATCGCGATGATGTCCTCGTCGAAGATTTCGGCCTTGCGGTCGGCCAGTTCCTTGAAGCGCGCGAACGCGGTGTTCAACTCCGCTTCGCTGTCGAGCGCGATGCCGAGTTCCTGCAAGCGCTGCTTGAACGCATTGCGGCCCGACAGCTTGCCGAGCACGATCTTGTTCGCGCTCCAGCCCACGTCTTCGGCGCGCATGATTTCGTAGGTGTCGCGCGCTTTCAGCACGCCGTCCTGATGAATGCCGGACGCGTGCGCGAACGCGTTCGCGCCGACCACCGCCTTGTTCGGCTGCACGACGAAACCGGTGATCTGCGACACCAGCTTTGAGGCCGGCACGATCTGCGTCGTGTCGAGGCCGAGTTCGAGGCCGAAATAATCCTTGCGGGTCTTCACCGCCATCACGATTTCTTCGAGCGACGTATTGCCTGCGCGCTCGCCGAGACCGTTGATCGTGCACTCGACCTGGCGCGCACCGCCGATCTGTACACCCGCCAGCGAATTCGCCACCGCCATGCCGAGGTCGTTATGGCAATGCACCGAAAACACCGCCTTGTGCGAGTTCGGAATGCGCTCGCGCAGCGTCTTCACGAGTTGACCATACAGCTCCGGCACGCCGTAGCCGACCGTGTCCGCGATGTTGATCGTGGTCGCGCCTTCGGCGATCACCGCTTCGAGCACGCGGCACAGGAAGTCCATGTCCGAACGGCTGCCGTCTTCCGGCGAGAACTCGACGTCGTCCGTGAATTTGCGCGCAAAACGCACCGCCAGCTTCGCTTGCTCGAACACCTGGTCGGGCGTCATGCGCAGCTTCTTTTCCATGTGCAGCGGCGACGTCGCGATGAACGTATGGATGCGGAAATGATCGGCCGGCTTGAGGGCGTCGGCAGCGCGCTGGATGTCCTTGTCGTTCGCACGGGCGAGCGAGCAGATCGTGCTGTCCTTGATCAGCCCCGCGATCGTCTGGATCGAATCGAAGTCGCCGTTCGAACTTGCCGCGAAGCCGGCTTCGATCACGTCCACTTTCATCCGTTCGAGCTGCTTGGCGATGCGGATTTTCTCTTCCTTCGTCATCGACGCGCCGGGCGATTGCTCGCCGTCACGCAACGTCGTGTCGAAAATGATCAGTTTGTCGGACATGTCGGGGCTCCTCAGGAGTCGTTCAGATGGGGGATTGGATAGTGGAGTTCGGGTGTTTTGCGTGCGCTGGCGACGCTCGGCCGCTGACGCGGCACACGGAGGGCGAAATGATTGTCGACGATCAGTGCGGCAGCGGCGCCGGCACTCGCACGTGGGGACGGTATGCCGGCTTGCCGAGGCTCGCATTGCGACTCAAATGCGAGCCTGAACGCACGTTATCCGACGACTATAGCGGCATTCCCGCCGCCACGCAATTGGCGTCGGACCTGCCTTGGAAGCGTCGCCAGACAGGCCTGGCAAAACAAAAAAACGGCACCCAGAAGGATGCCGTTTTTGCATGTCGTGGCCAGGTGGACAGCCGCAGGCCGTTACCTGTCGTGCGCCACCGAGCGGGCTGGATTCGCCCTGCCGCGCAACGCCTGGTAGCCCCAGAACACATACCCGGACAAACCATACAGCACGAACAGGCCGAACAGCATCAGCGGCGGATCGGACGACACCAGCACGAACGCGACCACGACCAGCAGGATCACGCCGAACGGCACGCGATGCCGCACGTCGAGTGCCTTGCCGCTATAGAACGGCGCATTTGACACCATCGTCACGCCGGCGTAGATGGTCAGCACGAACGCGACCCACGGCAGCCAGACCAACTTCAGCGGCACGCGGTTGTCGGTGGCGAGCCACACGAAACCGGCGATCAGCGCCGCCGCAGCCGGGCTCGGCATGCCCTGAAAGAAACGCTTGTCGACCACGCCGATGTTCGTATTGAAGCGCGCAAGCCGCAACGCCGCGCCCGAACAGTAGACAAACGCCGCAAGCCAGCCCCAGCGGCCGAGGTCCTTCAGAATCCACTCGTACATGACGAGCGCGGGCGCGACACCGAACGACACCATGTCCGACAGGCTGTCGAACTGCTCGCCGAATGCGCTTTGCGTATGCGTCATACGTGCGACGCGACCGTCCATGCCGTCGAGCACCATCGCCACGAAGATCGCGATGGCCGCGATTTCGAAGCGCACGTTCATTGCCTGCACCACGGCAAAGAAGCCGCAGAACAGCGCCGCCGTCGTGAACGCGTTCGGCAACAGATAAATGCCGCGCTTTCTCAGGAACTGCTGACGCTGCGCGCGCCGGCTCTCGACGGCCGGCGACTCCGCCACCATCGGCTTGTTGCGGCGGAACGGACGCGGTAGCGGTCCGCCGCTATTACGGGGTCGACGCGGTTTGAATGCGGCCATTCGAAAACCTCCTGTGTGCCGCTTTAGAGTTCAGCGAGGATCGTGGACGATGCGGACACCTTCTCGCCGATCGACACACGCGGACGGCTGCCCACCGGCAGATAAACGTCGACGCGCGAGCCGAACCGGATGAACCCGTAACGCTGGCCACGGGTAAGCGGCTCGCCTGCCCTGACGTAGCAAAGAATACGCCGCGCGATCAACCCGGCAATCTGCACCGATGTCACCGTCTGGCCGCCGGCCATTTCGATCACCACCGCATTGCGCTCGTTCTCAGTCGAGGCCTTGTCCACCGCGGCATTCAGATAGGCGCCCGGGAAGTATTCGACCTTGGAGATCGCGCCATCCACCGGCGAACGCTGCGAGTGGACGTTGAAGACGTTCATGAACACGCTGATCTTCAGCGCTTCACGATTCGCGTACGGATCGTGCGCGGTTTCGACTGCGACGATGCGGCCGTCGGCCGGGCACAGCACGGCGTTCGCCTGGGTGGGAATCGGGCGGGCCGGATCGCGGAAGAACTGCACTATGAAGATCAGGATCAGCCAGAACAGCCATGCAATCCCGAACCCCGCGAAGGCGTGAACCAGTAATGCAACGACAGCCGCGATGGCGATGAACGGCCAGCCTTCTCGCGCGATGATCGGATGAGGGTAATTCATGGATGGCTTCTGTATTTTTGTAAAACCGTAGGATAGCAAAAGCCGCCCAGGGTTCAGCACCCTTGGACGGCTTTTTGATTTGTCCGGCCGCTGCGGGACTGCATCAGCAGCACACCGCGCCGGACTCAAGCAGCAATTCGCTTAGTTCTTCGACTGGTCGACCAGCTTGTTCTTCGCGATCCACGGCATCATCGCGCGCAGCTTCGAACCGACCTGTTCGATCTGGTGCTCGGCCGTCAGACGGCGGCGCGATTGCAGCGTCGGTGCGCCTGCCTTGTTTTCGATGATGAAGCTCTTTGCGTACTCGCCCGTCTGGATGTCGGTCAGCACGGCCTTCATCGCCTTCTTCGTTTCAGCCGTCACAATACGCGGACCCGTCACGTACTCGCCGTATTCGGCGTTGTTCGAGATCGAGTAGTTCATGTTCGCGATGCCGCCTTCGTAGATCAGGTCGACGATCAGCTTCAGTTCGTGCAGGCACTCGAAGTACGCCATTTCCGGCGCGTAACCGGCTTCCACCAGGGTTTCGAAGCCGGCCTTGATCAGGTCGACCGTACCGCCGCACAGAACAGCCTGTTCGCCGAACAGGTCGGTTTCCGTTTCTTCGCGGAAGTTCGTTTCGATGATCCCGGCACGGCCGCCGCCGTTCGCCGCTGCGTACGACAGCGCGATGTCACGTGCTGCGCCCGACTTGTCTTGCGCGACAGCGATCAGGTGCGGCACGCCGCCACCTTGCGAGTAGGTGCCGCGAACCGTGTGGCCCGGCGCCTTCGGCGCGATCATGATCACGTCGAGATCGGCACGCGGAATCACTTGACCGTAATGCACGTTAAAGCCGTGCGCGAATGCCAGCGCTGCGCCTTGTTTGGCGTTGGCGTGCACTTCCTTCGCATAGACTTCGGCGATCTGCTCGTCCGGCAGCAGCATCATGACGACGTCCGCACCCTTGACGGCTTCCGCCACTTCCTTGACTTGCAGGCCGGCGTTCTCAGCCTTGCTCCACGATGCGCCGCCCTTGCGCAGACCGACCGTGATGTTCACGCCGCTTTCCTTCAGGTTCAGCGCGTGCGCATGGCCTTGCGAGCCATAGCCGATGATGGTGACTTGCTTGCCCTTGATCAGGGAGAGGTCGGCGTCCTTGTCGTAGAAAACTTTCATGTCGGTTCCTTGGCTAAATTCGATGAATCAGTGAAATGCAAATACTGCGAATAGTGTGTTGCTGGCCGGGTTCGTCATGCACTGCCCGAGCTCGATCGAAACGTTTGGTCACGGCGCCCCAGGCACGACACCCGGGCGCCGCGCGTCAGACCTTCAGAATGCGCTCGCCGCGCCCGATGCCCGAGCTGCCCGTACGGACCGTCTCGAGAATCGCCGTGGAATCGAGCCCTTCGATGAAAGCGTCGAGCTTGTCGCTCGCACCCGTCAGTTCGATCGTGTAGGTCTTTTCAGTGACGTCGATGATGCGGCCGCGGAAAATATCCGACATCCGCTTCATTTCCTCACGTTCCTTGCCGACCGCCCGCACCTTGATCAACATCAGCTCACGCTCGATGTGGGCGCCCTCGGTAAGGTCGACCACTTTCACCACCTCGATCAGGCGGTTCAGATGCTTCGTGATCTGTTCGATCACGTCGTCCGAGCCAATTGAGACGATGGTCATGCGCGACAGCGAACGGTCTTCGGTCGGAGCCACCGTCAAGGTTTCAATGTTGTAGCCGCGTGCCGAGAACAGACCCACCACGCGTGACAACGCGCCCGGTTCGTTTTCCAGCAGGACGGAAATGATGTGTCTCATGATTCGCTTCTTCCAGATGTTTGTCGATGTCTGCGAGCCGCCTTGCGCCCCTTCGTCCGCGTTCGCCCTTCGTGAAGGCGCGCGTGACGAAGCCGGCGTCGGAAACGGTCGCTATAGATCTTCCGAACCCATGAGCATCTCGGTGATGCCCTTGCCGGCCTGGACCATCGGCCAGACGTTTTCGGTCGGATCGGTCTGGAAATCGAGAAACACCGTGCGATCTTTGAGGCGCAGCGCTTCCTTCAACGCCGGTTCGACGTCCGCCGTGCGTTCGATACGCATGCCGACGTGGCCGTACGCTTCGGCGAGCTTCACGAAGTCCGGCAGGGCATCCATGTACGAATGCGAATAGCGCTTGCTGTACTCGATCTGCTGCCACTGGCGCACCATGCCCAGATAGCGGTTGTTCAGCGAAATGATCTTCACAGGGGTGTCGTACTGCTTGCAGGTCGACAGTTCCTGGATGCACATCTGGATCGAACCTTCGCCCGTGATGCAGAGCACGTCGTCGTCCGGGTGCGCCATCTTCACACCCATCGCCGCCGGCAGGCCGAAGCCCATCGTGCCGAGGCCACCGGAATTGATCCAGCGGCGCGGCTTGTTGAACTTGTAGAACTGCGCGGCCCACATCTGGTGCTGGCCGACGTCGGAACACACGAAGGCATTGCCGTCGGTCAGTTCCCACGCCTTTTCCACCACGTACTGCGGCTTGATGATGTCGCTCTTGCGGTCGAACTTCAGGCAGTCTTTCGCGCGCCAGGCTTCGATGTCCTTCCACCAGTCGGCGAGTGCCGCGGTGTCCGGGCCATGCTCGGCCGTCTGCAACTGCTCGATCAGTTCTTTGAGCACTTCCTTCACGTCGCCGACGATTGGAATGTCGACTTTGACGCGCTTGGAAATGGAAGAAGGATCGATGTCGATATGGATGATCTTGCGCGGACGCGACGCGAAGTGCGTCGGGTCGCCGATCACGCGGTCGTCGAAGCGCGCGCCGATCGCGATCAACACGTCGCAGTGCTGCATCGCCATGTTGGCTTCGTACGTGCCGTGCATGCCGAGCATGCCGAGGAATTTTTTGTCGCTCGCGCGGTAGCCGCCCAGACCCATCAACGTGTTGGTGATCGGGTAGCCGAGCAGGTCGGCGAACTGATTCAGCTCACGCGATGCATCCGCGAGAATGATGCCGCCGCCGGTGTAGATGTACGGACGCTTGGCCGACAGCAACAGCGAGACCGCCTTGCGGATCTGGCCGGAGTGGCCCTTGGTCACCGGGTTATACGAGCGCAGCGAAACGTTCTTCACGGGTTCGTACTGGCAAGGCGCTTTCGACACGTCTTTCGGAATGTCGATCAGCACCGGGCCGGGGCGACCAGTACGGGCAATATAGAAAGCTTTCTTGACGGTGGCGGCGAGATCGCGCACGTCCTTCACGAGGAAGTTGTGCTTCACGCAAGGACGCGTGATGCCGACCGTGTCGCACTCCTGGAACGCATCCTGGCCGATCGCGGCAGTCGGCACCTGGCCGCTGATCACCACCATCGGAATCGAATCCATGTAGGCGGTGGCGATGCCGGTCACCGCATTGGTGACGCCGGGGCCGGAGGTCACGAGGCACACACCGACCTTGCCGGTGGAGCGCGCATACGCGTCGGCGGCGTGGACCGCGGCCTGCTCGTGGCGTACGAGGACGTGCTGGAATTTGTCCTGCTTGTACAACTCGTCGTAAATGTAGAGTACCGAGCCGCCGGGATAGCCCCAGATGAACTCGACGTCTTCGTCGGCCAGTGCCTTCATGAGCACGGTGCCGCCAATAGAGTCAGCTTCCTGATGGGGAGTCGTATCCGACGTGGAGAATTCCGCGCTGGGCATATTCATTTATTCACCTTTCGAATTTTCGGCAAAAAATTGATCGGGTGCTCTCTGCCGGGCTTGTGGCTCGGGTTCAAGCGGCGCGTCCAGTTGACAGGTGAGCTTCTTGGGCCACACCTCAATTGAGACAAGTCACTTATGTTGCGAACCAGCGAAGATATCTGCTGGCGCGCATGCGGTCAAGCAAATATTGCCTTGGCGCCCTGTCCCCACACTCCAGGATTGACCGCAATCACCCGAAATCCTGTTATGTCGATGCAAGGTTGACCACGTTTCGCCCCGGGCCGCGCAAAAGTTTGTTAGCATCCGCGAGCTTTGCGACATTTTTCGACCGATTACGCGCACGCTCGCTGCGCCGACCCCCAAACGGATGGCATCAGACAAGGAACTCGCCGATTTTCTGGCGGGCGTCGAAAGGCGCGCATTCAAGCAGACGGTCTACGCCGTGCGGGACGACGACGCCTCGCTCGATATCGTGCAGGACGCGATGATCAAGCTCGCCGAAAAATACGGCGACCGTCCGCCCGCCGAGTTGCCGCTGCTGTTTCAGCGTATTCTGCAGAATGCGACGCACGACTATTTCCGTCGTGCGAAAGTACGCAATACGTGGGTTAGCCTGTTCTCGTCGCTCGGCAATGCCGACGACGACGAATTCGATCCGCTGGAAACCTTCGAGGCCCAGCAAGGCTCGGCCGGGGCCGAGAGCAACGAGCGGAAACTCGAGCGCGAGCAGATCCTGCAGTCGATCGACGACGAGATCCAAAAATTACCGGCACGTCAACGGGAGGCGTTTCTCATGCGTTATTGGGAAGATATGGATGTCGCCGAGACTGCCGCCGCGATGGGCTGTTCCGAAGGCAGTGTGAAGACGCACTGTTCGCGGGCCACCCACACGCTGGCGCAAGCGCTCAAGGCCAAAGGAATCACCCTATGAGCTCCCTCGAAACCAAAGAACTCGAGTTCGCGCGCCAGGTGCGCCGCGCGCTCGACGAAAACGCCGCCAGCATTGCCCCCGCCACCGTCGATCGACTCGCCGCGGCGCGCCGTGCCGCGCTCGCCCGCAAGAAGCCCGAAGCCGTCAGCGCGCCGGTGCTGGTGCCCGCTTTCGCCGGCATGCCGTCCGGTCTGCCGCAAGTCGAATTCCCGCAGCGCCGCCGTTCGCCGCTGCGCCGCTTCGCGCTCGCGTGGCCGCTCGCCGCGCTGGTCGTGAGCCTCATCGGCATTGCCTACTGGGAAGACCAGCAGCGCACCGCCGAACTCGCCGATATCGATGCCGCCATGCTTAGCGACGACCTGCCGCTCAATGCCTATCTCGACCACGGTTTCAACGCGTACCTTTCACGCGCCCACCACTGAGCGGGAGATTTTTCGGGTGAGTTACAAGCGCGGCCTGGCCGTTCTTTTCGGATGTGCGATCGCGGCCCTGGTGTCGTTTGCCGCGACCTATCCGCGCTTTTACCCGAGCCCCTCGCCCGTCGGCGCACACTCGGCCGGCGGCAACGCCACGGCCAGGACGCCCGCTCCCACCCTCGCCGTCGAATTGCCGCGCCTGCCCGGCAGCAATAGCCCGATGGCGTGGTCGCGCCTCACCTCGGCCGAACATCTCGCGCTCGCACCGTTCGAAGCCCAGTGGGATTCGTTCAGCGACGAACGCAAGCGCAAGTGGATCAAGATCGCGTCGCGCTATCCCAGGATGTCGCCCGATGCGCAAAAGCGCCTGCATGAGCGAATGAGCGAATGGGTGCGCATGACGCCCGACCAGCGGCGCGTCGCACGCGAGAATTATCAGGTGTCGAAGGAATTGCCGCGCGAGGCTCGTCAGAACGCGTGGAAGGCCTATCAGCAGTTGCCCGAAGAACAGAAGCAGCGGCTGGCCGCGAGCGAGCGCAAACGGCGGCCGAGCGTCGTCAGCGCGCCGCCGTCGGCGCGCAACGAAATCAAGGGTCTCGACCGGATCGTCAATGCGCGCGAGCACGGCGCGAGCAGCGTAGCGGCGGCGAGCGCCGTTGCGGCCGCATCGTTGCCGGTCCCGGCCGCCGCGCCCGCGATTCCGGCCGCGGGCAGCTTCGTGCCCGCCACGCCGCTGCCGGTGTCACCGGCCGAGGCGCCGTCGCTCTTCAACGGCTCCTGATCCGGCTCCCCGTGTCCCAGACGCTCACCACCTCGACACCGCCCGCCGATGCGTCTCGCATCGCCCCCACCGTTCGGCGGCGCCTCGCCGCGCTGCTCTACGAAGCGCTGATCCTCTTCGGCGTGGTGTTCGTCGCCGGCTATCTGTTCAGCACGCTGACGCAGCAACGCAACGGACTCACCCATCACAACCTGCTTGCCGCATGGATCGGCCTCGTGGTCGGTGTGTACTTCGTCTGGTTCTGGACTCACAGCGGCCAGACCCTGCCGATGAAAACCTGGCGCTTGCGGGTCGTCGCCGCCGACGGCGCGCCGCTGTCCACGGGACGGGCGATCGCCCGTTACGTGCTCGCGTGGCTGTGGTTTCTGCCGCCGCTCGCGCTGCATCCGCTGCTCGGGCTGCGCCTGCCGCAGACGCTGGCGATCGCCGGCATCTGGTTCGTGCTGTGGGCCGCAACCGGCCGCTTCGACCCGCAGCGTCGGTTCCTGCACGACCGGCTCGCGGGTACGCGCGTGATTGCCGTCGCACGCTGAGCGAACGGCGCACTCACCCTCCGGGCGGCTGTGTCTGTTCGGCATACCCGGCAGTCCATGAAATAGCCGTTCACGCAGTCACCTCCCGCCTGGCCGCGCAAGCGAGGCCAAACACGCCAACCACGCTCTTCTGCCGCGCACCCTAAGCGCACCGCTCCGCCGCGCGATCCGCACCCCGCCCCACGCCGTAGTAATAAGAACTTCTCATGACTGTCACGGCACGGTCACGCGCGCCCGGCCCAATACAGGCACCGCAACTCGACGCGTGAGCCATGGACCCCAAAACGTCCGCGACTTCCCTGTTCCGCCAGACCGGCCCGAGCGTCGACACCGTCGCGTTCCGCCCGGACCCCAACCCCGCTCACCACGGCTTGCCGTTGCCCGTGGCGCCGCCTCTCGACGCGCACGCCGCCCATCCCGAAGACGAGCACGCCGACCCGCACCGTTACCGCACCATCTGGCTGTCCGACATCCATCTCGGTTCTAGCGGTTGCCAGGCGCCCTATCTGCTCGACTTCCTGCGTCATAACGAGTCGGAGTATCTGTACCTCGTCGGCGACATCATCGACGGCTGGCAGTTGAAGAAGGGCTGGTACTGGCCGCAGGCGCACAACGACGTCGTACAGAAGGTGCTGCGCAAGGCCCGCAAAGGCACCCAGGTCATCTACGTGCCCGGCAATCACGACGAAGCCGCGCGCCAGTTCTGCGACCTCGCATTCGGCGACATCCACGTGCGCGGCGAAGCGTTTCACACGACGCTCGCTGGCAAGCGGCTGTGGATCGTGCATGGCGATCTGTTCGACGGCGTGATCCAGCACGCGAAGTGGCTCGCGTATCTCGGCGACACGCTATACACGATGATCCTCGTCCTGAACCGCTGGTTCAACCGCATCCGCAGCAAGCTCGGCTTTCCGTACTGGTCGCTGTCGCAGTACCTGAAGCATCAGGTGAAGAACGCGGTGAACTTCATCTCGTCGTTCGAAACGGTGATGACCGACGAAGCGCGCCGCCGCGGCTGCGACGGCGTGGTCTGCGGACACATTCACAAAGCCGAGATGCGCGACATCGACGGCGTGCTGTATTGCAACGACGGCGACTGGGTCGAAAGTCTGTCGGCACTCGTCGAGACCTATGAAGGCGAACTCAAGGTGATCTACTGGACCACGCTGCGCGCGCCGCAAGCCGGCACGCAGAAGGCCCGGGCGACCGCGTAGTCTTCCTAACTTCCTTTGGACCCGAATCGAGGAACAAGCCGATGAAGATCATGATCGTCACCGACGCATGGGAACCGCAGGTCAATGGCGTCGTGCGCACGCTGAAGAACACCACGCGTGAGCTCACCGCGCTCGGCCATCGCGTCGATCTGCTGACGCCGCTTGAATTCAAAACCATTGCCTGCCCGACTTATCCGGAGATCCGTCTGTCGCTGCTGCCGCGCCGCAAGCTGCGCGAGCGCATCGACACGTTCGCGCCCGACGCGTTGCACATCGCCACCGAAGGTCCGCTCGGCATGGCCGCACGTGCGTATGCGCTGCGTCACAAGCTGCCGTTCACGACCGCCTATCACACGCGCTTTCCGGAATACGTGCAGGCGCGTTTCGGCATACCGCTCGCCGCGACCTACAAGTTTCTGCACTGGTTCCACAAGCCATCGCTCGCCGTGATGGCGCCCACGCCGGTGGTGAAGCAGGACCTCGAAAAATTCGGCTTCACGAATGTCGTGCTGTGGACCCGCGGTGTCGACCTCGAGATCTTTCATCCGATGGACTCGAAAGTGCTCAACTCCGCGCGGCCGATCTTCCTGTACGTGGGACGCGTGGCGGTCGAGAAAAACGTCGAGGCGTTTTTGAAGCTGGACCTGCCCGGCTCGAAATGGGTCGCCGGCGAAGGACCCGCACTCGCCGAGCTGAAGTCGCGCTATCCGCAAGCGAATTATCTCGGCGTGCTCACGCAGGCGGAACTCGCGAAGGTGTACGCGGCAGCCGACGTCTTCGTGTTCCCGAGCCGCACCGACACCTTCGGGCTCGTGCTGCTCGAAGCGCTCGCATGCGGCACGCCGGTGGCGGCCTATCCGGTCACCGGTCCGATCGACGTGCTGGGCGACGGCGGCGCGGGCGCGATGCACGAGGATCTGCAAGAGGCCTGCCTCGAAGCGCTGAAGATCGATCGCCATCATGCGCGCGCATGGGCGGAGCGCTTCTCGTGGGCGGCAGCTTCCGCGCAATTCGCCGCGCATCTGAAACCACTGCCGCATGCGTCGTATCGCGAGGAAAGCGCCGCCGCCTGACGCGGCGCGAGCCCTCCATGCGAACCAGCCAATCCACCCAGGCCACGCTGAGGCGCGCGTCGAACGGCGCGCTGCGCGCCGTCGATGCCGAGCGCGATGTCGGCCACGACGTCAAACACGACGCCACCGGCATCGAGCCGTTCGACGATGTCGGCGAACCCGGCGCGCCGCATCATGCGAACGCTGCGCACGATTCAAACGGCATCGACAGCACCGCACACGAGCCGCTCAGCCCCGACGATCCGCTCACGCCCCTGCCGTTCAATCCGTACAAGGGCAACCGCGGCCTCACCCGCGCGTGGCACGCGATGAAAAATTCGCTCGCCGGATTCCGTGTCGCGATCCGTGAGGAGAGCGCGTTTCGCCAGGAACTCACGCTCGCCGCGATCCTGATTCCGTGCGGCCTGCTGGTGCCGGTCGAGCCGGTGTCGCGTGTGCTGCTGCTCGGCTCGGTGCTGCTGGTGCTGATTGTCGAGCTGTTGAATTCGAGCGTGGAGGCGGCGATCGACCGGATCTCGCTCGAACGCCACGAGCTGTCACGCCGCGCGAAGGACCTCGGCAGCGCGGCCGTGATGGTCGCGCTGGGCATGTGCGTGATGACGTGGGCGCTGCTCGTCGGACCGCTCGTCGCGCGTTGGCTGCGCGCATGGCTATGACAGCGCGCCGCCTACCGGCCGCAAGCGTTTGAAACGCCGTCCCACCGCCATCGCAGCCTGTTCCCGTTGCGCGCCAACCCTCGCCGAGGACGAAAACCCTGACTATCCGCTTGGTATAAGAACGCTCGGTTTATAATCGTTCGATAGTCTCATGAGACCACGCCGGGGCCGCCCGGCGTGGTCTTGCTCCCGCGGGAGCCCTGTCGCCGAGCGGCAGGTCTGCAGGCGCTCATATACCAACCGCAACCGGGTGGACCACGCAGCAGCGGCACGCCGCCGCGCGATCATCCCGGCATAACCAGGGCCGGACGACATGGAAGCCAAACCTCCCCGCCGCACGCGCGAACGGATTCTCGAACTGTCGTTGAAGCTGTTCAACGAAATCGGCGAGCCGAACGTCACGACGACGACGATCGCCGAGGAAATGGAAATCAGTCCAGGCAACCTGTACTACCACTTTCGCAACAAAGACGACATCATCAACAGCATCTTCGGCCAGTTCGAGCAGGAGATCGAAAAGCGTCTGCGTTTCCCGGAAGACCATCGCGCGACTATCGACGAAATGTGGTCGTACCTGCAGTACATGGTCGATTTCACGTGGCGCTACCGCTTCCTGTATCGCGACCTGAACGACCTGCTCGCACGCAACCGCACGCTCGAAACGCACTTCAAGCAGATCATCAGCCACAAGGTGCGCTTTGCGAGCCAGTTCTGCGAGCAGCTCGTCGCCGACGGCGAGATGGTCGCCACGCCGGAAGAAATGCATGTGATCGCCACCAACGTCGGCGTGATCGGCACGTACTGGCTGTCGTATCAATTCGTGATGAATCCGCGCAAGTACAACGAGCAGGAAGCGATTCGCGCGGAGCTGCATCAGGTGAGCGTGCAGATCGTGTCGCTGATGGCGCCTTATCTGCGCGGCCGCTCGCGGCAGATTTTCGACGACCTCGTGTCCGGCAAGCTGCCCAAGCGCGAGTTCTACGATTACCTGCCGCCCAAGGAAGGCGCCGCGCCCCGTAACGAATCGAAGGACGTTTGAGTATGAAGTCGGTGTGTGTGTATTGCGGCTCCTCCAACGGAGCCAAGCCGTTGTATGCGGAGGCGGCGCGCGCGTTCGGCCGCGCGCTGGTGCAGGCCGATCTCGCGCTGGTCTACGGCGGCGGCAAGGTCGGGCTGATGGGTGTGATCGCCGATACGGTGATGGCCGAAGGTGGCCGCGCGATCGGCGTGATTCCCGAGCTGCTGGTCAACAAGGAAGTCGGCCATAACGGGCTGACCGAACTGCACGTGGTGCCCGACATGCACCATCGCAAGAAGATGATGGCCGACCTGTCGGACGCGTTCGTCGCGATGCCGGGTGGCGCGGGCACGCTCGAAGAGCTGTTCGAGGTCTTCACGTGGGCGCAGCTCGGCTATCACCAGAAAGCGGTGGCAGTGCTGAATATCGATGGCTTCTACGATCCGTTGATCAAGCTGCTGCAGCACACGGTCGACGAAGGCTTCATGCGCCAGACCTATTTCGACATCCTGCAGATCGATGCCGAGCCGGCCGCGCTGATCGGCAAGCTGCAGCGCTATCAGCCGCCCGCAAGCGACAAGTGGGCGATCAAGCGCGACGGGGTCTGACGCGACCCGGTCTGACGCGACCCGGTCTAACGCGACGCGTTTGATGGCAGGGGCGCACCGATTGATTCCCGCGCGTCCATCCGGGCGCTCGTCCCACCGGCTGCGCCGTTCGCGCGGCCCTCACCCGAACGATGAGGTTGCGATGACGAAAGCCGTTCTGATCACCGGTGGCAGCCGCGGCATTGGCCGCGCGAGCGCGCGTCTGCTTGGCGCGCGCGGCTGGCGCGTCGGCGTGAATTACGCGCGGAATGTGGCCGCCGCGCAAGCCACCGTCGCCGAAGTCGAGCACGCCGGCGGCCGCGCCGTGGCGATCGAAGGCGACGTCGCGAACGAAGCCGACGTGATCGCGATGTTCGACACGCTCCAGCAGAAATTCGGCCGGATCGATGCGCTCGTCAACAACGCGGGCATCGTCGCGCCGTCGAGCGCGCTCGCCGACATGGACCTCGCGCGCCTGAAGCGCGTGTTCGATGTCAACGTGCTCGGCGCATACCTGTGCGCGCGCGAAGCCGCGCGGCGCATGTCGACCGATCGCGGCGGCGCGGGCGGCGTGATCGTCAATATCTCGTCGGCGGCGGCGCGCCTCGGCTCGCCGAACGAATACGTCGATTACGCCGGCTCGAAAGGCGCGGTCGACACGATGACGCTCGGCCTCGCCAAGGAACTCGGCCCGCGAGGCGTGCGCGTGAACGCGGTGCGTCCCGGCCTGATCGACACCGAGATCCACGCGAGCGGCGGCAAGCCCGAGCGCGCCGCGCAACTCGGCGCGACTACGCCGCTCGGCCGCCCGGGCAGCGCGGACGAAGTCGCTGAAACGATCGTCTGGTTGATGAGCGACGCGGCATCGTACGTGACGGGCGCGTTGATCGACGTTTCTGGTGGACGCTGAGTCGCTTGACGCGCGCACTCGCGCCGTGGTTTGGCCGTGTTTTTTGCGCGCGGGTTTCGGCGAGCGGTTCCGGCGACGTTAAGTCGACCGGCCACGCGGTTGACGAGGCGCAGTTCGCGGCCTCAGAACGATGAGCCGGGTTCGCGCAGAAACGCGCGCTCCTCGTCCGTCGACGAGCGCCCGAGCACCCCATTGCGATGTGGAAAGCGCCCGAAGCGCTCGATGATTTCCGCATGCCGCGCGGCGAACCGGTAGTACGACTTGCCGCCCGGTTCCGCTTGCAACAGTTTGAACAAACGCAGCGATTCGCGCTGGCTGGCGAGCGTCTCGTCGTGTTCGAACGGCAGATAGGCGAACGCGCGATGATGCACGGTCGGCAACAGGCGATCCGCGCCGCTTGCGATCATCTGTTGCGCGATGCGCAGTGCTTTCTGATCGGCGGCGAACGCTCGCGGCGTGTTGCGGTGGCAATTGCGCGAAAACTGGTCCAGCACGATGATGAGCGCCAACGCGCCGAGCGGCGTGGTCTGCCAATGGTCGGGCGAGGTGGCGCTTGCCATGTCGCTCGATGCATCAACCGCCGCGTCGATCAAGGCGCCAAAGCGTTCCCGCAACATCGCATCGAATGCTTCGTCGCGGGAAAACCAGCGTTTGTGCTCCTCGCCGAAGTGCGGTGCATCCGGCGCATCGAACCAGCAGTCGAGAACCGCGCGCGCTTGCGGCGCGAGGCCCAGGTAGTCGGCGGACGTCGAGTATGTCGCGCCGGATTCGTCAGCCATTGCGGTTGCGCATCCAGTCGTTCTGAATACTACTAACAGTGAGTTCACGATAAACCCTTGAACTGAAACACCTTCTTCCAACTAACACTTTCCGCGCCTCTGGTTCTTAACTAACGAACTTCTCGGCCAAACTCAGCGGGATAACGGCGTTCACCCGAGGTTCCAAGCCTTTGGACGTTAACAGAGTATCCTTGAGCAAACAGCGCTCCCGCGTGAACTTATCGCCTACGGTTGGTTGACACGGCACTTTGGCCCTTCGGTAACAACGGACGACCAATCACAACCCCTCCGAGTGGCCCGCCGGACGCGCTGTCTCGGCTGACGTCACGACCATTGCTCGACGTCCCCTCTATCCATCGTCGCGGCGCGACAGAGCAACCACTTTACCTGACACTTCGCCACGGAGGCGGGCAATCTCGTCCCTTAGCGTCTCGTTAATTGACGCCAGTTCGTCAAGGTCTTTTTTGGCTGCGCGAAGCTCGTCTCGTAAGCCCTTCAGTGCGGCGCGGGCATCGACCAGCTCAGCAGCCTTGGCATCGCGCTGTTGACGAGTCGTACGGCCGAGTTCATGGCGAATCGCCTCTGCGAGGTCGGGATATGTATTATGGATGAGGCTTGGGCTGACACCCGCCTCCGCAGCGACCGCCGTAATGCTCAATTTCAGGCCTTTGTTTCTGACCTCGATGATTGCAGCCGTCAGCTCTTCTTTCGTCTTCTCTCGGTCTCGCGGTCGAGGCTTTCTTCTTTCAGAATCAGCGGACTTTTTCATGCGAATACCCCTAGCGCCGCATATGCAGCTGCCTGCTCGCTCGACGGCAACGGCACCTGAAGCTCGCTCAGCACCTCCTCTGAGCGCGCTATTGCTCGCTGAGCCTTTTGCCGGACACTGGGGCCACAATCAGTAATGGCTGCCAAACGCAAGTTGTCAAGATGAATCATCTGCCAAATGGCAGCGTGGTCTTCTTCGATGATGGCCTGCGAGCAACCGACGCAATTCGCCGGCTCATAGACGCCTTGCCCGTGGCAAACGCGGGTTCCGCTGAGGCACCACGAATGGCCGGTACTGCGGATTTCGATGGTCTCGGCAGTATGAAGTAGAAGCTCTTTAAAATTTTTAACTGGCGTGGCACGGGTCTGCATCAACTTTCGGCCCGCGCCCCCGCTCAGCGGTCCGTCGGAGTCCATCCAACCTTCCATCAGCTCGACGCGCGCCGCGGTTTGCTCTTCATGAAGCTCGCGGTATAACCCGAGGTCCTGGTACGGATTCGAAGCGTAAAGCTGCGTCCACGACATTGAGGCATGTTTGAGTTGCCACTTGAGAAACACCAAACCCATGCGCCCTAGACGCGAGTTGGCGACGTTATAGGCAAAGGTGCGTCGACACTGGTGGTTGGCCAACTCCCAATCCGAGCCAACTGCGCGAGCGAGGGCCTTGAGTTGCACATTACAACTTATTGCACTTATCGTTCCAATACGGGAGCCGGTCCCCAAGTGGTCCGACGCACTCGTCGAGACGCACAAAAACAAATGCCGCTTCATGTCGCGGACGTCGTTAAGCCGGCCAACGGCCTCTACGACAGCCATCCCGTTTTCAAGAAGACCGTCTTTATTGACGCCTCGTTGCAACAGCATTTCGAGCCATTGGGCTTCGTCGACCAAGCGAGCCTGCATCGGCTCGGCGTATCGCTGCAAGATTTCTAAAGCCCGTAAGGTTTCTGGTGGAACTAAAAACTCGACTTCGCCCCTTTTTGTTTTGAATTCTTTGGTACGCACCCAATGGAAAGTAACGCCATTTCGCACCTCGCTTCGCCAACAGCCACTAGTGATGGCGATGCTCTCGCTGTTGCGCATTCCAGAGGTGATTTGCGTAAGATACAAGACAGAATCGCGCACGCGAGTAAAGGCAGGATTAGATGGAGAAATCTTCCCTTCGTCTCGTTTTTGAAAGAGTTCTTCCGCCTCGCCGAGACGTGCCTCACAGTACGCAAACAGGTCACGCTGCAACGAACGAGGAACCACGGGCGTTTTGCCAGTACGGCCAGCCATGCTGTCATTGTCGTCCTCGTTAAATCCAAAAGCTTGCTGGGCCGTCACTCCTCCCCAAGGGTGCTCCGATAGTGGATAAAGCACATCCTGCGGGAAGTCCCAGACTAAGCCGATAATGTCCAGGCGGTTCCGAATTGCGCTAGGCTTGAGCGTGCGTTTCAGGTCCGCAATGTAGTCAGATAGATGCAACGCGCGCACCATCCTGAATGTAGCAATTCGCAGCGACGCCAAATGCCGCAACAAGACACGCGCACCAACTGCGGTTCGGTACACATAACTCGCGGTCCAAGGGATGCCGTGCGGGCCACGAAGCAGCGCACAGTAGAGCGCCGCCTTGGCATCGTCCAATAGTGCTTTTGGAACATCATTCGGCCAAGTGATGGAAAATTCACAGGCTTTCCTGTTCTTGACCTCCGACTCCGACGCCAAGTGCCAAACCGGGTCGCCGATTCGGCTGACTGGATATTCATTCCCAAACTCGTCGGCTACAGCAGTGACAATAAGGAGGTCACGCTCGGCTTGAGACATGCCTGCTAGGCTGACAGGCCGAGCAGCTAACAGGTCAAAGGGCCGAGGACGGGTATAGACCTTTGGTTTGACAACGTCGGCCGACTGTCTTTTCACTCGTCTCGGCTCTATGTTGGATGAGGCGACGGCTTCCTCGCGAGCATTCAAGGGCTCTGTCAAGTTCTTGGGCGTGCCGAATTGACGCAGTGTCTGCCTACGACGCATGGGTTTCTCCTGATGCGTGACTCTGTGCAGAAGTTCACATTCACTAGCTTATGGGCATGCGCGTGCGTGCCCGATGGCTCATTGTCATTTGATGTGTCCAGAACGGGTGCAAGCCCCGTTTCGTCTTGGTACGTGCTTCCTTGACGATGCGGGCTGAAAACTGTCGCTGTGTGAATTGGTCGATGTATGGAATTGCAATACGGTAGCGGTCACGCAGGTCCTCCAGCGCATCGTCATCGGTACGTTGCGAGCCGAGCATCGACTCGAGGTGCTTAAGCTCTTCCTCCGCAAATGCCTGGAAGCTGAACAGCCGCCAAAGCTCCTCGGCCGTGCCGACTATCGCAAAGCTCGAGCAAAAAAGGCACATCACGTAGCGGTCGCAGTGGTTGTGCCCGTCGCGCGGCGCGTGTTCGCCATTGAGCGTATCCTCGCAACCCGACACAGGGGTGGGCTCCATGGGTACGGCCAGTGCACCCCCGCGCGTTGTCTGCAATGGCTTGACCTCGATAACACGCTGTGACGCCAAAGCATTTCCGGGAGCCCCTCTCCGGTCGCGCACCATCGCGGTGAAGTCGGAACTCATGAATTCTGCCGCCTCGGCTTTTTGGGCCTCATTCATCGAGGGATAGCTCGAGCCAGCCACTCTTGAAGTGTTGCCCATCAAGTTCGCGGTCTTTTCCAAGTCGCCAGTGGAGCAAAAAGCGCGGTCAAAGTATGACTTGCGGGTTCGACTGAGGTTAACTCGCAGCACTCCGCCACTGTCATCAAGCAGATTGTGTCGTTTGATAAGCGCGCGGATGGCCTTCGCCAAGGTGGCATTAGTGAGACTAGTGACTGCGCCCGCCCTCCCGACGGCCCGCTTTTCAGGGCGATACAACCACACTCGGTCTTTGTATCGCGGCGGAGCTTCTTTCACCAGTTCTTCTGTGCTCGTAATTGCCTGCTGCAAAACGGCGCCCTCCGACAGCGAGAAGACCGCTTCACCAGCGTCGGCTGCGTCAAGCCCTGCTCGGGAATTTGTACTTTCTCGCACAGTCCGGCCTATACTTGAGCGAATCTTCCGGCTGCGAAACTTTACCGTCCACATGCGGATTGTGCCGGGCATGAGCCCGGGACTCATGGAATCGCGTCTCAACTCCAAAAGGGGTGTGGGGTTCTTACCTTGCCGGTGCGCGACCAGCAACAGTCTTAGCGCCTGCACGTCTCCCTGGTAAAGGGGCAATCGTCCACGGTAGATGGCTATAAGGTCCGCTTTGATTGCTCTTGCCAAACGTTCCTGTTCGCCGGCGCTCAAGCTAGTTTGATTACTTCCGCCGTGCTCCCAAGGAAGCACCCTTCTCTTAAAGAACCGCGTCGGCTCTCCCGTAATGTACCCCTGCGCAAACATCTCTCCTAGAACCGGTTTGACGCTCCTGAACCATGTTCGGATTGTCTCGGGTTTCAGCCCGCGTCTCTGTCTACGTACTTGTAGCCAACTGACAAACCCATCGATGTGCGACGGAGAAAGCTCTGCCGGCGTGGCGACGCGCGGAGCTTTTACCCCCTCAGTCAAGTATTCGAAAAATACTTTGAGACTCCTCGCGTATGTGACCACGGTGGCGGTTTCCCACGCGCCTGAGAACAACATGGCTCGAATACATGCTACCCCCGCCCAGACCCATGCGTCGATGCCATGTTCGAGCCATTGCTCGAAGTATATGTTCCTGTCGCTCCCACCAAATCTTGCGTCTGGGCCGAGCAGTGCCACCATGTCGATGTTCGCGTCGGTCCTTGAGAGCGAACCTGTGTCAGTTGCTCTAACTGTGCCTAGAGCCTGCTCTTTGCGTGCAGGGCTGGCTTGGTAGCTCTTTTTTCTCGGCATTTTGACAGTATGCGAGTTAGGGACTGAAAGGCGAACGGATGGGCCTATGCAACTGCAAACCATAGTGCTGGAGTCACGTCATAGAGACGGTCGAACTCGTCCATCAACGCTAACGCCTCGGCCCCCACTAACCGCTCAATCTGCTGAAGGTACACCATCGTGGTCTGGACGCTCGCATGCCCGAGACGGTCGCGAACATACATAAGAGGCTCTAGTTGGATTTTCGGGTTCGCTCTCAGCAACAGCAATGTATGGATGGCGTAGCTATGGCGAAGCATCAGCGGATGGATGGAAAACCCGACCTTGCGCCCCAAGTCCGACATGACCTTGTGAGCCGACCCTTTGTCATATGCATTCCCATGTACCGTCAGCAGAAGTGAATCCGGCTCTCTTTCACATTTGACGCGCCGGTTTCGTTCGAACCGAGTATATGCATGCATGTCCTCCATCAGACTATAGGGGATGTGCACAACCCGACGTTTATCAAATTTAATTTCCATGTGGCGAGGGTCAAGCGTCACGTCGATAAGTGTGCCGGGCTTAAGGTGGGGCCGCGTTGCGGGGTCGTACACATATGCCAAAGGAAAGGTTCGAGCTTCAACAGACCGCAAGCCGACACGGGCCATAAGGTCAAAGAGCAAGCGGTGCGACGTCGAACGGATAGCGTTGCGTGCAATCTTTAACTCTTCGGCCGTAAGAAACACCGGCTCCTTCTCCCATTCGTCGAGTAGGACGTCTGGTCTGCTGACAGTTTGGCTACCTCCCATCACGTGAGCCAGGTCATGCTCAATGCCGCCCGCCGTGACGTCCGAGTTCCTGAAAGGCAATCGCTCGAGCATGTGGCGCTCCAGTGCCCAGTTATAGAAGCCCGCGACAATCCTCAACCGATGATTAATGGTGCTTGGGTCCAGCTTCAAGTCAAACGCCTGCCAGTCGCGATAGACGCGCACAACGCTCTCGCCCACTGAACGGAACGACTCGTTCCACGTGAACCCATTGACATGTAGGAAGCTGGCGAAATCCCACAAGTTCCGCCCATAGTTCTCCCAGGTCTTGATGTCGAGCGCCTTGCCGCTGTCCAACAGGAGGTGTCGTAGATACTTGTGGAATGGCTCCGCCGGCGTCATGTCGTCGCTCAGTATCAACGGAAAGTCCGGGCGGGGACGCCCGGCGTAGATGAATTGTTCCGTGGTGAAGACGAGTCTCACGCTTTGGCCTCCCGCGACGCGGCAATTGCCTTCGTGGACGAGGCTTGCCACAAGTACATCACGAGGTCGACGACACCGCCCTCTTGGGCGCCGTAGAGCATCGGGCTATCAACAAGCAGTTCCGAGGCAGCGCCGGCAGCGTTGACGTGGACCCGCTGCGTTGAGCTAGACTGCCTCGGCTTGAAATCCCATTCGAGTTTGACGTGCGTTGCCGGAAGGCGGAGCACCTCGAGCGAGTGGACGCCCCTCGGCCGCTGCAGTTCCGAGTTATCCGCAGGTGCCATCTCCCCCCTGTACTTCCCATCTGCTACTTGACAGAGAGCCGAGTCGTCTCCGCGGAAACATAGACGCGCTGATGGGCAGAAAGACCGAAGACGAACTACGTATCCCCCGATAGGAAGAGGTCCTGCGGTCGGTGGGAATACCCGCGGAACGAACTGATAAGCGATGGGGTGCGCCGACAACGCGTGCGCCACCAGGAACTCATCCAGTCGCTCGAACAGTTCGAAATTGATGAGACGGCAGATAAGGGAAACCGGAAGCAACTCGCAGTGGCATTTCCACGCGCCAGCCAAGCGGCTATGGCGAGTGAATCCTTCCCCAATTTTTGAGCCCGACCGTAGAGAAGGCGAGCCGTGCGTAGCCCGTCTCGGTCGACCCATCCCCTTCCGTTCAGTTGCTTCCCGCATCGCATCCTCGCCGATATACCCTCTCATAAAAAGGCGAGGCTGCCATCGACTAAAGGCCAATGGCGTGTATCAGGTGCGATGACTCAGGTTGGCGTTGCGCCAAGAGGCAATTTAGCAAAAAGATGGCCTCCCTTCAAGTATCCACATTGCTGTGCGGCGAAAGCGTCGACCTTGCCGGCACGCGTACTGTCGTCCGGTCTTGCGTAGTTGCCCCCAGAATCTGTTAACAAGTTGGCGGCTAGACTTGGGCAGATTTGTTAACTCACTGACCGGATTTACTTTCGCGTAAGTGAACTTTCAATGAGCGCACGGTGGCAAGTTAACCTCCCGTTTGCGCGCCACGCAGGCTGCACGCCCCACGGAAGGCAATCTCACTGCGCGGTATAACTCGAATTGAGAAGTTTCAAAGTCGATGGAACCGCGTGATACCAAGCCATCAAGCGACGGGACCAACTGCGGAGCGTGTCGCTTAACAGTAGCGTTTTGCTCAAATAGCGCTATACGGTCATGCCACACGTTGGCCGAGCAGGAGCCGCCCAACGAGAGTCGCCCCGACGAACTGATGGGCTCCGGTGAGTGGCCGCTTACGCGGCGGCGGCTGAATCCACCACTAGCGCGCAGGGGATGGCCAAGACCAGAGGGAGCGCCTGAGAGATATCGGCAACAGGATGCCGAAGCTAGCGTCCCGGAGGGAGCGACGGCTCATTAACGGCGATAATGCGGGTGGAGAGGCTGATTGGAAGACTTCCCCGGGCGTTAATGCCGTAGGGAGGGCTGGGATCAGCCTCACCACCCAGCGACTCGGGCCCGCAGAGATGCTCAGGGCTGAGCCTTTGGGGGGAGATGGAATCGATGTCGATAAAGCACGGAATCTGCCGAAGTCAGTGACGGTGGCTGGCATCTCAACCGCTTTGTCGGCACCTTGTGAAACAAAAAGTTGTTCTTACATTTTAGTCAACAAATTGTTCGCGCAAATGGGCTCTTTTGCCTTCACTCTGTGCGGCCTAATTCTTTGATTTCAAATAGGAATCACGGAACTTAGCCGCGCAAGAGCGAACGTGCTGATGTGTGCAAATCCATGAGGGAAGGGGTCGCTTTAGACGGCTCCTTCGCGGGAACACTGCAAAACCTTGCTTGATATAGCGACTGTCGCTGACGGAGCTTTCGTGCTCGTCGACCTAGCTACTAGACGGAAATGTCTTCCTTGGATATTCGTCCGCTAGAGTGTGCGTTAAGAAGGTGCCGTCGGCGTTTCGACAGTTCGCTAAGAATCTCGAATTCAACCGCCCCGGCCGGATAATCTTCCGGCCACCCCTTTGCCAGCAACTCCACCGCTTCCCGCAACCGCATCCGCATCCGGAGCGCCCAATCGTCGTCGCTCGCACCGACTCTCCCCGCACTCGTTGCCGCCAAAACGGCCTGCGCGCAGGCCATCCGGCCGAGCGCACGTCGCAGGCGCACGAAACTGGCGTTAGAAATCTGCAGGTCTCTTGACGCCACCTCAATGTCGGTCAGTGCGTCAGCTAGGAAGCAGTCGAGCAAGTCGGTCGCCATGGCTAGCAAAATAAGTGAGAGCACACTTACAATAAGATTGGCCACCTGCAACGTTAGATTTTTCCATCGCAGTACAGCGATGTGGTTTGTATCGCTTTACAACAACGGAGCGGCCTCGGTGGCTGCCCAGCATCCAACGAATAGCGTGTAGAACGCCCGTCGTTTCGTTAAATCGCTCTTCGCCCGGTTGAGTTAAGACTTGTATCCACAGACGCAACGTCGCGTCTTAGTCGGCTGACGACGAATTCCGCATTGCAAGCCGCGACGCGCGGCGCTTGCTTTGGTCGTACTATACTGCTCGAAAATTGGCGGAAATGACCGGACGAGTCAATCCGCATAGTTCAAAAGACGCGAGAGATTGAGACCATGGGCCGGAAGGCGAAAAAATCGGGCTCCGGCACAGGCATGCTGGTGTTGGCCCTATTGCTGGCGATCGTATTTGCCCCGAAGGGCGGCTGGACCGTCTTCCTTCTCTTCTTGCTCGTTTCCGCGCTTGTTGCTGCCTTTAGCCAGAAAAAGGAGAAGTCGACTGTTTCCAGCGGCAAGCCCTCGCGCTCAGCCGAGCCAGGCGATATCAAATCAAACCCTCCAATGTCGCCAAACAATATTGGCAGTCGCGCTCAGCCCGAAGACGAATTTCTGACGGTGACCCTCTCATCCGATTCGACTTCTTCGTCTTATCGAATTGCCCGCCCGTCGCTCGAATCGGCGCCGAACGTCCGCTGGGTCAGCGTCGGCGACACAATTGAGATTGGCGGCGTAGCAATTCCTAGTGGCATGTTTTATCTTGGCGTGCCGCGACGGGGTGAGGCACACAGAGGACTCGACGCGTGCGTGCTCAACCCCGGAGCGAACATCGCACGTTCGGCCAGCGACGTCTCCAATGGATTGGAGGATTACTGGCTCAGCTATAACGGCTTTTCGGCCGAGCAGCGGCGCGCTTACCTTCAGTGGTTGGCATCCGACCGCTCGGACCCACGATTGCATCGAAGCTTTGCCGTTTTCTACCTGTATGGCCTCGAGAGGCGTGTCCTCGTCGACGGGATGCAGGGAAAGGTGTCGAACGACGAATTCGAAGCTATCGCGAATGAGCTGATGCGCCTGAAGACAATATATCCGGACGCCCTGAGGACGGGATACATTGACGGGTTGCTAGAGTTTATCTTCGTGCACTTGACACACCCTAAGCGCCAATACGAGCATGCGCCGGGGACAATCAAGGGAGGTTTCGAGGTCCCCCTAAGCCTACGTGTAGCGTTTGGCCAGGCCGCGGTTGATAAGAAGCCGGTTCCACCCGATTGGGCAATCACCTGGGCGCTCTCAGACCCAGGCGTAAATAAGCGCACGCCAGTGACGCGCTGCGAAAGCGAATTTCGTCAACTGTTTTTACGGAAGTACCGAGAGCGATTTCGCGAAGGCATGATGCTCTCGGCGAACAAGACAAAGCTAAGGGTGTCTGCCCGCGCCGCGTTCCCTGCACTGCAGAACGTCGAATACCCTGACTACGTTACGGCACTCCCGGATATTGCTGCGGTATCGGGGCCACGCAACAAAATCCAGCAACTGGTCAACGAGTGCTCCGACTCCCTTGACGCATATAGTCGATTTCTCGGCCGCGACCCCGATGCGAAAGGGTCGCTGGAAGGCGCGCTCCTGCTGCCAGTCGAACTATGGCCAGAAACCGCTCGGCAGGAACTCGAGTCGCTGGCGAAAGATGTTGGCAATGTGACCGTTGTGACGACCTTCGGCAGCCTGTTCGAGCGATTCAAAGCGTCGGGCGACATCTCGCGCGACAAGCTGACCACTTTTGCCCGTGTTCTGGGAGAGGCCGGCATTGCTATCGAACCGGATGTGCGAATCTCCGGCCGGACTCCGAAGAGCGCCGACTACGTCGGGTTGTATGCGACGCCGCCGAGCAACTCAACTAATTTCGTTGACGACAGTTACTTGACGTTAGCGCTGATGGTGGACATGGCGGCATCGATTGCGATGGCTGACGGCAACGCGTCTGAGCAGGAAGTTGCGTTGATTCATCGCCACATTGAGTCGTGGCCGCAATTGACCGCCCGACAGCAGGACCGGCTCAGAGCCCGCGCGGCAGTGCAGATTGCCCAGCCGCACACACCGGCGAGCCTGAAGAAGCGGCTCGAACCGCTTTCCGCGGAGGCAAAAGTTTCCGTCGCCACGTTACTTGTGCAGACAGCAAATGCGGATGGGTTTGTCTCGCAGGCCGAAGTGAAAATGCTGGAAAAACTCTACCAAATGCTTGGTCTCGACTCTCAGCGGCTTTATGGGGACCTGCACGGAAACAATGTTGCCCGTTCCTCCAACATGTCGCGAACGTCGTCCGCGGCTGGCAATGCGCCGAGCAGCTTGGTGCAAACGCCTTTTGCTCTTGATACATCGAAAATCGAGGCACTGCAGATGGAGACGGCAAAAGTCTCTGCCTTATTGGCTGATGTGTTTGCGGAAGAGGTTCCGGTTGCAGAACCTGTCCAAGAAGCCCTAGAGCCACAGACGGGCTCTGCAAGCCTGCTAGGGCTGGACGACGCGCACTCGACATTTTTGCGCCTTCTGCTGTCACGTCCGTCATGGACTCGCTCCGAGCTTTCTGACGCGGCGTCGGACCTGGAATTGATGCTCGACGGAGCAATTGAACACGTAAACGAAGCCTCGCTCGACCATTGGGACGAACCGCTGACTGACGGCGATGACCCAGTTGAAATCAACCAGGAATTTGCACAAAGGTTAGCCTCATGACAACAATTCGCCCGAAGGACCGCGATGCGGTTCTTCAGTCCCTTCGCGCCGGCGTCGTTCCGCGCATCGGACAACATCTAATCCAAGTCGGTCGCGCAAAAGAACTGGAAGCTTTGATTCAGGACATCGGTCGTGTCGCGGACGGTGGCTCGAGCTTCCGGGTGGTGGTCGGCGAATATGGCGCGGGGAAGACCTTCTTCCTGAATCTCGTTAGAGCCATCGCACTCGAGAAGAAGCTGGTCACGGTCCATGCGGACCTGAACCCTGACCGAAGATTGCATGCATCCGGTGGTCAGGCACGTTCACTGTACGCCGAACTGGCGAAGAACATGTCGACTCGCACGAAGCCTGACGGCGGTGCGCTCGCGGGGATTGTAGAGAAGTTCATTGGGCAGGCCAAAACCGAGGCCAAGGCCAAGGCCTCGGGGCGAACGAGCGAGGAGGTGATTCGCTTGCAACTCAATCACTTGACCGAGATGGTCAATGGATACGACTTCGCGGACGTTATCGCAGCATACTGCCGCGGATTCGACCAAGGAAACGAGCAGCTCAAGGGCGACGCGATTCGCTGGTTGCGCGGCGAGTTTTCCACCAAGACCGATGCCCGGACGGCACTCGGGGTTCGCACCATCATCGATGACGCATCGGTGTACGACCAACTCAAGCTCATGGCTCGGTTTGTCAAACTCGCCGGGTACGGCGGGATGATGGTGTGCCTCGACGAGCTGGTGAACCTGTACAAACTCGCGAACGTCCAAGCGCGGAACTCGAACTACGAGCAGATACTGCGGATTCTCAACGATTCGCTCCAGGGGTCTTCAGAAGGGTTGGGGGTCGTTCTTGGGGGTACCCCCGAGTTTCTGCTCGATACGAAGCGGGGGCTCTATAGCTACACCGCCCTTCAGTCGCGGCTTGCCGAAAACACGTTCGCCACGAATGGTTTTGTCGACTACACCGGTCCGGTGATACGGCTCGCCAGCCTTACGCCTGAGGACTTTTATGTTCTCCTGGATAAGATTCGCATCGTCCACGCGTTCGGCGACGCAACCAAGGCAATTTTGCCGCAGGAGGCGATTCCGGCCTTCATGGCTCATTGCGCCATGCGGCTCGGAGACACCTATTTCAGAACACCGCGCACGACGATAACGGCGTTCATTAACCTGTTAGCGGTTCTGGAACAAAATCCGTCCGCTGACTGGCGGCAGTTGATTGGGACGCTCGAAGTCAAGAAGGATACGGGAGGCGTGGCTGACGTTGCGACCGAGGGTGACGATGAATTCGCCAGCTTCCGCCTCGGCTGACTCACGAAGCTTCGACCTGCTCCACGAAAAGATTCGACATTGGGTCTGGAGGGAGGGATGGACCGAGCTACGCAACGCGCAGGAGCGTGCCGTGCCCGCGCTCATCAACGCAGACCGCGACATCATCATCGCAGCAGCGACAGCGGCCGGGAAAACGGAAGCTGCGTTCCTTCCCATTCTGTCGAATCTGCTGCGCGACGAGCCGTGTACCGGGTCTGTGCTCTATATCAGCCCGTTGAAGGCCCTTATCAACGACCAATGGTCGCGATTGAATGACCTTTGCGAAGAACTTGAGATTCCCGTGATTGGTTGGCACGGAGACGTGTCAGCTAGCCGCAAGCAGCGATTCTTTAAGAATCCCAAGGGCGTTCTGCTGATAACGCCCGAGTCCCTCGAAGCGATGTTTGTCAATCGTGGTTCGTCCTTGCAGGCAACATTCGGCGCGCTGCGCTACATCGTTGTCGATGAATTGCATGCGTTCTTCGGGTCTGAGCGGGGAAAGCAGCTCCAGTCACTGATGCACCGGGTCGAGCGCACATGCGGACGGCGGGTTCCTCGCGTGGGGCTTTCTGCCACGCTCGGCGACATGCAGCTTGCAGCGCAATTCCTTCGGCCTGGCCACGACACCGCCGTCGAGGTCATCGAATCGAAGAGCGGCGGTCAGGAACTGAAGGTGCTGATAAAGGGCTTTGTCCTCCGACCACCCAGAATCGAACTGGAACCCGATTTAAAGAATCCGGTGCTGGAGGACGCGGTCCCCGGAAGTACCGTCGACGTCGCGAACCAGCTGTTCAAGTCGCTGCGCGGCTCAAACAATCTCATATTCCCCAACAGCCGGCGGCTCGTCGAAACCTATTCCGACCTTTTGCGCCGCGCGTGCGAAAGAGACGGATATCCGAACGAATTCTGGCCTCACCATGGAAGCCTGTCGAAGGAGCTCCGGGAGGACACGGAGCAAGCTCTCAAGGACGGTAGCAGGCCGGCGAGCGCCATCTGCACTACTACCCTGGAACTCGGTATCGACATCGGTGCGGTAAAGAGCATCGCGCAGATTGGCGCACCGCCATCGGTAGCGAGCCTCCGTCAGCGTCTCGGGCGCTCAGGCCGGCGCAAGGGAGAGCCGGCAATCTTGCGCGGGTACTGCGTCGAATCCGAGCTGAAGGCGGATTCCGATTTCTCCGACCGGATACGGGAAAGTTTGGTCCAGTCAGTCGCGATGGTAAGTCTGTTGATGCGAGGATGGTTCGAGCCGCCCAGGGTCGGCGGAATGCATGCGTCGACTCTAATCCAGCAAATTCTGTCCATCATTGCCGAGCGCGGCGGGTGTACGGCCGCAGAGCTTTGGGCCAGCCTGATAGCAAGTGGTACGTTCGAGGCAATAGATAAGTCCTCATTCACGGAGGTTTTGCAGAATCTGGGCAAGCTGGACCTTCTTGTCCAATCGTCAAACGGGCTGCTCCTTCACGGTGGGGTCGGTGAAAAACTCGTCAACCACTACGAGTTCTATTCGGCTTTCACCAGCGATGAAGAATTTCGGGTGATTGCTGGCGGACGCCAGCTTGGAAGCGTCCCAGTGGCGCACCCGTTGACCAAGGGTCAAGGCTTGATATTTGGCGGACGCCGCTGGCGTGTCGAAGAAGTTCACCAGGAAGGAAAGACCATCTACGTCATACCAGACAAAGGCGGTGCCCCGCCGCAATTTGATGGCAACGCCGCCATGGTGCATGACGAAGTGCGGAGCGAAATGCGGAGCATTCTCTCCAGCAACGTACCCGTACTGTTCCTAGATGCTACGGGTCAAGAGATGCTGAGGGAGGCACGTCGATACTATACCGATGCGTCCCTAGGCGAAGCTCTTATTTTCCAGGAAGGCTCAGGCACCTTTGTCGCGACCTGGAAAGGTGATTACCTCAATGATGCTCTGGTCCTGCTGCTTCGCACCAACAAACTGGACGCTTTCAACAATGGCCCGGTTATCGGCATATCGAACGGAAGCATCAACCGCGTCACTGAAGTCTTACGTGAAATTGGACAGTTAAACCTCGCAACAGCCATGGAAACGGTCGCCGAAATAGAGAATCTGGACCGCGAAAAATGGGACTGGGCACTACCGTTGTCCGTGAAGCGCACAGCGTTCGCGTCGACACACCTCGACATCGACAGCGCATTGGTGTTCGCCCGCAGTACCGTACGGTCTGAGACGACCGGATAAATTGACAACTCTGCAGTCACAGGCAGCCAAACTCCATCAACAATACACGTATGAAAACGCGGGGGCATCATGAATATTTCTTCAATCTCGATTGCAAACTTTCGGTCGCTTCGGAATGTCCAGCTTGCTACGTCTTCATTCAACATTCTAGTCGGCCAAAACAATCACGGGAAAACGAACGTTCTGGAAGCACTAGCGTGGTTTTATACAGGCAGAACGGAAGCAGGCAGCCTGCGTCACGTGGATGCTGGCGAAGAGGAAGTCATCGTCGAGCTTGAGTTCTCCGATGTCCAAGCCGGGCTTGCACATATATCTAACGAGGAGAATCGCACAAAGCTTATTCGCATTATTGGAAATTCCGACACGATGCGGATACGCCGCACGTCCGCAGACTCCAAGAACCGTTTTCTATGGAATGCTGAATCGGGAGGTTGGGTTCGCCAACCAACAGGTGCGGACAGCGCTTTCAACAACTGCATTCCGAGGTTCGAGTTCGTAGAGGCAACCAAGAGTCTCAAGGAGGTCCTTGCTTACAAGAACACCACTCCCATCGGGCAGATGCTCAGCGGCATCGTCACGGAGGTACTCGAGAGAGATAAAGCATACAGGGAGTTCCGCGAGAAATTCGAGGTCTTGTTTGGTTCACCGGAATCAGGCGTCCGCAAAATGCTCAACGAACTGAGCGAGCGCGTTCAAAAACATCTTGAAAAGCAGTTTCCCGATTGCCGTGAAGTTACCTTTCAGGTAGAAGAACCTGAGTTCGATGAGTTGCTGAAGACCTACACCACGCACCTCGACGATGGTGTCCCAACCACCGCCGAAGAAAAAGGCGATGGAATGCAGCGAGCGTTAATGCTGGCTGTAATCAATACTCACGCCGATTTTCGTCGAGAGTCAGCGCTCGGCCGTTCGTTCATCTTCTTTCTTGATGAGGCGGAATTGCACCTGCATCCGACCGCTCAACGGCAGTTGAAGGCTGCACTGTTGTCACTCACCAGCTCTGGTGACCAAGTGTTTCTAACTACCCACTCGTCGGTGTTCATCGCGGATGAAAATCCGAGTCAAACGGTTTTCTCTGTCAGGAAGTCGGACAGAGACACAAGCGTCAGTACCGTAGAGCGCCCTGACAGGCAAGAGGTGGTCTATCAGTTACTTGGTGGCAACCCCGCCGACCTACTTCTACCGGCGAACTTCTTTGTCGTTGAAGGACCGAGCGAAGAGACCTTTCTCCGCATACTCATCAAGCGTTTCTATGCAGACAAACCAAACATTAAAGTCATCGGAGCTGACGGCGATGACGAACGCCAACGACAGTATCTCGGCGCCATCGCGCTCGCTTACGACCCCCTGAGGCACACGCCCATTTACTCCAAAAAAGTGACGATCTTGTGCGACCAGCCCAATGGCGACGAGAAGCGAAGAAGATTCGACGCTTTCAAAGCCACGAATCCGCATTTAGAACGAAACGGACAGTTGCATGTCCTGCCTGTGAATGGCCTTGAGGATTACTATCCCGCTGAGTTGCGTGAACATTTTCAAGACATTAGAAAGAAAGTGCTTCTGGCGCGCAAGGTCGCGGAGCGACTGACGAAGGAACAGTTTGAAGGCGAAATGTCCGTTTGTTTCATGGCGCTCCAGCATTGCTGGGCAAGCGCATACAGTCACTAGCGCCCTTCGACCCAAGCGCCACCCGGGGGCCGCCGGCGGCGGGACACTGTCATGCGATTGCATCGAGCGGGGCGAGCTTGTCCCGCTCGGTCATTTCAACACTGACGCGGACATGCCGCCGCCGCGGTACTGCTCTGCGTTTCATGTCACGGCAGTGCGGAGTCGTACGGCGCGCGTCGTGTCTGACGAATGCGAGCTGTTTCTCATGCACGACGCGACCAATTGCGACACTTCGCGAGCAGAGCGCGAGAGTTTTCATCGATGAGCATAGCGTTCGTAACGAATCTTGAGCCGTCGAAACGAGTGAAGCCACGCAATCGAACGCTCGACTGGCCAACGCGTTTTGCCGAGGCCACTGCCATGCGGGGAGCCGATTTTCGCGAGCACTGGCGTGATGCCTCGCTCGCGCAAGCGCTGCCGATGAGGTTCGGAACTGTAGCCCCGGTCGCCCTGAACGATTTGCGGCTTGTGCAGGGGACGGCCCCGCTTGCCCCGGATGTGGGGAATGGCGTCGACCAGCGCATCAAGCTGGGTAATGTCGTGCCGGTTCGCCTCGCTCAGGATGACCGCGAGCGGGATGCCTTGGGCGTCGACGATGAGGTGGTGTTTGCTGCCGAGCTTGCGCCGGTCCGTGGGATTCGGGCCGGTTTTTTTCCCGCCAGCACGGCGCGAATCGATGAGCTGTCGACGAGCGCACGCGAGAAATCGATTTCGCCACGGCGACGCAGTTCGGCGAGCAATGTTTCGTGGATGTGTTGCCACACACCCGCCTCTTGCCACGCGACGAGCCGTCGCCAGCAAGCTGTGCCTGAACCACATCCCATTTCTTGCGGCAGAAGGTTCCACGCAATGCCTGAGCGCGACACGAACACGATGCCGGTCAGCACCGCCCGGTCGGGTGTCGGTTTGCGGCCCGCAAACTGGCGATTGCGTGGTGCTCGCGCAGGCAGCAGTGGTTCGATGAGTGACCACAATTCGTCGTCTATCACTTCTTTGGGCATCGCTTCCTGTCAGGTAAAACAGGACAGAAAGTTAACACCAAGCCGGAAAAGTTAACAGACCCAAAACCTAATTTCGCAACAGCGTCTCAGTTCTCGCAGCTCGTTATCCTCGTGACAGACCGCGGGACAAGTCGATAACTAGACCGACGATATGCCCCGCATATTCGGCAGGTATCAGTGCACTCATCATTTCCGCCATCTGTTTGGCCGATTTCGGTTTTTGGCGATATGGTCCCACCTTCGTTTTGTGGCCAAACCATAGGACTATGAAGACGCCGACACCGTCAGCGCTCGGATTGCGCATATATCGGGGTTCGAGTTGGTCACGCCATGCATACCACAGTTCTTTGTGGTTATCCTTTTTTATCTCGACGGGCAAGATTCGCCGACCACTCTGGACGAAAATGCTTGCCTGCATATCAGCACGCCTCTCGGCGGCTGCGACACTTTCCTTTTCTATCTGCACAGAACGCAATGCCAGGGGGTCGCGCAACAAGCCAAGCAGCACGTCGCGGCAGGAGTTCTCGCTTTTCGGGGTCAGCACACCCTTCCTATCTCGGTCATAGAACAGGTCAAGAAGATTCGTCTCCTCGAAATGTATCCTTTGAGCAAAATGACTGAGGTGGTCCCTCAATAGTTCAGCCATATCCCTAGAATTTGCGGGCGCTTTGTTGGCGAGGACATTCAACACCTCTAATGGCGTCGGCGGCATGTATGCGAGGTTTTTGACCTTTCTGTCTCGCTGAAAATAAAGAGCGCCAAGCCACCAGCGCCACAATTCGAGCTCGGGGGCCTGTTGAAGCTCCCGTAGCGCTTGTTCCGCATCCGGCGACAAGGACGCTGCCAAAAGGTGAGCGATTCTTTGCAACACCGCGCTCTGATGGCTGTACGGTGAGTCATCGCTCTCATCGTCAGAGGGGGTCCGGATGCTAGGTGCGGACGCAAGCACCCGAATCAGTCGAGCAGCGATGGATGGATGTAACGCCAAGGCGTCGTAAGCAGCTTGTCCCCTTTGCTCGATAGCCTTTGCCAGCAGGTATGTACCGTCTGGTCGTTTCGACGTCTCAACTTCAATCGCATCAATCTGGCTTTGCGGGTCGTTCACAAAGACCCCCATGCGCAGCGCCAACTGAAATTTGTCGCTTGTGCCGGACCTGGAAAGAAGGTGCGTCAGGGCACCTGAGACAGCTTCGGGTCGTAAATGCCTTTCCGCTCCAGTCAATAAGACAGTGTTAACGAAATGCAGTATTCGCTCGTCCGGGTCGGCCGCAATGGTGACGAGAACGCGTGGCAAAAGGCTCTCCACCAGACCTCGGGGTGCATCTTCATCCCTCAGAAACTGAAGGGCGTCTACGTTAGGAGGGCGGGAAGAATTGAGTTGCTCTTCCCAACAAGTGAACATCAGGTCTGAAAGCGAGAGTGGATTGTCCTCTGCGATTGCTCGCATCCAGTCGGGAATCGGCGAGCTGCCATTCATCATGTAGAAGCCGACCAATGCTTCGACCACCCTTGGATTCCAAGAATTCACATCGACGCCATCGGCAAAGCAAAGTCTTGCGGCAAACAACGCCGGATAGGAAGATATGAAGGATTTGCCTTCCTTCGTACCCACTGAGATGATGTCGCGCAACGACGGAAGGTACTCTGCTGCGACGAGCCGCTTGACCGCGTCTATCGCTTGCTTTGCAACGTCATCGGCCACAACCAGAAGCTCGGCCACTCGCTGCAAAGGCTTTACATTATCGATGTTCGAAAACATCCTGTCGTAGGCCAAGGCAATTTGCTGTGCAAGCCAGTCATCACGTACCCCCGTCAAAAGCGCTCGAAGTCGCTCCCCTAAATCGGTTTGTCTTTTCGCACGCTCCTGCTGGCGCCGAGCCTCGGTCTGATATTTGTTCTCAAACTGGCGCCGCTGCCAAGAATCAAACTGCCATGCTGTGTTTCGTTCCATCCATTGTTGCGCTTGGGGCCAACGCTGCCCGTTTCTGTCAATCCAACTCCCAACCGCTTCTAGACTAATATCGAAACGTTCGGTCAGGTTGACCGCAGCGTATGAGGCGCGGTCAACGCAGTATTCGACAAATGCCTCGTCGGCGGAAGCGCTCGCTTGCTCAAGGAGCCAAAGATGCCAGTCAGCGGGGCGGCGCGCGTCGTAGAGGCGGTTCTCAACCTTGTGAATATCCAGCGACATCGTGCTATCTGACATCAGCCTGAGGCCTTCCAAAACTAGCCGTCGCTGCATCTCAGGTCGATGGCTCAGCCAGTCACTGACACGTTGAATGGCCGACGCTTCAAGCCCTGTGGAACCATACTTGTCCAATCCCAAAGAGAGCCATGTCCATAGCTGGGCTGCCGGAACTGTCTCACCTTCTAGCTCTACTGCGCGCACCAGTACCTTCGCAGCGACCTCGCGAGTTACGTCATAGGCGCGAGTTGGTGTATCGATGTCGTCGCGTGCTGCTGGCGACAGGAGAATATCATTGAGTGTTTCCAGTGCCAGCGCCAAATCCTTGTCCGGGAGGCGACGATTGAATTCGACAGCCCAGAACATCCTGAATTGACCAATCAGGTTTGGTCGCTTCGGTCGCCTGCAACACACCAAAACTTCCTTTGCTGACAAATGCGCTGGGTAGAGGCAATCCAGCAACTCGCCCAGAACCTCGTCGTCCGGGTCTTTTAACGCTCCGGAAGAAACATCGATTAACAAACGTCGAGCTGAGTCGGGTTCGAATGCGCCGTCGCGAAGCCAGGCCGCGACGGTGCAAAACCTTACTCGTTGCGCTCGGGTCTCGTCCCGAGCAATCTCCTCAAAGATACCCGCCAGGCCTGGAAACGTATCGCCGAAGCGAATCGCATCGAGGAGACAAACAATAAGGGCTTCATGCTCCATATCTCGAGATGCATCCTGCAGGAATTGCTTGAACGTCGATTCCATATCGGCCGTCCCGAGCGCGCCAAATGGATGAGCCTCCCAGTTTTCGTTGCGAAACCATGGATTCTTTTCGGCCGCACGCTGCAACTCGAAAAGCAACTTTGTCTTCTGTCCCACAGAAAACGACTTGACGTCACCATACAGCACTAGACCTAACGGGTCGTTCGCGATGAGTGTTTCTCTGTCTTTGACGCAGAAGAGCGTCAACCAGGCGTGTACGCCTCGTAGGCCGTCAACAGACTGCGTTCCTTCCAGACTCATGATTGCGAGCACGCGCCTTAGTGGTAGGCCGTGATTCGAAACCAAATCTCCAATTGTCCGCGCAGCCAGGTATTCCCCGACTGTTCGATGCACTGGAGCTCGCGCATCTCCGACTGCAGAAAAAAGCTTGGTATCAAGTACTGCGAGAGCGGTTTCCTTGTCCACATCCAGGTCGGCCGGCAAATCGTCAATATGGAAAGCATCAGCAGCGGCCGTATCAACCGCTCCAACGATAATTTTCGTACAATTTGACAGCAGCATTACTGCGGCTAGTTTTCCTGCTGCAGATAAGAGGCGTTGTGAATTTATTGAATTTCGGATGGGGCGGCTCATCTGGTGCGCACGATTGTGTTCGCGCACCAAGAGATTACAGGCTGCCGAATATGTAGCGCTGCGACTTTCCGGCCAGGCACCCTTGTCGACGACGTCAGACAAGAGTTTCAGAAAGAGAGGGTTCGAGAGAAGCGGGTCCAGTTTTCGGGCCTTCGCCTCCTGGAGAAATAAAACGGGCGCAATCGACCCGGATGTTAGCGTGCGTCCAAGAATCTCAAGAATCTCGGCTTCATCTAGAGGGTTTAACCAAAGCGTCTTGACACTTTTCGATGACGACACTTTCTCTAAATCGCTGTCACCCCGCTGTACCCAGTCGGCCTCTCGGCACGAAAGCCGGAAACGAGGGCACCCGGCCTTTTGGAGAGCCTTACGAATCTCGTCCAACGCAGTGAAGGGAGAAACGGAATCGGTACGACGCTCGTCCAACGAATCGATAAACAGGGTTTTTCCCAGCGCGTCGGGCGGCAATTCCAAAACCACAAAATCTCGAGCGGTCACGTAAAACGCCGCCTCGCCCATGCGTTTTGCTTCGGCTTCGAAAGCGGTAGTCTTTCCAGAACCGGGCTCGCCAAGCAGTACATATGCGTCTAGACCTTCCCAATCCGAAAGAAGACGCGAATCGCTCCCACTGTCACAGCTTGTGAGGGTTGCCCTGCGTTCGATAAATATCTCGTTTGTCACCTTCGTCGCAGCGACCGTGCAGTCGCACTCTCCATTTGTAATAGTTGCGTATTATAAAAGTCTACCGCTGCGTCCACAAAGAAAACCAGAATGGCATAATGTCAAGCGTACGAGCTTCGATGCCCTTGAAGAGCTGGAGTACGCACCGTTTGCACCGCTGGCTTTAGACGTGCAAGTTTACTGGAAAATCGGCATCCGAACGTGCGCTACGGTACCGCGTCAAAAAGTAGTCGGGCGCCTGTCCGATGAAATACGTCGAAATGGATGATGGTTTTGCGCACGACGGCCGGACGCTGGACCTGCTGACAATCTTCAAGGGCGAACGTGAGGACTACGGGGCGATAAATCGGATTCTGTGTATATCGGTTCCCGGCGGCGTCAGCTGCTGCACCGAACCTGCAACCCTTTCTATGGTTGAAACATATGATACGCCGCGACTACCCGTTCCGATAGTCGCTGAACGCGCCTATGCAGGATGCGTAAGCCGCGTGGCGGTAACGGTGCTTCAACTGTCTGCATTCTGAGCTTGCGCCACGCGAGCCACGCGGCGGGCTCGTTGTTGCTGCTCTTTGAGGGCATCCTGTTCTGCCTTGAGTCGTTCTACTTCAAGCGTAAGGTGTTCGACTATCTCATCTGCAACTTTCAATCTCGGAGTCAGCGAACGAAGAAAGTCAAGACAAGCCTCCTTCTTCCCAATGCTCTTGTATTCAAAGAATTTTCGCAGCTGAGTTTCGGCATGACCGGCATTGCCAGCGAAACTACGCGCGAGCCGTGTCGCGTTGACTGCACTTATCCCGCAGACTCGTATTGTGTTCTGGCCTTTGACGTTGCCGTTCAGAGAGCTGACCCGACCAACCTCATCAAACGTGAAGAAGTCATGCCACTCGTCTATGTGCGGATGAACGATTGTGTAATGCTCGTGCTGAGTCGGGACGGTATCTGTATCGACACCCTCCACAACGACCGTGGATTTACCTTTTGAGGTGTTGCAGGACTTGCACGCAGCGGCCAGGTTGTTCAGTGCGAACATGTGGTGAGGGTGGTCCGCTTTGTCAAGAATATGCTCGAGGTCATACGTATTCTGAGCATACTGAAGGTCACAGCTGCAATAACAGCAGAGCAGGTCTTGGCCCGCACGGTAATACCGCTTCACTTCACTTTTGAAGCGCGCGAACAACGGCTTCTCAGCGTCCGGTTGTTTATCCCAGTAGCCTGATGACTTCGCCCCTTGCTCTTGCAAATACAAATGCTCTGCATCCAGCAGCGTGGGCCCAAAATCAGCGAGCGTCATTACTCTCGACCTAGTGCGTCTATTTGGCATCGGAATAATTCTCTTCCGGTGTTTCATCGGACTGCAAGAGCAATCTCATGGCTTTCTGAATCATTTCGAGGTCCCCTCCGTACGATGGCCCCTCTTCGCGGTTTTCATACAAAAGGCTCAATCGGTGCAATCGAGCGAGCGCTTCATCAAGCGACTCCTTGCCTTCACGCTCCCCTTCTGTGACTATCTCAAAGAGTTGATTCGCAAGATAAACGCTTCCGGGCACCGGTGTGCCGAATACATCGAGGAGCGTCTCCTCGACTGACGTGTCGCCAGCTTGGTGATACCTCGGACCAGCAGTTGTGACGTAATCAGGTGGGAGCATCCGAAGGACTTCGATTCCCTTAATTAGCCCACTTTGAGCGATGAGCGGAGAATGGGTCGCCAAGATGACGTGGCAGCCGTTGAACTGTTCGAGAACCGAGCTTAAACGGTCCAAGAAGCCCATTTGCCACGTGGGATGGAGGCTAAGTTCTGGCTCATCGATGAGGACAAGCGAATTATCTCTGAGCTCACTCATCAGGCCGAACATCGAGCAGAGCATTTGCTGTTGCCCCGAACTCGCCTCTACGAGGTCGATTGATTTGGCGCCATTTGTCGGGGAGAGTGAGCATCGTTCCAGACGCAAAGCATCTAGCCGACTAAGCAATACGAGTGCCTGCATTCTGGCGAAATCCTCAGAAGCCCTTCCGGCTTCGAAGTCGAATGTGAATTCGAACACGCCTTTGGCCGGATACTCGCCTAGCAAATCGAGCACGCTATGCAGCAATGTGGCGAGTGCAGGTGCGCCGGTACGCCGAACCTCTTTGCTCAACTGTCCGCGGTAGTAAGGCTCGGATATGTCGGTAAGGTAAGTTTCGAGTCTGCCGTGTCGGAATTCTACGAATAGTTCCCTTGCAGTTCGTGAACCCCGATACCTGAAATCGATTCTGTCCCGAAACCCGAGCGCCCGAATTACCTTCCCCAGGGCCCGCGTATGTATCGGCGCTTCGGTCAGCTGGTAGATGCCTCGCTCAAGGACTTGCTTTGATAACTCACCCGAGATGTAACGCGTGCGCCGGTGTATGCCTACGCAACGGTAGTTGGATTCCTGCTCGGCAGCCTCTGCGTAAATATTCGTGAGGGATAACGGGGTATCTCTCGGCGGAGCGAACCGCGAGAATGGACTAAACGTCTGGGCAATGACCCTTGATGGTGAGTATTCAGAGCCAGACACCGTAGACGAGTATGCAATGCCATTTTTTCGCCACCTGATGGACACGCCGGGCCCCAACCCTCCCACCGATGGGGATGAGAACCATCTGCCAAGAGTTGCCAAAAGCTCCGTTTTCCCGGAGCCATTCGGCCCAGTAATGATGCTGATTCTGTTTTGACCGTTGCGCGAGCGGCTAAATTTCAACTCGCCGCGAGGCGAAGACACGGTGTCGACCTGAAACATCGAGGGTTCCCTTTATCTTAGAGTAAAGCAAGCCTTCACACCCCCTCGCCCCGGCATCGTGCCGCGCTCGCCCGGTTCGTGTTTCAGCTGGATAATTTTAGGTTCCGGTGGCTCACATGTGAAGCCGCGGATTGTTGAGTCGAGAAGCGGAGGCGCCGCGTGCAGCGTTCACCGCAATGGCAAAGCGCCTGCCAAACATTTTTGCTTGTCGCCGAGGTTGTCGGCGACCTGAGGCGAGACGGCCTACATCATGCGCCGTCCGCTATCGATTGCGCCAGTAACCCCTTCTGTTCAAGTTCTTGAGAAATGACCGCCGATAGCTTAAGGTCGTCGGCCGTAAGTGATGCAAGCCATGACTTGGCACGCGCCAACGTCGGATTCGAGTCTGGTATCAGGTCCTGAAGCAAAGATGCCGTCACACGCGACAGCCCTAATTCAATGAACGCCTGTCCGGCTACAGAGGAAACTCCGAGCTCTAGAGCGAGTGGGAAATCGAAGACAGAAGTGGCTTCGACATCGAGGCCCTTTTCGCGAAGTGCAAACCGGAGCAGATCGACATACGCTTTTCCAAGCTGCACATATTCGAACCGCAGCTTGTCTTCGACAAACTCGAAGGTGTTTCGCACGTGCGTGTCCACGTTTACTGGACGGTCGGTTTTCTTATTCTTTTGCGCTAGTTCGATGCTCTTTCCGATAAGTACCGGAAGAGGAGTTCCGCGCATCCACGCCAAGCCGATGGTTGCTAACTTTACGTTGTAGGCAGCGAAACTGGAGCCCACTATGTACTTGTTAATGCGGGCGAAAATCTGGACGTAGCTTTCAAAAACGTCGCCCGATGGATGGGGAGGAATCAGTTCTTCAGAACGGCCAATAGCAATCAGCACCCGGAACCGTGCTAGAAGGCGCGCTTGTCCAAAAGGATTCACGGTCCAGTTGCTCTCAAGCACTTCGGGAGGCAGGTCTAGCGCTTCGGTAGTCTTCTCTGCAGTTTCGACCAGAATCTCACGTGCTCCTGAGTCGAGCGAGGACTCAAGCCGTCCAAAGAACGTCGACAGCGAGCCTTTTGCAGCGCGAGACATCATCAGCCCAGCAGCTGCCCTTGCGTCGGCGGGCACCTTAGATATGTCGCTTTCAAGACCACTGCTAAGCACCTGCAGAACTTCGTCGTACTTTCCGGCGACGGCGGCTATAAACGCGGGTCGAAGTGAGAACGGCTGCGCGGTGCTCAACGGCTTGTCTGGCCAACTGTCATAGTTGACGAGGAATACATTGCCGACCATGTCATGATTCAGTCGACCAGCTCGTCCTGCGAAGTTCCACAGCGCGGCAGCATCGAGCTTTCCGTCTCGGCCACGCGTCGGTGTATCAATGAACACGTTCCGCGCTGGCAAATTGATACCTTGAAACAGCGTCGTCGTGCACACCAGATACTTGATGTCATCGCTCTTGAAAGCTGCCTCAATGGCTTCCCGCAGCAAACTGGGCATCTTGCCATAGTGGTACGCGACACCTTTCATGACCCGCTCGGCCAAACTGTACTTCGGATGCACATGGTCCTTGATGAACTTCGAGAGTTCGAGGAGCACAGGTGTCGCTTTGCGGGGCAATTCGGTTGCAATCTGGAGTGCAATTTTTTCGGTCTGGGACGGCCCAGTGCCATACACAAGGGAGGCGCCGTTGCTTCCAAGTTCAAGCGCGACTGCAGCCAACGCGGTTTTCGAATTGAGGAATCCTCGACTTCCAATTACCTCCCCAAGCGGCACCGACTTAGTGGATTCCAGTAGCTTCAGGTGGAGATAGGTAGGCTTCGCTGCGTCCGGGGTGACGACAATTCGGTTCTGGAGCACGGGCGATAAACCGGTCTTTTCTACCGAGATTTCGTCAAGTCCAATGGAGTTGCCGACAGCCGCGAAGCCCGTTGCTCCAGGCGCGAGAAATACGAACTGTGCCTTAGCGTTGCGGGCGCGCACCTGTTCAAGACAGTCCTGCAATATCATGCCGCGGATATCGTCGCCAATCGATTGCGCCTCATCGACAACGACCATATCGAATTTAATCGAGGTAACGCTTAGAAGCACCATCAAGCGCTCCTGCGTGAGCACGAACACTTGGCTAGGACGGCTTTCGCTGTCCAGTGTAGGAATTGTCGATACACGAACGGCGTCGGAAACGTCAGCGAGTCTGCTCGTCAGTTTCTCGTGCACTTCGGCTAACAGGGCTCGCGTCGGCGCGACATAGACCCCGCAGAATCCCGGCTCTGTCTTTGCTCGTTCGCAAAGCCGAGCGAGAACGACAAACGATTTTCCAGCGGAAGTGGGTGCACTAACAGCGAGGTTCTGGCCGGAAGGTAAAGTTTCCCACACCTTTCGCTGAAAGTCTGTCAGTGGAACGTCCGCTCCGTTGATTACTTCCGTGTTGATTTCCTGCAAAAGCTTGTTTGTCAATGACGTGCTGAGAGACGGGCGAACTTTCATCGGTCGCCGCTCAAGCTGCGACATACCCGGGAAATTTCCGATGGTCGCTAAAATACGAGTGGATGCTTCGAGAACTAACGGATTGTCAGATAGCAAAGACGTATACAGCGCGATGCGCTGCGCAAGAGACCTGTTGCTATCGGATTCCGTTTGGGCAAAGACAGATGCCGAATAGACGAGTCGCTGCGTAGCTTCGGGGATTTCACCGTCGTCGGAGCTTGTATCATCCGAAGATGGACGGATTTCCGACATCAAGCCGCGAGCGCTTACTGAATCTAGGTCATTCCAAAATTCGGGGCGAGCGAGTATGCGTGCGGAAAGCTGGTCTGCGAATGTTGTCATTTCAGTGCCTCGCCAAATTTCCTACGAAGTTCATCGACAGAAGGAACTGCGATAAAAAACGCCATGGATTTGAAAGGCTTAACATTGTTGTTGCCTAGGTGCTTCAAAAGCGCATCGTCATGGTGTTTGTGCTGCTTCGCGTAGCGTTCGACGAAATTGTCTTCGTGTATAGATGGCGGCTTCGTGTCATCGACTGGGATGCCCTTGGCATAGAGCTTTTCGTCGTAGCAGATAAAACCCACATGCCGGTCTCTCTTTTGCAGAACGGACTGAGAATCATACATATCGAAGTAGCTGAGGAACACATCCTTCTGCTCTTGCGGAAGAGCATCAAGATTGCTGAAATCGGTGACGATTGTCAGTTCTCGCAAATACTGTGCTCGGTTCGACGAGAATGAGGCAGTAGATACCGCAAACTCTTTCGCTCCGTCATTTGCACTTGGTGCGAGTTTAGACTCGAGCAAAAACACATTCATCACACCGTTCTCGAATTTGGCATGGATACCGTCGATTCCGTGAACCGGCATGTTGCTATTCGTTTTAAGCGACAACTTCGCCGCAATTTGTGCTGCCCCTAAGTGACGTTCGGCTACACAGTAAGCGATAAGCTCTCCAACTTCTCCGAACCGCCCAATGTTGTTCGGGTCATACTCCAGGAAGAGTCGCCGCCCTTCCCGTTGCAGTCGTGCAAGCGGGCGCATGTCTGCGCCAGTCCGCGAACCACTTGCACGAGCTATAGCTGCAAGACGTTTTTTCTTCGGAATAGCATATGAAACGATGGAATCAACCAGGAATTCGATGAAGGCGTCGTCGCGGGGGACGTCCTCCTCGAAACGTAGAAACAAAAGCTTGCTGCGGTGGTGGCTGCCGTTGTCGGACTCTGGAACTACCACTATCCCTACATATGTATCGACTTCCTTGTCGTTCTCGCGAAGCCCGTCGAGCCCGTTCACGCTGTTATCTGTATCCATCGCTCGGTTCTTATTTTCTTGCCAAACTAGCCATTTTTCTGGGGGCAACGCTTGCCTCCGGTTGTCGTACACACGTGCTCTCTTAGTCGAATCCGATGTCATCGACCCGTCAGAGGGACCGGAAAATCTGAAGTCACTTGACATAAACGAGGTCATAGGTCAAACAAGCCCGCATCCATGCCTGTATCAGCAACGAGGGTGCCACGCCTCCCTTGAAGAAACGCAATTGCGCCGAATCCAGCTTTATCCGCTAAGGCGGTATGGTATTCCTACACACAATTGGCGTCATAGAAACATCGACGGAATGTTGCTTTTGCGTGATAAGGTTGCGCAGAGACCGAGCAGCGCAAAGAATCGTTGAGGCGGCCGGTGGAACCACAAAAATCGCTGGTCCACCGGGCATCTTACAACTACGATTAGGTCGTCAGCTCGGCGCCAGACTCGACTGTATCCACCGGAGCGGGCACGGCCACGGTCTGCCGCGACGCTTTTTTAGCCGGCACCTTCGCGCTCACGGCCTTCCTGGCAGCAATTTTCTTCGCCGTCGGGGCCTTCTTCGCAACAGCCTTCTTGACCGTCGGTTTCGAATCGGCCGCCACACTGGCGCCATTAATCAGAAACTTGGTCCGGTCTTTGGCACCAGCCAACCATGCCGGCGCCCGACCACGCCCACTCCAGCTCGCGCCAGACTTCGGGTCGAAGTACTTAGCCGGTTGCTCGCCCTTCGGTTGCCCGTTGCCCGAAGTCACACCGGCCGACTTCGACGCCGCCTTCTTTGTCGCAGTCTTTGTCTTGCTCGCAGTACCCGAGGTCGTCGCAACAGTCCCTTCAGTACCACTTGCAATCAGAAACTTGCTCCGGTCTTTGACGCCAGCCAACCATGCCGGAGCGCGCCCACGTCCGCTCCACGTCGCGCCGGACTTTGGGTCCTGATACATCGCCGGTTGCGGACCGTGGACATAGTTGCCAGCCGCCTTCGCGTTCGTCGCGGGAACTGACTTCGCGGTCGCCGTATTTCCGTCAACCAAGAACTTGTCGCGGTTCTTCGCTGAGGCAATCCAACTGGGCGCACGGCCGTGTCCTGACCAAGTCGCGCCGCTTTTCGGGTCGCGATATTTCGCTACTGAGCTTCCAGCTTTCGCTGCAGCCTTGGCGCCAGGCTTCGGTCCACGTTTCTTGCCACCAACATGCGCGTCAATGTCAGCGGTGGTCAGGCCGTGCATCGCCATCAACTCGCGAATCTTTTCGATGACGCCCGACGATTGCTTTGCAATCAGCGCATCCGCTTGGACCTGCAATTTTTTAATCTTCGCCTGCATTGCTTCCAAAGTCGTTGCCATCAAGTGGCCTCCTCATAAATGTGGTCGCAATATGCCACGGTCGCGCTAGAAAAGGCTAGTGCATTGACTAAAGCGGTGTTTCACCAAAAATCACAACACTGCGTCGCCGCCCTCCAGGCTCTTCAATGCGGCCCGCTCACGGCTTGTCTGTGCCGCGAACATTGCCTGGTCGTTCTCGGGTACTTCCACCGCTGCTCCTTCGGCGTTGGAAGAGAGCGCCGAATCCGACCGCGACAAGCAAGGCCGTCAGCAGGCCGGCGCTCATGCCGGTCGCGCTAGGGGTTTTCTTGCTAGAAGGAGCAGAAGCCAATGTTGTCGTCAAGAATTCGATGTCGTCATTCTCAGCAAGATGTGGCAAGTCGTCCAGAAACTGGGCGCTCGGCAGCAGGGCGATGATTGCGAGACTTACGGTTCCGACGGGAGCATCATCGCATCATCAGCCGCGATTTCTGACTTGGGCACTACAAGACGTCTGCCGGCATTCCGCGATGAGTTACGTTGATGAGGTAGGCGCGTCAATAGTGCTCACACCGTCAAAAACGAACAACGAATCGATGTTTCCCGGTTAGTCCCCGAATGGTTGCTGACGTCTTTCACTTCGGTACTGAGATTGTATTCCGCACGCACGGCCTTGAGCACGCCCTCGATGTCGCGCTCGAAGCCAACCGCGTTCCCGAAGTGGGTCATGTTCCAGTTGCAGCCGGTCTTGTCAGCCTCTTGCAACTGCGGCCGCGGCACACGAATCTTCACGCCATCCTCGACGATTGCCTGCAATCGATGAATTCGCCGGTCGACCTCCTGCTGAAGTCGCGAGGCATTCAGCGTCTTGCGTATCATCATGTCTCCCGCTAGTAGCTCGAGCCAGTTCGACGCAAGTGGGGCATCCCGCGACCCGGCAAGAATACAAAGTTTAAAGAGTCGGCGCCTTGTACCGTGCCGATGTGTCACCACGCCAGCTCGCGTCAATCACGACCACGTCGCTCCCAGCCCGCCAATCACGGATATGAATACCCGACGGGCACTTCGGATGCTCGTACGGCACTGCTATGCCGCAAGCCGATGCTCGTAGTATGGCCGGTCCCTGTCATCAAGAATTGCGTACATCGCGTCGAGATTCTTCGGGTCTGGATTGAGCCAAGCGTCTATGTTTTCCGGCTTGATAGGAATGATGCACCGGTCATGTCCTGCTGCGGCTACCTATGGAGGAGGTTCATCCGTGATGGCGGCAAATGAAAGCAGGTCCGTCTCGCCCGGCGCAGTCCATCGCGACCACAGACACGCGACATGCATCAGCTCCCCGTGTTCACCGCAGAGGTGCCTCACGAAGCCATCCATTTTGTCTCGATGGGTGAACGGACACCCGTGCCGGAGCAGCAGGAGATTTTTCAGTTGCTGCACAACACGAAAATCGGACTGACGTTGTCGGCCATCGACAACGTGGGCTACGAATTCCGCCAGGAGATTACCCTGTACCCTGGTGACTTCCGGACTCCGACCATTTCACCACGAACCGCGCACATATTCGCCGGCACGAACTCCCCATTTGCCGGGATGGCGCGATGGATGATTAAGAACCATCCGTCCAGCAAACTCGTAAAAAAGACCCTGTAGTCGAAACACTGCTCTGAAGCGAGCTCGCGTAGGGCTTGGCCTTTGACCGCGAAAGATGCATTACGCATACAAGCAAATGTCGCAGAGAGCGAAATCAGCTTCAGCTAAGCCAGACCTGCATTACCCTGTTGCAGCCCCCCTCTACGAGGTGGGTTGTTTTGAAGGCCGCACCATCACGCCCGGTCGGCTGCATCTGCGCGTCAAAGGTTCAGGTATCATTCTTTCCCGCCGTAAGAAAACATCAAATAAAACATGCAACGGGGAACGAAAATGAAAAAGACTTACGTGGCGGCGATAGCTGCCCTTCTTGTCGCGGCCGGTGCGCACGCGGACAACCACAAGAAAAAGGACCATGCTGCGCAGATGACCCCTGCCGCTTCGGCGCCGGTAGCAGCCGCGCCGACAGGGCCTGTCGGTTTCGGCGCGCTCAAGCTTGGAATGACGCGCGAGTCGGTCGAAGCGCTGAGCGCGAACGACGGCTTCTATCTCACTGAGAGCCTGAAGCCGGAGGCGTCGCGCTTCCCTCCCCCGAACGGAGGGGAACGCTTCAAGGCACTTGCCCTCACGCCACTCGGTCCGAACCCAGAAAAGGTGTCGCTGACCTTCACCGAGGGTGTTCTGACGGCCTTCAGCGTCACACTCGACGATGCAACGTTTGAGCAAGCCAGGCAGCAGCTCGTGGCGAAGTACGGCCCTGGCCAGCAGACCGACGACCGGAAGGACGAGCAGTGCATTTACCGCAATGGCGCGAACTTCAAAATCAACTGGGGGAGCGTCGCGAGCCGCTGGGTCCAGGACATTTCGCCGACCGAGCAGGTAAAGAGTTCGGCGACCGAGTTCACTGTTGATATGTGCCCGCCGAGCCTGGACGGTCCGCGACTGGGTGCGAGTACGACCCGTTTCATCGTCATGGAGAAGGTGCACGTCGACGCGACGCCGAAGGCGAACGTCTTCTGACAAGAAAGCATGCGCAGCTCCGTCCGGTCGGGCTTCGCGGGCTCAAGACTTTCCTTGCACGGCCGCTGTCGGCGGTCTAAAGTGCGGCACAGGCGCCTGAGCCCAATCTATTCCCGTGTTCAAACCGGACTCGACACAAGTGATGGTACAAAGGCCAGTTGGTCCTGGCTGATGCGTAGTCGGGGAAATCGTGCTTATTACTGGCGCGGCGCAAGGCGGCCCTAGTTTTGATGGTTTTTTCGTTCGCGCAGTGCCGACCGCTGCCTGCAAGCCAGGAATATTTCCGAAGACGCCGAGGCGAATAAATGTTGACCGCAGTTTTGCAAGGAAAGCGGAGAGGTTCCGGGCTAGAGGGAGTGGGCCATGACCTTTCATTTGCCACCGGGTCCGAGGACCTGCTGACATCCCTCGTGTTCGAACGCGTGTCTTATCTTTCGGACGACGCGGTATCAGCGTTCTGGACAGCCCTCTTGCCTGAGACGGTCCGACCGGTCGGACGCATTGAACGCGTCGAGTTTTGGCCCCGCTTCGAGCTTGAAGGAAGCCTTATTGAGCCGGACCTGCTTCTCGTGACAGAAGCGGCGTTGGTCGTCGTCGAAGCGAAGCGTTGGGACCAGATGGACCAGCAATATGCCACGCAAGTAGCGAGAGAAATACAGGCAGTCCTTAAAGCTGAACCTCTTGCAGGCGAATTGCGGCTAATCATGCTTCTTGTCGGAGGCCGTCAAGACACTTCGCCAGCATCGACCTCCGCCTTTGAATCGCTAGTGCACGAGCAGCTTGTTGGCGAACAGCTCTCAGATGAGATAGAGGTTCACGCGGTAAAGTGGCTTGACACGCTCGAAGCCTTCGGTGCAATAGCTCTGACGCATCCCGGTTATCAGCGGATGAGAGACGACGTTGAGGCTGGACTGCGGTTTCATGGTCTCATCCGCGAACGTGAGTTACGGCTGCACGAGTTGTGCAAAGCTGGCCTATCTGTCGAGACCTTTAAAGTGCTCGTTGAAGCTCGCCCCGATGTTGAATCTGCAATAGTCACGGGCCAAAGACCTGTTGCTCGTGCCACGCCCCTTCATTGCCTGACCCGCCAATATATTAACTCTGAGTGCTTTCTATTCTACAAATGAGCTCACGCAACGAACTAGTTGACGTTCTGACGGACGTTCGAAAAGCCTATCGACTTCTTGCAGACTATCAATCGGCACTCTTGACTCTCGTGAACGATATTGCACAGCGGATAGGGGCGACGTATTACTCGGCGGCCTATCCGAACTATCCGTTACGGAGCTACAACGTAAACCCGTTTGGAAAGAAGGTTGGGAAGGACTTTCTGCCGATGCTGAACGCGTCACATCTTTTTCTGTCCGCACGCAAGGAGAATACGGAAGCTCATAACAACCCGGAAGCGGGAGACTTCCTTGTCGATTTTCACTTGATGTCGGACACAAATGAGCTGGAGGGACGGGAGCCGGTGCCCGCGGAAGCGGCAGAGAGCCTGCTATTAATCTATTTGTATCGCGCCACCGAAACGCTTCCTAAAGGCACGAACTGGTATCACCAGGTATGGTTAAACACCGACTACCCGGCGGCCGACGGTGTCTGGTTTCCCGCAACGTCGTTCCAATCTGTTCGCGTATCTCGACTTACAGTCGACCTAGCCGAATTCGCTGACCCGGCCGGCGCTAGTGCTGTAGCTGGCCGCATTCTCGACCACCTGAAAACAAATTAAGCCAAATGGCAGTGCGCACGGCAACTGCTCTATACGCACTGTACCGGGGCCCAGAAGAGGAGCATCCCGCAACTTCGCGCGCGCAGAATCTGTTCGACCGACCAGTGCGCGTCCGCGGTCCTTGGCGCCTTCACGTAAAGCATCTGGTAGAGCGAAAGGTCAATGTCGCCAAGTCCGAGCGCGTCCGGTAGATGCGGTGGCTGTACGAATGTTCTTGGTCTGCTTGACGTCGCGCAGCAGGCGGAAGAAGCAGGACTGGCATGGGCGCGTGCCTGGATGGACGGTCACGGATAGCGACGCGCGCACAAAGCCTGTTCAGCCGGCGAGCCGGCGGTAAGCGCTGAGATGCCGGACGAGGCCCTGCTTGTCGCCACGAATCTCGCTCAGTCGGGCGAGATTGAAATGAGCGTCGGCATACGTCGGGTCCAGCTCGATGCATCGCTGGTACGCCGCTTCCGCAGCGTCATAGCGTTTCAGTTCTTCGAGTACAACCGCGCGGTTGAAGTGCAGGAGCGGGTCATCGGGAAAGTGCTGTAACGCCGCATCGAAGATGGACAACGCCTCGTCGCAGCGCGTTTCAGCTTCGCACAGCAGTACGCCCAGATTCGTATAGGCGTCGTAATGCGGCAACGACGCGAGCTCGAGCACTTTCCGGTAAGCCTGCTCTGCGCCAACCGCGTCGGTCCCAGCAAGCTGTTCGGCAAGGGCAAACCACTCCGCTGCCTGCTCTTCACGATTGGCATCGTTTCGCGGTGCCGAGTCCAGAAACGCCACATCCCCGCGGATATGGGCGACCTCGAAATCGAGCAGATGCTGACCGGAGTCAGCGTCCCACTGGGCCTGTCCGGACCTTACCGCCACGGACTGGCCCACAGATGTGATTCGAATGCCGGAAAGCGGGAGCTCGTCAGGAAGTTCTGCTTTCAGCCTCGTAAGTGCTCTCAGAATCTTGCGTGCAGAGACGTTGGCCGATTGCAGTTGGAAAGCAGTGCGCAGGAGCACCACATCCTGGAAGGAGAATCGAAGCTCGTTGCGTCGCCCACGCGACGGGTGGACGAAGCCGGCGTCAATCAACCCCGAGAGGACACGACGCGACACGCCCAGCAGCGATTGAAGGCTGCGCAGCGAGTAGTCGTTTGACTGGTTGCGGCGGCTCACTTGCGTGCCCGGACCTTTGCGGGTGGCGCTTCCTTGACGTCCGCTCTCGGTGTCGCCCGTTTGACAGGCCGGCGGGGCTTGGCGGCGAGCACGTCGACCTCGGCTGGTGAAGCCTTCTTGGTGGCCGGCGTCTTGGTCGCGGCCGTCTTCACCGGCGCCTCACGTTTCGCCCTGTTGGCGCTGAGACTTGCGCGAAGTGCTTCCATCAGGTCAATCACCTGACCGCCTGACTCCTCGGCCGGTGCCTCAGGTGACACAATCTGTTTGCCCGCAATCTTCCGGTCAATGGCTTCCAGTATCCGCTTCTTCTCTTCGTCTTCGTAACCTGTCGGGTCATAGACGTCTTCCGACACCTGGTCGATGATTTGCAGCGCGAGCTTCAGCTCTGTATCGCTAACCGTCACCAGCTCGATGTGCAAATCGCTCAGCGCGCGCACCTCATCGGCGAACAGCAGCTGCTGGAAAACCATGCCGTCTTCCGCCGGGCGTATCTGAACGATTCGGGTTTTTCCCTTGTACGACCATTTTGCGAGCGCACAGCGTTCGCTTTCCCGCATGGCAAGCCGTAGGAGGCTGTAGGGTTTCCCTCCGCGTTTGTCCGGGGCGATGAAGTACGCTTTGTCGTAGTACAGCGAGTCTACTGACTTCTCAGGGACGAACGACACAATCTCAACCACATGGCTTGCACCTTCCTCCAGCGCTTTGAGCTCTTCCGGGGCAAAGACGACAAACTGCCCTTTCTCAAACTCGTATCCTTTCTTCATGTCCGCGCGGGCGACGACGGCGCCGGTGGCCTCTGATATGTACTGCTGCTTCACGCGACCACCCTCCGGCGTCAGAAGGTTAAAGCCCACACCGGCGGCGCTATCCGTCGCCGAATACAGTTTGACTGGTATGGACACCAGTCCAAAGGACAGAGTCAGCGATGCGATGGAACGTGCTGCCATGTGAGCCTCCTGTGAGCGGGCGCTGGGATTCACCAGCGCTGCCTGATACCAGTATCTCCGGCCAACCATAGCGAGCGCGCATCTCGTATGCCGGTGAGTCGGCTCGCTTTCGGCCATGTGGGCGCTCTACCGCGCTCCAACGCTTATCACTTGTGGTCGCTACATCTGCCGGCGCCGGCCGTCTCTCACCGGAGCCGCCTGATTGCCGACGCCAACGACTGTTTTGCAAGCCAGTACGCTTCCCACGGGTCCTGCGTCTGGAAGCTAAGATACTCTCTCGCCGTTTGCACCGTCCACTGCGCACCGCTTTTAAGGTCAGACAGTTGCTCCCATGACACGGGCATCGAGACGCCCATTCCCGGACGGGCCCTCACGGAGAAGGCGGCAGCCGTGGTCTGGGCCTTGCCATTGCGCAGATAGTCGACATAAATTTTGCCGATTCTGTTGGCTGCCCCTGATGTCGCTGAAAAGCGGTCCGGGATGGTTTTTGCGAGATGCCGGACGAACGCCTGCGAGAACGCCTTCACAGATTTGTAGTCCAGTCTTGGCGCAAGCGGAACAACGACGTGCAGCCCTTTGCCGCCGCTGGTTTTCAACCACGCTTGCAGGTCAAGCTCCTCAAGCAACGCCCGGACAAGAAGCGCGGCCTCCTGAATTTGCTGCCATTTCACTCCGTCGCCGGGGTCCAGGTCAAAAATGACCCTGTCCGGTTTATCGATGCGCTGTATTGTCGAGTTCCACGTGTGGAACTCAACAACATTCATCTGCGCAGCCGACATCAGCGCGTCCGCCGTATCGACAGTCAGCAGCGGCAGATGATTCATCCACAGCTTGCGGTCGTGCGCCTTCAAACCGGGCATCCCGGTTTTTTCCGCGTGTTTCTGGAAGAACGTCTGCCCGGCTATCCCAGTGGGCGCGCGAACCATTGCAACAGGCCGGTCCACCAGGTGCGGCAGCATCCACTGGACAACGCTTTCGTAGTACCGGACGAGTTCCAGCTTGCTAACGCCGCTGGACGGGTCAACGACACGCTCGGGGTGCGTGACCTTGACCTGCGAGACAGGAGTTGGCTTCAGCGTTTCTCCGGACTCACGGACGACGCGTCGCGCGGGTTTGTCGACGCGCAAGCCTTTCAACGACGCCTGCCGGACAACACCTTCTCCGGTCCACTCCGCGAACTCGACCTCCGCAACCAGCTCCGGGTGTACCCAACGTTCGGCGCCGGCGGCCCGCCTTGACCAGCGGCTCGGCTTCGATACCGCAACGTCGAACGGACTAGTATCGCGTTCGAGCGGCTGCAGGCGTTCCCAGAGGTCCTGGCCCGTCCGAGCCTTCCAGCCGGTGCCCACGCTACCTGCATCGTGAAGCTTGCTGCCCACGTAGTAGCCGAGCAGCAAACTGCCGACTTCGCCGTCCTTGCCGCCCCTGGCGGTGAAGCCACAGATAACGAACTCCTGCCGCAGCCTGGACTTCGCCTTCAGCCACGTCTGCGTCCTTCCAGACTCGTAGCGAGAGTCGCGACTTTTCAGCATGAGCCCTTCGAGTCCTAGGGCCGCAGCGGCTTCGAATATCTGCGCGATAGGTGCGTCGAAGTCCTGGCTGAAACGTACCCGGTCGCCATCGTTTTCAAGCAGCTGCGCCAGGCGCGCGCGCCTCGCCCATAGTGGGACGCTCGTCAGGTCATCGCCGTCGCAGTATGGAAGGTCGAACAGGAAATAGACAATTTCGTCATACGCGGCGCCGTCTATCGCGGTTTGTAGAGCGCCGAAATCCGGTAGTCCGTCCCTGAGGACCACTATCTCACCATCAAGCCATCCACTCGTGAGGGGGAGCTTCGCGACCTCAGTGGCCAGCGTCGCGAGTTTCTTCGTCCAGTCGTGGCCACCGCTCGTGAACAGCCGTACGCGACCCTTGTCGACCCGAGCCAGCATCCGGTAACCGTCCAGCTTCGATTCGACTATCCAGTCGCCGACAGTCGGCAGCGACGAGGCCGTGGTCGCGCGCTGCGGTTCGAGTTTTGCGGGTAGCGGCGCGCTGACTACGGCCGACAGGTCTATCGCCGGGTCAGCTTGACGCGCGAGCCGGGTAACTCTTGGGTTACGCTCTTCGACCAGACCCAGTGGCTTTGTGGTGACGCTGTCAGGCAGCGCCTTGATAACGTCGTACTCGGCTAGCGGCTGCGCCCACTCGTCGCGCTTTTTGAACAACATCCACTGGTCCTGGCTGTCCTCTGGCTTGGATATGCGGACCAGTTCCCAGAGACCCGCGAGCTTCTCGCCATGGAGCCGAAAGACCAGCTTCCCGGCCTTCATGGATTTGCGCGGGTCGCCGACGGGCTCCCACGTCCCGCGGTCCCACACAATGACCGTCCCGGCCCCGTACTGCTTCGGTGGAATCGTTCCTTCGAACGTCGAATATTCGACCGGATGGTCTTCCACGTGGACGGCCATCCTCTTTTCCTTGGGGTCGTAGGAAGGGCCCTTCGGAACCGCCCAGGAGAGCAGCACACCATCGAGTTCCAGACGAAAGTCGTAATGCAGGCGGCTAGCCCAATGTTTTTGAACAACGAAGCTCAGAGGCGCGCGCTCGCGTGTGACTGGCTTGGCAGGCGCCGGTTCAGGCGTGACAGTAAAGTTCCGCTTTCTCCGATAGCGGCCAAGGGATGGAGTCGTAGAATCGCGCGCGGTTACCATAGTTCCAACCGGCAAAGACCGGTGTAATGGCGGACGATGGCGCCGGCAGTGCTGTTCAGAGTCCAGCTCCGACGCCAACGACCTGCAAGCGGCCCGATTCTCGTAGCCGTAGAAGCAAACGAGGCGGTTGTAGGTCGCCACAAGATTGCCTCCGGATTATGCCGGTACCGGATAACGAACTAGCTTCTGGCTTCTGTACCTTTAAGCTCGCCGTGTTTGTGCGAATGGGTCGCGGCATACTTAAGCTCGAAATGCGCGCCCTCGCCGCTACGCGTTGGCGGGAAGTGTTCGCCCTCGACGCATGTCACCTCGAACGTGTCTTTGCCATCGTCATGCACGACCGAGTAGATGCCGGACACCTTGACGATTTCGCCCGGCTTGTAAGAGTTGTCGCCTGCCATTTTTTCCTCCCTGTTTCGCTTTGTGAAGATAACGTCTGAGCAAGACGCATACCGTTTCGTGAAAAGGCTGCGCGATTGGGATTTCTCGGAGAAAAACACGACTCCAAGACTTTTTTCGTGCGCAAATCTTGCACGCACGTGGCCAGATTCCAGCACGCAGCGTGTCCCATGCAAAATCATCACCCTTGCCGCGCGGTATACATACTGCTGCCCGTTCCGCGGTGCAGCCGCGCGACTGGTCGGACATCAACGGCAGCGGTCGTGGGACAACCGGTACTGTGGGATAGCCTTGAGACACCAAACAGGGTGGCGAAGTTAGCGCCCTGAGGCGAACGGCTGACGGGCGACGCTGGCTGCGAGGGGCATCTCACGATGCTTTGGAACGTGTCTGAAGGCCTCGCTAAGGATAAGGCTAGGCTCCTCTCCACCGAGGGGCATTCACAAATACAATAGATGTTCGCTAGAGAGAACGCTGAGACGTACGGAGGTGGGACATGGGATACGGGGTTCGGGCGCTTGCGCCGCGAGACGATGCGGGCAGTTCGGCCGATGCCGGTCGTCCACGATGGTGAAGAGCGACGCGAGGTTCTTTAGGCCGGGATGCAACTCGGCGTCGACCGTTCCCGGCCTTGATGAAACCGATTATTTGTCGCAGCCCGTGTACGAACGAGCCTTACACCAGAGCGCAATATCAGCTGTCCGGAGAATCATAACCGGCACAACCAGCGGCGCGCCATACAGACCGCTGGCAGGTACAACGATGCACACGAAGACAGTTGGCATACGAACGGCAGGCGTCGTGTTGGCATGCAACTGGGCAAGACTCAGCACCCTGGGCGACACAGGCCGTGCCGCTGGGCCGGCTCCGGCGCGAATGCCAAGAGCGACGGCCCGACGGCCGTTGTACCGGCGCGCCTTCCTGCGCGTTTTTCTTCACACAAAGCAGTGCGCGCCGCCGCTGCGAGCCGCCCCTCAGGCTTCGTACTTGAATGACAAAGATACGCGCGCGCGATACTCGACGACCTTGCCGCCATCGACCCTCATGTCGAGCTTGCAGACTTCGGCGACGCGCAAATCTCGTAGCGAATTCGCAGCGAGTTCCACAGCATTCTTCGCGGCATCTTCCCAGGAGTTCGGGCTGGTGCCGATAATCTCAGTGACGCTGTAAACGCTGCATTCAGTGTCTTGCGTGGCCATAATTTCCACTCCTCTCGGTTAGGAGGCGCGATTCCCGCACCTCGGTCATTTCATCATAGGCTTCGGCGTGCCAACCGTCGTCGCTGCCCTCGGAGCCGCGCGTCTCGGCTGGTTAGCGGCCGGTGGGAGATTTTTCGGATGTTGTGCGCCCGCCACCTATATCGCAGGCGTTCGTTCCTAACGAAGGCCGGCGCTCAATGCTCGTGGAGCGATTGGCCTCGTTCCGAGCGCTGTACAGGCAACTATCGCCACTTTCCCAACGTGATGTTGCCAAGGACGGAGCCGAAACTCTTCGCTCGAGTCGGCATTACCCTTCAAATCTCTACCTGCGCTCCCAATTCGATGACCCGATTGGGCGGAATCTTGAAGTAATCAGCCGCGTCGCGAGCGTTGCGAGACATCGCGGAATACAAGGCCTCCCGCCATAGCGCCATGCCGGCTTTCGGCGTGGCGAGGACTGTCTGGCGGGCGATAAAGAAGGAGGTTTGCATCGGGTTAATCGAGAGTCCAGCATGCCGACCGTTTTGCAAAGCGCGCGGTATGTCGCGCTCATCCGAGAACCCATAGTAGACGTTGACTTGATAGCAGTTGTGTCCAAGCGGGACCACCTTGATGCGTTCCCTATCCGGAACTCTGGGGATGTCGGTGGCGTACACAGTCAAAAATATCGTTCGTTCATGCAGCACTTGGTTATGGAGTAGGTTATGCAACAGCGCATGGGGTGCGCCGTCACCTTCTGCACGGAAGAAGATGGCCGTACCAGGCACGCGTAGCGGTGGATTGATGAAGAGCGACTGGAGGAAGTCCTCGAGAGGGATGAGTTGGCGTTGGAGGCTTTGGAATACCAGTTCGCGCCCCCTTCGCCACGTCAGCATGAGCATGACCATCAGCGCACTGATTGTTAGCGTAAACCAGCCGCCGCTAATGATTTTCAAACTCGTGGAAGAGAACAAAGCGACGTCAATCATCAAAAAGAACCCGGTCGCTGCGACCGACAGCAACAGCGGAAATTTCCAGCCGAAACGAACAACGAAGAACGTCAGCAGCGTCGTTGTCAACATCGTAGCGGTCGCAGCAATGCCATAGGCCGAAGCCAAATTGGAAGACGAGCCGAATCCCACAACGGCCAATATGACAGCCGTGAGCTGGAGCCAATTGACGAGTGGAATGTAGATTTGCCCCTTTTGACTTTCAGAGGTCTGGCGGATGCGCATACGGGGCAGGAAGCCTAGCGCAATAGCTTGCTGAGTCACTGAAAATGCACCAGAGATTGTCGCCTGCGATGCGATAACGGTCGCCATCGTCGAGAGCACTACGAGCGGATAGACGCTCCAAGGGCCAAGTTGCAGAAAGAAAGGATTCGAAACCGCTGCCGGATTCGATAACAGCAAGGCGCCTTGCCCGAGGTAATTGAGTGCCAGCGCGGGAGCGACGATAGAGAACCAGGCCAAGCGAACCGTCTTCTTGCCAAAATGGCCCATATCAGCATACAGCGCTTCCGCACCGGTGAGCGCCAGGACAACCGCACCGAGGGCGACGAAGGCCAACCACCCGTTGCGGATGAGAAAGCCGAGGGCGTGGAGCGGATTGAAGGCAATCAGAATGACCGGGTTCTTAGCGATATTAGCAACGCCCATCGCAGCAAGCATAATGAACCAGACCAGCACAATCGGGCCGAACCATTTTCCGATACCGGCTGTGCCCCTGCGCTGCAACAAGTACAGTGCGACCAGAACGGCCAATGTCACAGAGATAACATACGGCTTAAGAGCCGGCGCGGCCACTTCCAACCCTTCAATGGCCGACAAGACTGAAATGGCTGGCGTAATCACACCGTCGCCGAAAAAAAGCCCGGCGCCGACCATGCCAAGCAGCATCACCGGATAGTACCAACGGGATTTCTGAGTGACCGACGATAGCGCTAACGCGGTCATCGCCATAATGCCGCCTTCCCCTCGGTTGTCCGCCCGCAAAACAAGAGTTACGTACTTGAGCGAAATCACGATTATGAGGCCCCACAAAATCAGCGAGACCACCCCCAGCACATTGGCAGGGACAAGCGAAAGACCATGATGTTTCGCGAATACCTCCTTCATTGTGTAAAGCGGACTGGTTCCAATGTCGCCGTACACAATTCCAATGGCAGCCAGCGTCAGCGCAGCAATGCTACTTTTATTGGAGTCTGTAGTCACGCCGCCGCCTCATTGTTGAGCCTCAAAGCATGTAACTGCGGAGCAAACTGCTGCTCCAGCTCACTACAACTTCTGCAACCGTCGCATCGCATCCGACCGCAACCGACCTCCGCTTACGTTCCGGCAGTTCGCCGCGACGGCGCTTCCCACCTTGTGATAGTCATTATAGGCGGGTGCCATTCTTGCCCGCTCCGAATCCGTAGCCGCGAAGTTCGCGCAAGTCGATGCATTCGGGTTGGGACGCTGCATGGAAGTATGCGCACTCTAAAGCAAGACGTTGGCTTGCTGATAACTCATGGCGGTGATGGAGTTCTTCTCGGGAGCCCTTTATTAGCAATACGGCTCCGGACTGGTACAAACAAGAGCTCGCATCTCAATTGAATTCCATTCGACAACTGGTCGCAGCTCAGCCGTCACTTTCCGTGACGGCCCAGACCGGCACGAGCCTGGTCCCGGGCACGCTTCGGGCGCGGACGGAAACGCGTCGTCCGTAGGTGACTGACAAAACAGCAGGCGTGCCTCCTGGGGACACCGGGGGAATGAGCGTTCCCGCCGCGCTGACAAACTGGTCACCACCTCCGATTTCGTAGCACCTGCGCGCCGTCCGTATGGCGTCAGCGTCCCCCGCCGAGAGCGTGTCCTGGACCGCAAGAGACTCAATTGCCGACCGTTGGTCGGCAATTTTCATGGGTGCGGCTTAGCCGCCCCCGCCAGCACCCGTTCGAGCGCCATCGACCTGGCCGCTTCCTCCGCTTGCTCGGCCGTATCGAACACACTGCCCGACACATACACTCTGTGCCACTCCGAGTTATCAGACGCGTCACGGAAAATGCGAAAGCGCGCGCAGTAGCCACGTGGCGTAGCCGGTATCACGTCGATGTCGACGGACGCACCTTCTATCTGATGCCTGACGAAGCCGTCCATGCCACCCTCCTGACGCCTGCGTTGTACGTGAAATCCTAGCATGATGGTCGCGATGCGGTAGGTGCGTTGCAGCAAATCACCGGGCATCAATCAGACGCTCAATGACTTGCACACTCGTTCGACTTGATTGACATCGGTCCACAAGAAGGGCGCGAAAGAGTTCACGGGTGAAGACAAATGATTCGCGGCGAAGCCCGCTTCGGCGCGCCTCAAGGTGCGCCCGCTGAAGAAGCTGAAGGACGCCGCGCTGTAAGCGAAAGTGTTTCGAAGCGGTAGCGCCCCTCGCGACCAACATCCGGGGGGCGTTTTCATTTGCGGCGCACGACGTCGGCGTTGCAATTGGAAAGCGCGTCGTTTTGTGAGTGAACCGGCTAAACGTCCGGCCATACACGCCCCGTTCCCTCTATTCCAGAGCTGAAGTAAGCTCATAAGTGCGCGCCGCATCGTGGCGTCGCGACGAAACAGGAGCATGTCATGAAGCCCTTCCCGGCAACGGCGCGCGCCGGTAGCGCCCTTGCACTGCTTGCGCTGTCCGGCTGCTACTACGTCGTCCCCGGCTACTATCCATACGGCTACTATCCCGCCGTTCCTACTGACGCTACCCAGCGCGAAGTCTCTGCTCAAGGCTACGGCTTGCCGAACGGCGACGACGCCCAGAACATCCCGCCCGCGTCGCCGGGTGGACCCACATATATCTCTCCGGCGCCTATGTACGTCGCGCCCGCCTACTACCCCGCGTACTATCCCCCCTACCCGTGGTATGGCTGGCCCGGTTGGTGGGGGCCGTCGGTGTCGTTCAGCTTCGGCTACTGGGGCGGCGGACATGGTCACTGGGGCGGTCATGGCGGGCACGGAGGCGGCCATGGCCATTGAACCGCCGAGGTTCGGCAATCGAGCTGCGTAACCGCGATTCGCGGCGCGACACCCTCGCCCGCAATATTTCAGCACGGGCACATCGGGTCGCCGCGCTGATGGCCCATACGACGGCGCGAGTGCCGTGAGGCGCCGTAAGGCGCGTAAGGCAGCCTGCAGAAAAAACGCCCCTCGCGACGGAAGTCCGAAGGGGCGTTTTGCTTTGGACCTGGGCGCAGAGCGTGCCCCAGGCACCACGTCGTTTAGGCTGTTGCCTGCACCGTCACAGGCGCCGGTGCAGCGGCGACGTCAGGCTTCGCGACCGCCGTTTTGGCGGCAACAGTCTTCTTGCTCGGCGCTTTCTTCATCACGGCCTTCTTTGCAGCCGGCGCCGTCGCCTTCTTCGTCGGAGCCTTCCTGCCAACAGTCTTCTTCGCCGCAGACTTCTTCTTGCTCACAACGCCCACACCCGCAGCGGCATCGTCGGCTGCGCCCGAAATAAGGAATTTCGTTCGGTCCTTCGCACCAGCTAGCCACGCCGGAGCCGGACCGCGTCCGCTCCAGGTCGCGCCGGACTTCGAGTCGCGATACTTAGCCGCCTGCGGACCTTTCGGCTGACCCTTGGTAGAAGTCGCACCAACTACCTTCGGGGCCCTCTTCACCGCAACCTTCGTCTTGCTCACCCCAGCTGCGTTCGTCGCAACAGGTGCTTCAACACCACTTGCAATCAGGAACTTTCTCCGGTCTTTGGCGCGAGCCAACCAGGCCGGAGCACGACCGCGGCCACTCCACGTCGCGCCCGACTTTGGGTCTTGGTACATCGTCGGCTGCGGACCGCGGACGTAAGCGCCGGCCGCCTTCGCTTTGCTGGCAGGAGCCGGCTTCGCCGTCGCTGTACTTCCGTCAATCAAGAATTTGTCTCGGTTCTTCGCGGCGGCAATCCAACTTGGTGCCCGACCGTGTCCGGTCCAGGTTGCACCACTCTTCAGGTCGCGATACTTGACCACAGCAACACTGTCTTTGCTCATGGTCTTAGCAACTGCCTTCGTGGCGCCCCGCTTGCTGCCAACGTGTGCGTCAATGTCAGCGGTGGTCAGGCCGTGCTTCGCCATCAACTCGCGAATCTTTTCGATGACGCCGGACGATTGCTTTGCAATCAGCGCATCCGCTTGGGCCTGCAATTTTTTAATCTTCGCCTGCATTGTTTCCAAAGTCGTTGCCATCAAGTGGCCTCCTCATAAATGTGGTCGCAATATGCCACGGTAGCGCTAGAAAAGGCTAGTGCATTGACTAAAGCGGTGTATCACCAAAAATCACAACACTGCGCCGCCGACCTCCAGGCTCTTCAATGCAGCCCGCTCACGGCTTGTCCTTGCCGCGAAACATTGCCTGGTGGTTCTTGGGTACTTCCACCGCTCCTCCTTCGGCGTTGGAAGTGAGCGCCGAATCCGACCGCGACAAGCAAGGCCGTCATCGGGTCGGCGCTCATGCCGGTCGCGCTACTGGATTGACTTTCGCTAGAAGGAGCAGAAGCTAATGTTGTCGTCAAGAAACTGGGCGCTCGGGTGCAAGGCGATGATTGCGAGATTTACGGTTGTGACGGGAGCATCGTCGCATCATGAACCGCGATTTTCTGGACGTGGGCACTACAAGACGTCTGCCGGCATTCCGCGATGAGATACGTTGATGAGGTAGGCGCGTCAATAGTGCTCACACCGTCAAAACGAACAACGAATCGATGCTTCGCGGTTAGTCCCCAAACGGGTTGCCGGTCTCTTTCACTTCGGTATTGAGGTTGTATTCCGCACGGGCGACCTTGAGCACGCCCTCGATGTCGCGCTCGAAGCCGACTGCATTACCGAAGTGAGTCATGTTCCAGTTGCAGCCGGTCTTGTCAGCCTCTTGCAGCTGCGGCCGCGGCACGCGAATCTTCACGCCATCTTCGACGATTTCCTGCAGTCGACGGATTCGCCGGTTGACCTCCTGCTGAAGCTGCGAAGCATTGAGCGTCTTCCGTATCATCCGAGTCTCCTTCCAGTTGCTCAAGCCAGTCTAACGCAGGTGAGGCGTTCTGTGACCTTGCGCTGAAATGCAAAATGTCTGAGAGGGGCAGGCGCCTTGGTTCGCCGGCGTACGATGTCTGCCTACCCAATCGCTATGCCGCAAGTCGGTGCTCGTAGAATGGCCGGTCCCGGTCATCAAGAATTCCGTACATCGCCGCCAGGTTCTTCGGGTCCGGGTTGAGCCATGCATCTATGTTTTCCGGCTTGATAGGAATGATGCACCGGTCATGTCCTGCTGCGGCTACCTCTGGAGGAGGTTCATCCGTGATGGCGGCAAATGAAAGCAGGTCCGGCTGGCCCGGCGCGCTCCACCGCGACCACAGGCAGGCAACGTGCATCAGCTCGCCATTGCTCGGACGGAACTCGAGAACGACATTTTCATCGCGCTCGTGAGTCTCGAGTAACGTGCCTTCGAACTTCGCCTTGCTCACATTTTCGTAGAAAACTTCAACAAGAAGGACGGCATGCGTACGTCCAAAGCATGGTGTCCAGAAACCTTCAAGACTATCCCGGCGCGCATTGTAAGTCCCGGGGTATTTGGTGTCGTAAAACGCCGGCTTTCCAGCAATCCGGCACTGGTAACGCATGGGTTTCACGACCCGTTGGCCATTTTCCATAACCATCACGGGTGCGTAGTTGCCCGGAAAAATGCGCGAGTCCCGCGGTTGCAGGTCGGTTCGTTGCAAGTCTTCAAGTTTTCCCTTGGTCCATGCGATTTTGTCGGTGGCGATTCGCTGGCTTTCAGTCGCTGCTTTGGTTATTTTTGTCTGCAACGTCCGTTCGGCGTCGGCTAGTCGCTTGCGCTGTTTGAACAGGTCCTGCTCGAGTGTCGTCACCTGCGCCGATTTGAACCGGGCGATGAGAGCATTGATTTCGCGCTCTGCGTCATCCTGTGGTTCGGAGAAGGCGTCTTCCATGGCTTTTGGTATCTTCGCCCTGCTGATGCCCTCGGCGCGCTCAAAAAACAGACGGGCGAACTCGTGGATGTTCATCAGGGCGCCAAAGGTGCGCACAAATTTCCGATAGTCCGCCAGAACCTGGGCTGAGTAGCACATGCATGCCTCCGTTTTGTCCTTTCATGATACGCATTTGCGTCCGCTCAGCAGAAGTTCCTGCTCGCAGTGATGAGACCGCCCAGCAGGTGTGACATGTCGACAAGTCGCTGCGCAACGAGATGTCGCACTTCGCCCTGGCATTGCCAAGTGCCATACACAGCGAGCAGCGATGCCCCGAGGGCTTCCTTGCGCTGTCTTTCCAGCAGGCTCGGCCAGACGATGACGTTTACGTTGCCCGTTTCATCTTCAAGAGTCACAAACATCACACCTTTTGCGGTGCCGGGCCTTTGGCGCACTGTCACCAGCCCGCATCCCCGAGCCAGACGACCGTCACGATAGGTCCGCAAGGTCGATGCCGGCATCAGCCGGCTTTCAAGCAGTTGGGGCCGGAGCAGTTCCAGCGGGTGCCGCCCTAACGTCAATCCCACAGACCTGTAGTCTGCGACGATGTCGTGCGCTTCGGACGGTGCGCCCAACTCAGGCGTCTCATCCTGTACTGAGGCGATGGCAAGCATGTCTTTATCCGGCACGGCCGCGACCGACTGCCAAAGCGCTTCCCGCCTGTTTCCGGCAAGAGATGCCAACGCGTTTGCGTCAGCAAGGACATGCAGGTCCTTCCGGTCGAGTTGCGCTCTGCGGGCAAGGTCGCCAACGCTTTTGAACGGCCGAACCGCTCGCGCATTCTCGATTCTTTCTGCAGCACCGTCCTTCATGCCGCGAAGCAGCGACAGACCGAGACGCACAGCCGGTCGGGTCGCGCCAGCACCGTGCTCAAGCGACGAATCCCATCCGCTGATGGCAACATCGACTGGCAATACCCTGACATCGTGACGCTGTGCGTCCTGCACCAACTGCGAGGGTGAATAAAAGCCCATCGGCTGCGAGTTCAGCATCGCAGCGAGGAACGCTTCCGGTTCGTGGCACTTTAACCAGCTGCTCGCGTAGACAAGCAGCGCGAAGCTGGCGGCATGGCTCTCCGGAAAGCCATACTCACCGAAGCCTTTAATCTGCTCAAAAATTGACTCGGCGAAGGCAAGGTCGTACCCACGTTCCTGCATGCCGACCACTATGCGGTTGTAGTATTTTTCGAGGCCGCCCTTGCGTTTCCAGGCGGCCATGGCTCGCCGCAAGCCATCAGCCTCGCCCGGAGTGAAACCGGCTGCCAGGATGGCAACCTGCATCACCTGCTCCTGAAAAATCGGCACGCCGAGCGTGCGGCCAAGCGCGGTCTTCAGCGCATCGCTCGGATAGGTCACGGGCTCGAAGCCCTGCCGCCGCTGCAGGTACGGGTGAACAGCGCCACCCTGAATTGGGCCTGGCCGGACGATGGCGACCTCGATGACCAAATCGTAGAACGTGCGGGGTTGCATGCGCGGCAACATCGACATCTGGGCACGAGATTCAATCTGGAAGACGCCAACAGTGTCCGCCGCCGAAATCATCTCGTACGTCGCCGGGTCCTCTGCAGGGATGTCCTGCATTTCAAAACGTTCGCCGCGCTGCTCTGACACAATGTCGAGCGTGCGGCGAATCGCGGACAACATCCCGAGCGCAAGCACGTCGATTTTCAGAAGTCCGAGCGACTCCAAATCGTCCTTGTCCCATTCAATCACGCTGCGGTCTGCCATCGCAGCGTTTTCGACAGGGACGAGGCGCGTGAGCTTGCCGCGACTGATGACAAATCCACCTGAGTGCTGTGACAGATGCCGCGGAAAGCCGAGCAGTTGCGATGCAAGCTTCGCCCATGCCTGAATCAGCGGCTTCTCCGGGTCAAGGCCGGATTCAGCAAACCGTTTGAGCAGGTCCTGACTTGTATCGAACCAATGATGCGACTTCGCCACGAGGTCGACAATCTGAGGGTCAACGCCGAGTGCCTTTCCCGTCTCGCGTAGCGCGCCGCGTGGCCGATACGTCGACACCGCGGCTGCAATGGCTGCACGGTCGCGACCGTATTTCCGATAGATGTATTGAATGACCTCTTCGCGTCGCTGGTGCTCGAAGTCCACATCAATGTCCGGCGGCTCCCCGCGCTCCTTGCTGATGAATCTCTCGAACAACATGTTGCCGCGCGCCGGGTCCACTTCGGTGACACCCAGGCAGTAACAGACGGCCGAGTTGGCAGCCGACCCGCGACCCTGACAGAGGATGTGCCGGCTCCTCGCGAAACGAACGATGTCATAGACCGTGAGAAAGTACGGCTCGTATTGCAGGTCTGCTATTAGCTCGAGCTCGTGTTCAATCTGCTCCTGCACTTTGTGCGGAATGCCAGAGGGAAAGCGTCGCTGAGCGCCGATGTATGTCTCCTGTCGAAGATACGCGGCCGGTGTAATGCCTGCGGGTACCAGTTCGTCGGGATATTCGTAACACAACTCATCGAGCGAAAAAGCGCAGCGACTCGCGATGTCCACGGTCGCGGCGAGCGCATCGTCCGGATAGAGGTTGGCGAGTCGCAACCGCGAGCGCAGATGCTGTTCTGCGTTAGGTGCGAGGTCATAACCACATTCGTGAACAGGCCTGCCGACACGGATTGCAGTCATTGTGTCCTGCAGCGGCTTTCTGGAGCGCACATGCATGACAACGTCGCCGAGCGCAACTATTGGAACATCGAAGTTGCGAGCGACAAACTCAACCGCACCACGATGGATGTCGTCCATTGCGCGTTGATGTAGCACCAGACCGACCCATGCACGGCCCGTGAATGTGTCGTCGAGCCATTCAACCTGCGCTTCCAGAACGTCCTCTTTCGCAGGGAAATCCGGGACGAGAATCGCGAGACAATCCGGCGCTCCCAGCAAATGACGATATTCCTTGTCCGGTCGCGACAGGTCCTGCGGGGTGAGTCGATATTCACCCTTCGGCGCGCGTGTGCGCGCCAGCGTGATGAGTTCGGACAGGTTGCCGTATCCCTCACGATTCTTCGCGAGGAGGATAAGTCCGAAAGCAGGTGACCCATCAGCGTTGACCAGTCTGAAGTAGGAGCCGACGATAAAAGGAAGCTTTGTTGCCTTCGCGGCCACGTGCGCCCGGACGACGCCAGCAAGTGAGCACTCGTCGGTGACGGCAAGTGCTGAGTAACCCAGCTGCGCTGCGCGCTCAGCAAGCTCTTCTGCGTGCGAGGCACCTCGCAGAAACGAGAAGTTGGAGCGGCAAAAAAGCTCGGCATACGCCGGAAGGATATTGAAGGTCGTGTCCACGGCACATCACCCGAAGAGGCCGTGGAGGAACCAGCGTTGTTCTTCTTCCGCATCACGGCTGCTAACGCGTTCGCGGTAAATCCAGTAACAGCTCGTGTCCTCCCCCTGCGCGACGAAATAGTCGCGTGTGACGAGTTCACCATCGAACCAGCCGGCTTCAATGCGCTCACCTGGCGACACCATGCGCAACGGGGAGCCATAGAACGGGCGATGCTTACGCATCAATAGGCGCACGGGTGTATCGAGCATCCATGTGGGCCTCGGCAGGCCATCCGGGAGGGGGTCTGGCTTTTTCTTCTGCGATACCGGAATCCAGCGGTTAGCAATTTCGGGGCGATGGTCAGCCGTCGGCGCCGGCCGCAGGACGTTTTCCTCGCCGAGCCGTGCGACAAGTAGCTCAAGCAGCTTCTGATGGTCCTCTTTGGAGCCACCCGGTTCAGGGAAAAGCGTATCGGATGCTGGCGCCGCTGGCTCGACGTTCGTGGCATCAAGCCGCAAGGCAATCATCGGCGCGGCCAGTTCAATACGGTGCAACCGCTCCTTCAGCAGTCTGACCAGGTGTTCTTCGCGCCATGTTGGTTCTCCCAATGCGATGTCGACAATGGTTGGCTCAATTGCATCACGGCCACGCTCGTGCTCAAGCGAGAGGCGGACGCCTGTGACTGCGAGTTGTTTTGCGCAAAGCCATCCACATAGCTGAACAATCAATCGATGTGCAGCGAATACCGCTCCGTCCGCGTGCTCGAGTCGGTCTGGCATCTCGATGCGCGCAGAAAAGGTTGGTGGCAGCTCGAGCCAGTCGAATAGCTCGGGTGCGGTGCCGAAGGCTCGGTCAAGAGAATCCAGAAGGTGTTCGCCACACCGGCGTTGCAGCCCCGCGCGAGGCAGGCGCCGTATGTCAGCGACGGTCTCGCAACCAAGGCCATTGAACCAGTCGAAAAACGGACGGACCTCGGGGACGGCGGCCATTGGCAGGGCGGAGAGGCGATGCTCAAGCGATGCAAGTTTCAACACTCGCCGGTTCCCATGCTTCGCGAGCAGCCAGGCGCCCTGTCCAGTCGGCGCTGCGCTGATGCGTGCGGTGAAGCCGAGCGCACCGAGGACGGCCTTCGCCTCGCGACTCAGCGCAAGCAGGCCGCCAAAGAGGCGCAAACTCGCGCCGACCTCAACGACGACCGTCGCTTCATCGAGCAGTGCGACTTCGGGCGAGAAACGCATCAGCGCGATGCCAGCCTCGCGTTGCGCGGCGCCTTCGCGACCCATGTCGCGCTCATGCATTTCCGTTTCGGGCGACAAGGTAAGCACCCCGCCGCGCTTCATCCCAAGACGCACGCCTGCCGTGCGGGCGGTAGCGTCCGCAATGATGACCTTGTCTTTCTCGAGCACGGCGCTACCGTGCGCGGGCTCAGGTGACCACTTCGGTCTGAAGACCTCGAGCGGCAACTTCGGCAGATGAACGGCGAGAAAGACGCGCATGGCGGGAAAGCAGAACGGGGGTTGGTTGAAGGGGAATCGACAGGGGCTCTGCGCGAGAGGGACCTCGTCGTTTCACAATGTCCACAGTTAGGCCGTCGGCTGATGGTCTGAGTGCTAGCCGCAACAGCGCTGGCGACGCATCCTGAACAGACGCCAGCGGCCGCACCATGATGAAAAGCGTCTCCGATGACTGGGCAGCCAGGTGCAGACGTCGAAGCGATGAAGCCTGCGCGTACTGCGTCCAGAAAATCAGCGCGCCGCAGCTGCCGGCACGAAGAATCTGCTCCGCCGACCACAACGCATCCGCGGTTTTCGGCGTCTTCACCCGAAGCACCTGGTCCAGAGAAAGCCCGATGTAACTCAACCCCAGTCCGTCAGGGGTGTGAGGCGGCTGCACGAACGCGACCGGTCGATGTCCAGCCGCGCTGAGCGCCGGACGCAGCAGCCGGAGTTCGCCTACGCCGGCCTGCTGGACGAGCAGGTCGACTAGCGCGCCAACTGGCCATCCACCACCCGGCAGTTCCGCTGACAGCGCCGGATACCCAGTCTCGACGACCCTGCCGCGACTACGGGCGAGCTGCGACGCCCGCCATAGCGATGGGTGTATTTCCTCAGCAAGCACGGTAGCGGTAGACATTGGCAGCACAAAAACCTGTATATTTATACAGTATCGTACACGCAAATCCACGCGAGTGAACTGACACTTTTTTTACGGGTTGAACGATGGACGTGCCCAGAAACAGTCCGTCAATGCAGCAGATGCGTTCGCTCGGAGGCGGATGTTGGCCGCGTGCTTCATCCAGAGGGAGACTTCAACATGAGAGCGGACGAATGGGTTCGGGAAGCCGAACGGGAATCAAAGCTTGTGGACGCCCTGTTCAAAGCGCGTCATCTGATTTCGATGCATAACGGCATGACCGTACGATGCGACGGTGAGGAATGGCCGCTTGATTTCGGCCAGGAGCTGAAAGTGATTGACGCTACGTTGAAGATGGCAGGAATCGACACTGCACGGCTCAAGCAATAGATACTTGTCGAGCCGCTCGAGTTTAGGCAATCATTGATGAGAAGCGGACGGAGGACCGACAAGGGTCGACAGATGCAGACTGACAAATACCGTGGATACACCCTGTGGGGCCATGCCATCCTTCAGCAGGACGACATCTTGCGACCGGAGCGCTTCGCCAGCAGCGGTACAATTATGCGCGACTCGAAGGTCGTGGCAGCGTCTGGGGTGCTCGACGCATTCGATACTGAGGAAGAGGCAGAATCAGCAGGTCTTGCGTGGTGTCGCGCGTGGGTCGATAGCCACGGGTAGTGAGGGGCAAGGCGCTTCGCCGTCGATTGCGTCAGCTAACGTAGGGCGACACATAGAGCGGGCCCGACGCCGCATTGCCGTGTCGCATTTGTCACCGGGTTTGCTGAGCGAATGGGTTGATGGGGTACACCTTCTCGGGTTCCTTGACCCGTTCGAGCATCTGGACCTTAGACCAGTCCGCCACCTTTGCCTCCAGGCCCCGCACCACATTGGTTTCCAGCGGCTGTATTCCAGCGTCACCGTTGAAGTTGGCACTGAACGCTGAGTGAAACCGATACTGAAAGTATCCTGAGACTTCGGCTATTCGCTCAGGCGTTTTTGAGTCCGTGTAGATGACGGACTCGGGCGAGAACGGGTCGTAGTAAATCACGTTCGGGTAGTCAGTGTTGACTGCAACGCGCGGCTCATCGCAGACCATCAGCGACCCAACTAGCTGAATTGAACCTTTCATGCCCTTCGGCGTCTTGAATACCCAGATTCGCTCGGGTAATCGTCCCGCGAGTTCCGAGAGCTTTGGGTTGTTCGAACCAAAGTACCCGACCTCACGGTTCTTGAGGTTGGTTTCGAGCTTTTGCCAGTAGTAGAAGATGTCCATTCAACGACGCTTGATTGTTCGGTTGGTTGATAGATAGATAGATAGATAGATAGATACATGGTGATTTTACCAACTCAGTGATGCGGCCCGTCTGGCGCATGCCGCTCGTCAAGAGTAGGCGTATCGTTGGGTGTCAGCTCCAGACTCCAAATATTTTTTTCAGGCAAATCTCCCACGCATGCGGCGCAGATTTCTGCGCGCAGCGTTCCCATGCGAAATCATCACCCCTGTTGCGCGGCATACATACTGCTGCCCGTTCCGCGGTGCAGCCGCGCGACTGCTCGGACATCAACGGCAGCGGTCGCGGGACAACCGGTACTGTGGGATAGCCTTGAGACACCGGACAGGATGGCGAAGTTAGCACCCTAAGGCGAACGGCTGACGGGCGACGCTGGCTCCGAGGGGCATCTCACGATGCTTTGGAACGTGTCTGAAGGCCTCGCTCAGGATAAGGCGGGGCTCAACTTCATCAAGGGGCATTCTCAAAAACAAGAGATGCACGCCAGAGAACTGCTCAAACGTAGCAAGCTGGAGCAAAGCACTTGCAGGGTTGGAGCGCTTGCGCCGCGAGACGATGCTTGCAGTTCGCCGGTGGCCGGTCGGCCCAGGATAGCGTCGAGGTCGCCAAACCAGCCCGGAAAACGTACGTCGCCAAAATTCTAAGGCCCGCCCTTGATGTCACGCGCTAGACCGAGGGTTCATCAAAATTCCCCGAGCGTCGCCCCGTCGGTCATGCGTTCGCACCGAAGCTTGTTTCGTATAAGACATAAATTTCCTTTGGAGCCTCGTCGCCGCTAGCCGTACGGCCGGTCGCTATGCCGCCAATCGATGCTCGTAATACGGTCGCTCCCTGTCATCAAGAATCGCGTACATCGCGTCCAGACTCTTCGGGTCCGAGTTGAGCCACGCGTCGAGGTTTTTCGGCTTGATGGGAATGATGCACCGGTCATGCCCTGCTGCGGCTATCTCGGGAAGAGGTTCGTCCGTGATGGCGGCAAACGATAGCAGGTATGGCTGCCCCGGCGCGCTCCATCGTGACCAAAGACAGGCCACATGCATCAGCTCGCCGTTGCTTGGACGGAATTCGAGAACGACATTTTCGTCGCGCTGACGCGATGATTCTGGCGTCAGCCCTCCCGCAGGTGCCGGATGGCTAACGCGCCTCAGTACTAGCTGCCAGGAGCCCTAGCAATTGGCTCTCCGCGAGCAGAGCCAATGGTCTTCCGGGCTAGGTCGACGCTGGGATTGTCGCTCCTGAGTGGCCAAAGCGTCTCCCGCAGGAGTGTTTATCTGCCGCTGCGCCGCCGTCATACTCTCGCCAAATGGAGGGAGATGCTTTCTGCGGAGCCGCAAGCGCCTTCAGGCAACGCCCCAGCAACTTCAAATTTGACGGGGCAATGGCGATGGTGACAAGGCAGGCGATTAACTCCGGCGCATATCTCGAACACTTCGAGTCGCTGCCGAACCTGTGGTCGAGTGAGCGAATCCAGAACTTCCTCACTGAGACCATGGCAGAGAGGCCGGAAGGTTTGAAAGACACTTGGATTTTTGCCTACGGCTGATGTGGAATCCGATGGTCGAATTTGAAAAACGGCAGGTAGCAACGTTGCATGGCTGGCACCGAAGCTTCTGCCTGCGGATGGTCGCAGGTCGTGCAAGCCTCAATAACCCCGGGCGCATGCTGGCGTTGCAGCGTGGCAGCCACACACAGGGGGTCGTGCTGAAGTTGCCGGAGGCGACGCTGGAGGAAGAACTCGGGCTTCGCGAGATGGTGCTTGGGTCCTACCAGCCGACATGGGCCCCCGTGACATTGGATGACGGCACTGAGACGCACGCCATCGCCTTCGTTGCTGATGAAAGTCGCGAAAAGTTCGAAGCCGATTCGTGCGTCGAGACTGTTGCACCACTGATTAGCGCCGCGAGTGGGAAGTTTGGGAGCAATACCGAGTACCTGTTGAAACTTCACGAAGCCCTCAGCGAGTGCAGCGTCGAGGACCGTTATATCGCCGAACTCGCGAACGCGGTCTACCGCCTGTCGCGGGTAGCTACCTGCGATGTAACCGGGACCTCCGAATGAATGCCGCGGCATAGCAGGAGCCGCGAAGCGTAATTGCCTTAGGTGAGAATCATGGACAAACTTCAAGCGATGCAGGTCTTCACACGGGTAGTCGACACCAACAGTTTTTCCGGTGCAGCCGACTCCCTGCACATGACGCGTTCGTCGGTGACGACCATTATCCAGGCCCTCGAGTCTTACCTTAAGGTACGCCTGCTCAACCGTACGACGCGCCGCATCAGCCTCACCCCGGACGGCGCGGCTTACTATGAGCGGTGCTCCCGAATACTCGCCGAGGTCGAGGATTCAGAAAGTTCTTTCTCGACTGCCTCAGCTCCACGGGGCAAGCTCAAGGTCGATATGCCGGGTTCGATTGGACGGCTTCTTGTCGTTCCTGCGCTGGATGACTTCCACTCGCGGTACCCGGATATCGACCTCATGCTGGGTGTTGGCGACAAGGCTGTCGACCTGATACAGGATAGCGTCGACTGCGCCATCCGCATGGGCCCGATGCAGGACTCCACGCTCGTGGCAAGGCGGGTCGGTGCCTCGGAGTTTGTCACCGTAGCGAGTCCCGACTACATCGCGCGTAATGGCGAGCCCATGTCGCTTGGAGAGTTGGACACGCACACCGCGGTCAACTACTTTTCCAGTCGCAACGGTCGTATTGTCGAGATGGACTTCGTCATCGATGGCAAGCCAGTCGAAGTGAGGATGCGCTCCAAGCTCGCGGCCAACGATGGTGACGCGCACCTGCAGTGTGGCCTACAAGGTCTTGGGCTCATCCAGGTTCCGCATTTCCTGGCACACCCGCATCTGGAGTCCGGTGCTCTAGTCGAAGTGCTGGGCAAGTGGCGACCGAGCCCATTCGCGATTTCTGCGGTATATCCGCAAAACCGCCATCTCTCACCTCAGGTTCGGGTCTTCGTCGAGTGGGTTGCCGAACTGTTCGAACAATGTCAACTGCTTCGTGCGGACAACGTCCTTCCGGCCGGTCTCGCTCAATACGTCAGGAATCTGCAGCCTCCCATCCTCGCGGGCCGCGTGCAGGAGACTGTTCGTGCAACCGCCCACCACACCAGGGATATGGCTTCGATGTCACAGGCTTCGGTCGAGTGCGCGTGACCAAAGCGAGGGACGATGGCGCGCAAATTTCAACGGCACAATTCGCTGCGACCGAATTGTCTTATCGGAAGTGAACTGTTTATCTGGCGAGCCGTTGTCTGCAAAATCCGAGCAGCAAATAGAATCCTCGTTAACCCTTGGCGCACACTGCGCGGACACTTTGATGAAAGCCAGGCTGGACATCTCGGACATCACGATTGCGGGACATGCGCAGGACATCACGTTGCGCAGTTATCACCCGTCCGCTCACAACGGTATGCCAATTGTGCTGTACTTCCACGGAGGGGGCTTCGTCGACGGGTCGCTGGACGACGCGAGCAAGCCTGCTTCGCTCATTGCGTCGAGGATACCCGCATGGGTCATTGCCGTAGGCTACTCTCTCGCCCCGGAATTCCCGTTTCCGGCCGCGACTGAAGACGCACATCTCGCGCTGGAATGGGCAGTGGGAAACGCTCGGGATTTTAACGCCGACGCCACACGGATTGCGGCGGTCGGACATGACGCCGGTGGCAACATTGCGGCAGGATTGGCTGCCATCGCGCGTGACCGGGGCGTGCGTCGGCTTTCGGCTCAGGCACTCCTCGCGCCGTTGCTCGACCCGAGCATGACCCGACTGATAGATGGCAAACGCTCCAGAAAGAGCGACCTTGTGCCCGAGGACTGCGCGCGGTCCTACCGCGCCTATCTGCCACTAGCAGGCCAGCGCATTCACCCCTACGCCGCGCCACTCGAATCACGACGCCTCGGTACGCTTCCGCCGACGCTGATAGCAACCGCAGAAGAGGACGTGGTACGCGCGGATGGCGAGATTTACGCACGGGAACTCATTACGGCAGGTGTGCCCGTCGAGATGACACGCCATGCCGGGGTCTGCCATGGCGAGCTCATATCGCATGCGCCGGCACTGAACGATGTAGTCGAGTTTCTGCGCAAGCGGCTCGCACCGGATTGAAAGAAGCGCAACTGTCGCTCCGACGGATACAAAGAAACCACTGTTCGCTACTTTATAACCAGAAACACGGAGTCCATACTTTCGTCAACGCTACACCCAGTGATGGTGTGAAGCCGAGGCGGCTATGAACTGAATCCAGACCTGTCACGTTTTTACAGACCACTTTTGCATCCTTCAGGAGTACTACACATGCTCACCAATCGAAAACGACTTAGCGTGGCGCTCGGCGCCCTCGCTATTGTCGGCGCAGCAGCAGGCATTGGCTTCACCCACGGGACCTCATCTGGTCCGGTGAGTGCAGCTCAGGCTGCTGACGCACCTCCGGCCGCGACCGAAGTTGATGTCGCTGTTGTCCTCGCGCAGACCATCACCGACTGGCAAAGTTACTCGGGCCGGCTGGAGGCTATAGACCACGTCGATGTCCGCCCGTTAGTTTCCGGCACCATTGTCGCCGTGCACTTCAAGGACGGCGCGCTGGTAAAAAAAGGCGACCCGCTCCTCACGATTGACCCTCGCCCCTATCAGGCAGAAGTTGACCGAGCAGCGGCACAGGTTGCCGCAGCTAAGGCTCGTGCGATTTACACCTCGACCGATGCCGCGCGTGCTGACCGCCTGCTGGCTGATAACGCCATCGCCAAACGCGATTACGACGAGAAGCAAAATGCCTCCCGCGAGGCAGTTGCGGGCGTGAAGGCTGCTGAGGCTGCACTTGAATCCGCACAGGTGAATCTGGGCTACACGAACGTCATCGCCCCGGTGACAGGGCGCGTATCACGCGCCGAGTTGACCGTTGGCAACGTCGTCGCGAGCGGTGCGAATGCACCTTTGCTCACTACGCTCGTTTCCGTGTCACCGATTTACGCCTCGTTCGATGTCGACGAACAGACGTACCTGCAATACCTCGGCCGTGACCGTAATTCGAAGGTGCCAGTGTCGTTGGGCCTTGCGAACGAGGACGGATATTCCCGCAAAGGCTCTGTTTCATCTGTCGATAACCGGCTCGATACCTCGTCGGGCACCATCCGCGTCCGTGCCACCATCGACAACGCAGATGGCGCCCTCGTTCCGGGCCTCTACGCTCGCGTGAAGGTTGGCGGTGGGGAGCCTCATCCGGCGATTCTGATTGACGACGCAGCAGTGGGCACCGACCAGGCGAAGAAATTTGTCCTCGTCGTCGACGGCTCGAACAAGGTCGCCTATCGGGAAATTCAAGTGGGTGGATTGCACGACAACCTTCGAATCGTGACTTCCGGCCTCAAAGCCGGTGAGCGCATCGTCGTGAACGGCATGATGCATGCGAAGCCGAGCGACACCGTCAGCCCGCACATGGTCAACATGGTCGACGCTGCCAAGTCTGCGGCATAAACGAGAGGGTCATCATGAACATCTCTAAATTTTTCATCGACAGGCCAATCTTCGCGGCCGTTCTGTCGGTGGTGATTGTGCTGGCGGGCTTCATCGCGCTAACAAAATTGCCAACGGCCGAATACCCGGAAGTCGTCCCCCCGTCGGTCGTGGTTCGTGCACAGTATCCCGGCGCGAACCCGAAGGTCATTGCCGAGACCGTTGCTTCTCCAATTGAAGAGCAGATTAACGGCGTCGAAAACATGCTGTACATGCAGTCGCAGGCTAACAGCGACGGCGCAATGACCACGACCGTGACCTTCAAGCTCGGCACCGACCCGGACAAGGCCCAGCAGCTCGTGCAGAACCGGGTATCGCAGGCCATGCCGCGTCTTCCCGAAGACGTTCAGCGCCTCGGTGTCACCACAGTCAAGTCTTCACCGACCCTGACGATGGGCGTGAATCTGGTGTCTCCGAACGGGCGCTACGACCTCACCTACCTGCGCAACTACGCACTTATCAACGTCAAAGACCGGCTTGCACAGGTTCCGGGCGTCGGTGAAGTGGCGATGTGGGGCGCGGGCGATTACTCGATGCGCGTCTGGCTTGACCCAACCAAGGTGGCGCGTCAGAACCTGACGGCGACCGACGTCGTGAAGGCAATCCGCGAGCAGAACGTTCAGGTCGCGGCCGGCATCGTCGGCGGTGCGCCGATGACGACCAACGTTCCGATGCAACTGAGCGTGAACGCCCAAGGCCGCCTGAAGACTGAGGAAGAGTTCCGGAACATCATCCTGAAGACGTCCCCGGATGGTGCGGTGACGCATCTTAGCGATGTGGCGCGCGTGGAAATGGGTGCTGCGGAATACGCCCTTCGCGCAAGCCTCGATGGTAAGCCGGGCGTCCAGCTCATCATCTTCCAGCAGCCCAATGCAAACTCATTGCAAATTTCGACTGATGTTCGTCGAATCACGGCAGAGCTGCAGAAGGACATGCCCGAAGGCGTCGAAGCGAAGATTGTCTATGACCCGACGCAGTTCGTCCGTGAAAGTATCGACGCGGTTGTCCATACCCTCTTCGAAGCTATCGTCCTTGTTGTTATCGTCGTCATTGTCTTCCTGCAGACCTGGCGTGCTTCGTTGATTCCGTTGCTGGCGGTGCCCGTCTCGATTGTGGGCACGTTCTCGCTGATGCTGGCTTTCGGCTTCACCATCAATGCGCTGTCGCTCTTCGGGATGGTGCTAGCCATCGGGATTGTGGTCGACGATGCGATTGTGGTGGTCGAAAACGTCGAGCGGAACATCGCTGCGGGTCTAACACCGCTCGAGGCTTCGTACGAAGCGATGCGTGAAGTGAGCGGACCGATTATCGCCATTGCGCTGACCCTGGTTGCCGTGTTCGTGCCGCTGGCGTTCATGTCGGGTCTGACAGGTCAGTTCTACAAGCAGTTCGCGATGACCATTGCGATTTCGACCGTCATCTCGGCGTTCAACTCGCTTACCTTGTCGCCCGCACTGTCGGCATTGCTGCTGAAGGACCATCAGGCGCCGAAAGACTGGCTCACGCGAATCATGGACCGCATTCTTGGACCGTTCTTCAACGTGTTCAACAAGGTGTTCCATCGTGGCTCGGAAGCGTACGGCAAGGGAGTCGGCGGCATCATCAATCGAAAGGCCGCGATGATGGTCGTCTACGGCATCCTGCTCGGTGGCACGTTCCTGTTCGGCAAGATTGTGCCCGGAGGCTTCGTGCCGGGTCAGGACAAAGACTACCTAGTCAGCATTCTGCAGTTGCCCCCGGGCGCGTCACTCGACCGCACAGAAAAAGTCGTTCACGAGATGGGCATCATCGCCCGAAAGCAGCCGGGCGTCGTCCACTCGCCTGAATTCCCGGGCCTGAATGTAACCGGTTTGATGAATTCGTCGAGTAGCGGCCTCGTGTTCCCGGTCATGAGTCCCTCGAAGGAACGTACCAAGGGCGAATCTGCGGCGGCGATTGTTGGAAATCTGAACAAGGAATATGCGGGCATCAAGGGCGCCATGATTGCGACCTTCCCGCCTCCTCCGGTCTCGGGTCTGGGTACCATCGGCGGTTTCAAGCTACAGATTGAGGACCGTGGCGCACTGGGCTATGAAGCATTGAACAAAGCCGTCCAGGCGTTTCTGGCAGCGGCAGCCAAGGCTCCCGAACTCGGGCCCTCGTTCTCGAGCTACCAGATTAACGTTCCGCAGCTGAACGTCGAACTGGACCGCGAGAAGGCGAAGCAGCTCGGCGTGAGCGTGACAGACGTTTTCGACACGATGCAGATTTACCTAGGCTCGTTGTACGTGAACGACTTCAACAAGTTCGGTCGCGTCTACCAGGTGCGTGCACAGGCTGATGCTCCGTTCCGCACATCGGCTGAAAGCATTCTCCAGTTGAAGACCCGCAATGCGGCTGGCGAGATGGTGCCGCTATCGTCGCTCATCAAAGTGACGCCGACGTTCGGCCCAGAGACGGTGATTCGCTACAACGGCTTCCTTGCCGCCGACATCAATGGTGGTCCGGCGCCCGGCTACTCGTCTGGCCAGGCAATGGCAGCAGTCGAACGCATCGCAGCTGAGACTCTGCCGCGCGGCATCAAGTTCGAATGGACCGACCTGACGTACCAACAGATTCTGACGGGCAACGCAGCCTTCTGGGTGTTCCCTATCAGTGTTCTGCTGGTGTTCCTGGTGCTGGCCGCCATGTACGAAAGCCTGACGCTGCCGCTCGCGATTCTGCTGATTGTGCCGATGAGCATTCTGTCCGCGCTCTTCGGGGTGTGGCTCACCCAAGGTGACAACAACATCTTCACGCAGATTGGTCTGATGGTGCTGGTGGGGCTGTCGGCGAAGAACGCGATTCTGATTGTTGAATTCGCACGCGAGCTAGAAATTCAGGGCCGCACGATTGTTCAGGCCGCAATTGAGGCCTGCCGTCTGCGCCTGCGCCCGATTCTGATGACGTCCATCGCGTTCATCATGGGTGTGATTCCGCTGGTCGTGTCCACCGGTGCTGGCTCGGAGATGCGTCGTGCGATGGGTATCGCCGTCTTCTTCGGGATGCTGGGTGTGACCTTTTTCGGGCTCATCCTCACGCCGGTGTTCTACGTGATTCTGCGCAAGCTCTCGGGCGGCAAGCAGCTCACGGACAAGCACGGTAACCATCCGCATATCCATGGTCCGGACGACAGCGATGGCGAGCGTGGCGGCGGCAGCGGCCCCACTGGTGCTTCTGCGAAACCGGATGCGAAGGTTCCCGAACCAGCATTCCAGGAGTAAGGAGACCATCATGAAAGCAATTTTTTCGATGACAAAAAGTTTTACCGGCTCCGTCCTGCTGGGCACCCTGTTGATTCTGGCTGGCTGCTCGCTGGCACCAAAGTACGAGGTGCCATCCACACCGACGAGTGCGACTTTCAAGGAAGCGCCGCAGCAGCCGTTCACGCCGGAAGAAGCCGGCACGTGGAAGACTGCACAGCCGTCGGAAGAGGTCGCCCGCGGTGAATGGTGGAAGGTGTTTGAGGACGCCAAGCTGAACGACCTCGAACGGCAGGCACTGGACGCAAACCAGAACCTCAAGGCCGCGGCCGCTCGGGTGAAAGAGGCCCGGGCAATGAACCAGGCAGCGCGCGCGGGTCTGTTCCCGTCGCTTGATGCCGGCTTTGGTCCGACGCGCCAACAGGTCTCGGCAGCCTCCCTCTTCCAGCCGGATGGCTCGAATGTGCCACAGCAGACGTTCTGGCGCGCTCAGGCGAGCGCTTCGTACGAAGTCGACCTCTTCGGTCGAGTTGCGTCGACTGTTGATGCGGCGCGCGCCGACACGCAGCGCAGTGAGGCGCTCTTTCGCTCGGTGATGCTCGCCCTGCAGGCGGACGTCGCACAGAACTACTTTGCGCTGCGTGAACTTGACGCGGAGTCCGAGGTGTTCAAAAATGCCGTCGACCTGCGTCAGCAGGCGCTGAAACTGATTCAGAGCCGCTATACCGAGGGCGAAATCACTGAACTCGACGTCTCGCGTGCCAAAGCTGAACTGGCCACTGCGCAGTCGGATGCAATGACGGTGCAGCGTCTGCGTGCGGCGTCTGAGCACAGCCTCGCCGTGTTGCTCGGCAAGGCACCCGCCGAATTCTCGATGGCGGCCGACCCCATCAAACCGGTCAACCTGCGGTTGCCGCCGGGCCTCCCCTCGTCGCTGCTTGAGCGTCGGCCGGACATCGCAGCTGCAGAGCGCTCGATGGCCGCGGCGAACTCCCGTATCGGCATAGCGAAGGCTGCCTTCTTCCCGTCACTCACCATCACCGGTACGGGTGGGTTCGAATCGGCGACGATTGGCGACCTCTTCAAGTGGAGCAGCCGCGCGTTCCTGCTTGGGCCCTTTGCAGGCACCGCGCTAAATATTCCGATTTTTGATGGTGGTCGCCGCAAGGGCAACCTTGCGAACGCCCGGGCCGTCTATGAGGAAGACGTCGCAAACTACCGGCAGCAGGTGCTTGTTGCGTTCCGCGAGGTCGAAGACAACCTGTCGGACATGCGCATCCTGGAAGACCAAACGAGAACCCAGAACGAAGCGGTCAAGGCGTCTCAACGTGCAGCAGACCTCTCGCATGCGCAGTACACCGAAGGCGCCGTGAATTATCTGGACGTCATTGATTCGGAGCGGACGGTCTTGCAGGCGCGCCGTGGAGCAGTGCAACTGCAGGGTGTGCAGGCGGCCTCCACGGTCAACCTGATTCGCGCGCTTGGTGGTGGTTGGGGTGACGTTGTGCCTCAGCCTGCCCAACCGGTCGTGGGACGGGCAGCACCCGCAGAGCCAGCGCAGACAGCGGTCGCGCAAAAGTAACGAAGCCAGCATGAGCTGAGCATCACACGGGCCCCTCCAGCGTCACCGGAGGAGCCTCTCGCCTTCTGGAGTAGGGTTATGAAATCCGTCGTCACCCACACGATTCTCACCACACCGGTTAGCTGGCTACATCGTGCCATCTCCCGTGTTGAGGTGCCCTTCGCAGCAGAGATGCTACAGCTCGCCGTCATCGCGTCGGTCTGCTATTTCACTGCAGCTGTGGTGGCGATAGGAATGGCAATCGTTCTGGCGAACGCTGGCGCGATGCGATAACCAAGATTTTTTCTGAAGAACCCAGACGCGCATTGCTGTGACGTGGTCTCCACCGCGATGAAGTGGAATAAGCCCGGAGAGCGGGAAGCGGAATGATTGAACGGGGCTCGCCTGTGAGCGAAGCCCCGGGCCCGAATGACAACTTGCGAGAAGCACTTGCGCTGGCCGCATCTTATCGCGGGCAGCGCCGCCACGTAAGGTCCCGATGCACGAATTCAGTGTTCGCTCTCAACGAATAGAGCACGCCTAGGATGCGTGAGCACGAGCGTCAATTCACGAGTCGCGTCACACGTCGATTCGCGCTGGCGATTGAAGCGCTTTGTGGATTGAAAACGGGGAGAGGCGGTGATGAGGGAGAGAGCGAATCGGGACTTCGCGTGAAGAGCGCGAAGTCCCTGGCCCAGGGCAAACAACTGCGAGGAGATAGGGTTGAGCGAAGAGTAGCGCCATGTCTCCAACACGGAAGACCTCACTGGCGAATAGTCTTTTCGCTCATTCCGAACAGCGCAAGACAAGTGTTTCGCGAGTTCAACGAATACAACCATTTAGCTATCTTCCGCACTCCCCGCTTCCCCTCCCTCGCAACCCAAATCTCCTTCTTTTGCGTAGCGCCCTCCACACATCCATCACTTTGTCGTTTATCGCCATCGTTTTGACACGCTATCTTTACGTTCGCATTACCGACGTAAGTAAAACATCTGGAGAACGAAGATATGAAGCAGTACCTCCTAACCCCTCTCGCAATTGCGCTTGCTGGCTTCACGGGCGCAGCCCACGCGCAATCCAGCGTCACGCTTTACGGCATCGTCGACGCAGGCATCGGCTATGTGCACAACGCCGATGGCAACAAAAAACAGGTGGGGATGATTAACGGCAACATGAATGGCAACCGCTGGGGTATCAAGGGTTCTGAAGACCTGGGTGGTGGACTGAAAGCGGTCTTCCAGCTGGAAAGCGGCTTTGACCCGGGCACGGGCAAACTGAACCAAGGTGGCCGTGAGTTTGGTCGTCAGGCGTTCGTGGGGCTGACCAGCGACAAGTACGGCACTGTCACGCTCGGCCGTCAGTATGACCCGCTTGTCGATATGGTTCAGGGCATCACGGGTGATAACTTCTTCGGCGGCATTTTTGCCACGCCGGGCGACGTCGACAACTACGACAACAGCCTGCGCACGTCCAACGCAGTGAAGTATGTCTCGCCTACGTATGCCGGGTTCCAGGTGGAAGGCCTCTATGGCTTCAGCAATGGCGCGGGCACGACCGGCCAGGGACACACGTGGAGCGGTGCAGCAACGTACAACAATGGTCCGGTGTCGCTCGCTGCGGGCTACTTCTACGCGAACAATCCGACGGCAAATCGAACGACCGGCTGGAAAGTACGTCTTCCGACTCGCTCTTCAATAGTCCGGTCAATAACGGCTACTCTACCGCACACTCCATCGGCATTGCGCGAGTTGCGGGTCAGTACGTCTTCGGCTCCGCGACGGTCGGTCTCTCGTACAGCAACGCGCGCTACAGCCCGGATGGCAGGTCGGGCTTCAGCGAGACCGAGAAGTACAATATCGGCAACGTATTCGCGGCCTACCAGCTCACGCCGGCGTTGCTCGTGGGTGCAGGCTACACGTACATGAAGGCGAGCGGTGACACGTCAGCGAGCTATCATCAGGCTTCGCTGGGCGCTGACTACGCACTGTCCAAGCGCACTGACTTCTACGCGATGGCGGCGTATCGACACGCGAGCGGCACGCAGTCGGTGTACGACGCGGCAACTGGTACGCGCACGACGCAGGCCGCCCAAGCTTCCATTGGTTCGTACGGCTACGCCGGCACCAGCCATCAGGAAATCGCAATCGTGGGCATCCGCCACAAGTTCTAAGCTCCGTCGCCCGGCCAGCAGAGAGGAAAAAGCGCGACGACTGCCGTCCTCGCGCTTTTTTTTCACACCCAATCGAGTCAGGATTAGAGCTCGTAGGTTGTACCGCACTCGGCACACGAGACGACCACTGCCGGTGTTGCAAGCCCTCCTGTGCACCCCATTGCGCCGCGCCTGACGAACTCGAACCTCGCCCTTGCGTCTTCATCGCCGACCACTGCGACGTCCGCTGAACCGCAGATTTCGCATTCGGCCTGTGGTGCTATGTCAAAGCCGGACATTGCAACGTGGCTCCCGTTGCGGGTTATTGCGCCGTCCATAAGTCCAGCCCCTCCTCTTTACTGCGAAGCAGGCACCGTTTCGTTATCGGGGGGCGCCTGTGCCGCCAAATCGCCGACGCTATTGGCGGGCTCTTCGTATGATGGCAGCACTTTACCGTCCTCAACAGGTATGCACGTCGCTGCATATATCCGTCACGCACAAAACTGTACTTATCGAGAGCGGCCCGTTCAAGAAGGTCAGTCGCGCCCAGCATATCGGCGCGAGCACTTACGACGTTCAGCCCAAAAAGGGGTACCGGCCTCAACCGGAAGGTAAGTCGTAGGAGTGAGTGCACTCGCAACAACCCAGCCACTTGCATCGCGCACAGAACTCGGGCCACATAGCGGCAGCACAAGTTAAGGGCCCGGCCGGCACCCCGTAGCGTCCGTGCGTCAGCCCGAAATCCTGGTGATGCTTTGGCAGCCCGGCAGCCGATGCCCAGTCCAGAAGGCCGCCTAGACCGAACGTCGAATTGAACGTGAAGCGCGTCAGGTCTTCGGTGGCAGCGGTAATCTTAAATTGCAGCAGGTTATTCGCAAAGTTGGTAATGTCGCCAAGGTTAGAAAAGAAGTTGCTGAACGCCGTACGCAGGGGCGCTGGCGCTACCTTCGTGTAACCCGTGGCCACAGGCGTTGCAACATGCCTGTCGAGGCCCTCATTGAACGAGAAGACAGCCCTGTTCATCGGCTCAAGCGGGTCCGACGCCGTTGCGCATCCCGTCAGCCACGCTATCGCGGTCACGCCCATTACCAGGGAAGAGCACTGGGAATCTGTTCGCTGCTGGTCCGGCGGCAGTTGCCAATGCTGCACATCTACTGATTGCTGCAGGCGCTCGACCGATGTCTTAGACAGGTGGTCCAGCAGGCTCGGGCCACCTACGAGGCTCACCAGAAAGCCCACTACGATTGCTGCGATAGCCATTTTGTCTCCATGGCAGATTTCAGATACCTCCGCCATGTCGAAAATGCGCTCCAGCTACCGCAGGACCTTCAACGTTCGAGAAACGGGAGGCGCGTTCTGTCGTGCCGACGGCCCGCGCTGGCACGACATACTGCTTAGTGATGGTTGTGGATTCCCGGCGCTGCCTTGGCCACGCCTGATTGCGACACCACGTCGGCCGTGCCGCCCACGTCCGACGAAGCATCAGCTACCACTGCACGGTTAGCCTGTTCGCGCTTTTCCTTGCGCAGCTCGAACAGGTCTTTGTGTGATGGTGTGTTCGGCCCGAATTGCGGCGGGTAAGTGCCTGCGCGACCAATGCCTCCGCCGCCCTCCGCGAGAGCGGCAATCGCGGCGCCGGCCAGAATCAGCGCGAGCGAAACGCGCAGAAGTCGTGAACCCATTTGAATCTCCAGTTTGATGAGTGAAAGCATTGGTCATGGCAGACCCCTTCATTTGGCTACTGGAGGCATCCCGCCGCCAGGCAAATCAAGGTTAGCCAGACTGTCCCTCCAGATAAAGATTGGTTTTCCGAATTGATTTCTTGTCGTTACCGAACAATCCCGGAATTCCTGATTCCCGCATTGCACCCCGTTTGTTCGGACTCTTCTTCCAGAAGAGGTGCAAGTCTGTCGACTACGGATTGAAGAATCATCGCGTGCGCATTCAGAGGTACCGGCCGCAACTGTGGCTTGAATACTATGTCGCCACGGCGAATGGCTTTGCCGCTGATGACGCAAACACCGGACACGCGGGATACTGCAGCTCGCCAGGTCTGGTAGCCGTACCTGCAATTCGGCTCATTCCAGATGACTGTTGCCGACGTTGGCCCTGTGCGCTCCGCAATCGTCACAACGAGCTCTGGCGACGGCCTGTAAATCGTCCGCAATGCAGGTACGACTTGCGTCGTGGCGAACCGGCGTCCTGCATCCGGGGGAGGTGCCTTTGAGAAAACTTTTAGCTCGCCAAGCAGGTGGCCCCACGGGTCCGTCTGGTTTTCGAAAAAACGCATTGTCTGCTCCTGAAACAAGCCACTACCCTTGCGTTCTCTCTTGTGCGCGCCGCGACACCATGTAGAGCCATCTGCGCAAAGCCACCGCATGCCAGTAGAAAAGCTTCGTTGATGGCGCCTGTCCTCCAACCGACATCGCTGGATAACTTTGGCGTCGTTTGCGACTCAACCAATGCTCTCAATTCTGAGACCTTTCACACTTCAGATAAAGCTCGTCGGAGTGGTTACTGTGTAGCCTCAGAAGCGACAGTCAGGTTTCGCACGATGGGAGGAAACGCCACCGATATAGATTATTCTGGATTGGCGAGAATATAATTCTGAAATCAACATGAGGCAGCGCTCGCGGGATGTACAGTCGCCAGATTACTGACGGTGCCCTCTTCAAATCGGCCGGGCTCCTGGCCGGGTCGACGTCTGCCCGACTCTATGGCCAGGCAGCCAAGCGTACTCCGCTCTGTTATCCCTTCTGTAGCGTTTCGGCAAGATGGTTCACTGCTGCCCGGGTCTTGGCCGCCATCTTCTGACCGAGCGAAATGATGGCATGCACTGGCGGCCCGTCGACGTCCGCTTCGGGCAGCAGGTGCACAAGGCGGCCGGCACGCACATGCGGAAGTGCGACACGGTCGTAAATCTGCGTAATGCCGAAGCCAGCCACCGCCGCCTCGACGAGAGCCTGACCGTCGGCAAGCACGAGAACAGGATGCGGGACAATTTCCCGCACGGTATCGTTGTCTCGCGCTGTCCATGAACGTAGACGTCCCGTTGGGCCACGGAAAACTATTGCGTCGTGGTCAGTCAACTCTGCTAGCGTCTTCACGTCGCCCCGGCGCGCGAGATACTCAGGCGATGCATACAGCCCTAGCCTCAGGTCGCAGAGCTTGCGCACGGTAAATTCGCTGTCGTCCGGTAGTGCGCCAATGCGAACAACAATATCCCAGCCCTCTCCGACCGGGTCAGACATCCGGTCAGTAAGGGCCATTTCCACCGTGAGCTTGGGATACTTTTCGCGAAGCTGGATGAAGCTCGGCAGCAACAGACGACCGAAACCTGCGGGCAGGTCAATTTTGACGCGCCCCGCGGGCTCAGCCCGCCTCGATGCGAGTTGCTGCTCCGCTTCACGAAGACCTTCGAGCGCCTCCCGCGCCGCAAGGAGATACGTCTCGCCGTCTTCAGTCAGCCGGACCGCACGAGTAGTGCGCTGAAAGAGCTGGGAGCCGAGTCGTGCTTCAAGGCGCTGGACCGCCTTACCCACATTGGACTTGCTGCTACCGATTTCTTCGGCCGCGCGCGTGAAGCTGCCGGTTTGGGCAACCGCCACAAATACCGCGATTTCATTTATGGGTGCATCTACCCGCTCGCTCATCTCTTAACCCCATTACGCAAGTTGGGAAAATCAGACTGTATCAGGCGCCTGCAGCACGGGAGTTGCCGCTGTGCAATCACCGCAGAGAGGGCGTGGCGCCAGCCGGACTGACTCGACTGATGCAGAAAGGGAAAGGGGCTACCTCGTTGCAGGACAACCCCTTCAGCATCAGCACCGAGCGCTATGCGCTAACGGCCTCTTCGGCGACATCCTTCGTCTCAGACTTCGCACCCGGCTCGTCATCGTGCGCCGGAGTCTTGCTCAGGAAAGCGAACGTGGCAAACGCCGACAGCAACGTTATGACAGTCAGCACGTGCAGCAGGCTCGTGAATGCGTCCGCATAGCTTGACGACAGTGCGTGAATGGTTACTTCGGGCAAGGTCGATGCAGCATGCACCATGTCACCCGCGGTCACACGTTGTGAGGCCTCGACAACACGAGAGGAGATGTCACCACCATTGTCAGGAATGACGCGGGAAAGGCTCGTATGCGCGAGCGCCCCAAGAATCGCTGTCGCAATGGCGAGAGCGATACCTTCACCTGCTACGCGGGTCGTGCTAAAGATGCCCGACGCCATACCTGCGCGCTCTTTCGGAACCACGCTGACGGACAGGCCGTCCATCAAACCCCAAGGCATGCCTGCGCCAATACCAATCACCAGCATCGGCATGATGAGTTCAGCCTTCGGACCGCTAAAATCGACAAGGCTCAACCAGTAGAGACCGGCGGCAGCAACCAGGAAACCGATACCCGAGAGCACGCCAGCAGACATCCAGCGCGTGAACGACGCGACTAGCATCGGTACGACGAGCATGGGTGCGGAGAGCGCAATCATCTGCATACCGGCGTCAATTTCGCTCAGACCTTCGGCGCCAATAAAGCGCAACGGCAGCATCACGATAAGCACGATGTAGCAGTAGCAGGTACCTATCGGCAGAATCTGCACGCCGACAAAGCGCGGGTACTTGAACAGGCTCAGTTCGAGCATCGGCCGCTTGACGCGCGTCTCGACCGTGATGAACGCCGCGAGAAACACAGCTGATGCAGCGAGAAGCGTCACAACAAGCGGGCTGCCCCATCCGCCTTCCGGCGCCTGAATCACACCGAACGTGAACAATGCGAGCGTTGCCGTAAAGGTGACCGTTCCGGGATAGTCGAGACCAGTTGCGTTCGGGTCGCGCGTCTCACGCATGCGCGGCACACCGAAGATGAACGCGACAACACCAATCGCTGCAATAACGAGGAAAATTGAACGCCAGCCAAAATGCTCGATAAGCACGCCCGCCATCAGCGGGCCAAATGCGAGACCGAGGCCGAAGCTCGTGCCAAGCATGCTGAATGCCCGCGTACGGGCATGCCCGTCGAACTCCTGCGCAAGCGATGCGCCACCGCTCGAGAGCGACGCCGCGGCTGCGATACCTTGGACACCGCGCAGAATGTCGAGCCACAGCACCGACGGTGCAAAGCTCATGGCGAACGAAGTAATGATAAAGCCGCCCAGCCCAAGGGCGAAAAGCCGCTTGCGGCCGAACTGGTCGGCCAGCGCGCCGGCGGCCATGAGCAAGCTGCCGAAGCTCAGCATGAACGCGTTCGTCACCCAAGTCAGCATGGCGGGGCTGCCGCCCAGGTCTCGCCCGATTGCTGGCGTAGCGACGGCGCCTCCGGAGAAGGCAAGTGGCAAAACAAGAGCGGACAGGCAGACGGCTGCAAGAATCAGCAGCTTGTTACTCTCTGTTCCGGATGACGTTGCAGTTTTCATCGGTGAACCCGTTGGATGATTGGATGGCGAGGCACGTCAATGAACCCACGTGCAATGTGACCTTCGAAGCGCGTCATTCTGAACAACGAACCGTCGATGATAAACAGCGCAGCGGTGGTTAGAGCGTCTCCCTAGGAGCGACAATGCTTCACCGATACCCAAACGGGAGTTCTGCCAACTGTCTCCCGTCAAGCGACTCTGCGTCTCCAAAACGCATCTTTCTGAAATCTGCCCGCCCGCCTAGGATGGCTTCCCTCTACAGGCTTTTTACAAGGTAGGTTCGAAGATGAACACCACACCGTTTCGCATTGACATTCCGCAGTCAGAGCTCGATGACCTGAAAAAGCGTCTGGACGCCACCCGCTTTCCCGAACGCGAGACCGTGGACGACCAGTCTCAGGGCGCGCAGCTGGACCCCATCCAGAAGCTCGTCGAATACTGGCGCACCCAATACGACTGGCGCCGCGTCGAAGCTCGCATCAACAGCTATCCGCAGTTCAAGACCGAAATCGAAGGACTCGGCATCCACTTTCTGCACATCCGCTCGATGCATGAGAATGCGCTGCCGGTAGTCCTGACTCATGGCTGGCCGGGTTCCATCGTCGAATTCCTCGACATCATTGACCTGCTTGTCGACCCGACCGCGTACGGCGGCAAGGCTGAAGACGCGTTTCACGTCGTGCTGCCCTCGATTCCGGGCTACGGCTTCAGCGATAAGCCGACGGCGAAGGGATGGGAACGCAATCGCATCGGCCGCGCATGGGACACCATCATGAAGGGCCTCGGCTACAGCGAGTACGTTGCACAGGGTGGCGACTGGGGTAGCGTCATCACGACCGAGATGGGCCGCCTCAAGCTCGACGGGTTGCTCGCGATTCACGTGAACCTTCCATTCGTCGCGCCGACCCCCTTCCCAGAGGCCCCGACGGCGGAAGAGCAGATTGCAATCGACCAATGCATGCAATTCGCCACCGACGGCTCGTACTACCATCACCTTCAAACGACGCGTCCGCAAACCATCGGCTATTCGCTCGTTGACTCGCCTGCAGGCCTCGCCGCATGGATTTACGAAAAGCTCGGCGCATGGAGCGACAGCAAGGGTGTCCCGGAAGACGTTTTCTCGTACGACCAGATGCTCGACAACATCACGCTCTACTGGTTGACCAACAGCGGCGCTTCCTCTGCGCGCATGTACGCTGAACACCCGGGTCTGACCTTCGCTGCAGTGCCAGTCGACATTCCGGTCGCCGTCAGCGTGTTCCCGGGTGAAATCTACACGCCGCCGAAGGAATGGGCTGAGCGCACGTTCAGCAACATGTTCTACTGGCATCGCACCGTTAAGGGTGGCCACTTCGCCGCATTCGAACAACCGGAAATCTTCGCTGCGGAAGTTCGTGCAGCATTTGCCAAGGTCCGGCAATCGCAAGTTGAAGGCCACGTCCTGGCTCCGACGCCGAACTGATTGACCACGAGCCTGGCTGATGAAATATCAGCCTGCGCCGAAGCGCGAACGGCACCTAAGACTCTCAGGTGCCGTCTGCTTTGGGAGGTATCAGTTCTCCAGAACCTCGATGGAATCAACGCGGTCGGGATAGAACGCGAGACGCCCATCAATCTGCGCCACGGCCGGGTAAGCCCCCCCGTACGACCACACGGCGTTTGCCCCGCGCTCACCGACGCCAATGATGCTGAAGTACTACGCTTCGCCCTTGTACGCGCAATAGGTCTTTTGCTCCGTCGGCTCGAGGAACGACATGTCTACATCCTCACGCGGAATATATTGAACAGGCGCGTACTTCGATTCGGTGAAGGTTACTGCCCGCCGCGTATCCGCGATGACTCTACCTTCACTCTTCACCATCACGTGAATCCCGGTCATACCCACGGTGATGGGGTGACGGGCATCGGGCAGCTTAACGACCCTTCCGGATGGTTGCGTGAAAACTCCTCTTTCTGATGCGGGACGTCGAAGCTGCAATGAGCTGCTTGATTTCCTTCGCGGCTGTAGCGCTGCGTTGAGCGAGGCTGCGAACTTCGCCGGCGACGACTGCAAAGCCCCGGCCGTCCTCTCCGGCAGGTTAGGGCCATCTCGCAGATGGATGAGGTGACGCAGCAGAACGCCGCGCTTGTCGAGCAGGCGGCCGCGGCTGCCCAGTCACTGGAGCATCAGGCGCAGTCCCTGGCCGGGGCAGTATCCGCATTCAACGTCAAGGCCTGAAAAGGCTCTGGCCACCTTCCGGGGAGCAACTGCCTACCGGAAGGCATCCGCCTGACCAAGCCACATTGGCCATCGGGCGAGACCGGCGCGCCATCGAGGTCGGATAGGCCGTGCCGACTCCAATGCGTCCTCTGCGCATACGAGGTTCTTAGGCCTTCGGAGAAAAAATATCATTCGGCCAGACTAGACAATCAACAACGGTTTATCTGCAGTCAGATGCGCCTGTCTCATTGTCGCTTCGGCGAAGACGCTGCGTCTCCTGTATGGGAGTTTATCTGGAAGGCGTCGCCCGCCATACTTCGAAATCACCCTCTCAGGCGAATCTCTAAGAACGACTTATTGGTTCGCCGGACCACCTGTCGTTCGGGCTGATGCAAGTGCGTCAGACAACCTCGCGTGCATGCTCACCCGTAAGCGAGGTCGTGCCGCCTATAAAGAGACCCATGCCATGCTGAACCGAACTGCCATCAGCTCGGGAGCGTATCTCGAGAGCTTTGACTCGCTGCCGAAAGATATTCTCTGGACCCAAGCCCAGATAGACCAGTCGCTTGCCGAAACCATGTCGCGTCGACCAGAGCAGGGAGACCTTTGGGTCTTTGCGTATGGCTCGCTGATGTGGAATCCCGTTTCCGAGTATGACAGTCGCGTCATCGCGACACTCGATGACTGGCGCCGCAGCTTCTGTATTCGCCTCATCGCTGGCCGCGGCAGTCCCGAGAAGCCCGGAAGGATGCTGTCGCTCGAGCCTGGCGGCACGACCGAAGGTGTAGCGCTGCGTATGCCGGAGTCAACACTGAACGAAGAACTGCGCATTCTCTGGATTCGGGAGATGGTCACCGGGGCCTATACCCCAACCTGGGCACCCATCAGGTTCAGGGCGGGTGGAGAAGCAATCGCCCTCGTGTTCGTGGCGAACTCGCACCAGGCTCAATTCGAACCCGACGCCCGGCCAGCAGCGATAGCTCCGCTCATGGCAGTTGCATCCGGGTCGTTCGGCACCAATGCGGAGTACGTGTTCAAACTGCAACGCGCACTTGCCGATTGCCAGATGTGCGACTCGTACATAGACGAGCTAGCGGCCCAACTTCAGCGACTCACTTAAAGCCCCGCGTAATCGACTGCGCCGTTTGGATGGTTTGTCAGACAGAGCCGAAGTATCAATTCGCCGGCGGCGGCCTTTTCTCGCCCTCCGCGCAAGGTACATTTTTCACACGGGGTACGGACAGAAATGACTGTCTGGCGTAAGCCTGAACGCGAGTCGCGATTCGGTTCATCTATTCCTCGTCGACTGATAGCGCGGGCCACCGTACCTGAGTTCTCGCCGTAAAGGAAGTTTCAATGGGTGCTCTCATTCTGGCAGCAAGTCTCGTGATACCGCTGGCGACCAGCCGTTGCTACGCAGCTCTCCTGGATGGAAATGCACACGCCGATTGTCGCTCGTGCTTCGACAGACTGACTCTTGAACTGGTGTTTATCGGAAGCGCCGTTTTGACCATACTTCATCCCAACGGTGCAGCACACGCGCACCAACCGAAACCCGGTTAACACCGGTAATTCATCCACGTAGGAAGACGCTAAAATGAAACTCTACATCGCCCAGGCGACCTGCTCCCTCGCCGCACAGGCCATCGCTAACGAAATCGGCCTGACGCCGGAACTGGTTCATTTCGACGTTTTCGGCAAGTCGACGACCGACGGTACGACGTTCTCTGACGTGAATTCGCTTCTCTACGTGCCAGCACTCGTGCTCGACGGTGAGAAGGAAGCTCTGACCGAGACCATCACCATCACGTCCTATCTCGCAGACCAGCATCCGGAAGCGAACCTGATTCCGAAGCATGGCACGCTTGAGCGCGCTCGTATGGACCAATTGCTGACCTTCATCGCTACCGAAATCGCGCAGAAGCACATCCCCTTGATGCGCAAGCTGATGACGCCGGAAGGCATCGAATTCCACACGAACAAGCTGCTTACCGCATACGGTGTGCTCGACAAGCAACTGGCCGATGGCCGCTCGTACCTGACGGGTGAGCAGTTCACGGTTGCTGACGCATACGTGTGGGCAACGCTGTGGCATAAGCGTTCCGGTGTCAACCTAGACCATCTGAAGAACCTAGCTGCATACATCGCGCGCATCGAAGCGCGCCCTGCAGTACAAAAGGCCTTGAAGGACGAAGCTGAACTCGTCGCGCTGCACAAGGAACGACTGGCGGCGTAACGGAAGCCGGGCGGCCATAGCCGCCCAGTCCTGACAAACAAACTCCTCGTCGCGCGGCGAGGAGTTTGTTTTTTGTCGGTTAGCGCACCTCGTATCCGCCGTACTGCGAGCCGAACCAGTGTTGTCCTCTTTGATGCGATATCAGTCAAACAGCCGTGAACGAGAGCATCAAGAGCAGTGAGTCCGACCCGTCACCGTCGGCCGCACTACGTTCCCCGTTGCGGCGTCAAGCAGTTAAGGCCTGCTTAGCGGAGGTGACTCGTGCCTCCCAGCCAGTGAAACTCAGAGCTCCCAATGCGTGCTTCCTCCTGCTTTACTTTGAGGCAGATATCTGCGGCGCGCCGGTGTAATGCAAATCTTCGAGACTCTTCGCCGCCTCGTCCGTCGACTCTAACGAGGGAATGACACGCCCGACGAGTAATCCAAATCCGACGCTAGTCTTCACGTATTTCGTTTCGCCAGCGTCCAGCTTAAAAGACACCGTTTTCTCGGTCTCAGTGGCAGTCGACACGACGTACTGACCCGCGGGTTCGTCAACAAAAAAGAAGCCCCCCGGTTGCGACTTTCCGACCACCGTACCATTCAAATTAATGCCAGGCTGGAGCGCTGCGCCGAACATCGAACTGGAGCGATAAAAGTAAATACGACCCTGTGCCTCTTTCAAAGTCGGGATTGAGGAGGCGACGTCCTTATACCGAGGTCCACTGGCGCAACCAGAGGCGACAAACGCTACAAAAGCGCCGGCCACCAATGCTTTGAAAAGATTAGTCATTTATTCTCTCGAACGTTATAGATTGAGGTGGCTCTAACGGGGAAAAGTGAGATTCGCGAGGAAGGAAAAATCCCGTCAAAGTTTGACCTTTGACTACAAGATACGCCTCATGCACCTGGCGGCCTTCGATGGTGAACACTCCTCCTACGGGTTGAAAAACGACGCCTTGTGGCAATTCACCGACTGGCCGCCACTGTGAGCCGCCACGAACTTGCCGTGAATATCCAGTCGCAAGTTTAATGAACACTGGCTGGACAATGCGAACGCGCTGCTGCGTTCCGATTAGAGAAGTCAGCTGAGTGCCTTGGACCTGTATTGCCGGCGCACATGCGGAGAGCGCTACGGAAAGCAGCAGCGATGTCACGAAGACTTTAGATTCAAACAAGATAAACCCGTTGTCATTTCCCACTAAGTGTTATCGGCACAGTCGATAGAAACTTAAGCTGAAGTTGTGTAATATGTCCGTCCATAACTTCTATGATTAACGACGTTTAAGGCGACAGTTCGGAAGAGATGGAGTTGAATGCGGATATGTCGCGTATCACCGCTTTCCCTCCAAGTGAAAATCATTGTCGCCATACGGCATTTGGCCAATTGGGCTCGCCTGCCCAAGCCATCCAATCAACCGCCTTTGCTCTTGAACAGTCGCTCATGCATCCAGCCATCGTTGGTTGTAACCAGCACTGCCTTGTCTCCAGGGGACCCCGTCACATCATGCTGGACCGACGGATACGCTGTACTTGCCACCGCAGAAGGCATCCCAGTTGCCCAAGTTTCCGGCCGCCCCTTTAACGAGATACTTCTTGCCCTCATCGGTAACCGAATATTCGACGCCGGCCACCATTTGATTACCGAAGGCAGCTTTCACCTGAGTGTCCTTCGCCGAAAGCAGGCCAGCGCTTACCAACGCTGCTGCCTTTTCGGGCTCGTGGGCTCAGCCCGTGCTAGTTGCGGTCATGTCGAAATCAGCCTGCTATCACGATTGGAACGCTTCCCAGGTGCTAAGCATGTACACGTCTGCGCAACTAGGGAACGGATACGTCCCAGCGCCGTTCACGTACATGAGGTACGCCCCTAAAAACCGTTGCTTGAGCATCTTGCGGACGGACTCGTGGACGCAAAAGTCGTTGAACGCGTTCACCTTCAGGGCCGTTTATTACAGCCCGGACAGCGGTGAGAGCCAAGGTCTCACATACGAATTCATCAGGTCGGATGGCTCTTGGCTCTTGAATGCCGTACTTTAATAGCTCGCGATTGGTGGACTGAACGCTGTTCCAGTTCACGGTAATGACTCGGATACAACGCGAGGTCGTGCCACAGTTAATGTCAGCGGTACGGCTGCTCCCGGTGAACGAGAATTGCGTACAACGCCGACGCGTTGCTCGAATCCAGACCCAACCACGCGACGATGTGTTCAGCCTCAATGGGCATGATGCACCGGTCGAAACCTGCGGCGCAATTTCGGACGGTGGTCATGCAGGCGACGACGCGCACATGCGTCTTTACGGCGCGCGGTTCAACCATCACCACCAACCGATGACATATGGAACTCGCACAAAAGAATCTACCGTGACGGTGACGACATCCTCATCAAAGTAGGTATCGCCCCGGTCCAAAGAATTGGACCTGTTGCCGAGGTGGCCACGCTCGAGGGTTTACTTGGCTGGACCTGTGAAGTGACGCAGAAATCGTAGATGGGCCGCGACCTGCTGCCTCAATTCCTTGATGTCGCCGGCGAAGCCGGTGGCGTTACGTTCCGAAAACAAGTCCCGAGTATCCGCTCCGCGCACTGTCCCCTCCAGCACGAATATCCGCCTGCCCAATCACTATGCCGCCAGTTGGTGCTCGTAGTACGGCCGCTCTTTGTCATCAAGGATGGCGTACGAGGCTGCGAGGTCCGACGGGTCTGGGTTAAGCCATGCATCCATGTTTTCCGGCTTGATAGGAACGATGCACCGGTCGTGACCTGCCGCCGCGACTTCTGCTGCCGGCTCGTCCGTGATGGCCGCAAACGACATTAACTCTGGCTCGCCCGCCGCGGTACATTTCGACCAAAGGCATGCGACGTGCATCAGCTAGCCGTTACTCGGGCGAAACTCGAGGACGACGTTCTCGTCCTTAATGCGTCTCCAGTAACGTACCTTCCATCTTCGCCCTCTTCACGTTCTCGTGGAAGACCTCGACGAGCATCAAGCCATGCGTGTGGCCGAAGCATGGCTTCCAGAAGCCCTCCAGAGAATTTCTTTTAGCGTTGTATGTGCACGATTTTCCTTCAAAGATAACGCTCCGAAGTTACACGTAATACCCGAGCAAAGAGCTGATGGCAAAGCTAGCGGTCGTCAACCGCTAGAACCATGCGAAATGCATCAAACCACCGTGAAGCGTTACTGTTTGGTCTCCTCGGTGGTTTTTTTTTGGGCCGGGTAGTTGCAGCATAATCTCCGCTGTATTTTCTCTTAAAGGACAGCGACCATGCTTACGACAAACGCTATCTCAAACCCAGTGCAGGTAGTCTATTCGACCATCAGTGGCGATGAGATTCGCAAAGTTCTTGAAAGTACCTTCGCACTCGGAACCATCGACGACTGTACGTTGTTGCAGTCGGGCTTCAACGATATTTACGAAGTTGCCTTGGCAGATGGCCGGCGCTGTGTCGCACGCTTGAGCTCTCGCATCGAGAGGGGCGAACCGAATGTCAACTATGAGACGGCCTTGCTTCGGCACCTTAAGCGTGCCGGAACCGCCGTTGCTGCGCCATGGGTAGCGAAGGATGGCGGATTCAGTACTGAGATTGCCGCGCCTGAAGGGCGGCGGTCGTTAGTAGTCTTCGATTTTCTATCCGGAAAACCGCCAGGAATCCAGCTAACAGACATCGCGGTGATGGGCTCAGAGCTAGCGCGAATTCATGTCGCTTCTAGCAGCTACGATGGGCCTGGAAGTAACTATCAGCTAGATTTCGACCACCTCTTGCGTCGCCCCCTCGCACGTCTGTTAGCGCTTAGGGAGCTAGACGAGAGCGTTCGCGATATGCTGCGATTGATTGCAACAGACCTCGAGGCGCGAATAACGACGCTCACCGACCTCACACTCGTTGCATGCCACGGCGATTGCCACGGAGGCAATACGTTTATGAGCGATGGGCCGGACGGTGGGCGGGTCGCCTCGTTCTTTGACTTCGACGACGGGGGCCCAGGCTACCTTGCCTACGACCTCTCAGTGTATCTCTGGAGTAACCTGCTGGGACGCCAGCTCGCAAAGCCGGACGAAAAAGTTGAGACCAGCTGGGCGCATTTTGTGAATGGCTACCGCAGTATTCACGCGATACCATCGGTCGATTTTGAGGCCATCAGCACGTTCGTTGCTATCCGACATTTCTGGTTGATGGGAGAGTACGCAAGCCGCCTTCACCGGATGGGTTCTCGGGTCTTTCGGGGTCCATGGTTTAGAAAAAACTTTGAGCTTGTAAAAGAATGGCACACACTCTCGACACCGGGCGGCTGAATGGCAAGAAATATACATGGCTAGCGTCAGCTAGACGGTGCGGTGTCGGTTGGGGCGCCTTTGATTGCTGAGGCATTTGACGCAACCAGTCACACGTCCGCAGCACTGGCTGCGGACGTGAATGGTGCAGTCATAAGCGCGACGTCAGCCGTGCCTAACCGTCGGCCACACTACGTTCCCCGTTGCCGCGTCAAGCAGTTAGGGCCTGCTTACAGGAGGTGACTCGTGCCTCACGAACCAGAGAAACTCAGAGCTCCCAATGCGTGCTTCCTGCTGCTTTACTTTAAGGCAGATATCTGCGGCGCGCCGGTGTAATGCAAATCTTCGAGACTCTTCGCCGCCTCGTCCGTCGACTCCAAGGAGGGAATGACACGCCCGACGAGTAATCCAAATCCGACGCTAGTCTTACCGCCCGACGCTGGTATCACGAGGTTTCATCACTTTTGAAACTTCTCAATTCCCGTGAAACTTCAAGAGTCTGTCTGGAGACAGGCTCGGTTCTGACTGGTTGGGTTTGCCGTTGCAGTCCATGTCTTGCTGATGCTAGGAGAGTGGCATGACGCCGCTGCAATGCCTCTCCGCTTCCGGCCGGCTACAGTCGCACACAAATTCCATCGCTAAACGCGGCAACCTCACTTGCAATGGCATCCGGCGTAAGACGCCAGTGCTAAATCACGCGTAAACGTGCATTCGTCAGAGGTGGGTGGCATGATTGGCTTCGCAGTGTGTTCGATGCAATCAGGAGAAGATATGCAGCAGCGGGTTCAGGATGACCGTAAGAGGTTGGAAATCACATAATGGGGTGCTTGATGGTGTCCATGAGATTGCGAAGAGACTGACCACGCGCAGGCTCCCTGAGCGGAACAAGAGTCCAGTCGAGAAGTGGGTCGAACAAAAATCCAAGTCGTTGTTCAATCATTCGATTGCAATTTTCATTGCACTGTTTGTGCTCGTCGTCATTAGCGCCTTCCTTGGCAACGAGTATTTACGCGTGGCTGCTCTAGTTGCGGCTGTTCTGATTGGAATGATAGTTATTGCCGCATGGTTCATCGGTATCGGGGGGGCTGTTCCGTTCTTCAATCGAATCAGGAAAGAGCCGTATTCGCCGATGCTATGGTCAATCAGAGCTGCGACCGAGGCGGACATTGCTGACCTAGAGAGCTTGATGGCGTGCCGTAAGGAAGTTGTCGAGCTGTATCTGTTGCAGTACAGGCACGAGAGAGAGTCTTTCGAGCGAAGGGGAGCCATGATAGCGGGCGCTCTGGACAAGATTGGCTTGTTTCCGGCCATGGCCGCATTCGTTGGTGTAGCGTCATCAATATGGTCGCACTCAGAAATGTTCTTGCGAGTGCTGGTTTTTGTCGTGCCAGCCTTTTATCTGATGACCTTCGCGACCTGGCAGATTGTTCAGGAAATGAATCGCGCGATAGCCGTGCTTGAGTACGCCGTGAAGTTGCTCGGCGAAAAGGAAAAGTAAGAGCGCGGCAGTAATTTAGTCGACATTTCTCCGGCGAGGCTTGCCGGCTCGCTGGCGCGGAACCGCCTTGCGGGTCATCATCACTGGGTTTATGGTCGGCACGGGTGCGATGGTGTCCAGCCATGCCTCGCGCCCGAGTACACGAAGCACCAGGATGAGCGTGTGCAGTGACGAGCCGTCGCCGTTTTCAAGATTGCGCAAGGAGCGCACGCTGATGCCGGCGCGGGCCGCGACAGTGGCTTGGTCGAGATTCTTGTGGATTCGAAGCGTTCTCAGACTCTGCCCGAGGTCAGCTGCTATCTCACCTGGTGTTCGTATTTGCATTGGGTAGTGACGGTGATTTCCAGCTCTTTCCACCTCCGACAGCGTCTGCAATAAGCGGCAATATGTTGCTCATTCAAGCTGACAGCGCGGATAAAGGGAATATATTTGCCGCATGTTGCCGGCGGTTTCGAAAGGGGCGGTCGGCGTCTCATCGTCTTCTCATTGCGTCCCACATATCCGGTAATGCAATAGCTGTCAGCTGTATGTGCGCGTTCAGCGGATAGTGCTCGAGCAAGCGCAGTGCCTCTTCACGAACCATGCGATGCGCTATTTCGTCAGGCGCGCAAACGAGCGCTTCGAGAAGGTCACGGGTCTGAAATAAGGCGAGGGTCCGCTCGTATGATGTAGTCATTGGGTGTCTGTCAGATAGAAGCTGTTCGGGCGTGGCTCTAGATGGCTGACGTCCTACCTACATGCCAACGAGGTAAGCGATGTGTAGAACAATCGTGATTGCGATTGAAGTAGCTGTAACCAACGTAAGGCGAACCGCTACACGGTCGATGTTCTCCTGCGATGACGCGAACCGAAAGAACAAGTCGCAGAATGGACGATAGTGTTTCATCGCAATGCTTCCGAGCAGTCATCAGTGGAATCGGCGCAACGTATGGTCGATACAAAGGCTCGACAGATAACAGCATGGGCGGCCTATGTGGTTGCTAAGCGGCTAGGTGTTTGGTGTTCAATGCACCATCGGGTCGTCGTCCTCGGTCTGGGAGTCGAGGTAGGCTCCCCTTACGGTGTCTAGCTCTGCTTTGTACATCTCCCCGGAGGCGACGTCGATATCGGGCGTGCGGCATGCGTTTCTAGGCATGACCTCAATCAGCCTTCCAGACTCCACAAGCTTCTTCACATGGGCACGACTGACGAATAGAAATTCCGCAGCTTCGACTAGCGTCATGGCTTACCGCGTTTGCTTTCGTCTGCTGCGGAGGACTGCGCCCTTTCGCTGCCGAGTTCGAGCGCCGTCTCCGAGTGAACACGTGCCAGCCATCTCGCGATATGCCTCAATGCGTCGTCGTCGCCAATTCCTTTGGATGAATCGAGTAGGAGGAAATGGTCGACGAGTTCGCCCGGCACGCGCTCGAAACGCTCAACTCCGAACACTGCGTCATCGATTGCGAGCCAGTGTTTCAGACGTTTGCCATACGCATAGCTACGGATGACGTCAGTTCGCTCAGTGCCATCCAACACATAGCTGCGCCGCGGCTTGATGCTGCTGGTCGTGCCCGCCACGCGCCGTTGAAGTTCGGGCGGCAGATAGGCGATGACGCACTGCTCTGTCAAGCGGCGCGCCCACGATGTCGTCAGAACAATTTTCACGTCAGGATAGGGCGCGAGCAAGTCCAATAACAGAGGCGCGAATTCAAGCAGCGGACGGCCGGTGTCGAGTGTTATCTCGTCGCTGTCGTCGATGTAGGCATTGCCGACGTGAAGCGTGCCATCGAAATCGACGAACAGCGTCGGCGTCGTGTTGTCCATGATTAATGGCACAAGCTTCGGCTGCTCTCGCCTGGGAAAACGCCGCTCCATCACTTCATTCCAATTGACGGTATGGCCGACTGCCGCGAGTGCGTCGCTAGCGTCGTCCCGCTTCATAACGAGCATCTCAAGTCCGAAACCGGCGAACACCTTAAACAGGACCTCAGTTCGTACGGACAATCCATCTTCGATGCCGCTCAATTCGGCAACATCGACGTAGAGATATTCAGCGGCGTCTAGCAGGTTGAGTTCGCATCGCAGTCTGCAACTGCGAACCAAATGGCCGAGTGCGCGGAGGTCTACGGCGAGCGGGGTGAGCGGCGAGTTGGGTGTAGATGGCGTTAAAGGCATGGTGCTGGATTGCGCGACGGAATAAGTAGCCTAGTCCCAGAGACGGTACCCGTTCAACAGGGCTTGAATGCGAGAGATGAGCCAAGTCAGCTCCGAGCAGGACACCCAACCCTTTCGAGCGACCGCGGCGAAAATCCGCTCGAGCGTGACATCGTTGCCGTATTCGGGATGAGTTTCAGCATCCTTTTCCGCTTTCGAGAGGAGTTGGTGAGCTAGGTCCTCGCAAATGGTCCAGCGCTCTTGGCGCACGACGTCGGTTTGTCCGGCAACGTATTTGCCCGCGGACAGAACGACGCAGACCTTCGGCTGCGCCCCGGCGACGACACTGGGTGAGTTGTCGCGCGGAAAGTTGTCTGGGACGCTGGAGGGCGGGGGGATGTTGGTCTGCATGCTTGACCCGTTCATGAGGGTACGGCCACTTGCGCCCGGCGGACCTCTGGCGCGATGAAGTCGTCGCAATAAACTCTACGCCAATAGCTTTCGCGAAAAGTCCCCCCGTGCCCGCAGCTTTCGCAGACGCACAGCGCACTCCCTTCGGCGATTTCCACATACTTGCGAATGCGTCCCCAGACATCTGTCGGACACATTTTCCGAGGCAGCAGGGCAATTACGAACTTGCCGAGGACTTGCTCAATATCCGTGCAGATGGGAAGTAGCAAGTAGGTGGTTCGGCCGGATGCCAGCGCGCTATCCAGCGCAGGGAGCTTCTCTGGAAACTGGAGTTGCTCGCGCCATAGTATTCGTAGCTCAAACTCAGCGTCGCGCGCGAGTGCCTCGATGGTTGGATACCAGCCGACTCCGCGCTGAATGCCAAAATGCGAGATGTTCGCAGGGTATGAGTCGTGGTGATGCTCCGCCCGAAAGAAGAGTGGGAACCGGGAGAACAGGTCGTTTTGCCAGGCGTTCAGCATCCACAAGCGGGGCTGGGGATGAAGTTCGGTGTCCACCGGTTCGACCAATTTGACCTGTCGGCGCACCGCTGGCGAGTTCTCAACCGACCGTGTGCGACGCTGTGCTCGAGGAGCAGTCACTAAGATTCCTCCGTCGTCTACCTGCGACAGGACGAGCAAGTCCCTCGCGGTCAGCGATTGTGAAAGTGAAGTTTGCTGCCGACGCGCGACATCGATATTCGACGCTGGCGCGGCATACGGAATGAACATCTCAGCCGCGAACGACAGAAGAGAGCCGCCCGCAAACTGCGGATTGCCCGAAGTGTAGATGCATCAATATGAACTGTAAAGAGTGGCACTTTATAAAGTGCCACTTTATAGGCTGTAGATTTCGGGGCGTTGATGGGTAATGCTCCTGCCCCATATGGCAGAGAAAACTACATCGCGCCAAGCTTCATTCCGTGACCGCCTTGCGAGGAATCTGCGATTCTTCCGAGGGCAACGAGGTCTGTCCCAAGAGAATCTTGCGGACCGCGCTGGCATTCATCGCACACACATCGGCCAGCTTGAGCTCGGGCGACGCAGCGTCACGCTCGATACGCTCGTGTCATTGGCTCAGGCTCTCGGCGTGGACGAGTTCGATTTGTTGGCTGAGCGGGAGGACGTTGCCGTTCCGGTGAAGATGGGCAGAAAGAACAAGGCCGGCCCCCAGCCAGAGGAAAGCTGACTACAGGAAAGCAGGGTTCACTTCGGCGATTACGCTCCCACGCACCGATTTCCCTTTCAGGTTTCAAACTCGCTCGCACATTTATGGCTCGTGGTTCGAGTTATGACCGGTGTCGATGTGGACCGACATCAAGGTTGAGCACCGGCCGATGGCAGCTGCGTGAGCGCAACTGGACATAACCACTTTTCCTGCTACACCACTGCGCTTTTATCCATTGAAGATAGTTTGGGCATATCGCCAGGGCACCTTGGTGCTAAGCGGCTTCGAGCAGCCGGATAAAAGGTAAGCTTCACACAAGAAGAGCGCGGCTCGCACCGAGGCAATTCAGACCGCCATCAGTAATTGCGAGCGGCGAGAGGTGGCTCGGCGCTGGCGAACTATGTTGCTGGTGTGAGGCTCAAGCCATTCTGGCTTGTTGGTTCGTGGCTGAGTTTGAGTAGAAACTGCGCTAACTGAGCTCGCTCTTCCGGAGCGCGCTACATCGTGAGGAAGCAACCCAATGTTTGGCCGCGGTGCAAGTTCCCGTGTGCACAACTCTGCTATCCACACCGCAAGGGTGTGGATAGCTGCCCTGCGGGCAGTGCCAGAGTTGCACACACTCGATACTGACGCGCCGGCGTTGCCGGCTTGCCCTGCCTTGAATATATTGAGACCCACCCGAACATGTCACACCTGCGCTCAGGACCGAGCCCGGCGGCCCCTCAGAGTTACGTCATCTTCCTTACTAACGATTTCAGGTTGACCATCCAGTCGGCGGTTTCGAAAAACGAGCCGAGCAGGCGCTCGCGCAGCGCTTCGGCGAGGCCGATATCCTCCATCGCCCATGCCATGCATCTGAGCCACTGATCCCGCTCGCTCGATGCGATCGCAAACGGCAAATGCCTTGCGCGCAGACGCGGATGGCCGAAGCGGCTGATGTAGTGATCCGGGCCGCCGAGCCAGCCGCACAGGAACCAGAAAAACTTGTCGCGCGAACCGTCGAGCGATTCCGGATGCAAAGCCCGAATGCCGGCGAAATCCGCTTCCAGATCCATCAGGTCGTAAAACCGGTCGACCAGTTCGCGTACGCGCGCTTCGCCGCCTACCAGATCGAAGGCCGTCGGCTGCGCCGCGGACACTTCGTCGTTCAAATCGCTCATAACCTGCTCATCAACGGATAAGAAAAATCACGCATCCCGCAGCGACTGCAACGCGGGCCGCGCCAACACACGCCGCAAGCTCAGCCAGCCGCCGACACCGGCACAGGCGACGCCCGCGGCGATCCCCGCAGGCAGCAGCCACGGATTGAAGCTCAGATAAAACTCGAACACCCGCGTGGCCAACACCCAGCCGATGATCTGCGCGCCCACCGCGGCCATCGCCCCGGCCAGCGCGCCCACCGCGACGAACTCGGCAACCTGCACCGCGCGCACCTGGCGATGCGACGCGCCGAGCGCGCGCAGCAGCGCGGATTCTCGCATACGCTCGTCGCGCGTGCCGGCGAGCGCCGCGTACAACACCAGCACGCCTGTCGCCAGCGTAAAGGCGAACAGGAACTGCACCGCGCCGATCACCTGCTGCAACACGCGCTGAATCTGTGCGAGGATCGGACCGGTGTCGATAGCCGTGAGGTTTGGATAAGCGCCGATCAGGCCGTCGATTGTCGTCTGCTTTTCCTGCGGCAGATGAAAGCTCGTGATGAAGGTGGCCGGGAAATCCTGCAATGCGGCGGGCGGCATCAGCACGAAGAAGTTGACCTTGAATGACCCCCAGTCGAGCTTGCGCACGCTCGTCACCGGCGCGTCGATCTGCAAGCCGGTCACGTCGAAGCGCAGCACGTCGCCGGGCTTCACGTCGATTAGCTTGGCGAGCCCCTGCTCGATCGAGATCTGCGGGGTCTTCGTGTCGCCGTACCAGGTGCCAGCGGCGATGCGGTTGTCGTCGGGTAACTCGGTCGTGTACGACAGATTGAATTCGCGGTCCACGAGGCGCTTCGCGTCGTTGCCCTTGAACGAATCCGGATTGACCGGCTTGCCGTTGATCGCCGTGAGCCGCCCGCGCACCATCGGCGAGAGCACCGTGCCCGGCACGCCGTGCGTGTCCAGATAGTGCGTGACCGCGTCGCGCTGGTCAGGCTGGATGTCGATGATGAATTCGTTCGGCGCATCCGGCGGCGTCGACTTGCGCCAGCCTTCCACCAGGTCGTTGCGCGTCATCGCGATCAGCAGCAGGCACATGAGGCCGATGCCGAGCGCGGTGATCTGCAACGCGCTCGCGCCGCTGCGCCGCTCCAGCGACGCCAGCGCATAGCGCCAGCCGATTCCCGCGTTCACGCGCTCGCTGCGCACGAGGCGTGCCGCGCCCCACAGCGCGAGCCGCGCGATGCACGCGAACACCAGCAGTCCGCCGGCAAACCCGCCCGCGACGATCCCGCCGAGCTTCAACTCGCCCGCCGCGACGATCAGCAGCGCGGCGAACAGCACGATGCCGAGCGCGTAGGCGGCCCACGCGGTGCGCCCCGCTTCGCCCCACTCACGGCGCAGCACGCGCACCGGCGGCACGCGCGTGAGCGGCAACAGCGGCGGCAGCGCGAAGCCGAGCAGCAGCACGAGGCCAGCCGCGATGCCTTGGAGCGCGGGCCAGGCGCTCGGGTACGGCAGCGCGACGTCGATCAGACTGCCGAGCCAAGTCAGCAACGCGAGATGCCCGAGATAACCGAGCGCGACACCGAGCGCGCCGCCGATCACACCAAGCCCGACGAACTCCAGCGTGAACAGCGCGCGCAGCGCGGCCTGGCTCACGCCGAGACAGCGCATCGCCGCGCAGCCGTCCAGATGCCGGCGCATGTAGCGGTGCGCGGCCATCGCAATCGCCACGGCCGCGAGCAGCGCGGTGAGCAGCGACACGAGCGTGAGGAAATGACTCGCCCGATCGAGCGTCTGGCGCACTTGCGGCTGGCCGTCCTGCAATGATTCGAGCGCGACGCCGCGCATCTTGCCGTCGTCCACCTTGCCGTGCGCGAACTGCGCGAACTTCGCCACCGACGCGTCCGCGCCCGCCACCAGCAGCCGGTAAGTCACGCGGCTGCCGAAGGTGATGAGGCCGGTCGACTGCACTTCGTCGGCGCGCAACATCAAACGCGGCGAGAAGTTGACGAACGAAAAGCCGCGGTCCAACTCGCGGGTGATCAGCGCGCCGATCTTGAAGCTGCGATTGCCGACTTTCACGCTGTCGCCCACGTGGAGCTTCAGCGCGTCGAGCAATGCCTGATCGACCCAGACGGTGCCAGGCGCGGGAATCGATTGCGCGGGATGGTCCGGCGCGCCGGGCGCCGCAGCGATCCGCAACGCGCCGCGCAACGGATAACCCGGCGACACCGCCTTGATCGCGGCAAGGCGCGAGACCGGCCGCGCGCCGGACGCGCCGGTCGAATTGACCATGCTGGGGAAGATCGCCGTGCTGGCGGTGTCCAAACCGAGCGCTTTGGCTTGCGCGGCGAATTGCGCATCGACCGGATGATCGGCGCGCACGATGAAATCGGCGGCGATCATGCGCCGCGCGTCGCGCTCGAGTCCCTGATGCAAGCGGTCGGCCAGAAAGCCGACGCTCGACAACGCCGCGACGGCCAGCACCAGCGCCAGCAGCAGCATCGTCAATTCGCCGGCGCGCCAGTCGCGCGCCGTCATGCGGATGGCCTGACGCAGCAGATCTCTGCCGCCGAACCGGCGTGCGGGCGTCGGGTTAGCGCGCGCCAAGGAACCCCGTACCGTATCGCTCAATCGTGCCTGCTCCTGGCAAAACGCGACACCATGTGCGTGGCCATGCCGCGAAAGCCGCCCTGCACGCCGCGCCAGAGCCGCGGCAACGCCCAGCCCGCCAGCATCAGGAAGCCCACCATCAGCACGAGAAACACGAGCGGCACGAACAGCGCGAGCAGCATGCCGCCGAACACGAGACCGTCCTCGGCGGTCGAGGTGACCACATTCGACACCGGCTCGGGCGACAGATTGATCAGCGCGCGCGTGCCCGCCTTCGCCAGATGCGCTGTGCCCGCCAACGTGCCGCCCGCGAGCGCGGCGACGCTCAGCAGCGCCGGATCGGCATGGCCGAGCGCGCCGGCCGCCAGCACGGCGCCGGCCGGAATGCGGATGAACGTATGGACCGCGTCCCAGAGCGAATCGAACGCGGGAATCTTGTCGGCGAGGAATTCGGTGAGCGTCAGCACGGCGGCCGCGCCGATTACCCACGGCGAGGACAGCGCGGACAGCGTATCGGGAAGATGGATGAAACCGAGGCGCTCGAACACCCCGGCGAGCAGAACCGTCAGATAGAGGCGCAGACCGCTGCCCCACGAAAGGCCTGCAGCAAGCGAAAGTGATTCAAGCATGGCCGCCTCCAGGCGCGCTGTGCGTGCCGGACGCGTCGGCAGGCCGGGACAGGAGAAGCCCACACCGAAGTCGTCAGACCCGCGCCAAGCCGGCCGCGCCATGGAGGCCGCGGGCAATGTCAGGTTGGATTCGATTTCATTATAGCCACCTTAATTCGTAGGACGTAGAGTGGCGAATAATCGGCGGCGCCGGTGTGGCGCGGGGCAGACGCCGGTGCGCTCACCCAAGCTCACCCAGGCTCACCCAAGCTCGGCCAGATTCCCCCGCTTCACCCGGCTTTGCCGCGCGGGACCGGCCAGCGTGGCTCCAACGCGCGAGCTCGCAGCTTCAATGCCCCGACGACAGCTTCAGCCCAATCAAGCCAATCACGATCAGCGCCGCGCTGGCGACGCGCGCGACGCTTAGCGCCTCGCCCATCATCACGACGCCGAAGATGAATGCGCCGACCGCGCCGATCCCCGTCCACACTGCATAGGCCGTGCCGAGCGGCAGCTGGCGCATCGCGACGGCGAGCAGCGCGAAGCTGCCGAGCGCGGTCACGATCGTGAACACGGACGGCCACAGCCGGGTGAAACCTTCGGAGGTTTTGAGGCCGGCCGCCCAGGCGACTTCGAGCAAACCGGCAATCAGGAGAAGCAACCAGGACATGAGACAGCTCCATGGAAAAATGGGGCCGTCCCCGTTCGTAGCAAAAGCGTAAGGTCGTCCTTACAGAGCGTAATTATATCGAAGCGAGGTGCGCGCCGCTTCGCGGGCGGCTCACAGCGCGCCCACCAGCCGATAACCGACGCCGGTTTCCGTAATGATATGTTCCGGCTGCGCCGGATCGCGCTCCAGCTTGCCGCGCAGATGCGCCATGTAGATGCGCAGATAGTGATGGCTCTCGACATGCGAGGGCCCCCACACGTCGCGCAGCAGTTGCCGGTGCGTCAGCACGCGCCCGGCATGGCGCACGAGCGTCGCGAGCAGCCGGTATTCGATCGGCGTCAGATGGACCGCGGCGCCGTCGCGCGTGACCTGGCGCAAGGCGAGATCGACGATGACCGCGCCGAAGCGCACCTGCGGCGACTCGTTCGCGCCGCCGTGATTGCGCCGCCGCATCTGCGCGCGGATGCGCGCGAGCAGCTCGGACACGCCGAAGGGCTTGGTCAGATAATCGTCGGCGCCGGCGTCGAGCGCGGCGACCTTCTCGCTCTCCTGGGTGCGCGCCGACAGCACGATCACCGGCAGCTCGCTCCAGCCGCGCAGTTCGCGGATCACGTCGAGACCGTCGGTGTCGGGCAGGCCGAGATCCACGATCACCAGATCCGGCTTGCGGGTCGCGGCTTCGACCAGACCCTGCGTGCCCGTTTCGGCGGCGTGCACGACGATGCCCTCGCCTTCCAGCGCGGTGCGTACGAAACGGCGAATCTGCTTTTCGTCTTCGATCAGAACAACAGTGATGCTCGGCTCACTCATGGGTCGGCTTGGCCAGCGGGTTGAGGGTGGCGGCGCGCTCGGCGCCGGTGCGAGGGTCGGCGAGGAGATCGGCATGCGCCTGCGGCTCGGCGCCTTCGTCTTCCAGCGCATCCGGCGCGTCGGGCGGCGTGTGCGCCGGCAGCGTGAACCAGAAGCGCGCGCCTTCGACGCGGCCGTGCGCTGCGAGCCGGTTGAGCGCGCCGATTGTACCGTCGTGCGCCTCGACGATCGCGCGGCAGATCGCGAGCCCCAAGCCGATGCCCGGCTTGGCCGACTCTTTCTCGCCGCGCGTGAATTTCTCGAACACGCGCGCTTCCATGCCGGCGGGCAGACCGGGGCCGTCGTCGTCGACGGTGACGCGCACGGACGGCATGCCGTTCACGTCGATGCGTTGTGCGCCGATCGTCAACGGCGTCCCCGGCGCGGTGTACTTGGCCGCGTTCTCGAACAGGTTCGAGAAGAGCCGCTCCATCAGCACCGCGTCGAGATTGAGCAGCGGCAGATCGGCGGGCAGCCTGACCTGCACCGGATGACCCGCCAGCACGCGTTTGCACGCACGCAGCGCCGCGCCCACCGTTTCTTCGAGCAGCGTCCACTGCCGGTTCAGTTGCAGACTGCCCGCCTGCAGGCGCGCCATGTCGAGCAGATTGGTGACGATGCCGGTCATGCGCAGCGCTTCCTCGTGAATCGCGTCGACGAGGTCGTCGGCCGGTTGCATTGGCGCGCCTGCGTCAGTGGGGGTCTTGCGCGTTTGCGCCAGCATCGACGAAAAGCCGACGATGGTGGTCAACGGCGTGCGCAGATCGTGCGAGATGGCGGAGAGCAGCGAGTTGCGCAGGCGCTCCGACTCCATGTTGACGAGCGCATCGCGCGCGATGTCGACGTAATGCACCCGCTCCAGCGCCAGCGCGATCTGCGCGGCGAACGCGTCGAGCATGCGTTGCTGCTCGGGCACGTCCAGCTCGCGCTCGTCGCGCAGCACGGCCGCGAGCACGCCGCGCGTGCGCATCGGCGCCTTCAGCGGCAGATACAGCGCGGCAGCGGCGGGCAGAGTGTCGGTGCCGTGACCGGCCGGCTTCTGCTGATCGTAGACCCACTGGCCAACGTCGAGGTCGAGCAGTTCGCCTTCGAGCGTGATCGCCGCGTCCGGGTCCTCGATTTTCTGTCTGACCTGATCGACGCTATCCGGCAACAGGATCGCGACGCGCGCGCCGAACACCTCGCTCACGTGCCGGCTGCCAATCGCGACGATCTGCTCGGTGGTCAGCGCCGCCGCGAGTTCGCGCGCCATCGCGTACATGGCGCCGGTGCGTTGCTCGCGGCGTCGCGCGACGCTCGCCTCGCGGCGCAGGCTCGACGTCAGATGGCTGATCACGAGCGAGGTCAGCAGCATGCCGAAGAAGGTCAGCACGTACTGCGTATCGGACACCGACAGCGACATGCGCGGCGGCACGAAGAAGAAATCGAACGCGGCCACGCTCAGGAACGACAGCACGACGCCCGGCCCGCGCCCCAGCTTCACCGCCGTGAAGATCACGCCGAGCAGATACAGCATCACGAGGTTGGCCAGATCGATACGGTCGATCAGCTGGCTCGACAGCAGCGTGACGGCGGCGCAAATCAGCAGCGCGAGCCCATACGCACGCGGCGGCGAACGGCGTTCGCGCGCCGCGCTCAGCGCCTCGCGCCATGCGTTCGCGGTGGTATTCAACAAGCGCCGCGGCTCACCGCCATCACGTTCCGCCGATGCGCGAATCAGCGTGAGATCGAGCTCGCCCGCCCGCTCGGCGATGCGCTCGCCGAACGGCCGGCGCAGCCAGCGCCTCGGACCCGTGCGCGACGAAGCGCCCGCCACCAGCTTCGACACATTGCGCGCCTGGGCATAGCCGGTCAGCGCGGTGACCGCATCGGCGCCCGCGAGCGTTGCGGTTTCAGCGCCGAGGTCAGCGGCGAGCTTCAACGCGTTCAGCGTGCGTTCGCGGCGCGCGTCGGGCAGGCGTTGCAGCGCCGGCGTTTCCACATAGACGGCGAGCCAGTCCGCCTTCAGGCTGGCGGCGAGGCGCGCCGCCGCGCGCACCAGCGCGGGCGCTTCCGGGCCCGGCCCCACACACACCAGCAAGCGCTCGCGCGCCTGCCAGATGCGCTGGATCGAACGGTCCGCGCGATATTCGCGCATCTGCGCATCGACGCGGTCCGCGGTGCGGCGCAACGCCAGCTCGCGCAGCGCGATCAGATTGCCCTTGCGAAAGAAGTTGCGCACCGCGCGCTCGGCCTGCTGCGGCAAATACACCTTGCCGTCGCGCATCCGGTCGAGCAGTTCCTCGGCGGGCAGGTCGACCAGCGTGACTTCGTCGGCGCGATCAAACACGCGGTCCGGAACCGTCTCCCACACGCGAATGCCGGTGATCTGGCCGACCACGTCGTTCAGGCTTTCGAGGTGCTGGACGTTGACCGTCGTATAGACGTCGATGCCCGCGTCGAGCAGTTCGTGGACGTCCTGCCAGCGCTTCAGATGGCGCGCGCCCTGCACGTTCGAATGCGCCAGTTCATCGACGAGAATCAGCTGCGGCTTGCGCGCGAGCGCGGCATCGAGATCGAACTCGCCGAGCTTGCGGCCGCGATACTCGATATGCGCGAGCGGCAGCACGTCGAGGCCGTCGAGCAGCGCGGCGGTCTCGCTGCGGCCATGCGTTTCGGCGATGCCGACCACGACGTCCGCGCCTTCGTCATGGCGGCGGCGCGCGGCCTGCAGCATCGCGTAGGTCTTACCCACGCCGGCCGACGCGCCGAAGAAAATCTTCAGCCGGCCGCGCAGACGTTTTTCTTCATCGCGCTGTAGCTTGTCGAGCAGTTCGTCAGGATCGGGGCGGTTCATGCTCAGTGGTTTTCATAGTCGTGCGAGCGGCGCTACCCGCATGGTGGCACGGTCGCCGCCGGCCCGCAAATAGCGGCCCGGCCGGGTGCCGCGAAGAAAAATGCAAAGGCGGCATCTCGTCGACGCCGCCTTTGCGAGCCGCGGCGCCTCGCCGCGAAGCGCGTACGCACAGGCCTTTAGCCGCCTGTCATTTCGTCGAGCGCCAGATTCAGCTTCAGCACGTTCACGCGCGGCTCACCGAGAATGCCGAACTGGCGGCCGGTCGTATAACGGTCGATCAGCGCCTGCACGTCGTTCCGCGCGAGCTTGCGCGCGGCCGCGACACGCCCGATCTGATAGTCCACGGCCGCCGGGCTGATCTCCGGATCGAGTCCGCTGCCCGACGAGGTCACCAGATCGACCGGCACCGGGTTCGACATGTCCGTGCCGGCCGCCTTCAACGCATCGAGACGCCCCTTCACTTCGTCGAGCAGCGCCGGGTTGGTCGGCCCGAGGTTCGACCCGCTGGAACCCTGCGCGTTGTACGGCATCGGGCTAGTGGCTGACAAACGGCCCCAGAAGTACTGCGGCGCGTCGAACTGCTGGCCGATCAGTTGCGAGCCGACCAGCTCGCCGTTCTGTTCGATCAGGCTGCCGTTCGCCTGATCGTGGAAGGCGGCCTGACCGAAGGCGGTCATCACTGCGGGGTAAGCGAGACCCGTGAACACGGTAAGCACCGCGAAGATCACGAGCAACGGACGTAACAGATTTTTCATGATGAGTGGTTCCTTTCCTTTCGAAGCACCCGGGCTTCAGACCCAGCCGAACGCGGCCAGCACCATATCGATCAGCTTGATGCCGATGAACGGCACGATGATTCCGCCCAAACCGTAGACCAGCAGATTGCGCCGCAGCAGGATCGCCGCGCCCAGCGCGCGATAACGCACGCCCTTGAGCGCGAGCGGAATCAGCAGCACGATCACGAGCGCATTGAAAATCACCGCCGACATGATCGCCGAGGACGGCGTGGCCAGGTGCATTACGTTCAGCGCGTTCAGTGCCGGATAGGTGGTCGCGAACGCGGCCGGAATGATCGCGAAGTATTTGGCGACGTCGTTGGCGATCGAGAACGTGGTGAGCGAGCCGCGCGTCATCAGCATCTGCTTGCCGATCTCGACGATCTCGATCAGCTTGGTCGGATTCGAATCGAGGTCGACCATGTTGCCGGCCTCTTTCGCGGCCTGCGTGCCGGTGTTCATCGCCACCGCGACGTCGGCCTGTGCAAGCGCCGGGGCGTCGTTGGTGCCGTCGCCGGTCATCGCGACCAGCCGTCCTTCGGCCTGGTGCGCGCGAATCGTCGCGAGCTTCGCTTCGGGCGTCGCTTCGGCGAGGAAATCGTCGACGCCGGCTTCGGCGGCGATCGCCGCCGCGGTCAGGCGGTTATCACCGGTCACCATCACCGTCTTGATACCCATCTTGCGCAACTCGGCGAAGCGCTCCTTGATGCCGCCCTTCACGACGTCCTTCAACTCGATCGCACCGAGCACGCGCGCGTTCTGCCCGGCGAGCTTCTCGGCCACGACGAGCGGCGTGCTGCCGCGCCGCGCGAGCTCGGCTACCGCGTTGCTGACCTCGTCCGGGAAGCGGCCGCCGTTGCCTTCGACGTAGTGCTTCACCGCGTCGGCCGCGCCCTTGCGGATTTCGCGGGCCGGCGCGCCGGCGCTGTCGTTGGGCGACAGGTCGACGCCGCTCATCCGCGTTTGCGCGGTGAATGCGAGGAACAGCGCATGCAGCGCGGCCATGTCGCGTTGCCGGATGTTGAAGCGCTGTTTGGCGAGCACGACGATGCTGCGGCCTTCCGGCGTTTCATCGGCGAGCGACGAGAGCTGCGCGGCGTCCGCGAGCGCTTCTTCAGTTACGCCCGGCGCCGGCACGAACTGCGATGCCTGACGGTTGCCGAGCGTGATCGTGCCGGTCTTGTCGAGCAGCAGCACGTCGACGTCGCCGGCGGCTTCCACCGCGCGGCCCGAGGTGGCGATCACATTGGCCTGCATCATGCGGCTCATGCCCGCTACGCCGATCGCCGACAGCAAACCGCCGATGGTGGTCGGAATCAGACACACCAGCAACGCGACCAGCGCGGTGATCGTCACCACGTGGCCCGCTTGCGCGGCCTGCACGGAGAACATCGAGAACGGCAGCAGCGTCGCCGCGGCAAGCAGCATCACGATGGTCAGCGCCACCAGCAGGATCGTCAGCGCGATTTCGTTCGGCGTCTTCTGACGTTTCGCGCCTTCGACCATCGCGATCATGCGGTCGAGGAACGCCTCGCCCGGGTTCGCCGTGGCGCGCACGACGATCCAGTCCGACAGCACGCGCGTGCCGCCCGTCACCGACGAAAAGTCGCCGCCCGACTCGCGGATCACCGGCGCGGATTCGCCGGTGATCGCCGATTCGTCGACCGACGCGACGCCGTCGATCACCTCGCCGTCGGCCGGAATCACGTCGCCGGTTTCGACCAGCACGACGTCGCCCTTGCGCAGATCGGACGCCGTCAGAATGCGGATCGGCGACTTCGGATGCGGCTCGTTGAGCTTCTTGGCCATCACGTCTTTCTTCGCGCTGCGCAGCGACGCAGCCTGGGCCTTCGAACGGCCTTCGGCGAGCGCTTCCGCGAAGTTCGCGAACAGCACGGTGAACCACAGCCACAACGTGACCGCGAGAATGAAGCCCGCGGGCGCCTCGGCCTGGCCGCAGAGCGCGGCGATCCACAGAATGGTCGTCAGAATGCTGCCGACGTACACGCAGAACATCACCGGATTGCGAAACTGCGTGCGCGGCGTGAGTTTCTTGAAGGAGTCCACGATCGCCGGGCGCAGCAGCGCCGGGTCGAACATGGACCTCGTTGCATTATGTTCAGTCATTGAATCCTCGAATACCGTTATCGCGTAACGTGTGCCTGGTCAGTCGTTGGCCGCCCGTGTCACGCCGATGGGCGCCTCAATGCGCGCCCATCATCATCAGATGCTCGACACCCGGACCCAGCGCGAGCGCCGGCACATAAGTCAGCGCGCCGACCAGCAGCACCGTGCCGAGCAGCAGTACGACGAACAGCGGGCCGTGCGTCGGCAGCGTGCCGCCGGTCACGCCGATGCGCTTCTTCGCGGCGAGCGAGCCGGCGATCGCAAGGACCGGAACGATCGTGCCGAAGCGGCCGAACCACATCGCGATCGCGGTGAGCCAGTTGTAGAACGGCGTGTTCACGGAAAGCCCGGCGAATGCGCTGCCGTTGTTGTTCGACGCCGAGCTGAACGCGTAGAGGATTTCGGAGAAGCCGTGCGGGCCGGGATTGAAAATGCCGGCCCTGCCCGCGCTGCTCAACACCGCGATCGACGTGCCAACCAGCACCAGCAGCGGCGTGAGCAGCACGACGATCGACACCATCTTCATCTCGTATGCCTCGATCTTCTTGCCGACGTATTCGGGCGTGCGACCGATCATGAGGCCCGCGACGAACACGGCCAGCATCGCGAACACGAGCATCCCGTACATGCCGGAGCCCACGCCGCCGAAGATCACTTCGCCAAGCTGCATCAGCAGCATCGGATAGAGGCCGCCGATCGGCGTCAGCGAGTCGTGCGTATTGGCGACCGCGCCGCACGACGCTGCCGTGGTCGCGACCGTGAAGATGCCCGACTGCGCGATGCCGAAGCGGGTTTCCTTGCCTTCCGCATTGCCGCCCGACTGCAACGCATTCGCCGACTGGTCGATATGCAGCGCCGTGAGCGCCGGATTGCCGCCCTGCTCCGCGCCGATCTCGCCGAATACGCAGACGCCGAAGCCGATCGTCATCGCCGCGAGCACGGCCACGCCCTGCTTGCGGTCGCCGATCACGCGGCCGAACACCAGCGCGAGCGCGGCGGGGATGAGCAGCATCGAGAAGATCTCCAGGAAGTTCGAGAACGGCGTCGGGTTTTCGAACGGATGCGCCGAGTTGCCGTTGAAAAAACCGCCACCGTTGGTGCCGAGCAACTTGATCGCTTCCTGCGACGCCACCGGGCCCATCGCGATGGTCTGCGTCTTCACCGGCGTATCGACCGTGACCGGGTTGCCCTTCGCGTCCTTGACCGGATTGCCTTGCGCATCGAGTTTCGGCGCGGCGTAGGTGGTGGTTTGCAGCGTCGGCACGTCCTGATAGGCCTTGAAGTTCTGGATCACGCCCTGGCTCATCAGCACCGCGGCGACAATCATCGACATCGGCAGCAACACGTACAGCGTCACCCGCGTGATGTCGACCCAGAAGTTGCCGATGGTTTGTGCGGTATGACGCGCGAAGCCGCGGATCAGCGCGATCACGACCACGATGCCGGTCGCTGCAGAGAGGAAGTTCTGCACGGTCAGCCCGAGCATCTGCGTCAGATAGCCGACGGTCTGTTCGGGCGAATAATCCTGCCAGTTCGTGTTGGACACGAAACTCACCGCCGTGTTGAACGCGCTGTCGACCGACATCGCGCCGAACTGCTGCGGGTTGCCCGGCAGCCAGCCTTGCGCGCGCAACAGCACGTAAAGGAAAGCCACGCCGAGCACGTTGAACGCGACCGTGGCGATCGCGTAATGTTTCCAGCCCATTTCCGTCGAAGGATCGACGCCCGCGATGCGATACAGCAAACGCTCGAGCGGACCGCCCCAGCGGACCACGCGCGAGCTGCCATCCATCACCGCGCCCAGATACCGGGCCATCGGCACTGCGGCGGCCAGCAGCACGACGATGAACAGGCTTGCCTGCAGGACATTGTTCGAGTTCATTCAATGTCCTCCGCGCGCAACAGCGCATAGACCAGATAGACAAACAGCAGCGCGGTGGCCGCGCCGGACAACCACAGGGTCCAGGTCATGACCGCGCTCCCTGGCCGCGACGGAACTGCATCAACTTCTCGCAGCCGGCTATCAACGCAAAGGTCAGCGCGGCAAACAGCACCAGCCCCCCGACATACAACACATCCATTTTTGTTCTCCACTCACGGACTTTGGATAGGTGCAACGGTATGCCGTGGCGCGTAAAGGACGGGTCAAAGGTAACGGTGCGCGTATAAAGATCGCGTAAACGGACAAGGCCGCTCCATCCTGTGATGGAGCGGCCTTGCTTGTTGGGCCGTATCGAGACGGCCGCGCCCTGCTAACCGGCGCTTACGGCAGCAGCACCGTCGAGCCCGTGGTGCGGCGTCCTTCGAGGTCCGCGTGCGCCTGACCGACGTCCGCCAGCGCGTAACGCTGATTGATGCTCGTCTTGACCTTGCCCGACGCGAGCACGTCGAACAGTTCCGCCGACATCGCTTCGTAATCGGCACGCTTCGCGATATAGGTGAAGAGCGTCGGGCGCGTGAAGAACAGCGAGCCGCGTCCGGCGAATTCCGACGAATCGAGCGGCGGCAGGGGCCCCGATGCATTGCCGAAGCTCACGAACATGCCGAGTGGCGCGAGACAGTCGAGCGAGCCCGTAAACGTGTCCTTGCCGATCGAGTCGTACACGACCGGCACGCCCGCGCCGTTGGTGATCTCGCGCACGCGCTTCGTGAAATTCTCGCGTGTGTAGACGATCGCATGGTCGCAGCCATGCGCTTTCGCGATCTGCGCTTTTTCATCGGAGCCGACCGTACCGATCACGGTCGCACCGAGCGCCTTGGCCCACTGGCACGCGAGCAGACCCACGCCGCCCGCCGCGGCCTGAATGAGGATCGTGTCGCCGGCCTTCACGGGATACGTGCGGCGCAACAGATATTGCGCGGTCAGGCCCTGCAGCATCGCCGAGGCGGCCTGCTCGTCGCTCAGCGCGTCGGGCACCTTGACGACCTGCGAGGCCGGCAGCACGCGCTCCTGCGTATAGGCGCCGGGCGGGCGCGCCACGTAGGCGACGCGGTCGCCCGTTTTCAGGCCGCTCACGCCCGGGCCGACCGCGCTGACCTCGCCGGCGGCCTCCATGCCGAGGCCCCCCGGCAATGGCAGCGGATATAGGCCGGTGCGGAAATACACGTCGATATAGTTCAGCCCGACCGCCGTCTGCCGAATGCGAATCTCGCCGGCGCCGGGCTCGCCCACTTCGATATCGACCCACTTCATCACTTCCGGGCCGCCGGTTTTATCGAATCGGATTGCTTTGACCATCACGTCTCCTTGAGGCTAGGTGTTATTCAAACGTTGTTCGCGTGTCGTTCAGATCACCGCGCGTGCGTGCGCCGTCAGACCTGCTGCGTGAGGCGCATGGTCAGCACGTCGAGCACCATGCGCGCGGTCGAGATGTTGGTCGCGCACGGAATGTTATGCACGTCGCACGCGCGCACCAGCGCGTTGATGTCCGGTTCGTGCGGCTGCGGCGTCATCGGATCGCGCAGGAAGATCACCATGTCGACCCGCCCTTCCGCCAGTTGCGCACCGATCTGCAGGTCGCCGCCGTGCGGGCCCGACAGCATTCGCTCGACCGTCAGGCCGTGCGCGTCGGCGATGCGCCCGCCGGTCGTGCCGGTCGCGATGATGTCGCAGCGCCGCAGCGTATCGACGTATTCGCCGGCCAGTTTGACGATGTCGTCCTTCTTGTGATCGTGCGCGATCAGCGCAATGCGGGTGGTCATGACGTAAGACTCCTGAAACCGTTGTTGTGATTGTCGTTGTGGTGATGATGCCGGGTGGCAATGCCGGCGCCACTGCTGCGGCATTGCCACTCGTTCAGAACGTGCCCGGGTACGCGCCGCCGTCGATCAGCCAGTTCTGTCCGGTAATGTACCCGGCATGCACGCTGCAGAGGAACGCGCACGCGCGGCCGAATTCGTCGCGGTTGCCGAAGCGGCCCGCGGGGATCGTCTTCATGCGCTGCTTACGCGCGTCGTCGACGGAAATGTTTTGCGCCTTGGCCTGTGCCTCGAACGTGACCGCGATGCGGTCGGTGTCGAACAGGCCCGGCAGCAGGTTGTTGATCGTCACACCGGTCGGCGCGACCTTGCGCGCGAGCCCCGCGACGAAACCGGTGAGCCCCGAACGCGCGCCGTTCGACAGGCCCAGCACGTCGATCGGGGCTTTCACCGCCGAACTCGTGATGTTGACGATGCGGCCGTAGCCACGCGCGCTCATCGAGTCGATGGTCGCGCGGATCAGCTCGATCGGCGTGAGCATGTTGCTCTCCAGCGCGCGGATCCAGTCCTCGTGCGTGAAATCGCGGAAGTCGCCAGGCGGCGGGCCGCCCGCGTTGTTGACGAGGATGTCGGGCTGCGGACAGGCGGCGAGCGCGGCAGCCCGGCCGGCGGGCGTGGTGATGTCGCACGCCACCGTTTTCACTTCGACGCCGCTCTGCCTGCGAATCTCGGCCGCGGTCGCCTCCAGCGTTTCGGCGGTGCGCGCGACGATCGTCAGATTGACGCCCTCGGCGGCCAGCGCTTGCGCGCAACCGCGTCCCAAACCCTTGCTGGCCGCGCAAACCAGCGCGGTGCGTCCTGCGATTCCCATGTCCATGAATGCGTCCTCGTGACGTTGTGCCGGCGCATCGGCGCGCCGGCGTTGCAAAGTTCTCCCCGATTCTAGAAGAATCAGTGCTGGACCGGGCCGGGCGCTGCGCTCGCCGATCGCAATCTCCGGTATCTGCGGGCGGCACTCTTTCGGTAAACTTGCGCCGTGGCGCGTCCGCCGGCCAGCCGCATTGCGGCGGGCGGCGCGCCGAACCGATCTCCGATCGCCCCCGATTGATCTCTCTTGCGCCGCTTGCGCCCCCGCCATGACCCAGGACAGCCGCTTTCCCAATCTTTTCATCCTCGATCACCCGCTGATCCAGCACAAGCTGTCCCATATGCGCGACAGGGACACCTCGACGCGCACGTTCCGCGAGCTGCTGCGCGAAATCACGCTGCTGATGGGCTACGAGATCACCCGCAACCTGCCGATGACCACGCGCCGCATCACCACGCCGCTCGTCGACATCGACGCGCCGGTGATCGCCGGCAAGAAGCTCGCGATCGTGCCGGTGCTGCGCGCGGGCATCGGCATGTCGGACGGCCTGCTGGAGCTGGTGCCGTCGGCGCGGGTGGGCCACATCGGCGTGTACCGCGCAGACGATCACCGCCCGGTCGAATATCTGGTGCGCCTGCCGGACCTGGAGGACCGCGTGTTCATCCTGTGCGATCCGATGGTCGCGACCGGCTACTCCGCCGTGCACGCGGTCGACGTGCTCAAGCGCCGCAACGTGGCCGCCGAGAACATCATGTTTCTCGCGCTGGTGGCCGCGCCCGAAGGCGTGCAGGTGTTCCAGGACGCGCATCCGGACGTCAAGCTGTACGTCGCCTCGCTCGATTCGCACCTGAACGAGCACGCGTACATCGTGCCGGGTCTGGGCGACGCCGGCGACCGGCTGTTCGGCACGAAGAATTGAGGGTGGGTTGAAAAAAACGCTGGCGGCGCAGTGCACGCGACGAGCGGCATTCGTGTGGCTGCCGGGCTACGCGGGCACGAGGGATAACTCGAGCCGCTTGCCAAGCGCTGCCAGCGCGGACGCGATCGTGTCGATCTTGGTGGCATGGCCGAGGCCGATCACTCGCTGAACATGTTGTGGCCGTGTGTGAAGGCGCCACGCCAATTCGGAGGCTAAGCGGGTTCAGGCGTTGGCTCGCTGCTTCACCGGCCCTACTGTGTCCAGGATCACACGCCAAATATAAACATAACTGCTTATATTCCGAATACTACAGAAAGCATCCGATGACGCGAAGCGGACCCGGCACGCCAGAAAACGGCGCCTGTGGCCTACTTTTGCCTGCGCCACCCTCTGCCGCCCCCCTGCGGCGTGATAAAATTCGAATCCGCTCAAAGAACGGCTCAACCTGCGTCACCGTCTGCACCGCCGCTTCGCGCATCGCGCCTTGACGCGGCACTCGCCAGGCTAGTGCCGGGTTTGCCGCACGCCAGCCGCCCCGTTTCATCCGCGCAGCCGCCTCTGGTCCGCCAAGGTGCGCGCAAGAGCCGGCTTAAGACGGTTCGACACGGGCGGCTAGCTGGGAACGGTCGACTGCAAGCGGCAAGTCCGGACAGGCAGCCGCCGGGCGGTCTCACACCAGACGCTTTGACATCGAGGCGCGCGCAACGCAAGCGCCCGACATCGCAACGACAATTGCACTATGCGTGCGCCCCGCTGGCGCGCGCGACGGAGAACGGTATGGCGGGTCATTCGAAATGGGCCAACATCAAGCATAAGAAAGCAGCGGCCGATGCCAAGCGCGGCAAGGTCTGGACGCGGCTCATCAAGGAAATCCAGGTCGCGGCGCGCATGGGCGGCGGCGACATCGACTCGAACCCGCGTCTGCGGCTCGCCGTCGAAAAGGCGTACGACGCCAACATGCCGAAGGACAACGTCAACCGCGCGATCCAGCGCGGCGTGGGCGGCGTGGACGGTGCGAGCTACGAGGAAATCCGCTACGAAGGCTACGGCATCGGCGGCGCGGCGGTGATCGTCGACACGATGACCGACAACCGCACCCGCACGGTCGCGGAAGTGCGTCACGCGTTCTCGAAGAACGGCGGCAACATGGGTACGGACGGCTCGGTGTCGTTCATGTTCGATCATGTCGGCCAGTTCCTGTTCGCGCCCGGCACGCCGGAAGACAAGCTGATGGAAGCCGCACTCGAAGCCGGCGCCGACGACGTCGTCACGAACGAAGACGGCAGTATCGAAGTGCTGTGCCCGCCGAACGATTTCCCGAAGGTGAAGACCGCGCTCGAAGCTGCGGGCTTCAAGGCCGAGTTGGCCGAGGTCACGATGAAGCCTCAGACGGAAGTCGAGTTCACGGGCGACGACGCCGTGAAGATGCAGAAGCTGCTCGACGCACTGGAAAATCTGGACGACGTGCAGGAAGTCTATACAAACGCCGCGATCGCCGACGAGTGAGCGTGCTCCGGCAGCGCGCGGTGCGCGGGTTCGTCCTGATCGAACCCGAACCCCGCGCCGCGCTGCCGGCTGGCACTCGCGTCGCCGCTCATTGCTGTTTTTTGCCGCTGAACGGGCGTTTTGAACACGGGTGCAGCGTTGCGCGCCCGCCAGGCCATCGTCACTCGGGTTCGTCCCGGGTTCGGTCCGCGGGCTTCCTGGCCGGCGCAGGCCGACCCGGCGCGAATCTCGCTGTTTATTGCACGGCTGAGCTTTCCGCTTCAGCCGTTTATGGTTTTTAAGTCTCGGGGATTCACATGAAGTTACTCGTCGTCGGTTCCGGCGGTCGCGAACATGCACTCGCATGGAAGCTCGCGCAATCGCCGCGGGTTCAGCTCGTCTACGTCGCGCCGGGCAACGGCGGCACCGCGCAGGACGAGCGTCTGCGCAACATCGACATCACCGAGCCAGCCGCGCTGGCCGATTTCGTCGAACGGGAACAGATCGCCTTTACGCTGGTCGGGCCGGAAGCGCCGCTCGCGGCCGGCATCGTCAACCTGTTCCGCTCGCGCGGTCTGAAGATTTTCGGGCCGACCAAAGAGGCCGCCCAGCTCGAAAGCTCGAAGGACTTCGCGAAGGCGTTCATGAAACGCCACGCGATCCCGACCGCCGAATACGAAACCTTCGCCGACGTCGCCGCCGCGCATGCGTATCTGGACGCCAAGGGCGCGCCGATCGTCATCAAGGCCGACGGCCTCGCCGCCGGCAAGGGCGTAGTGGTCGCGCAGACGCTGGAAGAAGCGCATGCCGCGGTCGACATGATGCTGTCGGACAACAAGCTCGGCGATGCCGGCGCGCGCGTCGTGATCGAGGAATTCCTGGCCGGCGAGGAAGCGAGCTTCATCGTGATGGTCGACGGCAAGCACGTGCTGCCGCTCGCGTCGAGCCAGGACCACAAGCGCCTGCTTGACGCCGACCGGGGTCCGAACACCGGCGGCATGGGCGCGTACTCGCCCGCACCGATCGTCACGCCGCAACTGCATGCCCGCGTGATGCGCGAAATCATCCTTCCGACCGTGCGCGGCATGGAGAAGGAAGGCATCCGCTACACCGGCTTCCTGTACGCCGGTCTGATGATCGACGCGCAAGGCAACCCGAAGACGCTCGAATTCAACTGCCGCATGGGCGACCCCGAAACGCAGCCGATCATGGCGCGTCTGAAGGGCGACTATTCGAAGGTGGTCGAGCAGGCGATCGCCGGCACGCTGGATACGGTCGAACTCGAATGGGACCGCCGCACCGCGCTGGGCGTCGTGATCGCCGCGCACAACTATCCGGACACGCCGCGTAAGGGCGACCGCATCAACGACATCCCCGCGGAAACCTCGGATTCGGTCACCTTCCACGCCGGCACCACGCTCGCCGACGGCAAGCTGACGACCTCGGGCGGCCGGGTGCTGTGCGTGGTCGGTCTGGCGGACTCGGTGCGCACCGCGCAATCGGTCGCATACGAGACGATCAACCAGATCTCGTTCGACGGCATGCAGTATCGCCGCGACATCGGCTACCGTGCGCTGAACCGCAAGCAGGACACGCGGACCGAGGGCAAGCAGTAAAAGCCACCACCCCGCTCGCCCGCCTGCGGCGCCAACGGCGCTACACTGCGGGCGCGACCCAGCGGGTTTTGCGCGCCCAGCGCAGCCGCTGGGCCGGGCGAGGCGAAAGCCCGCCGCCCGACGCGAAATACCGTGCGCCGCGCCTTCGCAGGTTTCCTCCCTGACGCAGGCCCGGCCGTCGCCTTTCCCGAAGAACCCGCGGTACGACGAGCGTGCCGCCCCCAGCATCCGCATTCATGACTGATTCGAGCTATGACACACAGGCCGTGCGCAACTGGCTGCAAGGCCTGCAAACGCATATCGCTGACACGCTCGGCGAGTTTGACGGCACGCCGTTCGCGACCGACGCCTGGCAGCGTGGCCCGGGCGACAAGCTGCGCGGCGGCGGCTATACGCGGATTCTCGAAGGCGGCAAGTTCTTCGAACGGGCCGGCATCGGTTTCTCGGACGTCGCGGGCGACGCGTTGCCGGGTTCGGCAAGCGCGGCGCGTCCGCAACTGGCCGGGCGCGGCTTCGAAGCAATGGGTGTATCGCTCGTGCTGCATCCGCACAATCCGCACTGCCCGACCGTGCACATGAACGTGCGCCTGCTGATCGCAACCAAGGCCGGCGAAGAGCCGGTCTTCTGGTTCGGCGGCGGTATGGACCTGACGCCGTACTACGGCTACGAGGAAGACGCGCAGCATTTCCATCGCACCTGCCGCGACGCGCTGCAGCCTTATGGCGCGGATCTTTACCCGAGTTTCAAGCGCTGGTGCGACGAGTATTTCTTCCTGAAGCATCGCAACGAAGCGCGCGGCATCGGCGGGATTTTCTTCGACGATTTCTCGGCGCCGGGCTTCGATCAATCGTTCGCGATGGTGAGGAGCGTCGGCGATGCGTTCCTCAAGGCCTATCTGCCAATCATCGAAAAGCGCCGCAACATTCCGTACGGCGAAGCGGAGCGCGAATTCCAGGCATACCGGCGCGGCCGCTACGTCGAGTTCAATCTGGTCTTCGACCGTGGCACACTGTTTGGACTGCAGAGCGGCGGACGCACGGAATCGATCCTGATGTCGATGCCGCCTGTGGTGAACTGGCGCTACAACTGGCATCCCGAACCGGGCACGCCGGAAGCGCGTCTTTACAGCGATTTTCTCGTGCCGCGCGAGTGGGTGTAACGCGCATTGTGCGCACCACGCCCTTGCACGCGGCCACGACAAAGGATCTTCACCTGAAGCCGAACGCTCATCCCGCTGCCCTGCCTCGCCGGATCGGTCTGCTAGGCGGCACTTTCGATCCGATCCACGACGGCCACCTCGCGCTCGCGCGGCGTTTCGCCGAGGTGCTGCAACTGACCGAGCTGGTGCTGCTGCCCGCCGGCCAGCCGTGGCAGAAAGCGGACGTGTCAGCGGCCGTGCACAGGCTCGCGATGACGCGCGCGGCCGCCGGCACGCTGGCGCTGCCGGGCGTGACGGTACGCGTCGCGACTGACGAAATCGATCACGACGGCCCGACCTATACGATCGACACGCTGCAACGCTGGCGTGAACGCGAAGGTGAGGACGCATCGATCGCGCTTCTGATCGGCGCGGATCAACTCGTGCATCTCGATACATGGCGCGACTGGCGGCGCCTGTTCGAGTTCGCGCATATTTGCGCGGCGACCCGGCCCGGTTTCGACCTCGCGTCGATTCCACCGGCGCTCGCTCAGGAAATCGACGCGCGCCGTGCCCGCGCCGACGTTCTGCAAGCCACGCCTTGCGGCCACTTGCTGATCGATACGACGCTTGCGTTCAACGTCTCGGCCACCGACATTCGCGCGCATCTGCGCGAACAGGTGAGCCAGCGGCTCGCCCTCGCGGGCGGCGAACAGCAAGACCAGGCCGCGAGCCATGTCCCCACCGCGGTGTGGGACTATATTCTTCAACATCATCTGTACCACCGGTAACCTCATGGATATTCGCAAACTACAACGCGTGATCGTCGACGCCCTCGAAGACGTCAAGGCGCAAGACATCAAGGTGTTCAACACCAGCCACCTGACCGCGCTGTTCGATCGCGTGATCGTCGCGAGCGGCACCTCGAACCGGCAAACCAAGGCGCTCGCGTCGAGCGTGCGCGAAAGCGTGAAGGAAGCCGGCGGCGACATCGTCAGCACCGAGGGCGAGGACATCGGCGAATGGGTGCTGGTGGATTGCGGCGACGCAATCGTCCACATCCTGCAACCGGCGCTGCGCCAGTACTACAACCTCGAGGAAATCTGGGGTGACAAGCCGGTGCGCATCAAGCTGTCCACGCCCGATCCGTTCGGCGGCGCGCGTTCGAGCGAGCCCGACGACGAGGACGAAGAAGACGAAGATACGCCGGCCGTGAAGAAGCCCGCGCGCAAGAGCACGGCTCGTCGCAAGTAAGCCGGCTTTGCTGGCTGGCAACTCGTAGACCTCGGTTCGCGATTCCTTCGTTCATTGCCTCGCTAATGAAACTCCACATCCTCGCCGTCGGCCACAAGATGCCGGACTGGATCGCCACCGGCTTCGACGAATACGCGAAGCGCATGCCGCCCGAGCTGCGCATCGAACTGCGCGAGATCAAGCCCGAGCAGCGTTCGTCCGGACGGTCGGCGGAAAGCGTGATGGCCGCCGAGCGGCAGAAGATCGAAGCGGCGTTGCCGAAGAACGCCCGCATCGTCGCGCTCGACGAACGCGGCAAGGACTGGACCACGATGCAGTTGGCCAATGCCCTGCCGACCTGGCAGCAGGACGGCCGCGACGTGGCCTTTCTGATCGGCGGTGCCGACGGGCTCGATCCCGACCTGAAGGCGCGCGCCGATATGCTGTTGCGCGTGTCGAGCCTGACCTTGCCGCACGCGATGGTGCGCGTGCTGCTCGCCGAACAGCTTTACCGCGCGTGGACCATCACGCAAAATCACCCCTATCACCGCGTGTGAGCAGACGCGGTGGCCGAGCGGGCGCGCGGTTTTGGCGCGTTGCCGTTGAGGGCATGTTGCCGGCCCCGTTGCAGGTCTTCGTTGCCGTCCTGGTTATCCGCGTCGGTCGACGTGCATGGCCGATCGTTTGCGTCGACTCGTGCTGCAGAATGCGTGATCGATGCACCCGCTCGACGCCCGCCCTGCGCGCCCGCGGCGCGATCATCTCCCGCTCCTCACCCATTCCCAGCAATCCGCTTCATCGAGACCGTTCATGCCCACGCCCGCCGCCTCGCTGCATCCGCTCGTCTACCTCGCATCGCAAAGCCCACGCCGCCAGGAGTTGCTGCAACAGCTCGGCGTGCGTTTCGAACTCCTGCTGCCACGCCCCGATGAAGATGCCGAAGCGCTCGAAGCCGAGCTGCCCGGCGAATCCGCGCACGACTACGTGCAGCGCGTATGCATTGCCAAGGCACACGCCGCGCGTGCGCGGCTCGCGGCCGGCGGTCATGCGGCGCGGCCGATCCTCGTGGCCGATACGACCGTCACGATCGACGACGCGATCCTCGGCAAACCCGTCGATGCCGACGATGCCGTCGCGATGCTCACCCGTCTCGCGGGCCGCGCTCATGAAGTGCTGACCGCCGTTGCCGTGATCGACGCTGAGGGCGCGTTGCTGCCCGCCGCGCTATCGGTATCGAAGGTGCGCTTTGCTGCACTGCACGCAGACGCACTCCGTCGTTACGCGGCGAGCGGCGAGCCGCTCGGCAAAGCCGGCGCCTATGGCGTGCAGGGACGCGCCGCGGAGTTTATCGAACATATCGACGGGTCCTATTCAGGTATCATGGGTTTGCCGCTTTTTGAAACCGCTGCCCTCCTGCGTGCAGCGCGCATCGACTTCTAAAATAACACCATGAATGAAGAAATCCTGATCAATGTCACGCCGCAGGAAACGCGAGTCGCGCTCGTCCAGCAAGGCGCCGTCCAGGAACTTCACGTCGAACGAACGCTGTCGCGCGGACGCGTCGGCAATGTCTATCTCGGCAAGGTCGTCCGCGTGTTGCCGGGCATGCAATCCGCCTTCATCGACATCGGTCTCGAACGCGCCGCGTTTCTGCATGTAGCCGATATCTGGCACCCGCGCATTGCCGGCGAGCCGCAACATCAGGCGCCGCATCAGCCCATCGAAAAGATCGTCTTCGAAGGCCAGACGCTGATGGTGCAGGTCGTGAAGGACCCGATCGGCACCAAGGGCGCGCGGCTCTCCACGCAAGTGAGCATTGCCGGGCGCACGCTCGTGTATCTGCCGCAGGAGCCGCATATCGGCATCTCCCAGAAGATCGAGAGCGAGGCCGAGCGCGAAGCGGTGCGCGCGCGTCTGACCGCCGTGCTGCCCGCCGACGAGAAAGGCGGCTACATCGTGCGCACGATTGCCGAAGATGCGACTAGCGAAGAGCTTGCCGGCGACGTCGCGTATTTGCGCAAGACCTGGGCGACGATCATTTCGCAAGGTCAGCGTATGCCGCCGACCAGCCTGCTGTACCAGGATCTGAATCTCGCGCAACGCGTGCTGCGCGATTTCGTCAACGATGAAACCTCGCGCATTCAGGTCGACTCGCGCGAGACGCATCAGATGCTCGCCGACTTCGCGGCGGAGTTCACGCCGGCGGTATCGTCGAAACTGCATCACTACACCGGCGAGCGGCCGCTCTTCGATCTCTACAACATCGAAGCCGAGATTCAGCGCGCGTTGTCGCGCCGCGTCGATCTGAAGTCCGGCGGATATCTCGTGATCGACCAGACCGAAGCGATGACCACCATCGACGTGAACACCGGCGGCTACGTCGGTGCGCGAAACTTCGACGATACGATCTTCAAGACCAACCTCGAGGCCGCGCACACGATCGCACGGCAATTGCGGCTGCGCAATCTGGGCGGCGTGATCATCATCGATTTCATCGATATGGAAAACGTCGAGCATCGCGACCAGGTGCTCGGTGAGTTGAAGAAGGCTTTGTCGCGCGATCGGACGCGAGTGACGGTGAATGGCTTCTCGCAACTCGGGCTGGTGGAGATGACGAGAAAGCGTACGCGCGAGTCTTTGGCACACGTGCTGTGCGAGCCGTGCCCGGTTTGTCAGGGTAAGGGGCAAGTCAAGACGCCGCGAACGGTTTGCTATGACGTGCTGCGCGAGATTCTCCGCGAGTCGCGGCAGTTTAATCCGCGCGAGTTTCGTGTGGTGGCGTCGCAGCAGGTGATTGATCTGTTTCTTGAAGAAGAGTCGCAGCATCTGGCGATGCTGATTGATTTCATTGGCAAGCCGGTATCGTTGCAGGTGGAGTCGAATTTGAGTCAGGAACAGTACGATATTGTTTTGATGTAGCTTTGGTTGCTCTGGGTCACTGATACCCGGTCGCGGGTGAGTCGGAATACCAGTACACTGAGCAGCACAAACGGACCGCCGGCACACACCGGCAAGAGAAAGCCGACACGCAATGGTCGGCTTCTTTTTATTTGCTTTGAGCTACTGAGCATAGCCAGCCTATATCGCCAACAACTCCCCTTCTCGATCCGCCAGTTTACGCCGCCATAAGCTACGGGACCTGTCTGTTAGTAATTCTGAACGTAAAACAGACGCGTCGCAGCGGGGGATGATGTACAGCAAAGGATCTATACGAAGGCGGCCGCATCTTCTCAGCTCAGAACAGATGCAAGCGGTTGCAGAAGCAAGACGCTCTCCCAACGCACGTACGCCGACGGCCGTGGGATGCCGCGCTCGTCCAGCGTGTCCGCTCGTTTACGGGCCGAATCTTCATTGGCACCCAGCGATTGGGAAAGGATGGCGCCGACCTTTGAGGTCATACAGACCTTGCAGTCCATGGTTCGCGGCGAGCGTGTCGTGTTAATCGCCGAGCAATCCCGCATTGAGTGCGATAACGATAGGGAGCAGAACCCTACACCGCTCGGCGATGCGCTCCTTGCCTGAGCCCACCTGATCAGCAGGATATCGTTTTTCGGCGGCAAGGTCACCGCTCTAACTGGTCGCACTCTGTTCTCCCACCTTGGGATCCAAGAACGCTCTGAACAGCTTCGATCCGTGAACCTACGTTGAGCTTTTCAAAAATGTTCTTCAAATGCCACTTGACTGTCTCCGGCGCTAGTTTCAGCGATCGACCGATTTCCTTGTTCGAAAGACCGCGAGCTACGTAGCGGACTATTTCAAATTCCCTTGCACTGAGAACATCCGGCGACGTCGTCACCGGCCGAACTGGTTCATGAGACGCAGGTGGCACATTGTCGAGTTCATCGAAAGCTGCCAGCAATCGATCGACATATGCCATTTGGGAAGTAGAGACATTCCCTGAGGATCGGCGAAACCGCTGCAGCAACGTGCGCATCGGCGGCCCTTCATCTACGAAGCTATTAACCATGCCAATCGCTTCTCCAACCAGCAATGCGTGGTCGAGTGCAGCAAGCGCATCGCCGGAAGCGTTACATTGCTCGAACGCGCGGGCAAGCAGCAAGGAAACGATAGCCTCCGAATAGCGCCAACCCATAGCACCCAGCTTATCAAGCAGAAGCGTAAGAAAAATAACAGCCTTGTCAGCAAGATCCTCCGCAATGAGAACCCTCGCCCGCACGAGGCAGTAGCTTGTCCAGGTTTCCAAAGCGGCCCCCGTGCGCCCTTCCCACATCTTTGGCAAGCTCAGGCCCAGTTCTCTGGCGATCTGGCTGGCCCGCGCAACGTTGCCCTCCTCCAGAAGCAATTTCACAATTTCAGCATCGCACGCCACCCTGAGTCGTGGCCATCGTCGGGTGATCGCGACTTGCCGACTGCCTTCGAGAACGGTCAATGCGGAATCTGTCTCTCCGCTGCGGCACTTCAGCCGTGACACAGAAAGCGTATGTTGCACCAGCGCACCTAGCGGCGCCGCATCCAATACGAGGGTCGCGCGACCCGCGACTATCTCCCTTGCTTGCGGAAGTTCGTTGCACTCATAGTAAATCGATGCCAGGCAACCGGCCAGCCAGTTTGCGCCGGCCGATGACGCGCCCAGAACATTTTCGGCACGCTCAAACGTCTCCTCAAAAATCTGCCGTGCTTCAGACAACTCGCCATGTAAAAGGGCGGCAAGACCGTACATGGCGTCTCGAAACATATCCGAGTAGCCCGATCCTTGACAATACTCCACCCGGTCCTCGGCGACATTCCATATGCGACGTATTTGGCCAAACTCTCCCCTGTACATCAAACCAAAAAAATGCGCGGCTTGTACGTAACACTTTACCCATGGTGCCGAGGGTGCCGTTGAGGTCTCTACGACATGCACGAGTTCGAGCACACGCTCGCTATCGTCACTATTGCTGGCAATTAGCGCCCGGATTGCGCTAATCTCCACACCTGCAACTTCTGCGTTCATGTCGCCGTCATCGCGATGCCCACGATTAAATTCCTCAACAAGAGCATCAATTTCCCTCGTGGCGCGTGTCGTCTGAAGCGACAATGCGAGCGCCCACGCTTTCGCGAGGCGCAAACGTAATCGTCGCTGGAGAACATCCGTTGGAAGCTTCTTAATCCAGCCGAGCAGTGTGCACGGATCACCGCGCTCCAACATCTCCATTGCACAATGCTCGGCCCACTGCGCCGCCTGCTCGAATTCGCCCGCAGCCAAAGCGTGTGTGACTGCCTCGGGCCAGAGACGTGCACCCGCAAACCATTGGCACGCACGTTGATGCAGCACGGCAATCTTTTGCGGCATCTGATGAACAAGACGCCGTCGAAGTGCATCGGACAGGAGCACGTGACAGCGATACCAGTCCCGTGTCTGATCCAGCGGCTGGATAAAGACGCTATGTCGTTCGAGCCATTCAAGCTTTTGCCCGCTTCCGCCCTCGCCGCCCATGATGGCATCGCACACGGGAGCAGTGAGCCGATCAAGAATCGACGTGTATAGCAAAAACTTAAGCATCACCGGCGGCAAATGCGCGAGCACCGTATCGTTCAGGTAGTGGTCGATTCCAGAACAGGTTCCTGCAAGGTTATTGGCGATCTCAGTTGCGTCACCCATCTGACCTGCTGCAAGGGAAACCAATTGCAAGCCGATCACCCACCCTTCAGTCGCCTGATTCAAAAGTTCAATACTGCTTTGGTCGAGCGGCACTATGCCTGCCTGAGCGAAAAATTCCCGTGCATCGTCCATCGAGAATCGGAGATCGTCGGCACCGATACGTATTAGCTTCTCGGGTGTTCTGAGTTGACCAAGTGTCAAGCCCGGCTCACCGCGCGCGCCCAGTAACACATGCATGTTTTCGGGTGCATAACGCAACAGCCGGGAGACAGTGGCAAGAACAGAATCCGTGTTCAGGCGGTCGACGTCATCCAGCACGAGGAAAGCGCTCCGGCCGTACGCAGCAATCCCGTTCAGAAGTACCGAGATGACAGTCCTGATAGGCGTGCTCGCATCGTTATCCAGGAGTTGTTGCGCCTGCTGGGCGATGCTGTCGGACGTTCTGGAGAATGCAGCTACCAGATATGCGCCGAACTGCTGAGGATCGTCGTCTTCTTCGTCGAGGCTCAGCCATGCAACAGGATGCTTTTTTTTCAACGCCACTTCTCGCCATTCAGCAAGCAATGTTGTCTTGCCGAAACCCGCAGGTGCGGTCACGACGGTCACGCTGCGAGATGGTCTCTCATCAAGCTGACTGAGCAACGCAACACGTCGCACATAGCCTGACGGAATCCGTGGCGGGATCATTTTAGTCTGGATCAACGACATGTTCCACTCGCGACCAGTACCGTCTGAACTTGCGCCCATGAAATATCTCTCTCTTTTCCCATCGACTGGCCGTGCGAAACTTCAATTGCTTCCCACGGTACTTTTTATACGAGTGCGAAACCCGTACGCGGCGGCCTTTCATTTTTACAATAAAGCACGAGCGAAGTAACAATCCACCTATTTTTGGGATATGTTTATCGAGATAACAATCGACGAAAACGCTACTACTCAAGCCACTCACTATCGTAGTCGATTAGTATGCCGAAATCTCCTTCAATCACAACCCCAACTCCTACGCGGTTGCCATGACGCGACATCACACGAAGGAGGCTCGTCCTGATCGTTCCGTCGCGACCGGCTCCGCTCATCGACGAGCGCCAATGCGACATTCTTGTGACGAGTCCGCAGAGCAACCCAGCTTCCCGACCCGTCTAGCAAAGCAGCATTTTCTTCCGGACGACACCGGATCTCGCACCGCATTCGCGCTTTCGCAGTGAGGTCGGCAGTAGCTTCACGCGGTTGACGTTTCCAGCAGTACCGAGAGCTCCTTCAGGGCGTTGTTCCGCAGGCGTAGGCCGTTTTTGTGGCAGGCAGGACCGCACCAACGAAGGTCCACCTATACAAAAGCCGCAAGCTTTACAACTCGCCTTTTCCCCAACACCGAGCGGTAGCATCAATCGTGTGCACATGCGCCGACGGCCAATCTGATGTCGCTTGCGACGCATCAGTCGCGCCAACACCGGCGCTCAGAGAGACGGAGATTCCGATATCAGTTCGTCGATTCCGCGCATCAGCGACGCGTCCGCTTCGCTTACTAGCTGCGTCCGGTAAGACCCGGCCGATCGCGCGAGGCCAACAATTCGTACCTGCTGAGGGACAGGCAATACATGCATACGATCGACCATTACGCTGCGCACAGCGAGTCCACTTTGTTGAGCATGCCACCAAAAACTTTTATACAACCTGATCTGATTCAGGCGCACATCAAACGCATCCGACCGCCGCGCTCGCCATTTTCGCTTGGAATGCAGACGAGTGCGTCCGTCGGCTCTCATCGTCATTTTCCTGTCCGACCGTCCGAATTTACGCGGCCGAGGTCAATCCGCCTGGATATGTGTCAATAATTCACAATGCACTTCGGGAGACCGCCTATCATTTTTTAAGAAGATTCGCGAGTGCCACGCTTTTAACCAATGAGTTCCGTTTGGATCAGCGGTTTTTTTCCACAATCACCGGTCGACGACGGAAAGACGGAGGAGGGCCGCCGGTATGGCCTTTTTGACTGCCGCGCAATCCTGTCAACGTGGTCGCGTCTTATGGGACATTGCTCTGCGAAGATCGAGTTGGGCCCGCCTCAGCGGGGCATAACGCGCGGGACCAGGTCAATTACTCCAATGACAGACAGACTGGTTTGAGCTTGCTTCGAGGTACTCTGACCGGATGGGGGCTACGCAAATGCACGAAACGAACGCAAAAATCTCTTATAAGCAGTTGCTCGACGACTTGCAAACTTCCTCCACGCTGATTGGCAAGTCCAAGTCGGGTCTATTAGGTCATTCCTCGACTGCTTGTCTCAAAGTACAAGATGCCTCTCCTCCGGATACGCTTACGGATCGTACTGAGGTCGATCACCTCAACATCGTCGATCAGCTTGAGCGCGGATTGGAACGGAACGAATTCATGCTCGTTTTCCAGCCAAAACTGCGAGTGCCAGAGGAAAGACTATGTGGTTTTGAGGCCTTGTTGCGCTGGCGTCATCCCGTCCACGGTATCTTGACACCTACATCGTTCATCCAGACCGTAGAAAGCTCCGGCCTATCGGGGCGTTTTACAGATTTTCTTTTGGAAAAATCTGCAGAGACGCTCTCTGACTGGGCTGCGTGCAAATACACTACGCTGTCGCTCACAATCAGCCTTTCGCCCCAGGAATTAACGCGAGGGAATCTGCCAGGAAAGTTGGTCGCGTTGCTCGCTTCTCATGCCGTTGACCCGACAAAACTGGAAGTGCAGTTGAAGGAGTCCACGGAATCCGGGCCGCTCGATGTGCTTTTGGCTGCAGTCGATTCAATACGTGAAACGGGCGTTCGAGTTGCGATTGGCGACTTCGGAGCTGGAGGCTGGTCACCATCCATCTTGCATCGGCTGGAAGTCGATGTTCTAAAAATCGACCGATCATTGATTAGCCGGGTTCCCGGAAGTTCAGAGGCAACGAACGTCCTGGAAGTACTTATTCGATTTGGTCAACGCCTTGGGAAGCAGATTGTTATCGACGGCATCGAAAACGAAGCGCAGCTCAGGTGGACAAAGAACATGGCAAATGTCGACTGCCAAGGTTCTTATATTTGCATGCCAGTTCATGCTGCGCAGATCGATGATCTTGTCGCGGGGCACGGCCTCGCAACGAGTTCACGATAGGTCTGACTGTGGCAACGCTCGCGGCCGTTCAGAACTCGTATTCATATCGGAATGATCTCCTTGCGACGCAAAATTTCAGTTTTCCCATTCTGGATTCTAACCGGTACGTTGAAGCGCCGCATCGACAGGTATAGATAGTTCAGTAGTCAATTGAATGACGTCGACCATCCGACACGATACTAGACTGTCTGACAATTGAATTTCCTGCGGCCCTCACTGCGGTCAATACCGATATTTATGACAATTTTGTATGACATCATACCGAACAGAACATTTCATATAAATTCGATATAAAAAAGGGAAATCTGCAGGCTTAATCTGTGGTTCAACATTCCTTCCACGCACAGAAATATCTATGAGCCCATCCAGTCTGATTGAAGTGACGAATTTGCACAACCGCGCCGGTCTTACGCGTAACAGTCACTTCCGCCTGCAACCGTTTCGCCTTACCGCTTCGCTGCGAAAGCTGTTCGCTATCCTTTTTGCACAATAGATTTTCTGATTGATTGTTTACGGCTACCGTTGCGCGGCCGCCGAAACTGTTAATCAATCCAGCCTTGACGGTACCTCCGGATGAACTCCTTACACCCCTGAATAGTGCTATCTGCAATGTTGGTTTTGTATTGCACCGTTGTTGCGTGGTTTGACTAGGGGGCTGCTGAAATGTACCGAAGTGTTTTCCGCCACTGTGTCGTGCTCGGCCAGCCGTTGCCCTGACATCCGGTTGACGCCACAGACCCAATTCGGGCTCGCGTTCGGGTATTACAACGAGCGCCATTCTCCTGGCGCGAGTTCAGCGGCAGCGTCGATTGTCACAGATCGTCGCACGGGGGCCCATTTGACCGCATAGACATCAGCGCAGGATCGGCACCATGGAACCGATCGATGATCACTATAGGGCGCCATCAGCGCCGTCCAGTGGAGCTAGTTTTAACTTTGCCAAGTGGGCACGCTTCATCCCTTTTTTGAGCGGATCGCCCGTGACCGACCGGAGGGTCGACTCGTCTGCATATCGTCAGTCGCCGGCGGTAGAGGAGATCTAATCATCGGCACGGCGACATACTGAACTTGCAATAATAGTCGCCTGAGGAGCACATTTCTACGAGGGCATCGGCAATTGTCAACGCCTGCCGTTCAATGTCGGCAGTCCAACCCTCCGTCCTGGAGATAGTTGCGCGCAGGTCCTGACAACGCTGAAGAAGCAGCGACGGCCCGAGCACCGATAGCCCCCCCGCCACCCCGTGCGCCCACCTTCGAAGCTGCGCGACGCTTTGCGTCTTGACTACGGAATCCAGTTTCGCGACATCCAAATTTGTCTGTTCGACAAATGCCGCCGAATAATCGGTCGGCACAACGGGTAATCTGGGTACGACCGCCTTGTCGTCTGTTAGGGCATCGCGACCGTCTGGATTTGCCGCGGCATCGAGAACCCTCGTCAGTATCGACAGGGATACCGGCTTGGTGAGGTAGTCAGCGAATCCCCGCGCCCGGCCTTCAGCGATGTCGTCCGGATGAGCGCTCGCGCTGACGGCATAAATCGGCATTGAGAAGTTTTTGTTGCGAACTGCATCAATCAACTGAAACCCGCTCAGGACGGGCATATCGATGTCAGTGAGCACGATGTCCACCGACCGTTTCGAAAGCATCGACAGCGCCTCGCTACCATTGACGGCCTCGATCACGTTTGCACCCAAGGTGCTAAGCTGGTCACGCAACAAACTCCGATTCAATAGATTGTCTTCTGCAATCAGCACGGTCAATTTTTCGAAATTGCGTCTGGCGGGCCCTGCTTCTTTTGCTTTTTTTGTGAGCGTCCGGTCAAGGACAGCGGACTCCAGCATCTGCGTAGCCGTCCTGATTCCTGAGAGGCTGTAGACTGAAACTGCCACGCCACCGTTGTCGCTCGGAATCGGCACCAGAGGGCCATCCTGCCCCACCCACACAATACTGGCCGGATTTCCCCACCACCGAATGACATCAGCCGCGTCAAACTCATCCGCGACAAGCAGATAATCATAGCGACCATGATTAACGGCGTGACGTGTATCTGTAAAAACAGTCACGGTGGCCGCCTCCGGATCAAACAGATTTGTCAGCCATTCCCTATATTCGTTAGCGTGGCAAAGAATAGCCGGATTGTAATTCTGCAAAGTCCAGTCGGCTCCGTTTGGCGTGCCGTCCATCGAACGAAGCGGAAGCGTAACCGCGACGCGGGTTCCCGCTCCGACAGTGCTTTCCATCATGACGAACCCTCGCATCAACTCGCAGAGCCTCGCTGTAATGGACAGCCCAAGTCCGGTTCCTCTCGCTTGCCCAAGGCGATTGCTATCCCCCTGCATAAACGGCTGGAATAGTTGCGTTTTGAGCTCGTCCGGTATGCCGATGCCTGAGTCGGCAATGCTGATCGCCAGCGACGAGTCAATCCACTGCACCCGTACTACAATCTTTCCGGACTGCGTAAACTTAAAGGCATTGCTCAACAGATTGGTCACGATCTGGGATACACGTATCGGATCGAAAAGCAATCGTGAAGGCACGGCTCGATCGAGAACAACATAGAGTTTCAAGCCTTTCTTGACGGCGAGATGCGCATGCGAAAGGACAATGCGACCTATGAGATCGGTCACAGATCCCCATGCTTCATTAAGCCTCAATTCCCCCACATCGATTTTCGAAAAGTCCAGTACATCGTTCACGACGTGCAACAGCCCAGCAGCGGATATCTGCATGGCATGCACACGCGCCTCCTGCTCGGGCACCAGCGGTCCGAGCTTGAGCAGTTCGATGTTACCGACGAGCGATGCCAGCGGTGTGCGAATCTCATGGCTCATGGAAGCAAAAAAACTCACTTTTGCTTTCGCGGCGACTTCTGTGGTTTGCTTGGCTTCACGGAGCGCCTGTTCGGCGAGAACATGTTGAGTAGTATCGGCGATCGCGCAAAACAGAACATCTTCACGGTTGAGGATCGCCGGTGCGTAGGTAATCTCCAAATGCAAGCTATTCAGCCCTTCCCTCTCGATAGGGAATGCGAACTGGAAGATCTTCGCCCCTTCCGCTAGGGAGAAAGAGGTGTTATCGATGCCCTGTTTTTGAAATTCCCGGCTCAGTGCTGCTGGCAGTTTCATATTGGTGTTCGCGATTCTCAGCACATCACGCGCGATCTTGTTTGCCAGCACGATTTCCGAGCCGTCCTTCCGGACAATGCACAAACCGACAGGCGTTGCATGCACCAGAAGGTGATTGAGCAATTCGCTTTCAAGCGCGCGAGCAGCCTCCGCATAGGTCCGTGTCAAAAACTGATAGTTCCAGTAACGGAACATGGCAAGCAGGAGTATCACCAGCGCTGCTGTGGCGGAGAGCACCAGAATAAGTCCGCATCGCATCTCAGCGACCTGTTGGCGCAACGGCACAATGCGAAGGATATGCCCGAAACCAAACATGAGCGCCGGCCGTCGCATCACCCAGCCATAACTGGGAATCCAATGGAAGCGGCCAAACTGAAGCGTGCTCGCGCCTGTCCTTGTGTCTATCTCTGCCGCCTGCTCCGGCGCAACGAACCCGATAGCTACTGTCCCGCTATTCGTCACTACGACGGGATCGGAAATCGAGGTGTCGTCGGTGCCAGATTGAAAGACGTCTTTCAGATCTAGCGTGGTCACCACCATGGCGTAAAGCGCGCCATCCTTCAGGACAAGAGACGCCCCAATCATCCGCGACAAATCGCCTCCCGTTGTTTTGGGCGATCGCAGCCAGACGATGCGCTTTTCACGCGCAGCGATGAGCGGATCCAGTCCCAGGGAACGATATTTTTCAAGGACCGCGTCGACCACTTCTCGGGCTCTTCCCTGCGATGCCGAGTTGTAGGCACGTGGTGGTTGTGGTTGAAACGCGTGCCCATATATCCCGTGCCCATCCGTGAGAATCAACTCGAAGTTGAGATTCGAACCAGCCGCCAGAAAAAGCTGCACTGCCGCCGCGCAACTCGACATGAGGATCGACCGCGGCCCTTGCATGGGAACGCCAGCGACGCACTTGTCGTCGGCGTGGCGGGGTGTCTCAGGCAGGAGAACGCCGCTTGCCCGGAGCTCGACGATCACGCTGACGGTCGTGAGCAGGTTGTTTCGTTCCTGCAGCTCGTGGGTGAGATTCTGTATGGCTAGCCGCGTAGCCCTTTCCTCCTGGTCGAGCGAATCAGCCAGTCGCCCTGCGATCGTCACAACAGCTGCGGCAAACGCGCCGATAATCAACAGGATGATTACCATCGAAAAAACGCGCCGCTCCCGCTTTAAATTCCTTTCTATCGAATGGAAGGCATGTAGAGCAGGATCCCATGCACTCCTGGACATCAGTGGCATCAGGTCAGTCCCTGCTCTTGCGCATACTTCACCAGATCCGCGTTAGTCTCCACATGTAACTTGCGCATGGCCGAACGCTTTTGTGTAGCCACCGTGGTTGCTGTGCGATTGAGCTGTTGCGCGATCTGCGTGACAGACAGCCCCATACCAAACAGGCGGACAACCTCGAGTTCCTTCGGGGAGAGGTCCGGAGCGCTGAGAAATCCTTCCGCGGTATTGCCATCCTGAACGAGCCACTGGGTAATGCCTGGAGATAGAAATGTGCGTGCGTTCAAATGCGAACGCACCGTGACGCAAGCCTGTTCGATTACTGCCGATTCCTCGTCCTTACCCACGATGCCCGCGACGCCCATCTTGCAAAGCTTTTGCAATACTCCGCCGTTAGTGAGCATTGTAAAAACAATGATCGGCGTAGAAGGGTAATTCCGCCTGAGTCGCGCGATAAGGCGGAGTCCGTCTTCGTCGGCGGTGCCCCTCTGCATCGAGAAATCAGTAACGATCAGATCGCATTCGACTGCCGTGAGTATTTCCAGAAGCTCAGTCCCGGATTTAACGATCGCGGCGATTTTGAAGCCGGGAATCGCGTCGATTGTTTGGGCAACGGCCCTGCGAACGACCGCATGATCGTCCGCCACCACAACGTGGACAATGCGCGTAGAGTTCATAAGGATGACATACCGATTGAAAGTGCAATAGATTTCGTCGGATTGATGTTCTTCATCATGGCCCCCATTCGGCAACTCCGCGGAGCGGAATGGTGTCTGCGACGAGAGCGACTTCATAAGCCAGTACCGCCTGCAAGGAGACACCGCAAGTCGCGCGCAACGACGAACGTTCCGGCGACTGTGCAATCGCAGACCTTGTATCGTGACATGCCAGCTGTCGGATCAGGCGCTTCATCTGCACATGTATGGAGAATCATTTCTGCGGGGACGAGACAATCCGAAGGATGCGGTAGAGGGTCTATCCTGACATTCGACAAGTCTGCGAGCATTTCAAGCCGACTATGGTTGCCAACCCGCCGGCGAACATGGCGCAAATGCGAAGCATGGCACCGCAAGGAGCGACGCGGCGAGTCACCACGATAGCAGGACCGCACAGCGCGCCACCTGCCCACACGCGCTTTGCCTGCAAAAGTTAGCGGGCAAATTGGCAATTCAGCAGAAAGTCGCATGCGGGAACCTTGTGCATACTGATCGATTGTCCCGACCCGGGGCTTTCAGCATCCCGCCAGATGAATGACAACGTCGGTCTGACCTGCGGGCACCAACAGGTTAAAGCATGAGCGGATTCAAGAGATAGCGCTGCGTCAATGCCATGGTCGATATGTAGCCGCGAGAGGCCTGCGTGCGTTAAAGGCCGTTGAGTATTTCTTATCCACCAGTGAAGATGGCCAGCGAGCCGAAGTCACGCTGACACATACGGTGAGAAAGTACCTTCAAACTTCTTTCTTACCGAGATCTTTCACGCATTAAATGACCCGTACTATTGTGGCGTACGTCGAATTAATTTTTGTCACGAAATGTCAAGTTTTCGTCGACACTGACACGCTCCTACCGAACATGCGGTCTCGACACGATGGACCGTAAGGCGAAATCACCCGTGGAGAAAAATGCATTTGTCGAACGCGGGGGCCCGCTGTCAATCATCGGTTGTGTAGCGGCAGGAACGAACCGCGCGAGTTTTGTGGAGGCTCCTACTCTTGAGAGAATGGCGCCATGAACAAGAACGCAACCAAGCTTTCCCCGGAACTCCGGCAACGCGCAGCTTAAATCAACCGGCCTCCACGATTCCCGGCGCGATTCAGTTCTTCGAGCTCGGACCGCTTAAGTAGACGCAGCCGCCGTAAAAAGACAACCGCCCGGCAGAGACGGGCGGTCCTGATGATATTACCGCTCGCGCAACGCTTCTTTCCCCCTGTTCAGAGGCTTCATCAGATAGGCGAGTACGCTCTTGCGTCCGGTCTGGATGTCCACCGTTGCTACCATACCCGGCACGATTGAAAACATCTTCCCGGCCTTGTTCACGAGATGGTCGGCGTCCGTACGAATGTAGACGCGATAATAGTAAACATCCCGTTTGACATCGTCCTGAATTGTATCCGGCGAAATTACAGTCACCTTCCCCTTCAAGCCGCCGAAGATCGAATAGTCATACGCGGTAATCTTCACCGATGCGTCCTGCCCAGGATGCAGGAAGGCAACGTCGCGTGGTGAAATACGTGCCTCAACCAGCAACTTGTCATCCATCGGCACGATTTCCATCAGCTTCCCGTTCGGCGGAATAACGCCGCCCAAGGTGGTGATCGCAATATCTTTCACGATACCTCGAACCGGCGACGTAAAGGTCAAACGGGTAAGCGCATCCGCGCGCCCTCGTGTAACTGAGCGTTGCGTTTCAACTTCAGCATTCGCCTTTGCAAGTTCCTCCCGAGCCTTGACCAAGTAGTCATTGCGCAAGTCATTCTGCTTGCCTTCCAGCTCATTGATCTGCCGCTTAAGCCGCAAGACTTCCACCGCACTCGCGGCGCCCTGCGCCACCAGTGGCTCGGTCAGAGAAAGTTCGCGGCGCACTAGTACGAGAGTCTGTGATAGATCGTTGAGGCTGCTGGAAAGTCCATTACGCCGCGAACGATAGAGCTCGGTCTCGCTTCGAACCAGATTGGCATCTTCCTGGACATGCTCGGGAAATGTCAGCGGCGTACCATTCACTTCGGCCGCAAGCCGGGCTGCCATTGCCTCTGACGCACGCAGCTTCGATTCGCTTTCGTCGACGGTCGATTCGGTTCGTGTGCGGTCCAGTTGAGCCACTACCTGGCCGGCGTTCACGATATCGCCTTCCCTGACCGGCAGCTTCACCAGGATTCCCCCCTCCAGCGACTGAATGACCTGCTCCTTGGACGTCGGAACGATTTTGCCTGTCCCACTGGAGACCTCATCCAGGTTAAAAAACGCCGCCCACGCCAGAAACGTGACGATCAGCCCCGCGATCAACCATGTCACCAGCGACGACTTTGGCAACGGCGAATCCGACCGCGCAGCAATCGGATGCGCCGCAGGCACCGAGCCCGGCAACTTCGGCGCCACGCGGCGCGGACCACCCGGTACTTCACCATGCGCTGTCAACTGTGTCCGGTTAGCCGCGTCAGCCGACGGTCGGTTTCCTTCCGATTTCTTTTTAGTCCCGTCAGGCCGATTTTCAACTTCGCTCATCTGGACAGTGCTCCTAGTACTTTTTCCTTGCTGCCGTCCATGACGATCTGCCCGGCATCCACAACGATGACCCGATCAACCATCCTGAGAACCGACATGCGGTGAGTCGCCACGACGAACGTGCGTGGACCCAGCCACGCTCCCAATTCTTCGATGACGTGGCGCTCGCTCATTTCGTCGAAGCTCGCCGTTGGCTCATCGAGCAGCACGATCGACGGCTCCCGCAACAAGGTCCGCGCCAGCAGCAGCGACTGGCGCTGGCCGCCGGAGAGCCCCAATCCCCCTTCAAGGATCATCTCATCCAGACCATTGGGACGCGACTCGACGAATGCCATCGCACCGGTCATGCGGAGCACCTTCAGCACTGCCTCGTCTGTGGCAAGCGGCATGCCAAGCACAATGTTGTCTCGGACCGTTCCATGGAACAGTCGCGCGTTCTGGGTCAATAGGCCCATGTCTCGTCGCACGTCAGCTGGATCAATCAGTCCCAGCTCCGTGCCGTCCAACGTAATGCGTCCCTGCTGGGGCGCTTGCAGTCCAGCAAGCATTTGCAACAGCGTCGACTTGCCCGCGCCCATACGACCGAGCAGCGCAATCTTCTCCCCTTTGCCGATATGCAGCCGTCCGATCGACAGCGCCGGCGCCTTATCGTCCTTGCCATACTGGAAGCGCGCACCCTCGATCAAGTATTCGCCGCGCAGCGAAGACCGCTGAACCAGTTTCGATCGATCCGGCTGATCGACCGGACGTGCCATCAGCTCGTCCAGGCCTTTGCGGGCTACCTTAGCCTGCTGCCACCGCGCAAAGATAGAAGAGAGTTGGGCCAGCGGCGAAATCATCCGTGAAGCGAGAATCGACGTGGCCACGAGAGCGCCCGTTGTCATTTCGCCTTTCATCACCAGAAAGCTTCCGCACAGAAGCACCAACGCGTAAGTAATGCTCTGCACTTCCTGCGTCCACGTCATCAGCAGGCTGGTCAGAAAACGCTGACGCATGCCAACGCCCGCGGCCACGCTGTTGACGTTATTCCACTGATTCTGGAAACGTGGTTCCGCACGAAGCAACTTGATGTCTTCAATACCTTGCACAGCCTCCACGAGCATCGCGTTCCGTAACGCCGACTCGCGCATGCCCTCATTCGACAGACGAGCCAGCGGACGTTGGATCAACAGCCCAGGGACGACGAGAAGGGGCACGGCTGCGAGGGCCACGAAAACGAGCGGGCCGCCGACTGCCCACAACACAACCAGAAATAGCACAAAGAATGGCAGATCGGCGAGAGCTCCGACCGTCGTCGACGTCAGCAACTCGCGCACCTGATCGAGTTCACGGACCTGGGCAATGAAGCTTCCTGTGGACTTCGAGCGAGCATCGTTCCGTATCCTTAGCGCGTGCCCAAACACGACGTCAGATATCTTCAGATCGGCGCGCTTTCCGACGACATCGGACATATGGGTCCGTGCTACGCGGAGGCCAAATTCAAATGCAATCGCAATCATCACTCCGCCAAACAGTACCCATAGCGTGGGTTCCGACTGCGACGGCACCACACGATCATAGATCTGCATCGAGAAGGTCATGCCGGCCAGCGCAAGCAGGTTGGCAAAGAGCGACGCCAGGATGACGTCACCGTAGCGGCGCCAGTCGCGCAGAGCGATCTCCCAGAACCAGTTCGCCCGGTACGGTCGGATATAGTCGTCCACCCGCGCATCCGCAACCGAATTCTGGGGCCGAAGGATCGCGATGCGCTTTGCGCGCGAGCGAACGTCATCGATCGACATCGCTGTTTCAAGCCCGATATCACCACTGATCAGCACACCAAATTTCCCGTGCCCGTCGGATGTGTGCACCACCCCCACGGAGCCGTCATGGCATTCAATAACGAGAGGCAAGCGCCATGGGTCAAGTTGATCAACAGAGAACGGGCGTAGACGCAGTTCAAGTCCTGCCTGTCGGGACATACGCTCAAGTACCTGATCGATCGGCGCGCCCTGTTCCCAGGCTAACGAAACGCGCACGCTCTCGGCAGAGGCTGAGAGTCCGTAGTGGCGTGCAACGGCAAGCATTGCATCCAGCCAACGTGTATATTGAATGGGCAGACTCATGGAAGCACATCCATCCCTTGCACAACGGTTTTGTTAAGGCCATAGAACTCACGACCGGCTCCTGTAGCGGCGACGTAGCCAACCAAGTTGATCCAGAAATCATGCTTGACTGATTCCTCGTCAGAAACTGCCTGGAAAAACTCCTGCTCCGCGTTGAGAAGATCCAATATCGAACGCGTGCCAAGCTTGTATTGTTCGCGATAAAGATTCCGTGCTTCCGTAATGCTTCGCTTGCGCCTCTCCAGAACGCCGAATCGGCCTTTAGCACCAATCGCGAGTTCTCTGAAGCTGCGCGCGTCGTCGCTACCGTTGAGGCGCGCGACCTGAACCCGCGAACGTGCAGAAGCGAGCGCATTATCCGCTGCCTTTATCTGTGCGCTCAGTGCACCACCCTGAAAGACCTTCCAGGACACGTCAAGCATGATCGACCTATAGGAGCCATCGGGCACATAGGTCGACGGATTCACGCCACTAAGACTTTTATTTTGCGAGATATCAAGCGTAAGTGTGGGCCAGCGCTGCGCCTTGGCAACGTCAAGCTGTGCAATAGCCGACCTCATGTCTGCTTTGGCGGCTAGCACATCCGGTATGCCGTCGGTATTTGGGTCTGGATTCAGCGCCACCAGCGCGGCCTTATCTTCCGGAAGCGATGCGATCGTGCCGGCGAACCGACCACCGAGCAATGTACGCAAATGTTCAAAGGCCTGCGCTTTTTGCGCGCTTACCTGCAGCAGGTCCGCCCGCGCACTCTGGACTCGCGATTCAGCCTGGATAGGATCAGAGCGCGTACTGACTCCTGCGTCAGCCCGACGCTGCGACATAAGAAGCACCTTCTCAACAGCCGCAACCTGTTCCTTCGCAATCTGCTCCAGCACCTGATAACGGTGTGCGTTGACCACTGCCCCGGCGGTTTGCTGCGCGATCGTATCGATCTGCTTGAGAACGGTGGCCTGTTGGCGGCTTACGCCGGCCTTCGCCTGGTCAACAGCGCCAGATACCTTGCCAAAGTCGAACAGCATCTGGGAAACCGAAACGCTCGTGCTATTGCCCGTACCCGTCAAGGTGGAATTGCCACCGCCAAGCCCTGCTGTGATCTGGGGAAAGTATCCTGCGCGCGCAACGTCGATGGCGCTGGTTGATTCAGCCAGTGTCGCAATCGTGTCGGCAATTGATGGATGACGGTTAACCGCGATGGCGACAGCGTGATTTAAATCCAATTCTCGATCTAATATATCGGCATCCAGATTAACTTCCGCCTGATCGCCAGCGATCTGCTTCTCGAGTGTTGCGGGGTCCAGCCGATTGGCACCCCAGTCAAACTTGCCGGAGGGAGCACGAGGCTGACCCGGAGCCTCCGCCATAACAGGCCCGGAGCAAAGAACGAAACACAGGCATGCTGCACCCGACAAATTCAAATACACAAAAACTCCTTACCGATGCGTCGCCAGGAAATCGTCAAACACGTGGCGCAAAGACTAATTAGCAACGGACTACGCTGTTGTAGTAAAACTGAGGTGTGACAATGCGGTCGGATTCTCGAAAACCTCTTTGATCGAGCTATCAGCAGGAGAAGATATCCCGTAGACGCCTGGGAATCGGGGCAAAAGTTGTGTTGCCGCCACTGGGCTCGGCTAATGGTCTTTGATGCTGCGGAGGGACATGTATTCATGCCGCCGCGTGTGGTGCCCTGACGCCCCGCCCACTCAATATAAATCACGAAATGTTTATGTGAAGCTCACGTCCGCCAATCGCATTGTGACTCTATTCCGGAGCGCGCTCTATAGAACACGTTCGATTTCTCGGTCCGAAGTACGTTATGAACCTTGCCTGTGGTCTGCCGATTCAAGCTGTCCGTCCTGCCGCAGCGGCCAGAGCGAAAAACGACAAGCGCCATGCGCGCCGGCAGTGGCGCGTGGCTACGCGCCGGATTGCCTGATGCAGAAAGAACCTTCGATGAGATGTCGTGTGCGATACAGAGGTTTGTTTAGCGCACGTCGCATGCGCCGACTCGCTATACGCCAACGCACAATCATATAGCCGGTGTCGCAAGCTTTATCGGCCACGAGGTTTGCGGGTTACGGGCTCAGGAAGAACCACACTATCACCGGATTGTCCCAACTATTTTCCTTGCGGCTCGCGCCGCGAACCACGCGATGCTGGCTGAGCAACTCCTGGCATTCGTCGCTTTCGCACCGACTACCGCAGTCCAAATGTGCATCAACGACGTTCGTTCGTTTCTCCCCTCCCTAGTCCGCGTGCCGCGAAGCCGAAAAATAAGGCGACCAGGCTCATGCAGAGAACGAAGACGATATCCATCGCAACCAGCCACCAATCGAGTTCTCTGAAATACCATATGCAAAACAATACAGCGCAAAATGTCGTAAAGAATAGCGACAGCAGAAACAATATCGAGTTGTCCAACCAATGGCAAACAGCGACTATCTGGCCTCTGCGCGTCGATTTAATCGATGTTGCACAGACTTTCATCTAAAAAACTTCCATAAGCCACTTCGACCTCCGTGGGTCAAACAGGACAATACCCTCGGCCACCAATCTCACCACGTAGTCAGCGACTGACTCACTCATTCAACAAGGGTCAGCGCGGCACGATATCTTTTCATTCGAAATATTTACCGAAGAACTTGTCACCAAAACAGCCAGTGGCTCAAGGTACCTCACTGTACCCGGAATTGACATCGAAGGAATTCGAAATCATGAGATCAGCTGCACGGCGGAGGCCCTGTCTGGCGGATCACATGACCAGAAAGAATGGAGGATTAAATCATCCAGCAATACAGATCTCCGATCGCTCGCTCAGCGCGACATTGCCCGACATGGTCCGACTTTCCATAACCCGGTTGGAGTGTGTCGGGAACACCGCGTGAACGAGCGTTCGCATCAAGAAGATCACAGTAAGGGGCTCCGCACGGGCTTTCGGGTAGCCGCTCATGGTCCGCGCGAGGCGACCGAACCGGTTCAAGAAGCAAAAACTTCGCTCGACCACATTCCGTCGGTCGCAACAGAGCAAGTCCTTCTGTGCGTCACTCCAGCTTGATTTCCTGCACTTCCACGTCGTTATCGCGTCCGGCCTGCGCAGCGTCTTCGCCGTGTATCCACGATTCGCTAATGCCACCTCGACGGTTTGTCCCGCTAGCAACCGGACCTGGCCCCCAGCTCTGCCACTTGCGCGCGCCTGTTCATTCGTCGGCGTTCGCGCACCACCATTTAATTGCGCGTGTCCCACCCAGCGAATCGGCTATTGAGTCGCTGCTTCTTTATCGAGCCATCGGTTAGGTCAATCTGCGCCACCGACAGGTAGCGATCTACATCGTAATAGCCTGCGTAGATTTTTGAGCCACTCTGCATCGCCGGAAACGCTACTCTCGTGCCGGCCTATACACCGTCTATCCGCAGTGGCATAAAACGCGCGTTTATCGTAGCAAAAATTTTTTCAAGGGCGAGAGGCTTAGCAATATTGCAAACAACAGCCCGGCGCGCATCGAATTACGATGTCGTCGTGCACATTCGCCATCTCAGTAACTCCTCTTCATCAGGGACGGACGCTTGCGGCCTTTTCCCACGTTGCCACGCGCACACCTCTCGCATGTTTGAGAATCGCGACGGCGGCTGCCGTGTTGACCAGACAGAAATAGAATGCCAACGCCACACATTTGTTTCGCCTCACGTTCCACGGGTTAAGCCAGCCCAGAATGGCGAGGGCGTAGAGCGCAAGCTGGGCGCCAAATGTCGCGGCAACAAGCCAGCCGTGGGTGGTCAATAGCACTACATTCAACAAAAAAAGAGTAATTTGAAGGTAGAGCGCAAACCAGCGGATGAATTTGTGCGAAATAAAGACCCACAGGCGCCAGCCTGACATATCGCGACCGAATTTCTCGAACCCGGCGAGGCCGCGCGAAACAATGCGCACCTTTCGTCTATATTCGTCAAGCGCGTCGGTCGCCGAGCTTTCGTAGGAAAGCGCTTTCTCCTCGAAAATAACTTTCCAGCCGTCGTTACCGATCTGCATCGGCGTCTGGAAGTCGTTTGCAACATCGCTCTCCAACGGTTTGAATAGAGACCTACGTATTGCAAATATTGGACCGTTTCCGACCAGCACCACACCGAGCCGATTCTGCGCACGCTTGATCAGATTCTCGAATGCCCAGTATGCACCGTCTGACTTCGCAGTGCCCGAATGCTCCTTCGATACTCGACATTCCTTGCCTATCACACATCCAACATCCGCCGAGTCGAAACCCTTCACGAGTGCCGCCACAGCATGGATATCGAACATTGCATTTGCGTCGGTGAACACGACAATGTCGCCAGTAACATCGTTGATTGCCTCATTCAGACACGGGTTCTTGCCGCGACGCAACGTTGAGTGAGACAGTCGCACGCCACGTGACGCAAAACTATTGACAATTTCCACGGTTGAATCCGTCGAGCCATCCGACGCGACGATAATCTCGAGCATAGACTGGGGGTAGTCGAGCGACAGGGAATTGATAATCTTTTGCCGTATGACGCGCTCCTCGTTGTAGGCCGAGATGAGCAGGCTCACCTTGGGCAGCACAGTGTCATCTTGCCGAACGGGATGGTCAGCCGAGCCCACGAACCGCGAGGAGACCACAATCAGGACGGGAAAAACAAGATATGGATAAAGAAATACCGCTCCACATATGAGGAATGCTAACATTATCATTTAAAGTCCAAAATATCGTTAAACTTTATTATTCACGGGGTTCTTCTATTTCCAAATTTCAAAGATGTCACGCAGTAGACGAGCCCGCCTAAAACCGACGCCAACGCAAATCCCCCGATACCGAACACCCTGAAGAGGTACATTGACGACAAGAGCGTCACAAAAAAATAACAAACAAAGAAGATCTTCACCATTAATAAAATTTGCTTTTCACATTCCAGTAACTTGTGGCAAATCAGGGCCATCTGCCATGTGAGCGCTGCGAAGCATATGACCCAGTAGCTGGATGAGTCGATGTTCAGCGCCACTCCCAGCATCGGTAAGATCTGGAAGATAGCCACGTGGAAGATCAGCGAAAAAACCAAGCCGGCGCATAACTGTATGATCAACGATCTTTTCATTAGACCGGTCACTTTTTTCAGATCGCCTTGTGCATATGCCTGGAATACCAGCGGCTGCATGCTAATCGTCACCGGCAGCAAAAGGAAGGTGAATGCCCGGAATACTATGTCGAATTCGTAGGCATAGCGCCCCATCGTTACGCCGTCGGCGATATGTGTGAGTACCATCCGATCGATGAAGGGCGTCGCCAGAGAAAGCGATAACCAGATCGAAACGGGCCATCCATACCGGAAAATCTGTTGCAGATGTCCCGACCTCTCCCCGCGTTCGCGCGTGCCATTACGAAATGCCGAGGCCGAATATCGAACCACGCTCGTGTTGACCAGCATGCCAAGTAGCAGACCGAGCACGAGCCCTATGACGCCATTCTGCAGCGCAGCTCCACACCCGAGGGTTCCAACGCAAATGCACACCCCGCGAAACGCCTCCAGGCCGAAGTAACTTCTACTGTCGAACCTCGCCTGATGCATCGAGATGACCATCGAATGGAAACCTTGGCAGCACGCCACAGCACCGCACAGAAGTGCCAGACCATGATCTGCGCGAATCACCGATATGGCAGCGGCTATCAGCATGACGGCGAGCGCACATCTAAGCCACCCTGACCAGAAAATGCGCGGCGCCGAGGCCAGCAGGTCGTCTTTGCCGTTGCTAAATCGCGAAACCGCCTGATTTAACCACCCAAAGGCAAAAGCGGAGACGGCCAGCGCGATGGAAAACGACACCGAGAACTCGCCGTAAGCGCTGACGCCAAAGCGCTTCTCGACCACCACGGCGATGGCTAGCATCGCCAATGCTGGACAGGCGCGAGCGAACACGTAGAGCGGCAGGCCTCCTATTTTCAAGCTACCACCCGAGTGCCGCCGTGCACCGATCGGGTCCGCCTCCGGGCGAACCTGAGATAAAGTCCAAACAGCACGAATGCGCCCAGATGAGCGGTGTACCCGAAGAAGCTGACGATCGGACTCCATAAGCAGAAGCCATAGATAGCTATCAGCAAACCTGCAAAATGCGCTTTTCCCTGGAGACATTTCTTAAGCGCGAACGATCCGAGCAGCCCGATGATCGCCATGAAGGCAACAGCTCCGATCACTGTGAAATCCGATACCAATCCTCTATATACCGTATAGATATTCGACCACGATTCGCTTCCAATATTCACATAGTCGGTATAAAGACCGGATTTCCGGGCGTTAATTCGAAACTGGTCAAATATGCCGGCGAATGTGTAATAGCCGCCGGTAGCCGACGCGGCGAATGAATGTCGGTCTACCCAGATACTAAAGCCGGCAATGCTCCCAAAGGGCCACTCCCTTAGATGCATCAGCACCTCCTCCAGACGGCCGGGATCGGTGATTCCACCGCGCACAAATTGGAGAACAATGAACATGACCGCGATGAAAAGTATTCCGCCTGACAGCGTCAGCGCGGCGCGACGAGTGATCAATTTCAGATCGACGCGTCCGCTTAAGAGCAACGAACAACTCATGTTGGCGCAAGCCCAGAAGGTCAGATTGAACAACACGGCCGCTCGCGTCGTCATGATGACGGCAATCAGAAGTGATGGCACAATGGGCAAAAAGTATTCAAACTTTTTGTATCTTTCCTTGTTTAGGGCGAAGTTGAATCCGGCCACCGCTGACGCAAAAAAGACAAACATCTGTCCTATACGAGCCGCCAGCGGAATCTTGAATTGCGCTTCGTAACGAGCAATCGACATCGTTCGAGCAACCTGCAAAATACCTCTCACTGAAAGAATCGAACTGATTCCGAAACCTTCTGCTCTTAGAGTCGTATAGATCGCTATGGCGCCAAAGACCAGCGACCCGTAGACGATCAGGCGGAAATACCCATAGTCGCAGTTGACCGTCCGTGCGTTGCGCGCGCTCGCCGAGTCCGCGAACATATAATATGAGGCGCCTCCTAGCATCGCGCTCATCTGCATGATGAGGATGATCAGGAAGGCCATAGGCGAGAAATAGAAATCCGGTGCGAATACCGTTGTCGAAAGTACGATGACAAGCCAGAGCTGGCAAAGAACCACCACCGGGTGGTATGCGCTGCGCAGGATTTTTCGCGCCAGATACCAGACTGCGCACTGTACGAGAACGGCTATGAGCGCCATTAAAAGTAATTGTTCTTGCAAAATTGATGGGAGCGCTGCAGATACTTGATGATCTTGCGGCTAGGAATCAGCCCGGTAGTTGCGTGCTCGCGATGTATGACCTTCAGATCGGGAACGAAGACCGCAGTCAACTGCAAATTAACGCATTGTTCCGCCACAAAGATCTCCTCACAGAAAAGAAATTCCGGATACTCGAGATGACCGCCGCGCGTGAAGAACTCGTCGAGAAGCACCATGAATGATCCATGTCCCGCATAGACAATGCTGGACATAGCGCGGCTTCCGCCACGAATCGCACGCCTGAAAACCGTGCCTTTCACCTTGGCAAGAAGCCGGTGCAATACGCCCAACGGATACATCGAATAGATCGCACTCAAATATTCGAACTTCTTGCGTTTAGGCTTATGCCAATACAACGGGTTCTGGTTCTTTCCGGTTCTGGACGACTGAATGGAAGGAACGATGAGTCCAATAGCGCGCCCGGCGTTGTCGGCGACAACGCGATTTACTTCGATATCAAGCTGATCAAAGAAGTCTTTTCTTGGAAACTCGATGTCTGTGTTCGCCAACACCACACCTTCGAACTTGATGTCGCCAAACTGCTCCCGCCCCCTTCTCATCGCGGCATTCAATCCACCAAAATAGCCGAGGTTCGTGTTTGTTGACACAGAAGCCACTTTCGCGCCGAGCACCGACAGTGATGCCTCGAAGCCATCACGCGCCTCCTGTACCCGTACCGTGTTGTCCGCAACAACGACGCGAATGCGATCCGTCCCGTCCATCGAGAGCACAGTGCGCACGAATGCCAGTACCTCGACATCGTTCTGGTAATTGACGCACAGAAGCAAAAACTTGTTCATCACCTAAGCCTCGTACTTTAAAGCCACTTCAGATGCTTTGGCAGCCCGAGAGGACTCCGGGTGCGATGCCTTTGTAGCGTGTGGGTTGGAGCCGGCTATTTCGGCAAGTCGCCCGAACCGGGTTCATAACGGTAGGCCGAATATCGATAGGCGCCGTACTTCGACCCGTAGCCGAACTTGCCCCGGTTCGGATTCACGCCGTTTATCACGATCCCCGGCAGATGAACCCCCACGCGGCGGAGACGTTTGACGGATTCGAGCACCTCTCCCACCTTCGTCAGCCCTGCCATCGATACCAGCACGACCGCACCGGCCTCGGGGGCAAATAGCTCGGCATCTGTTGCCGCCAGCAATGGCGCCGTATCGAGAATCACCACGTCATAAGTTTTCGCAAGCTGGCCAAGCACGTCCGACAGCGCGCCGCTCGTCAGCAATTCGGCAGGGTTAGGCGGAAGCGTGCCAGTCGTGAGCAAATCGAGATTCTTGCCGACGTTTCGATGAATGGCATCAGCCAGCGTGCGCTTGCCGGCGATTACGTCAGCGAGGCCACCTTCGCGGAGCACCCCGAAAATTTCATGCAAACGCCCTTTTCGAATGTCGCCGTCGACGAGTAAAGTCCGCTTGTTTGCCATGCCGACCAGCGTTGCCATATTGCTCGCCACGAATGACTTACCCACGCCAGGTGACGGCCCGGCAAAAAGCACGATATTGTTCCTGGCGTCCAGCAAAGCGAACTGCATGGCAGTACGAAGACTGCGCATCGCCTCGACCGCCACATCATTGGGCGACGTCCTCGCGAGTACCTTCGGAAGGCCTGACAATGCGGCCTCTTGCTCCAAACGCGACGCATCCTTTGCCATTGCGATGGAGGCCATCACGGTGAGACCTGTATGTCTCTCCAACTCCGATGCATCGGTCACGCCGCCAAACAGCATGTCTCTGAGAATGACAAAGCAAGCCGCGAAAAAAATCCCGAAAAAACCGGCAATTGCGATGGCGAGGAGCTTGCGCGGTTTCGTCGGCACTTCCGGAAGCAACGCTCGGTCAACCACCCGCACGTTACCGGTGGCGCCTGCTTCGACCAGCTGCAATTCCTGGGCGCTATTCAACAGGGATGTATAGAGTTGCGTATTCACGCTGACATCCAGCGTCAAACGTACAACTTCCTGCTGCAACGACGGCAACCCCTTTATCTGCCCCGAAATCTGGGCGTCCCTCTGCCGCAACACCTGGATCTGTTGATCGACGCCCAGCACAGTCGGATGCAGCGCCGTCAAATGCTGGAGCAGATCACCGCGCTTCGCCTGCAATGCCACGATCTGCGCCTGGTTCTGCGATAGCTCCTGCAGAGAAATTTGCGCTTCGGCCGTCAGATCGATGGTGCCGTGCTCGTTACGGAACCTTGTGTAACGCTCCTCGGCCAGTTGCAACTGTTGCTTAAGGTCCGGCAACTGCGTGTTCAGAAAAGTGAGCGATTGCGCTGCCTGTGCGGCTTTGCGCTGCACATTCTGCGCGACGTACTGGTCCCCGATCTCGTTCATGATTCGCGTGATCCGTCGCGGGTCCTTTCCCTCAATCGACGCGGCAATTACATTCGATTGCTTGTCCGACTGCTGCACGATCAGGTTGGTTTGCAACCGCTGGATCGTATCGAGCCGCGAATATCGATAGATAGAGAAAGTGGTACCGGGATTGGCATGAACCCTTGACACTTTGACCGTCATCGCGCCCGCGGCGGTCGGAAAGCGCTTTTCGACACCAATCTCACCCTCGACTGGATCGGTCAGATCGGAACCGGCGATCCGATATCGGTTTCCTGCTAGCACAGTTAGCCTGAAGCGATCGCTTTCGTAGACCTGCGGTACGTCGAATCTTTCCACATCGATGCTTTCATCGCCCCATGCGTATCCACCGAAGCCAAACAGACCGGGCTCGGACAAACCATGACCGCGATCGGTATGGAACTTCGAGATCCAGAATCCGACAATCGGAAAATAGCGTGGGCTGGCGTCGATATAGAGTTTCAGGTTATCGACGGCACTCGTCACCACAAGTCGCGATTGCAGGATCAAAGTTTCGTCGGCGCCCGTCGACTGCACGTCGAAGAGCGATGAGACGTCGCCGAGCACTCCTTTCGAAATCGTGCCTTGTGGGCTATCCTCGATCTGGACGACAACGTCTGCCTGGTACAGAGGTCGCGCGAGGAACGCATAGGCAGTGCCCAGCAGCAGGAATACGGCAAAGATTGCTGCAATCGTCCGTTTGCTCGAAAGTATGACGTCCAGGATCGGATAGGAATAGTCTTCCCCCGGCTGGACTTCCATTTGATGTTGGGGTTCTAAATTTTTCATCTTGAATTCGATACCTGATCTGATTTTCCAGGAGTGCCGCATCGTACCCACGCGACACCGTCCGTCTTTTTCTTTCGAATCAAACACGACGGCATCAAAACGGTCCCGGCACTTTCCCGCAGCGTTGCAAACTACAGGCGACGCGTGGAGCGCCAGATCACGTCACCCTTTTGAGTCGGGCACTCCACGCACCGACACCGCGCTCAATTGCGTCAAGCGTCGTTTGGAACGCGGCCGGCCCGCGCATATACGGATCGACTACGTCCGCAGCCTCAGACTCGAGCAGGCGAAAGACTTTGCCTCTCGCAAACGGATGCCTGCGCTCCACTTCCTGCTTCTGAGCCGCCTCCATCACCAACACCATGTCATACATTCTGCACATCCAGCTTTCCAGCTGGACAGCCCGATGCATGTCGATGTGGATGGATTTCGACCTCATCACTGCGACCGCATCCGGCGCCGGCGGATTTCCAGAGAGCGCGTCGAGGCCGGCTGACGCAACGTCAAGCGTCGGGAATCGTTGCCTGAACAAGCCTTCGGCCATGGGACTACGACAAATGTTTCCCGTGCAGACTACGAGTATCGACGCAATCAATCTGCGCTCCTGATCGTACTTCGGCGTTTCTCCGTGGACATATTCGAACGCCCGACTCCGTAGTACTCAAACCCCAACCGCCCCATGTCTTCGGGTTCGTACAAGTTTCGGCCGTCGAAAATGATTGGATGCTTAAGGGTTTCGCCGATCTCTGCAAAGTTCAGACTCTTGAACTCCTTCCATTCCGTCACGACAATCAACGCGTCAGCCCCTTCAATCGCGGCCATCTTGTCAGCGACGAACGAAAGCCGGGATTTCGCGGGCAGGTCGTCGCCTAGATCGCTATCGATCACACGCGCAGCTTCTTCGATCGCGACAGGGTCGTAAGCGGCGACCGACGCGCCTCTGGACAGCAATGAGCGGATTAACACACGGCTCGTCGCTTCACGCATGTCATCCGTATTCGGCTTGAACGCCAGTCCCCATAAACCAAAGCGCTTTCCGGAGAGGTCTTGACCGAAGCGCCCAATCACTTTGTATGCCAATAGTTTTCTCTGCGCGTCATTGACCTCCTCCACGGACGACAAGATCCTCATCTGGCAATCTACGTCACTGGCGGTGCGGATCAGCGCGCGCACGTCCTTCGGAAAACACGACCCCCCCGTATCCACATCCGGCATACAAGAAGTCATATCCGATGCGCGGATCTGAACCGACACCTCGACGCACGGATTCGATGTCGACGTCCACGCGATCAGCAAGGTTCGCGAGTTCGTTCATAAACGAAATACGGGTCGCGAGCATGGCATTGGCTGCGTACTTTGTGAATTCAGCAGAACGCAGATCCATGTAGACAGTGCGCTCGTGATTCCGGTTATACGGCTCATAAAGCAACCTCATGCGCTCACGCGCAGCCACACTGGTCTCGTCATCATCGCTGCCAATCACGATACGGTGCGGTCGCATGAAGTCCTCCACCGCGGCGCCTTCCTTCAGGAACTCGGGGTTCGACACAACCGCAAAGGCGTGCGTGACGCCACGCTTCGCCAGTACGTCGGCAATAGCTCTCTTGACGCGCTCCCCCGTCCCAACCGGTACAGTGGATTTACCGACGACGATTTTCGGCTCGTTCATGTACGAGGCGATATTGATCGCCGCAGCAAGGACGTGCTGCAGATCGGCAGCCCCATCTTCGTCAGGGGGCGTACCCACCGCGATGAACTGAAACTCCCCGTGCGCGACGGCAGCTGCGACATCGGTGGAAAACCTGAGTCGGTTCGAACGCACGTTTCTGGCGATGATGTCGTCGAGGCCTTGTTCATAAATCGGAATCTCACCGCGATTCAGCATCGAAATCTTGCTGGCGTCGAGATCGAGGCAAATCACATCGTGGCCAATCTCTGCGAGACAAGCGCCGGTAACCAGTCCGACATATCCAGTGCCGACGACGGTAATCTTCATGAATGGTTTTCGCTCTCTGATTGATGCGACTTCGTTACTTGGTGACAATTGCGCCAGTCAGCCCTGCGTTGACGGCTGGCAGCAGCAGGCTCAGCACACGGCTCAGACGCACGAGACCGTTGCTATCGACATACACGATGTCTTTTGGCTGCAACTCGAATTCGTTGGCAAGCACCATGGAGACTGGTGACGCGGCGTCCAGATGAAATACTTGCGGGCTGCCGTTCAATGAACCCCGAATCACATACAGTTGCCGTGGGTCGGCGCTCATGGAATTGATGCTTCCAGCTTGCGACAGCGCGTCACTCAACGTCAGCTTGCCGCTTCGCATCGGCAACACAGTCACGGGCTTCGTGACCTCACCCATAACAAACACACCGTTGTCGTCGCGTGCGCCGACCCGCAGCAAATCGCCGTTTCTCAGTACGATTTGCGAGGGACTCTTGCCCTGCTCCAACAGTCTGGTCAAATTGATTGGATACGAGGTCCCGTTCCTGACGAGCACCACATGACTCTGGTCCGCTGTCGCCGTGAATCCACCGCTTGCGCTCACCGCATCGTAAAGCGTCATGGGGATGTCGGTTACCGGTACAACGCCGGGCGTCCTCACCTCGCCGTCCACGAACACCTGCTTCGAGCGAAACGAAGCGATCCGCAAGGTCACTTGTGGATCTTTGAAAAACTTCGACAGGCCTCGCGTGACTGCCTCCTGAACTTCCTCAGGTCGCAAACCGGCTACGTGAAGGGAACCGACATAAGGAAACTGAATATCGCCACCGTGATTGACGACGATACCGTTCGTCGGGTCGCTTGCGCGCACTGATGCGGCGGGCTGCGTGCCCAAAGCGGCGGCGAATTCCGGGTGATCCCACACAGTGATTTGCAGCACATCTCCGACGCCGAGCGTGTAGCCGTCAGCCGCTGTCTGAGGCGCAACGGGCGGTAGGCTCGAAGGCATATGCGAAGTTTCATCGCGCAGCTTCGTAATCAACTCGAGGTTGATGTCGGTAATCGGGATCTCCAGCTGAGTGGCAGCATCGCGTGCCGTCTGCGCAGCAACGGGCAGTGTGGGCGGTGTGATCATTCTCATCCCCGGCGCAGAAGAGCACGCCGCCAGAAACGCAGACACACCCAACACCAAGAACGTGCCGCGCCGCATTGTCAGATGAGCTATAGCGACAGCTCTTGTCGCTCTGGCCATTTCGTTCATTCCTTTTCCCGGTTTTTCTGGATTTCCTGCTCGCCGCTGAACCATGGCGGCCTGGCTGTCACCGCGGTGCACCATTCAATACGCTCCTTCGCGCCGCACCATGACACCGATCGTCTTCACGAGAATTGCCACGTCCCATGCCAGCGACCACCGCTTCGCATACAACACATCCATCGACACGCGTCTCGCGTAGTCCACATCGTTGCGTCCGCTCACCTGCCAGACACCTGTCATGCCTGGTTTCGTCGTCAAGTAGTAGCTCACGTCTTTGCCATACCGCTCCAATTCCTGCTCCACGACCGGCCGCGGTCCAACCAGGCTCATGTCGCCACGCACGACGTTCCACAATTGCGGCAATTCATCGAGACTCGTGCGCCGCAGAAAGCGGCCAACCGGCGTCACCCGCACGTCGTTTTTTAGCTTGAAGTCGCGAGCCCATTCCGCACGCGCGTCCGGATCGTGTTCGAGTAGCTCGCCCAAAATCTCGTCGGCGTTGACGATCATCGTGCGGAACTTCAGACAGCGGAATGTGCGGCCATGCAATCCAATCCGTTCGTGACCGAATACCGACGGACCGCCATCACGACGCACCAGCAATGCAATGACCGCGAAGAACGGTGCGAGCGAAAATAGCATCGGCACCGCGAACAGCAGATCGAAGCCGCGCTTAACCGCCAGCCGCCCAGGTTCGGCGACGCTCGCGGTCTCGTTTGGCGCGGCAGCCTGCACGCTCACGCCTTCGAGCGCCGCCCGATGCGCGCGCTTTCCGACACGCCAGCACAGCTCCAGGATGGCCAGCGCCAGCGTGCGAGCAATCAGCATCCCCAGCCCGCTTGTGATAGTCCAGTAGATGAACCACACCCGTGACACCAGATGAAAGCGATGCAATACATAAAGCAGAGCGAAGCCGCATGCCTGAACGACGGTCCACGCCAGAATCGTGCGGCTCATCAAATTGATCAACGACTGCGTGCGCACCGGGCGGTAAGTTCCGCAAGCGGGAAATACCGACAGCGCTAACGCTACAGCGAACGCCACGAGTGAGACGTCGAAGCGCATGGCGCCGGCACTGCCCGTTCCGCTAAAGTGCAAAGCACACAAGGCGCCAACCACAATGAGCGCGCCGTCCGTAACACGCGATAAAAATCCATTCATGAACGCCCCTTCCACGCCAGTCATCAAGTCGCTGGTCGATTCGGTGTACTTATTTTTTGGCGGGTTTTTTTGGTACATAATATTCGCTTCACTGCGCCTGCTATTTCCTTCGATGCGCGTTTTCTGTTTTCGATAACCTCAGACTGCCCGCCTCAGTGTGTTCCGGTGGAAGTTGATTTGAAATCTGAATTTGGACCTGCACGGCAGCAGATGAAACAACTGCGTACGATGCTCGCATAGCCGGTCCTCGCATACTTCAGGACATGGCATGACGAATCGAAACGTAGTCGGGTACGGCTACCTTCGTGAGGCCACCGTCCTGAAGAGCGATCCACTCAAGGAATTCGACTACACTGCGCCTTTGAAAGAGAGGCTTTTACGCTGAGTGAAGTCGTCGGGCGTCAAGTGCCCGCACCGCAATCGGAGCGACGTTCAGCATAATGAGGCAGACCGCGCATAGACACGCGCTGTGCACTGAAGGCGAGACGACAAAGTCCGCTTCATCCAACTACGTCAAGCGCACTGCATCGGCGCGAGCGGCGCATCGCAGCGTTCCTGCAGCGGCCAATTTCATCAAAGGCTTCGCGAGTTTATAAAATGATTTAACAATCGCCGTCAATTAATGAAGGTACTAACAATCCAAGACTGCTAACCATATTTACGGCTATGAAAGAAATTGAATATCCTGCGCGATGCACTTCACACCCTAAATCACTGAAGCAGCCATGCTACAGCCCCCTTAAGGCGTGCAACATAGAAGGGATTCGATAACTCCGGCCACTTCTTCGGCGGCGCCCACTGCACGAATGAATTTACCGCAGTAACCATCGCACCGACTCGACGGGACAGTGTGGACCCGACACCAGGCCCAAGGCAACGATCATCGGCAAGCAAGTTGAACCGTTGATTTCCCAGGCGGGAGTCCCGGTCGCCGCGTGATCCTCGCGATGGCGCCGAGCCGTGCAAACCGACCCGGAATGCAATACGTCCTCATCGATGAACCCGTCATCGAGCACGCGCCTGGTCATCACGTTCGATGCCTTTGTCACTTCCCTTGCGAAACTCGAACGAACGCGTCGATGCCAACGCAGTAGATGGCATTCGGTGCCACGGCACGCCCCGCTTCGTAAGCTTCGACCATGTCCAGGATCATGCCGCCGGTTCGTCAATATGGCGCCGATTGCACTGCAGCAACGAATTTCCCCGACGCTGCGCCTCCCCTCTGACCCTCAATTTCCCATTTGACGCCCACCGATCGAGAGGCGTATAACCATCCCATTGGATGTTATTTGGATGGCGTCCGGATGCCCACTGGAGGAAACGTGCCCAAACTCAATCTCGTCGACAGCTCCCGCCCCAAAGGCGGCGAGACCGAGAAAATCACCATCAACCTGGGGCCGATCGACCTCGGCCAGATCGATCTGCTGGTCGAAGAAGGCTTTTACACGAATCGCACCGACCTGATCCGCACGGCGATCCGTAATCAGCTTGCCGTGCACGCGCAGGTCGTCACGGAAACCGTGACGCGCCGCGCGATGGTGCTCGGCTTGCAGCACTTCTCGCGACAGGATCTCGAAGCTGCTCAGGCTGCGCACGAACAACTCGACATTCACGTGCTCGGCCTCGCCAGCATCGCCGCCGATGTGCCGCCCGAACTCGCGGCAGCCACCATCGCGTCGGTCGTCGTACTGGGTGCATTTCACGCGTCGCCGGCAGTCAAAGCGGCGCTTGCCGGCCGCATCAGCTAGGGGTTTCGCTCGACTCATCGCATCGCTGAACCTTGGCATGGCGCCGGTTCACTCATGCCACCACACAAAGGCAACGCAACCCATCATGAACATGAACGAAGATTTCCTGAAGTCGATGAAAGACGCCTTCGATCTGCTGCGTACGAAAGGTCCCCAGGAAGCGACCGCCGCGGTTCAACGCGCGCTCGCGGGCGCCAACGCTCAGGGGAGCCACGCGCAAACAGCGCAAACGCAAGCGACGGCAAGCGATTGGACGCGAGCCTGGACCGAGGTTCACACCGGCACACACGCACAGGCTCGGCCACCCCGCCACGCGCGCACGCACGCCCCTGCCCCCTACACAATCGACGCCGACACACCCGGCGCCTTCAGCGCTCACACTTTCAGCAACAGTGCGGGCCAGCGTCAATACAAGCTGTACGTGCCTGCTGTCTACAACCACGAACCGATGCCTTTGATCGTCATGCTGCACGGCTGCACGCAGAACGCCGACGACTTCGCGGCCGGCACGCGCATGAACGAAATGGCTGAGCGTCACGGCTTCATCGTCGTATATCCGAATCAATCGCAAGCGGCCAATCATTCGAAATGCTGGAACTGGTTCAAGCCAGCCGATCAACAGCGGGAGAACGGTGAACCGTCACTGATCGCGGGCATCACGCGCGAAGTGATGACGCGGTATCGCGTCGACGCCGCGCGCGTGTACGTGGCGGGTCTATCGGCGGGCGGCGCGATGGCGGACATCATGCTGAAGACCTCGCCCGATCTGTATGCCGCCGCCTGTGTGCATTCGGGGCTCGCCTACGGATGCGCGAAGGACCTGCCTTCCGCGCTCGCCGCGATGAAGGGTGGCAAGCCGTCGCGCGCCCGCATGCGCGCCGCGCCGCAGCGCCCGCTGATCGTGTTTCATGGCGATGCGGATACGACGGTACATCCGTCGAATGCCCTTGAACTCGTTGCGAGCTTCGAGGCAAACGCCACGACGGTCGCCCCGCCGTCGGCGGCGGGTGCGTCAGGCAATGGACGTACTGCGACGTTGCAGCGACTCGTCGCGGAAAACGGCGTCGAAGCGGAGTATTGGTCGATACACGGCGCGGGGCACGCATGGGCCGGCGGGAGTCAGCGCGGCTCGTACACGGACCCGGCCGGGCCGGACGCCACAGCGGAAATGCTGCGATTTTTTCTGGCTCACCCACGGGCGTAACAAGCGCCGCAGGCGCGACGAGCAAGCGTTTGACCAAAGCGCTTCGCTTCGGCTCACCTCAGGCACAAACGCAGCGCGAGGTTCGTGAAGCGCATATCGCGGACATGGCGTGTTTCGCGCCATCCGCAGTCGAAGTCGACGCGGTAATCGTCACTCGCCGACGCTTACATCAGGACGCGCATGTGCGACGCCGGGTCGGCACATAAACGCCGTTAAGCAACATTGGGCACGCGCGAGGCAAGAACACAGCGGGAGGTTCGTGGACCACGCACCACAACCGCTGGCGCCTTTGTCGCTCAAGGCACTCGAAGCGGACCGCGCGAGAGCGGGCCTCGGATGCCGCGCTCCGCGCGCCACCGTCCTCAGGCCGCCACGGGGCACCGTGCCTGTTCAAGCGCCGCCTGCGCATGCGCCTGCGAATCGCCGCCGGCGAGCGGCACGTTCCGCGTACGCCACTATGCGGCGATGCGCAGTGTCGCACCGCCGTCGTCCGGATAACCGGCGACTGTGACGACCGGCGCAAGCGTCGCGCCGCCCAACAAAGGCGGTTCGTCGGCGATCAGTTTCTTCAGTTCGCCGATCGCAGCATCGACGTCCTTGCGCTCGGCCAGTTCCACTTCGACATCGATGCGCTGCGTGCCACCGCTGCTGTAGTTGATCACCGGATTGCCCTACTCGCGGCACACGCCCATATACCCCGTCGCTCAGGACGCAGCCGCCGCGCGCGGCAACGCCGCTTCGATGAACACCGCACACAACGCTTCCATCCCCTTCGCGTCTTGCGCATCGAAGCGCGCGACGACCGGGCTGTCCACATCCCACACGCCGATCAACGTGCCGTCCGGCGCGACGAGCGGCACGACGATTTCGGATTGCGACGCCGCATCGCACGCGATATGGCCGGGAAACTCGTGCACGTCACGCACGACCTGGGTTTGACGGGTCTGCGCGGCCGTGCCGCACACGCCCTTGCCAAGGGCGATGCGCACGCACGCGGGCTTGCCCTGAAACGGTCCGACAACCAGTTCGCGGCCATCGTGAAAGTAAAAGCCGGCCCAGTTCAGATCGCTCAGCGAATGAAACACGAAGGCGGAAAAATTCGCGGCGTTGGCGATCCAGTCGGTTTCGTCGGCGAGCAGCGCGCGCGCCTGGGCAACCAGTTCGTCGTAATGCGCGGCTTTGGACAGAGGCGAGGCGGGGGAGACTTCGAACATGACGGCGTCCGTGATGAAAGCGGAAAGAGAACAGCAAGGGTGTGCAGTTTAAAGCAAGCGGGCGGTTAGTTCAGGGTGCGACGCGTCGCTGCGCGGCGCGCTGTCGTGTCGTGTCGTGTCGCTCCGTGCTGTGCCCTGCCGCGCTTGCCGCGCCTTGCATGCCGCGCGCCGCCCACACTCGTCAGCCTCGCCAGTTTCCGACCGATCACGAGAAACCGCACCGCGCCGGACCTTCGATCAGCGGCTTACTGATCGACGCCAATAATCACGCTCGACGCCTTGAAAATCGCGGTCGCCGCTTGACCACTCGCGAGGCCGAGCCGCTCGACGCTCTCGTTGGTGACGATCGCCGCGATCTGCGCACCGCCCGCGCTGATCGTGACTTCCGAGTTCACTGCGCCCTTCGTCACCGCCGACACCGTCCCGGCGATGCAGTTGCGCGCCGACACCTGGTTCTTCGCGACGTCGACCATCACGATCACCGACGACGCCTTCACCAGCGCAAACGCCTTCTTGCCGGCTACGAGGCCGAGCGACGTCGCACTGCCATGCGTGATGATCGCGACGATCTCCAGACCGTCCTGAGTGCGCAGCGTGACTTCGTCGTTCACGGCGCCGTGTTTGACTTCGGCCACTTCGCCGGCGAATTGATTGCGCGCGCTGGTTTGCATGTCGTGCTCCTTGGTTGATCAGGGCGCCTCGCACTAACATTGCGAGGCGGGGATTCAGGTATGAAACGGCTAATCGAATGCTGGCCGGCTGCGGCCCCTGCGTATGAGGTGCGCTCGCGTGCGGCCGCGCTGAGCGCTCCGAATCAGCATGAAAACACAGAAGCGTCGTGCATGAGCATGCCTGACGCAGCGCCGGCACAACACCGCGCAACACGGCGCGCGTCGCGAACACCTTATCATCGTGTCCTTCGATCCTCCACGCCGAACCCTATGTCCATTGCCGTCCTGTCCCGCTTCGCTGCTTCATGGCCGAACGCGTGCCGTGCCGCCGCGCTGTGCGCCGCTCTCACGATGCTCGCCGCGTGCAGCACTGCGCCGCCGCGCGCCGCGCACGCGCCGGTCGATACCGTTACGCTGTTTCCGCTCGCCGGTTACGACCAGGACGTCGATCACTGGCTCAAACCGGACGACGCAGGCTATGACCAGCCGTTCCTCAGCGCGGCGGATCAGCAGGCGCATTTCAGGGCGCTCTACGCGCGCTACTTCGGCACCGGCGTGAACGCAGCATCGCCGTGGAATTCAGCGTACGTGAACACGCGCGTTTATCGACAGCAAGGCGCGGACATTGCCGCATTGCAGCAGCGCCGCATCGCCAGATTCGACAACACCGGCAGGAGCGGCGCTGAGCTCGGCTATGGCGAGAACTTCCGCCCGCACGACAAGGCATGGATCGATGCGATCGCGCAGAACATGAACGTCGGGCAGTTCACGCAAGCGCCGGCCTATCAACCCGGGCGCCGCGCAATTGCCACCACCAACCTGATGGTGCGCGAACTGCCGACCTCCGATCCTTCGTTTTACGACCATCGTCTGGCCGGCGAAGGCTATCCGTTCGACAACCTGCAGATTTCGGCCACGCGGCCGGGCACGCCGTTGTATGTGCTGGGCAGCAGCGTCGACGGCGCGTGGCATTACGTGCAGACGCCCGACGTGCAGGGCTGGGTGCGTAGCGACGGCGTCGCGATGGCCGACGACCACTTCGTCGACGCATGGCGCGCCGCGGCCGGCAAATCGCTCGGCGCGGTGACGCTCGCATCGGCGCCCGTGCGCGACAGCCGCGGCATATTCCGCTTCGACGCGCCGGCGGGCACGATATTGCCGTTGCTGCCGTCGTCGTCGGACTCGCCGGCGCCCATCGAGCGGCATACGTCCGCCGACGGAAAGATCAGCGAAACAGGCAACCAGGCCGCGAGCGTCACCCCGCCCCCCGCGATGCGCGAAGTGCTCGTGCCGGTCCGCGATGCCGATGGCCGCGCGCTCATCCGCACCGCCACGCTGAGCGAAGCGCAAATCGCACCCATGCCGCTCGCCGCCACACCGCGCCACCTGGCAATGCTTATGAAAGCGCTGATCGGACGGCCGTATGGCTGGGGCAATAGCGGGCTCTACAACGACTGTTCGTCGGAACTGCAAAGCATCTTCGCCGCGTTCGGCGTGTGGCTGCCGCGCCATTCGTCGACGCAGATGAGCGCGGGGCGCATGATCGACCTGTCCGCCTCCACGCCTGCGCAGCGGCTTGACTATCTCGCCCGGCACGGCGAGCCATTTCGCACGCTGATCTACATCGGCGGCCACGTGATGCTGTACATCGGCAATACGGCGCGCGACGGCGTCACGGTGCCGGTCGTCTATCAGGACGTGTGGGGCTTGCGGCCGGCCGACAACAGCCGGCGCGCGGTGATCGGCGGCTCGGTGATCCTGCCGCTCTTCGAGCACATCCCCGAGGACGCCACGTTGCAGTCGCTGGCGGCCACGCGGACGTTCCAGATCAGCATCCTCGGCACGCCCGACGCGGTTCTGCCACCGCCGTCATCCGTGCCGCCGGATGAAGACAATCCGGCCGGTTGAATGGCTTCTGGCGGCTGATGGAGGTTCCGGCGGGTTCCGGCGCAACTCGCGGCCCCCACCCCGAAAATATTTTTTCCGGAGTGTCGATTCAACTGCGCTGGACTCGTCGTAACGTTGAAGACCTGGCTCACGCAGCCAGTCTTTCAACTCGCGAACCTGTTACTTCAAGGAGTCACCGTCATGACCAGCGCCGCCGTCAAACCGATCCCCGACGGGATGCACTCGCTCACACCGTATCTGATCTGCGCCAACGCCGCGGACGCCATCGCGTTCTACACGAAGGCCTTCAATGCCGTCGAACAGTTCCGCCTGCCGGGGCCGGGCGGCAAGGTGATGCACGCCTGCCTGAAGATCGGCGACTCCATGCTGATGCTGACCGACGAGTGGCCCGACCATCAGGCATTCGGCCCGAATACGCTCAAGGGCACGCCGGTCACGATTCACCACTACGTGCAGGACGTCGACGCCAGCTTCAACCAGGCCGTCGAGGCCGGCGCGACCGTCCTGATGCCGGTCGCCGACATGTTCTGGGGTGACCGCTACGGCCAGTTGCAGGACCCGTTCGGCCATCGCTGGTCGCTCGCCACGCACACCCGCGATCTGAGCGCGGAAGAAATCCAGCAGGCCATGGCCACGATGAAATGCGACGGCTGACGCGTCGGTAAAGCGAAAGCAGCGCAAGCCCGATCCGCCTGGCAGCAGGAGAACCGTCATGCAAAAGATAGCGCCGTGCCTGTGGTTCGACGGCAATGCGGAAGAAGCGGCCCGCTTCTATACGTCCGTGTTTTCCGCTTCGCGCATCGCCACCACGATGCATTACACGGACGCCGGACCGGGCCCGGAGGGCGACGTGCTGGTCGTCACGTTCGAGATCGAAGGCCAGGAGTTCATGGCCCTGAACGGCGGCGCGCAATTTCCGTTCACCCCGGCGATTTCGCTGTTCGTGCATTGCAGCTCCCAGGCGGAGGTCGATCACTACTGGTCGAAGCTCCTCGACGGCGGTAAGCCGTGGCAATGCGGCTGGCTGCAGGACCGCTTCGGCGTGTCCTGGCAGATCGTGCCCGACGCGCTCGGCGATATGCTGCGCGATCCGGACACCGCAAAAGCAAGCCGCGTGATGAAAGCGATGATGCAAATGGTCAAGCTGGATGTCGCGCAACTGGAGCGTGCGTATCGCGGTACAGCGTAAGCAGTCCTCGCGCCGCCCACCGGCCCCCTCACGCCGCCCACGCGGTGTTGCGGCCGACGGGCGGCGCGTCTCGCTGCGCGACTGGCGCAGCCATCTTTGATAGCATCGGTGTCGACCCATAAACGACGGGACATCCATGGTGCGCGTCAATCATCAGGCTTTCTTCTGCTCGCTGTTTGTCGCGCGTCTCGCCGATCAGATTCTGCTGTTTCTCGTTCCGCTCGTCGTGTTCCAGACGACGCGCGAGGTCTCGTGGTCGGGCCTCGCGTTTTTCATCGAAACGCTGCCCCGATACCTCGTGTTCCCTTTCTTCGGCGCGCTGTGCGACCGCATTGCGCCGCTCAGGCTGATGCGAGTGAGTCAGACCGTCCGGGCCCTGACGTGCTTCGGCGGCGTGCTCGCGTACCTGCTGTTTGGCGGGATCGGCTGGCTGATCGCGCTCTCGGCGATCTGCGGCGTGTTGACGAGCCAGGGGCTGGTGGCACGCGAGGTGATGCTGCCGCAAATCTTCAGCACACAGCAGTTTCAACGCGTGCTCGCCTACTCGCAACTCGCCGACCAGTTGGGGGTCGTCCTCGGCCCGATGCTGGCCGCGCTGCTGCTCGGCTGGTGGCGTTGGGAATGGGTGGTCGGCGCCACCGGCGTGCTGTTCGGCGCCGCCGATGGCGCGCTGCTGCTGTGGCGGCGCACGAGCGGCTTCGAGCCCGGTAATCCGCCGCCCCGTCTCGCGGGCCACTGGAGCCGGCCGCTGCGCATCGCGCTGCGCCATGTGCTGGTGTTGCCGGGTCTGAAGAGGCTCGTGCTGCTCGCAGCCGCCGAAAACCTCGTGATCGGCGTGACGCTCGCCACGTCGGCCGCGATGGTGACCGGCTATCACGCGCAATCGAACCACTACTATGCCGCGCTGCAATCAGCCGGCGCGGTCGCCACGGTGCTGATCCTGCTGACCATCGCGCGAACCGCATGGCCCGCGAGGATGCTCGGCCGGGTTGCGTTCGTGGCGATCTGCGCGGGTGGCGTGATCGCCGGCGCGAGTGGCGCGCCCCGCGGTTACGCGCTCGGCTTCCTGCTGATCGTCGGCTTCGACAAGATGTTCAACGTCTATATTCGCGGCGCGCGCCAGCGGATCATTCCGCCGGAGGACTACGGCAAGACGACCGGCGTGGTGATCCTGCTGAACAACCTGACGCAGCCGCTCGCCGGTCTGCTGGTGGGTCTGTTATCGGCGCGGACGCAAACCGGACCGTTGATCGTGGCGATGTCGCTGGCAATGGGCGGCATCGGCGCGGCGGTCTCGCTCGGCTCTTCGTTGCTGCGACGCAAGCGCGCGCTGGCACTCGGTGAATGACGCGCATCCCAATTAATGGCATGCGCAGCGACGCGATCGACACATATTTAATTCACGAATCTTAATCGGACTATTCAGCAATTATCTGGGCGGCAGCACGGCACGCTCCATGACGACCCGCGCCAAACAGTTGCAGTACGGCCTGTATCAGGACGCCGCGCATTCGCTCGCCTTGGGCTCGAGCGCACCAGCGACGGTGAATTTCTACGGTCTCGTCACCGCCAACCAGCCAACGGTGCCGACCACCGGCAACGTCAGCACCACTTATTCGCAGACCCTCAGCCAGACCTCGCTGAACTACGGCTTCTTCCTGCTGATCGCGCCGGGCTGCGCCGCACTGACGACGAGCGCCGGCAGCGTCGGTTTCACGGCCAGCGCACAGTGCGCAACAACTGCCTGATCAGCGCGGCCCATGTCGCCTTCACGTCGGCGGGCGTACTGAGTTCCTGCGTTGAGCGCGAGCGGCGCGATTACCGCGCGCTGCACCAATGGCGACGCCTTTCGGATCGCGCTGAGCAGCGGCTCGAACGGCGACGCGGCGGCGCGTCAGATGCAGCGCGTGGGCGGGGGCGGCGCGGGCGGCGCGGTGAATGACCAGCTTTACACGGACTCGGCCGAGACCAGCGCTTGGGGCAACGGCAACTCGGGCACGACGATGGCCACCGGCCGGGTAACGGCAAACGCGGTGCCGATCAAGGTGTACGGACTCGTGCCGGCGCAGAGCACGCCGATGCCCGGCAACTACAGCGACACGATTACCGCGACGATCAGTTTTTGAGTCGTGCTTGCACGCTGAAGCGAGGGCGTGAGTGAGTAGCGATTGCCTATTCACGCCGGCGACGCCTCGCAGCATGGCGTGAGCCGGAGATTGATTGGCTCAACTCATCTGAGCGGCGGTTTGGAATACAGAAGTTATCAACAGAATCTGTTCAAAAATCTGTGCATAAGTGCGAGGCAAAATCCGCAAGCCGTTGACGCGATTGCCGTTTTCGTTGCAATGCCGAAGTTGGGCAGACTGCACGTCGTTGCGATGCCGGTGATGGGCCGGTTGCGTTTCACGCACGCGCCGCCCGTGCGTCGCTCAAGTTTCGCCAACGCATGACTCACGCGTCACTCACGCCGGAATCCCGCACCGCTCCCGGCGCCACGCCGCGCTCCCCCGCCTGCGCCACGGTCGCGTTGCGCGCCTCTTCACGCCACTGCTGCCGCGAGCGCATCATTCTGCGCACGGCGAGCCGCGCCATGCGGACCCAGCCGGAAGGCCGCGGGTCCGCCAACATGCTGAGCGCGCGCGCATAGTCGAGCGTGAGGCCGGGAGTCCACGCCATCGTCGCAGCGCGTTTGCGCAGTTGCGCGGCCACCCACAATTCCGGCGTCGTGATCACGCGCAAAAACGGCCGCCAGCCGCCCAGGTTGCCCCACACGCGCGCCGATGCGCCCTCGAGCGCCGCCTCCAGCGCGCGCGACACGCTGCTCGAACAGTTGCGATGCGTCAGGTTGTAGGTCGTGTCCTGCCGATAGGTCTCCCAGAAGCGGCGCAAGCGGACCGGATCGTAGTTGCGGATGCGCACCTGCACCGTCGACGGACACCACGCCTTCGATTCGGTCGGATAGTCGGGCTGGAACACGCCCGGCACGTCGTTCTCGCTCGTGGCGCGCAACAGCCGCGTGAAATCGTCCGGTGAGCGATCGATCTCCACGCCCGGGTACAAGCTGATGTAGATGCCCTCGGGCGATTCGAGCGCGGCATGGCCGGTCGATATCACGCCATGGCGGTCCACCGCCGCGATATAGCGGTCGACGATCGGCTGCCGGCGCGCCTCGCTTTTGGCCGAGCCCACCGGGGTCCACACGTGCACGGTCAACGCGGCTTCGTCGGCGGCAGGCGGACCGTCCCATTCGAGCGTGGTCGGCCGGCCCGGCGATGCCGCACGTGCCGCCGTCTGGGCGGGCGCAGCGGGTGCGGACGCTGCATGCGCCGCGGCATCGTCGGCGGCCACCGCCGGGTTCGACGCGAGGCGCCGTGCCCGTGTGCTCAGCAAAATCAGATTCCAGCCGCCGAACATCAGCCCGAGGCCGAGACAGTACGGCACGGTGCCCACGTAGTGGGTCGGGAATGGTTGGAAGAAGAAAATCGCCAGCGCGATTTCGAGGCTGCCGCCGATGATTGCGAGCCGCCATGTGCGATAGCGGACCACCCGCGCCGAGACGATCTGCAGCAAGCCGTCGGCCAGAAACAGCATGCCGAAGATCATCGACAGAATGAAATGGCCGTGGTGGTGGCCGGCCAGAATCAGCGCCGCGGCAAAGCTGAACGCAAAGCCCTTCACGTAGCGCAGCGTGCGTTGCCCGCCCATGCCGGTCCACGCGACGGCCAGCGTGCAGAGTCCTTCGAGCAGCAGCAGTATCGCGAACGGCGTGATCGGAAAATAAAGCGCGTTATCGAGCGCGTCGATGAATATCACCACGCCGAGCAGCGCACTCAGCCAGCCGATGATCCGCAACGATCGCCAGCGGGTACGCAGATAATCGACGCCCAGCAGAATCATCACCAGACGAACCATCGCAAGCCCTCCTTGGCGGATGCACGAGTTCGACCGTCATCTTATACAGATTCGATGCGCGCAACGGCGCGTTGCGGCGGGCGCAGCCGCGCGGACGCAGAACGAAGCGCGAAATGGATCAAACGGATTCGTGTGATGGCTACCAAGGCGCTTTCGCCGACGACGCGCGCGCACTGCGCTTGCCGACGCTCAGGGTGGCCTGCGGTTGGTCATGCGGAGTAGCGTGCAAGCAGGCACGCTGCGCGAGATCACACGCGGACTGATTCGCGAGCTTGTCGCGCACCGCCCTGCAGCGCGACGGCCTGAGCGTGAAGACCCGATTGGACCACGCCGATTCAGACACCGCTGATCCAGCGAGTCGATGCCAGCGCGTCAACGCGCGACGCGCCGGTCCTTGCCGAACCAGCAGGCGGATCAGGCCGCCGCAGCCTGCGGGAGCGCGTCGCCCTGCTCGCCGCCCAACGCGTCGAGCAGATCGGTCAACAGGCGGTCGAGTTCGGCGGTCATCAGCGTGACGTCGGAATCGAAACGCTCGTCGTCGTTCTGCGCGGTCGGGTCGCTCGCTTCCTTCAGCACGTCGAGCGGCGCGATGCGCTTGATCGTCAGCGAAGGCGTCAGCACGAACGACACTCGGTCGTTCCACGTCATCGCGAGGCGCATGCACTGCTTGCCCGCTTCGATATGGCGGCGCATATCTTCGGTATCCAAAGTATGTCCGACGTAGCGTACGGTGGCGTTGCCTTCAGTAGGCGAGCGCAGTTCGGTGTCCTGGTCGAGTGTGAAGCCCGCCGGGCCTTCGCCGCAGAGGAGCCACCCGGTCATCGCCGCGACCGGCGACTGCGTGACGCGCACCGTGCCGAGCGGCAGTTGGTCGATCGACTTCACCAGCAGGCCCCGCACTTCGTCGGCGACCGTTTGTGAAGCCGCGTCGATCACGAGCCAGCCGTTCTTGCAGTCGATCCACACGCGCGTGTCGCGACGAATGCTGAACGCGCGCGGCAGCAGTTCGTCGGTGACCTGCTCCTTCAGTTCGCGCATCTGCTTGCGGCCGGGTTTGAAGCCCTGCTGTTCCTCGAGTTCGAGTGCGCGCGCCCTGGTCACCTGCGTGACGACCGACGCGGGCAGCAGTTTCTTTTCGGTGCGGAACACCAGCAGCATCTGGCCGTTGAGCGCGTACACCAGCGAATCGTTGTCGCGCGGCGACGCCCAGCCGTGGCTTTGCATCTCGACGCTATTGCCGGGGGCAAACGCGTGCGGCGCGAGCCACTTCTGCATCTGTTCGGTGGTGACGGACCACGGAGCGGGAAGACGGTGCAACTGAAGGTTTTTGAACCACATGGGCGAGGTCGTTTCCGGGCAAAGCGCGCCATTCTATATGACGAACGCACGCGGGCGTCGGGGCGGACCCGCTTGATCCGGCCAGGATTTTGAAATTGAAAGTGAAAATCCTTTTTGTTCGTCAGGCCGACTATTAAATCGTGGTGGTTAGCCGAAGCGTCTGTTTCATCCACTTACACTTCTCTGGAGCGCCCATGTCGAGCCTCACGCGTTTCGCGCCTCCTTAGTCACGTCATGCTGGCCATCGGACCCGCCGCCACCCTGAGCGCTTACGCCGCGAGCAATGCCGCCCTGCCCGCGCCGCACCACTTCGCCGTCGATGCCGCATCGGCGCAAAGCGATGCCGTTGCGCAGGCCGCGCGCCGCTACACCGCGTTCTGGAACACCGGCGACGAAGCCTGCGCGAAGCTCACGCTGTCACCGGCGTTCATCGACCGCACATTGCCGGACGGCCGGGTTTTGCCGTATCCGTCTTCCAGCGCGTTTCGCTCGCGGATCACCTAGACTTTTTGGTAGACACGACGAAGACGGAGGCGGCCATGGCCGATGAAACCGCACCCTGGCAAATGGTGGAATACGAGGGTTTCGAAATTCACGTGGCGCCGCTGCCAAAGACCCCGCCCGACGAAACCAGGCCGTCAGCCGCGGCTGATAACCGCTACACGTATGTCGGCTATGTCTGCCATCCGGGCGCCGATCCGGCGATTCCCGGCCATGCCGTGCCGTTCCATGCGGACGGCGAGGAGAGCTTCGCCAGCAAGGACGACGCGCTCTACGAAGGGGTGCATGTGGGACGCAGCATCGTCGACGGCACGCATCCGGATCTGACGGTGTTGCCGCTGGTGACGGGCGGCGTGTGACGGACTGGCCGTAGCGGCGTGGACTGCTGCGGGCCGACACGTAGCCCGCGAGGTTCGGGCGCGCGCGTGTGGACGCCCGCTTGCGCACGACAAGCCGCCGTCAGCTGAACGCCCGCTTGATCCGCGATTTCAACAGCGCGCGGCGCAGGCGCCCGCTGCGCTCGGGCTCGCTCACCGCCGCGCCGCCCTCGACAGCCGTGCCGCGCCGCAGATAGTAGCGGTCGAACGTGGCTTGGGTCATGCCCCATTTGTTCAGGAACTGACGGCGCCCGTCGTTCTTGACGACCTTGCCGGTGCTCTTCTGCTGGAAGTGATACACGAGACTGTCGCCGACGCCGAGGAACACGCGGCAGCCGGCGTCCCACAATTTCATCGAAAAGTCGTTGTCGCTGCTCATGCCGGGACTCAATTCGCTGCTATAGCCACCCACCTTGTGCCACCAGTCGCGATGCACGAGCGTCGGCGGCCATGTCGCGCCGCGCCAGTCGGCGCGCGCCATGCCGGGCGCGGCGGCGACCAGTTCGTCGGCGCGGAAAGTCTCCACGTCGCGGCCGAAGTTGCGCACCACCACGCACGGATTGCCGGAATCGACCGGCTCGACCATCGTGCCGGACAGCATGAACAGGTTGTCGGCGGGCATCTGGGCGAGGCGTTTGACGAGCGCGTCGTCCCAGCCGGGGCAGCAGTACATGTCGTCGTTCATGTAGACGATGTAATTGTGTGTCGCGCGCGCCGCGGCGATATTCACCGCATGGCAGATGCCGATGTTGCCGGGCGATGCGGTATGTTCGATGCCCTCGTCGCGCACCCAGGCGAGCGTGCCGTCCGAGCCGTCGTTGACGTGCACGATGATCTGATGCGCGTGCGTCGAATAACGCCGCAGGCTCTCGATCACGAGGCGCAGGTAAGGCAGGTTGTTCCAGGTCGGGATGATGATTGAGAACATCGATTCGGTCCGTTGAGCCGGGTGCGGGCACGGCATGCGCCGCGCGCCGGCCATGAGTTTGGCGGGATTGTACCGCCGCGGCGCGCCCGTACGACAAATGGCGGGCCGCCGCCCGCCGGGCCGCAGCCACGTGGGGCCGCTTACGCCGAGCGCAGAGCGCTGCGCGCAAGGTCACGCAGACCGCCACGCCAATCGCCACAAGTGCCGCGCCGCCTTGCGTTCGCGCCCTTACGCGCCGATTCGCCGCGCCGTGTCGTGGGCCCACCTTGCCGCACCTTTCCGCGTGCAAACTGCAAGCATTTTGCAAGGAGGGGCACGGTTATAATCCGGTTCGCTCTACCGTCTTGAAAAACGTCTCTCAATGGTCCGGCTCCCCCAGCAACTCCACCACCGGAACGGTAGTGTTCATACAAATCGTTGCCCTATGATTTTTGCTTCCAGTCTGGTCTGGCTCTGCACGGCCCTGCTGTTTCTCGCGCCCGCCGTCAATCTGACGTGGCGCGGCGGCACCGGCTACTGCTTTTTCGCAATTCTCGCGCTGGCGCTCGGCGCCGCCGTCGTCAACCGGCGCATGCCGGGCTATTTTTCGGCGCTGCGCACTTATCGCTGGTTCACCATCGGCATGCTGGCACTGGTCGTCGCGGTCGGCGCGCAGCAATTGCTATTCGGCTACTGGCTGCCCCGGCAATTCGACGCGCTGTCGCGCTTCGTGCTCGCGCTGCCGATCTTCCTGCTGCTGCGGCAATTGCCATCGCGCAATCTGCGCATGATCGGCTGGGGCTGCGCGGCGGGCGCGCTGGCGGTCGGGCTCGGGGCGATCATCGATCAGCCCCCTGGCGGCTGGACCGATGCGAATCGTCTGAATAATTCCTACACGAACGCGATTCCGTTCGGCGATACCGCGCTGCTGCTCGCTTTCCTCTCGGTCTTCACGCTCGGCTGGGACAAGCCGCGCGACTGGCGCGTGCTGGTGCCGCGTGTGCTCGCGCTGGTGGCGGGCGGCTATGCGTCGTATTTGTCGGGCACCCGTGGCGGCTGGCTGGCCGTGCCCGTGTTCGTGGTGCTGCTCGGCATGCAGTACCAGTGGTTTGCGCACAAGAAGCGTCTGCTGATCGCGACGCTGGCGATCGTGCTCGTGGCCGGCACGCTGCTGTCGACCGAGCGCATCCAGAAGCGCCTGAGCGAAGTGTCGACCGACGTCTCGATGATGCACAAGGGCGAGGATTACACCTCGGTGGGTCTGCGCCTGCAGTTGTGGAACGCGTCGCGGCTGATTTTCATGCATCACCCGGTATATGGCGTCGGCAAGGGACATCTGGCCGAGGAGCTGGGCGTGATGGCGAGGCGCGGCGAAGTGAAGGCCGAGATCGTCAACGAGCGCGCCCATAGCGACTTTTTCTCGGCGCTCGCCGAGATGGGCGCGATCGGCGTGGCGGGCCTGCTGCTGTTCTACTATGGGATTTCGGTCTATTTCTGGCGACATCGGCATTCGGCCGACCCGGCCATCCGCGCGGCCTCTTACGCGGGCCTCGCGGTCGCCACCAGCACTGTGATTTTCGGGCTGACCATCGACGTGCTCGTGCCGATCATGGTCACGGTGCTGCTCGCGTTGCTGGTCGCCACGCTGCTCGCGGTGGTCGATGCAAGAAAGCGCGAACTGCAGAGCGCGCTGGCGCCGGCCTTACATGCGGCTCGCCGCGCTGGCGGCGTCAAGGTCTGAAGGCGGACGGGCTTTCGTGAGCGGGCGCCCGGCGGGGACCGGGGCCGGCTTGCTCCCACCTCTGCCGATTCGGCGTTGTCCCGCACCCGCGCCTGCACTCTGGCCGCGCGCCCGTGGCGCGAGGCGTGCCCCAGAGGCATCAACGCCCGAGGTCGTGCGTGAGTCGCGCCAGCGGGCGCCCGGCGGATTCGGACCGGCTGCTCCCCTTGCCGCCGATTCGGCGCGCTCCCGCGCCCGTCGCTGGCGCAGCCGCGCATCAGCTGATCAGTTCACCTCGTGAACAGCTCGTAAAGCGCGGCAACATGCGCATCGACGCTCGGGTCGTACACCAGACTCTCGAGCGGCCGCGCGATCCGCGCGCCGCCTGCGCGCACCCGCTCCACCGCCTGTCCGATCGCGCGCTCGAAACTCCCGCCAGACTGCCTCGAGAACGCGATCTTCGCCGCGCCGGTGACGGTCTCCGCCGAGCCGACGTTGTCCGCGATCACGAGCGGCGTGCCGCACATCACCGACTCGACGCCGACGAGACCGAACGGCTCGTACGCCGACGCGACGACCGTGAAGTCGGCGGCCGCGAACAGCCTCTCGATCTCCTTGCTGTAGCCGACGTAGCGAATCGTCTCACTGGTCTTAGGCACCGGCCGGCCGGCGACGACAAGGCACACCGGCAGCGTGGTCCGCGCGAAAAACGCCTCCAGCAGCGGATAGCCTTTGCGCTCGTGACTGGTCGACGAGAACACGAAGATCACGCGGTCTTCGGGCAAGTCGAGCTGGCGGCGCACCGCCGCGCGGGCTTCGTCGGTGAGCGGCTGGAAGCGCGCGGTGTCGACCGGCGGATAGATGACGTCGATACGCTGCGCCGCCACACCGTAAAAGCGCTGCAGCTCGCGGCTCATCAGTTGCGAATGCGCGATGATCGAACGCGCCTGCGTGTAGACGCGCCGCTCCATGTCGATCTGCCACTCATCGCTGCGGCGCGCGCTGCGCCCGGCGGCTTCGAGCGAGCCCGGATGCGTGCCGCCGCACAACGCCACATCGGCCTGGGTGGAGTGATTGATCGAAAACACGCAGGCGGGGCGGTGCCGTTTGAGCCGCTGCTTCAGCCGCCAGTCGAACGCAAGATTGCGCAGCTTGCGCGGCGCCCAGCGCACGTTCAGCGGCTGCGCGTCGATCCATGCCGCTTCGGGCAGGCTTCGGTCGATTTCGCGGGCGAACAGCGTCGGACGCAAGCCCATCCGGTGCAGGCCGGCGATCACGTCGCGCGTATAGCGTTCGGCGCCGCCGCTGTTTTTCAGCGCCTGGGTGGTCAGCGCGATGTCGGTGAGGGGGCGGCGGGTCGGGTCGGACAAGGATCGGATCTCGGTGAAGGGCGCTCGCGGCGCACAGGCGGTGCCAGGCGGGTTGCACACGGGCATGGACACGCGGCGCCGCGCAGGCCGGTTGGTCGTAAGCAGCGGCAATTGTAAAGGATGCCTGCCGCGGCGCTGCGGATCGAAGCCGCAATCCCGCAGCCGCGTCTGCACCGATTAAAATCTAGCCCAATCGCAACCGCTCCGACTCCATGACCGATAGCCTGCCGCCTCACCCGTCCCCCGCCGCGCCCCACGCCACGCCGGGCACCGAACGCCCGCTGGTCACGATGCTGCTGATCGCCTACAACCAGGCCGGACAGATCGGCGATGCCGTGCGCAGCGCGCTCGCGCAGACCTATCAGCCGCTCGAAATCATCATCTCCGACGACGCCTCCAGCGACGCGACCTTTGCCGCGATCGAAGCGGCGCTCGCCGGCTACCACGGTCCGCATCGGGTGATCACGCGGCGCAACGCGGCCAACCAGGGCATCAGCGCGCACCTGTCGCAAATCGCGCAGCTGGCGCACGGAGAGCTGCTGTTCGTCGCCGCGGGCGACGACATGTCTGCGTCGACCCGCTGCGAGCGGGTGGTCGACTTCTGGCTCGCGCACGAGCGCCGCCCCGATCTGATCGCCACCGACCTCGCCGACATGGACGAGGCAGGCCACGTTCACGAGCGGCTGAGCCCTACCGAACTCGACGCCTATCGCAGTTTCGACGACTGGCTGGCGGGCCGGCCATGGCTGATCGGCGCGGCGCACACCTGGTCGCGGCGGCTGTTCGAGCGCTTCGGACCGATGCAGCCGGGCGCCGCGGCCGAAGATCAGATCATGGTGCTGCGCGCGATCCTGTCGGGCGGCGCCATGAGCCTGCGCGAGCCGCTGGTGCGCTACCGGCGCGGCGGGCTGTCGCGCAAACGCCGCTATGGTTCGGTGGATGAGCTGATCGCGCGGATGCGCCAGAGCAATCGCCACGGACTGGCGGAACTGGCGCAGTTGCAGCGCGACGCCGGGGTTGCCGGGGTGGGCGAACGCATGCGCGCGGCGATGGCGCCCAAGCTCGCGCGTGAGCAGTTCATCCACGCGATGTTCGAGGCAGGCAGTCTCGGCGAGCGGATCGGCTTGCTGATGCGCAGTGCCGGCGTGAAGCTCGGGCTGCGCATTCGGATGTTTCTGTACGCGAGCTGTCCGGCGGTGTATGCGCCGGGCATCTGGCTCAAGCGCGTGGTGCGCCAAGACCGTCGCTGAAAACGCGCGTTGCGATTGTGGTGCGCCGCGCGACGGACGATGCCGGCCGGAATGTGAAATGTGTTTCCCCGTTCAACGGGGCGATAAAGACGCGACGCTCAGCCAGCAGACCGGGCGTCGCTCGAACCGGTCCGATCAGGCCGCGTTCTGCTGGAACTGGATGCGGTGCAGATGCGCATACAGCCCATCCTGCTTCAGCAACTCACGATGGCTGCCGCGCTCGACGATGCGCCCTGCTTCCATCACGAGAATCCGGTCGGCGCGCTCGATTGTCGACAGACGGTGCGCAATGACCAGCGTCGTGCGGCCCTTCATCAACGTTTCCAGCGCGGACTGCACGTGGCGCTCGGATTCGGAATCGAGCGCGGAAGTGGCTTCGTCGAGAATCAGGATCGGCGCGTCCTTGTAGATCGCGCGCGCAATCGCCAGACGCTGCCGCTGGCCGCCCGAGAGCATCATGCCGTTGTCGCCGACCAGGGTCTCGATGCCGTTCGGCATCGCCTCGACGGTGTCCCACAGGTTGGCCGCGCGCAGTGCCGCCCTGACCTTCTGCGCATCGGCAGTCTGGCCGTACGCGACGTTGTTGGCGACCGTGTCGTTGAACAGCACCACGTCCTGGCTCACCATCGCGATCTGGCCGCGCAGCGCGTGCAGATCGTATTCGGGCAGCGGCACCCCGTCGACCAGAATCTGGCCGCCGGTCGGATCGAAAAAGCGCGGCAGCAGATTCACCAGCGTGGTCTTGCCGCTGCCCGACGGGCCCGCAAGCGCGACCATTTCGCCCGGCGCCACCTTGAACGACACGTGATCGAGCGTGTGGCGGTTATGCGTGGCGCTCGTGCCGTTGGTGCTGTAATTGAACGATACGTCGCGCAACTCGACCTCGCCGCGCGCACGCTCGAGCGGCTTGCCGCCGCCTTCCGGCTCGGAGGGCTCGTCGATCAGACCGAAGATCAGCTCGCAGGCCGTCATGCCGCGCTGCAGCGGCTGGTTCACGTCCATCAGATGCTTGAGCGGCGAAATGATCAGCAGCATCGACGTGACGAACGCGACGAAGCCGCCCACCGTGGTCTGGTCCGACGACGACTGCACCACCGCGATCGTAATCACGACGGCGAGCGCGATCGACGCGAGGAACTGCGTCAACGGCTGTGCGAGACCACCGGACACCGTCATGCGCATCGCGTAGCCGCGCAGGCGCTTGCTCATCGCCGTGAAGCGGTCGATCTCGTACTGCTCGCCGTTATGCACCTTGACGACCTTGTAGCCGCCGACGGTCTCTTCGACGATGTACGACAGCTCGTTGGTCAGCAGCTGATGTTCGCGGTTTAGGCGCCGCAGACGACGATTGATCTTGCCGACCAGCCAGCCGATCCCCGGCAGCAGCACCGCGACGATCAGCGTCAGTCGCCAGTTCAGATAGAACAGATAGCCGAGCAGGAAGATCACCGTCAGCGAGTCGCGCACGAGCGTCACCATCACGCTCAGCAGCACGTTGAGAATCTGATTCACCTCGAACACGATCGCGTTGATCACCGTGCTCGCGGTTTCGCGCTGGAAAAACGCAACGCTCGTGTGGATCATCCGGTTGAACATCTTCAGACGCAGGTCGAGCAGGATCTTGTTCGACACGTACGCGAGCAGATAGCCGGACGCGTATTGCGACACGCCGCGAATGAGCGCGAGGCCGATCACCGCGGCCGGCACGAACCACTTGGCGTTGTCGCTCGCGTGCGCGCCGAAGCCTTTGTCCAGCAGCGGTTTGAGCAAGGCGGGGATGGCGGCGTCGGTGCCGGCGCTGACGGCCATCGCGACGATCGCGCCGACCACCACCCACAGCAGCGGCTTGATATACGGCCACAGGCGCCGGAAGACGACGGCCGGCGACGATGCCTCACCTGAACCGATGGGTTTGCTTAACGTTGGCTTCGCGCTCAAGGAATCCTCTGTGAATGCGGGACAGCAACCGCGCGGCGCACCGGACGGGCGCCGCGGGTTATCAAAAAGAGCATTGTAATCGGTTGGAGGTGGAGGCCGGGGGGAGTGGATGGCTTTGGGGTGTGGTGGCCATTGGACGTGACAACCGGCAAAGCGAGGCGCGCGACGGCCGACGCTCCACGAGCCGCGCCTGGGTGTGGGGCCGGATGAGCGAGGCTGTGTAGAGGCTGTGTATACTCGCGAGACTCGTTTGCACGACTAGCCTCCGTCATTCCGCGTTCCTCGCCACTCGAACTCAGCCCACGCAACTCAGGTATGCAAGAAACCACCCTCGGCGTCGCCATCATCACCCGAAACGCGGCGCAGCGGCTGGCCGAATGCCTGGAAGCCGTGGCCTTTGCCGACCAGATCGTCGTGATCGACGGCGGCAGCACCGACGGCACCGCCGACATCGCTCGCGCGCACGGCGCCCGCGTGATCGAACAGACCGACTGGCCCGGCTTCGGTCCGCAAAAGAACCGCGCAGTCGACGCGCTCAGCACGAGCTGGATTCTGTCGATCGACGCCGATGAGATCGTCTCGCCGGAACTGGGCGTGGCGATCCGCGCGGCGCTCATCGCACCCACCGCCGACGTCTACGCGGTGGACCGGCTGTCGAGTTTTTGCGGCCACTGGATACATCACAGCGGCTGGTATCCGGACTGGATTCCGCGTCTGTTCAAACGCGGGGCCGCGCGTTTCTCCGACGACCTCGTGCACGAGCGACTCGTGTTCGACACGCCCGCGCAGCGTCTGACCGGCAAGCTGATGCACTACTCGTACGAGGACTTCGAAGGCGTGCTGCGCAAGCTCGACGCGTATTCGACGGCGGGCGCGCAGCAACGTCACGCGGCGGGGCAACGCGGCAGCTTCGGCAAGGCGCTCGGGCGCGGCGCGTGGGCGTTCGTGCGCACCTATCTGCTGCGGCGCGGTTTTCTGGATGGCCGCGCCGGCTTCATGATCGCGGTGTTCAACGCGGAAACGGTCTACTACCGGTTTTTGAAGCTGGCGCGTTTAGGCGAAGAGACGCGGCGCGGCAGGGGGTGAAGGAAAGGCGGCGCGGGTTATGGCGCTCAACGCGGACCGGCGTTTGTCCGCGCGAACTGCGCGGACCCACCGGACCTCAATAAACGATCTCGATCGAGCTTCCCGCAAACTCGCCACGCAACGCGGCGAGCAGTTCGTCAGTCGGCTTCACACGCCAGGCATCGCCCAGACGCATTTCACCTTGCGCATTTTCGCTGCGATAAACCACCTGCACAGCCAGGCCGTTCGGGATCTGCGCCGCCTGACGCTGACGGCCATTGTCGTTGCCATAACCGCCACCGTTGCGCCCGCCGCCGTTGCCGCGCGATGATGCTGCCGGCGCGGGAGCCGCCTGCGGCTCGTCCTTGCCGGCGCTATGCGCTTCGAGCACGCGGCGCAACGCCAGCGCATCCGCATTGCCGTTCATCTGCACCTTCACGGCTTCCGCGTAACGGCAGCGCGCTCGGCCCAGATCCATGACCATGTCGACGGTAAAGCGGATGCCGCCCGTGAACGCGTCGTTACGCGCCTGGCCTTGCACCACCAGCAGTTCGTCTTCCTTGAAGAGTTGCTTGTGCGCTTCGAAGGTCTCGTTGAAGACCGTCACTTCGCACTGGCCGGTGCCGTCGTCGAGCAGCGCGATCAGCATCTTGCCGCGCTGGGTCATCTGCGTGCGCAGCGACGCGATGACACCCGCGACCAGCTTGTCGCGCCCTTCCTTCAACTCGCCGATCTTCTGGCGCACGAAGCGGCGCACTTCGTCCTTGTACGCGTCGAACAGGTGGCCCGACAGGTAAAAGCCGAGCGCGGCCTTCTCTTCCTGGAGCTTCTTCTTTTCCGGCCATTCCGGCTCGTCGACCAGTTCGTGACCCTGCGACGGCGCGTCGCCCATGTCGAACAGACCCGCCTGCAACGCATTGGCGCTTGCCTGCTCGGCCGCTTCCATCGCGAGCGAGACCGATGCGATCAGTTGCGCGCGATTCGCATGCAAGGTATCGAACGCGCCCGCGCGAATCAACGCTTCAATGGTACGGCGATTGACGATACGGCGATCGACCCGGTTGCAGAAATCGAAGATGTCGATGAACGGCCCTTCTTCGCGCGCGCGCAGGATCTCTTCGATCGCGTTCTGGCCGCTGCCCTTGATCGCGCCCAGCCCATAACGGATCGTTTTCGAGCGCTTACCGTCGGCTTGCGCGACCGGTTCGAAGCGATACGCGGACAGATTCACGTCCGGTGGCAACACGACCATCTTGTTCGTCAGACAGTCTTCGAACAGGATCTTGACCTTGTCGGTATCGTCCATGGCGAGCGACATATTCGCCGCCATGAATTCCGCCGGATGGTGCGCCTTCAGCCACGCGGTGTAGTACGCAAGCAGCGCATACGCGGCAGCATGCGACTTGTTGAAGCCGTAGCCCGCGAATTTCTCCATCAAGTCGAAGATTTCGTCGGCCTTCTCGGCGGTGAGTCCGTTCTTCGCAGCGCCCTGGCGGAACAGTTCGCGATGCTCGGCCATTTCCTCGGCCTTCTTCTTACCCATCGCGCGACGCAGCAAGTCGGCGCCGCCCAGCGAATAGCCGCCGATGATCTGCGCCATCTGCATCACCTGCTCCTGGTAGACCATGATGCCGTAGGTCTCTTTCAGAACAGATTCGACGCGCGGATCCGGATACTCGACCACTTCGCGGCCGTGCTTACGCGCGCAGAAGCTCGGGATCAGGTCCATCGGGCCGGGACGGTACAACGCGACCAGCGCGATGATGTCCTCGAAGCGGTCGGGCTGCGCGTCTTTCAGCATGCCCTGCATGCCGCGGCTTTCCAGCTGGAACACGGCGACCGTATTCGCTTTCTTGAGAATCGAGAACGAGGCCGGATCGTCGAGCGGCACCTGGCCGAGCGACCAGTCCTGCTTCGACGGATCGAGCCGGCGGATATAGCGCTCGGCCCAGTCGAGAATCGTCAGCGTGGTCAAGCCCAGAAAGTCGAACTTCACGAGGCCGACGGCTTCGACGTCGTCCTTGTCGTACTGGCTGACGACGCCGCTTTCGTCGCCCTGTGTGTAGAGCGGACAGAAATCGGTCAGCTTGCCGGGGGCGATCAGCACGCCGCCCGCGTGCATGCCGACGTTACGCGTCAAGCCTTCGACGCGCTGCGCGAGTTCGATCAGCTGGTGCACTTCGTCTTCGTTGTCGAAGCGCTCCTGCAACAGCGGCTCTTCCTTCATCGCGTCGGCGATCGTGACGTGCTTGCCCGGCTTGAACGGAATCAGCTTGGCGATCCCGTCGGTGAACATGTAGCCGAGATCGAGCACCCGGCCGATGTCGCGCACCGCCGCTTTCGCGGCCATCGTGCCGAACGTCGCGATCTGCGACACGGCGTCCGCGCCGTATTTCTCCTTCACGTACTGGATCACACGATCGCGGCCGTGCTGGCAGAAGTCGATGTCGAAGTCGGGCATCGACACCCGCTCCGGATTCAGGAAACGCTCGAACAGCAGGTTGTAGCGCAGCGGGTCGAGATCGGTCACGCCGAGCGCGTAGGCGACCAGCGAACCCGCGCCCGAGCCCCGGCCCGGTCCGACCGGCACGCCGTTGTTCTTCGCCCAGTTGATGAAGTCCGCGACGATCAGGAAATAGCCCGGAAAGCCCATCTTGATGATCGTGCCGCACTCGAATTCGAGGCGCTGGTAGTAGGTTTCGCGCTGCGCGGCACGCTCGGCCTCGTCCGGGTACAACTGTTCGAGACGCTTTTCGAGGCCCTCTTTCGACAGCAGCACGAGATAGTCGTCGAGCGACATGCCATCGGGCGTCGGGAACAGCGGCAGCTTCGGCTTGCCGAGTTCGAGCGTGAGATTGCAACGCTTTGCGATCTCGACGGTGTTGGCGAGCGCCGACGGAATATCCGCGAACAGCGCGGCCATTTCCTCCTGCGTGCGGAAATACTGCTCGGCCGTGAAGCGCTTCGGGCGGCGCGGATTCGCGAGAATGTCCCCCTCGGAAATACATACGCGCGCTTCGTGCGCGGTGAAGTCGTCGGGCGTCATGAACTGCATCGGATGCGTGGCGACCACCGGCAATTTCAGCGATGCCGCGAGCGCAACCGCCTGTTGCACGTATTGCTCGCCGCCCGGCTGGCCGCAACGCTGCAGCTCGATGTAAAAGCCTCCCGGGAACACCTTCGCCCAATGCAGCGCGTTGCGCTTCGCCGCTTCCTCGTTGCCGGCCGCAAGCGCGAGGCCGACGTCGCCATGCTGTGCGCCCGACAACGCGAGCAGCCCAGCGCCCAGCCCGGATTCGAGCCAGCCGGCTTCGAGTTCCGCGCGGCCGCGATACTGGTTCGTGAGCGATGCCTTGCTGAGCAGTTCGCACAGATTCAGATAGCCGCGCCGGTCCTTGACCAGCAGCAGCAAACGGGAAGGCTTGTCGCGGTCGTCCGGATTGGTGATCCAGACGTCGCAGCCGGCAATGGGTTTGACCCCTTTGCCGCGGGCTTCCTTGTAGAAACGGACGAGGCCGAACGCGTTGCCGAGATCGGTCAGGGCGAGCGCGCCCTGACCGTCTTTGGCCGCGGCCTTGACGACGTCGTCAAGACGCACGATGCCATCGGCAATCGAGAATTCGGAGTGAACGCGGAGATGAACGAAGCGGGGATCTGGCATGGGCGACATTGTAACTCCACCCTTCCGCCCTGTTCAGCGCAAAACCACGCGTTAGCCGTCCGGCTTAGGACGCGAACGCGGCAGCGCCACGGCGCGGGCGTTTCAGCATGACGCGCCGCTTCAGCGGCAGGCTCGACGTGCGGCGAGCGCAGGAGACGGCACCACGCGGCACCTGGCGGCACCACAAATTGCCGGCCGATTTGAGCTGGCGCAATCGGCTGGCCATTCGGCAGAGTCCGGGGAAACGCCGGGTTGAGGGATAATAGCGCTTTCGCCCTTTTCGACGTGGCCGCGACACCCTGGCTTCGCCCGCCTGCCCCGGGCGACACGCGGCGGCTCATCGCCCCCGCGCTTCGCCACGCCGGCCACTTCATACCGCTGCTTACCGCTGAACACACATGAGTATCGTCAATCTCGCCGCGTATCAATTCGCGACCATCGAAGACACCGCCGCCTGGCGCCCGCTCGTCACTGAACGCTGCAACGCGCTCGGCCTGCGCGGCACCGTTCTGCTCGCGCCGGAAGGCATCAACCTGTTCGTCGCCGGCGCGCGCGAACACACCGACGCCTTCATCGACTACATCCGTCACGACGCGCTGTTCGAGGGCAAGTTCGCGAATCTGCAATTCAAGGAAAGCCTGTCGGACAAGCAGCCGTTCACGCGCATGCTGGTCAAGCTCAAGCGCGAAATCATCACGATGAAGAAACCGGCGATCCGTCCGGAACTCGGCCGCGCGCCGTTCGTCGACGCCCCCACGCTGAAGGCCTGGCTGGACCGCGGTCACGACGATGAGGGCCGCCCGGTCGTGATGCTCGACACGCGCAACGCATTCGAAGTGGACGTCGGCACGTTCGACGACGCGCTCGACTACCGCATTACGAAATTCAGCGAGTTTCCCGAGGTGATCGAGAACAATCGTGCCGATCTCGAAGGCAAGACGGTGGTGTCGTTCTGCACCGGCGGGATTCGCTGCGAGAAGGCCGCGATCCACATGAAGGAAGTCGGCATCGAGAACGTGTACCAGCTCGAAGGCGGCATCCTGAAGTACTTCGAGGAAGTGGGCGGCGCGCATTATCACGGCGACTGCTTCGTGTTCGACTACCGCACGGCGCTGAATCCGCAATTGCAGGCTACCGCGACCGCGCAATGCTTCGGCTGCCGCGCCGTGGTCACGCCCGAAGCGCAGCAATCGCCGCTGTACGTTGCAGGCAAGAGCTGCCCGGCGTGTCATCCGGACAGCAAGGCGGCACGCGCGGCGTGATGGTGGCGGCGCACGAGAACGCCACCCGGCCATGACCTATCGCGGACGCTTTGCACCGTCGCCTACCGGGCCGCTGCATTTCGGCTCGCTGGTCAGCGCGCTGGCAAGCTGGCTCGACGCCCGCGCGCATGAGGGCACCTGGCTCGTGCGGATCGAAGACGTCGACCGGCCGCGCACCGTGCCGGGCGCCGCCGACGACATTCTCGCGACCCTCGCGCGCTTCGGCATGCAGGCCGACGAGGCACCCATCTGGCAAAGCCGGCGCACGGCGCGCTACGAGCAGGCGCTGGAACAGCTGAAGGCGACCGGTCTGATCTATCCGTGCGGCTGCACGCGCAAGGAAATCGCCGACTCGCTGCTGCACGCGCACGCGCGCAACACGACCCTCGCGTATCCCGGCACCTGCCGTCACGGTCTGAACGGCAAACCGGCGCGCGCCTGGCGGCTACGCGTGCCTGACGGCGCTGCTGCCGTGATCGCGTTCGACGATCGCTGGCAGGGCGAGCAGACGCAAAACATCGCCACCGAGGTCGGCGACTTCGTCCTGAAGCGCGCGGACGACCAATGGGCGTATCAGCTGGCGGTGGTGGTCGACGATGCGGATGCGGGCATCACGCACGTCGTACGCGGCGTGGATCTGATGGATTCGACGGCGCGGCAGATTTATCTGCAACGCTGTCTCGGTGTGTCGACGCCGCGGTATCTGCATGTGCCCGTCGTGACGAACGAACTCGGCGAAAAGTTGAGCAAGCAGAACGGCGCCACCGCGCTCGACAGCGACAGGCCGCTCGAAGCGCTCAGCGCCGCGGCGCGCCATCTGGGACTCGGCGATCTGAACGGCCAGGCCCACACGACGCTGGACGGCTTCTATGCCGCCGCCACCACGGCATGGGCCCGGCGAATGGGCGTCACAAAATAAAAAGCGCTTCGCCGTTGAAACCGCGAAGCGCTTGAAATGCGTGAGACGTTAAACCGCCGAAGCGTCTGAAGAACCTTGCAAGGCGTCAAAGAGGCGCTAACTCTTCCGCGCCGGCATCACGACGACGAGGTCGACTTCCTCGGCATCCCAAACCCGCCCAGCAATGCCGCCAACGGCTGCTTCGAGCCCGACTTCTGCGGCGCGGCTGCTGCCGCTTCTTCGACCTTGCGCAGCGAAGACGGCGACGGCTCATACGGCTTGAGGAAAAAGTCATCCACCGGCTGCGCGCGATGGTGATGCGGCCGGTCGAACGAGCCCGATGACGGCGCGCCCGTGCGACGGCGGCTGCCGCGCTCGTCGCGACCTTCGCCGCTGCGCTCGCGGCGCGGCGCGCGCTCTTCGTGGTGATGACGCACCGGCGCTGCAACGGTCAGGCGTTGCACATCGAGAGGCCGCTTGATCAGCTTCTCGATATCGGCAAGCTGCTTGCGCTCGTTCGGGCTGCACAGCGACAGCGCGTCGCCCGACGCCCCGGCACGCCCGGTACGGCCGATCCGGTGCACGTAATCTTCCGCGTTGAACGGCAGGTCGAAGTTGATCACTGCGGGCAGTTCAACAATATCCAGCCCGCGCGCGGCGACGTCGGTCGCCACCAGCGCTTCGATCTCGCCGCGCTTGAACGCGTCGAGCGCCTGCATACGCTCGTTCTGCGAGCGGTCGCCGTGAATCGCGGTCGCCACCACGCCGTCGCGTTCGAGGCTGCGCGCCAGCCGGCTCGCGCCGATCTTGCTGTTGCAGAACACGATCACCTGCTTGAGGCTGCGCTCGCGGATCAGTTGCACGACCGCGCCGGTCTTGTCGCCCTCGGCGACTTCGTAGACGGTCTGCGTGACGTTGGTCGCGGTCGAGTTGCTGCGCGCGACTTCGATGGTCTGCGGGTTGCGCAGATACGTGGCCGCGAGCTTCTTGATTTCGCCCGAAAAGGTGGCCGAGAACAGCAGCGTCTGACGTTCCTTCGGCAGCAGGTTCAGGATGCGCTGCAGGTCCGGCAGGAAGCCCATGTCGAGCATCCGGTCGGCTTCGTCGAGCACGAGGATCTGCACCTGGCCCAGGTTGGCGGTTTTCTGCTGCACGTGATCGAGCAGACGGCCCGGCGTGGCGATCAGGATTTCGACGCCGCGGCGCAGTTGCTCGGACTGCGGATTCATATCCACGCCGCCGAATACCACGGCGCTGCGCAGCGCCGTGTGTTTCGCATACGACTGCACGTTGGCGGCGACCTGGTCGGCGAGTTCGCGAGTCGGCGTGAGGATCAGCGCGCGCACCGGATGGCGTGCGGGCGATGCGCTCGTGCTCGCCTGCGGCAGCAGCCGCTGGATGATCGGCAGCGAGAAGCTCGCGGTCTTGCCGGTGCCGGTCTGCGCGGCGCCCATCACGTCACGGCCGGCCAGCACCACGGGAATCGCCTGCGCCTGGATCGGCGTTGGCGTGGTGTAGCCCGATTCCTTGACGGCTTTCAGGATGTCGGGCGCGAGACCGAATTGATCAAAAGTCGCAGTGCTGGGCGAGACGGCTGTGTCGGACATGGTGGCTTTCGCTAAAAATGCGCTTGGCGCGGTGCGCGCGGCAGCGGTCGAAACCGCAGAGGGCATCAGGATGAAGGCGGAGCCACGGCGTTCCGCACGGGACCCGTCAGTGCTTCGGGAAAACTGCGGCCGGCTCCGGCCGGCGGAAACACCCGCCGGAAAGGCCGGTATTGTAGCACTTCAGCAAAAACACTCATGGCGCATGTGGCGGCTTTCTGCTTACGTCGGCGAAAGCTCGTTGCGAGGGCTCGTCGCGCGAGCGCCGGCGGATCGTCGCCAGGCGGCGGCCCGCCTCGCTCGCGAGCGTAGTGCGCGCAGGCGACAATTGCGTGACAGGAGGGGCGCACGCGACCGGTGCCTGCCCTACCCCGCTCACTCCCCAGCGCGACGCCCCTCACCACGTCTCGCGCATCACCATCAAACGCATCTCCGTCATATCTTCGATCGCGTAGCGCACGCCTTCGCGCCCCAGCCCCGAATCCTTCACGCCGCCATACGGCATGTTGTCGACCCGGAACGACGGCACGTCGTTGATCACCACGCCGCCGACTTCGAGCGCGTCCCACGCCCGATGCGCATGCGCGAGCGAATCGGTGAACACGCCCGCTTGCAGACCGAAGTCGCTGTCGTTGACCGTCGCGAGGGCGGCCTCGAAATCGTCGAAGCGCTCCAGGATCGCGACCGGCCCGAAGGCTTCCTTGCGATACAGATCGGTGTCGCGCTTCACGCCTTCGAGCAGCGTGGCCTCGAACATCGCGCCGTCGACCTTGCCGCCCGCGACGATCGTCGCACCCGCCTGCACCGCGCCGTCCATCCAGCCAGCGAGGCGTTTGGACTCCGACTCGGAGATCATAGGCCCGACGAAGGTCTTTTCGTCTTTCGGATCGCCCATCACCAGCGACTTCGTTTTCGCGATCAGCTTCTCGCGCAGCGCGTCGTACACCTTCGCGTGCACCAGAATCCGCTGCACGCCGATGCAGCTCTGTCCCGACTGATAGAACGCGCCGAACGCGAGCCGCTCGACCACGTAGTCGAGCTTGCCGCCCTGATCGCCGTCGACGATCGCGGCCGCGTTGCCGCCCAACTCCAGAATCACTTTCTTCTTGCCGGCCTTCGCCTTCAGATCCCACCCCACCGCCGGCGAACCGGTGAACGAGAGCAGCTTGAAGCGCTCGTCGGTAGTGAACAGATCGGCGCCATCGCGATGCGCGGGAAGGATCGAGAACCCGCCTTTGGGCAGATCGGTTTCCGCGAGAATTTCGCCCATGATCAGCGCGCCGACCGGTGTACGGCTCGCCGGCTTCAGCACGAACGGCACGCCCGCGGCAATCGCCGGCGCAACCTTGTGCGCGGTCAGGTTCAACGGAAAATTGAACGGCGAGATGAACGAGCATGGCCCGATCGGCACGCGCTTCACGTAGCCGTGATAGCCCTTCGCGCGCGGTGAAATCTCCAGATTGACGATCTCGCCGTCGATCCGCACGCTTTCCTCGGCAGCCACCTTGAACGTGTCGATCAGGCGCGTGACCTCGCCTTTCGAATCGTTGATCGGCTTGCCCGCCTCGATGCACAGCGCGAGCGCCAGTTCGTCATAACGTTCGCGAAAGCGCTTCACGCAGTGTTCGAGCACCGCCTGACGCTTGAACGGCGGGAACGCGCGCATGGCGGGCATCGCGTCGACGGCGTGGCCGATCGCCTTGTCGATCGCTGCCGCGTCGGCCATCGCGACGCGGGTCGCCACTTCGCCGCTGAATTTATCTGTGACCTCGAGATCGGTGTTGGCAGCCACCGCCTCGTTGGCGAGGTAGTACGGGTAAGTCTTCTTCAACATGACGCGTTCTCCTTGATCCGATGCCTGACGGCAGCAGGAAGCTGCAAGAGCAGTACCAGTAGTAGCGGCGGCACCGCACGCAAGCGCCATGCCGCCCGCTTCCGGTTCAGACGAAACTTACAGTTGCGCGGACAGCCGCTTGATCTCGCGGTTGAGCACGCGCTCGTTGTCCGAGTAGTCGATCGGCACATCGATCACGTGCACGCCGGGCGTCACGAAACATTCGCGCAGCAACGGCGCGAACTCCGCGGCCGATTCGATCCGATGCCCCTTCGCGCCATAGCTCTGCGCATAGGCGACAAAATCCGGATTGGCGAGCGTCATGCCGTAGTCCGGGAAATTCATGTTCTCCTGCTTCCAGCGGATCATCCCGAACGCGTCGTCGCGCAGGATCAGGGTCACCAGATCGAGCTTCAGACGCACCGCCGTTTCCAGTTCCTGCGAATTCATCAGGAAGCCGCCGTCACCGCACACGGCCATGACCTTGCGATCCGGATGCACGATCTTGGTGGCGATCGCCGACGGCAAGCCCGCGCCCATCGACGCGAGCGCGTTGTCGAGCAGCAGCGAATTCGGTTCATGCGCGCGGTAGTAGCGGGCGAACCAGATCTTGTACATGCCGTTGTCGAGACACACGATGCCGTCCACCGGCGTGGTCTCGTACACGTCGTTGACGATCCGCACCGGGTACATCGGGAATCGGTCGTCGTGCTGGCCTTTGACCAGGTGCGACTCGAAGTGCTGCTTGATCTCCTTGAAGCGCGTGAAGTCCCAATGCTCCTGACGCTCCTTGAGGCTTTCCTTCAACTGCCACACCGCGTTGGCGATGTCGCCGACTACTTCGATCTGCGGGAAATACACCGTGTCGACTTCCGCGCCGAGAAAGTTGACGTGAATCACCGTCTTCTCGCCCGCTTCGCCGCTGCGCATGAAGAAAGGCGGCTTCTCGATCACGTCGTGGCCCACGTTGATGATGCAGTCCGCGTGCTCGATCGCGCGGTGCACGAAGTCGCCGTCGGACAGCGTCGCATTGCCGAGCCACATCGGATGCGATTCGTCGATCACGCCCTTGCCCATCTGCGTGGTGAAGAACGGTATGCCGATCTGGTCGACGAACTCGCGCAGCATCTTCGTGGTGGTCTTGCGGTTGCCGCCCGCGCCGATCATCAGCAACGGATGCTTCGCGCCGATGATCGCCTCGACCGCGCGCGCCACCGCTTTTTCCTCGGCGACGGGGCGGCGGCTGAAGCTCTTCGGGATCGGCTTGCCGTCGCCCTCTTCGTGCGCGACGTCTTCGGGCAATTCGAGGTGCGTGGCGCCGGGCCGCTCTTCCTCGGCCTGCCGGACCGCCTCGCGCACCGCCGCCGGAATGTTGCTGATCGACACGATCTGCCGCGTGTACTTGGTGAGCGGCTCCATCATCCGCACCACGTCGACGATCTGGAAATGGCCCTGCTTGCTCGACTTGATCGGCTTTTGGCCGGTGACCATCAGCATCGGCATGCCGCCCAGCTGCGCATACGCCGCGGCGGTCACGAAGTTGGTCGCGCCGGGGCCGAGCGTGGCGAGACATACGCCGGTTCGGCCGGTGAGGCGTCCATAAGTGGCGGCCATGAAGCCGGCCGCCTGTTCGTGGCGAGTGAGGATCAGACGGATTTTCGAGCGGCGCAGCGATTCGAGCAGATCGAGATTTTCTTCACCGGGGATGCCGAACACATACTCGACACCTTCGGCTTCCAGCGATTTGACGAACAGGTCCGATGCTTTCATTGAGGTCTCGCTTGATGATACGGACGCGGGCCGTGAGCCCGACCCTCGGGCTCCGGAAACGGACGATCGAAGACGACGACGGCCGCGCAGACAGCGCGCGGCATGGCACGACGGCATGGCACGACGGCACGGCGAATGCCATGCCGGACAGCTTACTACTCGAACGGAAATGATGCGCGCAAGCGGGACGTGCGGCGCCGCGGGGATGACGTGAGGCAGGCAAAGGAGAAGCGGCGGCACCGACACGGCGGGCCGCCGCATCATGCCTAGCGGACGATGGTGACGCAGTCGGAGAGAACCGGCGGCGCATTTTCGCCGTTCATCGCGTCATATAGATCGGCGCGCGGACCCTTGGTCCACCACGTGTAGCTGCCGGCCTGGTATTTCGCGCCAGACGCCGACATCGTATTGACGAACAGCAGCGGTTTGCCGTTCACCGGCACGAGCGCGAAGCTCTGGCCGTTCGCGGCGCTCCAGTAAGTGACATGCAGAATCTTGCCGGTCGCGCAGGTGTATTTGTGCGTCTGGCGGTTTTTGGTCTGAATCTGCGTGACCTGCAACGGCGCGGCCCATGCATGGCCGTCGAGCGCGGCGAGACTCGCCGCTGTGATTGCTGCAACCAGCCATGTCTTCATCGGATGCCTCGCTTGTTGCTGGTTTGCTTTGGCGTTTGATGCGGCGTTTGATGCGGCGTTTGTGGCGACATACCCAACCGGACGGAATGCGAATCGCACGCCGCCGTTGCGTCGCGCGATGACCGGACGCTCAAGGATCGATCACCGCCGCGCATGCATCGGTCGGCGCGGCGGCGACGTGCCCGACCAGCGGCACGATCTTCAGACCGGCCGACGCGACCCGGCACGGCGCGGCCGCGAGGCCGCAGCCCGCGAGCCCGGCACATAGCGCGAGCGCCACACCGAGTGCCCCGAGACGGCCGGTCATGCCGCACTGCGTAATCTTGCGCGAGTCAGGCGCCATACATACCTCGATCCCGATGAGCTCGACGATCTCGACGAGCTTCCATCATTCTGTTTATAGCGCCCGGCAAGCGCGGCCGGCGCGTAAATGGTGCCTGCCGGTTGTCGTGCATGCAGTTCGCACCTCGACACGCGTGAGCGCAGCTTCGCGCACGGCACCCCGGGCTTATTTCGCCGACACCGGCCGCACCGCCGCCGCGGCCTGCTTCGCGCGCGAGCGTGCCTGGTCGAGGTTCTCGCCGGTGGCGAGCGCGACGCCCATGCGGCGCTTGGCGAAACTCTCCGGCTTGCCGAACAGGCGCAGGTCCGCATTGGGCACCGCCAAGGCCGCCGCGACGCCTTCGAAAGCAATACCGGTTTCGTCCAGCCCGCCATAAATCACCGCCGATGCCCCCGGCGCCCGCAGCGACGTATCCACCGGCAAGCCGAGGATCGCGCGCGCATGCAGTTCGAACTCGGAGAAGCGTTGCGAGCACAGCGTGACGAGCCCCGTGTCGTGCGGACGCGGACTCACCTCCGAGAACCATACGTCATCGCCGCGCACGAAAAGTTCCACGCCGAAGAGGCCGCGGCCGCCGAGCGCGGCCGTCACCTTGTGCGCCACTTCGCGCGAACGTTCGAGCGCGAGCGGACTCATCGGCTGCGGCTGCCAGGATTCGACGTAGTCGCCCGCGACCTGCACGTGGCCGATCGGATCGCAGAAATACGTGCTGACTGCGCCGCTCGCCGGATCGATCGCGCGCACGGTCAACTGCGTGATCTCGTATTCGAAGTCGATAAAACCTTCGACGATCACGCGGCCGTGATTCACGCGGCCACCGGCCATGGCGTATTGCCACGCGGGTTCAACGTCGGCCTCGCCCCTGAGCACCGACTGCCCCTTGCCCGACGACGACATCACCGGTTTCACGACGCACGGATAGCCGACCTTGGCGATGCCGGCGCGCAGTTCGTCGAGCGAGTCGGCGAACGCGTATGGCGAGGTCGGCAAGCCGAGCTCTTCCGCGGCAAGACGGCGAATGCCTTCGCGGTTCATCGTGAGTTGTGTGGCGCGCGCGGTCGGGATCACCTCGGCGAGACCGTCGGTTTCGATCGCGGCGAGCGCGTCGGTGGCGATCGCCTCGATCTCGGGAACGATCAGATGCGGGCGCTCCTGCTCGACCAGCGCGCGCAGCGCGGCGCGGTCGGTCATGTCGATCACGTGCGAGCGATGCGCGACCTGGTGGCCCGGCGCATTCGGGTAACGGTCGACGGCGATCACTTCGACACCCAACCGTTGCAGCGCGATGATCACCTCCTTGCCGAGTTCGCCGGCGCCGAGCAGCATGACGCGCGTGGCGGAGTCAGAAAGGGGCGTGCCGATCCGTTGGCCGATCTGCATGGGGTCTCCAGAAAAAGTCGGGATGAGGGTGGGATTGGATAGAACACGATGTTAACATGCGGGCCCCTCGCCGCGGCTTGCTCGCGGCGGCCGCATTGTCCTGTCATTGTTCGTGCGCGAAAGGTGCATGAGGGGTGCATGAGGGGTGCACGAAGCGCGCACGAAGGACGCGACGGTGCCGCGCCCGTGCGCCGCCGCCATCTCACTAAAATTTCGCACGCCGTTGCGCTCGCGTGCGGCCAGCTTAGTGCGTTACCCTTACGCCTTCGCCAGTTTGAAGAGGAACGACGCCATGCTCCAAAGCTCCTCCGCGCGACGTGTTGCGCGCTTCACCCCGTCCGTGCGCGCGGCCATCGCCGCGCTGAGCGTCGCCGCGCTACTGGGCGCCTGCGCGATCCCGAAACATCCCGACTCGGCCGCCGCGGCGCCCGATCCCTACAATCCCGCCGCCGTGCAACTGCTCGACGACACGAGCTGGGTGCTGAGCGCCTGGAAGCAGGCCGACGGCACGGCGCGCGCGGTTCCGTCGGCCGACCAGGGCGGACCGATCACGCTCACGCTCTCCACCTCGAAGGGCCAGCGTTACGCGAGCGGTTTTTCCGGCTGCAATCGCTTCATGGGCACATACGCGCTGAAGGACGGCAAGCTCAGCTTCGGTCCGCTGGCCGGCACGCGCATGGCGTGCATGTCGCCGGGCGGCAACATCGAAGGTGCGTTTCTCGACGCGCTGACACGCATCGAGCGCACCGGCGTGCAGATGCGCGAGCCGCAGCAGATGCAGGTGACGCTCGATAACGGCGACACGCTGACCTTCGATCGCAGCACCAAATGAAAGGTGCGCCAGAGCGTGCCCGAGCCGGCAGCCGGCTCGCGTGCCCGCGACGTGAAGCAGTGGTACGCGCATGGGCGACTCGACGCACCATCGAACGCATGCACCCGCTTCCGGGCCGCCTCGCGCGGGGTGCGCCCGGTGTTGCGCCAGCCGTTCATTTTCGCCGATGGCAGGCCGCGCCGGTCTGCCCTCCCTTGGGACGCAAGCATACTTGCGTCGGCCTTCGAAGCCTCGTGCTTCGCCGGTTTAAACTCGACGGATTGCGTTTTTGCGCGTCCGTCATTCGTTGATGTCTAGCATGCACACGGTAGTTTTCGGCTGGTTCGGCGGGTCGGCCGTCTGGTTCATTCCTCTTTTGTGGCGCCTCGTGAAGTCGGTGCTGCCGGGCGGCGCAGGCTTGCGCGGCCCCGGCACGATCCGCCTGTGGCTCGGCTTCGTCTGCGTGATGGTGGCGAGTTGCACGCTCGAGGCGTCGCTGCTCGACGTGGCAGGTCTCAATGGTTTGGGTCATGCGCTCGCTGCGGGCTTTGGTCATCTGCTCGGGCATATCGGCACTCCGCTCGCGGCGCTTGCCCTGCTTCTCATCAGCCTGCCCTGGCTGATCGACTTCCGCTGGCGTGATTTCGCCGCGTGGGCGGACGGCGCGTTCGGTCTCGGCCTGTCGCGCGGACTGGCCAGGCGCGATGAGGAGGCGCGCCGTCATCGCAGCGTCGATGAGGGGTTGTCTTCGCACGTTTCGCCGGCCACCAATACGATGGCGCCGAAAAGCAATGGGCGCTACACGCGTCCGACCGTGTGGCGGCCGCCGGCGAGCGGACGCGGCGCGGCGTCCGGCAAGGATGCGGCGGCGCGCGGTGCCGGGTCGAGCTGGCGCGCGGGTAGCGTGACGCCGCGCAGCCAGGCAACGCAGATCGAGCCGGTGCTGCGCACGGGCGCGGCGACGACGCCGCCGCGGCAGGCGTCGATGCAGAAGTCGGCGCTGAATGCGGGTAAGGCGCCATTCATGCCGGCTGAGCCGGTCGCGCCTGCAGGGTGGTTGCGGGAGACCGCGTCGCCGCGTGCGGGGGTGTCGGTGGGGGCTGGGGCAACTGGCATTTCAGGCGCCTCTGCGGTGCCTCGCGATGGCGCGTTGCAGGTCGGCCGACGCTCGGCTGGCGAACAACGGTCGGTGGGATCGCTTGATGCGGGCGCGGATTTGGCGATGGCGGCGGGTGTGGCGGGTGTGGCCGGTCTTGCCGCGTCGGGCGCGGCAGGCGCGTCGGCGAGGGCCGCGCACGGCGTGGCGGCAGGCACGGCTGCAAGCACTGCGGCCGGTTCGATGATGAATACCGCGGCCGGCGCGAGCCATTCGGCGGCAATGCAGCGTGCAGCGGCTCCGCCCGACCGCGCTGCAGCGATCCGTCAACCGTTCCCGGCTGCCCCGCTTGCGAACGCGGTCACGCCACCATCGGCTACGCCTCGGACGGCACCGAGTTACACGCGGCCCATGGCGGCGGCGCAGAAAGTTTCGCCGCCCGCCAGCGTCCAGGAAACGCTGCGCAGCATCGCGGAAAATGCCGCGCGCTGGACCGATCTGGCCGGCGTCAGCCTCGCGCGCAGCAGCGGCGCGGAAGGCGCGAAGATGACGGCTGCGGCGCACGCCGCGCCGTCGGTCGAGGTTGACTGGCCTCGCGAGGATGCACGCCATGTCGCAGCGGCTGGGACGGCTTCGTCGACGCGTGCGGACGAGCCTTTGCGGGAGATTGCCGAGCCTGCGGTTGAGCAGCCTGTCGCGCAGTCGTTTGAGCAAACCCCCGTTGAAGCGGCGCCCGTCGAATCACCGGGGATGGAAGCCGCAGTCGATGCGCCAGTCGAGACGAATGCAGAGCCCGTCGTGCATTGGCCCATCGAGCCGCCGATCATTCACGCGCCGCTGACGGCTGCGCCCGCGCCTGTTGTGTCTGCGCATGTGGTGTCTGCGCCTGCTCTGCCCTCGTCTGCCGGGCATGCACCGGCGGTGTCTGAGCCTGCTTTGGTGGCACCTGCTGCGCCCGCTCCAGTTTTGTCCACGTCTGCTGTGGCGGCACCTGCTGCGTTGATGCCTGTCAGGTCGGCAGTCGCGGCGCCTGTCGCTGGTGGGTCTGCTGGGTCTGCTGGGTCTGCTGGGTCTGCTGGGTCTGCTACGTCTGCGCCCGCTGTGTCCGAGCCCGCTGTACCGACGTCGCCCCCCGCTGCGTTCGCACCTGCCACCCCCGCACCGCCTGCGCATGCATCCGTCACGGTCGCTCCGCAACACGCGACGCCGGCAGCGACGCCCACCCCATTCCAGATCTTCGCAGCGCAGTTGGAAACGAGCGACGAACAGCCAGCACCGAACGATTCGCCTTTCGAAGACGACCCGGCGCAATCGACCATCCACATCGACAGCCACGCGCACCCGATTGTCGAGGTCACGCAACCGGTTAGCGAACGAGTAGAGTCCGCGCACACCACCGCGCCTGGCGTCACAGCGTCCACGAATGAAACTGTCGCGGCGCACGTGGAAGAAGCCGCTCCGGTCGTCGGGTCTGCCGCCGTTCCTGGAACGACGCTGCACCCGCCCGTACCGGCCGCAGAAGTCTTTGTCGATAGGACACTCGCGCCTTGGGAAACCAAAGTCGACGCCATCGCGACACAGCACGACGCGACGGCATCGGTCGCGCCGCCGGCGAGCCACACGAGCGTTCCAGCCGAAACCGCACCGACACCCCACGACATCCCGTCGATGCACGTCGCAAGCGCGAACTCGATCGAAGCAGCAACACTGGGCCAATCAGAAACGGCGGACCTCCCCGACACGCTAAACGTAGCGCGAGCGGGAAGCAGTTTCGCACCTGCAACGCCGGCAACCACCGCAGCGAACACCACCGCGTCAGCCGCGCCAGACAGCATCGAGCAGCAGGCCTCGAACGTGGTTCGCTTCCCAGGTTTCGCTGCTCAGGCCGCATCGTTGGCGCCAGCCACCGGTATTGACGAAGCGGCCAGCGCGGAAGAGTCCGCTATCGCCGCCCGCACGATCGAACCGCCCGTCGCGTCAGTACCGTTCACACCATCGGCAACCCCGACAACTCCGCCTGCGGAACCCGCCATGCAGCGTCCCGCGCTGCGCGGCCACGTCCCGGCCAACGGCTTCGAATTCCACGCGCCCGCTGCGTCGATGGTCGAGCTGCCCACGCTCGATCTGCTCGAGCGCGCCGACACCGACGTCGAACCGGTCTCCGAGGAAAAGCTCATCGAAACCGGCCTGCTGATCGAGCAGCGTCTGCAGGAATTCAAAGTGCCCGTCACCGTGGTCGGCGCGTCGGCGGGTCCGGTCATCACGCGCTTCGAAGTCGAGCCCGCGCTCGGCGTGCGCGGCAGTCAGATCGTCGGCCTGATGAAGGACCTGTCACGCGGTCTCGGCCTCACCTCCATCCGCGTGGTCGAAACGATTCCCGGCAAGACCTGCATGGGCCTCGAATTGCCGAACGCGAAACGCCAGACGATCCGTCTGTCCGAAATCCTCGAAGCAAGCGTCTACCAGAACTCGCATTCGCAACTCACGCTCGCGATGGGCAAGGACATCACCGGCCATCCGGTCGTCGCCGATCTCGCGAAGGCGCCGCACATGCTGGTCGCGGGCACGACCGGTTCGGGCAAGTCGGTCGCGATCAACGCGATGATCTGCTCGCTGCTCTACAAGGCGACGCCCGAGGAAGTGCGCCTCATCATGATCGATCCGAAGATGCTGGAGCTGTCGGTGTACGAAGGCATCCCGCACCTGCTCGCGCCGGTCGTCACCGACATGAAGCTCGCGGCCAACGCGCTGAACTGGTGCGTCGGCGAAATGGAGAAGCGCTACCGGCTGATGTCCGCGGTCGGCGTGCGCAATCTAGCGGGCTTCAACCAGAAAATCCGCGACACCGAAGCGAAGGGCAAGAAGCTCGGCAACCCGTTCTCGCTGACGCCCGAAGCGCCCGAGCCGCTCGCGCCGCTGCCGCTGATCGTGGTCGTGATCGACGAGTTGGCCGACCTGATGATGGTCGCGGGCAAGAAGATCGAAGAGCTGATCGCGCGGCTCGCGCAGAAGGCGCGCGCGGCCGGCATTCACCTGATTCTGGCGACGCAGCGGCCCTCGGTCGACGTGATCACCGGGCTCATCAAGGCGAACATTCCGACGCGCGTCGCGTTCCAGGTGTCGTCGAAGATCGACTCGCGCACGATTCTCGATCAGATGGGCGCCGAGTCGCTGCTCGGCCAGGGCGACATGCTGTTCCTGCCGCCGGGTACGGGCTACCCACAACGCGTGCACGGCGCATTCGTCGCCGACGAGGAAGTGCATCGGATCGTCGAGTATCTGAAGCAGTTCGGCGAGCCGCAATACGAGGAAGGCATTCTCGACGGCCCCGCCACCGACGGCGGCGCCGCGCAGGACCTGTTTGGCGAGTCGCCGGATGCGGAAGCCGATCCGCTCTACGACGAAGCGGTCGCGTTCGTGGTGCGTACGCGGCGGGCGTCGATCTCGTCGGTGCAGCGGCAGTTGCGCATCGGCTATAACCGCGCGGCACGCCTGGTCGAACAGATGGAAACGGCCGGCCTCGTGTCGGCGATGAGCATCAACGGCAGCCGCGAAGTGCTCGCGCCAGGGCCGGCGGAATAGCGGGCCGGCGGGCGGTTTCTCGCCGGTTTGCAAGGGGCGGCTGTTCGGCTGCCGATGGTTGCAAGGCGAGTTGCCGAGCCGGCCGCAAGGCAAAAGAACGGGCCGCTCCAAGCGGCCCGTTTTTCATTGCACCCACACGTTCAAATCAAGCACGACACTCTGCCTTTCACGACGGCGACACCAGCTTGAAGTCCACCGGCGCGCCAAGTTCGAAGTGCTGTTTCGGCGTCGGATCGAGCAGACCGGTTTGACGATCGCGCTTGAACACGTACACCGTATCGCTGTTCTGATTGCCGACGATGAGCCAGTTGCCGGTCGGATCGATCGCGAACTCACGCGGCGACTTGCCGAGACTCGATTGATGCCCGATCTTCTTCAGATGCCCATTCGCGGGATCGACCGAGAAGATCACGATCTCGTTGGCGTCGCCGCGATTGGACGCGTACACGAAGCGCCCGTCCGGCGACAGATGGATCGCCGCCCCGCCGACCGCCCCCTTGAAGCCCGGCTGCGTCATAGGAAGCGTTTGCACCAGCTTGAGCTTGCCGTCGGCGTAGTCGAACGTACTGACCGAGGCGTTCAGTTCGCTCGTCAGATACGCATGCTTGCCGTCCGCGCCGAAGATCAGATGACGCGGCCCCGTGCCCGCCTGCTGCTGGGTATAGCCCCAATCGGTCGGCGTGACCGGGCCGTGACTGTCGCCCGGCGTGTAGCGGTACGAATACAGCTTGTCGGCGCCGAGGTCCTGCGCGAAGAGATAGCGCCCATCTGGCGAAAACACCGTGGAGTGAACGTGCGAGTTGTCCTGACGCCCCTTCACCGGACCGCCGCCCTCATGATGTACTGTCAGCACCGACGTGCCGAGCTGGCCGTCGCCCTGAACCGGAAGCACCGCGAAGCTGCCGCCCGGGTCAGCCGCCACCGAGTAGTTCGCGGTCAGCAGATACTTCTCATCCGGCGACAAACTCAGATAGCACGGATCATTGCCATCCGACGACACCTTGTTGAGGAACGTCAGTTGCCCTTGCGCGGCGTCGAAGCGAAACGCGCTGACGCCGCCGCGCTGTGTGGCCGGGCCATTGTCGCCCGGCAGTTCGTTGACCGCATAGACGAAGCGGCGGTCACGGCTCACTACGAGGAACGACGGATTGACCGTCTGCGCCACCGACACGCGCGTGGCCGCGCCCGTCTTCGTGTCGAAACGATAGACGTAGATGCCCTCGCTCTTGCCGCTGGTGTAAGTGCCGACCAGCATGTTGTAGACGCCGTCCGCGGGGACCGGGCCGGCATCTTGCGCATACGCGTGCGACGCAACAATCGAGACCATGAGCACGAAACCTTTTATTATCGAGCGGGCAGCGCGTAGAGGCGCAGGCCGCCCGGTGTGTCCTACCCCGCAAGCAGCGGCGGCAGGCGAAACGGAAGGCGGGAAAACAGATGAAGCGGGACTCGAAATGGCACGCACGGCCGCCCGGCGACGACGAAGCATAGGACCTCCTCCACATCGGTTATTGGGTCGAAGCGGTTGTAATGATGTCGCTGGTCTGCCGCGCGGTGAGTCGAGCGTTGTTCTTATCGAGGCAAGTATAAAAGCGTTGGGTCGGATCATGCAGTGAATCCGGCTGCCGGCACGCATCGGCAGCCATTGTCCCGCGTCGCGGGACGTTTCTTCAATCGCGTCTTACGCATTTCACACTACGGAGTCTTCATGAACGTCACACTCAGCCTGGGCCCGCTCGTTTCGTTGATCGCCGGCATTCTGATTCTCGTGATGCCGCGCCTGTTGAACTACATCGTCGCGCTCTATCTGATCATCATCGGCATCATTGGGATCTTCGGTGTGGGGTCGTCGCACTTCTGAGTGGGTGGCAATCGACGTGCGGCCGGGCGCAGGCCTGGCCTGGCTTGGCCTCGCTGCGTATCGTCAATGCGCAAGGAAGGCGCGACGAAGCACACGCGTGTGGCGACGACCGTCCGCACGCGCGTGGCGCAAAGCTGATGTGTGGGAAATGCAGCGTCGCCAACGCTCTCGCGCCGCATCACCATGCAACTGCGCGGCGATGGCTTAGCAGATTTTCAAACCGCACGCATGGAGCGTCGCTGCTCGCACATCGGCCGGGCGGCTTGCGCGCCCGGCCGATGTGCGTCAACCATTCGAAAGCTGGTCGAGCCGCAAGCGTCCCTGCAACGACAGCGCGCCGACGGCATAATGGCCGTCACCTTCCTGATAGCGCCGGAAGCAGGCCCGTTCGACCAGAAACGCGGCAGCGGCGAGCATGCCGTTGCGGCTTAGGCCCAGCCGGCCATGATCGAGCGGCAACATCGAATCGCCGGCGAGTTGGCTGGCGGCAGAGAGTATCGTGATGCAATCGGTTTTCGTCGGGTTCAGCATGGCTTTCGTCCTCGGAAACGGCGCCTGTGTGCGCCATGGGCAAGGCCGACTTGCTGCCCGGACGGGCTCCGGGGCTCGGCTCGAAATCCGATTGTAGGCACTGATTTGACAATTACCAACCCGCGTTTTGCCGCATTGTGTGATGAACCAATGCGCATCGCGCGAGTCCGGTAGTAACCATGACCCAGCGCGACGGCCCCGCCGCGCGTCATCACTGACACGCTCCCCTATGCCCGCACACATCGAAGACTATGCGCTCATCGGCGACGGCCATACGGCCGCGCTCGTCTCCCGCGACGGTTCCGTCGACTGGCTCTGCTGGCCGCGCTTCGACTCCGGCGCCTGCTTCGCGGCCCTGCTCGGTACGCCCGAGAACGGCCGCTGGCTGATCTCGCCCGTATCGGAAGACCCTGAAGCCGCACCGACCATCACGCGTCGCTACCGCGGCGAAACCCTGATCCTCGAGACCGATTTCGAAACGGCAGAAGGCGCCGTCACGCTAATCGACTTCATGCCGCCGGGCAACGGTTGGTCGGAGATGGTACGCATCGTCGTCGGCAAACGCGGCACCGTGCGCATGAAGATGGAACTGGTGCTGCGCTTCGACTACGGCTTTTCGATTCCGTGGGTCGACAAGCTCAAGCACGACAGCGGCATCAAGGCGATCGTCGGACCGGACAATGCGGTGCTGCGCACACCCGTCGAGGTGCGCGGCGAAGACATGAAAACCGTCGCCGACTTCACCGTGAGCGAAGGCGAACGGGTGCCGTTCTCGCTCGCCTACGCGGCCTCGCATGTGCGCATTCCGCCCGCGCGCGATCCGCACACCTCGCTCGCGCGCACCGAGAATCACTGGCTCGAATGGTCCGCGCGCGGCACCGTCGAAGGTCGCTGGGCCGACGCGATCCGCCGCTCGTTGATCACGCTGAAGGCGCTTGCCTATGAGCCGACCGGCGGCATCGTCGCGGCGCCCACCACGTCGCTGCCGGAGCAGCTCGGCGGCACGCGCAACTGGGACTACCGCTACTGCTGGCTGCGCGACGCCACCATCACGCTGCTCGCGATGATGCGCGGCGGCTACTACGACGAAGCGCGCGCGTGGCGCAGCTGGCTCGGCCGCGTGATGGCCGGCGCGCCCGAGCAGTTGCAGATCATGTACGGGATCGCCGGCGAGCGGCGGCTGCCGGAATTCGAGATCGACTGGCTGCCGGGTTATCAAGGCGCGAAGCCGGTGCGCATCGGCAACAACGCGGTCGGCCAGCGCCAGCTCGACGTGTATGGCGAAGTGATGAACGCGCTGCATCTCGCGCGCGTCGGCGGCCTGCAGGCGGACGACACCGCATGGAACGTGCAGCGCGCGCTGCTGAAACACCTCGGCACGATCTGGCAGGAGCCCGACGAAGGCATCTGGGAAACGCGCGGCGGCCGCCAGCATTTCACTTTCTCGAAGGTGATGGCGTGGGTCGCGTTCGATCGCGCGATCCGCTCGGCCGAAATGTTCAAGCTCGACGGCCCCCTCGACGAATGGCGCGCCACCCGCGCGCAGATTCACGCGGAAGTCTGCGAGAAAGGGTGGAATGCCGAACTCGACGCGTTCTCGCAGTACTACGGCAGCGACCAGCTCGACGCGAGCGTGCTGCTGCTGCCGATGGTCGGCTTCCTGCCGCCGCACGATCCGCGCATCAAGGGCACGGTGGCGGCGATCGAGCGCGACCTGATGCGCGACGGCTTCGTGATGCGCTACCGCACCACCGAATACGACGACGGCCTGCCGCCCGGGGAAGGCACGTTTCTCGCATGCTCGTTCTGGATGGTGGACAACCTCGCGCTACAAGGCCGTATCGACGAAGCCATCACGATGTACGAACGATTGCTCGCGCTGTGTAACGACGTGGGCCTCCTCGCCGAAGAGTACGATCCGGCGCAGAAGCGCCTGGTCGGCAATTTCCCGCAGGCGTTTTCGCACGTGGCGCTCGTGCACACCGGCCTGAACCTGATGAAGCACGAACAGGAAATGGCCCAGGCAACCGGACATCCTGGCCATAACGGCAGCCGCTCCGCAAAACTGAAGGCTGAGGCAACCCCCGATAGCGGCGCGGCAACATCGCCAGTAGCATGATTTAATGACAGTTTGCGTGCTACCCGCACGCAAATGCTGCATTGCACAAGTGCGCTTTGTTCGATATGATCGATCGACCTGTCGGCCGAAAATCAATGTGCCAACAATCAAAACGGCCCGCCGCAACGCCTCACGCGTGTTTGCGAAGCCCCATGCGAACCGCTTAAAAACGGAGCACCTATGCTCTATCAACTGCACGAATTCCAACGGGCGATGTTGAGCCCCCTTACCGCCTGGGCCCAGGCCGCGTCGAAATCGTTCGCGAATCCTGCCAGTCCATTGGCCTATGTGCCGGGCGCAACCCGTCTGTCGGCCGGCTATGAACTGCTGTACCGGCTAGGTAAAGATTACGAAAAACCCGAGTTCAATCTTCACCAGATTGTTAAAGATGGTCACAACATTCCGATCATCGAGCAGATCATCGTCGAGAAGCCGTTCTGCCGTCTGATGCGCTTCAAGCGTTTCGCCGACGACAGCGACGCCGTCACGCAGCTGAAGGACGAACCGGTCGTACTGGTCTGCGCACCGTTGTCGGGACACCACGCCACGCTGCTGCGCGACACCGTGCGGACGTTGTTGCAAGACCACAAGGTGTACCTCACCGACTGGATCGACGCGCGCATGGTGCCGCTCGAAGCCGGCGAGTTCGGTCTGAACGACTACGTCGCCTACATTCAGGAATTCATCCGTCACATCGGCGCGAAAAATCTGCATGTGATCTCGGTGTGTCAGCCTACGGTGCCCGTGCTCGCGGCCATTTCGCTGCTGGCGAGCCGCGGCGAAGACACGCCGCGCACCATGACGATGATGGGCGGCCCGATCGACGCGCGTAAGAGCCCGACCTCGGTCAATTCGCTCGCCACCCAGCACTCGTACGAGTGGTTCGAGAACAACGTGATTTTTACGGTGCCGCCGAACTACCCGGGTGTGGGCCGTAAGGTTTACCCGGGCTTTCTGCAGCACACCGGCTTTGTCGCGATGAATCCGGAACGTCACGCGGCCTCGCACTGGGACTACTACCAGAGCCTGCTGCGCGGCGACGAAGACGACGCGGAAGCGCATCGCCGCTTCTACGACGAGTACAACGCCGTGCTAGACATGGACGCGGACTATTACCTCGACACGATCCGCGTGGTGTTCCAGGAATTCCGTCTTGCCGAAGGCACGTGGGACATCGCCGGCGAGCGGGTCAAGCCGGGGGACATTACGAAGACCGCGCTGTTCACCATCGAAGGCGAACTGGACGACATCTCCGGCGACGGTCAGACCTATGCCGCGCACGAGTTGTGCACCGGCATTCCGGAGAGCGACAAGCGCCACTTCACCGCGGAAAAATGCGGCCATTACGGCATTTTCTCGGGCCGGCGTTGGCGCACGATTATTTATCCGCAGTTGCGCGACTTCATCCTCGAGCACAACAAGGCGCCGAAAGTGGTGAAGGAAAAAGTCGAAGCCTGAGCGAAATACGCACGCGGCATCCGTCGATAACGACGGCCTCTTCGGAGGCCGTTTTCGTTTGCAATGCCGCTGCCGTACCGTGTGCGCCGCGTGCGCGCCGACTTGTGCGTCTATTTGCGCAACAGATACGCGAGCAGCAACTCGGTGTTCATCTGTATCACTTCACTGCGTTCACTGGCGCTATTGAAATCGCGGCCGAGCGTCGCTTCGAGCGTGAAGCGGTTCGACACGATGTAATAGCCCATGCCCGACAGCGTCACGTAAAAGCGCAGCGGATCGACATTGGCGCGAAATAGCCCCGCACGCTGTCCGCGTTCGAGAATGCCGCCGAGCGTCGCGACGATCGGCGAGATCATTTCGCGGATACGCGTCGACTTCTGCATGTAGCGCGCTTCATGCAGATTCTCGTTGTTGACCAAACGCAGCAGTTCGGGATGATCGCGGTAGTAATCCCACACGAAATGCGCGAGACGCGTCACGGCCTCGACCGGCGCGACGCCGTTCAGTTCGAGTGTGCGTTCCGCTTCGTTGAGCGCACTGAACGCGTGCTCGAGTACCGCGGTGAAAAGCTGCTCCTTGCTACCGAAGTAGTAATAGAGCATGCGTTCATTCGTTTCCGCGCGGCGGGCGATCTGATCGACGCGTGCGCCGAATAGCCCACCATTTGCAAACTCTTCGGCCGCCGCAAGCAGAATGCGGCGCCTCGTGCCTTCAGGATCTCTTTTGATTTTCGGCTGATTCATGGTGGCATCGTCTTCGTGAGCCGCGTTATCCGGATCGCGCCGCCGGCCTCTCCTCGGGCCTTGCACCGACAGCGTTGAACGGGCGCGCCATGGTTGGGGAACACACCCTTTTCTGCGGTCTTTCGAAAAAGCGCTTCGATTATGGCACATGGATTGCGAATGGCAATTGGGGAAATCGGCGATAATGTGCTATTTAGTTCAGGCTGCGTGGCAGCAAGGCAAGCCCCCGCATCGTGACCGTGACAGACATTAAAATACTTGCGGATCGCATAGAAGATCTGCTGCCCCAAACGCAATGCACGAAGTGCGGATATCCCGCATGTCGTCCCTATGCCGAAGCCATTGCGAACGGCGAGGCCAATTACAACCAGTGTCCTCCCGGCGGCGCCGAAGGTATTGCACGCCTCGCCGCGTTGCTCGGTAAGCCGGTAATTCCGCTCAATTCCGCCAACGGTATCGAACGCCCGCGTCCGTTGGCGGTTATCGACGAACAGGTTTGCATCGGTTGCACGCTGTGCATGCAGGCCTGTCCGGTCGACGCGATAGTTGGCGCACCGAAACAGATGCACACCGTGATTGCCGAACTCTGTACCGGCTGCGATCTGTGTGTGCCACCGTGCCCGGTCGACTGCATCGCGATGCCGTCCGTCACCGGCGACGCGACCGGCTGGAACGCATGGACACAGAGCCAGGCCGACGCCGCGCGCGCGCGTCACGACCGTCGTGAAGCCCGTCTGGCGCGAGAGCGGGAAGCGGCCGAAGCGCGTGCTGCGGCGCGTCGCGCCGGCGGTGCGGGCGCGACGCTCGCTCCGGACGTGACGCAAGCGGCTCAAACAATGCAAGCCGCCACCGCTACGGCGCCAGCGGCGCCCACCGTTGACGACGCCGAAGCGAAGAAACGCGCGATCATCCAGGCCGCGCTCGAGCGCGCTCGCAAGAAAAAGGAAGAACTGGCCGCCAAAGGCCAAGGCCCGTTGAACACCGAACGCGTCAGCGCCGACGTGCAGGCGCAGATCGACTCCGCCGAAGCGCGCCGCCGCCGTCTCGGCCTCGTCGCCGACGACGACACCGACACGCCGTCCAACCCGCGCTGAACGCACCCGTCACGCTCCGCATGAACGCGAACAAACGCCGCGCCATCTACGAAACGCTACAGAGCCTCAACCCGCATCCAACGACCGAGCTCGAGTACACCTCACCGTTCGAACTGCTGATTGCCGTGCTGTTGTCGGCGCAGGCCACGGACGTGTCGGTCAACAAGGCGATGCGCAAGATGTTCCCGGTCGCGAACACGCCGCAGCAGGTATTCGATCTCGGCGAGGAAGGCGTGACCGCCTACATCAAGACGATCGGGCTGTACCGGACCAAGGCGAAGAACGTCATTGCGACTTGCCGCATTCTGCTCGACCAGTACGGCGGCGAAGTGCCCGAGGACCGTGAAGCGCTCGAAAGTCTGCCGGGAGTGGGCCGCAAAACCGCCAACGTGATTCTGAACACCGCGTTCGGCCATCCGACCATCGCGGTCGACACGCACATCTTTCGGGTTGCCAATCGAACCGGGCTCGCGCCCGGCAAGGACGTGCGCGCGGTCGAAGCGGCGCTGGAGAAATTTACGCCCGCCGAGTTCAGACACGACGCGCACCACTGGCTGATCCTGCATGGCCGTTATGTCTGCAAGGCGCGTCGCCCCGAGTGCTGGCATTGCGTGATCGAGCCGCTTTGCGAGTTCCGTCCGAAAACGCCACCGCCGGATCTCTGAGCCGCCTCGCGAGGCGCGGCGAGCCGCCAGCAGCGCGCGCCGCCGCGGCGTAAAATACCGGCCGCGCGCTTGCCTCGCGCGTCCCCACTCAAACGCACCGGTTCCATGATGTTCAATCCCAGCCGCGACGAAGTCCGCCTCTTTTTCACCGACACCTGGCGCAAGCAGCGTCAAGGCGAGATTCTGACGCCGCTGGAGGCGATCGCCGCCGACTGGATCGTCGAGCACCCCGAATATCACGCGGACCTCAGCGATAGCGGCGCCGCCCAGGCGCAGGATTACTCGCCCGAACGCGGCCAGACCAATCCATTCCTGCATCTGTCGATGCATCTGGCGATCAGCGAACAGTTGTCGATCGATCAGCCACCGGGCATTCGCGCGGCGCACGAGCGGCTCGCGTCGCGCCTCGGCTCGACTCACGACGCGCAGCACGCGATCATGGAGTGCCTCGGCGAAACCATCTGGGAAGCGCAGCGCACCGGCACGCCGCCGGATACGGACGCCTATCTGCAGCGCATCGAGCGGCGCGCGACGCGTGACTGAGCGCGACTGAACGCCAAACCGCGCCGCCGCTCCCAAAACAAAACACCCCGCCAGGGCGGGGTGTTGTTCGAATCCGGAAAGCAGCGCGGCAATGGCGCTCAATCATGACGCGGCGCGCTTACTTCTTCTGCACCAGATCGCCGTCCAGCGATTCGATATAAGCCGCGAGATCTTTCATGTCGCTCTGCGACAGGCTCTGCACCTGCGCCTGCATGATCGCGTTGTTGCGGCCGAGGTGCGGATTGCCCGTGCCCATCTGGTATTGGCGCAACGCCCAGTAGATGTAGTCGGCGTGCTGACCCGCAAGCTTCGGATACTCCGGGCTCACCGGCTTGTTCAGATTGACGCCGTGGCAAGCCGCGCAGTTGTGGCTGTCGGACAGCACCTTGCCGTTGCCTGCGTCGGCGGCGTGCGCGAGATTCGCTGCAGCCAGACCGATCACTGCCGCCGACGCGCAAGCAGCCTTGAACACCGTATGGAGTGCCTGTTGGGGCTTAATCATGAATTCTCCTATCCCGCGAATAATTGATAGCCGGGTGACTGGATGGACGGCCGCGGCCGATCACTTGTCGGGATTGTTTTTCGAAGAGGCATTTTGCGCCGCGTAGTAAGCGGCGATGTCGGCAATGTCCTGATCCGACAGCGAGGCGGCGATGGCATGCATCGTTTCGAAATGGCGGTCGCCCTTCTTGTAGCCGCGCAACGCGTTTTCGAGGTAGGCCTGATTCTGGCCGCCGAGCATCGGCACACGGTAGACCTCAGGATAAGCCGTACGGTATTGGGGGATGCCGTGGCAGCCGATACACATCGCGACCTTGGCCCGCCCTGCCTTCGCGTTACCAACGACATCCGCTGCCTGGGCGCTGACCGCGTAGCCCGTGAGCACCGACAGCGCTGCGATCACGACGTGTTTGCCGACGAATTTATTCATAGCATGTAACCTGGCATGAGGGGAACGGGCGCCCAAAAAGGCAACGGCCCGCGCCGTTCTTCTTATAGGGTAGCCACGCAGGCCAAAAAAATCGGGCTAATTGTACCGCGACGCCGCGCAGAACGTCCACCGCGCGGGGCCAGCGGCCCGCCCGCCGGCTGCAAAGCCACGGCCGGTGCCGCTTGACTCCGGCACGCCGGCCGCGCAAGGCCTGACGGGTGCCCGAGCGTACGGTCCGCGCAGTCCGGGGCACCGGCTCGAACACCGGCAAGCACAGCTCAGGCTCGCACGAGCCCCACCAGGCGGACCCCAAACGAACACCAAACGAGCACACGGCCCGCCCGTGCGCAACACATGCATCAAGCATGCGACGCCCGTTTTGCCGGGCCGCGCATCGGGCTGAACCTCGGCTGACACCATACGCGAGCCGGTTTCAGGCCAACAGGGCTTCTGACTTATACTGGGTTTTTTCCCGATCAAGAGCATCTCGCCATGCGTTTCGAAGGCTCATCGCAGTACGTCGCCACCGACGACCTCAAGCTCGCGGTCAACGCCGCGATGACGCTGAAGCGCCCGTTGCTGATCAAGGGCGAACCGGGCACGGGCAAGACCATGCTCGCCGAAGAGGTCGCCGCCGCGCTCGGCATGCCGCTGCTGCAGTGGCACATCAAGTCCACCACCAAGGCCCAGCAGGGTCTGTACGAATACGACGCGGTGTCGCGCCTGCGCGACTCGCAGCTCGGCGACGAGCGCGTCAAGGACATCCGCAACTACATCGTCAAGGGCGTGCTGTGGCAGGCGTTCGAGTCGGACGAGCAAACCGTGCTGCTGATCGACGAGATCGACAAGGCCGACATCGAATTCCCGAACGACCTGCTGCGCGAACTCGACCGCATGGAGTTCTACGTGTACGAGACGCACGAGCTGATCCGCGCCAAACAGCGCCCGCTCGTGATCATCACGTCGAACAACGAGAAGGAGCTGCCAGACGCGTTCCTGCGCCGCTGCTTCTTCCACTACATCAAGTTTCCCGATCCGGCCACGATGCAGCAAATCGTCGAGGTGCATTACCCCGGCATCAAGAAGGAACTGCTCGCCGCGGCCATGCAGAGCTTTTTCGAACTGCGCAACGTGGCGGGGCTGAAGAAGAAGCCGTCCACCTCGGAGCTGCTCGACTGGCTCAAGCTGCTGCTCGCCGAAGACATTCCGCCCGAAGCGCTGCGCTCGTCCGACCAGAAGCAGATCATTCCGCCGCTGCACGGCGCGCTGCTGAAGAACGAACAGGACGTGAGCCTGTTCGAACGGCTGATTTTCATGAACCGCAACAACCGTTGATCGGGCGAGCCACGTCGAAGGGCGGCCGCCGGGTCGATTCCGGCCCACCGACGCCCGACGCGCCGCACCGGTCATTCGCCGCTGGAGGGGACACCGCATGCTGATCGACTTCTTCTACTCGCTGCGCGCCGCCAAACTGCCGGTGTCGGTGAAGGAATATCTGACGCTGCTCGAAGCGCTCAAAGCCAACGTGATCGCGCCGTCGCTCGACGAGTTCTACTACCTTTCGCGCATCACGCTGGTCAAGGACGAGCAGTATTTCGACAAGTTCGATCAGGCCTTCGGCGCGTATTTCAACGGCGTCGCGAAAGCGTCGGAACTGGCGTTCGACGTCCCGCTCGACTGGCTGAAGAAGAAGCTGCAACGCGACCTGTCGCCGCAGGAAAAAGCACAGATCGAGGCGATGGGCGGCCTCGACAAGCTGATGGAACGCCTCAAGGAACTGATCGACGAACAGAAAGAGCGCCACGAAGGCGGCAACAAGTGGATCGGCACGGGCGGCACGTCGCCGTTCGGCAACGGCGGCTACAACCCGGAAGGCGTGCGCATCGGCGGCGACGCGGCGGGCAACCGCACGGCGGTGAAGGTGTGGGAAGCGCGCGCGTATCGCGACTACGACGACCAGGTCGAAATCGGCACGCGCAACATCAAGGTCGCGCTGCGCCGTTTGCGCCGCTTCGCGCGCGAAGGCGCCGCCGAAGAACTCGATCTGCCCGACACGATCCGCAGCACCGCCGCGAACGCCGGCTGGCTCGATCTGAGGTTGGTGCCGGAGCGGCACAACAAGGTGAAGGTGCTGATGCTGCTCGACGTGGGCGGCTCGATGGACGACCACATCAAGCGCACCGAAGAACTGTTCTCGGCCGCGAAGGCCGAGTTCAAGCATCTCGAGTTCTATTACTTCCACAATTGCGTGTACGACTTCCTGTGGAAGAACAACCGCCGCCGCCACGCCGAGCGCATGCCGACGTGGGACGTGCTGCACAAGTTCACGCCCGACTACAAGCTGATCTTCGTCGGCGACGCGACGATGAGCCCCTACGAAGTGCTGCAGCCGGGCGGCTCGGTCGAATACAACAACGCCGAGGCGGGCGCGGTGTGGCTGCGCCGTCTCGCGGATCATTTCCCGCATCACGCCTGGCTCAATCCCGAGCCGGAAGGTTTGTGGGCGTACCGGCAATCGGTCAGCGCGATCCGCGAAGTGCTCGGACACCGGATGTACCCGCTCACGCTTGCCGGGCTGGAAAGCGCAATGCGCATGCTGAGCAAATGACGCTGTCGTACCGCTGCCGTATCGCTCTCACTGATTACCCGCAACTTTAAAAAAGCATCTGCATGAGCCTTTCTTCATCGCCCGGGTTGCCCCCTGCCGCGACACCGCCGCGGCGCCTCAACCCGCTCGCCGATACCTCGCTCTCCACCGTCGTCGCCGGCTTCGTCGCGATGATGACGGGCTACACCAGTTCGCTCGTGCTGATGTTCCAGGCGGGCCAGGCCGCGCATCTGAGCGACGCGCAGATTTCGTCGTGGATCTGGGCGCTGTCGATCGGCATGGCCGTGTGCACGATCGGCCTGTCGCTGCGCTTTCGCGCGCCGATCGTGATTGCGTGGTCGACGCCCGGCGCGGCCCTGCTGGTGTCGTCGCTGCCGCATGTGGCGTATGCGCAGGCGATCGGAGCGTTCATCGTCTGCGCGGCATTGCTCACGCTGGTCGGCCTGACCGGCTGGTTCGACACGTTAATGAAGAAAATCCCGGCCGGCATCGCCTCGGCCTTGCTGGCGGGCATTCTGTTCGAGATCGGCATCGAGATTTTCCGCGCCGCGCAGTTCCAGACTGCGCTCGTGCTGACGATGTTCTTCACCTACCTGATCGTCAAACGGCTCGCGCCGCGCTACGCGATCGTGACGACGCTGTTCGTCGGCACGGCGGCCGCGGGCGGGCTCGGGCTGCTCGATTTCAGCCACTTTCACGTCGCGCTCGCGCATCCGGTGCTCACGCTGCCAGCGTTCTCGGTGGCGGCCAGCGTGAGCATCGGGATTCCGCTGTTCGTCGTTGCGATGGCATCGCAGAACGTACCGGGCATCGCCGTGTTGCGCGCGGACGGCTACACCACACCGTCCGCGCCGCTGATTTCGACGACCGGCATCGTGTCGCTGCTGCTCGCGCCGTTCGGCTCGCACGGCATTAATCTTGCGGCGATCACGGCGGCGATCTGCACCGGCCCCGAAGCGCATGAAAACCGCGACAAGCGTTACACCGCCGCGGTTTGGGGCGGCGTTTTCTATCTTCTCGCCGGCATCTTCGGCGCAACCATCGCCGCGTTGTTCGCGGCGTTGCCGAAGGCGCTGGTGGTGTCGGTCGCGGCGCTCGCGCTGTTCGGCTCGATCATGGGCGGCCTGACCAACGCGATGCAGGACGTGAAGCAGCGTGAGGCGGCGCTCGTGACCTTCATGGTGACGGCCTCGGGGCTCACGCTGCTGTCGATCGGCTCGGCGTTCTGGGGGCTGGTGGCAGGCGTGCTGACACAACTGATGCTGACCGCCCGGCGCGCGTGACGGTTTGGCGTGACGAATTGGCTCGACGGGGCCACATCGCCGAAAATCCCGTGAACGGATCGCCGAAGCCGAGTGTCAATACCCAATCAGGCGATCCGCCATAGAATAGAAGTATCCGGCAACGTTTCCCGGCAGCATCACGGGGACGCTGCAGCGTGACCCGCGGCCGCCGGCGCCGATTCCCTCCCGTCAGCCCGGCGGCGATCTCATTTCTCCTTAACCACGGCGCGCGCGCCCTGAAGGCCCGAACATGACAACCGCACTCGATCAACTCAAGCAATACACCACCGTCGTCGCCGATACCGGCGACTTCCAGCAGCTTGCCCAGTACAAGCCGCAGGACGCGACCACCAACCCGTCGCTGGTCCTGAAGGCCGTGCAGAAAGACGACTACCGCCCGCTGCTCGAAAAGACCGTGAAGGCGCACGCGTCGAAGCCGGTCGGCGCGATCATCGACCAGTTGCTGATCGCTTTCGGCACCGAAATCCTCAAGATCATCCCGGGCCGCGTGTCGACCGAAGTCGACGCACGCCTGTCGTTCGACGTCGAGGGCTCGATCGCCAAGGGGCGCGAACTGATCGCGCTGTACAAGGACCACGGCATCGGCCGCGAACGCGTGCTGATCAAGCTGGCCTCCACCTGGGAAGGCATCCGCGCGGCGGAAGTGCTGCAGAAGGAAGGCATCCACTGCAACATGACGCTGCTGTTCTCGCTCGCCCAGGCTGCGGCCTGCGCCGAAGCGGGTGCGCAACTGATCTCGCCGTTCGTCGGCCGCATCTACGACTGGTACAAGAAGAACGCCGGCAGCGCGTGGGACGAAGCGAAAGACGGCGGCGCCAACGATCCGGGCGTCAAATCGGTGCGCCGCATTTACGCGTACTACAAGAAGTTCGGCTACAAGACCGAGGTGATGGGCGCGAGCTTCCGCACGCCGGGTCAGATTCTGGAACTGGCCGGCTGCGATCTGCTGACCATCAGTCCGGATCTGCTGCAGAAGCTGCAGGACAGCACCGACAAGGTGGAACGCAAGCTGTCGCCGGAAATGTCCAGCGACGCGAACATCGAGCGCGTGCCGGTCGACGAAGCGTCGTTCCGTTTCCTCGTCAACGACGAGGCGATGGCGACCGAAAAGCTCTCTGAAGGCATTCGCGCCTTCGCCGCGGACGCGATCAAGCTGGAAAAGCTGATCGAAGCGCTGCGCTGAGCTTTGCCTCGCGCGCCGCGTGATTCACGCGGTTGACGCGGCCAATCGAGCGGCCTTGGACCTCACGGTTCAGGGCCGCTCGCCGTTTACGGGCCGGCGCTATCGTTCGCGGCCGCCCGCGTCACCGTTTTCCCTACGCAATAACGTCACAATCGGCGCGAGGATGGACGACTACAATCGATTCCACGCCCGCTCCCCGGCGCCGCTGGCTCCGGGCTGACGATGCGCACACCTGTTCCGGGAGACGATCATGGAAGTTCAGCCCTACGTGTTTTTCAACGGACGTTGCGAGGAAGCGCTCGCGTATTACTGCGAGAAGCTCGGCGCCGAAGTCACCTTCAAGATGCGCTTCAAGGAGGCGCCGCCGGATTCGGGACACCAGCCGCGCCCCGATCTCGAAGAAAAAATCATGCACGCGAACGTGCGGATGGGGTCGACCAGCTGGATGGCGTCCGACGGCAATGGCGATCCCGCGGCCAGTCCGATGAGCGGCTTCAGCCTGTCGCTGACGGCCGACGATGCCGCATCCGCCGAACGCTACTTCAATGCGCTCGCCGACGGCGGCCAGACGGTGATGCCGTTTCAGGCCACGTTCTGGAGCAAGGGCTTCGGGATGGTGGTGGACCGCTTCGGTCTCATGTGGATGGTGACGGTGCCGGACAAGCCTTAAAGCGTCGTCGTCGGCGGCGCGCCCTACCCCTTCAGCAAACTGCGCGAATGCCGCTCAATATTCCAGTTCGGCTCGGTCTCCAGCAGCAGCGCGCGTAGCCGCTCGACCTGCTCCGCAAGCCGCTGCCCGAGCCAATACGGCCCTTGCAGATCGGGCGGCAGCCGGAGCGCCGCGTCACCCGACGTCTGCCCGAGCGGCGACGCGGCCGGAATGCCGAACTGCGTCGCGCGTCCAAAGCGCAGTCCGCGTGCGATCGCCAGCAGAATCGCGCGCACCGCACGGACCTCGACGCCGCATCGCGCGGCATACGCGGCGCGCGCCACGGCGTCGGCGTGCATCAGCGGACCGGTCGCGAGCAATTCCAGCGCGCTGAGCACCGAGCGATGCAGCCGCTGAATCTCTTCGAGCTTCGCCTGCGGCACGTCGATTTCCTTTGCCACCGACGGCATCAGCGAGCGCAACTGCACCAGCCGCTGGTTGATTTCCAGAAAGCGCTTGACCTGCTCCTCTTCGCTGACCGTCTCTCCATCCAGCAGCCGCGCGTAAATCGACGCGCATTCGCGCAGATTGGCCGCAAGTCCGTAGCGCCACGAATACGTCGCGTGCAACGGCAGCGCGAACGAAAACGCCAGCGCGATCACGATGCCGATCAGCACGTTCAGCGTGCGCCACAGGCCGACGTCGATCAGATTGTCGCCGTGACCCGCGACGATGCACATCGTGATCGCCGTCAGCAGCCCGACATAGCCGGACGAGCCGATCGCGAACCAGGCGCAGATCGACGCGATGATCGCCATCAGCACATAGGTGAGCGGCAGCGAGCCGACCAGATTCTGCTGCACGATCAGCAGCAGCCCGATCGACGCCCCGAGCAGCGTCCCCGCGGCCCGCTCCGCCGCCTTCTTGCGGATATTGCCGTGATGCTGCAAGCCGCCGATCACCACCAGCAGCGTCACCGACGACCAGATGCCGTGCGGTATATCGATACCGCTGGTGGCGAGAATCGAGAACAGCATCGCGAGGCCCACGCGCAGGCTGTGCAGCACCTTCGCGTGGCGATAGCGGTAGTAAGGCGACGTCACCGCGCGCACCATCCGGCTGAGCGCCGAGCGGCGTGGAATCACGGTATGGGAATCGGCAGATGCCATGGCGGCGCGACCCACGCTTGGAAGGATAGTTTCGCTATCCTGCCCTGGAGTGCCTCGTAAAGACAAACGCCCGCAAACTTTCGTCTGCGGGCGCTGCGGTTTTCAGCTGTATCGACCACCACGCCCGGCCGAACCAGGCGTCGCGGCGCCATGCCGTTGTGCTCAGCCTTCGACCACGTCCAGATAATCTTCCGGACGGGTGCGGTCTTCGCCGCGCTGCATGCCGAACGCGCGCACCAGCAGGCTCACCACCACCGACACCACCAGGTTCACGATCAGCGACCACACCGCCGCATAGCCCGGGATCGCCATGCCGAACAGGTGGATCGTGAAGATCGAGCTGGCCAGCTTCAGCGAAACCGCCATCCACGTGCCGGTGCCGATGCCGACCGCCCAGCCGATCAGCAGGCCGCGGTAGTCGAGCACGCGCGTGTACAGGCCGAGCACGATGGCAGGCAGCGTCTGGATGATCCAGATGCCGCCGAGCAGCTGCAACTGGATCGCATACGTGAGCGGCAGGCCGAGAATGAACGCGACCGCGCCGACCTTGACGATCAGCGAGACCAGCTTCGCGACGTTGGTCTCCTGCTCATGCGTCATGTTGCGGTTGACGAACTCCTTGTGCACGTTGCGCGTGTACAGGTTGGCCGCCGCGATCGACATGATCGCCGCCGGCACCAGCGCGCCAATCCCGATCGCCGCGAACGCCACGCCGACGAACCACGATGGGAAGAAGTGCAGGAACAGCGCCGGCACCGCGAAGTTCGGGCCGAAGGCCTTGAAGTACGGCACGAATTCCGGCATGTCCTTCACGCCGGCCGCGAGCGCCATGAAGCCGAGCAGCGCGAGCAGGCCTAGCACCAGCGAATAGGCCGGCAGGAGCGCCATGTTGCGGCGGATCGTGTTGCCCGACTTCGACGACAGCACCGCCGTGATCGAATGCGGATACAGGAACAGGGCGAGCGCCGAGCCTACCGCGAGCGTCGCATAGGCGCTATAGCCGTTCAGGCTCGACACGTCCGGCGACTTCAGCAGCAGCTTGGCCGGCGGCACCGCGCCGAAGATATGGCCGAAGCCGCCCAGTTGCGGCGGAATCACGATGATCGCGGCGAAGATCGTCACGTAGATCAGGACGTCCTTGACCACGGCGATCATTGCCGGCGCGCGCAGGCCCGACGTGTACGTGTACGCGGCGAGAATCGCGAACGCGATGATCAGCGGCAGATCGCCGACGAAGCCCTTGGTGTCGAAACCGAGCGCGCCGATCACCACTTCGATGCCGACCAGTTGCAGCGCGATGTACGGCATAGTCGCGACGATGCCGGTCACGGCGATCGCCAGCGCGAGCATGCGGCTGCCATAGCGGGCCGACACGAAGTCCGCCGACGTCACGTAGCCGTGACGCTTGGCGATGCTCCACAGTTTCGGGAACACGACGAACGCGAACGGGTAGATCAGGATCGTGTAGGGCAGCGCGAAGAAGCCGGTTGCACCCGCGCCGAACACCAGCGCCGGCACGGCGATGAAGGTGTACGCGGTGTACAGGTCGCCGCCCAGCAGGAACCACGTGACGATGGTGCCGAAGCGCCGGCCGCCGAGGCCCCACTCTTCCAGATGGGCGAGATCGCCGCGCCGCCAGTGGGCCGCGACGAAGCCGAGAATGGTGACGCCGATGAAAAACAGGACGAAGACGAAAGTTGCGATGGCGTTCATTATTGCGTGCCCCCTTCCGAGCGGCCCGTGTAGCGCGATTTGGTCTTGAAGTACACGAGCGCCGTGATGACGGCGCTGATCAGCACCCACAGGAGCTGATACCAGTAGAAGAACGGGAAGTCGAACAGCTGCGGTTCGATCCTGTTGTATGACGGCACCCAGATCATCGCGATCCAGGGCAGCAGCAGCAACCAGAGCCAGTGCTTGCTGGCTTTGTTCGCGTCGGCGTCGTGAGCCATGACGTCTCCTCTTTCCTATTTTTGAATTGTTGGCCCGTGTCTTTGACGGGAGGTGGATCCCACAGCGGATGGCCACGGGCGCCCCGAAGAAAGCTCCGAAAGAGTATAGGAGCCGCGAACGCGCGGTCAAGCAGGGACGACCCGAGGCGGGAGCGTGCTGTGAGATGGGGACAATCGCGATGGAGTAAGACTCGGAGTCAGGCGCGGGGGTGCGGCGATGACTTGAGAGGAATGGCCAAGATAGGAGCGATGCTTGTTCGGCGGGGGCTTGCTGTATGCGGGGCGTGCTGTGCAGGCATGGCGGCGCGAGGAGCTGATGTGTGGCGCTGCGTGCTGATATGGGCGTTGTCGCCGCGTAAAGGCTGCTGGAGCGTCGCAGCGGTCGTCGATTAAAAGAGCTCGCCTGCGGCTGTGATGGGGGTGCTGCGGGTCCTTCAGCTTTGCCTGGGCGTTGCTGACATGACACACCCGGAGCAATCAAAGTGCCCGGCTACGCCGAATCTCCGACTCTCGTCCAGCACCCCGAAGCATTCCCCAGGCAGCCGGAACGCCAGGAGCCGGCACCTGCCCGGCCCGCGCGCTCGCCCACTCAGATAGAAAACGACATGCCCTTCTGCCCCGTCGATTCCTGCAAACCCTTGATCCACTTGCGCGCCGGCAAGCCGAGTTCTGCTTCGATCAGCTTCGCGCGCGTTTGCAGCGCGGTGAACGGCACGTCGAGCGCCGGACCCGAGAACGCAATCGCGATGCGATTGCCGTCATGCACTTCCGGCAGCGCGACTACGCGGCCGTCGAACGCTTCGTTCAGACGCTTCATGTTGCGCACGAAGCTTGGATGATCGCCGAACAGATTCACCGTCACCACGCCCGCATCGGTCAGACACGCGCGCACCGCGCGATAGAAGCCGACGCTGTCGAGCACCGGGCCGCGCGCGGTCGCGTCATAGACGTCGATCTGCAACGCGCCGATCGTGCCGTGATTGGCGCGGTCGTTGACGAAGTCCCACGCATCGGTTTCGTGCACGGTCAGACGCGCATCGTCGTGCGGCAGTTCGAACATCGTGCGCGCGGCCACCACGACCGCCGGGTTCACCTCGACCGCCTCGACCTTGGCGCCCGTCAGGAAGCGGTGCGCGAATTTGGTCAGCGAAGCCGCGCCGAGACCCAGCTGGACGATGCGCTTGGGCGTTTCGATGAATAGCAGCCAGGCCATCATCTGCTGTGCGTATTCGAGTTCGATGTGATCCGGCTTGCGCAGACGCATCGCGCCTTGCACCCATTCCGTGCCGAAGTGCAGAAAGCGCACGCCGCCTTCTTCCGAGAACGTCACCGGGGCGAAGCGCGGCTTGCGCGGCGCTTCGATTTGCGGCGCGTCGTGCAGATCGTCGTCGAGCGCGGCGCGCTTGCTGCGTGTGGTGGTCTGCGTGGTTTTCTGCTTGCCGACGAGCGCGTCGGTGTCACGGTTGCGGAAGGCGCGCGCCTCGGCCGAAGCGCGCTTGATCAGTTTCGTCATGTGAGGATGTCGCGCCAGAGACGCCATTTTTGGTCGAACGAGAGCATAGCATTCGCCGAGGCTCCGGTTGCCGATCCAGCGCGGTGTCGACGGGCCAACGCAACGCGGAGCGCTCGCGCGTCCCCTCGTCTGCCCGCTTCGCCGCGCATCGAACCCAAGGCCGAGCTATGCGTGGATCTGGCCGGCAGCCGCTGGTTCGCGACGTGACCCGCCAAGGCGACAAACGCGGCGGCGGCGGCCCAGTCCGGCAGCATGGACGGACTCACGCCCGAGGCTACCGGCAGCGGTCACGAAAGATATGCCGACCGGCGCGGCGACCTTGCCGTGCGCCATCACCGAGGGCGTCGGGAAAGTGACGAGCAGCGCGCCCGCATGCGGACATAACCGGCCAGGCCAGTTCGCGGCCGCGCGCCGGCGTCACTTCGGCTATTCGCCGAGCGATGTGCGAAAGCGCGAGCCGGTGCCCGACGAGCCGTCGGTCTGAATTTTCTTCTGTTCGTTCGACTACCGCAGCCGCGCAGACTCGCCGTCCTCATGCAGGCAATCGTGGATTTTTCGCCAGATTTCGAGCTTGGCCGCATACGGTATCGTCGCGTGCGCGGGGCTGCTCGATGGAAGCCTGAGCATGCGATACCCGCTCATGCGCTTGCCAAGGGCTCGCTCGCCGATCTTCGCCGCCGTGCCGCCATTGAACGCAACGCAGGCAAGCTCGGGCAGCGTCCCGATAAGGCCGATCAGATCGTTGCTCGCATGATCGCGAATGTTGCTGTCGAGACTGCCGGAGCGGCGCGCCTCAGCGACCACGTCCCATAGTCCGATGCGGTGTTCGAGAAGCGTGCGCAAACGGTCGTCGTATTCCATCGCGCTCAGCTTTGCGCCGATGACATCGCCGACCAGATGCCAGAACCGGTTCTGCTTGTGTGCATAGTACTGCCCGTGCGCCAACGACATCTCACCCGGCAAGCTCCCCAGAATCAACACTCGTGTACGAGCGTCGACGACCGGCGCAAAGCAGCGTTTGAACGTCATGAGCGCTGGCCCTCGTCACGGCATCGCGCGAGTGGCCGGCCGTGTTCGCGCTGGCGTGCAAAGGCGGTATGCGTGGCGTGCCCGAGGTCCTCGCGTGAAGCGAAACCGCGTTCGTCGCGCGAAGCCACGGAAGCCGCGGAAGCCGCCACACATTCCCACAACGCCGGCAACATACACTCCGTCACCATCAAAGGCGCGCCATACCGCTCGAACACCGAGCGCCGCGCGACGAACGCGTGCGGCGCACGCGCAACCCCAGCGCCAATTTCCCGCGCCGCGAGCCAATACAGCGGATGACGCGCCCCCACCCTGCGGCTCACCAGCGACGAGCGCGCAACGCTGCTGTCGCTATACAGCAGCTCCGCGAGCGGGCGCGTGCGCAAGCGCCGCGTCGCCTGCCACACACCGACGCTCGCCGCGCGCGGCGTCACGCTGTGCGCCGCGACGAACGGCACGCCAGCCACCGCGAGCACCACTTCGCGCACCCACACGGGCGCACGCGGCGCGAGACCGAGCGCGGCGGCCTCGTCGGCCCATGGGAGCGCGACGCCTTCGCGGGTGACGCGCACCGTGACCGGGCCGAGCGCGCGCAGATGCGCGGTCAGCGAACCACCCCGGGTCAACCAGTCTTTCTGGGCGGCGCTAAAGCCGGGTGAGGGCGCGACACGCCAGTGGGCGTCGGCGGCATCGAAACGGATAGACATGGTGTCGGATTATAACGGCCTGGCCATCGGGAGATTTCTCACGCAACGGCGTGTCGCCGCGTGATGCGCGCCCACCCACGTATCGCTTTCGGAAGTATCTGATTTCTCCTCTTTGCGACGCACGATAAAACCTTCGTGCTTCAACCAAAATATCAAGGAGAAAGAAGAGATGAAGACATTCCTGGGCACAACCGCATGCGCCATGTCGGTGTTGCTGATGGCAGGCTGCACCGCCCCGCTCGATCGCGACAAGGAAACCTCGCTGAACAAAGCGGTCGGCATCGAAGTGACGCGCACTGCGGACGGCGTCGCGGTGAAGCTGCCCGAAACCGCGTTGTTCGATTTCAACCAATCCGACGTGCGCGCCGATTCCGGCGCGGTGGTCGATCGCTCCGCCGTGCTGCTCAAGCGCAGCCGGAAGCCGGTCATCGTCGAGGGCTATACCGACAATGTCGGCACGCTCGAATACAACCAGCAGTTATCCGAAGCGCGTGCGACCTCGGTGGGTTATGCACTCGTCGCACGCGGCGTGGCGCAGGATCGCATCCGCACGAAGGGCAACGCGTATAACCACCCGGTGGCGAGTAACGATACGCCCGAAGGCCGCGCGTTGAATCGCCGTACGGAGATCATCGTGCGCGGTGAGAGCCTCGATACGTTGATGGGTAAATAAATAGCCTGGAAATAGCGAATGAATCTTCAAGCTTCTTAGTTCACGAGCATCGACTTAAGACAAACCATGACTTTCATATTCAACATCCCGATCTCAATTTAAGGTCGTTGATTAATTATGTTTAGCTAACCATAATTAATTCAGGCCGACGCCGACTGAAACTTCGGCCCGTCGGCCGCTTCCATAAAACACACTAGGAGTCACATTGAACGTCGAAAACCATGCAGAAACTTCTGCGCGTATCGCTCATCTTGCGGCGCTCGTTTTGCGGCGCATCGATGCTCCGCTTCACGAGAAAGAACTGGCCGGCTCGGCACTAGCGCAGCACCACACGTCGAAGCAAACCAGCAACGCCATCGGCAGTCTCGCGGCCAAAGTGCTCGCCGACCACACGTCCAGCCATGAGGCAAAAGAACTGGCCGGCTGCGTGCTGGCGCAAGTGCGTCATCTGGTGGCAACGGCTTGCACCGCTCGATGAATCGTCGCAGACCGTTCGGGCTGACACTGCCGAGCCGCCATCGTACCGCCGCGCAGGGCAAAAAAAATGCGCTGCCGAAGCAGCGCATTTCTCAACAACAAGCGTCAGTGCAACGCCGTCGGCTCAAGCTCAGTTCGCGCGAGCCAACAGAAGCGCATTGGTGCGCTTCACGAAGCTCGCCGGATCTTCCAGCGCGCCGCCTTCGGCGAGCAAGGCCTGATCGAACAACAGGTGGCACCAGTCGTCGAAGTTCGCGCTGTCCGCGTGCAAGCCCTTCACCAGCGCATGTTCCGGATTCACTTCGAGAATCGGATGGAACGACGGGGCTTGCTGACCTGCGGCCTTCAGCATGCGTTGCAGGTAGCCGCTCATTTCGCCATCGTCGGCGATCAGGCATGACGGCGAGTCGGTCAGACGGAATGTCAAGCGCACGTCCTTCGCTTTGTCCTTCAGCACGTCCTTCATCTTCTCGACGAGCGGCTTGAATGCTTCGCCCACCTTTTCCTGCGCCTGCTTTTCTTCGTCGTTCAATGCGCCCAGATCGAGATCGCCGCGCGCCACGCTTTGCAGCGGCTTGCCGTCGAATTCGGTCAGGTACGAGAGAATCCACTCATCGACGCGATCGGTCAGCAACAACACTTCCACGCCCTTCTTGCGGAACACTTCGAGGTGCGGGCTGTGGGCAGCGGCCTGCCAGGTATCGGCGGTGACGTAGTAGATCTTCGTTTGCTCGGGCTTCATGCGCGCGACGTAGTCGGCCAGCGACACCGTCTGCTCCGGCGTTTCCGTATGCGTGGACGCAAAGCGCACGAGCTTCGCGACGCGCTCGCGATTCGCAAAATCTTCGCCGATGCCTTCCTTCAGCACCTGGCCGAATTCCTTCCAGAAGCCGGCGTACTTTTCGCGATCGGCTTCGTTTTCCGAGTTGGCCAGTTCTTCGAGCATCGACAGCGAGCGCTTCGTCACGCCTTCGCGGATCGCCTTCACGTCACGGCTTTCCTGCAGGATTTCGCGCGACACGTTCAGCGGCAGATCGCTCGAATCGACCACGCCCTTCACGAAGCGCAGATACGCGGGCAGCAGTTGCTCGGCGTCGTCCATGATGAACACGCGCTTCACGTACAGCTTCAGTCCGCCGCGCTGCTCGCGGTTCCACATGTCGAACGGCGCGTGGCTCGGCACGTACAGCAGTTGCGTGTATTCGCTGCGGCCTTCCACACGGTTATGCGTCCACGCGAGCGGGTCCTGATGATCGTGCGCGAGGTGCTGGTAGAACTGCTTGTACTGCTCCTCGGTAATATCGTTCTTCGCGCGGGTCCACAGCGCGCTCGCCTGGTTGACGGTCTCGTCCTCGTCCTTGGCGACCATCGCGCTCTTTTCCGCGTCCCATTCTTCCTTCTGCATCAGGATCGGCAGCGCGACGTGGTCCGAGTACTTCTGGATGATCGACTTCAGACGATGCGCCGACAGCAGCTCGTCCTCATCGGCACGCAGATGCAGCGTGATGGTGGTGCCGCGCGCGGCGCGCTCGATCTGCTCCACCGCGAAGTCGCCCTCGCCCGCGCTGACCCAGCGCACGCCTTCCGAGGCCGGCAAACCGGCGCGGCGCGTTTCGACCGTGATCTTGTCCGCGACGATGAATCCCGAATAGAAGCCCACGCCGAACTGGCCGATCAGCGCCGCATCTTTCTGCTGGTCGCCGGAAAGCTTGCCGAAGAATTCCCTGGTGCCCGAGCGCGCGATCGTGCCGAGGTTCGCGATCGCTTCGTCGCGGCTCATGCCGATGCCGTTGTCGTCGAGCGTGACGGTGCGCGCGTCCTTGTCGAACGACACGCGAATTCGCAGGTTCGGATCGTTCTCGTACAGCGCGCTGTTTTCGATCGCTTCGAAACGCAGCTTGTCGGCCGCGTCGGACGCGTTGGAAATCAGCTCGCGCAGAAAGATTTCCTTGTTGCTGTACAGCGAATGGATCATCAGTTGCAGAAGCTGCTTCACTTCTGCCTGAAAGCTCATGGTTTCTTGTGCCATGGTCGGACTTCCTCTCTGTTGCGAATGGGGTTCAGGTCAGGCGGGATACTCGGCAGCCCGCGCCGTTCGGTGCGGGCTGCCGGGCCACCAGATCGTCCGCCTAGCTGGGGACGATCCGGCACGGTTTCAAGAGGCGCGCCGCGTGACGCTGTCGAGATAGCGGCACAGAAACGTCGCCAGTTCCGGGTCGCCGCAATTGGCGATATTGAAGCGCATCCACGTCGTCGGCGACTGCTGCGGCGAAAACAGGCTGCCGGGCGTCAGCAGGAAGCCGCCTTCGTGGCCGGCGGCCGCCAGCGCACCCGCGTCGACGCCCGTATCGACCCACAGGAACATGCCGGCCGCGGGCGTCAGAAACAGCTTCATGCCGGTCTTTTCCAGCATCCGCACGGACTTTTCGCGCACGCCGTCGAGCCGCGCGCGCAGCCGCTCGACATGCCGCCGATAGTGGCCCTCGGTCAGAATCTTGTACAGCACGCGCTCGTTGAGCTCGGGGCTCGTCATGCCGACCAGCATCTTCTGGTTGCTGACCGCCGTCGCCACCTCCGGCGCGCACGCGATGAAGCCCACACGCAGATTCGGCGCAAGCGTCTTCGAAAAGCTGCCGAGGTAGATCACGCGCTTTAACTGGTCGAGGCTCGCGAGGCGCGTGCCCGGATGGCTCGGCGGGCACAGATCGCCGTAAATATCGTCTTCGACGACGATGAAATCGTACGCTTCGGCGAGGCGCAGAATGCGGAACGCCTGGGCCGCCGTCAGCGACGTGCCCGTCGGGTTCTGCAGCACCGAGTTGATCACCAGCATTTTCGGCCGCCACGTCTGAACGAGCGTTTCGAGCGCGTCGAGATCGGGGCCGTCCGGCGTGTACGGCATGCCGACCAGCCGCGCGCCTTGCGACGCGAAGCAGCCGAACATCTGAAACCAGGCCGGATCGCCGACGATCACCGCTTCGCCGGGCTTCACGTAGACGCGCGAGATCAGATCGATCGCCTGCGTGACACCCGACACCATCACGATCTGCTCCGGCGACGCGCCGATCTCCAGCTCTTCGAGCCGCGTCTGCAATTGCTGGCGCAGCGGCAGGAAACCCTGCGGCGTGCCGATGCCGAGCATCTGCGCGCCGCTTTGCCGCCCGAGCGTGCGCAGCGCGTTGGTAATCAGTTCGCCGTCGAGCCAGCGCGCGGGCAGATAACCGAGACCGGGGCTGCGCTCGGGGCGCGTGCCGGTGTACAGCATGTTGCGCAACAGCCAGACCACGTCGATCTTGGCCGGCGCGGCCACGCCCTCGGCAGGCGGGCGAATTTCCATGAGCGGCGCACCGGCGAGCCGTTCACGCACATAGAACCCGGAGCCGCGCCGCGACTCCAGATACCCTTGCGCCACCAGCCGCTCATACGCCTCGACCACGGTGAAGCGCGACACGCCCTTGTCGAGCGCGAGCTTGCGGATCGACGGCATGCGCATGCCGGGGCGGAACACGCGTTCCTCGATACGGCGGCGCGCCCACTGCACGAGCTGCTCGACCAGCGTCAGCGCTGACGTATCGTGCGGGGCGGGAATCTGGGCAAGCGAGACGGACATGGCGGGCTCCAACTGTACCGAACAGTATCGAATCGATTGTACCGTTACTGTGCCGGTCGCTGCCGTTACATTTGAGTTCAACACAGGATGGTGATGCAGCGCCAGAGCGGGTGGACGACGGTTGGGCCGCTCGCAAACGATCCGGCAACCCCGGTCAGACACTATCCGCATGGCCCGCCGATCCGGCAAACGGTTATGCTTACGGCCCCGGCAGCAGCGCCGTCACATCTGGCGTGCACCGGCTTACCGCAGAAAACCGTTTTCCTCGCTCCGTCATGACAGCTCATCCGCTCCGTCTCGATCACCTCGTGATTTCCGCGCGCACCCTCGACGAGGGTACGCAGTACGTCGCCGACACGCTCGGCGTCGCGCCGGCCGGCGGCGGTGCACATCCGCTGATGCGCACCCACAACCGGCTGCTGAATCTGTGGGGCGGGGTCTATCTGGAAGTGATCGCGATCGATCCGCATGCCGCGCCGGCGGCCGCTCCGGCCGTTTCAGCCGCCCCCGCCGCCGCATCCACCGACGGCAGCGCGCCGCGCCCTCGCCTGTTCGCCCTCGACGACCCGGCGACGCACGCGCGGCTCGAAAACGGCCCATACCTGTCGCACTGGGTCGCCCGGGTCGAGCGGCCGAAGCAGCTGACGACATGGCAAGCGCAGTATCCGCAGCGCATCCCGCCCATCGTGCCGATGACGCGCAGCGATTTCACCTGGGGCCTGTCGGTGCCAGACGACGGCGCTTTCCCGGCCTGGCAGGGCGCGGGCGACGGCGTGCTGCCCTCGCTGATCCAGTGGGACTCGCTGCGACATCCGTCGGATGCGCTGCCGCCCACGGGCATCGCCCTGAAAGCGCTAAAAGCCGCGCATCCGCAAGCGGATCTGGTGCGCGCGCACTTGCAGTGGCTCGGCGCCGCGCATCTGCTCGAACTGCGGCCCACCGACGGCGCCGCGGCGCTCGTCGCCGAATTTGAAACACCCGATGGTCTGCGGACCCTTGAATAAGCAGCGCGCGCGGGTCGCCGACTCGCGCGATAATTGAAGTCTTGACCGGTTCCAGAAATACCAAGCAGAGGAGAGCATGGACCAAAGCGACCTGAAAGCCCCGACGTGGCAATTGTCCGAACGCGCGCGCAAGCTCACGAGCTCCGCGATCCGCGAGATCCTGAAGGTCACGGAGCGGCCCGAAGTCATTTCGTTCGCCGGCGGCCTGCCTTCGCCGGCCACCTTCCCGGCCGAGCGCATGCGCGAAGCCTCCGACCGCATTCTGCGCGACACGCCCGCCGCGGCGCTGCAATACAGCGCGACCGAAGGCTACGCGCCGCTGCGTGAATGGATCGCGCAGCGCTATTCGGTCAACGGCGCACAGATTCGTGCGAGCCAGGTCCTGATCACCACCGGCTCGCAGCAGGCGCTCGACCTGCTCGGCAAAGTGCTGGTGTGCCCGAACAGCCCGGTGCTGGTCGAAACGCCGACCTACCTCGGCGCGCTGCAATCGTTCTCGATGTACGAGCCGAGCTACGTGCAGGTGGCCACCGACGAACAAGGCCTGATCCCCGAAGCGCTCACGGCGGAACTGACAAAGGGCGCGCGTCTGCTGTACGCGCAGCCGAACTTCCAGAATCCGACCGGCCGCCGCCTGCCGATCGAGCGCCGCCGCGCGCTCGCCGAGTTCGCGAAGACCGCGCCGTTCCCGGTGATCGAAGACGATCCGTACGGCGCGCTCGACTACGCGGGCGAACCGCTGCCCACCATGCTGTCGATGGCGCCGGAACACATCGTCTATCTCGGCTCGTTCTCGAAGGTGCTCGCGCCGGGCCTGCGGGTCGGCTTCATCATCGCGCCCGAGGAATTGATCTTCAAACTCGTGCAGGCGAAGCAGGCCACCGATCTGCACACGCCGAGCTTCACGCAGCGCATCGTGCACGAAGTGATCAAGGACGGTTTCCTCGACACGCACGTGCCGACCATCCGCGAGCTGTATCGCAACCAGTGCGACGCGATGCTGTCCGCGCTCGAGCGCAACATGCCCGCAGGCGTGAGCTGGAACCGTCCGGAAGGCGGCATGTTCATCTGGGTGAATCTGCCCGCGCAGATCGACAGCATGAAGCTGCTCGAAGAAGCCGTCGCGCAGAACGTCGCGTTCGTGCCGGGTGGTCCGTTCTTCGCGAACGAAGCGCAACACAACACGCTGCGTCTGTCGTTCGTCACGGTGCCGCCGGCAAAGATCGACGAAGGCATCGGGCGCCTCGGCGCGCTGATCCGCGCGAAGCTCTGAGCACACGCGGCGCGGCCCGCGTGAGCAAATTCCACTACTGATCGAGGACACCATGGCTCAAACGAATGTGTACGACAAGCTGAAGGAATTGGGCATCGAACTGCCGGTCGCCGGCGCACCGGCAGCCGCGTATGTGATGAGCGCACAAAGCGGCAACACGGTGTACCTGTCCGGCCACATCGCGAAGAAAGACGGCAAGGTGTGGACGGGCAAGCTCGGCGCCACGCTCGGCACCGACGAAGGCAAGGCCGCCGCGCGCTCGATCGCCATCGACCTGCTCGCCACGCTGCATGCGCACGTGGGCGATCTGAACCGCGTGACGCGCATCGTCAAGCTGATGAGTCTCGTCAACTCGACGCCCGAGTTCACCGAACAGCATCTGGTCACCAACGGCGCGTCCGAACTGGTCGCCGACGTGTTCGGCGAGCGCGGCAAGCACGCGCGCTCGGCATTCGGCGTCGCGCAGATTCCGCTCGGCGCGTGCGTCGAGATCGAGATGATCGCTGAAGTCGAGTAACGAATACGCATGAGCAGCCGCGCGGCGAAAGCCGCCGCGGCAATCCAGCGGGCATAAGCCGGCGTTCGCCGGGTAGTCCGTTCAGAACGCGTCGCGAGGTGCCTGTCACCCACGGCGCGTTTTGCATTTGTGCAAAGGTGGATCGTTGCCGCGCCAGCGGATAGAATCCGCGAACCTTACTCAATCGTTTGATTCGCTGGACCACGCCATGCCCGCCCATACCGTCCGTTTCAAACAGGTCGACGTGTTCACGTCGGTGCCGTTCAAAGGCAATCCGCTCGCTGTCATATTCGACGCCGATGGGCTCGATGCGGATCAGATGCAGGCCATCGCCCACTGGACCAATCTGTCCGAAACCACCTTCCTGTTGCAACCGACCGACCCGGCCGCCGACTATCGCGTGCGAATCTTCACGACGCATGGCGAATTGCCGTTTGCGGGCCATCCGACGCTAGGCACCGCGCACGCGCTACGCGAAAGCGGCTATCAGCCGAAGCAGGCCGGCAAGCTGGTTCAGCAATGCGGCGTGGGACTCGTCGAACTCGAAGCATTGAGCGGGCCGGACGAGACGACACAAAACGCATGGGCATTCGCCGCGCCGCCCGCGCGGGTCACACCGCTCGCCGCGCATCGCCATGCCGAACTCGCCACGGCTTTACGTAGTGATGCGATCGATTTCAGCGCGACGCCCTGCGCGGTCGACAACGGCGCACCATGGCTCGTGGTGCGTTTGAATTCGGCGCACGATTGTCTCGCGCTCGACCCGGACGCCGCCGCACTCGCTGAACTCGTGCATTCGGTCGACACGCACGGACTCGCGGCGTACGGCCCTCATGACGCCGGCGGCCCCGCCACTTTCGAGGTGCGCTGCCTGATGGCCGGCGGCGGTTTCGGCACCGGTGAAGACCCGGTGACCGGCAGCGCCAACGCCGCGCTGGCCGGCCTGTTAAGCGCGCAGCAACGTCGTCCGGGCACGCGCTATTCGGCGCGCCAGGGCACCGCGCTGGGCCGCGCCGGTCAGGTTTCGGTGCATTACGACGATGCGCGTGGCAAGACGTGGATCGGCGGCTCGTCGGTGACGATCGTCGATGGTACGTTCCGCTTGCCGTGAGCGACACGCGCTGAACCGGCTCGAACGCGGCGCGCCCCAGCTTGCGTGCTTGACCACAAGCGCCGCATGGTTTTAACGATTGATGCACACTGCATTGCGACGAGCGGCCCCTCAGAGACCTGGCACACCTGAACACCGATTCCGATGAAACTGTCCAAACCATCACGAAGCCGCAGCCGCAAGGCTCGCCGCTCCCCTTGCAAAATCAGCGGAACCGCACCGCGCGCCGCGGCAGCGTATACCCGATGCCCGGACGCTTCCTTAATCCAGTGGCATTAAGTAATATCGAAACGTACCCCGCTGACCTGTGGTCGGTCAGGTCAGGCACGGCACCACGCCTTCTCCTGCGCAGCAGTTCCGGCACCTTGGTCACCATGCAGCCATCCATGAAATCAGCGCAGTCGATGCTCGCGTGTTTGCAGTCGGTCGGCACTCAGGCACGGGCCGCACGATGAGCCAATCCCGCTTCTCGGAGCCGCGCGAAGCCAAGCCTCCCCGTGATCCCGCCGTCTCGCGCCGGCGCGCTCTGCTCGTCATCCCCGCGCTCGGCGTGCTGGTCCTGATTCTGCTTTGGGCCGTGATCTTCGCGCGTCTGTCGGTCGAGAAGGAAGCGACGTATCGCGAAACCATGGCCTCCGCTGCGATTCTCTCCGCGGCGTTGGAGCAGCATACGATCAAGGCGATTCACCAGGTCGATCAGATCACCCGCTTCGTCAAATACGAGTTCGAGAAAACGCCGGATCATTTCGATCTCGCCAGCACGGTAGAGAAAGGTGTCGTGCAAAGCGAAACTCTGGTGCAGGTGTCGTTGATCGACGAACACGGCAAGCTGAACGCCAACACGGCCGAACTCAATCCTAAACGCATCGATCTGTCCGATCGCGAGCACTTCAAGGTCCACGAGCACGAGAACGACGACCAGCTGTTTATCAGCAAGCCCGTGCTCGGCCGCATCTCCGGTCACTGGACCTTGCAGATGACGCGCCGTCTGAATCATCCGGATGGTTCGTTCGCGGGCGTCGTCGTGGTCTCCGAAGACCCCAGCTATTTCACCAGCGACTTTTACAACAACGCGGCGATCGGTCATGAAGGCGTGATCGCCGTGATCTCGGACAACGGCGCCGTGCTCGCGCGGCGCACCGGCAGTGCCAACAGCACGAACGGCGCGTTCTCGGCGAGCGGCACTTATCCAACCTCGGAGCATGTGTCGGGCACCTATGTCGATTCGATCGACAACGTCACGCGTATCGTGTCGTACCGGCACATCGACGGTTATCCGCTCGGCGTACTGGTGGGTCTCTCGCAAGCCGAAGAATTCGCGGACTACAACCACACCCGCAACGTCTATCTGATGATGGCGGGCTTCATCTCACTCGCGATGCTGAGTTTCTTCGCCGTCGCGACCGGGTTGATCGGCAAGCTGCTCGGCCGCGAGCGAGAGATGACGCATCTGGTCGAATACGATCTGCTCACCGGCCTGCGCAACCGCTATGCGACGCTGCAAACGCTGCGACACGACGTGGCGCAGCCGGCCAACCTCGGGCGCCTCGCGATTCTGTTCATCGACCTCGACAACTTCAAGACCGTCAACGACACGCTCGGCCACAACGCCGGCGACATCGTGCTGCAGATGACGGCCTCGCGGCTCGCGTCCGCAGTCGGCGAGGACGGCGCGCTGAGCCGCATCGGCGGCGACGAGTTCGTCGTCGTGATCAAGGGCGACGACGTCGAGAAGCGCGCGGTCGCGCTGGCCGAAGCTGCCGCCGACGCGTTCGCGAAACCCTTCGAAGTACGTGGCAGTTCGTTCGTGCTGCATGCGAGCATCGGCATCGCGCTGTATTCGGTGGCCAACGAGAGCGAAATCGACCTGCTGAAGAAGGCCGACCTCGCGATGTACAGCGCGAAGGACGCGGGTAAGAACTGCTATCAGTTCTATTCGCCGCACCTGTCGCATCGCGCGGATCATTTGATGAAGTGGGAGCAGCAGTTGCGCGTGGCGCTCGCCGAAGGGCAACTGTTTCTCGCCTATCAGCCGAAGATCGATCTGATGCGCCGCTGCATCACCGGTTTCGAAGCGCTGGTGCGCTGGAACCATCCGCAGCACGGTTTGATTCCGGCCAACGATTTCATTCCAGTCGCCGAATCGACCGGCCTGATCGTGCCGATCGGCGACTTCGTGATCGAGACCGCCTGCCGGCAACTGGCGCTCTGGCAGCAGCAGGGCTACGACACGCTGTCGCTCGCGGTGAACATCTCGGCGGTGCAGTTCTGGCGTGGCGACCTGTACGAAACCGTCTCGCAAGCGATCGAGGAAACCGGCATTTCCGCGCGCCGCCTCGAACTCGAAATCACCGAGACGGCGATGATGGAATATCCCGAACTCGTGTCGGAGAAGATCTTCGCGTTGAAGCGCCTCGGTGTGCGCATCGCGCTCGACGACTTCGGCACCGGCTATTCGTCGCTGTCCTATCTGAATCGCTTCTCGGTGGACACGCTGAAAGTGGACCGTTCGTTCGTCCAGGCCATTCCCGGCGACCGCAGCGTCTGCGTGATGGTCACCGCGATCGTCAATCTGGCGCGCTCGCTGGGGCTCACGGTGGTGGTCGAAGGCACCGAGACCGAAGAGCAGATCGCCTGGCTCGCCGCGCTCGGTCATATCGAGGCGCAAGGCTTCCTGTTCTCGCGCCCGGTCCCGGTCGAGGCGATCCCCGCGCTGCTCGACCGCTTCGGCGTATGCGGAATGACTGGACGCCGCGACGCGCAGGAAACCGACGACACAAGCAGCGTGTCCAGCACCAACGAATGAGCACGCTGGCCGCAATGCCACGGCGCACCGCGGCGTCGAAAAACGGGCTACATTCACAGTGAGCTACGACGCCGCAGCGCGTCGCCTCATACAACGATGATCCTAAGGGACGGGCGCCCGCGAGCCGGACGTCCGCGGCGCCATGCAGACGATCATGAGCCAGGATGCAGTCAAACGAGGGGAACGGGAACCGCTATGGACGCTGTTCAGGGTCGTGTTTGCCCTGTCGGCGTTGTCGTGGGGTGGCCTCGCGCTGATGGCGCAACTCGAACACCACTACGTCGAACGCGAGCAACGACTCTCGCGCGTCGCCTTCTCCGATCTGATCGCGCTCGCGTGGATGGTGCCGGGGCCCGTGGGCTGCAACGTCGCCGTGCAACTGGGGCATGCGCTGCGCGGACGCGCCGGCGCGTGGGTCGCGGGCATCGCCAGCGTGCTGCCCTTCTTCATGCTGATGACGCTGTTCGCGATCTTCTACCGCACGCCGCTCGTGCGCGCCGCGGCTTCGCAAACTTTGCTCAATCATTTCAGCGTCGTGCTCGCCACGCTGATCGCGCTCACCTGGTATAAGCAGACGCGCGCACTGGTGCGCGGCAGGCTCGAATGGATCGCGGCGGTGCTCGGCTGCGTGGCGCTCGTCTATGCACGCAGTCCCGCCGCTTATGTGGCGATGCTCGCGGCGGCTTTCGGCGCGGGCTGGGCCGTGAGCCCGGTGCGCAACGCGCGCCTCGTCGTGTCGCTCAGGCGCGGCGACTGGCAGATGCTGGCCGCCTTGTGCGTGCTGCTTGCGCTGTTCGCGCTACCGCTGCCGCATCGCTACGAACTGGCGCTGTTGTGGCCGCGCCTCGCCGGCGCCGGGATGACGCTGTTCGGCGGCGGCTTCTCGGCGCTGCCGGTTCTCAAGACGCTGTTCGTCACGCCGGCGATCGGCGTATCGGATAACGACTTCACGCTGGCGTTTTCGCTGTCGCCGTTATCGCCGGGACCGCTGTTGAACGTCGTACCGTTCTTTGGCTATCTGGTGGACGGCTGGGTGGGTGCGCTGATTGCGACGCTCGCGCTATTCGTGCCGTCGGGCTGCCTCGTCGTGCTCGCGCAGCGGCATCTGCATCAGTTGAAGACGAATCCGCGCTTCGAGCATGGCATGCGGATTCTGCGCGCGGCCACGACTGCGTTTCTCGCCGTCGCCGTGCTGCGCATTGCCGCGCATGTGCCGTTCAAACCGGTCTATCTGCTGACCGCGCTGTTCTCCGGCATGTGCTTCGCGAAGCTCAAGGTGCCGGTGTACGTGGTGTATGCAACGGTGGCGGTGGTGTGCGGGTTGTGGCTGGCTTATGACACGCTGCCTTGAGCAGCAGCGGCGGCAGCGGCGGTGGAGATAAAGAGCGTGGCGGTCGAGGTGATCGACGAGGTTACCAACGAAGTGATCCGCGACGCCACAAGCGAAGCGACAGCCGAAGCGACCATCGCGACCGCCCCGGCAAGCCCTGCCCTCAGAACCCGCGCGACAACACCGCGACGCCGATCGTCACGACGCCGAGCACGATATTGATCAACACCAGACGTCGTACCGTGCCCACCGCTTGCGCGCCGTCCGGCCATTTCTGCGCCTGCACCGCGCGGCGAATGCGCGGGAAAACGGCAAAGCGGATGTGGCCGAAGATCAGCATCATCACGATGCCGAGGCCCGCCATAGCATGCAACGGCCACGTGGCGTGACCGCCGCCGAACTGCATGAGCAGAAAGCCACCGGTCAGGAGAATCACCAGCACGGCGGCGGCGACCCAATTGAAGAAGCGGCCGAACACCGACTCCCACAACGGCAAGCGCAATTGCGGCGACAGATCGGCAATGGCCGGACGCAGACAGAAATGCGCGAAGATCATCCCGCCTACCCACACCGCGACCGCGAGCAGATGCAGAAAGAGTGCGAGTTCGATAGCTTTGTTCATGTAGTTTTCCTCTCCCGACGACGACACCGCACCGCTTAGGACGATTGGTACTCGCAGCGGCCACTGAGCGCGTTCGACCGCGCGTCATGCACGCAGTTCCGCACGCCCGAGGCTTTGCCGTCGATTTTGTAGTTGTTATTGCAGCGCGCCCGGTGCCGCGACGACGCCGCTCCCCGACCTTGCTACTTCGCACGCACTTTTTTACTGCGCACGGCGGGCGCCTGCATGCTAGCAGACGCCCGCCGTGTTTAAACGTCAAACTTCATCAAGCCAGCACCGGACGCATACCGTCGAGCTTCATCTTGCTCTCCGGCGCGCGTCCCTTACGCGCGCGCTTGCCGACATGCGGCGCGAGCGCGGCAGGGCCGAGCTTCTCTTCGTCCATGCGGCCGCCACGGCGCGTACCGATCAGCACCACACCCGCATGGTTGATCGCCAGCGCCTGGAGCAGCGTTTCGTTGTCGTCGAGCGCCATTAGCGTGACGCCGCGCCCCCCGCCCGAGAGGGTCTTCATCTCGTCGAGCGCGAACACCAGCAGACGCCCGCCCGACGACAGACACGCGATGTGCGTCGCATCCGGCAGCATCGGCATCGGCGCGAGCGGCGCGGCGCCGGCGTCGATCGTCATGAACGACTTGCCCGCCTTCACGCGGCTCACCATGTCGCCGACCTTCGCGACGAAGCCGAAACCGTTGCTCGATGCGAGCAGCAACGCCTGGTCCGCGGACGCCGCGTAGTAATGCATCAGGTGGCTGCCCGACTCCAGTTCGATCAGCGACGTGACCGGCACGCCGTCGCCACGCCCGCCCGGCAGCAGCGCCACCGCCACGGAATAGACACGGCCGTTGCTGCCCCACGCGACCAGCGTGTCGGGGGTGCGGCACTGGAAGGCCGCATAGAGCCCGTCGCCTGCCTTGAACGTGAAGCCTGCCGCGTCGAGACCGTGGCCCTTCAGCGCACGCACCCAACCCCTCTGCGACACCACCACCGTGACCGGTTCGTCGACCACGCGCGCTTCGAAGGTCGCGCGCTTTTCCTGCTGGATCAGCGTGCGGCGTTCGTCGCCATACTGTTTCGCGTCGGCTTCGATTTCCTTGATGAGCAGACGCTTCATCGCCGACTCGCTGCCGAGCAGCTCTTCGAGCTTGGCCTTCTCGTCGCGCAGTTCGGACAGCTCCTTCTCGATCTTGATCTTTTCGAGCCGCGCCAACTGACGCAGACGGATTTCAAGAATGTCCTCGGCCTGGCGATCCGACAAGCCGAACGCGGCCATCAGCGCAACCTTCGGTTCGTCCGACTCGCGAATGATGCGGATGACTTCGTCGATATTCAAAAAGACGATCATCCGGCCTTCGAGGATGTGAATCCGGTCGTCGACCTTCGACAGGCGATGCCGCGTGCGGCGCGTGACCGTCGCGAAGCGGAACGCGATCCACTCGTGCAGGATTTCGCTCAAACCCTTCTGACGCGGACGGCCATCGCCGCCCACCATCACCATGTTCAGCGACGCATTCGATTCGAGGCTCGTATGCGCGAGCAGCGAATTGACGAACTCAGTCTGGTCGATACGGCTCGACTTCGGCTCGAACACGAGGCGCACCGGCGCGTCCTTGCCGGATTCGTCGCGCACCGCGTCGAGGAGCGCCAGCATGGTCTGCTTGGTCTGCAACTGCTCCGGCGTGAGCGTCTTCTTGCCGAGCTTGATCTTCGGGTTGGTCTGCTCTTCGATTTCTTCGAGCACCTTCTGCGCGGCCGTATTCGGCGGCAGTTCGGTGATCACGAGTTGCCACTGGCCGCGCGCGAGCTCTTCGATCTTCCAGCGCGCGCGCACTTTCAGGCTGCCACGGCCGGCTTCGTACGCCGCGGAGATTTCCGCTTCGCTCGAAATGATCTGGCCGCCGCCCGGGAAGTCCGGACCTGGAATGTGCTGCATCAACTCGGCATGCGACAGCTTCGGATTGCGAATGAGCGCCACTGCCGCGCCCGCGACTTCGCGCAGATTGTGCGACGGAATTTCCGTCGCCAGACCCACCGCGATACCCGACGCGCCGTTCAGCAATACGAACGGCAAACGCGCGGGCAGCGTCTTCGGCTCCTGGAACGAGCCGTCGTAGTTCGACATGAAATCGACCGTACCCTGGTCGATTTCGCCAAGCAGCAGTTTCGCGATCGGCGTGAGACGCGCTTCCGTGTAACGCATCGCCGCCGCGCCGTCGCCGTCGCGCGAGCCGAAGTTGCCCTGGCCGTCGATTAACGGATAGCGCATCGAAAAGTCCTGCGCGAGACGCACCAGCGCGTCATAGGCGGACTGGTCGCCGTGCGGGTGATACTTGCCGAGCACGTCGCCGACCACGCGCGCCGACTTGACCGGCTTCGCATTGTCGGCGAGCCCCATCTCGTTCATCGCGAACAGGATGCGGCGCTGCACCGGCTTCTGGCCGTCGCACACGTCCGGCAGCGCGCGGCCCTTGACCACGCTGACCGCATACTCGAGGTATGCGCGCTCCGCATAGTTGCCGAGCGTCAGAAAGTCGCCTTCGGGGGGCGCCGGCTCGTTGAAAAGGTCGAGAGTGTTATCGTCGTCCATCTAGATTCCGTATCCGTGTTTGGCTTGAAGTTTTCGTGCGAACCCAGAGCACTGGGCAGATTAAAGAACCTGCGCTCAGATGTCCGCTTCCACTTCGTTGCCCTTTTCTTCGAGCCAGCTGCGGCGCGACGCCGCTTCGCCCTTGCCCATCAGCATCGTCATGCGCGCGACCGTGGCGTCGTAGTCGAGATCGCCCAATGCGACCGGCTGCAGGCGCCGCGTGTCGGGGTTCATCGTCGTGTCCCACAGTTGTTCCGCGCTCATTTCGCCGAGACCCTTGAAGCGGCTGATCGACCATTGCGATTCGCGCACGCCGTCCTTGGTCAGCTTGTCGAGGATCGCTTCGAGTTCGCCTTCGTCGAGCGCGTAGAGCTTCTGCGCCGGCTTCTTGCCGCGCGCGGGAGCGTCCACGCGGAACAGCGGCGGCCGCGCGACGCACACATGGCCGCGCTCGATCAGTTGCGGGAAATGCTTGAAGAACAGCGTGAGCAGCAGCACCTGGATGTGCGAGCCGTCGACGTCAGCGTCCGACAGAATGCAGATCTTGCCGTAGCGCAGATTCGACAGATCGACCTTCTCATCCGGGCTATGCGGATCGACGCCGATCGCCACCGAGATGTCGTGCACCTCGTTGTTCGCGAACAGGCGGTCACGCTCGGTTTCCCACGTGTTCAGCACCTTGCCGCGCAGCGGCAGGATCGCCTGGTATTCCTTGTCGCGGCCCATCTTCGCCGAGCCGCCCGCCGAGTCGCCCTCGACGAGGAACAGTTCGTTGCGGCCGATTTCCGTCGATTCACAATCGGTCAGCTTGCCCGGCAACACGGCTACGCCCGAGCTCTTGCGCTTCTCGACCTTCTGGCCTGCGCGCGTGCGCGCCTGCGCCTGCTTGATGACGAGGTCCGCGAGTTTCTTGCCGTGCTCGACGTGCTGATTGAGCCACAACTCGAGCGCCGGCCGCGCGAACGACGACACCAGCTTGACCGCATCGCGGCTATTCAGGCGTTCCTTGATCTGCCCTTGAAACTGCGGATCGAGCACCTTCGCCGACAGCACGAACGACACCCGCGCGAATACGTCTTCCGCGAGCAGCTTCACGCCCTTCGGCTGCAGGTTGTGCAATTCGACGAAGCTCTTGACCGCCTGGTATAGACCGTCGCGCAAACCGGATTCGTGCGTGCCGCCCGCGGGCGTCGGAATCAGGTTGACGTACGACTCGCGCATCAGCGTGCCTTCCTCGCTCCACGCGACGACCCATGCGGCGCCCTCCCCCTCGGCGAACGTCTCTTCGCTCGCGCGCGAGTTTTCGACGTAGCGCTCGCCTTCGAACAGCGGGATCAGCAGATCGCTGCCGTTCATGCCTTCGAGCAGATAGCCGCGCAGACCGTCTTCGTATTTCCAGCTTTGCTGCTCGCCGGTCTTCTCGTTGATCAGCGTGACTTCGACGCCCGGCAGCAGCACCGCCTTCGAGCGCAGCAGGCGTTGCAGTTCGCCGAGCGGCAGGTTCGGCGAGTCGAAGTATTTCGGATCGGCCCATGCGGTGACGCGCGTGCCGGATTTTTTGTCGCCTTTCGTGGCGGGCCGCACTTCGAGTTGCTTTGCGACGTCGCCGTGGGCAAAACTCAGTTCGGCGACTTTGCCGTCGCGCCATACGGTAACGTCCAGCCGCGTGGACAGCGCGTTGGTGACCGACACGCCGACGCCGTGCAGGCCGCCCGAAAACGTGTACGCGCCGCCGGCGGCCTTGTCGAACTTGCCGCCTGCGTGCAGGCGCGTGAAAACGATTTCGACGACCGGCACGCCTTCTTCCGGATGCAGGCCGAACGGAATGCCGCGACCGTCGTCTTCGACCGACACCGAATGGTCCGCGTGCAGCGTGACCGTGATTTGCCGGCCGTGGCCGCCGAGGGCCTCGTCCGACGCGTTGTCGATGACTTCCTGAATGATGTGCAGCGGATTCTCGGTGCGGGTATACATCCCGGGCCGTTGCTTGACCGGCTCCAGGCCCTTCAACACCTTGATCGACGCTTCGCTATACGCGGCGTTTGGCTTTTTCGTAGACATGGTTGACTCGGGTGCGTCGGTTCATCGTTGTCCACAGGTCCTGTGGACAGGTCCGTGGACAATGCGTTGAGTTTTCAAAAAAAGCAAAACGAAACAACGGGGTTAGGTGGGGTGCCCGCGGTGCGGGCAAGCTGTTTTGTCGCGCGGCTTCCCGTTGGCGCGCTCGACGGCGTTCATCGCGCATGAGCACGCCGGTGCGAACACGGGGGAAGCCTGTTCGCGGGGTATTTTACTGATTTCGATAACCGCGGCAATTCACGATGCGCAGGCTTGGCCGTCCGGATAAGGCGCGGCACGCGCGCGACGGACCAACCAGAAGCACACGGCACGGCAGTTCCGTGGCCAAAGCGTGACGGTTATCGGAGCCTCGCGCAAGCTGCATTTTCTGCGGCCCTTATGCCGCGCTTTCTTTCTGTTGCGCCGTCCAGGCAGTGCACCGCCCGCTGGAGCGCATCGCGTTATGTCGCCGCGCTCTGCCGCGTTCCGCCGCGCAGCCCCCCGAGCCCGCGCGGCCTTTGCTTCACTTACGCCGCTTTTCCAGCTCGTCCCAGCGTTCGAGCGCGATCAGGAGTTCTTCGTCGATCGCTGCGTAGCGCCCGGTCAGACGCGTGCCTTCCTGCGCGTCTTTTGCGAAGATCGAGCCGTCTTCGAGCTGCGCGCCGATGGTCTTCTGCTCGGTTTCAAGCGCGGCGATCTTCTCCGGCAACGCGTCCAGCTCGCGCTGCTCCTTGAACGACAGCTTCGCCGCGCGCGGCGCATTGCGGCCCGCAGCATTGTCTTTGGCCGGCGCCGGGCCTTTGGCCGCATCCTTGCCGGCCTCTTTCTGCGCATCCAACGCCATCTGCTGCGAGCGGTCGCGCTGGAGCTGCCAGTCCGTGAAGCCGCCGACATACTCGCGCCACTTGCCCGCGCCTTCCGACGCGATCACCGAGGTCGCCACGTTATCGAGAAACGCGCGGTCGTGGCTGACCAGCAGCACCGTGCCGTCGTACTCAGTGAGCAGTTCTTCGAGCAGTTCGAGCGTGGGGATGTCGAGGTCGTTGGTCGGTTCGTCGAGCACCAGCACGTTGGCCGGCCGCGCGAACAGACGCGCGAGCAACAGCCGGTTGCGCTCGCCGCCCGAGAGCGACTTGACCGGCGAACGCGCGCGCTCCGGCGCGAACAGGAAGTCGCCGAGGTAGCTCATCACGTGCTTCTTCTGGCCGTTGACTTCGACCCATTCGCTGCCCGGGCTGATGGTGTCGGCAAGGCTCTTGTCCAGATCGAGCTGCGCGCGCATCTGATCGAAATACGCGACCTGCAGGTTGGTGCCCACACGCACCGTGCCCGAGTCGGGCGCCAGTTCGCCGAGGATCATCTTCAGCAGCGTAGTCTTGCCCGCGCCGTTCGGACCGACGAAGCCGATCTTGTCGCCGCGCATCACCGTGGCCGTGAAATTGTCGACCACCGTGCGCGGGCCGTAGCGCTTGGTCACGTCGGTCAGCTCGGCGACGATCTTGCCGGACTTCTCGCCCTGGCCGACGTCGAGCTTGACGTTGCCCTGCACGTTGCGGCGCTCGGCGTGCTGCTGGCGCATTTCCACGAGGCGCGCGATCCGCCCGACGCTGCGCGTACGGCGCGCTTCGACGCCCTTGCGGATCCACACTTCTTCCTGCGCGAGCAGCTTGTCGGCCTTGTCGTTTTCGACGCGCTCGATTTCGAGTTGCTGCGCCTTGCGCGTCTGGTACGCCGAGAAATTACCCGGATACGACAGCAGACGCCCGCGATCCAGTTCGACGATGCGCGTGGCGACGCGGTCGAGAAACGCGCGGTCGTGGGTGATGAAGAGCAGACCCGCGCGCAGCGAGACCAGCAGCTCTTCGAGCCAGCGGATGCCGTCGAAGTCGAGGTGGTTGGTCGGCTCGTCGAGCAGCAGCACGTCGGGCTGCACGACCAGCGCGCGCGCCAGCGCCACGCGCTTTTGCATGCCGCCCGACAGCGAGCCGACTCGCGCCTCGCCGTTCAGGCCGATCTGCTGCAGCGTGGTGGCCACGCGGGTGCTCCAGTTCCACGCGTCCGCCGCATCCAGCGACGATTGCAGCGTGTTCATGCGCGCCATCAGCGCGTCGTGCCCGGCGCCTTCCGGCTCGTCGGCGAGCTGGTTGGCGACCACGTCGTATTCGTCGAGCAGCGCGCGGGCGTGCGTGAGGCCGGCGGCGACCGCTTCGAAGACGGTGTCGTCGGTGTCGAACTCGGGTTCCTGCGGCACGTAGACCGTGGTCAGATTCTGTTGACGCGAGACGAGGCCGTCGTCGGGCTTCGCCAAGTCGGCGACGATCTTCAGCAGCGACGACTTGCCCGCGCCATTGCGTCCGATCAGCCCAACGCGTTCACCCGCTTCGAGAGAGAAATCCGCGTGATCGAGCAACGCGACGTGACCGAACGCCAATTGGGCGCCGGTAATGGAATAAAGCGACATGGAGAATTGGAGAAGACAGCGATGAGTCGGAACTGCTCATTGTACCGGGCGCGCGGCCGGGTGCCTGTATGCCGGAAGAGATAGGCCGATTGGGCGCCCGCGGGAGACAAGCGCGCCGGGCGGCAAACGCCTGGGCGATTCGGCGGCTCAATCACAGCAAGGCCTGGCGCGACGGGCCGCACAAGCCGCGTGATGGACGGCTGGCGCGACCGGCCAGCCGGTTACCGCTGCGCGAGTCCAGCGGGCTGGGTCGACGCGGCTTACTTCACGTGCACCGTGATGGTCTTGCTCATGTCCGGCCCATACGAGCGATGCGCGCCATCGCCGAATTGCAGCGTCAGCGTATGGTCGCCCGGCGGCAGCGTCAGATCGGTTTCGGTCTGGCCCTTGCCGAAGTGCAGCGACTTGTCGTTGGCCGGAATGACTTCGCCCTTGGGCAGCGGCTTGCCGTCGATCAGCAGATGGTGGTGGCCCGTGCCTTCCGCCACCGTGCCGGCCGGCGCGATCTTCATGCCTTCCACGCCGAAGACGACGTGCACGGGATTACTGACGGTCGCTCCGTCCTTCGGCTGCACGAAGGACACGCCGGCGGCCTGCGCCGCGCCGGATACCGCCAGCAACCCCGCCAGAGCGGCACCGGCCAACCATTTGTTCGTCAACATCGTTGTTCTCCTTACCAGGGAAACGAAAGTCCTGCATGGACGCTGCCGGCGACGGCGATGCCCCATCGCATGGGACCGATCGTCGCATTCGGTGCGAGACGCCTCACGCGCATGTCCAATCGAATAGCTGCGGATCAGAGCATACACGCTGTGGCTCGTGTGGTCCGTTCAGTGGGGTCGGAGATGTCTCAGACGCGTTGCGGCGGCGCCGCACCGGTAGTTCGCGGCCGGATTGACAAATTCCGGTAATATTGCGGGTCGCCGCGCTGCCCAAAAAAGGGGCAGACTACGCGGGCCTTTGCATTGAACTAGAGAAGAGTACGTCGTGAGCGAAGTCATTGAAGTGATTGAATACAAGAGCTGGGTCTGCCTGATTTGCGGCTGGATCTACAACGAGGAAGAAGGCCTGCCCGAAGAAGGCATCGCGCCGGGCACGCGTTTCGCCGCCATTCCGGAAGACTGGCGCTGCCCGCTGTGCGATGTGAGCAAGGCGGAATTCGCGGTGGTGGAGTTCTGAGCCGGCTCGATTCATTCGGCGCGGCGAAATGAATGCGCCCCTGCGGTGAAACATCCGCGGTGATACGTACGGCCCAGCAGGCAAATGCCGCTGGGCCGTTTCCTTTTCTGGGCGGGCTGCGCGGCTCTCCTCGCGCCCGAACGGGTTTGATATACTCTGCGCTCGCTGGCGAATTTGGACTCGCCCAGTCGCGCGGGCTTGTTCGACGGCGCGATTGCAGCGATCATTTCGGTTCGGTCCTCTCCCTGTAGTTCAGGGGGCGGAATGACAGGCGTAAAGCCTGTCAGATATGGGTTGCTACCGTTGCTGTAGCAAACCTGTAGCACACAAAAATCTCGTCCTAGCATCTCAGCCGACTGTTCGCAGCCCCCCCGGCTCGGCGGCCCCGTCTGGCAACAACCGGCCAGTTACGGCCTTTGGTCGAGAACTTCTTGTGGACGCACAAACAGCTGCTGCGGCTCCACAGCGGACGTTTGCTTGCCAAATTCAGTTACCCGTTTATCAGTCCGTGGGACACTCGCGTCTTCGATTTTTAAATGCCAACCATGGTCTGCCCAAGAGAGGATACGAGTTACCTCAATCATCAGAGTCAACCAATGTGGTTATGAAGTATCATTCACTGCGGAGCTGCCGGTCGCTGATTAAACTCGGCATAAATACTTAAATTGAAAATATAGACAGACAAATGGGAAAATCAAATAAAAAACCGAGTAAAGATATAAATAAAATTCGGCCAACCATACCTAAACGCATACCCCACGACAATCTTTCCTACGCGGTACTGCTAAGCATCGACGAAGGAAAATCGACAGGATCGGGCTTCCGATTGAAAATTGACGGAGCAAACTATCTTGTTACTGCCAAGCATGTTCTTTACGACCGGCATGATGAACTTTATGGGACAACGCTGATTGTTACATGTCACAGCCCTAGTAAGGATCAGACTTCGCCTTTGATCTTCCACGTCGATTTGAGTGAAGCGAAGATCTTGCGAAGTGGCAAATTCGACATTGCGGCTGTTTTGCTCGGTACAAATCAACCCCTCGACGGTCATGATCATGACACTCCGCTTAGGCAGCTGCAGTCTGATGTCAAACGACCGACCGCGCTGATCGGAGAGTCCTATGTCAGACGCATACAGGATGGAAATGGTGTCGGAGTGTCAGTTGATATTGAGGCAGCAGGCATGCTCCATTCGATTTCATTGGCGAGTGACGTTTATTTGCTGGGATACCCAACTTCACTTGGTATAAGGACCAGCACATTCTATGATTTTTCAAAACCACTGATCCGGAAGGGCATAGTCGCGGGGGTTGATCCGGTGCGGTCGACCTTCGTTATAGATTGTGCTGCCTACCCGGGAAACAGCGGCGGGCCTGTTGTAGAGCATTGTCTAGATGGATTTTTCAGAGTGATTGGCTTGGTGTCAAGATTCATCCCCTACGAAACGAAATGGCATAGCAATCGCGGTGACGTGGTCAACACTGACATTTCTAATTCCGGATATACCGTCTGCGTATCAATGGATGCGGTCGTTTCGACGCTCAAAGAAGCAGTCGCCGAATGAGTCACCGCTTTACCGTGGTTCCTACACATCCAACGCGGTAGTAAAGCATGCGAGCCGCGGATCGGCTGGCGGATGCTTATCGGACGTTCAACGCTGAGCTATTGTTCTTTTCCGAGCGGCTACTTTGGCGAATCACGTGACGCACGCGACCGCTGCGCGAATGGCCGCTGTACTTTGATTGTGTTGAAAAAGTCTGTCGACGCGCGGATTGTTCGGTATCCTGGAAGACATCGATCGACGGGAGTGATTCGTCATGATGGGTCAACTGGGCAGCGGACAAGACAAAC
>NZ_CADIKI010000011.1 GCF_902859935.1 Paraburkholderia fynbosensis
GTTTGTCTTGTCCGCTGCCCAGTTGACCCATCATGACGAATCACTCCCGTCGATCGATGTCTTCCAGGATACCGAACAATCCGCGCGTCGACAGACTTTTTCAACACAATCTTCAAGGTAGAGGACGTCCGCCGCATCAATCCCTGGTCGAGTTATCGGCAAGCGGCATTCCTGATTGGCAGCGCCTCATTTGTCCGCAGGCTCCCACGACGTGACCAAATGCAGCAGCCCTGGAAACCGTGCCTCCAGATCCTCCATGCGTACCCGGCTGCGCCGCTCAAGTCCATATTGCCGCTGGCGAATAACGCCTGCTTCGCGCAACGCCTTGAAGTGATGAGTCAGTGACGATTTCGGACGATCAAAGCCGAACCAGCCGCACGGATGGTCGTAAGCCACTGATTCCAGCACCAACTTGCGAACGATAGTCAAACGTAGCGGATCAGCCAACGCGCCCAGGATTGTCTCGAGGCGCAAGTCGGCCATCGCCGGTTCCGGCAACGGGTTGGGCAGGTCAGCGGGCGCCGCGATGCTTGCATCGCGAAGTTTCAAGTGTTTCATGGCTCAACTATACCACCTGTACGAGTTTTTTCGAACTGAGCTATAGTTCGAAAAAACTCGTATAGGAGAACCGTTGTGGCCGATACCTTTGCAGTGTCTACCGACCGTGCTGTTTCACGCATCATCCCCGACATGTGGCGTGCCGGATGGACGGTCACCGCTGTGTTCATGCTGTCCAATTCGCCAACCCCCCTCTATGTGTTCTGGCAACGGGCGCTTGGTTTTTCATCAGGAACCCTGACAGTTATCTTTGCGTTATATATCGCCGGCTTACTCGGCACTCTTCTGCTTGCCGGCCAGTTGTCCGATCGATACGGCCGCAAGCCCGTGCTCCTGCCGGGTCTCCTCTCGGCGCTGGTCGCATGTGCGCTGTTCGCGAGCGCGTCATCCGTTGCGATGCTTGCTGCCGGCAGGTTGCTGACCGGGATCGCAGTGGGCGTCATCGTGTCGGCAGGCATGGCGTCGATCGGCGACCTTGGTGGCGCGCAACGACGCCGGCAAGCCGCATTACTCGCCTCGACGGCGATGGTGCTCGGTGCGGGTCTGGGACCGCTTCTGGCCGGCGCTGTTGCACGCGCGCTCACGCATCCGGTGCCGTATGTATTTGGCGTCGAATTCGTGATCCTGTTGAGCGCGTTCGTCATTGCGGCGCGACTGCCGTTGAAGCGCCCCGCAGAAGCGGGAGGCCCCGGCGTGCGTCTGCATCTGCCGTCTGTTCCGGCGCACAACCGGCTACACGTCGCGTGCGGCATTGGTGTATTCGGACCCGGCATTACCGCCACCTCGTTCGTGTTGGCGTTGGGACCGTCGTTGCTCTCGCGTCCGCTCGAAGTTCACAGTCCGCTGATCGCGGGCGGAATGGCCTGCGCGATGTTCGCCGCGGCCACGGGCGTGCAGTTCGCCGTGCGCAGCTGGACAGTGCGGGCGACATTTGCGACGGGCACGACGGCGACGGTGCTCTCGATGGGCGCGCTGTGCTTCGCAGTGCATTCGTCGTCGGCGCCGGTCCTCGTGGCGGCCGCCTTGCTCGCGGGTGTCGGCCAGGGCCTGGGTCAGTTGGGCGGCTTGACGCTTATCGGTCTGCACGTGCCGGATACACACCGGGCCGAGGCCAACGCCGTGATGAATATCGGCGGTTATCTGCCAGCCGGACTGCTGCCCGTGTTGACCGGTTATGCGATCGATTTCCTGGGCCTGCCGACGGGCACCACGCTGTTTTCGGCCGTGCTGGCAGGCATTGCACTGGTGTCCGGTGTCGCGGTATTCCGCTATCTGTCATCGCGCGACGCGGTGGGCTGACCGGCGCCATTTCGACAATCCTGAACGACGCAGCGGAGCTTTCCATCCGAAACGGTGACGAATTTATCGGTATCTCACATCTCGAGCGTGTCGCCCGCGAACATGCCTCAATTTGTGAAGCCATGGCCTGTCGCTCCAAGGCCGTTTTCGAAGCGGCATTTGGCAGTTGGCTAGGTCGGGTCGCGACGTGTTACCAGATCGACGTGGGCATGCTGTGGGAAACAGCACGGGGCTGGATCTGCTGAACCTTGGAAAAGCGGGATGGATATTATTTCCTCCGGTCTGCGCGACCAAAGAGCGCACGCACTGGCCAATCCGCACATCAGGCGCAGTTGGCGGGCGTGCAACGGCATATCGCCGCGCGCCTATCGCACGTTCCTGCGGTGATCTTTACTCACAATAAGCTGCATTAATATCCATTGAGCCTCCCCCAATGCATCTCCGATAATGGGATCGCGCCAGAGCCGTGAATCATAGTTGCCGGCACTGGCGGCAAATCCGGCGAACCCGGTTTTCACCTAAAACAATCTGGAGACAACGTGGAGAAGACGATCGAAGGTGGCGCGGCCGCCCGGGTCGCAGTCGTGACAGGCGGCGCAATGGGCATTGGCGCAGAAACGGCGGAGCAACTGGGCAAACGCGGTTATCACGTCGTGCTTGCCGACCTCAACAAGGAAAACGCCGACGACACGGCCGCGCGTTTGTCCGCGCAGCGACTGTCGGTGTCCGCCGTGCAGATGGACGTGGGCAAGCCGGACTCGATCGCGGCCGCGTTCGCGTCGATCGCCAGGGAGCACGGCCGTTGCGACGTGCTCGTCAACGGCGCGGGCATCGCCAAGCTGGTGCCGTTCATCGACTATCCGCTCGATACGTATCTCACCACGATGAACGTCAACGTCACCGGCACGCTGCTGTGCGCGCAACACGCCGCGCGCATGATGATAGAGCGGCGCTGGGGACGCATCGTCAATATCGCGTCGGTGGCGGGCATGCGCGCAGTCGGCCGCGGCAGAACGGCATATGGCACGTCCAAAGGCGCGGTGATCGCACTGACTCATCAGATGGCCGTCGAACTGTGCGATTACGGCATAACCGCCAACGCGGTCGCGCCGGGTCCCGTCGATACGCCGATGACCAGGGCCTTGCACAGCGACCAGTTCCGCGAGGAATACTCGCGCGCCATTCCGATGAAGCGCTATGGCACGACCTCCGAAATCGCCGCCGCGATCTGCTATCTCGCCTCCGACGAAGCCGCCTACACCAACGGCGTAGTGCTGCCGGTCGATGGCGGTTTCCTGTCCTGGGGCGCGGGCGCAGTCTGACGCACAGGCATCACACACGCGGCGACGCCATGAAAGCGCCGTCCGGAACCCGGAGATTCCGAACGGCGTGCTGCTCAGTGACGGCCTGCCGCGCCAAGCATCAGAATGCGCTGGGCCATGCGCAGATTCGCGTAGTCGATCATCTTTCCATCGACGGCCACGGCGCCGCGTCCTTCGTTTTCCGCCTGCCGCATTGCTTCGACGACGCGGGTCGCGAAAGCGAGGTCTTCCGCCGAGGGCGTGAACGCATCGCGTGTTACTTCGATCTGCGAAGGGTGAATCACTTGCTTACCGTCGAAACCGAGAGCCGCCGCCTTTTCCGCCCACGCGCGCGTGAGCGTCGCATCGCGGTATGCGCCACACGGTCCGTCGATCGCGCGCAGACCGAAAGCACGCGCCGCGACCAGCACGCGCATCATCGGATAGGCGAACAGATCGAGCGGCGTTTCGAAGTAACGGCCTGCGGCGCCGGCCACGGTTTGCCGATAGGCGTCCGGCGAGCCGCCGATTTCCGCGCTGCGAGCGCCGATCGAGCCAGCGAAATCGCCGACGCCCAGATGCAGCGCCGCGATGCGCGCGCTGCTCTGCGCGAGGCTGTCGACCATGACGAGGCCGAGCGCGGTTTCGATCAGCAGATCCACCGTCAGCGGCGCGCGGCGTGCGTTGCCTTCCGCCGCGCCGATCATGCGCGTGATGTCTTCGATATGCGCGGGACGCTCGGCCTTCGGCACGATCAGCGAATTGAGCCGCGGGAGCGGACTGAGCGTGCGGATCTCGTGCTCCAAGGTGCGGCTGCCGTGAGCATTCACGCGCACCAGGACGGTCTTGCTGCCCCAGTCCAGTTCTTGCAGCGCGCTGACCGCGCCTTGCAGCGCGCCGGCTTTTTCGGATTCGGGCACGGCGTCCTCGAGATCGAGGAACACAGCGTCCGCAGTGGAGCGCGCCGCCGATTCGACGTGGCGCCGGCGGTTGGCCGGCACCGCGAGCACGGTGCGCGAGAGGCGATAGTCGTCGGCCTGGCTCATGCGGCGCTCCGCTTTCTCAGGCTCAGTTCATCGAGCACGCGCTGCGTGTGCTCGCCGACGGCGGGAATCGGCTTCATGACAGGCTCGACGCCCTCAATCGTGATGGCCGGTACGAACATGGTCAGCGGACCGGTCGGCGAATCGACTGCGCGTGTGCGCTTGCGCGCATGGACTTGCGGATGATCGACGAATTCTTCGACCGAATTCATGCGCGCGTTGGCGATAGCGGCGCTGTCGAGGCGCGCGAGCACGTCGTCGCTGGTCCAGTCGGCGAAGCGCGCTTCGATGAGCGCTTCGAGCGCGTCGCGATGCGCGAGACGCTGCGGATTGCTGTCGAACCGCGGATCGGCGGCGATACTCGCGTCGCCGAGCACGACATTGCAGAACGACACCCATTCGCGCTCGTTCTGGATGCCGAAGAAGATACTGCGGCCGTCCCCGGTGCAGAACGGCCCGTACGGTGCGATGGTCGCGTGGCGCATGCCGTTGCGCTTGAGCGGCTTGCCGCTGCCGCTCACATAGTAGACGGGGTAGCTCATCCATTCGGTCATCGAATCGAAGAGCGAGACCTCCAACGCGGTGCCGCGGCCGGTGCGCTCGCGACTGTACAGCGCCATGAGGATGCCGTTGAGCGCATACATGCCGGTGGCGATGTCGGCGATCGCGAGGCCGCACTTGGCCGGCTCCGCCTCGCTGCCGTTAATGTCGAGAAAGCCCGATTCGCACTGCACGAGCAGGTCGTAAGCTTTCTTCTTGCTGTACGGACCGCCGCTGCCGTAGCCGGAAATATCCACGGCGATCAGGCGCGGGAAACGCTCCACGAGTGCCTTGGCATCGAGGCCGAGCCTGGCGGCCGCGCCGGGCGCGAGGTTCTGCAGGAATACGTCGGCGGTTTCGAGCAGCGCGAAGAGCGCTTGCGCGCCTTCGGGGCTTTTGATGTCGAGCGCGACGCTTTCCTTCGAACGGTTGGTCCAGACGAACTGGCTCGACATGCCGTTCATGACGGTGTCGTAGTCGCGGCAGAAATCGCCATTGCCGGGACGTTCGATCTTGATGATGCGCGCCCCCCAGTCGGCCAGATGGCGGGACGCAAGCGGCGCGGCGATGGCCTGTTCGAGCGATACGACGGTGATGCCCGAAAGCGGAAGCGACATGCTTTGTCTCCTGATTGTGCGGATCGCGATGACGGCACGTGGAGCCGTCTCGCGAAAATCGTAGCGCCGACCGCGCCTCAGGAGGAAATACTGTTTGGAACTATGGGATATAGGCGTGACCAATATGACCTGCGTCAAAGCCTCGCTTACGCGATTGACGGCGCCTCACGCCGACGACGAGCCGAGCGTCGGCGCCATCTCGGCTACGAGTGCAAGCATGCAATCCTGCACCGCGCGCGAAGCGGCGGTCTGTGGCACGGCGTTGAGACGGCACAGCGCGACCGAGCGTTCCAGCGTTGGGCCGACGATGTAGCGCGCCGGCGTGTCCTTCGACTTGTTGCCACCGAGAAAGCCGGAGAGGATCGTGGCCGCTTCGCCGCGGCGCGCGAGTTCGAGCATGGTCGGCAGCGAGTCGATATCCGCGACGACGTTGAGGCTCAGTCCCGCGCTTTCGAACGCGCGCTCGACCAGCAGGCGCAGGCCGTGCGATCTGCCGGGCAGTACCATTGGCACGTCGGAAAGCATCTCCAGGGGCAGGGTCTTGCCGCGTGGATTGCCGACCCACGCTGCGCCGTACACCGCGAGACGTTCGTTGAAGAGCGGAATGACGGTCACACCACGCGTTTCGGTTTCGCGGAACAGCACGGCGATGTCGAGCCGTCCGTTGGCGAGCAGTTCGTTGAGATAGCCGCTCATGCTCTCGAAAATCTGCAACTGGACGCCGGGATAACGCGCGCGCATGCGTTCGAACAAGGGCACCGCGAGTACCGAGGAAACGCTCGTCGGCAGGCCGACCGCGACTTGGCCGGAGAGCGCGTGCTCGCCACGTTTGACGTCCCCGTGCATCTGTGCGAACTGCTTGATGATGGATTGCGCGTGCCGGTAGAAGGTGGTACCGGCCTCGGTCGGCGCGACGCCGGAGTAACTGCGCACGAGGAGCGGCACGCCCAGATCGCCTTCCATTTCGGCTATCTGTTGCGACAGCGAAGGCTGCGAGATGGACAGCACGAGCGCCGCTTTGGAAAGGCTGCCCGCATCGACGCAGGCCACGAAGTACCGCATCTGGCGGATGTCCATGTGTTTCGTCTCCTCTTTTATGCGGCCCTGAGCAGCACCGCCGGCTATAGGCCGGGATTATACCCAATATTGCCAATTCGTATTTGTAGCGGCACTGGTGATGTCCATATACTTTTTTTCACCTAAGCAGCATTGACCATTAACCGCTAGATCGGACAGGAGACAGATGTGCCTACGGAGCCTAAAACCATTTTCATCGCCGGAGAGTGGAGCGGCGCGCAATCGCGGGCATCGCTGGAAGTGCGCTCGCCGATCGACGGTGAAATATTCGCCGCGATCTCGCGGGGCGGCAAGGCCGAAATCGACCGTGCGGTTGCCGCCGCGCGCGCCGCGCTGAGCGGCCCGTGGACCACCATGGCTGGTTTCGAGCGCGGCCGCATCATGAGCAAGCTGTCCGCGCTGATCCTCGACAACACCGAGGAACTCGCGCAACTCGAAGCACGCGACACCGGCAAGCCGATCTCGCAGGCACGCACGGACATCAAGGCTACCGCGCGCTATTTCGAGTTCTATGCCGGCGCCGCCGACAAGGTGCTCGGCGACGTGCTGCCGTTCCTCGACGGCTATCAGGTGACCGTGCAGCGCGAAGCGCGCGGCGTTTGTGGCCTCATCATCCCCTGGAACTACCCGGCGTCGATGTTCGGCCGCACCATCGGTCCGGCGCTTGCAACCGGCAACACCGTCGTGCTGAAGCCCGCCGAGGACGCCAGCATGAGCTGCGCGCGCCTCACCGCGCTCGCGCACCAAGCGGGCTTGCCGCCCGGGGTCATCAACCTCGTCACCGGTCTGGGCGAGGAAGCGGGGGCGGCGCTGTCGCAGCACACGGATGTCGATTTTCTGTCGTTCACCGGGTCGCCCGAAGTCGGCACGCTGATCCAAACAGAGGCCGCGAAGAATCATGTGCCGTGCGTGCTGGAACTCGGCGGCAAGTCGCCGCAGATCGTGTTCGAGGACGCCGATTTCGAAGCGGCTGCGAAGACCATAGTCAGCGTCATCACGCAGAACGCGGGGCAGACGTGCTCGGCGGGCAGCCGCGTGCTGATCCAGCGCTCGATCTATGACCGCTTCGTCGCCGTGCTCCGGGAGAAGATGACCGAGGTGCGCGTGGGCGCACCTGCGGCAGACCTCCAGTGCGGCCCCGTCATCAACCGCGCACAGCAGGTCAAGGTGAAGGGCTTCATCGAGCGCGCGACCAGCGACGGCATCAACGTGATCGCGCAGGGCACGCTCGACAAGAGCGCAGTCGCGACCGGTTACTTCATCACGCCGACGCTGTTCGGACCGGTGCCGGTCAAGCACGAACTGGCACAGGATGAAGTGTTCGGCCCGGTGCTCGCCGCCATCCCGTTCGAAGACGAAGCCGAAGCCATTGCGATCGCCAACGGCACCGCATACGGTCTCGTCGCCGGTCTGTGGACGGAGAACGGCGCGCGTCAGATGCGCGTCGCCAAGAAGCTGCGCGTAGGCCAGGTGTTCATCAATAACTACGGCGCGGGCGGCGGTATCGAACTGCCATTTGGCGGCGTGAAGCGTAGCGGTCACGGCCGCGAGAAGGGTCTCGAGGCGCTGAAGGAATACACCGTCGCGAAGACCGTCGTGTTGAAGCACGGCTAAAAGAACAGGGCCCGCGTCGCACGCGGGCCTCGCGCTATCTATTACAGGCTTCAGGAGACAACATCGCATGAACGCCGTTCCCGAGTTTTCCCGCGCAGCCGTGCTGCGTGAATTCAAGGCGCCGCTCAGCATCGAGGAGGTGCCGATTCCGCGCGAGGTCGAGCCTTCCGCCGCGCTCGTCAAGCTCGAGATGTCGTCGATTTGCGGCACGGACATTCATCTGTGGCAAGGCTCGCTGTCGCTGAAAGTGAATCTGCCGGTGATCATCGGTCATGAGATGGTCGGTCGCGTGGTGCGCGCGGGCGCGGGCGTCACGGCCGATTCCGTCGGCACGCCGCTCAAGGTGGGCGACCGCGTCGTGTACACGCACACGTCGTGTGGCGGCTGCTTCTTCTGCACGACTGCGCGCAAGCCCACGCTCTGCACGAACCGCCGTGCGTACATGTACGAGAACATTGAGGAAGCGCCGTATCTGCTCGGCGGTTTTTCGCAATACGGCTACATCCTGCCGCAGGCAGGCCGTCTGCGTGTGCCGGATTCGGTGCCGAACGAACTGGCGAGCCTCTCCAGTTGCGCACTGCGCTCGGTGATGAACGCGTTCTCGCAGATCGGCGAAATCGAGCCGACCGAAACCGTGGTGATTCAGGGCGCGGGTCCGCTCGGCCTGCTCGCGACCGCGAACGCGCGCGTGCGCGGGGCGAAGAAGATCATCGTGATCGGCTCGCCGTCGGCGCGTCTGACGATGGCCGAGCGTTTCGGCGCGGACGTCTGCATTCCGGTCGAGGGCACGACCGCGCAGGAGCGTCTGGACGCGGTGCTCGCCCAGACCGAGGGCCGTGGCGCGGACATCGTGATGGAATTCACCGGCGTGCCGGCGGCCTTCGCGGAAGGTCTCGCGCTCGCGCGCAAGGGCGGCCGGTATCTCGTGGTCGGCCAACTGGGCGAAGCCACGACCACGATGGCGCCTTCGATGATCGTCAAGAAGAACCTGCAGGTGTTCGGCTCGTTCTCGGGCGATGCGCGCAGCTACTCGCTCGCGCTTCAGTTCATCGAGAAGCATCAACACGACTTCCCGTTCCACGAGATGATCACGGGCCGCTACACACTCGATCAGATCAACATCGCGATGCAGCGCATGAAGAACTTCGAGGAAGTTAAGCCGGTCATCACGATCGATTGAGGAGCACGCCAGTTTCCCCCAGCAGTAATGTTGCACGTCCGCCGGCTCGCTCCGACGGCCTTAAAAAAATACAGCCCTTTCTCGGCGTACCTTTCGCCGGAACGATGCATGGCAGATCTAACAATCAGGAGACAAGGCATGAAAATCGATCGTCGAAGCTTTCTCGTGACTGGCGTAGGGACGGTGGCGGTTGCCGCCTCCGGCATGATGGGCGCGCCGTGGGTCCGACGCGCGCAGGCGGCGGAATTCAGCTACAAGGTCGGCACCGACCTGCCGGCGTCGCATCCCCTGAACGTGCGTATTCAGCAAGCCGCCGATGCCATCAATAAGGAGACCGACGGGCGCATGGAAATTCGCGTGTTCGCGAACAACCAGCTCGGCGGCGACCCCGACATGTTCGCGCAACTGCGCGCCGGTGCGCTGGAGTTCTTCACGCTGTCGGGCGCGAATGCGCTTTCGTCGCTCGTTCCCAAGACGGCGATCACCGGCGTGGGCTTCGCGTTCAAGGACTACAACCAGGTGTTCAGCGCGCTCGACGGTGAATTGGGCGCGCATCTGCGAGGCCTCATCACCAAGGGCGGTCTCGTGGTGCAGGACAAGGTGTGGGACAACGGCTTTCGCCAGATCACGAACAGCTCCAGGCCGATCAAGACGCCGGGCGACCTTCAGGGCATGAAGGTTCGCGTCCCGCCAGGTCGCCTGTGGATCGCGCTGTTCCGTGCGCTGTCGGCCGCGCCGGCTTCCATCAGCTTCAACGAAGTGTATTCGTCGCTGCAGACCAAGGTCGTCGAAGGTCAGGAAAACGCGCTCGCGGTGGTCGACGCGGCCAAGCTCTACGAAGTGCAGAAATACTGCTCGATGACCAGCCACATGTGGGACGGCTTCTGGTTTCTCGGTAATCGCGCGGCGTGGGAAAAGCTGCCGGCGAACATTCGCGACATCACCTCGAAGCACCTCAACGCCCACGCGATGCTGCAACGCCAGGACGTGGCGAAGCTCAATGCGTCGCTGCAGCAGGCGCTGGAAAGCAAGGGCCTGCAGTTCAACGCGCCCGACATGAACAGCTTCCGCGAAGTACTGCAGAAAGGAGGCTTCTACACCGAACAGAAGCAGTTCTTCGGCGACGAGGAATGGGCGCTGCTCGAGAAGGTCACCGGTAAATTAGCATGAGAACGCACATCGCCGAGGACTTCTCGCAAGCGCCGCACGATGGCCGCGCCGTGACAGCTGCCTCTTCCATGCCGTCGGGCCTTGCGCTCGCCGACCGCGCGCTCGGGCTGATCGTGTCCGTGCCCGCGGCTCTGCTCGTGCTGGCGGAGATTGTGCTGCTCTTCAGCGGCGTCGTGGCCCGCTACGCGTTTCACCGCCCGCTGGTGTGGGGCGACGAACTGGCGAGCATCCTGTTCCTATGGCTCGCGATGACGGGCGCCGCGACGGCGCTGCATCGCGGCACGCACATGCGCATGACGGCGATCGTCAATCGTGCGGGCAAGGAGTGGGGGGCGATCTGGGACACCGTCTCGCTGGTCGCGAGCCTGCTGTTCCTCGGGCTGATCGCGGCGCCGGCTTATGCATACTTCAACCAGCAATGGGGGATCGTCACGCCGGCGCTGGAAATCAACGATGCGCTGCGGGTCGCGGCGATCGTCTACGGCGTGTCGGTCATGCTGCTGATGTCGGTCGTCAAGCTGCTGGCGCTCGGCTGGAAGCAGGCGATCATCGGCATCGCGGCGGTCGCCGCAGTCGTCGCGGGCCTGCACACGGTCGGTCCGGTATTGCAATCGCTCGGCAACATCAACCTGCTGATCTTTTTCGTCGGCGTGGTTGGATTCACCGTGCTGTCCGGCATGCCGATCGCGTTCTCGTTCGGGCTGGCGGTGTTTTCGTATCTGTCGCTGTCCACTTCGATGCCACTGGAAATCGTCGTGAGCCGGATGGACGAGGGCATGTCGCAGCTTTTGCTACTCGCCGTGCCGATGTTTATCTTCCTCGGCCTGCTGATCGAAATGTCCGGCATGGCGCGCGCGATGATCAACTTCCTCGCGTCGCTGCTCGGCCACGTACGCGGCGGTCTGTCGTACGTGCTGGTCGGCGCGATGTATCTGATCTCGGGCATTTCCGGCTCGAAGGCCGCCGACATGGCCGCCGTCGCGCCGATCCTGTTTCCCGAGATGAAGAAGCGCGGCGAGAAGCCGGGCGAACTCGTCGCGCTGCTGTCGGCGACGGGCGCGCAGACGGAAACCGTGCCGCCTTCCATCGTGCTGATCACGATCGGCTCCGTGACCGGCGTGTCGATCTCGGCGCTTTTCACGGGCGGTCTGCTGCCGGGCCTCGTGCTCGCGCTCGCCCTGTGCGTGCTGGTGTGGTGGCGCGCGCGGGGCACCGACCCGGTGTCGGCCAAACGTGCGCCGGGTCCGGAAATCGCGAAGCTGCTGGTGATCTCGATTCCGGCGCTGGCGTTGCCGGTGGTGATCCGGTTCGCGGTGGTCGAGGGCGTAGCGACGGCGACGGAAGTGTCGACGGTCGGCATCGTCTATTCGCTATTCGCGGGCTTGTTGATCTATCGCAGGTTCGACTGGAAGCGGATATCGCCGATGCTGGTCGAGACGGCGGCACTGTCGGGCGCGATTCTGATCATCATCGGCACGGCGACGGCGATGGCCTGGGCGCTCACGCAGTCGGGCTTCTCGCATAATCTGGCGTCGTTCATGGAACGTCTGCCGGGCGGTGCGGTGAGCTTCATGGCCGTGTCGGTGGTGATGTTCGTGCTACTCGGCAGCGTGCTGGAAGGCATTCCGGCTATCGTGCTGTTCGGGCCGCTCCTGTTTCCGATCGCGCGCGACGTGGGCATCCACGAAGTGCAGTACGCGATGGTTGTGATTCTGTCGATGGGTCTCGGCCTGTTCTCGCCGCCGTTCGGCGTCGGCTATTACGGCGCGTGCGCGGTCAGCAAGATCCATCCGGACGAAGGCATTCGGCCGATCATCGGCTATATGATCGCGTTGTTCGTCGGCATCATCATCATTGCGGCGGTGCCGTGGATTTCCATCGGATTCCTGAAGTCCTGAGGGTAAAGGTCCGACGGTTCGAGTTCAAGATATGCGGTAGATTTGCAACGACGATGCTTGAGGCATCGTCGCTTTTTCTTGCTTGCACGGGTTCGCGCGAGTGCGTGCCGGAGCTTCACCGCCAGTCGCAGTCGCCGGGATCGACGGGTCGCGAGACGGATTCATCGCGAACAAATGCACACCGCTGCCCCCAGCGGCAAGGAAATCACGACCGACAGGCACACAAAAAGCGGCGAGGTCTCCCCGACATCGTATCCCTCGAGCGTGTGTGTCACTCAGCGCGCATCACGTGACATTCCCGTCCTGCGCACTGACAAAGAAGTCCGCATCGCCCATCTGGCCGCCCTTCAATGCAACCTGAAGTTCACGCAGATGCGGCTTTTCGGAGATCACGCGACACAGCGGCGCACCCGGTGCGAGGCGCGTGTCGATTTCGAGCGCATCCGGCCCGAGCACCTTCGTGACCTGGCTTGACGTATCGCCGCCCGACAGGATCAGACGGCGCAGCGGCTCGGCCTTCAGCACGGCTTCCGCGATCGCGCCGAGCCGCTGCCCGAGCGTGCGGCCGCCGCGGTGACGCGCCTCGTCGCGGGTCATGCCTTGCGCCACGAGTGCGTCGAGCATCTCGCCGATGCGTGGATCGCGCGGCCCGCGCGCCGTGTGCATGACGACGCTGCGGCGCTCGCGCAACGCGTCGAGCGCGCGATTCACGATATCGTCGAATGCGCGCGGGCCCTCGCGGTCGTCGATCAGCGAGCGGGCGTCGATTGCAATGTCCGCGAAACCTGCCGCGATCGCCGCGTCGATTTGCGCCGCCGACAACGGCGATGCGCTGCCCGACATCGCGAGAATCGGCGTGGCCGGCTCGATGCGGTCGAATGAACGGGTGATCGCGGGCAGGGTGCCTTGCTCGGCCCACCATTGCGTCAGCGCGTATTCGAGCCCGGACGAGCCGACCGCGAACACCGGACCGTGAGCCTTCGCATAGCCGTCGAGCAGCCGCCCGACTTCGGTCAGATGCGCGCGCGTCGCGGTATCCAGCAGCAGACCGGCGGGCGCGGCGTCGAGCGCCACCTGCCACGCGCGATCGAGCGCCTCGCGGCCATCGTCGAAATTCGGCAGGAAGAAACCCGCCAGCGGCATGTCCGTCTGCCGCTCCAAGTGGCGCAGGAGATCGCCTTCGTCCATCGGCGTGACCGGATGCGCGCTCATGATCGGATGACGATCAATGCGATAGATCTTGCCGTCCGTGGCGGAGCGCGCGAACAGGTTGCCGAACGTGCAATAGCGTTTCAGCGCCGGCGTGCCCGCGACGATCGGAATGGCCTGCGCGCCGAAGCCTTTGCGCGCGATCTCCATCACGCGTCCGATGCTGCCGATATCCGGCGCGCTGTCGAATGTAGAGCAAACCTTGTAATGAATGACGGGCGCGTCGAGCGCACGCAGCGCCGCAAACACGGGCGTCAGCGCCGGCTCCATTTCGGCGGGCGTCATCGCGCGGCTGTCGCCCGCCACGCCGATCGCGTCGAAGCCGCCGAGCGTGGCGAGCTGCTCGCTCGTGGGCGGGTTCAGGAACAGCGCGCAGCGCAGTCCCGCGAACGCCAGCACTTCGAGCGCGTCGGTGGAGCCGGTGAAATCGTCCCCATAGAAGGCGAGTAGCAACGTCGGATGATTGGTCTCGCTCATCCGGTCAGATCGCCTTGAAGTGGGACATCGCGGCGCCGAGCGCGGGATGCGTCTGTGCGTAGGTATCGAGGTCGATGCCTTGCGTCGCCGCTTCCCAGCCTTCGCGCATGCTCGCGACGCCCGCCGGAATGCCCTGCGGATGCCCGATGATCCCGCCGCCCGCGAGGTGCATCAGATCGATCGAGCCGAGCGCGTTGAAAAGATCCGGCGCCTGCGACGCCCATTGCCCCGACGAGAACACCGGCATCAGCGGCTGCACACCCGCAAACGGCGCGAGGCACGAACGCGCCGAATCGATCACCGATGCATCCGGCTCCCAGAACTTGCCGCGCACGCCGTTCACATGCAGATGATCGACGCCGGCGAGCCGCCACAGCTTCTGATACGCGGCGAACGAAAAGCCGAGCTGCGGGCAACGCGTGAACGCGCCCCAGCCGTTGCGGTGGCCGTGCAGCGGCAGTTGCGAATGACGGCGCATATGCTCCACGCCCGCGAAGCCGACCCAGTTCACGCACACCATGATGCAGGTGCCGCCGGCGGCGAGCACCTGATCGTGACGGCGCAGCATCTCGTCGATGGTGCCCGAGATGTTGATCGCGTACATCGGCATGCGTCCCATGCGGTCGGCGTGGCGATGCAGCACCGGCATCACGGCCGCGAGACGCGCGTCGAAGCTCGCATAGGACGGGTCGCCGAGCAGTTCGTCGTCCTTGATGAAGTCGATGTCGGCGCCGCAGAGATCGTCGACGATCTGCGCGGTCTGCTCCGGCAACAGGCCGATACTGGGCTTGACGATCGTGCCGATCAGCGGACGGCCGTGCACGCCGGTCACGCGCCGCGTGCCTTCGATGCCAAACGCGGGGCCGGGAAAGCGCGCCGCATAGTCGTCGGGCAGGTCGATGTCGAGCAGCCTGAGGCCGGTGATTTCGCCCAGCTCGAACAGATTGCCCGCGATGGTCGAGAGCAACTGGGGCAGGTTCGCGCCCACATTGTCGACCGGAAAAGCGATTTCGATTTCACCGCGATAATAGAGCGGACCGGGTTCGCGGCGCTCGACGAACGCGCTGCGCAGCGAAGGCTCCAGCACCGGCGGCAGCGAATCGACTCGCACCACGCGGGCGCGGGCGCGCTCCTTCAGTTCATCGGTTTCGCCGGGCAGCGCGAGAAAGGTGCCGCTCGACTGTTCACCGGCGATGACTTCGGCGGCTTTTGCCAGCGGCGCCGAGCTTTCCGCGAAGTAACGCACTGTGAATTCCGCGCGGGAGCGAGGGTTTTGGGACATATTGATGGCTTCACCTTGCGGCTGGCGCGAACGGAATGGAGTGCGCCGTCTGTCTCCATATCTCTACTTGTCTGGCGCGCACGAAAAGGCGAGGAACGTTTCTGTATGCGCGTTTCCGAGCGACTATAAGATTGACGCTCAAAAGCTTCAAACGATATGATTTCCGCGCGCGATGCGAAAAACTCACAATAGCCGTAGCGCGCGCCGGCCTGAAATCCTGGCCTGGCCATCCTGCCGCGCCGGCGCACACAAGCTGGCGCGAGCGCTCCGTCTGCGAGGAATTTTGCGCGTGCCCCGTCCCTCACTTAATGCGCTGCGCGCGTTCGAAGCCACCGCGCGGCTGCGCAGCTTCGGCGAAGCGGCGTCTGAACTGTCTGTCACGCACGGTGCGATCAGCCGTCATATCCGCTCGCTCGAAGACAATCTGGGCGTTCTGCTACTGTTGCGCAACGCTCACGCCACCGAGCCGACACCGGAAGGCGCGCGGCTCGCCGAAGGCCTGTCCCGCGCGTTCAACCTGATTCAGGCGAGCATCGATCAAGTGCGGCCCGGGCCGCTCACGCTGTCGTGCTCGGCATCCATCATGATGTACTGGCTTCTGCCGCGCCTGTCGAGGCTGCATCGCAAGGAGCCGCGGTTGGACATCGGTTTTCATACGGGCTATGGCGAAATCGATTTCGCACGCGACCACATCAGCGTGGCGATCCGGCTGTCCACCATCAAGCCGCCGAAGGATGTCGAGCCGAAGCCGCTCGTCGACGAATGGATTGGCGTGGTCTGCTCGCCCGAATACATGCGCACGACGCGCATCAACACTGCCCAAGATCTCGAACGCGCACGGTTGCTCGCCACCGCCACACGCCCCGCAGCATGGGACAACTGGTATGAAGCGAGCCGCCTGTCGCCCGTGCATCCCCCGGCTGTCGCGGAATCCTTCGAGCATTTCTATCTGCAGATCCAGGCCGCGAAATGCGGTCTCGGCGTAGCGGCGGTGCCGCGCATCCTTGTGCGCGACGAACTGGATTCGGGCGCGTTGGTCGCGCCGTTTGGCTTCGTGAAGGGGCCGCGCAAGCTCGTGCTGTGGGTGGCGCCGCATCTGGAGGCGCGGCCGCAGTCGGCGGCGCTCGTCGGCTGGCTCACGGAAGAACTGCTGCGCACCGAAGGCGCAGCAGAATGACGCGGCGAAGGCCGCCTCGCGTTGAGTTTTACATCGCCCCGCCGCCGTCAGCGTTATAGACGGCGCCCGTCACGAACGATGCCTGGGGCGACGCCAGGAAGGCCACCACTTCCGCGATTTCCACAGGCTGCGCGCCACGGCCCATCGGCGTGGCGGCGTAAATCGAATCGATGAAACCTTCCGGCTTGGTCGCCAGTTGGCGCCGCACGAAATCGGTCAGCGTGAAGGATGGCGCGACCGCGTTCACGCGAATGCCCGACGCGGCGAATTCGCGCGCGAGCGACTTGGTCATCGCCAGGACGGCGCCCTTCGACGTCGCATACGCGGCGGTGCCGAGAAGACCACCGCCCTTGATGCCCGCGATCGAGCTGAGATTGACGATCGAGCCGCTTTTCTGCGTCAGCATCTGGCGAATCGCTTCCTGGCAGCACAGCCACGTGCCGGTCGTGTTCACCTCGACCACGCGGCGAAACTCTTCCGGCGTGATGTCGAGGAACGGCTTCGCGCTTTCGATTCCCGCGCTGTTGACCAGCACGTCCAGCCGCCCCCACTTCGCGACGACCGCTTCGACCGTGGCCTTCACACTGGTTTCATCGACGACGTCGACTGTCAGGGGCATCGCTTCGAAGCCGCTCGCGCGGATTGCTTCGGCGGTGTCGAGCGCGGCCTGCCCCCGCAGATCAGCAATAGCAACGCGGTAGCCGCGGCTCGCCAATAGTTGGGCCGTGGACTGACCGATGCCGCTGGCTGCACCGGTGATGATTGCAACGGGTGTCTCGTTCGTCATTGTTGTGATCGTGGTGTTCGTTAGATGGACGGGCGGCCGTGTGGGCGGGAGAAAGGCGGCGAGTGCGCCGGCTCGACAAAAATATAAACCGCTGGCACCCGTGTCAGCAAACGAAAACATCTCGGCGGACGCGGAGAAAAAGTCACAAGAGACGCGCTGGGCGGCGCACAGGGACCGCTCGTCTACTTGCCGGCAAAGCCACTAAGCTGACCAACCGGAAGCATCGTTTCTATGTCGCCGTGCGTGTCCCGTGCTCACCGCGATCATACTTAACCCGTCTGCTCCACGTCTTCCCATGGATTCCGGCCCGCGCGTGGGCCGCCCCGTTTTCCCGGTGCCGGTACGCCGGGGGCGTCGCGGGTATTCGGGTCTGGGTCGGACTCATCTGGCAGCTGTCGAGCCCACCACCGCCGATCGCGGCGCGGGAGGTTAAACGCCCGGTCTCAGGGTCCCGCAGTCGCAAGGTAGCGCCGGCAAAGAACTGAAGCTTCCGTGTGCGGCGCGTCCAGCGCGTCGCCATCTTCCTGTTGGCACTCGCGCATCAGCTGATCGTTGTCCTGAATGTCATCCGGTACGTGCAATGGACGCCCGCCTGTAGTGTGCGTTGTCCGGATTGAGAAGACTTACGCTGCCAAACTGACTGCCTTGCAGGATGGCAGCTACTTGGCCGTTGCGTCCAATAGGGAAATGTTGCCCCTGACCTTCGCCCATGACGCGAGCGTTGCCGTGAATGTCTTGCTTACCGGTCCGAGTTCAAACGATGTGTCACGCGTGACAGGCTGACGGGTTCGCGGTGCCGCGATCCCGTAGCTGAACACGTACGACTGTCTCGCGACAGAGATGCCGACTGCCATCCCGGGAATGCGGTATTTCTCTATCACCGGCCGTACCGCGGAGTCCGCCACGCTCTTATTCCTCGAAATATTGGGGAAAATCGAACCAAATCGATCCAGCGTTATGCGTCTCGTGGCGACAGTTTCTTCCGGCCTGACAGTTTCTTCCCGCCTATGTGTGTCCACAGCCGGCCACGCGGCCGTTGACCCGCAAGACAGCCGGGTCGTCGTGCGTCAGGGCCAAAATCGGGGCGCACCCGCGCCACGCCGATCCGGCTGACGTCCCGGGCATGACGCATGCGCAGTCCCAGGCGCAGGTGTTTCCCGTTGCGTTCCTGCGCGCACATCATGCCAGAGCAGTTGCTCTGAGATCAGGGTCGGCGGCATTCCGCACACGCGTTCGTCATCGCCCCATACATTCGATTTCCATCCAAGGCGTCCTCTTCCGGAGTGTCTTCTGCCGCTTCATGCGGCAAGAACTGCGGTGGTGGAAGCCACAATCGTTCTCTGGAGAAATGCGATGTTTGTGCACAATAAACGGCTTCAGTACACGGTGCGCGTAGCGGCGCCCAATCCCGGTCTTGCGAATCTGCTGCTTGAACAGTTCGGTGGCCCGCAGGGAGAACTGGCTGCAGCGTGTAGGTATTTCACACAGGCGGTAAGCGAAGACGACCCCGGCCGGCGCGACATGTTATTCGACATCGCGACCGAAGAACTCAGTCACCTGGAAATCATCGGTTCGATCGTCGCGATGCTCAACAAGGGCGCGAAAGGTCAGCTTGCAGAAGGCGTCGAGAAGGAAGCCGCGCTTTACCGTTCGCTCACCGGCGGCGGCAACGACTCCCACACCACGGCGCTCCTGTACGGCGGAGGCCCGGCGTTGACCAACTCCGCGGGTGTGCCGTGGACCGCCGCTTACATCGACACGATCGGCGAGCCGACCGCGGACTTGCGATCGAACATCGCCGCGGAAGCGCGCGCGAAAATCGTCTACGAGCGTCTGCTCAATGTGACCGATGACCCGGGCATCAAGGAGGCCCTTGGTTTTCTGATGACCCGCGAGATTGCCCATCAGAAATCATTTGAAAAAGCCTTGCATTCGATCCAGCCGAATTTCCCGCAAGGCAAGTTGCCGGGCGTTCCCGAATTTACCAACGTCTACTACAACATGTCCGATGGCGAGGACGCCCCGCGTGGTCCGTGGAACGATGGACCGGGATGGGACTTCGTCGACAAGCCGCAACCGGCAGTCGACGGCGGCGACGGCCTCGCGAGCGTTCAGGTTTCGGAAAAAGAACTCGAGGTGTTGGGCGCGATGGCGGCGCGCACGGCTTCCGCGACCGAAACCGACCCGGTCACCGGCGCGGACCTGGGCGCTGGACAGAATGCAGCAGCAGCGCAATAAAAGCACCGAGAGAGTAGTGACCGTCGCCAGAAGAGCGATTCCGGCGACGGTGCATGGTCTCGAAGTCACCCGCACAGCACGAATGGCGCGACGGGGTCGCCCGGACGATGCCGTATTACGACGCTGTGCACGCCCAACTATAGCGGAGCCTCTATGCACCTTGATATTGCCGATCAGCTTTCCTCGCGTCGACGTGACGCTGCCGTGAAAGCGGCCTTCGATTGCAACAACGAAGTTTTCGACGGGATCACCAAAGTTGTTGAGCTCAACATACAGACAGTAAAAACATCATTATCCGAGCAGCAAGCGATGGCCGACGCCGCACTTTCTGCACAGTCGCTCAGTGAAGTGGTCGATCTCCAGTCCCGGCAATTCCCGGCTGCCGTTAAAAAGACGTTTGCTTATTGGCGGCACGTGGAAGATATCGCTGCGCAGACCGGTATCGGGCTATTCACTGCGATGCAGACTCACTTTGGCGGCGCGCTCAGGACGCTCGCCGAAATGGCCGACGTTGCGCCCGGCACGGTAGCCACTCAGGAGGGGCTCGGCAAGTGGAGTCTGTTCGTGATGGGGCAACCGGCGGTCGACGCCGCGCAGCCGGGCGTCATCGTAGATAGTTCGGGCAAGGTCGTTTCTTCGGGCGAGGTGCGCAGCGACCTGCACTAGCATCGGATCGGCGCCCGCCAACGGGCGGGCCTTTACCCGGCCTTCGCTACGCGGCTGCGACGAAGCGGGCCGGCGCAGGCATGGGAACGATCGTTGCGCTTGGCTGGTAGCGGTCCTATGCCAACGCCCAACGCCAACAGCGAGAGAAACCCGTGAATTCCCAACCCGAAAACCATCAATGCCCGGACGAACCGACCGGTGGCCCCGACCGCTTTCAAGACGCGGTGCCGGTTCGCGTGCTCGTTGTCGATGACTCCCGCCCATCGGCAGACGCGCTCAGCGCTTACCTGCAGGCCGGCGGGATGAGCGTTCGGACCGTCTATCACGGCTCCGACGCGTTGAGAGAAGCCAGAGCGTGGATTCCTGACTGCATTGTTCTGGATGTTGCCATGCCTGGTTTATCCGGCATAGGCGTCGCGGCGGCGCTCAGGCGGATCGAGGCGACTGCGAAAATACCGCTTCTAGCCTTTACCGCGTTCGATACCGCCGATCACGTCCGCGAAATGAAGGAGGTCGGCTTTGACGCTGTTTGCCGCAAGCCAGCTGAGTTAAGCCAGCTCGAAAACATGATCTTCAGGCTGGCTGGCCATGAAGCCGTCTATGGCTTTCCGGTGGTGCCGGCCGCGGCGCAGCTTGTGCCGCCGGGTTTGGGGCTTGACACACTCGAGCGACATTAGGGGTTGCGTCCTCCGCTGCGGCGCGGGGGCATCAGCATTGCCAATGTGTCCGGCAGAAGCGAACGCCTCTTCACGACGAAGCGTCGATTGCGACCTTGCGCATTGCTGGTTCGTCCGCCACCGGGCATATGAGTTGCTCGACATCGGGTCGGCTGCGGCATTCCGGCCGGGAGCCAAACGGCATCAACCAGGAGACAAGCATGGAAGCGACAAATCAGGACAATGTAGAGACAGGATCCGGTTCGGGGGACGCGTTGGCCATGCTCGAGGCAGACCATCGCGCGGTCGAAAAACTTTTCGAGGCGTTCGAGAAAGCCGCTGACGACGGCCTTGAAGCGAAGGCCGCACTCGCTCAACGCGCGTGCGAAGAGCTGTCGATTCACACGATGCTCGAAGAGGAGCTGCTTTATCCGGCCGCTCAGGAGGCGTTGCCGGACAGCGACAAAATCGACGTCGAAGAAGCGTATGTGGAGCACTTTCTGGTCAAGACCCTGATCGCGAAGTTCGAGACCATGAAGGCGGGCGACAAGGGCTTCGACGCAACCTTCAAGGTGATGAGCGAAATGGTGGGCCATCACGTCGAGGAAGAAGAGGAAGAACTCTTCCCGGAACTGCGCAAGTCGAAATGCGATCTGCGCGCGCTTGGCGACAGGATCGCGAAACGCAAGGCCGAGTTGCAAAGCAAGCTCGACAGGGCGGGCAGCAAGTCGGTGGGCGACAAGACCGCGACGCGCTGAGTTTTACAGCGCAACAGCCTTTCTCGCACGCAAACGGGAAATAGAAAACATCCATGACGCTAGAGCAGCGGCTTCGCAGCATGCGCAAGACGATGCGTGACATGTTCGGCATTGCCCGACTACGCGCTGGTCAGGAAGACATCATTCGCAGCGTGCTGGAACGGCGCGACACGCTGGCGACGATGCCAACAGGCGCCGGCAAATCCCTCTGTTACCAGTTGCCGGCATTGCATCTCGACGGCACGACGCTGGTCGTGTCGCCGCTCATCGCCCTGATGAAAGATCAGGCGGACAAACTGCTGGCTGCGGGCATCGAGTGTACGTTGGTCAACAGCACATTGCGGGAGCGCGAAGAACGGGAGGCGTTGCAACGCATTCTGGATGGCAGGAGCGGCATCGTATTCGTCACCCCGGAACGGCTCTCGCAGCCCGCATTCATGAAGGTATTGCGGGCGGGCGGAACGCAAAGCGTGGGGCTGATTGTAGTCGACGAAGCGCATTGCGTCTCGCAATGGGGCCACGACTTTCGGCCAGCGTTTCTCGGGATTGCTGGCGCGGTCAAGGCGCTTGGCCAGCCACCGGTACTCGCTTTGACCGCGACTGCAACCCAGCCTGTGCTCGACGATGTCACACGTTCGTTGGGATTGCGTGATCCACGCATCGTCCGCACGGGCACGTTGCGGGAGAACCTGCGTTATCGCGTCGTGCAGGTCAGCGTGGGCGGCGGTAAAGACGGTGGCGAGCGGGCCGCGCAGGCCAAGCGCGAACAGTTGCGGGAGGTGATCGCGTCGAACGCGGGGAGCGGCATTATCTACACAGCGACGGTACGCGATGCCGAGGGCATTCACGCGTGGCTCGCGCAGGCGGGGGAGTCAGTGGCGCTCTACCACGGCAAGCTGACTCCGAGCGCGCGGGACGCTGCGCAGGACGCGTTCATGTCAGGCTCGGCGCGGCTCATGGTCGCCACCAACGCGTTCGGCATGGGCATCGACAAAGCCGATATCCGTTTTGTGGTCCATTATCAGATGCCGGGCAGCCTTGATGCCTATTACCAGGAAACCGGACGCGCCGGTCGCGATGGCGAACCCGCCGACTGCGTGCTGCTGTTCGATCTGAACGACCGGCGCATCCAGCAGTTCTTTCTCGCTGGCAGGTATCCAAGCGTCGAACTGGCGCAGCGCCTGTACGACACGCTCGCGGGCCGCTGCAAAGAGACGGGCGCACGCGCCACGTTCGTCGAACTCAAGGACGCGCTGCCCGACGTGGGCCGCGGCAAACTGGAGGTTGCGCTCAACATGCTGGTCGATGCGCGCATTGTGGCGCGCGACCGGCAGCGGCGCTATCGCCTGCGAGCGCGCGACGGTGCGCGAGATAGCGCGCACGAAGCGGTGGCGAAAGCCGCGGGGCAATTCGAAGCAAGGAGCGTTCGCGACAAGGAAACCCTGCAACAGATGATCGATTATGCGCAGAGCGGTCAATGCCGTTGGCGCGTGATACTGGCGTACTACGGCGACACACCGTCGATGCGCCGCTGCGGCGTGTGCGACAACTGCCTGAGCCCGCCGCAAATCGCGCCGGTGGAGCGGTCGATCACGGTGGGCGACGCATCGATCGACGCGGAAGTAGCCAATGGGGCATCGAAGCCGCAACCCTGGTCACCCGGCGACGCAGTGCGCGTGCCGAGGTTTGGCTCGGGAGAGGTGGCGCTCGTGAGCGGCGAGCAGGTCGCGATCGTGTTTCCGGACGGCAGGACCCGGACATTCATGGCGAGCTATGTGAGGGCGGCACGGCGGCCGGTTTAGCTTATCTGCGGCGGGTTGGGCTTTGAACCCGACGGCGGGGTAGGCCGTCGAAGGGCGGCCGGTGCAAGCGCCGCCCTAACTGAGCCGCCGTGATGGACAACCAGGCGGACTTCACTATGCAAACGCACGGCGTGACTTTCCGCACGGACGTAGCCGCGCCATCCTTCGCGGCGACTTAAACGTCCCTAGCGATTGCTTTGCGCGCGGCAAGGCCTAGCCATGCGGTGATTCCCGAGCGGCCCACAATGCTCACGGTCCGCCTCGGTCCGAGGACGATTGCGCCAACACATAACGCAAGGAGAAGCGTCACGCGCGGTGCTTCTGCCAACGAAGTCACGACGCCGGCCACAGTCGAGCGCGTCTGCCCGCGAACAGCCGGAACCGATGGTGGAGCACGGTTCGCTGCGAGCAACGCCTTGCGCGACGCCGCCATGCGCAGCAGGATGGCGGCCTGGGCCTCCCTGGAGGTACGTTCGTGGTTCAACTCAGCGCCTCCTTCAGTGTGTCGAGATCGTCGCGGATTTCCCTCTGCAAAACATGAAGCGATCGACCAGGTTTCTGCGACCGGACGACAACGAGGGAGACGATAGAGATGGCCAGCCACATCGCCGCAACGCCCCATACCACCTGAAGAAAATAGGGCGTTCCCCAAGCCGTCGCGATGACCGCGATGCACACAAACGAAAGGGTAAAAAGGCCGGCGACCGCGAGGGCGACAAGCGCGCTTAACTCGCGGACAAGGCGCTTGCGGGTCTCCTCCAGTTCGACACCGAGGAGTTCGCCATAATCGGTGGCCCGTTCGACACAGAATCTGCCGACGTTCCGCCACTGTGTGACTTTCGAACGCATGGACATTCCGGGACTCCTCGGTATAGTTTGGTTCGCTAACGCGGCAGTGGCCAGTCAACCTCTGTTGTCTGTACCCCTGCATTCCCGCCGAAGTGTGGACGCCATCGTCCTACTCCCGGTCTCTCCAGTCGTCCCTTGAATTGCTGGGCCGCCCACGGTTCGCCGAACGTAGCGCGCCGAGTACAAAGCCGATGCCGGCAGCAATCGCCAGCGCAGCGAATGGCCGCTCCACAGTGCTTTCGCGAACGACATCCGCGATGTCGGCATAGAGTTGCTGTGCCTTTCCGCTCAACTCCCTGGCTTTGCCGCTGACTTGCGCGCCCGCGTCGCCCAGCAACTCGCCGGCGGCTTGCTGCACGTCGCCGACAGCCTCGCGTAGCGCTCCTTCTCCTTTAGTCGTTTCCATTGCCTACTCCTTAAGTGGGTGCGATCGGGCCGCACAGGGAAATGCGTCTGCTTGCACAGTCGAGCCTTCGCTATTCGCACAACGTTCGCTCGATGGGCGGTACGCCATGCCAGGGGATGCGCAAAAGTCGGACCCGCCTCGACGGTCCGTCGCTCGGTGTCAACCCCTGGCACCGAGCGTAACGTCCGCGGATTCTGATTCGCGAGCTAGTCGCAGCACTTCGCCCGTTCCTTGCAACTGACTGCGGCCGACCACGTCGTCCGGACTTAGACTCCGGCAACACGCCGGACAGCCTGGCTTCATGGCGGCAAAGAGAACGTTCTCTCCATCGTATGTACCGGCGTGGGTCAACTTGCGCAGCCGCGCCTGATGCCCACCGGCTCGAAAAGCGCCCGTTTCTATCGTTTCGATAAGGGCTCCCCGATGTCCGCATGAGCATTCGACGTAGGTGAAGATCCGGGTTTTCATGTTGGCCTCCTCCAGTCATCTCACATGCCGCATGAATCGGGCCACTCAGCCATCCCTCGATCCCTTGCTCGATATGAAATCCCCGCGCAGGACGCTGCAAGGAGCTGGCATAAGTTGTGCGAAAGGTCGGGGCGGCAATGTCTGTCGATGTGGCAAGACATCCCCATGCATAAGTCGTTCGGTCCGACGACGACGGGGGCCGAACGCGTTTCATACCGGTCGGCGGAGTTGGGAAATTGAGGCCGGTCGCCAGGAACTGAGCGGTCTGGAGCGAGAGGAACAGGAGAAGACCATGCTCGGTGTCGTCATTCCAGCTCATAACGCAGCCGACTATATGGCGCGCGCGTGCGCTCGGTCATCGAGGCCGCACGGCATCCTGCGCTCGCTGGCGAACAGGTCAGAATCTTTGTGGTCCTCGATAGCTGTACTGACACAACCGGTGACGTTGCCCGCGCACTCGACGCACATGTCCTACTTGTCGAGACCCGCAACGTCGGTGTCGCGCGCGACGGGGGCCGCTGCCGCGTTGGCCGAGCGCGCACGCTGGCTCGCGTTTACGGATGCTGACACTACCGTCGCGCCGGACTGGCTGGTCCAGCAGTTACTCTGCCGCGCAGACGCTGTCTGTGGCGTGATCAGTGTGACCGACTGGCGCGGCCATAGTGACGCCGTGCGCGAAAACTTCGTGACGACGTATCGCGATGCCGACGGTCATCGCCATATTCACAGTGCAAATTTGGGCGTGTCCGCAAGCGCCTATTCGCTGGTAAAGGGCTTTCAGCCGCTTGCAACGAACGAGGACGTTGCTTTGGTGGAGGCGTTGATTGCCGCCGGGGCGACGGTTGCATGGAGCGCCGCTCCCCGTGTGACTACCAGCGCCCGACTGGATTCCCGGGCCCCGGGTGGATTCGGCGATGCATTGCGTCAGGTGAGTCGCCGATTGGCGGCGAAAACTTTGAGCGCAACGGCTCGACTGTTCACTTGACTCGACATGTGCAACCTCACGCTTCAGGCCGTACGGACTTGCTGCGGTAAGTACTCGCAAGCTGTTTTTCCCGTTGACGCCTCGGCGGCATCCTGCGCGTCTATCGTGTTCGCGTCTTGTATCCGGTTACGTCGGATCAGGCTGGTCCTCGTCGACTTCCTCGCCGTCCTCTGACTCAAGCCGGGTGGTGCCTCCGGTCGCTGGTGGGTCGCTGGCGGGAAAGGTGTCTTCAACGGCCCGGTCGATATCGTCTTCTGACTTGTCGCTTGCGGAGTTTTCCTGCTTTGGGGTGGTGGCCATTTGGGTCTCCGGTTCGATGGAATGATTTGCCAGGAGCAAGGCGTATTCCACGGACTGGACGCGTGCAAATTCGTTGAGACGGTCGTCATCTCGGCTGACCGCGTGAGTAACGTAATGTCACCTTCGTTTAGGTCGGCAAGCCGTCTGAGACACCGCATGAAGACCCCGCAGGCATAAAAATGCCGCAGACCAGCTGCGGCCAGTGTTCCGTCGATCGGGACGCTCTTCAAGACACGTTCGTTATTTCAACTCGTCGGGCACCTTGCCGCCATTCGCCGCGAGCTTCTGCATGACTTCCCGATGCAGCCAAACGTTCATAGCGGCGGAATCTTCTGTGCTGCCAGAGTAATGAAGTTCGGCGGCGAGTTGCTTCCGCGCATCGAGACTACTGTCCAATCCGAGAAGTTTGAGCAGGTCTACGATTGACGTTCGCCAGTTCAACTGTTGGCCGCTTCCTTCCTGCAGCTTGGTAAGCACGGCCTCTACGTCGACCGCCGGCATTGGCGCAACCGAGGGTTGTGAGGTCTGCGCTGAAACAGTTGGTGGCGTCGACGGGGTTCCTGCCGGTACCGTAGTGCTGCCGGGTGCTGATGCCGCAGTTGCGGCCGGGGCAGTCGTCGAGGCAGAGGTCGTGTTGGCTGGATGGTCGTGCGGGAAAATCTTGTTCAGGATGGTGGAAAATATACTCATTTGTCGCTCCTTGTTCGTGACCGTCCACTCGGGGCGGTATCACGGCGGCGCAACGGACATGCCCAGGGCGCAAATGCGATGAGTCGTGAGTATGTCCGGCGGCAACGGGAATTCGGCGGCTTGCTCCAGCGAACGCTTCAGTAACCAGTTGTCGCGTGTGTCCGCATGCATCCAAAGATGCAGCCTGAAGATTTCTCCGAGCTTCACCATGCCGCTCATCCTCGTTGACCAAGTATCGCCATCAGGGTGCGCGCGTTTCGCTGCCCTTGGTCTTCGCGGCAGTTATTAAAAATCACGTGCGTCGTTACCACCTGCCTGGCGATATCGCGGATGGGTCCAGATAACTGCGTCAGTTCACCGTCGCTGTAGTCGTAGTCGAAGCGTGTCGAGGCAGTGGAGGCACCGGTCGGGCTCCACGTATCCGCATTGCGGCCATGCAGACGCACGAACGCAAGATCAGGATTGGTCACTTCCCACACGGTATGCGCGCGGTTAGTGACCTCTGCAGGCGCATCCATGATCACGTGTACGAGCTTGTATCGCCTCAGCAGGTCCAATGTGCTCGATGCGTTTTTGTCGTCCAGCCAGGAATTGTTGCGAAACTCTACCGCGACCGTGTATCCCTGCATTCGGTCCGCACACTCTTCGACGTGGGCGTTTCCTTCAGGGCCGCAGCTCAGCCATGGAGCAAACTGAAAAAGAACAGCGCCAAGTTTGCCAGCGCGGCGCAGTGGTTCGAGCGCGTCGCGATAACGCCGCCAGAGTTCATCAAGTACCTCGCTCGGAATATCCCGGTAGTAGAGGTTCTTTTTGCCCGTCTCCGGGATCGCCGTCGCGATGTCCTTTGTCAGAGACGCCCGGACGGCCTGATGTCCGGTCAGCAGCCGAAATGCCTTGATATCGAAAGTGAAATCGTCGGGCGTGCGCTCCGCCCACAGCGCAGCATTCGACGCGGAGGGCATCCCGTAGTAGCTGGAATCAACTTCCACCAGCGGGAACTGCGACGCATAGAACCGCAGCCGTGCCTCGGCGCTTCTACAGCCGGGCGGATAGAAGCGCTTGCACGCGACGAGCGTTTTATCTGTCCAGCCAGCCGAGCCGCAAAGTATTTTCACGACGCCTCCTGATCCGGGTGCGGTGCCTGCCGGACGATGATGGATCATCTCGTGATGGCCGCGTCGTCACGTCCGTGATTGGCGGGACGAGCCAAGGCGCGCTGCAAGAACGCCGCCCAGCAGGCCGCCGAGATGACTCTGCCACGGCAGGCCGGGATAGAGCGGCAAAACGCCGGACAGCATGCTGAGACCGAAGCTGTTTAACACGAGCAATGCCACAAGTATCGAAACGATGTTGCGTGTGTAGTAACCTCGCGCAACCGGGTAGCCGGCATCGCCGAATACCACCCGCTCGCGCTGATGCGTAAGGAGCCGGATGCACCGAATAGCCACGCGCAGAGGCGTGCGCCAAGCATCGCGCCCGCGGCGGCCTCGCAGAAGTTCGAGATGCTTACTCATGCGTGCCGGCGCCGTGCCGGACACCGTCGAGCGACGCAGGATGTGGATGAGGCTGATCATCGACGAGGCGCCGGATCACGGTGTCCGCATTGCGTAGGGGTCACCGGGCATTGTGCATGAGTGTGTGAGAGCGCAAGGATGCTGCAAGTGAGAAGGATAAACACAACTTAGCTATCAAAACTCCTGCGGATAGAGACCCGCGCTCATGTCCAGGTTGCCGGTCTGCGCGTATATCAGCGGGTCACCGTCCGGACTGACTAGCGCCCCGTCGATCACGCGGCCCATCACTAGCCGATGGTCCCCCGCCTCGGTGTCACTAACCACCTGACACTCGAAGTGAGCCAGTGCATCGACCAGCAGCGGCGCGCCGGTCTTGCCGGGCCGCCACGATATCGGCGCGAGCTTGTCGACCGTGCGGCCTGACTGCGTGCCGAAGTGCTCAGCAAGCGCCTGTTGTTGCGCACGCAGCACACTTACAGCGAATACCCGACCTCCAGTAAGAAGCCTGTAGGACTCGTGTTCCGGGTTGATGCTGATCGCCAGAAGCAACGGAGAAAACGAAACCTGCATGATCGAACTGGCTGTGAACGCATCCAGACGACCATTGTCAGCCACGCCGACTACATAGACGCCAGCCGTCAAATGCCGGAAAAGTTGTGCGATACGGTCGGCCATGGTGCAATCCTTTTCTCTCAATGCGAGGGGAGCCGCGAACGTGTCAGTTCACTGCGACGGAAGATGATCGGCGGCATCGAAGCATCGGGATGCCAGGTCATGTACTGACTGTTCGCCTGTCATCGCCGGGAGTATTGCCGACGACGTCTCATCATATCGCCGCCTTTGGACCGCTGCCAACGGCCAGCCCCAATCGCGGTGTGAGCCGCTGGATCGATCTTCGTTGTGAATTCTGGCAGCGCTCCGCGCGAGCTGTCGGCTTCTCGTATTCCTCAGGCATGTGATGTGCACAACGCAGGACTCGATCTGTTCGAACGCGACGAGATCGCAGCGTCCGGACCTGGTCGCGAAGGCGATACGGCCGGACTATGCAATCGGTTCGCACGTCGCCCCACTGGGACTGCTTTTCTACACCGGCAGCAATCTGCCGGCGCAGTATCGAGGCGGCGCATTCATCGGCGAGCACGGCAGCTGGAACCGATCACCACTCAGTGGTTACGTGGTTGCGTATGTCGCGTTCGAAAATGGCAAGCCGGTGGGTGCGCCCAGACCCGTCGTCACGGGCTTCGCCTCCGATGACGAAAAGGAACTGCACGGCGCGCCCGTGGGTCTCGCCCAGGACCGCGACGGCGGCGTCGTCATTGCCGACGACGTTGGTAACGTGGTCTGGCGAGTGACGAAGGCGGGCAGCCAGCCATAGCGCCGATGCCCTGCTCGCGTGGCCATCAGTTGGGCGCAGGTGCACGCACGGATTCAGCGGGTGAGGGGGCAGTTGCTGCTCCAGAGAGCAGGCAGTCGATGAACGTGTGTGCCCGATTGTTCGCATACACGAACGCTTCCCGCTCGGACATGAATTCCAGCCGCTCCGGAAAGCCGGCGGTCACCTGCGCCGAGTTCTCGCATGAACTGATTGTCCAGGAGACCTTGTAGCGACGCCCAACGCCGTGGAACGACAAGGTCCTGGCCGAGACGATGTGGACATCTATGCTGTACCCGCGGTACGGTGTAGACGATTGATAAGACATATGCCCTCCGGGGCTTCGTCGAAGGCAGGGCGCTTCGGCCCTCCACGGTTGACCAGCAAGAAACATGTCCGCTTTGCCATTTGCGTCCTGGTGACCGCATTGCCGCCGGAAATTGCTGGGCGAGGCCAGTACAGGGCCGGGCTACGGCAACGAACCCTCCTGGTGTGGAGCGCATCGCGGGGCTACCCCCGTTCCCCGGCCAGGATCTCGACGAATTCGGCCGCAGCTGGATCCAAAAGTCTCAAGTGTAAGTCGACGAATCGTCCGAGAACGCGCCCCTTTCGCGACGCTGCAAAAAGGTCGCCGCGTCACGTAAATGCCGCGTAATCCGGGCGCCTCCGGGGCCGCATGTCCGCCGCGAGAATTTTCCGGGCTGCGCGCTTGCGCTAGTGCGTCACCGTACAGAACGTTAGCCAGCGAATTGTTATTCTGATCTTCGCATCTCCGCGATGCTCTTACGGGCGACGATGGAACGACAATGACAACCATTCTGATTGTGACCGGCGAAGCGGACTCGGTGGCGGTATGGAATGGCGTGCTTCGCCAGGACGGCTATCGAGTCGTCAGTGCTCGCAATGGACTTGAAGGGCTCGTCGTAGCGAGAAAAGAGAAGCCCGCGCTTATCATCACCGACCGGTCAATGCCCTTGATGGACGGAGTTGAATTTCGCCGACACCTCAAGTCGAAGCGCGCGCTCGCGCGAATTCCGCTGATTCTTGCCAGCGCCGAACCCATCGAGCCGCGCGAACTAGAGATCTGGGACGAGATCTGGCTCAAGCCCGTATCTATCGAGACGCTTCGAGCTTCGGTGCAGCGCCTCTTGAATGCTAGTCACGAAGCGGTATAGTGTTTCGGAAAGACTCGTCGTGCGCTATGCGATGGGGTTGGCGATGAGTTCTCAAGCGGCCTCTCCGATGCAAGCTTGCCTGCAAACAACGCAGATCTGCGTGGCTCCCGGTCTCACTGACATCCGCTCCGCAATTTGAGGGCGACGGGGATCTTTTTCGCCTGAAGGCAGTGATCGTCCTTCGCTGTTTGGTTTAGTCACCCTCCAGGGTTTGTTCTCGAAACATGTGGCAGTTGCTCGTAATTGGTCCCATGCCCAAAGTTCGCTCCCGCCGTAGCGCGCCGTCGGCGCAGAAAAATACTTCCCCCAGCCCCAAATCGGCCTCCTGAATGTCAGGCTACAAACTCGCCTACGCCATCTGATCATCATTCCTCACGCTGGAGGTTCGGTGTCCAAGGCCAAATCAGGCTGTACCTCGGAACACGACGAAGGTGAAGGAGCCCGCAAGCATGATTGCGTTCTCCAGTATTATCTCAGCGGGTTTACTCGCAACCACGATAAAAACTCGCGCTTGTATGTCGTCGACTCGGCGCGCGAACGTGCCTTCGTCGCGACTCCGCAAAGCGTTGTCGCAGAACGCGAATTCAATCGGATCGAGCTCAACGGAGAGGATCCCTGTACCGCGGACCTGGGCTACGCGCAGTTCGAATCGGAATTGGCTTCAGCGCTGGCCCGCATCAACAGGAAGCGCGACTTGTCGGACGACGCCGACCGCGCGCTTGTTCTCAGACTGATCGCGGAGTTGGTGGTGCTTAACCCGGACCGCACGGAAATAATGCGCCAGCACAAGCAGGAGAGCGCTCGCAGGCTGAGCGAGTTGGCAATTGCGAATCGGCAGGGCTGGGAATCACAGAAGGAGAAAGCCGCCGCGGCCGGCATCGAAGGCGCGGCGGCTTTCACTCACGAGGAACTCATGAACTTCGTCGAGCAAGACGACGAGACCATCGCCGCGCACACCACTGAGCACCTCGCGCGGGATTTGCAGTCAGTGACCACCCTGTACAACCTGCTGCATCGACGTAGCTGGATGGTGGCAAGAGCCGCGCGTGGCTCAGGCGGGTTCATCACATCCGATCGTCCCGTCACGCTGACCTGGGACGACATGGAGATGGAGGCCGGTTTTTATGCACCCGGTTTCGGGCTTCAAGGGACATCGGTGTTTTTTCCGCTTACGAAGGACCTGGTCATGCGCGGGCGATTCGATGGCCGCGTGGGAACGCTCGCGCTTCCGGCCGCTTCGGTCGCCGGCATCAATTCGCGGACAGTTTTCTATGCCGGTCACCAGATCTATGCTGAGACTGAGTCGTTCCGATTCCTGGACGAATATCTCGTGATGCGCCGTGGCCAGGATTTGCTGCCCATGTTGCAGCGGTCAGGATGAGGCGCGCGCCGCTCGGCGCACCACCCTCCGGTGAATTGCATCGGCATGCGGGGTTCAGTGGTCGGCTACGGCGTCGTGTACCCGTTCGCGCCGCCGGGCGTGCTCTTTCTGGTTCGTCTTAGCGCAAAGCGGTCGTTTGGCTTCTGGCAGATCCCACGTCATACTCTCTGCGAAAGGGCGTTAAATTTTAGTTGCCTTGCTAACCATATTGGGATTTAATGATTCCATGTTTGATCACTGCCTCTACTTCAATTCGTCGGCACTCGCGCGCCTCGTTGAGCGCGAATGGGCCAGTGTGTACGCACCGTTCGGGCTGACACCGGCGCAGGGCTTTGTACTGCGCGTTGTGCTTGCATCGCCCGGATGCCTGAGTAGTCAGGTTGCGGACACATTAGGCATTGCACGTCCCACCGCTACCCGACTTATCGACAACCTCTCTGATAAGCGTTTGATCGAACGTCGTCAGGCCGAATCGGATGGCAGGGAATGGGGCGTCTACCCGACCCGAGCAGGAAAGGCGCTCGACCGGCCGATCAACGATGCTAGCGCGGAAATTGCGCGAGCACTGCGTGTGAAAGTTGGGCCTGGACTGTTCGAATCAGCGGTCTCCAGCATGCACGGTGTCAGGAGGGCACTTTCTTGATGCCTGACTTACTCACTCTGATAATTGTCTTGCTAACTATGTGGAAAGACCAATGAGAAACGTATCGACACAAAGTACGACTTCCTTTCAAGGTTTGCAGCGACGATCGTGGAGCTCGGGGGATGCAGTGCGATGGACCATAGGCATCGCCGGCGCGCTAGTGGCGATCGCATCGTTGCTCATGGCTGTCGCCTACGCGCCAGTAAGCATTCGCGCAAATAACAACCTTTGTCTTCAGCAGATCGCGAGCGATGAGCACACGAGTCTTGAAGCCTTCTTTCAGAATCCCGCTGAACAAGACGCCTTCGTACAAGCCATCACGGTTTGTTCGCGCTGAGCAAGCCAAGTCTCGCGGCAAACGCTATTGGCGGGCGTGCGCTTCTTCGTTTGTCTAGCAAACTATTGCATCGACTGGTCGAATCCGCCACCGAGAGGCTGCCATTTGAACTTCTTCTGGCTCACTCGGGTTGGGGGAAAAATATTACGAGTGCGTCGCGCCCGACGTCACTGGCGAGGACATGCTGCTGGTCGCCTCACCAATCGCGGCTATTGCGATGTTTGTTCGCCGTCGTGAGAGGAGGGCTTCTGTGGCCCGGTAAAGGACGCGCATTTTTCAGGCCGTCGAACCGTTGCCTCGAGCAGCGTTGGTGGAACCTCGCCTGGAGCCGTATGTTCATCGTATTGGCCTAATAGAAATCAGTTTGGTCTGTTAGGTCGGTAACATTGTCGAAGCAAATAAGCGTGTGTCCACCTACCAGTGATGTCGAATGTCCAGGAATCCCTTGACGCCGCGTCTCTCACCCAGAATCTGGCTCGCGCGACTGTGCACGAACGTACGGAAGTGCGCCACCGACCTACGATAATGTAAGACGGTTTCCGACACTACCGCAACGAGGAGACTGCAATTGGGCCATGCCAAACAATCGCTTGTCATTGGTGGTCAGGGCTTCTTGGGCGCCGCGATCGTACGCCATCTGATCGCCAAGGGAAAACCCGTGACGATCGCCGACAAGTACGCAGATAGTGCGAAATGCCACGCCCTGTTTGGCGATGGCGCGGTGACGGTCGTTCAGGCCGACATCATGGACGCGCAAGCCATGCTTGACCTGACGGAGGGCTACGACACCGTCTACCACATTGCAGGCAAGCTGGGGACGACGGAGCTGGACGACGATGTCATGGCCGGAATCCAGATCAATGTCATCGGCGCGGTCAACGTGTTCGCAGCCTGCGTGCAGAATTGTGTTCCCAATCTCTTCTATCCGTCCAAGCCGAATGTCTGGCTCAACACCTACACGATCACCAAATTTGCATCGGAGCAGTTCGCGAAGCTCTATGCGTCCAAGGGTGGGTCCAACATTTCGAGCTTGCGCTACTTCAATGCCTATGGTCCCGGTCAGGCTACAGGCCCGGTTCGCAAGATCATTCCATCGTTTGCGGAACGTGCAAGCAAGGGAATGCCCATCGAGATTTTCGGCAGCGGGGAGCAGATCGTCGACATGATCCATTCGGACGATATCGGCCGTCTGACCGTGGATTTCGTCGAGGCGGGCGGCAGTCTGGAGCCGATGGACCTGGGGCGGGGCATCGGTCTGAGCGTCAACGAGATTGCCGCTGCGGTGAACGCCTATTTCAGCAATGGTGCAGGCGTCATTCACCTGCCCATGCGGCGTGGCGAGACACCGGAGACCCGGCTGATCGCCGACATGCAGCCGTTGAAGGCGTTGCTGGGCGATTTGCGGTTCCTGGATTGGACGGCGTCGCTTCACGACACGTTGGGATGGTATAGCAGAGCGTTTGCACAACTGCAGGCGGCCTGATGAAAATATTGGCCGTCGTTGCCCATCCCGACGACGAGGTGATCGGCTGCGGCGGAACGCTTTCGAAGCTCTCCGAGGCCGGGCATGAGGTGCGGGCGCTGCTGCCCATCAGGCGCAACGATCCGCGTGGCGTTGCGCATTGGGCGGAACTGGAGGACGCCTTCAGGAGCAGCTGCACCCACTTGGGGGTGCACGCTTTGATTGCCAACGAGCTCGTGGACGAAAGGTCGCTGGAGGCGGGCGTCCATCATCTGCACGATCTGATCATGCCCGAGGTCGAATGGGCGGATACGATCTTTACGCATTGGCCAGGTGACTGCAACCAGGCCCACGGCAGTGTGAGCCGTGCTGTGGAAATCGCAACACGGCCCTTTCGCCGCCGCAAGAATGTCTATCTGTTCGAGGTTTCGACTTCGACGGAGCAGGGCTTCTTCCCCAGCTTCGCGCCGAATATGTGGTCGGTCCTGGAGGAACGGCACGTTAGCCGAAAGCGCGAAGCCATGGGCTTCTATTCGACGGAGCTTGCCGGCGGACGAACACCCGAGGCGCTCGCGCGCCGTATGCAGGCGCGGGGTGACGATATCGGCGCCCACGCCGCGGAAGCTTTTCACATCGCACGCTTTTTCCTTTGATGCCGTCAGGGGCCGACGATACGGCTGATCGTCAGCAACGCGATCCGGAGGTCCAGCCACAGGCTGAACGTCCGGATATATTCCAGATCGTCGTCGATCATGTCGAACACACTGACATTCTTGCGCCGCGCGCGCACTTGCCAAAGGCCGGTCAGACCAGGGCGGACGACCGAGCGGGCATGCCGGATGTCGGGCAGATCGGCCAACATGGAAATCACCAGCGCGCGCGGGCCGATCAGGCTCATGTCGCCGCGCAGCACGTTGATGAGCTGAGGGAGTTCGTCAATGCTCAGCCGGCGTAGCAGCCTGCCAAGGGGGCCAATGCGGGGATCGCGATCATAAGTGAGGGTCTCGCCGTTCGCCCCACGCGTCGCCAGCCCGTGTGCCTTCAGGACCGCGTCGCCGTCCAGGTGCATGGTCCGCAGCTTGTAGCAGATGAACTGCCGATCGTTTCTTCCCCAGCGCTTGGCGAGGTGCAGGACTGGACGGCCGGAGCTGACCAGGATTGCGCCCATGGCGAGCACGATGATGGGACTGAGGCACACGAGAAGCAGCGCCGCGCCCGCAATGTCGAGCCAGCGCTTGACGCGCCATGACCAGCGGCGTTCGGGACAGGGCGGCGGCCTAATTGATCTGCTCCGGTGAGAAATAAGTTGTTTCGGGCACACCGGCCATGATGCGGCGGACAACTTCCAGTCCCTGCAGATAGGCATGGTCCATGTTCGACACCTCATAGCGCCAGCCGCCGAAACGCCCCCGGCTGAAAATGCCGAGCGGCTCCAGGTGCGCATGGATGTCCGCCAGCGCCGCGTCGCGGCCATGGAAGGGCAACGGGTAACCGTGGGCCAGCGTCTTCTCGAAGGTGGAGATGACGGGCTGGTCCTCGATCAGGCCGATGGAGCGCAGCCCCTGCAGAACATCATGGCGCAACCTGTCGTCTATGTCCGCTGCCAGGCCGGGCGCGCGGCTGGTCTCGGAGAGAATCGAATAATGCGGGCCGTCAGACGGCACGTTACCGGGCGAGAAATTCGAGGGGATCGTCACGCGCCAGAAAGGAAGTGCGGCATCGGGACACTGAAAACTATGGACGCCGCGATAGCGGGCCGGAATCACCCCACGCATGCCGAAGCCGAGCAATATCGCGGAGGATCGGCGCAGGCGCTTTGCCAGGCGCTGGACATCCGGTCGATCGACGCAAAGCTCGACTAATGTGTCGAGCGGGATGGATGAGACGAGGGCGGTGTATGTGAACTGCGTGCCGTCCACGAGGTGGAGCTGACGCTTGCCTGTCTCGATCGCCGCGATGCTGCGGCCGAGCAGGACATGCTGCGCGCCGATCCTGTCGACCGCCCGTTGCCAGATCGTGCCCATGCCACCCTCGCGCGGGTAGGGCACGCGATCGCTCGGGGTCCAGCTCGGGTCATCCGTGCCGAGGATGGCATGCTTGAGCATGCGGCGAAAGCCCACCTGCGGAACATTGTGCAAGGCCGATCCGCTGCGCTGACGGACCCACTCGCTGCTCATCTCGCTGGGCTCGAGCGTCCACATTTTGCGGTTGAGCGGCTCCATGATGCGGCGCGTCAACTCGCGGCCGAAGGAGCGGTGAAGATGATCCTGGAAATTGTCGCTAGCGTCCGTGACGGGACGTGGGACCATGCCCATCCGGCTGCCGAGGCGATGCAGGAACAGATCGGAGAAGATCGGCAGCGCATGGGCAGCGGGAAAGCGGTGGACGTGGCGCTGGATGGGCGTGGGGATGAGCTTCCCGAACATGTGGACACCGCGAACCGGCATGGACTCGTGCCACGCTATGTCGAGGGAGCGGAGCGTGTCGCTGAAGGCCGCACATTTCTCGTGGACGAAGAGGACATGCCCACCATAGTCGAACAGGAAGCCCTCCGGCGTGATCGCCGAGGCGGCATTGCCGCCGGGTTGGTTGCGCTCGTCGATGAGGATGAAGGGCGTAGCCGGATACTCCTGGCGGAGGGTCAGGGCAGCGCCGATGCCGCAAGGCCCCGCACCCGCGATGATGATCAACGGTCTTTCCATGCCGCTCCCATAGCGGGTTGGCGCCGGGCCGGCGGATGAAGCATTGCGAGACTACGGAAGCAGCAATTTGCGGCACCGAGTTCGCCGGCGAGGCTTGGTCGAGCACGTGACGAACTGCCGTGCAAGAAAAAGACGGCAGCATGGACCGCGAGACTGGGCCTACATGAGGACGCAATTATACAGACGTTCAGTTTGAAATTAGCCTCAGACGCTGCATCGCGAACACTGACACGGTACTCGCAATAGCATCGCCAGGTGGCCGACAATGTCGGATTGAGTGCGGACCTCGCGTGCCATTGCATCGCTATGCACGAGCAGTTCGATATACCCAGCGACATCAACCGGTTGCAGTTGCATGTGTCCTTTTCGCGCAATCTTCCCGATCTTCTGGATGACTTCGCACGTACAACTGCATCACATCCGGTGGATAGTACAGTCGCTTCAGCACCTTGGCGATGCCAGGGAGCAACGTCTTGCGCGGTGTCTTGGTCGTCCGGGCTATCGTGGCCGTCAGCAATTTCCGTCCGGCCGATTTTGCCTCAACGCCTTGTCGCGACAGAGCCATCATGGGTGCCTGCGGACCGCCGAGTCTCTTAGGATTTTTGTGCCTAGTATCCTGCGATTCGAGGCATGCGCCGTTTTGGGGTGGATTCGCGAATCGCATACAATATCGTCGGAAACTAGAACTGACGGAACCGACGAACTGCGTCGGACACGGCCACCTATACGACTACACACGTGAGCAAAATCGAACTCAACGATATCGACCTTCCGGCGCAGATCGCTGATCAAGTGCGCAAGCTGATCAACAGAGGAGTCCTGTCGCCAGGGCAACAAATGCGCCAATCGGAACTCGCGGACCGCTTCGGTGTCAGTCGGGTGCCTGTTCGCGAGGCGTTGAATCTGCTTGCGGCGTGGGGCGTGATTGTGCATGATCCAAACCGGGGTTTTTTCGTCGGGCCGCTATCGTCTGATGAGGCGGCCCAGCTCTACCGCTATCGTTTTTTGGTAGAGCGCGATTTGTTCGAATCGATAGAGTGGCCCGATCGCACTCAAACGGCTGAGCTCAATGACATGCTTGCCAAGCTCGACGAGTACTTGGGAAGCCATCAGCGCGCCGAATGGCTCGATGAATACTACGCATTCTACGGGCTGCTCTTTGATCTTTCACCCGACAAGATCATACGCCGCGAGGCTCTGCGCTTGATTCGACTGACCGATCGGTACCGCGCATTGGCGACCGAAGCGCATCGGCCGGGTGAACGTCCGAAGGCAGTCCTGGAGCACCGGCTCATGACTGCAATTCGCACCCGCGAGCGTGAAAAAGTCGTGCGAGTCTACGAACTAGAGCGAGAAAAAATAAACCAGTCGATACTGGCCGTGCTTGCCGGGCGGGGGCTCTAAGCGCCAAGTGGTTCACCAGAGGTGCTCCATGGGCGGCATCGTTGAGCAGCGCAGGCAGGTAGGTGCTGACGCTGGAGCTGGTGCCCAGGCTTACACGGCAGTCGAGCAGAGAGCCGGGCAGTTGGTTAACAGTAACCATGCCTTCGGCCACGCCGTATCGGCCGGCCTGTGCAGCGGGCAGTGGTTGATGTTCGGGTGTTGGCGGCCGCGAAGCGCATGGACGGGCGCGACAGTCTCTGCACCTTTACTGCAGCATTCAGTGGATGAGTGATCGGCGTTACGACAGCAGTGCAGATATCGTGACGAGTACCGCGATCAGCATCAATGAGAATGTCAACACCAGAGCGATGCGATACTCAAGAAGGGAGACAGCTCCGGCGTCGTCTTCCTACGTGTGAGCATACGTCGTGTGAGCGGTGAATGCTTCCCTCGTTAATCTGAACATTGCGAAGCTCTTGTTGCAGTTCAGTCTCCGCTCGGCGTCAATGTTTGGGGTAGCCGACGTCGGGAGATTGTAGAGTCCTTCGTTTACCGTCACAAACGCAGCAATCGTCTTCGTGTCGCTTTCAAAAAACCGATGATTTTCACTCGAAAGCACCCAGCTCTCGTATGTGTCACTGTCCTATTTTGAGTCTGCTCTGCGATCATTGTCAGAACCGCGGTACTGGTATCTTACGACTGCTTGTTGTCCGAGAGCACGACCCGCAATGTGAGCATGCAGAACTGCATCGAGATCTCGACGTAGATCGCTGACCGTTTTGATCGACCCCATCCACCTGTCTTTAATGTCCAGCAGATGCGGCTAAATCTGGTGGGCTCTGTTAGAGCGCAAAGCCAGCGGCAGCGCACAGAAGCGCGATGGCGATTGCAAAAACTGAAAAATAGCCGATCGCGAATTTTGAGACCGCACAGAAATAGGAACATGTGAGCGATCGGCACGATTCCATCAGCGACGAGTAGAAGGTTAGCCGAGACGGTGGGGTGACCGGGGGGTTTTGCAGGGTTCGGATTGTTGGGCCTAAGCCAATTCGACGACCTATCGGGTACACGTCTTAATATATGTAGGATTACAGAAGAACAATCAAAAACGACGAAGTCGTGACCATCGAAGCATCGATCTCGAAGCGAACCATGTCGACTCCACGATTGAAGTTCAGTTCAATCGTGGAGCATTCAGCCGCTTTGGCTTTTGCTCAACGAGACCCATGCATGGTATCACGCAATGTCAACGAGGATTGACATATACTACAAAATAGTATTACATTGATGGCGGGGCGAATACATTGGCCTTGCATGCGTCATTTCGAATACGTGGAGACAATTGATGTTGAAACTCAACCGGAAACTCTTCCTCTCGGCAGTCCTCGCAGCAGAGGCACTGATTTCGGGCGTTGCCTTCGCCGGTGCACCTGCTAAACCGGTGCTTCCTCCTGCGGCCAAACCGGCGGCTGCGCCGGTCTCTGCACCCACGGGTGTAGTCTTGGTCGCTGAAATAGGCAAAGGCGTGTCCGGAACCGATATCAAGGACTACGCGGATCTAATTAGCCGCCTGAAGGACAATCCGGACTGCTACACCTTCGGTACGACGGTTGATGGTGGACGTGACCTGAGCGCGATGACCACATTGCAAAAGCGTAACGGCGTTCGCATGGTGAAGTTGTCCTACAAAGACACCGCGGCGGAAATTGAAGGTTTGATGAAGGGGAAGGTGCAAGTGATCCCGGTGCCGTACGATGTCGCAGCCTCGTATATTCGCAATGGTCAGATGCGTCCCCTTGTGGTTTTCGGTTCGGCGCGTATTCCCGACATCAAGGATGTCCCTACCGCTGGCGAAGTGATGCCCGGCTTCGTATACTGATCTGAATTGAAAGTAGCAACAAAGGAAGCCCGCGATTTGCGGGTTTTTTTGAGACCCAAAATCGGCAAACGGGGAAACGACAAGGGATGCTCAGTGAACTACCGTCGTAGCATCTATGGGAGAATTTTGTCGTTGGAGGGGTGGCTGACTATGCGAACTGAATTGCTATGACAGCCTACTTGTAAAGTTGTCGGGCAAAAAATCTGCGATATAATACGAAAATGAATGCGATCGTGAAACGAAGCCGAACGGCTGCCCCTATCCTCCCGGAACTGGACGGCATTGACTTTCCAGCTCAGGTGGCGTCGGAGACGCGAAAACTGATCAATAGGGGAACGCTCGCACCCGGTTTTCAACTGCGACAGTCGGATCTCGCTGAACGTTTCGGCATCAGTCGCGTGCCGGTGCGTGAGGCGTTGAAGCTGCTGGCGGCAGAAGGCATCATCGAACACGATCCGAATCGTGGATTCTTCGTCGCCCAGTTGTCAAGCGATGAGGCCCGGCAATTGTATCGGATGCGCCAACTCCTCGAAGCGGAGTTGCTCATGACGGTCGTGTGGCCCACGTCCGCGCAGATTAGGGAATTCAAGGCCTTGCTCGTCCGGCTTGAAGAACTAATTCAAGCCGGTAATCGTGAGGGGTGGATTGAACTACACCGTGAACTTCACGACAAGATTTTCGACCTCTCGTCTAATAAGGTGCTTAAACGGGAAGTCCTACGATTGATGCGACTCACCGACCGTTATCGGGCGCTGGCTGCTGATATTTCAGCGCATCCGCAACATCGCAGCGCTAATATCGAAGCCAAACTTGTGAAGGCTTTGGAGAGCAAGGACCGCGATTTGCTGCTCGCAACCTATGAGAAGGGAAGAATAGTGGTTCTTGAGGGACTCATGAGAGTGCTCGCGTTGCGAGAATAAACAGGGAACCCGAACCCTTTTCCATGTACAGCTTGCATTGGAACGACGTCAGCAGGTGCGAGTTCGGTTAGGCTCTAAGCCTTGCCGCTGGAAACGATGTCGCCGATTTCATTGGCATACGCGTCATTCGTATGCTAGTACACACTAGGCCGATATACCCGCGTGCGTGGTGACAGTGTGGACGTGCCCTGAAAAGCAGCGTGATTGACGAGAGCGTCTTTCTGCAAGTTGTTGCCAAATTCACCATATACGCCACGTCAACATTCCCTGCCGGCGTCAGATCGTAGCCAGCGCCGGTAGCCTGGGCGGAAATGCGCGCACCGACTCCGTATTGTGTGCGGGCCGCACCCTCTCTCGAAGATATTAGTCGGCCCCCCAGTTTGATATCCACAGCAAATCATGGAAATCGATGGTCTTATCCGTCTGAAATTCGCCGTAAGATCCTTGGGAATACAGCAGCGGCGCCGTTATGTCGCCACTAATGGCCGTACCTTCGACATGCCCAAAAATCACCGCGTGCGTACCGATTTCGATAATACGTTCGACGCTGCAATCGAAATTGACCATGGCACTGACTAAAGCCGGGGCACCTGTCCTAATACGGTTCCACGTCCCTGCTTGAAACTTTTCTCGCGGCGAAATCGATCGGGAGAAACGCTGCGCTAATTCCTGTTCGCTGCGCGCCAGGACGTTGACGACGAAGTTGCCAGTGGACTGCACGTGCGCCAGAGACGAGTTCGCACGATTGATACAGACCAGCAGAATAGGGGGCGCCGCACTGACAGACGTCACAGCGGTTGCCGTCATGCCGGCAAGGGGGCCGTCCGCGTTAGAACCAGTCGTGATCAAACACACGTGCCCGGTCAAGCAGCGCATGGCGTGTTTGAATTCAGATTCTTGTATGCTCATTTCACCTTCCTAATCGTAAAAACTAGACGGATAAAATGACAGGGCGGTGATCCTTACGGACACCACCGCATGCCATATTCCCGCAAGTCTCGGCGGTTTACTGGTCCCAGCCGAAGATACTGAGCGTGCTCTCGCCCGCCTCCAGTCGCTTCATCTGCTGTGCTTCGGCTGCTTCGCGCGCTTCCGATGCAGTGATCACCTCGGCGATCCGCTCGCGAGGGATGCACACCACACCGTCTTCGTCACCAACGATCAGGTCACCTGAATTTACCGTCACGTCGTCGAATCGAGTCGGGGCGTTGATCCAACCTCTGGCACCGAAGTCTTTTCCTGTGCCACGGATACAAAGGCCGCGAGCAAAAACGGGAAACCCGATCTCGGATAACAGCCGCTGATCGCGAACACAGCCGTTAATGACGAGACCGGCAAGCCCACGAGCTTTGGCGGCCGTTGACATGATCTCGCCCCAATACCCATGTTCATAGGCTTCGCTCACGGAGACGACAAGGACATCACCTTGTTGTGCTGAGTAAATCGCACGGTGCAGCCAAAGGTTATCGCCGCCAGGTGAATGGACGGTCACAGCGGGGCCGCAAATCCTGAATCCGGGTGCGACAGGCTTGATTTCATAAGGCAGGACCCCGATCTTCCCGGCAGCCTCGTGAAGTGTTGCTGCCGGCAGATTTGCGGCGGCGTTAAGCAGAGTGATATCGGGCCGTTGGATGTCGAGACGCGTGGTCTCGTGATGATCGAAAACCGGTCCCGTCATGCTTCTTCTCCGATCCGGCGCGTTTGCAGTTGGTGATACTTGAACTGCTTGCGAGCCTCGACCAGACGCATACCTGTTGCAACCGCCTCACGGATTGCCTTCTCGGCTGCATCGATTTCTTCAGCGGCAGCAAGCACGCGCTCTTCGTGTTCTTGCGGAATCGAGATCACGCCGTCAGCGTCACCGCGCAGCAAGTCTCCCGGAGCGACACGCACGTTACCGATATTCACCGGGACGTTGGTGGCTTCGACCTGAACGCGGTCCTTGCCCGTTCGCATCCAGTTGTCCTTGGAGAAAACCGGGTAGCCGAGCGACAGGCAGAGGTGCACGTCGCGGTTGACGCCGTCGATTACGGTACCGGCGATACCACGGCGATGAGCGATCTCGGTGAGGATGTCGCCCCAAACCGTTGCGTCTTCGCGACCGCCGTTGTCCAGGACGATGACCGAGCCGGGCGGAACGTCGTCGATGAAGTCACCCACGGTGCCCGCAGGCGATGCGGCCGGCCCGTAGAGAATTGTGAATGCCCGACCGGCCATACGGAACGAAGAATCACGCGGCTTGATCTTGTAGCACTGACCGTTCAGGCCCAGGCGGTCTAGTGCGTCGCTCAGAGTGGCCGTTTCGAGTTTCGCTGCGCGCGCAACGTTCTTGTCTTGTTCGATTTCCGACATGGTTAGTCCTTAAGCATAAATTCGTAGTTTCCGCCCATGACTTCATGGATCGGCGTGCCTGCCAAGACGGCCTTCGCCATCAAGGCTTCGCGTGCCACGATCGATTCGGCAGTCTCGACCACCTTGGCGATGTTTGCCTGGCTGATGAAGATCACGGCGCTGCTATCGGCGATCACATAGTCGCCGGCTTCTACTACGGCCCCGAACACTTCAACCGGAACATTCACGCCTTTTTCGACGATACGACCGCGAGCGGTGAGGGCCGTGAACCTGTTTGTGAACACCGCCAGTCCCATCTCGCGGGATTCATCGATATCGCGAACCGGGCCGTCGGCGATCACGCCAGCGATACCGCGCACCTTGGCGCCCAACGACAGGATGCCGCCCCACGAACCGGCTTCAATACCGGTACGCTGTTCGATGACGATCACATCGTCGGAGCCGCCGAGTTCGATCGCGGTGGTGCCCAGATGACGCGGCGGCCCCGGAGGCGGATCGCCAACACCGAGTTTCATCGTAATAACGCGACCGGCGATGCGCTTCGTGCCCGCGGCTTGGGCGACGCCGCTCACGACGCCGGGCAAGCCGAGTCTGTCGAGTGCGTCGGAGACAGCGCAGCAATCTAACCGGCGAAGGCGGTGGACATATTCGTCTTTGGGTGCCATATGTTTGATATTTCCTTATTCGGCCTGGGGCTTCCAGTACACAAAGCCCATCGCGTTGCCAGTACCGGCTTCGCTGCGATAGCACGGAACGTAATCGACCACCGTCATGTCGAAGCCAAGTTCATCCATCATGCCGGCGACGGGAATCCAGTTCTTGATTTCCGAAGTGCCAGCCTGGAAGATTGCTTCGCCCAACGCGAACACCGGCGTGAGATCGTGTCTCCTCATCGCATCGAGTATCAGATTGTCGATGCGTTCATCGATGACAAAGTGCGTCAGACCACCGGAGGCGATGACGGCCACGCGTGCGTCCGAATCCCAGGACTCGATTGCGCGAGCAATCGATGCTCCGAAGGCGTGGCAGCGCGCGACCGACGGCTGATTCGGCGGATAGAACGTATTGACGAACACCGGCACGGTCGGAACGACCTGGTCTTTCATCAACTGGCGGAACACGAAGCCGTATGCATGCGGTGTTTCTGTTTCCGACAGGCGGCCGAGAGCGGCCACGTCGAAGTTGTCGGCGATCGCGCTCTTGATGATGTGCTGTGCAAGCTGGGGAACGCCTTCATGCGTGGCAGCTTCCGGCTTGTAACCCGGCATCGAATGACGTACGCCCGGCGGCATTTGCATCAATTTATCGTGGCTGATCATGTTGTTCACGATCGTCGGGCCGTGCATGACGCCAAATGCGGGAATGCAATCCGTGGTGAAGATTTCCATCTGATCGTTGCCGACAATGACAACGACGTCAGGTTTCGCTCCAGCCAGCACGCGCGCCATTTCCTCGATAGCCGCCCTGCATTGAGCATGCCGCTCCTTCCACTTGTCAGGCGTGATCTGAGCCGCGAGGTTTTCGCTACGCCGATATTCGACGAGTTCATCGAAGGCCCATTCGCGGCCCTCGAAGTCATGCCTGGTCACTCGATCATCGGGTACGCGAGCGCCCCAGGTCTCAGGTGGCGTGATGAGCATGGGACCGTGCGACGTTCCCATTCCCAATACGATTTTTGCCATGATTTAGAGTCCTGTGTGCGACGGGGTTATTCGTAGTCCGCGAGGTTCAGCTTGAAGAAGTCGCGAGCGTTGCCGAAGAAAATCGCATCCTTCTCTGCCTGCGAGAGCCAGTCGAAGCCCTCGATATACGGCTTGATGTCGTCGAAAGTGCGGCCGGTGTCCGGGTTGATAGCCGAACCCACGCCGGGGCACTCAGCGCCGAACATGCAGCGGTCAGTGCCAACCGTCTTGATCAGCAGACGCAGCGATTCTTCCGAGTAGAGCACGGTGTCGTAATACAGGTTACGCATGCCGTCGAGGAAGTTGCGGCCGGCGCGCGAAGCGCCCGACTGGAAACGGCCGATCTGATAAGGAATTGAACCGCCGCCGTGCGACACCATGATCTTCAGAGTCGGGAAGTCCTTGAAGACGTTCGAATTGACGAGGTTGAACACCGCGATCGTTTCTTCGTTGATGAAGTGAACGGTGTACGGCGAACGTGCCGAGTGCGAGCCGGTAGCGTGGATGTGGGCCGGTACGTCGAGTTCACATAGCTTTTCGTACAGCGGGTACCAGTAACGGTCACCGAGACCCGGGGCTTCGACACCGCTGTTTTCGAACGGGTCCGGATTCAGCAGCACGCCCTTGAAGCCGAGTTCCTTGATGCAGCGTTCGAGTTCCGGCAGTACGACTTCGATCGGGTCGCCCGACACTTGCGGTAGGCCGCCGATACCGACGAACCGCTTCGGCAGCAACTTGACCGTGCGCGAGATGATGGTGTTGGTTTCTTCCGTGAACCAGTGCACGAGTTTGCCTGGCTTCTGGTTGTGCATCATCTGGAACGGGCGCGGCGACATCAGCTGGACGTTCGTGCCGACGCGGTCGAGCATGTCGAGGTGGCCTACGGGCGCCATTTCCTTCTTGTTGGCGTAGTGCAGGATTTCTTCGTCGGTCACTTCCGGCATCTTGCGACCGTGTTCGCCGCGATGCGACAGAATGTGTGCCTTATAGACCCACAATTCCGCGGGTGCGCTGACGTGACCGTGGCAATCGATAATCACTTACTTGTCTCCTAAATTAACGTGTGCCGATAGGCACGCCCATGCTTCTTAAAGATCGAGGACGAGACGATCGCCCTTGCATCCGGAACAGCAGATAATCATCGTCTTGTTCGAAGCCTTCTCCGGCTCCGAGAGAATGGCGTCGCGGTGGTCCGGCTCGCCTTCCAGCACGCGGACTTCACATGCACCGCATACGCCTTCTTCACACGAATACGAAATCGGTATGCCGGCTTCACGCACGACGTTGAGAATCGTTTTGCCCTGCGGGACCGTCAACGTCTTGCCGCTCTTGCGCAGTTCAACGACGAAGTTGCCATCGAGTGCGGCTTCGTGTTTGGCACTGAAGTACTCGATGTGGACCTGTTCCGGGGGTAACGTGGCGCAGGCCTTTTCGAATGCCTCGAGCATGGGGCCGGGGCCGCAGCAGTAGAAGTGGGCCGACGCTGGTTCCTGCTTCACGACGTCCGCGATATTGAGGAATGTGCCGACTTCGGCATCGACGTGAACGACCGCACCTTCGAACGTCTTCAATTCTTCGGCGTAGGCGACGTCAACCCGGTCGCGGCACGAATAATAGATACGCGGCGACTTTCCGATTTCCTTCAGGCGACGCGCCATGCACAGAATCGGCGTGATTCCGATACCTCCGGCAACCAGAACCGTATGTTCAGCGTCTTCGTCGAGGGGGAAATTGTTGCGTGGGGTTTCGACCTGCACGAGGTCGCCGACACGCATCGTTTCGTGGATATAGCGGGAGCCACCACGCGACTGCGGGTCGAGTTTGACGCCGATGACGTACGAACGCTGCGTCAGGCTATTGCTGGACTCAAGGAGGGAGTACTGACGCGTCAATCCGTTCGGCAGGATCAGTGCGACGTGCGAACCCGCGTCGGCGGCGGGCAGACGCTCGCCTTCGGGGTCTTCAAATGTCAGAGCCAGCGTGTTGCGCGCCAGGTACTGACTCGCTGTTAGGCGCAGAGTCCTCAAATCATTAACTTCAGTCATGTCACCTCCAAAATCGTAGAGCGCGCGGAACCCCGTAAATGGTGCGCAAGCATCACACATCACGCTTCCTCAGGTCCCGGCTTGTTGCATCGCAATCACCAATCATCGAAAGTTTCTCTCAACCCGTTTGACGTGTAATTCTTTTTTGCATATTATTTCGGCTAGATAGAAAAAAGTCAAAGGCTCTTCGGAGCAAAACAGGCGACATCACATGGGGTATTCCCTTACGGAGGAGAAATGATCGCAGTTCTGACCACCAACGGTGGGACCGTTACGCACGGCGATGGCGCGGCAACGACGCTTCTGGTTGCTACGATTGGCGGCATGCTCGTGTTCGAGCGCGCGGACATCAGCGCCCCGTGGAAACTAACGCGCAAGACGCTGGAAGATCGCCACGTGAGCGCATTGCTCCATGTTCCGGATGCGGGCCTGCTGTTCGCGGGCGCACACGGCCAGGGCAGTCTCGTGGTCTCGAAGGATCTGGGCGTGACGTGGGAACCGGCCAACAATGGCCTGAACAGCACGCATATCTATACGCTGGCGCAGCAGAAGCGCGACGGTAAGACTGTCCTGTTCCTGGGCACCGAGCCCTCCGCGCTTTATCGCAGCGACGATCTGGGTGCTTCATGGGTCGAGATTCCCGAAATGATGACGGTGCCGGACCAGGACAAGTGGACGTTTCCGCCTCCCCCGCATATTGCACACGTCAAGAACATTACGTTTCACCCGGCCGAGCCGGAAACGCTCTATGTCTGTATTGAGCAGGGCGCACTGCTCAAGACCACCGACGACGGCAAGACGTGGACCGAGCCACGTTCGTACGAGTCGGAAAACGACAAGTTCTATCACGACAACCATCGCGTGCTGATTCGCCCGTCGAATCCGAAGCAGATGTTTATGTGTGGCGGAGAAGGCCTGCACTACAGCGCAGACGCCGGCGAAACGTGGGTTCACTTGATGACGCGCCAAGACCTTATCGGCTATCCCGACGCCATGTTCATCGACCCACGTGACGAAAATGTTCTGTATCTGGGCGGTCCGGGCAACGCGCCGCGTGATTGGGGCGCCCGCAAGTCGGCGAACGCAACTGTTATCAGGAGCACCGATGGCGGTGTTACCTGGGCACATATGCGCAATGGTCTGCCCGAGGAAGTGATCGGCAACATCGAGGGCATGGGTCTCTACCATTGGGATGACAAGATCATGCTCATCGCCGGTACGGCAACGGGCGAAATCTATGCGACGGAAAACGATGTCGAAAGCTGGTACGTCGTTTCAGACGATGTTCCGCCGATCTCGAAGGGCGGTCACTATCGCTGGTTCCTCGACGCGAAGGAACGTTTAAACGTCGAAGACCGTTACGGTCGCAACGAACACTGACCGATTGATAAACAGAATCATTCTGCGCGCCGAGCCTTGTTCCACGGCGGCAAGTTCTACCAGGAGAATGTCTTGAGCCGTATTAACAGCCGCGAGGATGCCCTTGATATCGCCCGTGGTTTGCATGATGTGATTCGTTCGCGCGTCAAGCAGACCGAAACCGATCGCGTCGTGCCTAAAGAAACGATCGACGCACTGCGTGATTCGGGTCTCTTCAACATCATGACGCCGAAATCGTTTGGCGGTTCCGAATTGGGCTTTACGACGCTCGTCGAAGTGACGTCGGAAATCGCATCGGCCTGTGGCTCTACGGGTTGGGTGTTCGGCGTTTTGGCCGGTCACAGCTGGATGTTGAATCTGTTTCCGTTGCGGGCGCAGCAGGACGTGCTTGGCGAAGGCCACGCATTGACGGCAACCGTGTTCCGCCTGGGCGGCACGGTGACCGAAGTGGACGGCGGCTACAAGCTCGTGAATGGCGATGGCCGCTTCTGTTCGGGTATCGACCACGTGCAGTGGGTCATCATCGGAAACGCTGTGCAGCGTCCGGACGGCCCGCCTGAGCCGCGTTTCTTCGTGATTCCGCGCTCGGATATCGAAATCGTCGATGACTGGCACACCGCTGGCCTGCGTGGCACGGGCAGCCGCACGATCAAGGTCGCGGAAGCGTTCATTCCGAAGCATCGTTCGGTGGCGGTCAAGGACATGATGACGGGCGACGTCGAAGGCGCTGACGCAATGCGCGCCCCCATCTACCGGATGCCGTTCCAGAACGTCACGCCGTTCTCGCTCGTCGGTGCGCCGCTGGGCATCGCGCGCGCGGCGCTCCGTTCGTTTGGCGAGGGTTTGGCGCCGCGTCTGCACGCCATGCCGGCCGAACAGATGGCGGAACAGTCGGCAACCATCGAGCGCCTCGCCCATGCGACGGCGGATCTCGACGCGGCCTATGCGTTGATTCTCGAAGACACACGCCGCATCGATACGGCAGAAAGCGCGCAATCGCTGACAGCACTCGAATGGTCGCGCATTCCGCGCGATTGGGCCTATTCGGCTCAAACCGCTCGTCGCGCGGCCAACAGTGTGTTTGAAGCCGCCGGTGGCACCAGCATTTACAACGCGTCGGATCTTCAACGTATCTGGCGCGACGTCAATTCCGCCGCACAGCACTTCGCGTTCACGTGGGATTCGGCGCTGACGGCCTTTGGCCGTCAGGCGCTCGGCCTCCCATCTTCGCAGTTCGGTCCTGGTCCCAAAAAATAAGGCCTCGCTATGCACGTAGATGATGTTCATACGATCGAAGATTACTCGCCGCAAACGCTGCGTGAACTGATCGGGCGCGTGGAGAAGTCGCGTACGTTCGAACAGATGATTTACCGCGAATCCGAACTAGACGAAGTCTGGCGGTTGCTCGATAGCGACATCCTGACCACTGAACGGAAGGGCTCAAATGTGCCGGAACTGGAGAACCTCGTTGCGCTGCGCAAAATGATTGTCGAAGCGCACGATTTCATTGGCAACGACAGCAACACCGTAGACGCGCGTGATCGACTGCTGAAGGCCGTCGAACTCGTTTAAGGCTAGTGGGGAGAGCAGGTCTCTCCCACACATATTCATAGATAAAGAAATTTAGGAGCAAGCCCATGCTTTCCCGCGAAGATAACGACGTACTGACCCAAGTTGGCAAAGGCACGCCGAACGGCGACATGATCCGTCAATTCTGGATTCCCGCGATGCTGGCATCGGAAATCGGTGAGCCGGGCGGCAAGCCCCTACGTTTGCGTCTGCTGGGCGAAGACCTCGTGGCCTTCCGCGACAGCGACGGCAAGGTCGGTCTGCTCGAAGAACAATGCCCGCACCGTCGTGCATCGCTCGCGCTCGGCGACAACTCGGAAGGCGGTCTGCGCTGTCTGTACCACGGCTGGAAGTTCGGCGTCGATGGCCGCTGTATGGACACCCCGACGGAGCCGGAAGAATCGAAGCTGTGCTCGCGGATCAAGGCAGTGGCGTATCCCGTTTGTGAAGTCGCCGGCGTGATCTGGACGTACATGGGCGACCCGGCGAAGGTCCCGCAATTCCCGGATTTCGACTTCCTCTCGTATCCGGCAGAAAAGGTTGCCGCGTTCAAGGTGCTCGAGGACTGCAACTACGCTCAAGCCGTCGAAGGCACGATCGATTCCGCGCACGCAGGCGTGCTGCACCGCGAACAACCGTGGTCCGCGCCGGCCAAGTACGAACACGAACGCGATCTGCGCCCGAAGATCGAGGTTGAATACACGCTGTACGGCCTACGCTATGCGGGCGTGCGTAATTTCCGAGAGGAAGGCAAGCTGCACGCACGCGTCACGGAAGTGATTCTGCCGTTCTTCACGCTGATCCCGCCCGATGGCTTCGGCGTCCGCAAGAACCGTCGGATGGCCAATGCATTCGTCCCGCGCGATGACGTATCGACGTGGCACATCCAGTGGTTCTTCGACGAAACGCAGCCTGTAGACATCGAATATCGAATTCAGGAAGGCGGTCACTGGGTCGACGAAAACTTCCGCAAGAAACTCAACATCGACAACTGGTACAACCAGGACCGCGAAGCCATGAAGACGTCGTCGATGTCGGGCATCAAGGGCATCCTGACGCAAGACCACGCAGTCAGCGAAACGCAGGGCCGCATTCTCGACCGCACGAAGGAACACCTCGGCACATCGGACGTCGCGGTCGTCGCATGGCGCCGCCAGATGATCCGCTCGGCGCGGACTTACGCAGAAACCGGCGAACTACCGGGGGTGCTGACCAACACGATTCCGTGGAATCAGATTCACGCATCGACGGTGATTTTCCCGAGCGATCGCACGTGGAAGGAAGAAGTGCCCCTCAACCCGGAAGTCGCGCTGAAGGCTTGAGGTCCACATGATCGTCGACAGTCACGCCCACGTTTCGCCTCATTGGTATGAGCCTGTCGAGGCGCTGCTTATTCAAATGAATGAGCATGGTGTTGATATGGCCATTCTCACGCAGATGATCGGACAGACGGATAACCGGTATCAGCAAGACTGCGTCAAGCGATATCCAGGCCGTCTGTCGAGCGTGGCCTGGATTGATGTCGACGCCCCGGACGTTGCAATAACGGTCGAAAAGCTCGCGCGCGAAGGCGTGTCCGGCATCCGGCTTCGTCCTTCCTCGTGTCTGCCGGGCGGTCGTCTTCCGCAAGCGTGGCGTGCTGTGCAGGAAACTGGACTGCCCGTTAGCTGTGTGGGCTCCGCCGAAGCGTTCAACGCGCCGGGGTTTGTCGAGCTGGTTGCGAAGTTGGCGGGGACGACGATCGTCCTGGAACACCTCGGTGGCAGCAGCGCGCCCGTCACGACGGACGAGCAATTGGCGATTCGTCGTCAGGTGTTCGACCTCGCCGCTTATCCGAACGTCATGCTGAAGCTTCCGGGGTTGGGCGAATTGATGCCTCGCGATCCGAAGACATGGCAGTCAGGCCGTCCCTTCGGGGATGCGACGTCGCCGCTAGTGCGCGAGGCTGTCACTGCATTCGGCGCAAATCGGCTGATGTGGGGTTCCGATTTTCCCGTCGTGAGTTCCCGCGAAGGCTACGGGAATGCATTAAAACTTACCCGTATCGCACTCGACGAATTGCCTGATGAGGATCTCAGCGCGATCTTCGGCACTAACGCACGCCGGGTATTTTCGAAGCACTGAGATCGAAAACGAGCAGGAGACAAACACATGACGAAAAAGGTACTGGCTGCAGTCAAGACAGATGTCGAAACCATCGAAATCCGTGAATTTGATTACCCGACTGTCAAGCCTGAAAGCGGAATTCTGCGCATCGAGGCAAGCGGCGTCGGTGGCAGCGACCCTGAGTTGTACCGTAAGGCCGGTCACGTTCCGGTCATCATGGGCCACGAAAACGTCGGAACCATCGAAGAGGTCGGTGAAGTCGCGGCGAAGCGTTGGGGCGTCAAGTCCGGCGACCGCGTTGCTCTCCACGAATATCTCCCGTGCTGGAACTGCGAATGGTGCATGAAAGGCGATTTCCGTCTGTGTATGGAAGTCGACTTCTTCAATGTGAAGGACCGCCTGAATACCGATCGATTCGGTATGTCCACCGCCAACAAGCCACCGCACCTGTGGGGTGGCTACGCTCAGTATATGCATCTGCCACTCAACACGGTGATGCACAAGATTCCGCAAGACATGCCGGCCACGCACGCAACGTTGGCAGTGCCTTTCGGTAACGGCGTGCAATGGGCGTGTCTCGACGGTGGCGCAGGCCCCGGTAAGACCGTCCTCGTCTGGGGACCGGGCCAGCAGGGCTTGGGCTGCGTGCTGGCTGCAAAGGCCGCGGGTTCGTACACGGTGATTCTGGCCGGCATGACACGCGATCAAAGCCGTCTCGATCTCTCGCTGCGCTTGGGCGCCGACTACGCAATCAACGTCGAAACGCAAGACCTCGAAGCCGAAGTGATGCGTATCACGAAGGGGCGGGGCGTGGACGTCGTGGTCGATACGACCGGCGACCCCAAGGGCGAGATCGTCAAGCAGTCGATCGCACTGGCGGCAAAGGGCGCCTATTTGAGCCTGAACGGCCTGGAGCAGCAAGTCCCCATCGGCGAGATCAAGAAGCGCTATCTGACGGTTCGTGCACCGCGTGGCCGCAGCTACGCAGCGGTCGAACTGGCGCTGCGCTATATCGGCTCGGGCCGCTATCCGATCGACCAAGTGTGCTCACACACATTCGGCCTGGCGCAGGTTCACGACGCGATTCTGGCCACCGCAGGTCGAGGGGTTCAAGGCGCGATCCACGTGTGCGTAGAGCCCTGGAAATAAAGCCGCATATGGTTGGCTAAACTGAATTTTATAGAGGTAACGTTATGATTGACAGCCACGCACACCTAATTTCGACCGACCGTGAGAAGTATCCACCGTCGCCGCTGAGCGGTGTTCTTGAAGAAAACGCATTCGATAATCCCGTAACGGCCGAGCGCCTGATCGGCCTGCTCGACCAGTTGGGAATCGATAAGGCGCTTGTGGTCCAACGCGCGCACCTCTACGGGTTTCACAACGACTACGTCGTGGATTCAGCACAGAAATACCCGAATCGTCTGCGTTCGCTGTGCATGCTAGACGCACTGGCGCCGAACGTCGAGGAAACGGTGAAATACTGGGTTGGCGAGCGCGGGTCGGTCGGCATTCGTCTGACTGAACCGAAGAAAGGCGCAGACAGCAGCTGGTTTGCGTCAACGGAAGCGCGTCGCGCCTGGGCTGCCGTGACGGATCTCGGCGGCTCGGTGCGCCTGCACTTCTATCGCTGGAATCGTCTGGCTGCGCTCGAAGCACTCCAGGACGTCGTGAAGGAGTTCCCGAATACGCCGGTCATTCTGGATCACTTCTCGAATATCGTCGTCGAAGGGCCGGAACCGGACTACGGCGTGGACGAAGCGCTGCTCAAGTTCGTGGACAGCCCGAACGTCTTCCTTTTGTACTCCATGATAAACCTCGGCAAGTTGAAGGCACTCGACCTCCCGTCAGCGCCGGTTGTTGAGCGTGTAGTGCGTTCGTTCGGTGCTGATCGTGTGATGTGGGGCTCAGACATCGCTCAGTCGAAGGGCGAGTACAAGGACATGGTTCAGATGGCCACGAGCTCCGTGGCCACGCTGTCGGCTGAAGATCAGCAGAAGGTCCTCCACACGACGGCTGAACGCATCTACTTTAGCCAATGAAGTTGCGAGCATACACGGCGTCCTAGCGGTTTAAACGCCGTTTTTCTACATGTGAGGGTTATCCCGATTCATGTCGCGAGCCGCAACGGATATGATTCAAAGAATACGTAATTGAATACTATTAAGGATACTGGTCCGGAAAGGTCCACAAGATCAGATGCGCAAACTGGTGGTCGGTTGTGTCGCACCTTGTTCCAGACTTATCCGTTCTCGACACCTTTCTCAGGAGACTGAAAATGAAATTCCTCCGGAATTGCTGGTATATGGTTGGATGGTCGAGCGAGTTCCCGGCTACTGATATTGTCCCGTTCACAGTGATGAACGAGGCGCTGGCACTCTATCGCAAGGATGACGGCACGCTGGTAGCGCTCGAAGATCTGTGCCCGCACCGGCTGGTTCCGCTGTCGGTCGGCCGCAAGGAAGGTGACGAACTGCGCTGCATGTACCACGGCCTGAAATTCGCCCCGGATGGACGCTGCACGGAAATCCCGGGCACCGATCGCATCTCGTCGAAGGTCTGCGTTCGTAGCTACCCGATCGAAGAAAAGCATGGCGCCGCATGGGTGTGGATGGGAGACGCTGCAAAAGCCGATCCTGCACTCATTCCACCGATCGAAGGTCCGGACAGTGCTACCTTCGCGATGAAATGCTCGAAGAAGATATGGAAGGGCAATGCGGAAATTGTCGCGGATAACTTGCTCGACCTTTCGCACGCCCCTTATGTTCACGAAGCGACGTTCGGCGCCAACAACAAGGTTTCGCTCAAGATTCAGAAAGATGGCGAAGCAAAGCGCGGTATCGACACGATCGAGCGTGGCGTCGTTGCTGACCGCTGGCACTTGGGACGCCAGTCGAATCCCTACTTCGGTGAAGTTCCCTCCGACGACAACGTGGTCAGCACGTTCCTGGTACCCGGTGTCTTCATCCTTAAGATCCATTCCTACGCACCGGGCGTTCAAGATCGTTTCGTCGATGGCAAGCCCGCGGAAGAGCCGATTTTCCGCCGTTGCACGTGCCAGATGATCACGCCGATCAACGATACGGAATCGATGTTCTTCTACAACTTCGGTCCGGATCACGAGCATACCGATTTGGCGGATCACGCTTTCGCGATTGCCGAAGCTGCATTTGCCGAGGACAAGGCAATCATCGAGACGCAGCAGGCAACGATCTCGAAAGTGCCGGATCGCAAGATGATCATGTTGGCGATGGATCAGCCGGTGCTGCGTTACAACGAAATCTACAACGGTCTTCGCTCGGCGGAGGCAGCCGAACGAGCCGCTGCTGCGTCCGAAGCCTAAGCGGAGCGCGCGGCGCTGGTATGTTTTCTCAGACACACGGAATGACGAAAATGGAATTGAACTGGACCGAGCCCCAATGGGATCGGCAGGCCGATATGGTCGTTGTCGGCTACGGCGGTGCAGGCGCGGTGTTTGCATTCGAAGCCGCTGAACAAGGCGCCGACGTGCTCATTCTGGAAAAGGGTGCGCAGGGCGGCGGCAACTCGGTCTGTGTCGCCGGTGGTCTGATCATGACCTCCGTGGATGAAGCAGAGTCCTTCAAGTATCTGAATTGGCTGTGTGGAGGCCAAACAGATGAAAGCGTTCTTCGCCATTTCGTTTCGAGTCTCAAGAACATACCGGCGTGGCAGCACAAACTCGAATTGCCGCTCAAGGACAACCCGCAGCCGTTCTCGGCACCGGGATTTTTTCCCGAATTCCCGGGCGCTCCGGGGGCGGCAAGCATCAAGGGTATGAGCGTCGTGGCCGCACCGGGCGGTGCAGGCCTCTGGAATGCGATCTCCGCACAAGCGGAGAAGGCGGGCGCCCGCGTCCAGTGCAATACACGCGTCACCGAATTGGTTCAACACCCCATGACCAAGCGGATCCTTGGCGTTCACGCCGAACATGATGGCAAGACGATCGCGGTTCGTGCTCGCAAGGCAGTTGTGTTGGCGAGCGGCGGCTTCGAGGCCAACGATGCTATGTGCAAACAGTTCCTGACTGCTTGCCCGATTTACTTCCTTGGTAGCCCGAATCTGACCGGCGACGGCATTCGCATGGCGCAGGAAGTTGGTGCGCAGCTCTGGCACATGAACGCCGTAGCGGGGCCGCTAAACATGGGCATCAAGACAAAGGAAGGCTATGTCTACGTGACGTACGATCTGAACAAGATCGCAGGCTTCGGCTACAAAAACGGTGCCTTTAAGGACGGCGGCAGCCTGTTGTGGGTGAACCGACAGGCAAAGCGCTTCCATAACGAGACGGTGGATACGTCGGTTGTTCAACACGGATTGGCAAACCGCGATACGTGGTTGGCTACAACGCCGGGCACCCCGGAATTCACGAACGTGCCGGCTTTCCAGATCTTCGATGAGAAGGTCCGTGCCGGTGGTGCGGCAATGACGACGCTGAACTCGCGTGTGCCGCCTTGGTCGCAAGACAACCTCAAGGAACTCGAAGAAGGCCTGATCGTCGAGGCCGATACGCTCGAAGAACTGGCGTTGAAGTGCCAGTGGCCGGAAATCCCGGGTGTGTGCAAGGCCGGCCAGCTCGATCCGGCCGCACTTCGCGAGACGGTCAAGCGTTACAACGATCAATGCCGCAACAACGTCGATCAAGATTGCGGTCGCGAAACATTCCTCGTGCCGCTTAACGACGAAGGCCCGTACTACGCGATCGGGCCGATGCTGCCGACTTACCTGAACACGCATGGCGGTCCGAAGCACGACGCAGATCAGCGTGTTCTCGATCACCAGAACAAGCCGATTGACGGTCTTTACGCAATCGGGGAGTGCGGGTCGTTATGGGGTCCGTACTATAACTCGATGGGCGACATCGCCGAATTCATCGTATCTGGCGTGACCGCGGCAAAGACCGCGCTCGCCGATAGTGAGGCGATGGAAAGTCGCTAAACGGTTATACGAATAATTTTAAGGAGACACCGTTGTGAGCGAGACCGCAGAAGTGCTAACTGAGTCGGCACCAGCCGACAACGTGGAAGACCTGAAAACGTCAAAAGGTGCATGGTGGATGCTTATAGTTTTGACGGCCACGTACGTCATCTCGTTCATCGACAGGGGCGCGCTCGCGCTCGTTGTCGGACCGATTAAGGAAGACCTCGGAATTTCGGATATTCAGGTCAGTTTATTGCTTGGCCTTTCCTTCATGCTGCTGTATAGCGTGCTCAGTATTCCGATGGGTATTCTGGTCGACAAATATCAGCGTAAGACGCTTCTCGGCGGCGCGATCATGGCATGGTCGGTCGTTCAGTTGCTATCTGGTCTGAGCACGACCTATCTCCAGTTGTTCTTGACGCGTGTTGGTCTGGGTGTCGGTGAATCGGCTTTGGCTCCGGGATCGCAATCCATGATCCGTGACGCATTTCCACCGCACCGTCGAAGTATTGCTTTCGGTATCTACAATATCGGCCCGATGTTGGGTACAGGTTTGTCCTTGGCGCTCGGTGCCGTTCTGTTGAAGGCAGCATCGGCAGGCGCATTCGATAACCTGCCCTTCGTCGGTGGAATGAAGCCGTGGCACTTCGTGTTGCTGGTTCCGGGCATCATTGGGATTCCGTTCGCGATACTGCTTTGGCTGCTGCGTGAGCCGGTCCGCCGCTTTCAAACCGATATTTCCGAGGTAACGTACAAGCAGACTATGTGCTTCGTATGGAAGAATCGTGGCGTGTACGTTCAACTCTGGGCTGCGATTTGCCTATACGGTATTGCCATTGGCTCGCAGATGGCATGGCTTCCGGAAATCATCGCTCGCACGCTGCATGTTGCACGTCCGGAAATCGGTAAAGCTATTGGCGGGGTTGCGCTGCTCGCTTCCCCACTCGGTCTCCTGGTCTGCGGCAGTATCGCGGACTGGCTGCGCAAGCGCGGTATGGTCGATGCGCCTGTTCGGGTGGCGGCGGTCACAACCACAATCGCGGCAGTCGCTACGGCATGCTTCCCGCTGGTCCACACGATGAGCGTGGGTATGATCCTCTACTTCATCCAAATGTTCATGTTTGCGATGTTCGCGGTGGCAGGCGGTGCAACGAATGCCAACTTCACCCCGGGTAACATGATGGGCAAGATCACCGCCCTCTACTACTTGATCACGAACCTCGTCGGTTTGGCACTCGGCCCTACCGTGGTAGCGCTCGTCGCTAAATTATTCGACGGTCCGAACGCACTTGGTGTCTCGTTCGTCATCTGCTACGTGGTCTCCGTGGCATTGGCGGTGATTCTGCTGATTCGCGTCAGCTCTGCTTTGCGTCGGCCCGTTGTGCAATAAGTGGTAGTCGTCGCGGCGCGTGATTTTTGCGTGCCTATCCACGAACTATTAACAGGTTCAAATAAAGTGAAAATTACCCGCATTGAGTGCATTCCGATTTCCATGCGGCTGAAGAAGCCGATTAAGCTTCCCAATGTCACAATCACTTGCCTGAATACACTTCTCCTGGCTATTACAGCTGACAACGGTCTCGTCGGCTATGCGGAATCGGGCGATACATCATCGTGGTATCGCGGTGAAAGTCAGGCATCCATGACGGCAATGATTTCCGATGTTTTCGCGCCGCGGATCCTGCTTGGCGAAGATCCGAGCAATATTGAGAAGGTCGTCGGCTTGATGGATCAACTCGCCCGCGACAACAATCAGGCGAAGGCGTTGGTTGACTGTGCGCTGCATGACCTGAAGGCCAAATCATTGGACGTGCCAGTCTACAGCCTGTTGGGTGGGCGCACTCGCGAGAAAATTCCGCTCGGTTGGGTCTTGTCGGCGGGTGAGCCCGAAAAGGTCGCAGAACTGGCGATTCAAGTCCGCGAAAATGGCTTTTCGGCGTTCAAGCTCAAGGTCGGCCGTCATACATTCGACAACGACGTGGCTACGGTCCGCGAAGTGCGAGCGGCGCTCGGCCCCGATGCCAAGATTACCCTGGACGCGAACGGCTCATGGAACTACGAGCAGGCGTTGACGACGATAAAGCGCCTCGATCAGTACAACCTTTCGTTCATGGAACAGCCATTGGCGCATCAATATCGCGACAGCCTGGCAAAACTGCGTGAGCGTATTAACACGCCGATATACGCAGACGAGGGCGCGCAAGAGTTGGGGGATCTGCGCGAAATCGCAGAGCGTCGTTCGGCCGATGGTGTCGTTCTCAAGATTCAGAAGGTAGGCGGACTGCTCAAGGCACAGCGATTCCTGGCTGCATGTCGTATGTACGACATTCCCGTGTTTTGCAGCACTCTGATCGGATCGGGCGTTGAATCCGGGCCGAGCACGCATCTCATGGTCGCAAACGAATGGGCATGTCAGTTCATTAGCGAAAGTATGGGTCCACTCGCGATTCACGCGGCATGGAACAGTGACGATATCCCGATCGATGAAGACTTGGCGATCGGCGGCCAGCGCTTTGCTGGCGGCTTTGCCTATCCGAGTGAAGGCGCCGGTTTCGGATTCGAGTTGAATCGAGAATTGCTGGCCAAGATTCATACGCCGGGACAACAGCATCGGTTTGTCGAGGCGTAGTTGCTTGGCAAAAGGCGGCGGACTCGATTTCGCCGCGGTGCATATCATAAACCGATAGAGGAGATATTCGATGCGCGGACTGAATTCGCCACCGTGGAAATATGCGGTGCTCTGGCTCCGAGTCTATTTTGGTGCCGATCTTTTGTGGTCTGGTTTCCGGTATCTCTCCACAGGATGGGTTCCGTTTATTCCCGGTCTCGCAGGTCAATACGTGCAAGCGCTCGATGCCATCCACATGTTCTATGCCGTGAAGGCAATGGAAATGCTGGCAGGCGTCCTGCTGCTGACGAACCGCTACGTGCTGCTCGGTGCGATTCTTGAGTTCCCGACATCGATCTCGATCTTCTGGATCAATACCTTCATCGTTGGAACTCCCCGTCAATTATTCTCTGGCCCGAATCAACTGCTGATGAATGGCCTCATTCTGCTGGCGTATGGCGGGTACATAGCGAGTGTGTTCAAGCCGAACAAGCCGTTCGCGCTATGGGAAGGCTTCAAGGTGGATGTCTGGAAAGAGCACCTGAGGTTGAGTAAAGATGCCAAATCGGCATCGACAGTTGAAGTATCGGGCGACGTCGCGTAAGGAAGGCGAAAATGAAAAGTAATCGAAATCTTTATATTGGCCTCGCCTGCTGCGTGATCATGACGTGCTGGGTGTTCTTCGGTTCCACAGGACTGGGCTATACCGAATATCGGGCATTGCGTGCACGCGATATGTTCGGTCTGGCAATTCCATGGATCTGCGTCATCATTGTTCTGATTCGGGATCGCCGCAAAGGCGCCATCTAATGGGCCCTCAGGTGGTGGTCTAGATCACCGCCTTTGCGATATGCCTGCTACAGGCATATCTCGTCACAGTATCGCATTAAATTCTTGGAAACATCCTTATGCAAAGTGCTAACTCTTCCCCCTGGAAGTACGTCGTTACGTGGATTCGACTTTATTTTGGCGCACACCTGTTCTTCTCCGGCATCCGATTCGTGATCGACGGGTATGTACCGATGGTTCCAGGCCTCGCCGGTGAATATCTGGCCGGTGCTGACGCAATCGGTATGTATCACTGGGTCAAGTATATGGAGGCGATTTACGGTTTCCTGCTTCTGACGAACCGCTTCGTCTTGCTGACGCTGATCCTCGAAATGCCGACTACCGTCACGATTTTCTGGCTGAATACGTTCATTTCGGCAACGCCGCGTCAACTGTTTTCGGGCCCGCAAGAACTACTGATGAACGGTTTGCTGCTGCTCGCTTATAGCGGCTACATGACGGCGTGCTTCCGTCCGAGCCTGAATCCGATGTGGCCGTGGGATGGTTGGAAGGGTTTCCAGCTGAAGGGTAAAGGTGGTCTGTTGAACACCGACCCGAGCCTGGTCGGTGTGTCGTTCGAAGAAAAAGAATCGGCTTAAGGAGCATTCGCATGAAAAAAAATACTTGGATCGCAATCGGCATCTGTATCGCTCTGACGCTGCTGGTCATCGACGGTTCGACGGGTTGGGGCTGGGCGGACTACCGTCCCCTGCGCAACTTCGACTACTTCGGTCTCGGCATTTCCTGGTTGCTTTTCATTTTCGTGCTCATCCGCGACAGGACCAGAGGGGAAGCTTAATAAGGTTGAACGTCTGGCTAGTTGTGACAGGGCTGGGTCCGGTATTGCACTGGGCTCAGCCCTTATTAGTTCGAGCTCGATTCGCTCGTGACTATAGTGCCGAATATTGCGCTGCAGCCCAGCACGCAACTGCGCAATGCTTCTGAAGGCTGTTCAGATGGAAGAATTTGGATTTCAGCGCGCCGAAGAAGGCCTCCCTCGCAGCGTTGCCAAGACAGTCGCCTTGCGCGACAAGCTTTGTGTGAGCGAGTGCGTGCTCTTGCATGCGACGCCATGCCGGCATCTGGTACTGCCAGGCATGATGGGAATGCAGCCTTGGTCTGTGTCAGCGTTCCAGACGACGTAAGGTCTTGCCCAACATGCGTGTGACCAGCTGGAAGGCTGGCCGGGCCGCATGTCGGTCTCGTAAGCGATGATTTGTCCGTTGTACAGGTCCAGCAGCGTGACAGCTACAGCTTCCGCTGCCAACCTTGAACTCGGTGACGTCAGTTACCCACTTTTCGTTTGGGCGTGGCGCATTGAACTGCCGCAGCAACAGCTGCGGCGTCCAGACGCCGCAGTGCACACGTGATCCGTCGAGAGCCGTAGGCCCCCTGTGCTGCTCGAACAGCTTCCAGATCGGATATTCAGGCTGCATGGCGATCCAGGGCCAGGGGCGGGCTTGCACTAGTCGGAGAACGCGCTGCGGGCCGTACCGGCCACTCATAGTGGCCCAGCGAGCGGGAATGGCTGCATCAGTTCAAGCACAATTTGCGCTTTTTGCGCGGTGTGCCCTGCGCCCCGGTAGCTGGCGCACCACCGGCTAACCGTCGAGCAATCGACCCCATGTACTTGCCCCAGCGCTTCCATGGCCTAGCCCACGATGCATCGCTTCGCAACGTCCAGCTTGAACTTCTCTGTGTGTCTCGTCAGGAAAAAACCCCAAAAGCTGGCGTCCAACTTTTGGAGTCCTGTTCAAAAAGCCAACGTTGTACGGAGGTCGTCCCGATCAGATCTTCGGCCCCACCGAGCACGCTATTAAAAACGCGTGGCCACGCCCAAGCCGATTGCCGTAACGTTGGTGTTCAGGCCAGCGGGCGCACCGAGGCCACCGGGGGGATAGATTGCTTGGTTGGCGATGCCGCGGTTCCACAGTTTCTTGAAGAAGCCGTAGAGCATTGTCGATTTTGAGAGCGAATACGTGTAGCCGATAGCTGCCGAGCGGATGACCCAGTTACCGAAGTAGTTATTCGTGACCAACTGCTTGCCGTCAGGGCCAATATTCTGATCGCTCAGGCCACCATACGAGACGCGAATCGTGCCAGCGGGTCCCGTCGGTACCGTGAAACCGAATTGCCAACCCTTGTCGACCCGGCCCGGATCGTTCGTACGGATCTGACCCGTAGCATACAGTTCCATAAAGTTGAGGTTGTAGCGGACGCCGAGCACATTTTCGTACGTGTTGCGAGCAACGACAGCAGACGGCTGCAGGCTGTGGCCGAACCCGTATTCCGTCAGCAGCGGGCCGTTCTGATAACGGACGGTCACCAACTGGAAATGCTGCGCGGTTTGCAGACCTTGGTTGTCGCCCCACGAATAAGTGGCGCTGGCGGTCAGACCGTGGAATTCGGGCGACAAGTACTGAATCGTGTTGTCCGAGCGTGCCGGGTCTTGCAGCATGTTGTACAGCCACGGACGGGGGGATTCACCGCCCACCGACCCCAGCGGTGATCCGGGCGCGAGCAGCATCGGATCGAATGTGCCGCCCCAGTCGTAACCCATCGTTTGGAGGCGGCCGGCGATCAGTTGCCCGTATTGCTTGCTGTCGAGGCCGACATAGGCGCGGCGACCGAACAGACGTCCGCTCTGGCCGGACGTGCCGTTGTTGATGTTGAAGCCGCTTTCAAGGGTGAAAATCGCGGACAGACCGCCACCGAGGTCTTCGACGCCACGCAAGCCCCAGCGCGAACCACCGGCGCCGCCGCTGTTCAGGCTGATGGCATGTTGGCCGGTCGAGTTCGAGAAGTAGCCGACAAATGCATCGGCAACGCCGTACAGGGTCACGCTGTTCTGGGCGTGAGCCGCAGGGGCGAATGCTGAGGCAACCGCGCAGCTGATAAGCAGTTTACGCACTTCAAGTATCTCCTATGTCTTGAATATTTATTCGTAGAGTGTGGACCACCCTGGCATAAGCGGCGCAGTCGGCGGACGGCGCTGAGCATACAGAATGTTATTTCGTTTCGACTAGCGCAAGTAAATTATTTAAAAATCGTGGTGCTCAAGGGTATTCCCTAGATGCTTACAAAGACAACGCATGCACATCAGTAATGTAGGGAAACGAAGTAAAAAGAGATGGCGGCGATCCGCATTCATCGCCTCGAATTTCTGACGAAAACAATCTACCAGAGGCTCGTATGTGAGGTACGCAGGCCGCATTCAGGAGCGGTGCTGCCCCAGAGCTGCCGACCCCCGCTCCATGGTTCCGAGTTCACCTCAAGTTCACGGGGAATTCAACGTCGAGAGCAACTAGCGAGCGGCTCCGATCTCCCACGAGAGGCGGCATGAATTCGAATGGGGTTTCCCCGCGTTTACATCATCGCCCACGAAAATATACTATTCCGTAGGCGAAAGTGCATTCTAAAAGCAGGGTCGCATATTCATCTTTTCATAAATGCTCAAGGAGGCAGGATGGTGGCTAACCAGGAGGATCTCTCCTCGCATAGTAGTGCTACCCGTGTAAACGCATGGCTCGACAGTTTGCAGGGACGGATGGTCACCGCGCTTCTGGGCGTCTTGTTCATCCTCCAGATCGCCCACCAGCTCCACTCGGATCCGCGTTGGCACTGGCACGCTGGGACCGGTAAGCTCCCGCATGAAATCGTTATGGAGTTCATGGACGAGGCTTACGGAAAGGGGAAGGGCATCGATGCATACAAGACGTACTTTGCAGAGAAGGCCGTCGACAACGCGCCGATGACGATCGATCACCAAGACGGCGAACCGATCCCGCACACGGTGAAGAAACTGATCGTCGAAGGTAATGACGTCGCCGTCTTCCACACGATCGGACCCGCGCGCGGTCAGCCCGCGCAAGACGTTGTCGATGTCTACGAAATCAGCGGCTCGGGTTGGATCATCCGTCACGATCGCGTTGCACAGGCGAGCGTCGCTTCCCCGGCGAAGGCGCAAGCGCCTGCCAAGGCTGCAGAATAACCAATAGGGAGTGGTCAGATTATGTATAGCGATCAGAAAACGATGCCGCAACTCGTTGGCAAAGTCATTCTTCTGTTCTGTCGTTTGTATCTCGGTGGCTGGATGTGCGTCAGCGGCACAAGCTATTGGCTTGCGGCCACGGGCCACGCCCCGATCTTTCCGCAACCGTTCGGCACGTTGCACGCATCGAACGAACTACTGGTCACGATGGTTCACACGCACTTTTTCCATATTGTAAAAATTTGCGAAATCGTGGGCGGTATTTTCCTGATTACCGGTTGCTTCGTGCCCTTGGGGCTGCTGATGCTGCTGCCGGTGTCGTTTGTGGTCTGGTACAACGCGATCGTGCTGAACCATCGCTTCGACAAGGTGCTCACGCCTTATATGGGCGTCGGCTGTCTGTACATGAATCTGGTCCTGATGGTGTGGTACATCAAGTACTACTTCCCGATGATGACATTCAAGCCGACGATCGGCCGTATCGGAGATTGGAAGAAGTTTCCGGATATCTTCAGACAGGACATCGCATAAGTCCGCAAGCCGGATACACGAATTCGCAACTGATGTAGGCGAGTAAGAGCTGACTACGTTGCATAGGTGACGTAGCTCTTTGTTACCTGAATTGAAGGAAAGCGCGATGAACATGGCGCACGAATCACCGTGGAAGTACTTGGTCATGTGGGCGAGGTTGTATTTCGCATTCCACTATCTTGAGTCGGGCCTTTACTACGTAGTTTTTCGATACGTGCCGGATTTCAGCCACGCGGGCAAAGTTGGAGCATATATCGGTGCGATGGCCGACGTCGGCTTCTATCAAATGGTCAAATATCTTGAGACCATACTCGGTACGTTGCTACTACTCGATATCGCCGTGCCGCTGGCGCTGATTGTCATGGCTGGCATCAGTGTAACGATCGTCTTTCTGAATCTTTTCGTCTCGCCTGACCCGCGTGAACTGTTCACCGGCCTTCAAGAGTTGCTGTTGAACGGGACGCTCTTGCTGGCATACGGTGGATACTACGCAAATTTTTTCCGTATCAAAGCGAAGCCGTTCTGGTTTTGGGATGGGATGAAACGTGAGGGATTTGAGCCGGGGAGTAAGTGGTGAAGAGGGATTTCATGGTGGTTTTTGCGGTGGTAGTGGCGGTCACGCTGTTGGTCATTTTCACTTCGACAATTTTCTTCTCGCGTCATCTGCGTCTTTATGATTATGGCCCTCCCCTGGGCGCCGGGATCATTACTTTGGCAATGATGATCCGGGCTGCGTTGTCAGCGCGATAGACAGATGGATGCGCGGTCAACCCCGCATCCATCTCTTCACTTCGCCGTCTTGAGGATGCTGGAAATATGAAGAAGCGATTTGCACGTTTCAAATCAGGCTGGTCCCTGAACCGAATTTTCCATGACGTTACCGGAGCGTTGTTCGCACCGCTTTTGATTTCGCTGCCGGTATGGGCAGATGCCCAACCGATCCAGACGCTCACGATCATGGAATACCGGGCGCACTTAAATTCGGACCAACCGACAGTGCGCGGCATGATCAAGTTCGCGGACCTCGTAAGTGAAGGATCGAACGGACGCCTGGCGGTGACGGTGAGTGGGGCGACAGTTCCCGGATCGCCCGAGGATCAGATCAAGGCGCTGCAGGAGGGAGGTCCTCATGCGCCCGATATGATGCTGCTCGTTACGCCGGCACTGCGTCATGTCGAACCCGAATTCGAGATCATGGATCTTCCCTTCGTAGTCCACAGTGATCGCCAGGCGCATGAACTACTGGACGGCCCCGTAGGGCGGGAATTGATGTCGCGTCTCGAAAGCCATGGACTGGTAGGTCTGGCATGGTGGGAAAACGGCTTCCGGCAGATCACGACATCGGGGAAGTCGTTCATACATGCGACTGATCTGACGGACCGTCCGGTTCGTGTTATTCCGGAGCCGGCATTCGTCGAGACATTTAAGGCATTGGGTGCCACGGTTGTCAGTCTTCCGTATCCACAGCTATATCAGGCTCTAAAGTCAGGACGAGCGGAAGCGCAAGACAACTTTGCGTCGCAAATCCTGGTCGGCCACCTATATGATGTTCAATCGACCATGACGGTCACGAATCATTCTTATAGTGCGATTGCAGTCGTGGCCAACTCCGCAGTATGGCGAAGGTTGTCGGTTCGGGACCGAAATGTTTTACAACACGCGGCGATAGAAGCCGGGCGCTATGAACGCGATCTGATTCGGGAACAGGCGAAGACGGATAGTGCCGAACTTGCACATCACGGGATGACTGTTCATAGCCTCTCGCCAACAGAGCTTGCAAGGATGGAAGCGATGACGGAACCCGTCAGGCAGCAATTCTTCCGCAGCTACGATCCGAAAATTCTCGATCTGTACCGCCATCAGATAGGAACACGCTGGATAACTCGGTGACAGACGAAAATATAACCCTCGGGGCGAAACAAGACGCCAAATTGGCTTCTTTCTCTCGGCACACACGACTGATTCCTATGATCGTCGCTGTGCCGATGTTTTTGCAGGCGGTCGATACATCGATACTGGGTACGGCACTTCCGTCGATTGCTGCGTCGTTGAACGTCGAGATACTTCGCCTCAACTTCGCCATCACCGCATATCTCTTGAGTTTGGCGCTGTTTCTGCCCGCGAGCGGCTGGATCATGGATCGCTTCGGTACCCGCCATGTTTTCTGCGCGGCCGTCGCGATATTTTCGCTCGCATCGGCACTGTGCGGAGCTGCAACATCCGTCACTCAAATCGTCTTGTTCCGGATATTGCAAGGGCTCGGTGGCGCGATGATGGTGCCGGTCGGACGGTTGATCCTCTTGCGCAGCATCCCGCCTGGGCAGTTGATAGTGGCGATGCTGTGGTTTACCGTGCCGGGGACCATCGGTCGTGTCGTAGGCCCGCTTCTTGGAGGTTTCATCGTCACGCTGGCGTCATGGCGTTGGATATTCCTCCTCAACATCCCTTTCGGTGTTTTGGGAATCTTGTTGTCACTAAAGTTCGTGCCGGATGCGCAATCAGGAAAGGCGGGGCGATTCGACTTCACAGGTTTTATGCTGATGGCGGTCGGACTTTCTGGACTGATCTGCGGCCTGGAAACTATCGGGCGGAATTTTGTTTCTCTGAGCGCCACAATTCTCGTCACGAGCATCGGCATCGTGGCGTCGATCTGCTATTGGATTTATAGCAGAGATCGCGATGACGTCATCATCCCGCTCAGCATTTTCGGACACCGAGCATTCAGTATTACAAATATTGGCGGTGTGCCTGTAAGAATAGTGGTCGGTTCGGCTCCCATTTTCGTTCCGCTGCTTTTGCAGATCGGCATGGGATTCACGCCTATTCAATCCGGATTGACGAGTGCGTGGCTTTCGGTTGGTGCTTTTGTGATTCGCCCCATCATGCGCCACGCCATCAATAAATTCGGGTTCAAGCCTCTGATGATCACAGCAACCGTATTGTCCGGTGCTGCATTTTCAGTCAATGGTTTGTACTCGCCCGGAACGTCAATTTATTTCATGTGTGCTGTGCTCTTCGTGGCGGGAGTCGCCAACTCGCTCGCCATGGTCACGATGAATACGGTCGGGTTTTCTGGCGTTGGGAAGCAAATTATGAGCAAGGCAACAGTACTTTCGACGATGATGCAGCAGACGTCGATGAGCTTGGGGGTCGCGCTATTTGCTTACTGCTTGTCGATCACTGCGCGCGCTCACGGGCATAGTGCGGAGGATTTGACGATGAGCGACTTTCCGATGGCGTTTTTTATCGTCGGGGGCTTGAGTTGTCTGTCAGTGGCCGCGTTCAGCCGTCTTCCGGCGAATGAAGGTGCCGAGTTGCGATAAGTAATCGAGGATAAATGTATGAATAACGAAAATCTCCCATCAGGGAACAACGATTACGGACGGGACTTAGGCGAGCATTTTGGTGGTCACGATGCTACAGTCACTTCTTATGCTTCATACGCGCTCGCATCTGACTGCCGACTAGACGTTGTGGAGCGGCACCTCGGACCTGATCGTTAAAGGAAAAAAGCGCCGTTACAACGAACCGCACCGCAAAAGTTGGACGCCGATCCGATAAACATACAACGGTGAACCGCTCCGGTTTCGCGGATAGCCTGTAGCGTTAGTGTCCGGCGTTAAATATTTGAGCGCCCACATGAGGCAGGACTCGTTGTAGTCCCGCTACTAGGCCTCAATCTCGCATTTCGATTCAGCCGAGAGCCGCTCCCGCCGCACCTGCCGCGCGAGGAAGTCATATTCGAACCGGATCCGCTCGGCCCCAAGTGTGCGACGACCAGGCAGCCGCTGAGCGAGGACGTTTCCGAACTGCTCTCGCACGCGTCTCGCCCACGCAGTTCACTCCCGAATGACGACGCGGCCACCCTCCTTAACTACTTCTTTTGGCGGCACTTATCCCGCGCCTGTCAAGCTGACAAAGCTGAGCGCGAATGCCATTGTTTGGGGATGACTCTCGACGCATCAAGAAGCCCAGGGTCTTTACCAGTCCTGGTACTTCGCGATAAAAGGCTAATCGAAATACTATTTAGCCTTGATAAAAAGAAGTATATTGTGTGCTGCGATGATATGTACGTGCACACACGTCAAGCGGCGAAGCGTTGACTGAGCGGACACGTCTTTGTGATTGCCGCGTGCGCGTGGCATGGAAGTCATGCCGGCCAGATGGCTACGGCAGCGTGTTCGGCGAGCGAATTGCCGGCTGTGTGTGTGAATCGTGCCAACGCGTGCTGCGCGAGCATTTGAACGGCCACGCAGTTAACGGTGAAGGTGTCGCCGTGGGCAGGGCTTCACTGGTCGATCGATTCACGAGTCCGCTCGCATCGGAAGAGAAATACACGAAGGACGACTGGCAGGTGAGGCCTGCAGGTGCGCGCCAAAGTTCTCGCAACGATTGAATGCCAGATTGGGAAAGTCATTGAAGCCGACACGCACAACATCTTCATCGCCAATTTGGTGAGCTCGGTCTTTCGACAGGACCGACACCGGTCCCTTGTCGATTCTTCCGACGGCTAAGCGCAGCTGGCAACGGCCTAGGCCAACGGCATCCACAGTGCTTTGGCTGTTCTACCGGATCCCGACGCGGTGTTGGATGCTGCAGATGTTCGGGATGGCAACGGACCGGCGTAACAGATGCATGTACTCGCGTTTCACATTCACTAGCAGTTGATTTCAGAGGCCACCGATAACAATCAGGAGAATGTATGAATTACCAGGGGACCGGGAGGAAACACCGATGGGCCACAGTGCCGTTGGCATGTGCATCACTTTGCATGGGCGCTACGGCCGCGCATGCGCAAAGTAGCGTCATGCTCGGGGGATTCCTTGACGAGGGTGTCGCGACCTATCGTGATTCAGGTGGGGCACGTTTGTATCAAATGCAGGATTCGGCCATCTTTCCCACCAAGCTTTTCTTCCGCGGGAGCGAGGACATGGGGGGCGGCCTGCGGGCCAACTTCAGCCTCGACTCGATGATCAGCCTGAGCACAGGGGGACTTGATCCGCAGTCACGCGGCGCAATGTTCGAGAACTCCTCGTGGGTCGGTCTCAGTCAGACAGGGATCGGCAGCTTCCGCCTCGGACGGCAGAACGATTTCGCCTTCGACTATTACCTGCTTGGCGGTATCGATCCGGCGACGGGCATAGCTGGCGGTATGCTCAACTTTCGGACCGGTAGTTTCGGTGCCGACCTGCTCGGCGTTTCGGGGCCAGCTCAGATTGCTGGCGCCGTCGCAGGGGGGCCGTTCGCGCCTATCACAACGAACGGCCAAATTACTGGGTTGGGCGCGATCAACTGGGATCGTGTCGGCGGCAAACGGATGTCGAATGCCATCAAGGTTGTCTCGGAGGAATATGCCGGGTTGTCGGTTGGCGTGATGTATAGCCTCGGCGGCACAGCGGGGGACTTCAACAACGGCGCCGGAAAAAGCGCGGCGATCAACTTCCGGAATGGGGAAACGCGTGCTGCTGTTGTTTACACTGAGCAGAACTATGCGCCGGTCAACAACGGGCATAGTGGTATCGCCACTCTGCTCGCCGGTGCGAGGACGAGGTACGCCCATTTCACGGTCTCGGGGATGTACAGCGAGGCGCGCAACACCCATACGGGTGCGAAGATTTACGCGCTGGCCGGTGGCATCGGCTATGACTTCTCACCAGCCTGGAACCTTGGCGGCGCTTATACCTACGAAAACGGGAACGCTTTGCTGAAGAACGTCGTGATCAACCAGGCCGCATTGCAGTTGACGTACGCGTTGTCGAGACGGACCTCTGTCTATGCCGCCGGCGTCTATCAACGCACCAACGGCGCATACGTTGCAGAAATCGGGAACATTGTGGCGAGCGGAAATATCCAGTCAGTGTTCCAGCTTGGCATGATGCATCGATTCTGATGCTTCATTGAAAAACGGCAGCGATGAGCATGTTTTCGTCATCGCTGGCGTGGTCTTCACGGGTTATGGAGCGCGGGCTGCGAGTACTGCCACCAGCCTGTTCAGCACGATCGTCCGGCCCTTTTGCGACAGGTGCTGTATTCGATTCATAGCGAACGGATTCTGATGGAAGAGATTTCCTGCAACATGGTGTTTCGCTGATTCGTCGGTCTGCCAATGGACGGGATTGTGTGGGACCACTCGACGTGGCGCTGCCTTTCGACGAGCCAGTCTGGACTGCGCGCGAGCGCAGATATCTTTCTGAGGAGCACTTTAGCGTTGACGGCAAGTTGATGCAGGCAGGCGCGCCAGTTTCCGAAGTACAAGGGAACCGGCGCGATGCTCTGTTATATGGGCGCCCGGCAACCAAGCGACGCACGCGGCCCATGCTCGAGTTGAAGAGGCTCCGGTGCGCATGCATCCTGCTCGATGGCATTGAGGTGCCTCATGTTATTGCCAGGGAATGAAAATCATCGGTGACCGGCAAACTCTTGCGGAAGAGTTCTATACGTTGAGGACATAAGTAGTCTTCGTCATATCAGTCGTTGCTCAACCTGTAATCTTGATCGCGGGCCGAACCAGTCGTTCAGCGGGTGAACCTGATCACTTTTTGCCTTCTCGCCGGGCCTGGCGCTAGCACATCAGGTCAGGTTTCACAATCAAGATTGCCCCCCATCCATACTTAGGGAGTTCATGCCGATATCAAATAGAATACAATTAATTCAGACAACAAAATATGCTTCTGCTTCTTCGCAATCTCAAAGTACGGAACCGGCTGTTTGTTAGCTTCGTAATCGTTATCCTGCTGCTATGCAGCGCCGCTGGATTTGCGCTCTTCCAGGCGCATCGGATTCAATCACATCTACTGGACATCAAACAGAATTGGATGGAGTCAGTGAAAACAATTGCTGATCTTCGTCTGGCCCTCAGTACGGATCGTCGCTCCACGCTGGGTCTTGTCTTGTCTGATACCAAACAAGCCAAAGATGCCAATGCCGCGACTCGGGCCGAAGCCTTGGATCAGCTGAGAAAGGGTGTCGATCGCTATGGGAGACACGCGCTGCCGGGCGAGGATCAGCAGTATTTCGCGAACGATAAGAAAGCGATTGCTGAGTACGCGGTGATCAACAAAGAACTCTACACCCTTGCAATGTCTGACAATCCAGATCTTGCTACAGAGCGGGTGCTGGCTAACACAAAGATCTTCGATGTTTTCAAAGCCGCGGAGAACACGCTCGCCGCCCATCTGGACTTCATTCAGAAGCAGGCAGATGAGGCTGCGGACAAGGCCGTTCACGACTATGATATGGCCCTGGTGCTGACGTTCACCGTAATTTGTATCGCCATTATCGCGACGGTATATGTCTGCAACTCGGTTGCCACGTCGATCGTCTTCCCGTTAACTGACGCGGTAAAGATTGCTGAGGCGGTTGCGTCGGGCGATTTGACGTCACAAGTCAGGGTACATTCCGATACTGAACTCGGCCAATTGATGCGTGCGCTTCGCAGCATGAATGAGAGTCTCGTGAATATCGTGAAGCAGGTCCGCTCGGGTAGTGAGGCCGTATTGGCCGGAGCATCCGAAATCGCGGCAGGTAACGAGAATCTGAGCCAGCGCACCGAGGAACAGGCGGCGTCTCTCGAGCAGACGGTAGCTTCGATCCAGCAGTTGACGGCGACCGTGCAAAATAACGCGGCTAATGCGAGGCATGGCCTCAAACTCGCACAGACTACGTCCGATCTGGCAAACAGCGGCGGAGAGGTCATGAAAGAGGTCGTGATCACCATGACAGGCATCGCCGATCAATCCAAGAAAGTCGCCGACATCATTGCGACTATCGAGGGTATCGCCTTTCAGACCAATATCTTGGCCCTTAATGCGGCGGTTGAAGCTGCACGTGCTGGCAACGAAGGCCGTGGCTTCGCCGTCGTCGCCCAAGAAGTCCGCACGCTGGCTCAACGCTCGGCGACGGCCGCCAAAGAGATCAAGGACTTGGTCAGCAATTCGGTCACCCGCGTTGACCAAGGATCTCAACTGGTGAACGACGCTGGGTCGAAGATCAACGAGGTGGTGAGTGAGTTCGCTCACGTATCGACCCTGATGGAGGAGATCACTCACGCATCCGATGATGGCCACCGGGGCATCATGGAGATAAATAAGGCGATCGGCGAAATCGATACGGTGACCCAGCACAACGCTGCCTTGGTCGAAGAGGCCGCTGCCGCGGCCCGTGGCGTTCATGCAGAAGCAGAACGCCTACAGACACTGGTTACTAACTTCAAGATCGCACGCTCCATCTAAATCACAGTGGCCAGCACAAATAAACCCCAATGAGGGAGTGATTTTATATTGACGAAGGCTCTGTTACTGCGACGTTATCACTTCGGTTCTGCTGCGAATTACGGTGAGTTAAGAAGCGGAACCAGCCGCACGCCGGCGAGGACGTGCCCGTTCGCGGGAACCGCTTTGACAAAACCTTCATAAGCGCGCAACACTGACGTTGCCAGTCCGAAGAGGCCGGCGTCGGCCATTCCTGGATACTTTGCCGGCGATGTTGGATCGGTCGAGAATGCGAGTTCCTCTTCCGACAGAAAGAGTGCTGCGTTGGGCGCTTACCTGCATGCGCACGCCGAGCGGAGCGAGCGCGACACCGACGAGTACCAGCGTCCCGAATATGCCCGCGACACTGCTGCGGAACCGAAGTCAGGCCCCCGTAGTAGCAGCGCGAGAATTGTCCAGAAAGCGCACCAGCCTCGCGCTGCTCCACGACCACAAATCAGCAGGCGACAGCGCCTTCGAGAATAGAAACCCCTGCAGTTCATCGCACCCGATGTCCCGCAGGATGCGAGCCTGATGCTCGCTCTCGACACCTTCGGCGACCACCCGCAGACCCAACTCATGGCCCAGATCAATGATCGCCCGGATGATGGCGAGGTCGGCCGGGGCCTCCAGCATGTCCTGGACGAACGCACGATCGATCTTGAGCCGATCGAGCGGAAAGCGGTTCAGATAGCTGAGGCTGGAGTACCCGATGCCGAAGTCATCGAGGGACAGTTTCACGCCGAGCTTGCGAATCGCGTTGATGGTCGTGAGATAGTCTTCCGCACTGTCCATGAGCACTGTCTCGGTGATCTCCAGTTCGAGCCGCTCGGGGGCGACGCGATGCGATGCGAGACTATGTGCGAGCGTTTCGAGCAGGTCCGGGTCGCGCAGCTGGACGGCCGACAGATTGATCGACACGCGCAAGCGCATCGCCCCCTCCATGTCCCATGCCGCGATCTGTCGGCATGCTTCGTCGATGACCCAGGCGCCGAGTGGAATGATGAGCCGTGTGTCTTCGGCAATTGGAATGAACTGCGCGGGCGACACCGTGCCGATCTGCGCGCTGTTCCACCGCAGTAATCCTTCTACCGCGACCAGTTCGCTCGTGAGCGCATCAACGCAAGGCTGGTATTCGAGCCGGAACTCGTGCGTTGCGATCGCGGTGCGCAGGCACGCTTCGAGCCTCAGGCGGTGGCGCGCGCGTTCGGCCATCTCGGGCGCAAAGAACTTGACGAGGTTGCGTCCCGCGCCCTTCGCTTGATACATCGCCGCGTCGGCATTCTGCATCAGCGTTTCGATGTCCTCGCCATCGTCGGGGAACAGCGCCACGCCGACACTGCACGACACCGGCAACGCGACGCCGCCTAGTTCGTGCGGCTGACGCACGAGCGGCAACAGGCGGTCCTCGATCGTTCGGCTGACGTCCGCCGCATTGCTCACGCCATTCAGAATCACCGTGAACTCGTCTCCGCCGAGACGGCTCACCGTATCGTTGCTGCGCACGGCTTGCAAGAGGCGTCGTGAGACCGAGCGCAGGAGGTTGTCGCCGATGTGATGGCCCAGCGAATCGTTGATGTTCTTGAAGCGGTCGAGATCGATGAACAGTACCGCGACACGCTGCCCCGTGCGGCGCGCGCTATCGAGCACCACGCCGAGGCGCTGCACGAAGAGCTCGCGGTTCGGCAGTTCGGTCAGCACGTCGTGTTCGGCGAGGAACTGGATGCGGGCCTCGCTCTTCTTGCGGTCCGTGATATCGATCAACGTGCAGATATAGTGAGAGAGGTTCGCGCGCCGGTCGCGCACCGCGCTCACCATGAGCCATGCCGGATAATCGCTGCCTGCACGGCGTCGCACATGCGCTTCGCCATGCCATGCGCTGAGTCGATCGACGGAATCGATGATGGCCGGAAAGATGTCGCCTTGCTCCTGCGCGCCGAAAAGGAAAGCGGGCTCCTTGCCCGCCACGTCGTCGGCGCGATATCCGGTCGCACGATAGAACGATGCGTTGGCTGTCACGAGCCGCCGCTGTGCATCCAGAATCAGAATCGCCTCGGATGATGCCTCGAATACCTTGCCCCACAACTCGAGGCGCTGCTCCATCAGCTTGATCTGGTTGATCGGGGTGAATGCGGTCAACACGGCGTCGCGCCCCTGGAAGTCGAGGCGCCGCGCCGACAGCATCGCCCAGGTCGGTTCGCTGCCGGCCTTCCAGTGCACCTCGAATTCATCCACGGCCTCGCGGTCGGAGAGTTGCTGGAAGAAGCGCGCGCGCACTTCCGAGTCGAGCCCGAATCCCCATGGGTCTACCGTGCAGCCATTGAGCCAGGCAAGCGCCGGTCTGTTCGCGTGCAGTACCTCATGCCCCGGGATTGCCGTGACGACCATCGGCACGGGTGTCGCCTCGACGAGCGCATACTGCGCGGCCGACGCGCGGGCTGTCGCCGCAAGTTCCTTCTGCGCGTCACGCTCGCGGTCGAGTTGCGCGAGCATGTCGTTAAAGCCCTGCACGAGCTGGCCGATCTCGTCCTGGCTATGCCAGTTGGCGCGCAGAGAGTGGTCGCCTGTGCGGCGCACCGTGTCCATCACACGCGCGAGCTGGCGCAGGGGGCGCGAGATCTGCTGCGCGACGAAGTACACCATGCTCAGGATCGCGCACAGCAGGAAGAGGGCGGTTCCAAGGTGCAGCCACATCCGCTCGAAGAGGCCGCGCACGCGCTCATGCAAAAGTATTTCGAGCTGATTGCCGGTCACGCTCCACGCGTTGCTGATGCTCGTCACCACGCGCTGCTGGGCGGCATCGAGCGCGGCGAGCCTGGCCGCATCGGCGGGGCCGGCGTCGACAGCGGCGCCAGCCACACGGCGATAAGCGTCGACCGCGGCGAGCATGCGTGCGATCGGCGGTCCGATCGTCCCGCTCAGTGCGCCGTTCGCGGCCGCGGCTTCCGAATAGTCCGAGCGCAGTCCCTGCAATACCGCGTCGAGTTGTCCTTCCAGCACGAGGTAGCGAGTCCGCATCTCGTCGCGGCTCATCGGTGCGGCGCGGCGACTCGCGTCGGCATCATGCAGGTGGCGGCCGATCCGGTTGACGTCGGCGAGCAACTCCGGATAGCGCAGAATCGACAGCGACATGGAGTAGTAGCTGTCGAGGTCCGGATCCAGAATCAGATTCGACTGGTTACCGACGCGCGTCACCAGTGCACGCGTCGCCTCCAGGCCGCTGTCCACCGTCGCTGCACTCGCATGGGGTGCCGAGCTGGCTGAGAGTGCTTCGAGCACCCGTTCATTGAGCGCGGCGCTCTGCATATTCGCGCCGAAGTGGCGCTCGGCATCCGCGAGTTTGCTGGCAGTGCGCTGTAATTGAGCCGCAGTCTGCGGTTGCCCGGCCCCCGCGAGTGCGAAGTCGATAAACGCGTCGTGCACGGCCGCGACGTAGGCATTGCCGATCAACTCCTTGTCAGAGAAGTCGATCGCGATGTACTTCTCGTGGATCAGGATGCCGCTGATGTACAGCACTGCGCTCAGGTCGAGCAGATAGATCAGCAGCAATTTGCGGCCGACGCGAAGGCGTCCGAGAAACCGGAAGAACAGGTTGCGTTTCATGGGTGTGATCGCGTGATCGCGAAGCTTGCGTCCCGGGGGCGATAAGCCAGACGTTTCACTGCGTTTCTCCGTGCTGGGAACGTCGGACCTCGGTCAGGTCCGTCGGGGGAGAAGCCCCTGATCATGCTATCGACCAGTTGGAGAAGTTCTTTAGTTTTCGCTTAAAACGCCCCGGGAAGGTGCTGAAGACGCAACAAGATGGTGCGGGTTTTCTCTGAGGCTTTCTGTAGATGATTTGGACGAACTGGTTGGCGGACCGTACATATCGGGCTGTTACTTGAGGTATGGCGGATTGAATGCCAGGAGCGCTCGCATGGAAGTCGCCAGCGTGCGCCCCGTGCGTCACCGCGCTTTAGAAACCGAGCCCGACGCCGACGCCTCCGAAACCGGACCCGCCGAAGCTGCCCACACCGATACCGACGCCGACACTGGGCCGGGGTGCATAGTATCCGGGCGGGTCGCCGTATCCGTAATAGGGCGGCTGCGCAGCGACGCAGCCCGCAACGCCGAACGCGAAAGCCAGGATGCCGAGTAGCCTGATCATGACACTCTCCCTTTCATGAGCCGGGACATGGATATCGCCAGCAAGATCCGGTCCCCGGTTAGCTGGCGGTCCCCCGATATTCTGACTCGATCTCAGCATCGGCGCTCCGGCACTGCGCTTCAGCAGTCGCGACGGGGCACCCGATCGAACGTTCGTCGATCTGCCGCAGCTGTTGCTGCGGCATTCGTGAATCCGCTTCCTAAGCGTATGCACATTCGAGGGCTGGCGGAAGCGAGCAGGTGAAATTGCAGGCCGTATTTCTATTCGCGTCGATACCGGTCCCTGATCGTGCCGCGAATTCGCTAACGGTGCCAAACGGAATGTCGCGCGTGAACAGGGCTCATGTTCATCGGCGCGATGGCCATATTGGGCGCGGCCTCATAGGTCCTCATTCTCGCCGATATCAAACGCATCGAGTTGCCCGCGGGGCGCGTCGCGGGAAGAATGTCATGAACGCCGCCCGAGTGGTGTATGTTTGATCTACCGCGTCAATCCTTCGAGGACCAACAGATGCAGCGTTCTGACTACGCACGTGAAGACATCGGCAACCTTGTGCTGCTGGAACACGTCAACCTCACGATCCCGGACCAGCGTCTCGCGACCGCGTTCTATGTCAGTGCACTCGGTCTGACGCGCGACCCGTTTCTGATGACGGGCGTGACCAACATGTGGATCAACGTCGGCCGTTCGCAGATTCACCTGCCGCACGGCGACGCGCAGCGCCTTCGCGGACATGTCGGGCTGATCGTGGGCAGGCGCGCGGCGCTCATCGAGCGGCTGCGCGCCGTTCGGCCTCTCCTCGCGCAAACCCGATTCGGATGGACCGAGCGGGACGACCGCGTGCAAGTGATCTGTCCGTGGGGGAATCGTTACGACTGCCTCGATGCCGATGCGTGCGCGGCGAGCGACCCGTGGGCGGGCATCGATCTCGGCATCGCGTATGTACAACTTGACGTGCCCGTCGGTGGCGCGGCGTCGATTGCTGCGTTCTATCACGAGATATTCGATGCGTCTGCCGAGGTACGCGAGCGTAACGGTTCGCTGCAAGCGGCGGTCGCGGTCGGCCGGCATCAACAACTCGTCTATGCGGAAACGCCATCGGCAAGCGAGGAATACGATGGGCATCACATTCAGATCTATGTGGCCAATTTTTCCGGACCTTACGAGCGGCTCGCCGCTCGCGGGTTGAGTTATGGCGAGGAGGCTCACCAATATCGCTTCGCCGAGCTTGTCGATCCTGTGAGTGGTACGCCTTGCTTCACGCTTGAACACGAAGTGCGGAGCTTGCGTCATCCGCTGTACGCGAGGCCATTGGTGAACCGGAATCCGGATGTGACCAACCGTAACTATGGAATGGGTAGTGAGGCGTATGGCGGGGTGGTCTGAGGGGTAAGCCGGCCCCGATAATAGTCAGCTACGTTAAAGTGAACAGGCGCGCATCGCCTCCACGATTGCGTCCTGCTCCGGTGGCGTCTGGAACGAGGCTTCCAGGAGGGTGTGCCCGTCGTTCATTTTCGTCCGGAAACACACCTGATTGACGTGACGGGAAGCCGTCACGCCAGACAGCCCGGCGAGGACCAGAATGGTCATCAATAAACCGGTGAGCGTCAGCGCAGCTACCCATTGTTGCGTCTGCACATCGCAAGCCGATAGGTGCGCACCTTCATCACCCTTCATGCTCTCCTTGATACCAGTCATGTCTATCCTCCTGAACGGATAATGCCAATCTTGGTTCGAGAGATAAAATATGAAAAGTTGAATTTCCTGAAACTTACGTTCAGTTATTCCTAATCTGGTACTGCCATGCGAGAGATTAGTCTGGACCGCCTGCGCACGTTGGTGACGATCGCAGACCATCGTTCCTTTGCGGAGGCCGCACGTGTCCTGCACCTGGCTGCGCCAACTGTCAGCCTTCACATTCAGGAACTGGAGGAGCGCATTGGTGCGCCTCTGCTGTCACGCAAGCGCGGACACGTTCACCCCACAGCGATCGGCGAGACCCTTCTGACAAAGGCGCGGCACCTCCTCGCCGACGCGGGGCGGGCGCTAGACGATGTTCGGCGGCAAGTACAGGGGCTTGAGGGCCGTGTACGGCTTGGCGCATCGACGGGCGCAATAGCCAACCTCCTGCCGCGGGCTCTCGAAGCGTTGGGGCGGCAGCATCCCGCGATCGATGTCCAGATTACGGTGCTGACGTCGCAGGACACGCTTGGCCGCCTCGCTGAAGGGGCATTGGATATTGGACTGGTAGCGTTGCCTCAACCCACGATGCCGGGCCTTGTCATCAAGCCCTGGCGCCGGGATCCGGTCATGGCCTTCATGCCTGCCCAGTGGAAATGCCCGGCCCGCGTCACTCCCAGGTGGCTGGCCAGTAAGCCTCTCGTTCTTAATGACTCGACTACACGGCTTTCGCACCTGAGCACCGAATGGTTCGTAGCAGGAGGGCATCATCCTGTGCCGCGCATTCAGCTCAACTACAACGACGCCATCAGAAGTCTCGTCGCGGCGGGCTACGGCGCAGCGTTGTTGCCTCATGAGTCCACTACTCCATCGTACGATCCGCGCATTGTCATGCGCCCGCTTCGACCAGCGCTGTGGCGTCGGCTCGGCATCGCGCATCGAGCGGGGCGCATCGAGAGTGCTACGCAACACGTGCTCGATGTCTTGTGGGATTTGCGAGTGGTCTAGAAATCGTCATCTGGTGCGTCGGTTCGTGCGTTGAACGCACGTATGCCTCGCTGCATCACTTCGGGCGCCATCGTATTCGTTTCGAGCGCCGTGCCGGCATTCACGGAGCCTTCGCGTTGCCCCTCATTGCCCGTCCGTCGTCGATTGTTGCCGTTCGGACAACATGCTGGACACATTCGAAACGCTACTGGCGTTCGCCCCCGCTGACTAGAATCAGCCACACGGTCGGTCGAAACGCGAGCAAAAAGAAAGCGCGCGAAATTCACGGTCGTGCTCGAGAACCGCACCGCCAGTGCAGCTTACCCACTTAATTCACAGGACTATCGATCATGAGTGAAACAACCCGCAATCTGCAGCCCGTCACCGCCAACCTTGGCAAAGAAGGTTCAGGCGAACTCGTGCCTTCCCGCTACGCCGTGCGCGTGGGTGACGTCGACGTCGTGGTGATCAGCGATGGCGTTCTGCCGCTGCCGACCTCCACCATGTCCACCAACGTGAGCGAAGCGGACCGCAACGAATGGTTCGATGGTCGTTTCCTGCAACGAGACATGTTCGACTGGGCGCTGAATATCGCGCTCGTGCGCAGCGGCGAACGCCTGATCCTGATCGATTCGGGCGTGGGGGATGGGTTTGAATACTTCACGCGCGCCGGTCGGTCGGTGATGCGCCTGGAAGCGGCTGGCATCGACCTCGCTGCGATCACCGATATTGTGGTTACGCATATGCACATGGATCACGTCGGGGGGCTGAACGTTGATGGCGTCAAGGGCAAGCTGCGCCCGGACGTGCGCATTCACGTAGCGGCCGCGGAGGTGGAGTTCTGGAAGAATCCGGACTTCAGCAGGACGGTGATGCCGGAAACGGTTCCTCCCGCGCTGCGCCAAGCCGCTGCAAAGTTCGTAAAGCTCTACAGCGAAAACATCGTGCAGTTCGATCAGACCGTGGAAGTTGCAGCGGGCGTGTCTGCGCGCGTGACAGGTGGGCACACGCCGGGGCACTGCGTCGTGGACGTCGCATCAAACGGCGAGAAGCTGACGTTCGTGGGCGACGCGATTTTCGAAGTCAACTTCGACAATCCCGAATGGCAAAATGGCTTCGAGCACGACCCCGAAGTCGCGGCGAACGTGCGTATCGCGCTGCTCAACGAAGCCGCTGAAACTGGCGCTCTGCTGGCTGCGGCGCACGTCGCATTCCCGTCTGTGGGCCACATTGCAAAGAACGGTGAAGGCTTTCGTTTCGTGCCGGTTACGTGGGACTACTGATTGACGATCGGCGATGAAGCATCGTCGTCGTATAGATTGCACTGACGATTGTCAGAAATCCACCGCGAGTTCACAAGACTCGCGGTGGTTTTTTGCATCGTCGAACCCTCACCAGCACAGGTTTCATGCGTCGATCCGGACTACTACCTTACCGAAGTGCTGACCCGACTCAAGATACCTGTACGCGGCGGGCGCGTCGTCAAAGCCAAAGACGTGATCGACCACCGGCCGGATTTGATGCGTGGAGACGAGCCCGACAACCTCGTCGAGCATCGAGCGGCTGCCCACCATGATTCCATGCAGTCGCTTGATGCCGCCGATCACCGGAAGGAGTCCAAGCTCCGGCGCGCTAAAACTGCTCACACCACCGATGATCGACACGAGGCCGCCCATTTTCGTCGCGGCCACCGAGCGTGGCAGTGTGTCCCGCCCACCGATCTCCAGCACAATATCCGCGCCTACCCCATCGGTCAGCCGGAGAACCTCGTTCTGCCATTCCGGCGTGGCGCGGTAGTTGATCGTCTCATCGGCGCCGAGTTTCTGCGCACGTTCCAGCTTCTCATCGCTCGATGACGTGATGATCGTGCGCAGACCCGCCGCGCGCGCCAGCTGCAGCGCGAAGATCGATACGCCGCCTGTGCCGAGCAGCACCACCGTGGAACCGGGTTTCGTGTCGCCGTCCGCGAATAGCGCGTTCCATGCGGTGACGCCGACGCACGACAACGTGCAGGCTTCTTCATAACCCAGGTGTGCGGGGATCATCGCAAGAGCCGTTTCGTCGACCAGGAACCGCTCGGCCAGCACGCCGTCGACTTTGGCGCCTGGCGAACCGTCGACTTTCCACGGCGCCGGAGCGCCGTCGATCCAACGCGGGAAATATGTGTTGACCACGCGATCGCCCGGTTTGAAGCGGCGCACGTCGCGGCCGGTCTCGACGACTTCGCCCGCGCCATCGCACAGCGGGATCAGCGGCGCATCGCCGATGCCGAGATAGTCACCGCGGGCGTACATCAAGTCCCGATAGTTCAGCGACGCCGCGTGAACCCTGACAACGACCTCGGTCGGCCCCGGCGATCGGATGGTCGCGTCGCTGCGCTTCAGGCCGGAGATACCGGCACCGGGTTTCAGTTTCCATGCGTTCATAGCAACTCCTCATCGGGTAGAAGCACCTATGTTAGTGTTGCCGGAAAGGTCGCATTGACGAGATTTCGACGACTTATCGTCGCCTGAGAGGAAACAGAAGACGCGGTATTGGGAGCTCGCACGATGGACGATCGGCTAAGAGGCATTGCGGAATTTGTGGATGTGGTGGATGCCGGCAGCTTCGCCGCAGCGGGCGAACGCCTTGGTGTCACGCGCTCGGCGATTGCGAAGATTGTCGCGAGGCTTGAGCAGCGTCTCGGGGTGAGACTGCTGCAGCGAACCACCCGCCATCTGAGCCTGACCGACGAAGGACATGCGTACTATGAGCAGTGCCGCCGCGTGATGGCCGAACTCGGCGCGGCCGAGGCGGCGCTGGAGGCGGGCCGCCGCGATCCGTCCGGGCGGCTGCGCATCACCGCGCCGGTGCTGTTCGGCAGGCAGTGCGTCGCACCCGTGATGCTGAAGCTGGTCGAGCGCCATCCGTTGCTTGACGTCGAGATGTCGTTCAGCGATCGCGTTTCGGACCTGGTCGAGGACGGCTTCGATATCGCGGTGCGGATTGGAGCGCTGCCGGACCATGCAACGCTTGTCGGGCGCCGGCTCGGCGTGCAGCGGATGGGCATTTGCGCGTCTCCGGCCTGGCTCGATCGACACGGGCGGCCGGCGGGTCTCGCCGAACTCGGCTCGCACGTCGGCATCGCTTACGGGCGCGGCGGACAGAGCACACCATGGCGCGTGCTCGGCGCAGACGGCGAGGTGCAGGAGTGCCGACTGTCCGCGCGCCTGCGTTATGACGATCTCCAGGCCATCGCCGACGCAGCGGCTGCGGGCGCGGGCCTCGCCTGGTTACCATGCTGGCTCATGGCGCCCTATCTGCGCGACGGCCGGCTAGCGCTCGTGATGGATAGCAACAGCGTGCAGGGCGCCGAGGTTCACCTCGTTCGCCCGCAATCGCGACATCTGCCCTCGAAGGTACGCGTCGCAATCGACGCGCTGGTAGACGAGATACCACGCGTGCTTGCCCGGGTCTGAGCGGCCGCTTCTATCGCGCGCGAACTGAAGTTTCCCAGACGCAGACCGTGGTCGCGACGTTGGTTGCTTTTCATACGCCAGGCAGGATGCAGGATGTGTGCGCATTCATTTCCAGAATATCGAGCCGGCGATCAATTTCCGTTAAGCATCGACCGGTTGAATCCGCAGCCACGAACGGTCGTTCGGCACTACCCTGGATCGTTGACCGAGGAGTTCCGTTAGTCCTTGCGATAGATGGACGTCTTTTAACTCGAAGAGAAGCGTATCGTCGCGTGGGGCCGTTTCGTGGCGGGCAATGCATGACTACATTCGCAGCGTTCTGAAAAGTGCGAAGTCGTGTCTTGCGCGTGTCGATTTCTCCCACGATCATTCGTCGTAGACACAGGAGGCGTCTTTGCCTCCGAACAGCACTGTCTTCAAAGGAGAAACACAAATGCGTGTCATGGTCATCGTCAAGGCAACTCCCGAATCCGAAGCTGGGCAAATGCCAAGCATGGAGCTCATCGCGGCGATGGGCAAATATAACGAGGAACTGGTGAAGGCTGGGATCATGCAAGGCGGCGACGGGCTGAAGCCGAGTTCGGCAGGCGCGCGTGTGAGGTTTTCAGGAAAGGACCGAACCGTCGTTGACGGCCCATTTGCAGAAGTCAAGGAATTGATCGCCGGGTACTGGCTCTGGCAAGTCCAATCGATGGACGAAGCGATTGAATGGGTAAAGCGCTGTCCGAATCCGATGGTGAGCGATTCAGAGATCGAAATTCGGCCTTTTTTTGAGCCTGCTGACTTTGGCGAGGCCTTTACACCCGAGCTTCAAGACCAAGAAAAGCGTCTGCGGCAGCAGATCGAGGGGCAGGCGCGCTGACAGTTTTCACTGCATCAGTCTGCGGGGTGCGCGCAGGCACCCCAAAGTTGGCTATTTGCGTTCTGAGGCAGGCTTCCTGACACCGCGCAGGAAGCCTCATGAGGTAGTGAACGACTACCCGATTGAGCGTCCGCTATCGGCTGATTCGGCTGTCCCATGTGGGTCGTCCCGAGTCGGTCAGCGTGTGGCTCTGTGCGGTCAGGAGCCCCCATTCCCCTAAGCCGGCACGCCCGACGCCGTTCCCGATTCTGACCTCGTAGCGAATGCATCGGGACACTCCCCGGCCCGATGCGTTCGCACGCTCGCTTCCCCACGATCTTTACCTTGACCTACGACGCATTCGCTTCGCTCGCGTGCGTTTTTGGTCACAGAGTTGCACTTTTCCGCGTAAACCCGCTTGCACCTTATTTTTGATGGTTCTATATTGCATTTCACCATTAACTATTACGATGCGATAAATTATGAGTGACGACGTTCTGTTTTCGAATCACGGCCGCGTTGCGGTAATCACGCTGAATCGCCCCGAGCGCCTGAACGCGTGGACCACGCCAATGCGCGAAGCGATCATTGCGGCGCTCGAACGCTTCAATGCCGACGACGCTGTCGCTGCGATCATCATGACGGGCGCGGGCGATCGCGCATTCTCGGCGGGGCAGGATCTGGCGGAGGCGCACGACTTCGACGGCGAGCGCGCGGTGGCGTGGGTCAAGGAGTGGCAGCGCTACTACGCGACGCTGCGCGGCCTGAGCAAGCCGCTCGTGATGGCGCTCAACGGCACGGCCGCGGGTTCGGCGTTCCAGGTCGCCTTGCTGGGCGACATCCGCGTGGGTCACCCGGGCGTGCGCATGGGTCAGCCGGAAATCAATGCGGGCATCGCCAGCACGACCGGGCCATGGATCATGAATTCGATGCTCGGCATGTCGCGCACCATCGAGCTCACGCTCACCGGCCGTCTGATGGATGCCGACGAGTGTTATCGCATCGGATTGATTCATCACATCGTCGAGCAGGACAAGGTCTTCGAGAAAGCGCTGGCAATCGCCACCGAACTCGCCGCCAAGCCGCCCGTCGCCATGCGACTGGACAAGCAGCGTTTGCGCGAGATGACCGAGCCGGGGTTCGCGGACTGCATCGAGGCGGGTGAGCGAATCCAGCGCGAGGCGTACGACTCCGGCGAGCCCGCTCGCATGATGGAAGCGTTCTTCAAAAAGCGCGCGAAATAAAGCGGGCTGAAGTCGGGCCGCTTCTTCTCAGCCCCAGTGCGGGAGACCTGAATCATGACGCAAGACTTCAACCCGACGCGCCGGCGCATTCTGCAAGGCGCGGGCGCGCTCGCAGTGGCCGGCTCGATGCCGCTTGCCGTGCGCGCTCAGTCCAGGCAGATCGTCGTATCGGACCCGGGCGGTCCGTACACGACTGCGTACCGCGAAGCGTTTTACGATCCGTTCGAGAAAGCGACGGGCATCAAGGTCGTCAGCGTCGCGCGCGAATCGCAGCCGGTCGCGCAATTCGCGGCGATGGTGCAAACGAAGAACTACGTGTGGGACGTCACCACGCTGACGCTGTCGGCGGACATTCCGTACCTCGAAGCAAAAGGTCTGCTGGAGCCGATCGGCCTGAAGACGAGCGACTTCCCGGACATCATGCCCGAGGCGGTCACGCCGAACTGGCTCGGCGTCGACGTGTATTCGACCGTGCTGGCGTATCGCGCGGACAAGTTCAAGGACAACGGCCCGAAGTCGTGGGCGGACTTCTGGGACGTGAAGAAATTCCCCGGGCGCCGCTGCCTGCGCCGCAGTCCGCTCGACACGCTCGAGCAGGCGTTGCTCGCGGACGGTGTGCCGCTCGACAAGCTCTATCCGCTCGACGTGGACCGCGCGTTCAAGAGTCTGGACAAGATCAAGCCGCACATCAATATCTGGTGGACGTCTGGCGCGCAGGCGATGCAGGCGATCCAGAGCGGCGACGTCGACATGATCTCGACGTGGAACGGCCGCGCGCAAGCCGCGAAAGACAACGGTGCGCCGGTGACGATCGTCTGGAAGCAGGGCCTTTATTCGATCGAGGGCTGGGCCATCCCAAAGGGCACGCCCCGCGCCGATGCCGCGAGGCAGTTCGTACGTTTCTGCGCCGACGCGAAGCGTCAGGCCGCGCTCACGCGCACGCTGGCCTACGGCCCGACCAACAGGAAGTCCTTCGAGACCATCAGCAAGGAGCGCGCGGCGCTGCTGCCGACCTCGCCGGAGAACATCGAGGACATGAGGCTGCCGAGCCCGCAATGGTGGGAGGCCAACCGCCAGAAGGTCACCGAGCGGTTCAATTCCTGGATCATTTCCTGAGGACGCCACGATGAGCTCGAAACTCGAAGCGATCGGCGTTGCCAAGCGCTATGGCGATGCGCTCGCGCTGGAACCGACTGATCTCGCCGTGCAGGCGGGCGAATTCCTGACGCTGCTCGGTCCCTCGGGTTCCGGCAAAACAACCTTGTTGCAGATGATCTCCGGGCTCGTTGCACCGAGCGCGGGGCGCATCGAGATCGACGGACACGACGTCACGCACGTCGAACCGGGCAAGCGCGGCATCGGCATGGTGTTTCAAAGTTATGCGCTGTTCCCGCACATGAGCGTGTGGGACAACGTCGCATACGGTTTGCGCATGCGACGCAAGTCGCGCGAAGACGTGCGCGCCGCGGTGGACGACGCGCTCGCGATGGTGCGCATGAGCGAATACGCAAAGCGCTATCCGAAGGAATTGTCCGGTGGGCAGCAGCAGCGCATCGCGCTTGCGCGCTGCTTTGCCTACCGGCCTTCGGTGATTCTGCTCGACGAGCCGCTCGGCGCGCTCGACAAGAAACTGCGCGAACACATGCAGGCCGAGATTCGACGCCTGCATAAGGAACTCGGCGCGACCTTCGTCTACGTGACGCACGATCAGGACGAAGCACTCACGCTGTCCGACCGCATCTGCCTGATGAACCAGGCGCGCATCGAGCAGGTGGGCACGCCGTCCGATCTCTATGATCGTCCGGCCACACGTTTCGCCGCGGGTTTCATCGGGCACTCGAACCTGCTCGAAGGCGAACTCGACGCGGCGCGCGGCGCGGGCGGCGAGCCGATCCTGCTCGCGGCGGGCGGCCGCATTCCATTGCCGATGAGCGCAGCGGGTGCGCCTGCCGCGCGTCACACCTTGCTCCTGCGTCCTGAAGCGCCGCGCCTCGTCGAGCCGCATAGCGGCTTTGTCGACGGCACGATCTCGGATGTCGTGTTCTTCGGCAGCGACACGCGCGTACAGCTCGCCATGAGCGACGGCACGGAGCTGACCGTGCGCTGCGAGCGCAGCGTGACGCCGCGCGTCGGCGACCGGGTCGGCCTGACGTGGGATCCGCACCGCACGACGCTGCTACATGCCTGAGGAATCGTCATGACCATCGCTCTACATGTGCAGCGCGAGAACGCAACTGCGCGGCGCGGCCGGTCCATCGTGCTCGCGCGCTGCCTGCGCTTTTTGCCGATCGTGCCCACGCTGCTGTTCCTGCTGGTGTTTTTCATCGTGCCGGTCGGAGAAATCCTGCAAGGCGGTCTTGTCGGCGCTGACGGCCAGATCGGCTTTGCGCAGTTCGAGCGCATCGCGCGCACGCCCGTCTACGCGAAGGTGCTGTGGATCACCTTCGCTATCTCGTTCCTGACGGCGGCGCTGTCCATTCTGCTTGGCTATCCGGTCGCATACATGCTGAGCCGGCTCCCGGAGCGCGTGCGCGAACGCTGGCTGCTGTGGGTCATGCTGCCTTTCTGGACCAGCTATCTCGTCAAGACTTACGCGTGGATGCTGCTGCTGTCCAAAACCGGCGTGCTGTCCATCATCGCGCTCTCGCTCGGCCTCGTGCACGAGACGAGCGGCACGATCCCGTCGCTGACGGGCGTGCTCATCGGCATGGTGCATTCGATGCTGCCGCTCGCGGTCATGACGATGCTTCCCGTGATGCGCGGCATCGACGAGCGCCTCGCGCAGGCGGCGGAAACGCTCGGCGCGCAACGCAGCATGAGTTTCTTCACGGTGTTCCTGCCGCTTTCGTCGCCCGGCGTGGCGGCGGCGGGGCTGCTCGTGTTCATCTCGAGCCTCGGTTTCTTCATCGTGCCGGCGCTGCTCGGTTCACCGAAGGAAACGATGATCGCGCAACTCGTGATCTCGTCCGTGCTCGAACTCTTCGACATGCGTTTCGCCGGCGCGCTCTCGACGGTCCTTCTGATCTGCTCGATCGTCATCTTTTTCGTCTATGACCGCATGGTCGGGCTGACATCGTTGACGGGCGAGGTGACGGAGCGTTCGCGCGGCTCCCGCGCACAGGGCGTCAGGCTTGCGCTGCTGATAACGGCGGGCCGGGTTTTCGCGCCATTCGTGATGCGCCGCAAAGCGCACGCGGATACGACCGCGCGCGCCGCGAGCCCGCTCGGACTCTACACGTGCATCATCATGATCGTGCTCGTGGCGCCGGTGCTCTCGGTGATTCCCTATGCGTTCACCACGAGCGACTACATCGCGTTTCCGCCGAAGCTATTCAGCACGCGATGGTTCGGCACCTTCATGGATTCACCCGTATGGCGCAGCGCGATCATCCGGTCGTTCGAAGTGGGTCTGGGCACTGCGCTGCTGTCCCTGCTGCTGGGCTTCGGCGCGACGCTCGCGATGACGCGCATGCCGCGCCGCGCGAGCAAGCCCGTGTTCGCGCTGCTAGTCGCGCCGCTGATCGTGCCGCGCATCGTGGTCGCGGTAGGCCTCCTGTATCTGTTCGGCCGACTGGGACTCACGGGTACCAATCTCGGACTCGTGATCGGACATACAGTGCTTGCGATCCCCTATGTGGTCGTCACGCTCGCGGCGGGCTTCCAGCGCTTCGACTGGCGGCTGGACGATGCGGCCCGCGTGATGGGGGCATCGCCGTTGCGACGCATCACGTCGATCGTGCTGCCCCTGCTCACGGCGAGCGTGAGCGCGGCATTTCTGTTCGCCTTCCTCGTTTCCTTCGACGATCTGACCATCGCGATCTTCGTGAGCGGTGGCATCAATTCGACGCTGCCGAAGCAGATGTGGGACGACATCCAGCTGGCGATCACGCCGACGCTCGCGGCCGTGTCGACCACGCTGGTCATTCTGATCGCGCTGGTCGTGGCGGTTTCATCCTGGCTCAAGCGCCGCGCGCGCTGAATTCCGCTTTTCAATCGATATCACTATGCATCGCTACTCGAAATATTTCGCCCACCGCCACGCAGACGACGAACTCGACTGCGTGCCCCTGCTCGCTGCCGGATTGCGCCGCGAGCAGGCGCGTACCGTCGCGCACTTCGACGATCAGGCGCTCACCTGCGACGACATTGCGCGGCAAGTCGCCCAGTTGCAGCGCTGGTTCGCGGACGAAGGACTCGTGCAGGGCGACCGCGTCGCCGTCATGCTCGGCAACGGCGCGGGTCACGTTCACCTGATCTATGCGCTCATGCTAAGCGGACTGGTCTGGGTGCCGGTGAACACGAAGCTGCGCGGGGCCGCCCTCGAATATCTGCTGCAGCACGCCGAGCCGAAACTGCTCGTCATCGAGGACGAATTCGACGCCCTGACTGCGTCGATCGATTGCGGGAAGACTCGACGTGTGCCTCTGCCCGCGTTCGATACACAGGAACCGGCTGCTGCATTCACGAGCCCGGAGATCGGCGTGCACGATCCGCTGTGCGTCATCTACACGTCTGGCACGACGGGCGCGCCGAAGGGTGTCGTCTTCACGCACCGGATGATGCGCATCGCGAGCGAAGCTGCGCTGCGCGTCGCCGATGTGCGCGCAGGCGACCGGCTCTTCCTGTGGGAGCCGCTGTGCCATATCGGCGGCGCGCAGATGCTGATGCTGCCGTTCCTCGAGGCGGTGACCTTGCACGCGGTGCCGCGCTTTTCGGCTTCGCAGTTCTGGTCTCAGATCGAGCGCGCGGGTGCCACGCAACTTCACTATCTCGGCGGCGTGCTCGATATCCTCATGCAACTGCCGTTGGATGCACAACCCGAGGCGCACACGCTGCGCGTTGCGTGGGGCGCGGGCGTCAGCGCCTGCGCCTGGGCGCCGGTGCAGGAGCGCCTCAAGGTGCGCTTGCGCGAGTGCTACGGCATGACCGAATGCTCGAGCTTTGCGACTGCCAATGCCACGGGCAAGCCGGGGTCAATCGGTCGCGCGCTGCCGTGGATCGAGGTCGAACTGCTCGACGAAAACGGCCAGCCCGTGAAAGAGGGCGAGGCGGGCGAGATCGTACTCTCGAGCAAGGTGAATGGCACGTTTCTGCCGACCTACCTGAAGAATGACGAGGCGACCCAAGCTGCGCTGCGTAACGGCAAACTGCACACGGGCGATCGCGCGCGGCGCGACGCCGATGGCGATCTTTTCTTCATCGGCCGGCAGACGGATAGCATGCGCGTGCGCGGCGAGAATGTGTCGGCGTGGGAGATCGAGCGGATTTTCGCGGAGCATCCGGCGGTACGCGCGAGTGCTGCGATCGGCGTGGCGTCACCGATCGGCGAGCAGGACATCCTGCTTAACGTGCAGTTCAAGGAGGAACCGGTGGAGTGGGAGATCATGCATGCGTGGGCGCGCGAGCGGCTCGCAAGTTTCCAGTTGCCGCGTTACTACCGTGCGGTGGCGAGCTTCGAACTGACGGCCAGCGAGCGGATCAAGAAGCACCTGCTGCCGCGCAGTGTGGACGACGCGTGGGATCGGACGGTCAAGGCGCCGGTTTGATATCGGATATCGATAGGACTTTAGGGCTATGCGATAATTCACCGATAATCCTAAAGATGAACATGTGATGATCGAAGCGCCCAAAGTCCCGCGTACGCGCAAGAGTGTAGCAACGAAGCCGCAGGTCGAGGCGGCGGATCCGAGTACATCGTCGCTGTACGTGCAGTCCGTCGAAAAGGCGATGAAAGTGCTCACCGCCTTCGACGGCAGCAAGCGTCAGCTGTCCTTGTCGGAGATATCGTCGCTCACCGGCTTCGACATGAGCGCAACGCAGCGCTTCACCTTCACGCTCGCCGCGCTGGGCTATCTTTTCAAGGATCCCGACAGCCGCAAGTACGAACTCTCGCCGAGGCTGCTGGACTTCACCTACCATTACCTGACATCCAACGAGCTCGTGAGCCGCGCGACGCCGTATCTTCAGCAACTGGGCTCGGAGACGGAGGAAGCCACCAATCTCACGGTGCTGGACGATACGGACATCGTATTCGTATTGCGGATCGTCAGCCGCAATGTGTTCAACGCCCATGTGATTACGGGCTCGCGCCTGCCCGCGTACTGCACTGCGCCTGGACTCGCGATACTCGCGACGCTTCCCGATGCAGAGATTGACAATATTCTGTCGCGTACGAATCTCGTGCCTTACACATCGTCGACCGTTTATCAGCCGCGCAAGATCAAGGACCGCATCGCGCAGATTCGCAAGCAAGGGTATGCCCACACCGAGGACGAGTATTTCGTGAGCGACATTTCGACGGCGGCGGCTATCACTAATGCGCACGGGCGGGGTGTTGGCGCCGTGAACATTGCGGTGGCGAGATCGCGCTGGCACGCCGACCGCGACGAGCAGCGTTTCGCCGATCTGGTCATTTCGACGGCATCGGCGATTTCGACGCGGCGTCGCGTGGAATAGCGCTGTTCGGGTGAGGCCATGGGCTAGCGACGAGCCCGGATCAACTCCCGACATCGAACCGTGCGCGCTGGCGATGCCAATCTCGATCACGCGGAGCGCGACGATCCGCTCGACGCGAGCGCGGCGGCGCACGTTGAACTCGACCCGGCCATGTATGCACGGCGGCGGCAGGAAACGATCCGGCGAGGGCGCGCGGCGCGGCGATTGACGGGGGCCGCCGCATGATGACAGCAAAGGTCCCGCTTCCACGAACGTCGACGACGGCCAGCGAGACCCGATTGCGCTTCCGGTGCGATCGCAGATTGGCAATACCGGGTTCGTCTAACTTATCCACTCATGTCTTGGCGGCCTGCTTACAGGACGGGAATGGATCATGGATGAATTCTTGAGGTCGTCCCTTGATCATGCGTGGCACAGGGCGCCGATGCGCTCGACACTTCATGTAATTCGTGGGCGATGATGTTGATCAGCGCTTCAGCAGCAGCGCTCAATGGCCGCCGCGGATGACTGATGCGCACGATATGGCGGACGATGCGCGGCGCGAGAATCGGATAGGCGCGCAATGCCCCTCGACGCACTGCGCGTTCAACCGCGATGCGCGGCAGGATTGTCGCGAAGTGGGTGCTTTCGACGAGCTTGACGATCGTACTCAAGACATCGATTTCGAAGCGCGGCGCAAGCAGCACGTCCTCATGCTGCGCGGCCGTATCGAGCACGCCGCGCAGACCGTGGCGCTTGGTGGGCAGCACGAGTTCGAGTTCGGGCAATTGCGCGAGCTCGATCGCATGCGGCAGTTCGAGGCCGTGTTCGGCGCTGGTGACGAGCACCATCTCTTCGTCGAGGAGCGGCTGCGAGTCGAGCGACAGGCGCGAGCGCGGCTTGTTGATCAGCGCGGCATCGAGCTGGCCGCCCGACACCCAGTCGATGAAGGTCGCGGTGTAGCCGTCGGCGACGGTGACTTCGACATGTGGATAGCGCGCGTGAAAGCGCGACAGCGAATCAGCCAGCACGCTTTCCGTTACCGATGCGATCAGCCCGATCGATACGTGGCCCGTCACGATTTCGTCGCGCTGAACCATTTGCTGACGCGCATGCGCGAGATCGCGGACGATCGGCAGAAAGAGGCGGTACATCAGCCGTCCGGCGGCGGTGGGCGCCATGCCGTGCGCGCCGCGCTCGAACAGTTGCTGATGCAGTTCTTCCTCGAGCTTCGCGATCTGCATGCTGAGTGCCGGCTGCACGATGTTCAGCCGCTTGGCGGCGCGCGTCACGGAGCCGTCCTCGAACAGTGCGATGAAATACTGGATCTGCTTCAGGTCCATGAGAGGTCCATTTGACGTCCGGCAGGAGCGCCGCGGGTTGCATCAGCAAAGTTAATATCCGCTGCGCGGTGCATCAGGTGACTCACGAAAACCGGTTGTAAAAGCACACCGCGCAACTGTCCGATTAGCTGAGAAAGACCATTGCCCTCAGGCGTTGCCTATTGATAACCGAGCGCACGAAGAGCGTCATCGGGGCTAACACTGATATCAAAACTAATGATGAAAAACATCAAAAAACAATATTAGAAGTTATAGCCCGTTCTCGCTACGCTTCATTCCAACTTGCTGCATGTCCGCCCGACAGACTCGTTCCGGCGCCCGGCAGCAAGCATCGATGGAGACGGAAATGAACTCACGCGATGCCGCAGGCAGCGGCACACCTCAATCCTCATGGGCGCCGCAGAGCACCGCGCCGACGCTGCGCCACTGGCTTGAACGCCTGTCGGCCACGGGCCGCGTCGCGACGATCGATCAGCCGGTTTCACTCGAACACGAACTTGCGGCAGTCGCCAAACGGCTCGACGGCGAACAGGCCACCATCTTTCTCAAACCGGGCGGCCACGCCATTCCGGTGGTGAGCGGCTTCATGTCGAAGCGCGCGTGGATCGCCGAAGCGATGGGCGTGCCCGAGGCCGCGCTGCTCGAACGCTTTCGCGATGCGGCCGGGCATCCTGTTGCCTGGCACGAACTGCCACGCGAAGAGGCCGCGTGCCAGCAGGTCGTCCGCACGCAGGGCATCGATCTGCACGCATTGCTGCCGATCCCGACACACAGCGAGCACGACAACGGTCCCTACATCACGGCGGGCCTCGTGATTGCGCGTAATCCGCGGACCGGCATCCAGAATGTGTCGATCAACCGCATTCAGGTGCACGCCCCGGACCGCATGGCGATCCTGATGCTGCCGCGTCATCTGCTGGCGTTCTATCAGGCCGCGGAAGCGGCGGGCGACGCGCTCGACGTGGCGATCGCGATCGGCGTCGACCCGTTGACGATGCTGGCGTCGCAGGCCATTACCCCGATCGACGACGACGAACTGGAGATCGCCGGTGCCTTGCACGGCGCGCCGCTGCCCGTCGTGAAATGCGTGACGAACGACGTGCGTGTACCCGCATTTTCGGAAATCGTGATCGAGGGCCGCATCCTGCCCAAGGTACGCGAGCCCGAAGGTCCGTTCGGCGAATTCCCGAAGTACTACAGCGCGCGCGAAGCGCGTGAGGTGATCGAGGTGACGGCGGTCACACACCGCGAACAGCCCATCTATCACACGATTATTCCGGCTGAAATGGAGCATCTGCTGCTCGGCGCCATTCCGCGCGAAGCGACGTTGCTGGCGCATCTGCAGCGCGGCCATCCGGGCGTGAAGGACGTAGAGTTGTCGGTGGGCGGCGTGTGCCGGTATCACCTGTGGGTCCAGTTCGACAAGAAACGCGAAGGCGAAGCGAAAAACGTGATTTTGTGCGCGTTCGGCGCGCACTACGACATCAAGCAGGTGGTTGTCGTCGATACCGACGTGGACGTGCACGATCCCGCCGAAATCGAATGGGCGATCGCGACACGCTTCCAGGCGGACCGGGATCTCGTGATTGTGGCGGGCGCACAGGGCTCGCCACTCGATCCGTCGACGACCGTCGGCCAGCCCGAGGATGCGGCGCCGCACATGCAAGGCGTCAGCGCCAAGATGGGTCTCGACGCGACGCGCCCGATCGTCTATCCAGCACATGTATTCACGCGCGTGCGGATTCCGGGGCAGGACACCGTCGATCTCGACCGGCTCGTCGCCACGAGCAACGCGGCGTTCGATGCCTACCTGCACAGCGGCCAGCTGCGCGACGCGGTCTGAGCGAGGCACGGCCATGCAGTCAACGCAAACGCGTGAACGGATCGTCGTCGGCATGTCGGGGGCGAGTGGGGCAGTCATCGGCGTGCGACTGCTCGCGGCCCTGCGCCGGCTCGGCACGGCCGAGACGCATCTGATCGTGTCGCCGTCGGGCGCCATTACCGCTGCGCAGGAGCTCGGTCTTACGCGTACGGACCTCGACGGCCTTGCCGACGTCGTCCACAACGTGCGCGACATCGGCGCGACGGTGGCGAGCGGTTCGTTTCTCACCGCGGGCATGGTGATCGCGCCGTGCTCGATGAAAACGCTGGCCAGCGTCGCCAACGGCTTCGCCGATAACCTGCTGACGCGCGCCGCGGACGTGATGCTCAAGGAGCGCCGTCGCCTCGTGCTCGTCGCGCGCGAAACGCCGCTCAATCTCGCGCACCTGCGCAACATGACGCTCGCCACCGAAATGGGCGCGATCGTGATGCCGCCGGTGCCCGCGTTCTATGCGCACCCTCAAACCGTCGACGACGTCGTCGATCACACGGTCGGCCGGATCATGGATCTGTTCGGCATCGAGCATCGCGAGATTGCGCGCCGCTGGAGCGGTCTTGCCAGCGAGTTCATGCGACGCGAGAACGACGACGGCGACGGCGACGACGCCCATGCAACCGCCAGGCGCGGGCAGGGAGGAATGAAATGAATCAGCGGGATACGGTTGCCGAACTGGTAGCGCAAGCACGCGCCGCTGGCGAACCCGAAACGTCCACTGAACGCCAGCGCCAGCGCCATGTGGGTCGCTCGATGGAACGCGTCGAGGATCCAGCGATCCTGACCGGCCGCGGACGTTACGGCGACGATATCGGCGTGAAACCCGGCACGCTGCACGCGGCGGTGTTGCGCTCGCCGCACGCCCATGCGGAACTGCGCAGCATCGATACGGACGCTGCGCTGAAACTGGCCGGCGTGCGCGCCGTGCTTACACGTGACGATCTGCCGGGTTGGTCGCGGCCGTTCGTGGTCGGCGTGAAGTCGCCGATGGAGCAGTGGGCGCTCGCGATGGATCGCGTGCGCTATGTCGGCGAACCGGTTGCCGTGGTGCTGGCCGAATCGCGCGCGCTCGCTGAAGACGCGCTCGATCTGATCAAGGTCGATTACCAGACGCTGCCACCGGTGACGTCGATCGAAAACGCGATCGCCGACGACGCGCCCGTTCTGCATCCGAAGGTGGGCACGAACGTGATCAGCGATCGGCACTATCGCTATGGCGAACCCGAAGCGGCCTTCGAACGCGCGCCGCATCGCGTGACGATTGCTGCGCACTATCCGCGCAACACGTGTGCGCCAATCGAATGCGGCGTGGTAATCGCCGAGTATCTGTCCGGCGATGAAGGCTATGACGTCACGTCGAATTTCATGGGACCGTTCTCGCTGCATGCGGTTATGTCGATGGCGCTGAACGTGCCGGCAAATCGTCTGCGGCACAAGGCGCCGCGCGATTCGGGCGGCAGCTTCGGCGTGAAACAGGCGGTGTTTCCGTATGTGGTGCTGATGTGCCTTGCGTCGCGCAAGGCCGGCGCACCGGTGAAATGGGTCGAGGATCGCCTCGAACATCTGAGCGCGGCGACGTCGGCCACCGCGCGCCTGACGACGCTCGAAGCCGCCGTCGAAGGCGACGGCCGCATTACCGCGCTCGCATACGATCAGATCGAAGACTGCGGCGGCTATCTTCGTGCGCCTGAACCCGCAACGTTCTACCGGATGCACGGCTGCCTGACGGGCGCGTACGCGGTTGCGAATCTCGTCGTGCGCAACCGCGTGACGCTCACGAATAAAACGCCGACGGGCCTCGTCCGCGGTTTCGGTGGGCCGCAGGTGTATTTCCCCCTTGAACGTCTGATACAGCGCATCGCGATGGAACTGAAGCTCGATGTGCTCGACGTGTATCGCCGCAACTTTGTCGCCGCCAATGCGTTCCCGTATCGCGCTGCAGCGGGTGCGCTGCTCGATTCGGGCAACTATCAGGAAGCGCTGCGCCGCTCGCTCGCTGAGGGCGGCTACGACGAACTCGTCGCGCGTCGCGATGCTGCGCGCCGGGAAGGACGTCTGTACGGCATCGGTTTTGCGGCGATCGTTGAGCCTTCCGTGTCGAACATGGGCTACATCACGACCGTGATGCCCGCCGAGGCGCGCAAAAAAGCCGGCCCGAAGAGCGGCGCAATTGCGAGCGCGACGGTCAGCGTCGATCTGCTCGGCGGCGTGGTCGTGACGGTTGCATCGACGCCGGCGGGGCAGGGACATATGACGGTCTGCGCGCAGGTCGTAGCCGATGTGCTTGGTCTGAATCCGCAGGACATCGTCGTCAACGTCGAGTTCGACACGCACAAGGACGCGTGGTCGGTTGCGGCCGGTAACTATTCGAGCCGGTTTGCCGGTGCGGTGGCTGGCACGGTGCATCTGGCAGCGATGCGTGTGCGCGACAAGGTAGCTCGCATCGTCGCGAAGCAATCGGCTTGTGCGCCCGAGGACATCTGTTTCGAAGATGGCCGCGTCTTTGTGAAGGGCAAGGAAGACCGCGCGATGCCGTTTGGCCGCGTCGCTAGCAATGCGCCGCACTGGGCGCCCGCGCTGTTGCCCGAAGGCGAAGAACCGGGCCTGCGCGAGACGGTGTTCTGGACGCCGCCGCACATGGACGCGCCCGATGAGCAGGATCGTATCAACACATCGGCGGCCTACGGTTTTGTGTTCGACATGTGCGGCGTAGAAGTGGACCGCGCAACCGGCCGCGTGCGCATCGACCGCTATGTGAGCGCACATGACGCCGGCACGCTGCTCAATCCGGCACTCGCTGACGGCCAGATTCGCGGCGCGTTCGCGCAGGGCGTGGGCGCGGCACTGATGGAGGAGTTCCGCTACGGCGCAGACGGCAGTTTCCAGTCGGGCACGCTCGCCGACTACCTGATCCCGACCACCTGCGAAGTGCCTGATCCGGTGATCGTGCATCTGGAAACACCGTCGCCGTTCACGCCGCTCGGCGCGAAAGGGCTCGGCGAAGGCAACAACATGAGCACACCGCCGTGCATCGCAAATGCAGTGGCCGATGCACTCGGCGTGGAAGATATCCGCTTGCCGCTCACGCCCGCGAAGGTGATGCACCTGATCGGTATCGACGATCCACCGCCTTCGCGTCCCGAGTTACTTGAAGCGGCAGCGGCCGCTGCGCCGAAAAAGGCGCTTGCAGGCGGCAAGGCGCTGACGGCGCGCGGCGCTGTCGATCTCGACGCCACACCCGAAGCGATCTTTGCGGTGCTGATGGACCCGCAGGCGCTCGCGAAGGTCATGCCAGGCTGCCACGCGCTCGAAGCGACCGGACCGAACCAGTATCGCGCGGATGTGACGGTCGGCGTCGGCATGATCAAGGCGCGCTTCGAAGCTCGGATCGGGTTGTCGGATATCGATGCGCCACATCGTCTGCGTCTGGTGGGTGCCGGCAATTCGCCGCTTGGCACAGCGCGTGGCGAAGGGCTCGTCGAACTGACGCCCACGGAGCACGGCACGCGCCTGTCGTACGACTATGAAGCGCAGGTGTCGGGCAAGGTTGCGGCAGTCGGCGCACGGATGCTCGAAGGCGCGGCCAAAGTCGTGCTGCAGCAACTGTTCGAATCGCTGGGCCGGCAGGCGTCGGGCAAACCCGTCGATCGAGGCCGCGCGCAAGGCTCGTGGCTCTCGCGCTTCCTCGCATTCTTCAGGAGCAGAACATGAAACCGGCGCCGTTCGATTATCTGCGCGCGACGAGTACGCAACATGCGCTCGAAGCGCTCGCGCATGGCGGCGAAGACGCACGCGTGCTGGCCGGCGGCCAGTCGCTGATGGCGGTGCTGAACATGCGCCTCGCGCAACCGCGCTGGCTCGTCGATATTTCCCGCACCGAGGAGCTCAATACGGTGCGTCTCGACAACGAGGCGGGGCAGCTCGTGGTCGGTGCGGCGGCGACGCAGGGCAGCGTCGAGTGGCGCCCGTCGCTGCGCGACGAAGTGCCGTTGCTCGCGCTCGCGTTTCCGCACATTTCCCACTTTCAGATCCGCAATCGCGGCACCGTGTGCGGCTCGATCGCTCACGCGGATCCGAGCGCCGAGTTGCCTCTCGCATTGGCAGCCCTCGGCGGCGATGTGCTGCTGCGCTCGACAAAGCGCAAGCGCGTGCTCGCCGCCGACGACTTTTTTCAGGGGATGTTGATGACGGCGCGCGAGCCGGACGAACTCGTCGAGGCCGTGCGTTTTCCGCTGCAAAAGCCGGGCGAGCGTTACGGCTTCGCGGAATTCTCCGCACGTCATGGCGATTTCGCCCTCGTGTCGTGCGCGGCGGTGGTGACGGATAACACGATCCGGCTGGCGGTGGGCGGTGTCGCCGACCGGCCGGTGGTGGAGCGCTGGCCGCATCTGCAGGGCGACGACCTGCGCACTGCATTGAACGATTTGAGCTGGAAGCTGGGCGCGCAGGACGACACGCATGTCAGTGCGACGTATCGCCGGCATCTGGTCCGGCAACTGGGATGGCGCGTGATAGAGGAGGCAAAGTGAGCAAGACCCCGAAGGCCCCTGTTAGTACCATGCCGCAGGGCATACAACCGCGCGGCGAACGGCGGCGAATCACCGTGACGCTCAACGGCCGGGAACGGAGCGGCTATTGCGAGCCGCGCGATCTGATGTCCGATTTTCTGCGGCACGAACTGGGCGCAACCGGCACGCACGTCGGATGCGAACACGGCGTGTGCGGCGCCTGCACGGTTCACATCGACGGTGTGGCGGCCCGTTCGTGCCTGATGCTCGCGGTGCAGGCGGACGGCCGCCGCATCGAAACGGTAGAAGGCCTCGCGCCGGATCAGACGCTCGGCGACCTTCAGCAGGCGTTCCAGCGTCATCACGCGCTGCAGTGCGGCTTTTGCACCGCGGGCATTCTGATGTCGTGCGCCGACTATCTGAAGCGCGTGCCGGATCCGAACGAGGCGCAGGTGCGCGACATGCTGTCGGGCCATCTGTGCCGCTGTACAGGCTATACGCCGATCGTCGCCGCCGTGCTCGATGTGGCGGCGCGCCGGCGCGAGGCGCAGGAAGAAAAGGAGACGAGCGATGCTTGATCTTGGTAGAACCTTCCTGCAAAGCGTGGAGCGTAGCCCGAACGCGCTGGCGCTCGTCGATGGCGAACTGACGCTCACGTACGCGCAGTGGCACCGGATCATCCTGAACGTTGCGCACGGTCTGCGCGAACTCGGTCTCGCACGCGGCGACCGTCTGCTCGTTGCGCTGCAAAACCGCTGGGAAATGGCGACGCTGCACTGGGCGTGCCAGTTCGCCGGCGTGGCGATCGTGCCGCTGAACTGGCGTGCGAAAGCCGACGAGCTCGACTACTGCGTGGCCGATGCGGGCGTCAAAGCTATCGTGTACGAGCCGGTTTCCGCCGAAGCCGTCACGGACAGTGCCGCCGCGAAGACCGTTCCGCGCATTGCGCTGGACGATGCGGCGGGCGCGTCGATTTCGTTCGATGCACTGCTGGTCGAGCGCCGGCGCGAAGGCGCGGCTACGGCTGCGGCCACCACGCAGGCCACCGCGGAAGACTATTCGCTGATCCTCTACACGTCCGGCACCACGGGCAAGGCGAAGGGCGTGCCGCGCCGGCATCGCCACGAGCGCGCCGCCGCGCTCGCGCACGTCGCACAGAACCTCTATCGCCACGGCGAACGTACGCTCGGCGTGATGCCGCTCTATCACACGATGGGCGTGCGCTCGCTGCTGTCGATGGCGCTCGTCGACGGGCTGTTCGTCTGCGTTCCCCGTTGGAGCGCGACCCTTGCGCTTGATTCGATCTGCACGTACCGGCTGACGTGCCTGTATCTGGTGCCCACGCTTTATCACGATCTGCTCGCCGCGCCGGAGTTCGCGCTCACCGATACAAGCTCGGTGACGAAGCTCGGCTTTGCCGGCGCGCCGATGAACGACGGTCTGCTGAGGCGTCTTTCGGCTGCTTTCCATCCGGAACTGTTCGTCAATCACTACGGCTCGTCCGAGGTGTACACGTTCAGTATCGGTCAGGACGCGACGCTGAAACCGGGCAGCGCGGGGCGCGCCGGCATCAATACGCGGCTGCGCGTCGTGAAGCTCGACGCGAAGTCGCCCGACGAACCCGCGCAAACCGGCGAAGAAGGACAGATCATCGCGGACCTGCTCGGCGACGAGTCGTTCGAAGGCTACTGGAATCGGCCCGACGCGAACGCGAAGTCGTTGCGCGACGGCTGGTATTTCACCGGCGACACCGGCTACTTCGATAACGACGGCGATCTCTACGTGTCGGGCCGCGTCGACGACATGATCATCAGCGGCGGCGAGAACATCTCGCCGGTCGATATTGAATCGGTGTTGTCGCTGCATCCGGCGGTGGACGAAGTGGCCGTCGCTGGCGTGAAAGACGAGCGCTGGGGCCAGCGTGTCGTCGCCTTCATCAAGCGCAGCGAATACGTCGAAGCCCAGACGCTCGATGACTTTTGCCGGGCTTCCGACCTCGTCAACTTCAAGCGCCCGCGCGAATACGTGTTTGTCGACGACATTCCGAAATCGCCGGTCGGCAAGATCCTGCGCCGCAAGCTTTCGGCGGGCGAGTACGAACCGGAGCACGGCGCCACACAACCTGACAGAACCACGAAAGGAGTAACACATGACTGAGCTGACTCATCGCGGCCAGACGCTGCTGCAAGAGCTCGACGGCTTCTCGATCGAAGTCGACGCTGCGCGTGAACGCGCCGATATCATCCTGCACCGCCCGCCGTTCAACGTGATCTCGATGCATGCACGCGAGCAGCTGCGCGCCGCATTCGAAGTACTCGACGAGGACGACCGCGTACGCGTGATCGTGCTGCGTGCCAAAGGCGAGCACTTCTCGAGCGGCGGCGACATCAAGGGCTTTCTCGAAGCGTCGCCGGAACACGTGTCGAAGCTGGCGTGGAATGTCGCCGCGCCCGCACGGTGCTCGAAGCCGGTGATCGCAGCCAATCGCGGCTTCTGCTTCGGCGTCGGTTTCGAACTGTCGCTCGCCTGTGATTTTCGCATCGCGACCGACACCAGCTTCTACGCACTGCCGGAACAGAAGCTTGGCCAGATTCCGGGTTCGGGCGGCTCGGCGCGTCTGCAGAAGATGGTGGGCGTCGGGCGCACGAAGGACATCGTCATGCGCTCGCGCCGCATTCCGGGCAAGCAGGCGTACGACTGGGGCGTCGTGGTCGACTGCGTGGCCGATGCGGAGCTCGAAGCGGCGACCGATGCACTCGTCGATGAGTTGCGTGCCTTCTCGCCGCTCGCGCAGCGCACCGCGAAGAAGCTGCTCAACGACACCGAAGATGCGCCGCTTTCGATCGCGATCGAACTGGAAGGACATTGCTATAGCCGGCTGCGCAGTTCGGACGATTTCCGTGAAGGCGTCGAAGCGTTTCATGGAAAACGCAAGCCCGTATTTCGCGGTAGCTGACAGCAGCGCATAGATCAAGCCATTCAGGAGACAGGCATGGAGCGCGTAAGCGGGCGTTTCGATTATGTGATCGTCGGCGGCGGGTCGGCAGGAAGCGTGCTCGCGCATCGGCTGTCGGCCGTGCCGTCGATGAGCGTCGCATTGATCGAGGCGGGTGCCGATACGCCGCCGGGCGCGGTGCCGGAGGCGATCCTCGACAGCTATCCGATGCCTGTTTTCTGCGGGGAGACCTGGATCTGGCCTGAGCTCAATGCGAAGGCCACGCCGAAGTCGGAGGCTAAAGTCTACGAGCAGGGCCGCGTGATGGGTGGCGGTTCGAGCATCAACGTGCAGTCGGCCAATCGCGGCCTGCCGCGCGACTACGACGACTGGGCCGCCAACGGCGCGACGGGCTGGGCTTGGGAGGACGTGCTGCCGTATTTCCGCAAGCTCGAGAGCGACCTCGACTTTCCACTTGGTCCGCTGCACGGAGCGCACGGGCCGGTGCCCATCCGCCGCATCATGCCGGAGCAGTGGCCGCCGTTTTGCAACGCGTTCGCCCACGGATTGCGCAGCAACGGCTTCGCAGCCTTGGAGGACCAGAACGCGCAGTTCGACGACGGCTATTTTCCCGGCGCGTTTTCGAATCGCGACGACCGGCGCGTATCGACCGCGGTCGCCTATCTCGATGCAGAAACACGCAAGCGGCCTAACCTGCATATCTTTTCGAACCTGCGCGTCGAGCGCATCGTGATGGAAGGGGTGGCCGCACGCGGCGTGGTTGCCGTTTCGCCACACGGCGAGCGACTGCGCTTCAAGGCGTGCGAAACGATCGTGTGCGCCGGCGCGTTGCAGTCACCGGCACTGCTGATGCGCGCGGGCGTGGGCGACGCGAGCGAACTGCACGCACTCGACATCGAGTGTGTGCTCGATCTGCCGGGCGTCGGGCGGAATCTGCAGGACCATCCGTCGCTGACGTTCTGTCATTTTCTCGAGCCACGCTTTCGCATGCCGCGCGCGCGGCGCCGCGCCAGCATGACGGCCGCGCGATTCACGTCGGGCGTTGCGGATTGCGAGGCGTCCGATCTGTATCTGTCGAGCGCGACACGCGCCGCATGGCATGAACTCGGTAACCGGCTGGGCCTGTTTTTCCTGTGGTGCAACCGTCCGTTCTCGCGCGGCCGCGTGCAGCTCGTCTCGAGCGATCCGTTCGCCGCGCCACAGGTCGATCTCAATCTGCTCGACGACGAGCGCGATGTCGCGCGGCTCGCCGCGGGCGTGCGCATGCTGGCGCGTGTGGTCGCGGCCTCGGGACTGAGCGAGGATCAGCGCGACTTTTTTCCCGCCGCTTTTTCGCCGCGCGTGAAGGCGTTGAGCCGCATGACGAAAACCAATGCCGTGATCACGTCACTGCTGGGCCTGCTGCTCGATACACCCGCACCGATGCGTCGGGCGTTGATCGAACGCTTCTTCACGCGCGGCGTGCAGATGTCGTCGGTGCTCACAAACGAGAGCGCATTGAACGACTTCATTCGCGCGAACGTGTTCGGCGTCTGGCATGCGAGCGGTACCTGCCGGATGGGCGACGTGCGCGAGCGCGGCGCGGTGACAGATACCGAAGGGCGCGTACATGGCGCGCATGGGCTGCGGGTGGTCGATGCGTCGCTGATGCCGCGTCTGCCGTCGGCCAACACAAACATTCCCACCATCATGATCGCCGAGAAGATCGCCGACGCGATGCTTGGCAAGGCGCGGTTGGCGGCGCCAGACCAGCGCGGTTTGGCTCTCCCGACATCATAACGACTTTCGTCAACGCAACAAGAGCGCGCCGTGCCTTTTGACGAGGCCGAAGCGCGTCGCACATCGGGCGAGTTCGCATCTGGGCCGGCCCGGTATTAACCCTAGGAGATGGATGATGTCCGTTGCAGCGCAAAGTGGTGGCGCCGCCATGCCCGCAATCAACAGGCGGCAGGTGATGGGCGCAGTCGTGGCCTCGTGTCTGGGATGGGCACTCGATCTGTTCGATCTGTTCGTCCTGTTGTTCGTCGCACCGGTGGTCGGCCGGTTGTTCTTCCCCTCCGAACACGCGATGCTTTCGCTCGCCGCGGTATATGCGTCGTTCGCCGTCACGCTGCTGATGCGGCCGCTCGGATCGGCGTTGTTCGGTTCGTATGCGGACCGGCGCGGCCGCAAGGGCGCGATGATTCTCGCGGTGGTCGGCGTCGGTCTGTCGACGGCGGCGTTCGGTTTGCTGCCGACAGTTGCACAGGTGGGCGTGATCGCGCCGGTGCTCTTTCTGCTGCTGCGCCTCGTGCAGGGCGTATTCGTGGGCGGCGTGGTGGCGTCGACGCACACGATCGGCACGGAATCCGTTGCGCTGAAGTATCGCGGCGCGGTGTCGGGGCTGATCGGTGGCGGCGGGGCAGGCCTTGGTGCGCTGCTCGCTTCGCTGACGTATCTCGCGATGTCGTCGCTGTTTCCCGGCGACCTGTTCGACGTGTGGGGCTGGCGCTGCATGTTCTTCACCGGGATCATCAGCTCGGTGCTCGGACTCTTCGTCTTCAACAGCCTCGAAGAATCGCCGCTATGGAAGAAGCTTGCCGCGGAAAAGGCCGCGCGTGCCGCCGCCGACAAGACGCGTAACGCGCCGGTCGAGGTGGTTCGCTCGCCGATCCGCACGCTGTTCTCGCGCGACTATCGTTCCATCCTGCTCGTCAACCTGCTGCTGACGATCGGCGGCGGCAGCGGTTATTACCTGACGTCGGGTTATCTGCCGACCTTCCTCAAGGTCGTCAACCACGCACCGAATGCGACGGCTGCTGCGATCCTTATGGTGTGCAGCGTGGCCGTGGTGATCGCGTCGGTCGCGGCCGGTCACCTGAGCACGTTCATCGGCCGCAGGCGGACGTTCATCCTGCTCGGCGCAATCCGTCTGTTTGCATTGCCCGCGCTGTTCCTGCTGTTGCCGACGGCGCAGACCATCACGATGGTCGGTGTCTACGCGGTCATCCTGAGTGCGCTCGGCAGCGCCGGTTATGCGCCGATTCTGATCTTCCTGAACGAGCGGTTTCCGACGGCGATCCGCGCGACCGGCACGGGTCTGTCGTGGAATATCGGCTTTGCGATCGGCGGGATGATGCCCACGCTCGTCTCGCTGGTCGCGAAGACGCCGCTCGATCTGCCGATGACGCTCGCCGTGTTCGTCGGCGCGATCAGCGTGATCTTTCTCGTCGGCGCGTTCGTCGTGCCGGAGACGCTCGGCAAGCTCGATAACACGCCGGTGCGGGATCCGTACTGATCGCGCGAGCGCGCGCGATAGGCCGACTTGCGTCGCGCCGTTCGCGACCCGCCGCGACGCGCGTAGCGACGCGCGCCAGCCGGCGCAAGGCCGGCGCCAGCGAAGCGGCTCACGCCTGGTTGCCGTTGGCCGGATCGGGGTCCGCGATCTCGATCCCCGTTGTGACGCGGCGGATCTGGTCGGCGATGATGTCGATGAGCTCGGTCGTGGCAGGACCGATCGGCCGCTTCGGGTGGCTCACGCAAACGATGTGACGCACGATGCGCGGTGCCGAGATCGGTGTCGCGCGCAGCAGGCCGTCGTCGACCTTCCGTTGCACGACCACGCGCGGCATGATCGTCGCGATGCTGCTTTGTTCGACAAATTGCACGATCGTGGTCAGCAGGTCGATCTCGAACTGCGGCTTGATCACGATGTCGGCATTCAGCAGCGCGGCGTCGAGCACGCCGCGCAGGCCGTTGCGACGCGTCGGCAGCACGAGCTCGAGCTCCGTCAACGCGGATGCCGTCATGGTGTCGGGCAGCGCAGGGCCGTGTTCCGCGCTCGTGACGAGCACCATCTCTTCCACTACCAGTGGAGACGTATCGAGCGACAGGCGCCCTCGAGGCCGGTTGATGATGGCCGCGTCGAGCCGGCCCGCTTCCACCGCGTCGATCAGCTGCGCGCTGAAACCATCGGCCACCGACACTTCGACATGCGGGTAGAGCGCGTTGAATAGCGCGAGCGATTCCGGCAGGACGCTTTGCGCTTCCGACGCCACCATCCCGAGCGAGATACGCCCGGTCACGATCACATCGTGCCGGCTGAGCTGCTCGCGCGCGTGGTCGATGTCGCGCATGATCGGCAGGTAGAGGCGGTACATCTGCCGTGCGGCGTCGGTGGGCGTCATGCCATGCGGGCCGCGCTCAAAGAGCTGGCTGTTCAGTTCCGTTTCGAGCTTCGAGATCTGCATGCTGAGCGCGGGCTGCACGATATTGAGCCGCTTCGCGGCGCGCGTCACGGAGCCATCTTCGAACAGCGCGATGAAATACTGAATCTGCTTTAGATCCATGAGCCGGGAGGCGAGGGAGCGATGGCTAGATGTCGAGTGTAACGACTTCGAGGTGTGGGGGTCAACGGCGAACCTGATTTCATCTTGAAGGAAGCACGCTGCTTCGTCGAGACGCCTGAGCTTGAGGGTTTTCGACAGTCAGTCCTTGGCGGGCGCAATTCAGATGTTTCATATTCAGTTCGATTGACGCGTGACTCGGCGGGCGCATCGATGCGAACACAGGCCGATGTCTCGTCACGTCCTTTTGCAAGGCGGGCGCCAGCGCACGCACAGAACAGTGACTGTCAGAGAATGACGTAGATCTTGCGCATCGTTTCGTCGACCTGCCACAGGCCTTCCGTATTGGCTTCGAAAAACAGCGTATCGCCGCCGCGAAAGTGGACGGTGGGTTGTCCGTCCGGGGTAAAGGACCCAGAGCCGCTCAGGAGATGCATCACTTCCGCCTGTTTGACCACGCGACGATAGGCGCCCGGAGAGCACTCGAACACACCGGTATCTACTGCCTCGTTGCCCGGAATCGCGTACCGCTTACCCGATACACGGACTGCCTCATTACCCGGCAGAGATGCGGTGCCCCAGTCTTCAAGTGCGAGTTCGCTGGCCTCTTTGATCTGCTGTACTTTCACGTTGCGTAGTCCTGTTTCTGTTGAGTTGATCTTGCCGCGCGCACAACGCACGCGCGGCACGTGTACACGCAATTGATGCCGGTGTTGGCCGCCACGCGCGTGTTGATATCAGGGAGCCCCATGTCAATAGGATATCCTTCGACACTCATTCGAGTCCGCCCTGGCAGAGATATTTGATCGACAGGTAATCGTCGAGGCCATACTTCGACCCTTCTCGGCCGTAGCCCGATTCCTTGACGCCGCCGAATGGCGCCGCTTCCGATGCAAGGGCCCCCTCATTGATCCCGACGATGCCGGCTTCAAGTGCGCGAGAAACGCGTTCGATACGGCGCAAATCCTGGCTGTAGAAATACGACGCGAGACCGAACGGCGTATCGTTCGACGCATCGATGGCCTGCTGTTCGGTATCGAAACGGAACAGCGGAACGACCGGGCCGAAGGTTTCCTCGCAGCACAGCGCCATCGTCGAAGCCGCGTCGCCGAGCACGGTTGGCGCGAAGTAGTTCGGGCCGAGTTCGGCCAGGCGTTTGCCGCCGGTCAAGACGGTTGCGCCGTGTGCGACGGCATCCTCGACATGGCGCGCGATCTTGTCGACGGCACGCGCATTGATCATCGGGCCGATCTGCGACGCCGGATCGCTGGCGGAACCGACACGCAGCTCGGCAACGCGTGCGCACAGCATTTGCGCAAAGCGTTCATAAACACCCGACTGCACATACACGCGGTTCGGGCACACGCAGGTCTGCCCACCATTGCGGAACTTGGCCGCGAGCAGGCCGGTGACCGCAGCATCGAGGTCGGCGTCGTCGAACACGATGAACGGTGCGTTGCCGCCGAGTTCTAGCGACAGCTTCTTCAACGTACCCGCCGATTCACGGGCAAGATGTTTGCCGACCGGCGTCGAACCAGTAAAGGTGATCTTGCGCACGCGCCCATCGGCGAGCCAGTCCGCCACTGCTTCGACCGTCGATTCCCGGGAGGCCGCAATCAGGTTCAGTACACCATTCGGCACACCGGCTTCGTGCGCGAGATGAACGAGTGCTAGCGCCGTGAGCGGTGTATCTTCGGCCGGCTTGGCGACGACCGTACACCCGGCCGCGAGCGCGGGGGCGATCTTGCGCGCGATCATTGCAAGCGGAAAATTCCACGGTGTAATGGCCGCGACGATGCCGATCGGCTCTCTCACCGCGCTCATCCGTTTGCCGCGCTGCTGCTGCGGAATCAGATCGCCGTAAATGCGCGTCGCTTCGTCGGCGAACCACGCGACGTACGATGCGCCATAAACGACCTCACCGCATGCTTCGGCGAACGGCTTGCCCTGTTCGAGCGAGATCAGCGCGCCAAGCGCGTCCGCATGTTCGCGTATCAGCCCGTGCCAGCGATGCAGCACGGCAGCACGTTCTTTCGGCAGACGTGCGCGCCATTCCGGTAGCGCGCGGGCGGCGGCATCGGTGGCGGCGCGTGCGTCGGATGCCCCGCTATCGGCGACGTCGACGATCAGCTTGCCGGTCGCGGGATTCGTGACGGCGAAGCGCCGGCCGCTTTGCGCGGGCACCCATTCACCGTCGATGAAATTGTCCGCGCGGATCAACGCGGCGGCCTGCTCTTCGAGTGTCATGATCGACTCCACTTTTAATGACGCTATCAATCGACGGATCCTGCGCCGACACGTTGCGCGAGTTGCGCGGCGACCGCGATCCCGACTTCGCTCGTCGATGCCTTGCCACCGAGATCACCCGTGTGCGGACCTTCCTTGAGCACCTGCACGATGGCTTCGAGCATCGCATCGTGCGCGGCGCGCTCGGCACCTTCACCGTTGCCGAGAAAATCGAGCATCATCGCCGCCGACCAGATCATCGCGACAGGATTGGCGATGCCTTGTCCGGCGATATCCGGCGCGGACCCATGCACCGGTTCGAACAGTGACGCAAACGTGCGTTCCGGATTCAGATTGCCCGACGGCGCGATGCCGATCGTGCCGGTGCAGGCGGGACCAAGATCCGACAGGATGTCACCGAAGAGATTGGACGCAACGACCACATCGAAGCGATCGGGGCTCAACACGAAACGCGCACAGAGGATGTCGATATGCTGTTTGTCCCACGCGACATCGGGATAGCGCGCGGCCATCTCGGCGGCGCGTGCGTCCCACCACGGCATGCTGATCGAAATGCCGTTGCTCTTGGTTGCGACCGTGATTTTTTTCTCGCGACGCGCGGCCAGATCGAACGCGAACTTCAGCACGCGATCGGTGCCATGACGCGAGAAAATCGCTTGCTGCATGACGATTTCGCGTTCCGTGCCTTCGTACATCGTGCCGCCTACCGACGAATATTCGCCTTCGGTATTCTCCCGCACGATCATGAAATCGATGTCGCCGGGTTGGCGGCCCGCGAGCGGCGACGGCACGCCGTCGAACAGGCGGGCAGGGCGCAGATTGATGTACTGATCGAACTCGCGGCGGAATTTAAGCAGCGAGCCCCAAAGGGAAATGTGGTCGGGCACCTTCTCGGGCCAACCCACTGCGCCGAACAGGATCGCATCGCAGCCTTCGAGCTGCGCCTTCCAGTCGTCAGGCATCATCTGGCCGTGTTGCGCGTAGTAATCGCAACTTGCCCATTCGATATGTTGATAGTCGATCTTGATACCAAAGCGCTGGCATGCCACATCGAGCACGCGCAGGCCTTCGGGCATCACTTCTACACCGATGCCGTCGCCGGGAATGACGGCAACGCGATAACTGCGGGTCATAGCGAGTTTCTCCTCATTGAGCGCGCACATAAGGCACGCGCTGAGCGACGAGACTCATTCTATGCGGGGGTTCACCGCATAAAAATCTGCATTTGACCCACGGACGCAGCATGCATTCCGAAAAACGCACGCGAACAGAATGCAGCGCAAAACCGCCTGTCGCGGGCTGCATCGAAAGAAGCTGGAAAGGAGCGGAAAGGAGCAGAAAAAAGCGGGGCGCGCATTGAACACTCCGAAAGAGTGCTTAATGCTGATTCGGCGAGAAGAGCGTTTCGAGCGGGTAATGCGTCTTGATGAAGGGCGTCTTGATGATCACGTAGCTGAAGTACTTCTCGATGCCGATATCGCGTTCGAGCAGCCCTTCGACAATGCTCTGATAGTGACCGACGCTGCGCGTGACGAACTTCAGCAGGTAGTCGTAACCACCGCTTGCCAGATGACATTCGACGATTTCGTCGATGTCGCGAATCGCGGCTACGAACTTGATGAAGTCTTCGCGGCGGTGATCTGCAAGGGTGACTTCGGTGAAGACGATCTGCACGTCGCCGAGTTTTTCGAGTTGGATCTGCGCGCCGTAACCGACGATATAACCGGCCTTTTCCAGCCGCTTGACGCGGATCAGACACGGACTCGGTGACAGTCCCACTGCGTCGGCAAGCTCGACGTTCGTAATACGGCCTTTCTTCTGCAGTTGCGAAAGAATACGCAGATCAATCCGGTCGAGTTTGCAGTCGCTGCTCATGGCTTAAATTTTGTCTAACGATCGAAGGTTGTTCCGATCGGGCAGGGCGATGTTATCACGAAGTTATGCGGCTGCGCGGCTTGCCCCGCGAAGCGCGGCGCGGACTTCCGCCTCATTCAGCACATCGTCGAGCGTCTGTTTCAAACGTTCGAACATCAGCGCAAATTCGGCCTCGGTATAGCAGAGCGCGGGTGCAAAGCCGAGAATGTTGTCGCCGAATGCACGGAACACCAGGCGGTTGCGATACGCGGCTGTCGCGATGCGCTCCGACAGCTTCAGCCCCGCATCGAACCCTTGCTTGCTGTTCTTGTCCGATACGAGTTCGAGCGCGCCGAGCAGCCCGCGATGCCGCGAATCGCCGACCAGCGGATGCTCCAGCAGCGCGTCGAGACCCGCGGCGAATTGCGGCGCCATGGCCTGGGCGTTCGCGAGCAGGCCGCCTTCGTGATAGAGGCGCATGACTTCAAGCCCGATCGCCGCGCTCACCGGATGCGCCGAATACGTGTGACCATGACCGACGATCGCGGTGTCGCCGACGTCGCCGGCAATCCCCTGATAAATCGCGTCCGACATCAAGACCGCGCCCATCGGCGCGTAGCCGGCAGTCAGGCCCTTCGCGACGGTCATCAGATCGGGTTCGACCTGTTCGCCCTCACATGCAAACAGCGGGCCGGTGCGGCCGAAGCCGGTAATGACTTCATCGGCGACGAACAGGATGTCGAGACGGCGGCATGCCTCACGCATGGCCTTGAGCCAGCCAACCGGCGGCACGATCACGCCGCCCGATCCCTGAATCGGTTCGCAGAAGAACGCGGCGACGTTATCCGCGCCGAGCGCGGCAACCTTCGCTTCGAGCGCTGCCACGGACGACGCGATCAGCGCCTGCGAGTCGCTGCCATTCGGCTGACGGTAAGCATAAGGCGACGGCAAATGGTGCTGATGTGGCAGCGGCAAATCGAAGTGCCGATGGAATGCGGGCAAAGCCGTCAAGCCGGCGCCGACCGACGACGAGCCGTGGTAGCCGCGTTGCAGCGCGATCATGTGCTTCTTGGTCGGGCGGCCGGTTGCATTGAAGTAATGCGTGATGAAGCGGATCGCCGAGTCGACCGCATCCGAGCCACCGAGCGTGAAATACACATGCTGCAGTGAAGCCGGTGCGAGCGATACGAGCTTTTCGGCCAGCTGGATCGCCGGCTCCGAAGCGAAGTGGAAATAGGTGGTCGCGTAGGGCAGGCGAGCCATCTGTTCGGCGGCTGCCTTGACGATGCTTTCCTGGCCATAGCCGGTATTGACGCACCAGAGCCCGGAGAACGCGTCGAGCAACTCGTTTCCGTCGACATCGCGCAGGTAAGCGCCATGTCCAGAGTCGAGCACGGTGACGCCGCGCGCTTCATGCGCGCGGAAGTTGATGACGGGGTGGATCAGATGCTTGCGGTCGGCTTCGATGAGCGATTGATTCGACATGTTGGGTATCTCGTCGCGGGGTGGACTGTTGACCAATCCATACTACCCATTCACCCCTATCGGCCGCGTCGTCAAAAAAAGTTTGAAAAAGCGCAGGCGTCGCGTTTTGAACCCCGTACGCAGCATTTTGTGCTGCATGCGTTTAAAAGCCTTGCCTGTACGGCGGCGCTTCAATAGCGCGCGTTTTCGCCGCGACTCGCTCGCCGACACTCAATAGCCGCGCGTGCGATCGATCGTGCCCCGCATCGGGCCGCCTGCGCGATGGCGGCGCAGATTGTCGAGCACGGCATCGACCGCGGTGTCGGGCTGCGTCGCGCTCGCGACGTGCGGCGTGATGCGCACGCGCGGGTGATCCCACAGCGGATGACTGACGGGCAGAGGTTCCGGATCGGTAACGTCGAGCACGGCGTTGCGCACCTGGCCGCGTTCGAGCGCATCGAGCAGATCAGTCGTCACGAGTTGCGGGCCGCGTCCGACATGAACCAGCGACGCCCCCATCGGCAATGCATCGAACACGCGTTTGCCGAGCAGGCCGCGCGTCGCGTCGGTCAGCGGCAGCAGGCAGACCAGCACGTCGGTCCGCGCGAGAAACGCATCGAGCGTCGCTTCGCCGGCAAAGCATTGCACGCCTTCAATCTCGCGCGGCGACCGGCTCCATCCCGCGCAGGCAAAGCCGAACAGGCGCAGCCGCTCCAGTACGGCCGTGCCGAGCATGCCGAGCCCGAATAGGCCAACTCGGCGCGTCGCGGCAGTGCGCACGGGGAGCGGCTTCCAGATGCGCTCGCGCTGCTGGAGCGCATAGTCGAACAGATCGCGATGAACGGCCAGCACGGCTTCGCTCACATATTCGACCATGCCGTCGACGATTCCCGGCTCGATCATCCGCACGACCGGCAGATGCTCGGGCACGCGCGTCAGGTCGAACTGATCGACGCCCGCCCCCACCGAGAACACGATCTCGAGATTCGGTAGCGTTTGCGCGAGATCGTCCGGTTGCCATGCGGCGAGATAGCGGATGGCGGCTGGATCGCCGACATCGGGCCAGATACGGAACGGCAGTTCCGGCGCGAGCTGCGCAAAGCGCGCGGCCCATTGTGCGCCGCGAACCGGATCGGCTTTATAGAGGAAGGCCATCTGCGTACCGTGCCTACATCATGGCCTGGTTGATGATGCCGAACTGACGCAGGCGGTCGTCTGGCGGGCCTTCGTGGCGGGCTGGATCATCATTGCGGACCATCTTCACCACGGTATCGACACGCGGGATGCCGAGCCCAATGAGCCAGTCGGTCAGCCCGCTACCGGCCGGCACGTCGATGCGGATGAACGCGCCTTCGTTGAGCGCCAGCCAGTGGTGGATCAGCGCCTTCGCGCGGCTGGAATCGGGGGAATCGACCGCGATCACGGGTCCGATCGCATAGCCGCGGCCGAAGCGCCGGAACAGCGAGAAGCCGAGCAGTTCGCCATCACGATCGAGCGCAATGCCATCCGCACTTTGCCGCAGCGCAGACAGCACAGCGTCGCGGTCGAGCCCGCTCGCACGCGCTGCCAGCGCAATCAGTCGCGGCGTGTCGTTGATGCCGAGCGGGCGTAACCGCTCACCGGCGGGCAGCGACACGAGCGGCGGCTGAAACACCGCGCCTTGATGCTGGTCGAGTGCGCCACATGTGCGGAAGCCGAGCTTCTCGTAGAGTGGCTTACCCGCCGAAGTGGCGTGCAGAAAGGTGACGCGGCTGCCGGTTTCTTCGAGGATCAGTTGCATCAGCTTCGCGCCGATACCTTGTCCCTGGTGTTCCGGCGACACGATCACCATGCCGAGCGTCGCGCGATCGGCGCCGAACTTCCAGCACAGCGCCGTGCCGATCACGACACCGGCCTGCTCTGCGACGAAGCCGCCGCCGGCATCGGCGGCAAAGCGCCAGTCTTCGGGGCGGTGTGGCCAGCTCACGGCCGTCGACAGGCCATGGGCGGCGGGAATGTCGTCAGGGGTAAAGCGTCGGTAGGTCAGCGACCCACTTTCCGATGATCCAGGCACGGCGAACTCCTTCATGTGACGTCACGCTGTCCCGCGACTGTCGCATGTCGGCTGTGTGCTTGATAGGACGATCTTTCTATGTTGCCCCGTTGACGGCCCCAGCACGTTCACACGGTGCGAAACAGCTGTCCAGCCAGCCCGGACAAGCGGATTGTGCTGAATTGGCATTTTTGTCGGCGGCATATATCAGTCGTGTGACTTTACGATGGATGTCAGGGACGCAGCCACGCCGCGCTGCAAGGCTCGTCGCAGGCGGTGCCGGCACGGAGTGCGTGCTGCGCTGCACGGCAAATCATGCTGCGCGACGCGCTGAAAACCACCGAATCGAATGGTTGAAACGTCCCGAATGCGACAACAGCCCCTTTTTTGGGATGCTTAAATCGAGTTGATGCTGCCGGGTTCCAATCCAGCGAAAGTCATGCTGTTGCAACAGATCGGTGCTGAAGCGCGTCCAGCGGCCCGCGCTGCGGGTACCGTGATCAGATCCAACCTTGTCATTGTTAGGAGCAGTTCGCATGAAGGACGACGAAGTCAAAAATGGTTTCAGCCGCCGCGACATGATGCGTGTGCTGGCTGCGGGGAGCATGCTCGCGACCGGCGCGGGAGGACTGCTGGCGAGTGCAAAATCGGCGTTGGCTGCGACCGCACCGGCGCCTATGCCGAAAAAAGGTGGCAAGATTCGTGTGGCTTACGACGCGGGCTCGACGGCCGACACGCTCGATCCCGCGAAAGGCTCGACGGGTTCGGACTACATCCGCTATTTCATGTTCTACAGCGGCCTCACGCAGCTTGACGAAAGCCTGACGCCGCAGATGAACCTCGCCGAAGCGCTCGACACGCACGACGCCAAGGTCTGGGTCATCAAGCTGCGCAAGGGCGCGACCTTCCACGACGGCAAAGCGCTCGCGCCGGCGGACGTGGTGTATTCGCTAAACCGCCACAAGAATGCAGCGACGGCATCGAAGGTGAAAACGCTGGCCGATCAGTTCGCCGAGATCAAGGCGACCGGGCCGAACGAAGTGACCTTGACGCTGACAAACCCCAATGCGGATCTGCCGGTGATCCTCGCGACGCCGCAGTTCGTGATCGTGAAGGACGGCACCACTGATTTCACGACGGCTGTCGGTACCGGTCCCTACAAGGTCAAGACCTTCAAGCCGGGTGTTACAACCATCGGGGTTCGCAACGATAGCTACTTCAAGCCCGGTTTGCCGCATCTCGACCAGGTCGAGCTGATCGCGATCAGCGACAACGCCGCACGGGTGAATGCGCTGCTGTCCGGCGACGTGCATCTGATCAACTCCGTCGATCCGCGTTCCACGCAGCGCATCGCGTCGACGCCGGGTTATGCGGTCAAGGAAACCAAGTCGGGTCTCTACACCGATCTGATCATGCGCCGCGACAATCCGCTCGTCGGCAACCCCGATTTCGTGCAGGGCATGAAGTATCTGTTCGATCGCGACCAGATCCGTTCGGCCGTGTTCCGTGGTTACGCCGTGATCGGCAACGATCAGCCGATTCCGCCGACCCATCGTTATTTCAACGCGTCGCTGCCGCAGCGCCACTTCGATCTCGACAAGGCAAAGTTCCATCTGCAGAAGGCTGGTGCGCTCGGTCCGGCATTGCCGCCGATCTACGCGACCGCCGACGCGAACGGCTCGATCGAAATGGCCGAACTGATTCAGCAGACCGGTGCCAAAATCGGCGCGAACCTCACCATCAACCGCGTGCCCACTGACGGTTACTGGTCGAATCACTGGATGAAGCATCCGTTGGGGTTTGGCAGCGTGAATCCGCGTTCGAGCGCCGATGTGCTGTTCACGCAGTTCTTCAAGTCGGATGCGGCGTGGAACGAGTCGGGCTGGAACAATCCGAAGTTCGATCAATTGCTGCTGTCGGCGCGTTCGGAAACCGACGACGCGAAGCGCAAGCAGATGTACGGCGACATGCAGGTGATTGTCGCGGATCAAGGCGGTATCGGCATCCCTGCGTTCATCAGCCTGCTCGATGCGTACGACCAGCATCTGCAGGGGCTCGGCTCGATACCGAGTGGCGCGATGATGGGCTTCTCGTTCGCTGAGCACGTGTGGTGGAACGCCTGATTTAGTGTAGTAGTAGCACGCAGCAAATCTGACCCGCGCGCCGTGTGTGCCGGGTCAGTCCGGCGCCCCTCGCGCCGGTTCCGGCAGGTGTCATTTTCAGGAGATCTGGACGATGAACCAGAACATAGTCGCACTGATAGTCCGACGCATCGCGGTGACTGCGCTCACGCTGCTGATCGTGTCCGTCATCATCTTCGCGATCACGAACCTGCTGCCGGGCGACGCCGCGCAAGCCGCGCTCGGTCAGTCCGCGACCCCCGAAACCGTCGCGGCGCTGCGCCTGCAGTTTGGCCTCGATCAACCGGCTTATCTGCGCTACGTGCACTGGCTGGCAGGTCTCATGCGCGGCAACTTCGGCGTCTCGCTCTCGAACAATCTGCCGGTCTCGGAACTGATCGAAGGCCGTCTGCCGAAATCGCTGACACTCGCGGCGATCACGACGGCGGTCTCGGTGCCGTTCGCGGTCTCGTTCGGCATTCCCGCGGCGGTCAACCGGAATTCGCTGATCGACCGCATCGTGAGTCTGACCACGCTGTCGCTCGTCGCGACGCCGGAATTTTTGATTGCGACGATCGCGGTGCTGATTTTCGCAGTGAAGCTGCATTGGCTGTCTGCGCTGTCGTACGGCGGCGAAATCGATAGTTTCAACCAGTTCCTGCGTGCGTACGCGATGCCGGTGCTGACGTTGTGCGCGGTCGTGATCGCGCAAATGGCGCGCATGACACGCGCAGCGGTGATCGAACAACTGGGGACGTCCTATGTGGAAATGGCGGTGCTCAAGGGCGCGAGCCCGGCGCGTGTAGTGCTACGCCATGCGTTGCCGAACGCGATCGGTCCGATCGCCAACGCGATTGCGCTGAGCCTGTCTTATCTGCTGGGCGGCGTGATCGTCGTCGAAACCATCTTCAACTATCCGGGCCTCGCGAGCCTGATGGTCGATGCGGTCAGCAACCGTGACTTTCCCCTGGTGCAGGCCTGCACGCTGCTGTTCTGCCTCGGCTATCTGGTGCTGGTGCTGCTGGCCGACCTGTGCGCGATCGTCTCGAACCCGAGGCTGCGGACATGAACTCCAACCGACCATTTCCGCAGGAGGTGCGGCCCATGACCACGCCCGATCTCGTTCAGCGCAGCAGCGCATTGCCGCCAGGTGCGGACCGTCCGCAGCCGTTCGGTGGTAGTTCGACGCCGCCGCCGACCCAACCGCAACCGGCACGCCGCCGCTCGCTCGCCTCATGGATGAGGTTGTCTACGGGCGGCTGGATCGGCTTCGGCATGGTGTGTCTCGCGCTCTTCGTCGCGGTGTTCGCGCCGTTGATCGCGCCGCACGAGGTCGGCTCGATCGTCACGCCCGATGTGTTCGCGAGCTTCAGCGCGAAGCTGCCGCTCGGCTCGGACTACCTCGGCCGCGACATGCTGAGCCGCATCATCTACGGCATGCGGCTGACCGTGTTGCTGTCCCTCGCGGCCGCGCTGCTCGCGGCTGTCACCGGCACGACGCTCGGTTTGCTTGCCGCCGTCGCAGGCAAGGCGATCGATGAAACGATGAGCCGCCTGCTCGACGCGATCACCTCGATACCGTCGAAGATGTTCGCGCTGATGATCGTGGCCGCGTTCGGCTCTTCGCTGACGCTGTTGATCCTGACCGCGGCGATCAGCTACATGCCGGGCTCCTACCGGATCGCGCGTTCGCTCGCGGTGAATATCAGCCAGCTCGAATACGTGCAGGTGGCTCGGGCGCGAGGCGAGAGCTCGCTCTATATCGCATGCGTCGAGATGCTGCCGAATATGCTGCATCCGATGCTGACCGACACCGGGCTGCGCTTCACGTTCGTCGTGCTGCTGCTGAGCGGGTTGAGCTTCCTCGGCTTGGGCGTGCAGCCGCCATTCGCGGATCTCGGTTCGCTGGTGCGTGAAAACATCGCCGGGCTCGGCGACGGAGCACCGGTCGTGATCATGCCGGCGCTGGCCATTGCGATCCTGACGGTCGGCGTCAATCTGTTGATCGACGGTCTGCCGCATCGCGGCGGCAAAAGCAAGATCGCACGCAGCGCCGACGGAGGTCATTAATGAAGACGCAACTGAGAACGAAACCTGACACGAAGCTCGGCACGAACTCGCGCAACCTCGTTGAAGTACGCGGACTGCGTGTGGTCGGCAGCCGTTCGGGCGAGCCGGATACGACGATCGTGCACGATGTCGATTTCGAAGTGGCGCGCGGCGAAGTCCTCGCCTTGATCGGCGAATCCGGCTCGGGCAAGACCACTATCGCGTTGTCGCTGATGGGGCATGCGCGCAGTGGCTGCCGCATCGCCGGGGGTTCGATCCGCGTCGGCGATACGGACGTGCGGGCGCTGTCGCCGAAAGGGCTGGCTTCGTTGCGCGGACGCAAGGTCGCGTATATCGCGCAGAGCGCGGCCGCCGCCTTCAACCCGTCACGGAATATCCTCGACCAGGTGATCGAGAGCGCGCTGATTCACGGCACGCTGAGCAAGCGTGCTGCGCAGGCCAAGGCCATCGAGCTGTTTCGCGCGCTGGCGTTGCCGGAGCCGGACACGATCGGCAAGCGCTATCCGCACCAGGTCTCGGGGGGGCAACTGCAACGTCTGATGGCGGCGATGGCGCTGATTACCGACCCTGAACTCGTGATTCTCGATGAGCCGACCACGGCACTCGACGTCACCACGCAAATCGATGTGTTGCAGGCATTCAAGCGCGTCATCAAGGAGTTCGGGATGACGGCGGTGTATGTGTCGCACGATCTGGCGGTGGTCGCGCAGATGGCCGATCGCATCCTGGTGCTGAGCGACGGCGCGGTCCGCGAGGCGGGCGCGACTGAGCAGATCCTGCACGCGCCCGCGCATCCGTACACGCAGAGCCTGATCGCGGCGGTGACACCGGATGGCGCATCACTCTCTGGCGACCCGCGCAACCCGATCGATCAGGCCACGCAACCTGCGGCCGGTCCTTCGACGCCGCTGCTCGAAGTGCGCAGCATGATGGCAGGTTATGGCCGGCGCAACGCGAAAGGCTCGCCGGCCAAGCTGATTCTGAACGACGTCGATCTCAAGATCGGGCGCGGTCAGACGGTTGGCGTGATCGGCGAATCGGGTTCGGGCAAGACCACGCTCGCGAAGGTCATCGCCGGGCTCGTGACACCGTCGGGTGGCAAATTGCTGCTGGATGGACAACCGCTCGCGGGCGATCTGAGCAAACGCACGAAAGAGCAGTTTCGCCGCATCCAGATCGTGTTCCAGAACGCCGACACCGCTTTGAACCCGACCCACACGGTGGGACGCACGCTGGCACGGCCGCTCGCGTTCTATCACGGCATGAAGGGCGCGCGCGCGCAGGCACGTGTCGCGGAATTACTGGAACTGGTGCGGCTGCCCGCGTCGGTGGCATCGCGCAGTACCGCTGAGCTGTCGGGCGGCCAGAAGCAGCGCGTGAATCTCGCGCGTGCGCTCGCGGCCGAACCCGATCTGATCCTGTGCGACGAAGTCACGTCGGCGCTCGATACGGTCGTCGGTGCCGCGATTCTCGACCTGCTGCGCGATCTGCAGAAAAAGCTCGGCATTTCGTATCTGTTCATCACGCATGACATCGCCAAGGTCCGTGCCATCAGCGACGACATCGTCGTGCTGTACTCGGGTCATCGCGTCGAAACGGGCACGCGTGCCGCCCTGTCGGCGCCGCCATACCATCCGTATTCGCATCTGCTGGTGTCGTCCGCACCGGAGTTGCGCGCGGGCTGGCTCGACGAAGCGAGCGAACGCTGTCACCGCGAGCTTGCGCCCATCGGGCCGTCGAACGACAACCCGGAACTGTGCACGTTCGTGTCGCGTTGTTCGATGCGCGTCGACGGCGTGTGCAATCAGACGACGCCTTCGCTGCGCACGCTCGTAAACGGCGCACAGGTGCTGTGTCATCGCAGCGAGGCCGATCTGATCCGCTTCCAGGCGCCGCTCGAACCGCTATCGGTGGAACAGGCGGAGCGCGCCTGATGCGGCTGGTTCCAACGCAGCGAGCGATGCCGAAGCTGCATTAGCCCGGCGACCGAACCACCCGGTGCGAACCGCAACGGTAACCGTCAAGAAACGTTTTCACACAGGTCCTGAGGCACGGCTTCAGGGCGTGCCGCCTGTCGTCCGGTGAAATCCGGTTCGCCGGGGCTTACGTCGAAAAGGGAACTTCATGGGCATGAGAATCGGGGTGGATATCGGTGGCTCGTTCGCCGATTTTGCCGTGTTGAACGATGAAACCGGCGAGCTGAACACGCTGAAGGTCTTTTCGCGGCCTGACAGTCCGGGCAGCGAAGTGCTGCGTGGGATGGAGCAACTTGCCGAGCGCTATGGCATCGCGCCGCGCGACGTCGATTACTTCACGCATGGCACGACGGTCGGCGTGAACGCGGTCGTGCAGCGCAAGGGCCTGCGTCTCGGTCTGATCACGACGCGCCACTTCGAGGACGTGCTCGACCTCGCGCGCCTCAAAGGCCCGGACATGTACAACCTGCTGTCGAAGCGGCCGGCGCCGCTGGTGCCGCGCGAGCGCGTGTTCGGCGTGGTCGAACGGTTGACGGCGCAAGGTGCTGTCGAAACGCCAGTCGACGAAGCGAGCGTGCTCGAAGCTGCCGCGAATCTGCAACGGGCCGGCTGTGAAGGCGTCGTCGTGTCGCTGTTGCATTCGTACCGCAATCCGGCGCACGAGCACGAAGTGAAAGCGATTATCGAACGCGCGCTGCCGGGCTTCTTCGTGTCGTGTTCCAGCGACGTGTGGCCGATCATCCGCGAATATGAACGCACTTCGACGGCGGTGATCGGCGGCTATGTGCAGCCGAAGGTCTCGCACTATCTCAGCTCGTTACAACGCGCGCTGATCGAAACCGGCATCACCGCCGACATGAAAGTGACCAAGTCGAACGGCGGTGTGATGAGCGCGGAAGCGGGCAAGACCAACTGCGTGCAGATGATCCTGTCGGGTACCGCGTCGGGTGTGATCGGCGCCGCCTATGTCGCGCGACAAAGCGGACTGAAACAGTGCATGAGCCTCGACATCGGCGGCACCACCGCCGACGTCGCGTTGATCGTCGACGGCGAGCCGCAATATGCGAGCGGCGAATACATCGGCGATTTCCAGATTCATATTCCCTCGGTCTCGGTGTCGTCGATTGGTGATGGCGGCGGCTCGATTGCCTGGGTCGACGAATTCGGCGTGCTCAAGGTCGGCCCGGAAAGCGCGGGCTCGAATCCCGGCCCGGTCTGCTACGGACGCGGCGGCACGCGAGCAACGATCACCGACGCGTTTGTCGTGCTCGGTGTGATCGGCAACGCGAGCCTTGGCTACAACTCGGTGCAGGTCGATCATGACGCGGCGCATCGCGCGGTCGAGGTACTCGCCAACCGGCTCGGCAGCAGCGTCTACAAGACCGCCGAGGCGATCGTCAATGTCGCGGTGTCGGGCATGTACGCGGGCGTGAGCCGGATCGTGTCGCGTTTCGGCATCGATCCACGCACCTTTTCTCTGCTGCCGTTTGGCGGCGCGGGTCCGATGCTCGCATGCTACTTCGCCCGCGCGATCGGGATGCAGGAGATCGTCGTGCCGACCGCGCCAGGCGTGCTGAGCGCGCTGGGCGGGCTGATCGCGGACACCCGCAACGACTTCGTCAAGACGACCTATTACGACCTCGATACGGCCTCGATTGCCCGTCTTGCTGACGACGTACGCGGGCTCGAAACGTCCGCCCGTGACTGGATGAGCGGCCAGACCGGCGATGGCAGCGCGGCGCGCATCGTCGTATCGGCGGAGATGCGTTACAAGGGCCAGTCGTTCGAAATCGACACGCCGCTCGATATCGATTGGCTCACTGGCCAGGATCTCGGCGCGGTGCATGAAGCGTTTCATTGCGAGCACGAGCGGCTATACGGTCATCGCGACGCTGCGGCCCGAGTCCAGGTGGTCGCGCTGCGTCTCGTGATCACCGCCGCGACGCCCAAGCCGAAGCTGCAACCCGTCGAATCGAGCGACCGGCCGCCGACGCCGTCGGGCACGATCCGCGTCTTCATGGACGACGCGTTCCACGATGCCGCGCTGTATCACCGCGCTGACCTGAAGGCCGGTCAGCAGATCGACGGGCCTGCGGTGATCGCCCAGGACGATTGCACGACGAGCGTGCTGCCGGGTTATCGCGGCCGCGTCGATGGATACGGCAATCTGGTCTTCACGGTCGTCAACTGATTTCGGACGGAGCATCGCAATGCAATTCGACAAGGCAGTGCTGCAGATTTTCGCCAACTATTGTGTGGCCGCAGCCGAAAGCATGGCGTACACGCTGGTGCGTACTGCGCACTCGACGTTCGTCAAGGAAACCGAGGATTTCTCCTGCGCGATCATGACGCCGGAAGGCCTCACGTTCGCGTCGCCGAAGACACTCGGCGCGACGTGGTATGTCGGTCTCGACTACAGCCCGGTGATCGCGATGATCGATCACTACGAGCCGGGCGACATCTGCATGACCAACGATTCGTATAGCGGCTTCGTCGCCACGCACACGCCCGACATCCTGATCTGGAAGCCGGTGTATTACGGCGGCGAGATCGTCTGTTTCGTCGGCGGACATATTCACAACACGGATATGGGCGGCGCGGTGCCCGCGTCGCTGTCGCGCACGCTGACGGAAATCGAACAGGAAGGGATTCGCTTTCCACCGTGCAAGATCGTGCGCGCGGGTGTGTTCGACGATTCGATCGTAAAGATCATGGCGGCGAACGTGCGCGTGCCGGATCAGAACATTGGCGATCTGCAGGCGCAACTGGCGTCGCTGCATACCGGCGAGCGGCGCGTGCTGGAGATCATCGAACGTTTTGGAATCGACGGTTTCAAGGCGGGCATGGGTGCGCTGCTCGACTATTCCGAAGAGCAGGCGCGCACGATTTTGCGTGGCATTCCGGACGGCGACTATTTCTTCGCCGAGTACGCCGACGAAGATTCGGTGCGCGGCAAGCCGATGCGCGTCGCGCTCACGGTGCGGATCAAGGGCGGCTCGGTGGAGATGGATTACACCGGCAGCGATCCGCAACTGCAGTCGTCGCTCAACATTCCGACTGGCGGGCGGGAGCGCCATGCGCTCGCACTGGTCGGGTTCGTCTATGTGCTCTACACGCTCAACCCCGACATCCTGCTCAACACGGGCATGCTGCGTGTTGCACGCTGCATCCTGCCGGAAGGTACGGTGGTCAACGCGACCAAACCCGCAGCGGTCGGCATGCGCAGCCTGACGTGCAAGCTGCTGCATCTGCTGACATTCGGTGCGTTTTCGCAGGCCGTGCCTGACCGGCTCGCGGCATGTCCGGCCGGCGGTCTGTCAATTCTCAGCGTGAAGACGCTCGACCGTCAGGGCGCGACCGTGATGGCGTCGATCGGACCTATCGGCGGCGGCGCGGGCGGTAGTCCGTCGGATGATGGGGAAGACGGCTCGGGTGCCAACAACGCGTTCCTGCGCAATACGCCGGTCGAAATCAACGAAACCGAGGTGCCGATCCGCATCACCCGCTATGGCGTGGCGCCCGGTTCGGGTGGCGCGGGCCAGTATCGCGGCGGCCAGGGCCTCGTGATGGAATTCAAGGTGTTCTCGCCGAATACGCTCGTGACCGCGCGTAATCGCGATCGCACGCGTTTCGCGTCGTGGGGCGTTCGCGGCGGGCACGCCGGCGGCAATGCGCGCTTCACGCGCAATCCGGATACGCCGAAAGCGGAAGAGCTGGATAACAACGATCTGGTCGTCTGCATGCCGGGCGACGTGATCCGTCTCGTCGGCGCGGGCGCGGGCGGCTATGGACGGCCGATCGATCGCGATCCGCAGAAGGTACGCGAGGACGTGTTGCGGGGCTATGTGAGCATCGACGAAGCACGCGAGGTCTACGGCGTCGCACTCGACGGCGACACGCTGGATAGTGCACGCACGCAACAGTTGCGCGACGATGCACGGGCTCGGATCGGTGCATCGGTACCGCCTGCATTCTCGTTCGGCCCGTATCGCGATGCGTTCGAAGCGAAGTGGACTCGCGAACGCTATGCCGCATTGACGGTGATCCTGGCGGGCGTGCCGGTGCAGTGGCGCTACTTCATCAAGCATCGGCTGTTCGAGGCGCTCGATAACCGGATTGCGTCCGATCCGCATCTCGCGCAAGAGCGCGGCGGCGAGGTTGTGCAGGCGATGTTCGCGGAGCTGCGCCGCGAGTATCCGCAGTTGAATGCGCTGTGAGCGCGGCGCGACACGACGCGGCACCGCATCGTACGACACGGCGCGGTGAACCCCGCACGGTCGATTCGCAGCGCGGCATGCGGCGCTGTCGACACGCGCCCACCCTGTGACATCCCTTCTTCCTAACTGGAGCGGACAAGATGGATAGCTTCGACCCCAACCGAGTCAGCGTGCGCAGCGCGCATTTCATCGGCGGACAGTATGTCGAAGGCGAGGGCGCGCTCGATGTCGCACGGCCGTCCGACGGCGTCTTCTATGCGGCATTGCCAGTCGCCGATGCAGCGGTGGTGGATCGCGCCGTGGAAGACGCATGGCGCGCGTTCAAAACCAGCGACTGGACGCGCCGTGCGCCACGCGAGCGGGCCCGCGTCATGCGCCGCTGGGCTGAACTGATCGAAGCCGATGTGGCGGCCCTCGCGCCGCTCGAAGCGCTCGGCTCGACGCGTCCGGTCGCCGACGCGGCGCGCTGGGACATCCCCTTCACCGCTGAAGGCATCCGCTTCTACAGCGAATTTGCCGACCGGGTCGGCGGCGAGGTGGCCGCGACCCGCCCCGATCACCTCGGCATGACGATCGCCGAACCCTATGGCGTCATCGCTGCGATTTCGCCGTGGAATTTCCCACTTGTGATGGCCTCGTGGAAGATCGCACCGGCGCTCGCCGCGGGTAACGCAGTCGTGCTCAAACCCTCGGAACTGACGCCGTTTTCGGTGCTGCGTCTAGCCGAACTCGCGATCGAAGCGGGTATTCCGCCGGGCATCTTCAATGTCGTGCAAGGCGATGGCCGCACGACGGGCGACGCGCTGTGCCGTCATCCGAAGATTTCGAAAGTCACATTCACCGGGTCGACGCAGACTGGCGCGGCGATCATGGCGGCTTGCGCGCAGAGCGGCACCAAGCCGGTCACGCTGGAGTTGGGCGGCAAGAGTCCGCAACTCGTGTTCGCCGACGCGCCGGATCTTGACCGGGTAGCACGCCGGGTCGCAGCCGCGATTGCCGGTAACGCCGGACAGGTGTGTGTGGCCGGCTCGCGATTGATGGTCGAACGCAGCGCGGCGCCTCGCCTGATCGACGGCATCGCGAGTGCGTTCGCCGCGCTGAAGCCGGGCAAAACCTGGTCGCCGGGCACCACGTTGCCGCCGATCATCTCGGCACCGCAACTGCAACGCATCGACGGCATCGTGCGCCGTACACTCGATAGCGGTGCGCAAGCGGCCGCGGGCGGCGCGCGGATCGAACTGGACGGCGACGGTGCGTTCTACGCGCCGACTATCCTGACCGGCGTGACTCCGGCGTCCGAAGCGGTGCGCGAAGAGATTTTCGGGCCGGTGCTGACTGTGCAGACCTTCGATGACGACGACGAAGCGCTCGCGCTGGCCGCGCATGAAAAGTACGGTCTCGCAGCGGGCGTGCACACCGCCGATCTGAGCCGTGCGCTGCGGATGATGCGCGGCATCGAGGCCGGTACGGTGTGGATCAACCGCTATGGACGCACAGCTGACTTCGTGATTCCGACCGGCGGCTACAAGCAGTCGGGCATCGGCAAGGATCTGGGACGCCAGGCATTCGAGGCGAATCTGCGCTTCAAGAGCGTGTTGATCGACCTGACGGACGGTGCCTGACACCAGGCGCCCGGTCGCGCCCGGTCCTTCTTGCCGCGTACTCTGAAGCGGCTGAAAGATGGCTGCGTGTCGACGCGGCCATTTCGCATTTGCGCGGGCGATACGAGCCCAACTGACGGCCTGACAAGCCACTCGGGACTGCGCAAAAGCCACGCAAAACCCTGCCGCATAGTGTGCTGAACGGGGCGCGAAAAACGGTGGATTCTGTGCTGCTGAACCGCCAATACACGGTAACTCGGCTTTTTTGAGGTGATTTAATGTTTCTTAGCAAGCGAGGCCGCGAACGATTCTCTCCCGCGCCGCGCTACGGGCGCGCGCTGTTTAACGGCGGCGCGTCGCTGGTTTTCGTTTCGTTGACGCGGTTTCAGATCGCGTTCGCTTTCGGTTCTGACTTGATCTTCGCTGACCACAGGGACTAGACATGACCCGCTTCAAACCCAAATACATCACGTTCGACTGCTACGGCACGCTCACTCGCTTTCGTATGGGCGACCTCGCGCGCGACATTTTCGCCGACCGCGTTCCGGCTGATCAGATGGAGCAGTTCGTCAAGGATTTCTCGGCGTACCGCCTCGATGAAGTGCTCGGTGCGTGGAAGCCGTACCAGGACGTGGTGAAGAACGCCGTGCGCCGTACGCTCAAGCGCTGGAATATCGAGTACATCGACGCCGAAGCGCAGAAGTTCTACGACGCCGTCCCGACCTGGGGTCCGCACCCGGACGTCCCGGAAGGCCTCGCCAAGGTGGCGAAGGAAATTCCGCTGGTGATTCTGTCGAACGCCATGAACGAGCAGATCCAGAGCAACGTGGACAAGCTCGGTGCGCCGTTCCACAAGGTCTTTACTGCGCAGATGGCGCAGGCGTACAAGCCGCGCATGCAGGCGTTCGAATATATGCTCGACAATCTCGGCTGCGGTCCCGAGGACATCCTGCATGTGTCGTCGAGCCTGCGTTACGACCTGATGACGGCCCATGATATGGGGATCAGGAACAAGGTGTTCGTGTCACGCGGCCACGAACCGTCAACACCGTTCTACGGCTATACGGAAATCAAGGACATCGGCGGTCTTCCAGGTGTGGTCGGTCTGTAAGCGCGCGTGCTGTCATGCCGTGAACGCCGGCGGTTTAACCTGAACTTCGCTGAAGGGATTGGATGAAACTCGAATCGTACTGGCTGGACACGCGTCCGGCCTTCCGCGGCGGCCGCGAAGGGCCGGTGGAGGGTCATGCCGAGGTGGTCGTGATCGGCGGCGGCTTCACCGGTTTGTCGGCGGCGCTCGAACTCGCGTCGCGCGGCGTCCAGGTGACGGTGCTCGAAGCCGCGCAGATCGCCGGCGAAGCGTCGGGACGAAACGGCGGCCAGTGCAACACCGGACTGGCGCACGACTACGCGTCGCTGGCGGCGAAGATCGGTGCAACCCAGGCGAAGGCGTTCTATCGCGCGTATGAAAGCGCCGTGGCGACGGTCGATTCGATCGTCACCGCGCATCAGATCGATTGTGATTTCGTCCGTACGGGCAAGCTCAAGCTGGCCGCCAAGCCCGAGCATTTCGCCAAGCTGGAGAAGACCTATGAAGTCCTGCTGCGCGAAGTCGACCAGGATATCGCACTGATTCCGCGTGAAAGCCTGCGCGACGAAGTCGGCTCGGATGGTTTTTTTGGCGGGCTGTTGCAGCGTAACGGCGCGCAGATGCATATGGGCAAGTTCGGCGTCGGGCTGGCCCAGGCCGCGGTACGGCACGGCGCGCGGATCTTCGAACAGGCGCCCGTCACGCAGATGAAGCGGCTCGACGGCGAGCGCTATGAAATCACCTGTGCGCGCGGCACGATCCGCGCGGATCGCGTGCTGGTCGCAACCGGCGCGTCGCAGATCGGGCCGTTCCAGTGGTTCCGGCGGCGTATCGCGCCAGTGGGCAGCTTCATCGTCGTGACCGAACCGTTGCCGCCCGAGCAACTGAACCGGCTATTCCCCACGCGCCGCGCCTATGTGACGTCGCGTCAGATCGGCAACTACTTTCGCGTGACGCCCGATAACCGGCTGCTGTTCGGCGGCCGCGCCCGCTTCGCGATGTCGAGCCCCAGCTCCGACGAAAAAAGCGGGCAGATTCTGCGCGCCGGGCTGTCGGCTTATTTCCCCGAACTGGCGAATGTGCGGCTCGACTACTGCTGGGGCGGTCTCGTCGACATTACCGCTGACCGTCTGCCGCGCGCGGGCCAGCATGAAGGTCTCTTTTATTCGATGGGTTACAGCGGCCATGGCGTGCAGATGTCGGTACACATGGGCCGCGTGATGGCCGACGTGCTGTACGGCGCGGCGGCTGGCAATCCCTGGCGCGATCTCGAATGGCCGGCTATTCCCGGTCACTTCGGTCACGCGTGGTTTCTGCCGTTAGTCGGCGCGTATTACCGATTGCAGGACATCCTGCATTGATGGCCATGCCGCCACTGAACGGCATTCACGCTCTGCGTCGCGGCGTCGGCGCGCAATTGGAGTCACGCGCATGAAGTCCAGATTCGTCCGGCTCGCTGAAACCACGCGCGCCACCGTCTCGTTTCGGATCGACGGCGAAATGGTCGACGGTCTCGAAGGCGACACGCTGCTGGTGGCGATGCTGTGCAACACCGGTCACGTGCGGCAGTCCGAGTTTGGTCCGGAAGTGCGCGCGGGTTTTTGCATGATGGGCGCGTGCCAGGACTGCTGGGTCTGGACCGCCGATGGCCAACGCCTTCGCGCCTGCACGACGGTGGTCAGCGAGGAACTCGATATCGTCACCCGTCAACCGGAGCTGCAATGGCCCAACCTCGTGTAATCGTCGTCGGTGCAGGACCGGCCGGGATTCGCTGCGCGCAAGCGCTGGTCGCGGCGGGGCTGCGTCCCCTTGTGATCGACGAAAGCCGGCGTGATGGCGGGCAGATTTATCGCCGGCAGCCTGAGCAGTTTTCGCGGCCCTATACAAAGCTCTATGGCACCGAAGCCGCAAGTGCGCAGAATCTGCACGACAGTTTCGAACGGTTGGGTGCGCAGATCGACTACGCGCCACAGACGCTTGCGTGGAACGTATCAGGCGGCAGGCTCTACACGGCACGCGACAGTGTCGCCAACCATCATGCGTTCGACGCGCTGATTCTGTGCCCCGGTGCAACTGATCGGCTGATGCCGGTCAAGGGCTGGCAGTTTGCCGGTACCTACAGCCTCGGCGCATCGCAGATCGCGCTGAAGGCGCAAGCCTGTTCGATCGGCAGCAACGTGGTGTTCATGGGCTCCGGGCCGTTGCTGTATCTGGTCGCGAACCAGTACGTGCAGGCGGGCGCGAAGGTGGCCGCGGTGCTCGACACGTCGCCGTCGAGCAAGCGTCTGCGCGCGTTGCCCAAGCTGCTCGCGCGGCCCGACGTGCTGCGCAAGGGCGCGGCGCTCGTGTCGTCGCTGAAAAAGAGCGGTGTGAAGATCGAGCAGGGTGTCGAGCCGCTTGAGATTCACGGCGACGCTGAGCGCGGCGTCGAATCGGTCAGCTACCGCGACAAGCGTGGCGCGCACCAGCGTATTTCATGCGATGCCGTCGCGATGGGTTATCACCTGCGCCCTGAGACGCAGCTGGCGGACCTCGCTGGTTGTGAGTTCGCGTTCGATGCGTCGACGCGTCAATGGTTGCCGCAACTCGACCGGATGGGCCGCAGCTCGGTTGAGCGCGTTTATCTGGCTGGGGACGGCGTGCGCGTGCTCGGCGCCGATGGCGCGGAGATCGCCGGAAAACTCGCGGCGCTGGCCGTATTGCAAGACCTTGGACATTCCGTCGATGCTTCGCTGGTTGCTTCGCTCGCGCGTGAGCGCTCGAAGATGGACCGCTTTCGCGCCGGACTTGCCGAAGCATTTCCGTGGCCGGCGCAACAGGCCGCCCGCTTGGCCGACGACACCATAGTGTGCCGTTGCGAAGGAATTAGCGCAGGCGAATTGCGCCGCGTGATCCGCGAGGAAGGCGCGCGCGAAGCGAATCGCGCGAAGGCGTTCAGCCGGGTCGGCATGGGACGCTGCCAAGGCCGCTATTGCGGCCACGCGGCGGCCGAGGTGATCGCCGATGCGGCGGGCGTGCCGCTTGAGCAGGTCGGCCGCTTGCGCGGGCAGGCGCCGGTCAAGCCGTTCGCGATGTCGACCGTTGCTGGTTGGCAACCCGCGGCCGCCACGCCGGCCGCAGCACCGTCGAGTGCAACCAGCACGGTGGAGGAAGAATGAAACGGACCGATACAGATGTCGTGATCGTCGGGGGCGGGTTCATGGGTGTCGCCTCGGCGTTCTTTCTGCGCCAGCGCGGCCGCTCGGTCATTTTGCTGGAACGCGGCCTGGTCGGTCAGCAGGCGAGTGGCGTCAACTTCGGCAACGTACGCCGGCAGGGCCGCTATCTGCCGCAGTTGCCGCTGGCGAACCGCTCGCGCGACATCTGGGGAAAACTGCCGGAGTTGATCGGTCACGATGCCGAGTATCTTCCGACCGGACATATTCGCGTGTGCTATCGGCAGGAACAGGACGATGCGTTCGAGGTGTATGCGCGTGAAGCTGCGCAATATGGGCTCAAGCTCGATCTGTACCGTGGCGCCGCAATGCGCGCGAAGTTTCCGTTTCTGGGTCCCGAGGTACGGGCAGCATCGCACGCACCGATCGACGGACACGCGAATCCTCGTCTTGCGGCGCCGGCTTTTGGACGCGCAGCGGTGAGAGCCGGTGCGCAGATCGAAGAAAACACCGAGATCGCCACCGTCGAGAAAGACGGCGACACGTTCCGCGCGACCAGCACGGATGGCCGTGTGTTCTGCGCGCCGAACCTGGTGATCACTGCTGGCGCATGGGGCAGCCGGCTGAGTGAACAGTTCGGCGAAGCTGTCCCGATCGCGATTCATGGCCCGCAGATGGCGGTCACCGAACCGGTGCCGTATGGCCTCACGCCCGTTGTCGGGGTGTCGTCGCCGCATCTCGAAGAGATCGTGTATTTTCGCCAGGTGAAGCGCGGCAACATCGTGATCGGCGGATGCGCGCGGGGTCCGGCCTATCTCGACGAGCGTCGTGCGAAGGTTCTGCCGGAAAGCACTCTGCTGCAGGTGTGCCAGGCGGCGCGCGTCGCGCCGGCGCTGTCGCGCCTGAACATCATTCGCGTGTGGAGCGGCGTCGAAGGCTACATGCCGGACGACCGTCCGATCATGGGACGCAGCGGCAAAGTGGATGGCCTGTATTACGCATTCGGTTTCTGCGGACACGGCTTTCAGCTCGGTCCGGGCGTCGGCGACGTGATGGCCGAACTGATCGACACCGGGGCGACCAGTACGCCCATCGAGCCTTTCGCGATCGAGCGCTTCGCCGTCCAGGCGAACGCTGCGCCGATCGCCGCGTAGCGGAGAAAATCGTGGCGAAAATGCTCATGTATGCCGCAGGCGAACGTCCGGTTGCCGAACCGATAGCGGGGTCGCGCTCGGTTGCACGAGCGGTGGCGTTCATCGAAGCGTCGTTTGCGCAGCCGGTCAGTCTTGCGATGCTCGCCGCAACGGCGGGATTGAGCGTGTCACGGTTTGCGACGCTGTTTCGTCAGGAAGTCGGCATCTCGCCGCATCGCTATGTGTGTCTCGTGCGCGTGCGGCACGCGCAGGCGCTGCTGCGCAATGGTGTGCCGCCATCGGTGGTGGCGACCGAAGTGGGCTTCTTCGATCAGAGCCATCTTGGCCGTCACTTCCGGCGCACCGTTGGTGTGACGCCGGGAGATTATGTGGCGCGGCCTTCGCTGGTTTCCTGCTAAGCGTCCCGCAGCGGCCGCGATTCTTTTTTTCTTCCAGTTGTGCGGGATGCCGTACGTCGGCCTGCGGGCCTCGCCGTCGTCGCCGCAGCAATTCATGCTGAAAAGCATCGTCAAAACGATCGCTTGTGCTGGCGGGATGGCATCGAACGGAACACCCCCAATATTCTGTAATGTTGAAATTCAATCAAGACGAGCGCTTCTTGACCGGGCTGACCGGGGGACGCAGCGACGAGCAGGTTGGCTCTGGTTTTAACGCCGGCAGGCGTGTACGACAAGCTACAGCACTACCGACGCACATTCCTTCCCGAACGTTTCCAGGAGCACTCGTATGAACGACGACGATATCAAACAGGGTGGCGTCACTCGCCGCGACATGATGCGCATTCTGGCGGCTGGCGGCATGATGGCGAGCGGCGCGGGTGGACTGCTCGCCGGTGCGAACAGCGCGTTCGCGGCCGATGCGCCGAAGCGGGGCGGCAAGATTCGGGTCGCCTACGATTCGAGTTCGACCGCCGACACGCTCGATCCCGCAAAGGGTTCCGCAGGTCCCGACTACATCCGCTTCTTTCTCTTTTACAGCGGCCTCACGCAGCTCGACGAAAGCCTCACGCCGCAGATGAACCTCGCGCAATCGCTCGACAGCAGCGATGCGAAGACGTGGGTCCTCAAGCTGCGCAAGGGCGTGATGTTCACCGATGGCAAGGCGCTCGCACCGGCCGACGTCGTGTATTCGCTGCTGCGTCACAAGAACCCGGCGACGGGGTCGAAGGTCAAGTCAGTGGCCGACCAGTTCGCCGACGTCAAGGCGACCGGCCCCGACGAAGTGACGATCACGCTGAGCGTGCCGAATGCGGATTTGCCGGTGATTCTCGCCACGCCGCAGTTGGTGATTATCAAGGACGGCACGACCGATTTCACGACCGCCGTCGGCACGGGCCCCTACAAGGTGAAATCGTTCAAGCCTGGCGTGTCGACTATCGGCGTGCGCAACGACGGCTTCTGGAAGCCGGGAAAACCGTATCTCGACCAGGTGGAACTGATCGGTATCAGCGACAACGCTGCGCGTGTCAACGCGCTATTGTCGGGCGACGTGCATCTGATCAGCGCTGTCGATCCGCGAGCGACGCAACGGGTTGCATCGACGGCCGGCTATGCGATCAAGGAAACCAGGTCGGGGCTCTATACCGACCTCATCGTGCGGCGCGATAACACGCTGACCGGCAATCCGGATTTCGTGCTCGGCATGAAGTACCTGTTCGACCGCGAGCAGATCCGCACGGCGATTTTTCGCGGCTACGCGGTGATCGGCAACGATCAGCCGATTCCTCCCGGGCATCGTTACTTCAATGCCTCGCTGCCGCAGCGCCCGTACGATCTCGACAAGGCGAAGTTCTACCTGCAGAAGGCCGGTGCGGTCGGCACACCGATTCCGCCGATCTATGCGACCTCGGATGCCAATGGCTCGATCGAGATGGCGGTGCTGATGCAGCAGTCGGCGCAGAAGATCGGCGTGAATCTCACCGTGAACCGCGTGCCGGCCGATGGCTACTGGTCCAATCACTGGATGAAGCATCCGTTGGGATTCGGCAGCATCAACCCGCGGCCGAGCGCCGATGTGCTGTTCACACAGTTCTTCAAATCGGATGCGCCGTGGAATGAGTCGGGCTGGAACAATCCGAAGTTCGACCAACTGCTGATCGCTGCGCGTGCCGAAACCGACGACGCGAAGCGCAAACAGATGTACGGCGACATGCAGGAGATCGTCCACAAGGAAGGCGGCATCGGTATACCGTCGTTCATCAGTCTGCTCGACGGCTACGACAAGCGCGTCAAAGGTCTGGGCTCGATCCCGACCGGTGGATTGATGGGTTTCTGCTTCGGCGAATATGTGTGGTGGCAGGGATGACCGAGCAGGGCACAGCAGGAGACCGCTGTCAGCGGTCTTCTGCGGACTTTGTCGAGTCTCTTCGAGTTCGGGCGAGGTCTGCGTTATGCAAAGCCTCGCCAGCGTGCCGGTGATCAGGCGCCGCTCACGCTCTTTTGCTGACGAGTCCGGAAGTAGTGCTGGGCCAGCGTGATCCAGTACTGGACACCAGCCGGAATGATGTCGTCGTTGAAGTCGTACTTCGGGTTATGCAGACTCTGGGCTGTCGTGCCGGCGTTGGCATTGCCGATCAGCACATACGTGCCGGGACGCTCTTCCAGCATGAAGCCGAAATCTTCCGATGTCATGTTGGCCGGCACGTCGGCGTGCGTACGTTCATCGCCGAACGTCTCGCGAATGACCGCTTCGCATAGGGCGGTCTCCGCCCGCGTGTTGATGGTCGCCGGATAGTACTGGAAGAACGTGACCTCGGCCTGAGCGCCGTGAGCGGCGGCAAGCCCTTCGCACATCTGTCGGATGTCGCGCTGCAATTTCTGCTGCAACTCCGAGGACAACGTGCGTATCGTTCCGCGCAACTCGGCGCTGTCCGGGATGACGTTGTCGGTGTCGCCCGCGTGGATCATGCAGACGGAGATCACGGCGGGATCGACGGGGTCCTTGTGCCGCGCCGCGATGGTCTGACAGTGCAGCACCATCGAACAGGCTAGCGGGATAGGATCGAGGCCAAGATGCGGTTGTGCCGCGTGAGCGCCCTTGCCGGTAACCGTGATCCTGAAGCGCGAGCCGGCCGCCATGATCGGACCAACCCGCAAGCCGAAATGTCCGGCTGGCAACCCAGGCCAGTTGTGCATGCCGAATACCGCCTCGGTGGGATATTGCTCGAACAGCCCATCGTCGATCATCTTTCGCGCACCCGCGCCGCCTTCCTCTCCGGGCTGAAATACGAAATGAACGCTGCCAGGCAACTGCGGCATGCCCATCAGGATGCGCGCGGCGCCGAGCAACATCACCGTGTGACCGTCGTGCCCGCACGCGTGCATGATCCCGTGCGCACACGACGCGTGCGTGAAATCGTTGGCTTCGTGGATGGGCAACGCATCCATGTCCGCACGAAGCACGATGCCCCAAGCCGGATTCGCGCCCGGCAAGCTCGCCACGACGCCAGTTCCTCCCAGTCCGCGCGATACCGTATAACCGAGTTCCTCAAGCTCACGCGCGACGACGTCAGCCGTCCTGTGTTCTTCGAAGCGCAACTCGGGATGTGCGTGAAGGTCGCGTCGCAACTTTGCCCAATGCGGTTGATGCGCGGTTAGCGATGTCTCGGGAATATCCGCGGTTTCCAATCTCAGCACCTTTCGAAAACTGACAGCATCAAGTTGTCGACGTCACTGTGTGACGTCTTGCGGTCGTTTAATTGTAGTACCCGACGATCGACTTCACCTCCATGTACTCTTCCATTCCTTCGATCCCGTACTCGCGGCCGTTTCCGGATTGCTTGTATCCGCCGAACGGAGCCTGCGGGTCCCACGCCGGGTAGTTCAGATGCACCTGGCCTGACTCGATGCGTGCGGCGACCTGACGCATCAGCGTTTTGTCCGTGCCCTGGACATGCGCGCCAAGCCCGTACACGGTGTCGTTCGCGATGGTGATCGCTTCTTCCACCGTGTCATACGCAAGGATCGCAAGGACGGGCCCGAAGATCTCCTGCTGGGCAATCGGCATGTCCGTGCGTACATCGGAGAAGATTGTCGGGCGCGCATAGAAGCCCCGGCTCAGCGCGGTGGGTCTTCCTGGGCCGCCCACGATCAGCTTCGTGCCATCGTCCACGCCCGCTTCGATCATCTGCTGCACCCGGCCGAACTGTGCGCGATTCGCTAGGGGACCATGGGTCGTCGCCTCGGCGAACGGATCGCCGACAACCAGCTGTTTCGTCGCTGCCACGGCGAGTTCATCGACCTGGGCCATGACGCTGCGCGGGACGATCAGGCGCGTCGGCGCGCTGCATGACTGTCCCATGTTGCGAAACGCAGCCGCTACGCCGAGCGTGACCGCACGAGGCAGATCGGCATCAGGCAACACGATGTTGGGTGACTTGCCGCCGAGTTCCTGGGCAACGCGCTTGACCGTCGGCGCGGCCGCCTGGGCGACCAGCACGCCCGCTCGCGTCGAACCGGTGATCGACACCATATCGACCTGTGGATGGGAGGCGAGCGCCGTGCCCACTTCCGGGCCCGTGCCGTTCACGAGGTTGAACACGCCCGCAGGAATGCCCGCATCGGCGATGACCTCGGCAAACAGCAGGGCGCTCAACGGCGACAACTCGCTGGGCTTGAGGACGACGGTGCAGCCGGCGGCGAGCGCCGGCCCGACCTTCGCGGTGATCTGATAGATCGGCCAGTTCCACGGTGTGATGAGCGCGCACACGCCGATCGGCTCGCGGGCGATGGCGGTGGTGCCACGCTGGGCGACGAACGGGTAAGTCGCGAGGTTCTCGCGTGCGACGCGGATATGTTCGGCCGCGAGCGGCACATGGGCACTGCGCGCGTAGTTGATTGGCGCGCCCATTTCCATCGACAGGGCGAACGCGAACAGTTCGGCTCGTTCGAGGAAGAGGGCATGAACGCGCTCGAGCAGCGCGGCACGCTCGTTGGGCGCAGTCATCGACCAACTCGCGAACGCTTTGTGCGCGGCCTGCACGGCGCGGTCGACGTCGCTCGCGTCGCCTAACGGGATGTCGCAGAGCGTCTCTTCGGTGGAAGGGCAGACCACGGCGGCGCGTTCTGTGCCGACAGGCGCGATCCATTCGCCGTCGATAAAGAACCGGTCGAGATGGCCAGCCTGCATGAGATGAAGTACGGGTGATTTCATTGCGGCGTGTCCTTGCGTGGATACCGTGCGCTCGCGGCAGGCGAAAACGCACGGATAAAAGTCGAAACCGTTGTCAGAAGTCGGCGACCTTGCCCCACGCCGATCTGTCGAACCGGTCCGGACGATAAGGCTCGGGGTCGGCGATCGGCGTCACGCCGGTGACCATATCCGCCACGAGATGACCGCATCCCGGCCCGATGCCGAAGCCGTGGCCACTCAGGCCCGCAGCCAGCACGAAGCCGGGCAGCGACCGCGTTTCCCCGATAGCGGGGATGCCGTCCGGTGTCATGTCGATATAGCCGGCCCAGGAGGCGGCCACGCGTGCTTCGCCAATCACCGGACACAGATCGATGGCACGCCCGCGAATCTCGGTGAGGGTGGCTTCATCGACGCTCGGGTCCAGCACGCGCATCTTTTCCATCGGCGTCGGCTGATCGAGCCGCCAGCGGCTCATGCTTTCATGGCCCGACCGCACGCCTTCCAGACTGCCCGGGCTGAGGCTGCGCCAGCGACGCGCGAACATCGGCAGAAAGTCCTTGGCATAGCGGGCCTTTTGCAGCGTGGGGTCGAACTTCGCCAATCCGCTGATGGCGAGCGAATACGCTTCGTCGCCGCGTCGCGTGATGGTGATGTTCTTCGTGTGCAGCGCGTCCGGCAACGTGCCGCGTGGCAGTGAGACCGACATGACCGACGAGCGAATGGTCGCCTGAGGCAGGCGGATGCCGAGCTGCCGACAAAACGTCGAGGCCCATGCGCCGCCCGACAGGACCGCGATCTTCGTGCGGATCACGCCGTGCTCGGTCACGACGCCGCTGACCCTGCCACCCTCGGTTTCGATTCCACGTGCCGCGCAGTTCTGATGAACCGTGCCGCCCAGCTTGATGACGCTGCGTGCCACAGCCGGAGCGGCGTTGGCCGGGTCGGCCGTGCCATCGGTCGGTGCGAACACGCCGCCTTTCCACTTGCGCCCGGTGGCAGCAGCCCGCGCGTTGGCCTGTTTGCTGCCGAGCACTTCGGTCCTGACGCCGGCCGTGCGGGCGAATTCGCACCAGCGCGTCCATCCGCCGAGTTCGTCGTCGTCATTGCTCAGATACAGCAGACCGCTGCGGCGAAAGCCGGCGGATTCCCCGGATTCGTCTTCGAACTGCTGCCACAGTCGCAGGCTTTCGGTCGCAATCGGCAATTCGCGCGCATCACGGTTCTGTTGCCGGCACCAGCCCCAGTTCCGGCTGGATTGCTCGCCGCCTACCATGCCCTTTTCGATCAGCGCGACTTTCACGCCGCGCTTCGCGAGAAACCATGCTGTGAATACGCCGACAATGCCCGCGCCTATCACGACGACGTCGGCGCTACCGGGTAGCGTCGGGGTGGTATCAATGCGGGTCAACGGTACGCGCATCTGTGAAAGCTCCTTCGTGAGTCGCGTGTCGGGTCAATCGTCTGTCGGCAAGTTTGCTTGTCGCAACGCCTAGAACATCGCCTGGCTAATCAGCCCATACAACCGGTAGACCGGATCGGGTGCGCCTCGATGCGCGACGGCGGGCGCGTTGCGGACCATCTTCACCGTGGTGTCGACGCATTTCGGTCCCTGCGCGACCAGCCAGTCAGCCAGACTCGCGCCGCAGGGCACGTCGATTCGAATGAATTGACCTTCGCGACCGTTCAGCCAATAGCCTATCAAGGCTTTCGCACGAAGATCGTCGCGCGAGCGCATCGCGACCACCGGACCGATAACCTGGCCTCTGCCAAAGCGTCGCAGAATCGAGAAGCCGATGATCTCGCTGTCACGTTCGAGCACCACGGTTTCGCCCTTTTCCAGCAACGCCGACACCATCGTTTTTCGTTCAAGGCCCGAAGCGCGCGTCGCGAGTTCGATGAGCGCAGGGGAATCGGTGATAGTCGCGGGCCGCAGCCGTTCATCGTCGGGCAGCGTGACAGGCAAAGTTTCGCCGACGTTTCCCTGATACTGGTCGAGCGAATCGCACACGTTGAAACCGAGCTTTTCATAGAGCGGACGACCTGCTGGTGTCGCGTGCAGGAACGTGATGCGTGGTCCCAACTCTTCGAGTACCAACTCCATCAGCTTGCGGCCAATGCCGCGTCCCTGATGTTCCGGCGACACGATCACGAGACCGAGCGAGCCGCGGTCCGTGCCGTATTTCCAGCACAACGCCGTGCCAATCACCACGCTGTTTTCTGCAGCGACAAATCCGGTTCCCTGCTCGACGGCGAACTGCCAGTCTTCTGGACGGTGCGGCCAGTTGAATGTCATCGACAGAGCATGAGCCGTCGGAATGTCCGCCGGCGTGAAGTTTCGGTAGTGAAGCGCTTGCGTTGAAGGCGTAGCACTCACGACACAATCATCGTTCATTAGATTTCCTTGCCAATCCTGCGACGCTCGAAGTCGAACAGGCTCAACGGCGTCGTCGCTGAAGTGGCAGCGTATCCTCGTGCAGCACGTACCATCTGTGTCCTCGATTAATCCGTCGTGAGCCTGCCAGTGTCCAGATGCTTGCAGTCGGCTTCGAGGAGCCCGCGGATCTGCAAGATTTCACGGGCACTATGGGCCGACAGCGTCTCCATGTTACGTGGTCACTGTCACACTACGACGCTCGAAAAAAATTTCAAAAGAGTACGAAAACTGCGTTTGGCGCGTCTTGGGCAGCATTTTATGTGGCGTGCTCATCGAGCTGACTCGTTGGAGCGGCGAATCACCAGCCGTAGAGACGCGGCCAGGTTTCAAGCGTGCCGTCTGGCATCACGGCCTGATAGGCCGGATGTTGCGCGCCCGTCGCAAGGCTATCGAGCGCTCGGCGTTCGTTGCGCGCGAGATGGACCGCGGGCGCCATCCAGGGACGAGCGAACGCGACCCCAGTTGCGCCTGCTTCATAGGCTTCATCCGCCGATGGCGCGGCGGCGAAGCACTCGTCGAGGTCGTCGGTTTTGAACAGTGTCCACACCCGCGCAACGTGGATGACGCTCACCGATGTACCACGGTCGCTCACGTGCTGCCCGAAAAGACGTCTGGTCGATTCGATGGCGGATTCGACAGCACATAAAACGATTTTGCGCCTGCCTTGCTGCCGCGGCGGCCAACGCGGCAACTGCTCTCACAATGGGGATGGCCGAACTTGCAATTTCTTCGACCGCCGGCCCGAGCATAGCGCAAGTCAGAATGACGGCATCGGAGTGGGCCGCCAGATCCAGAACGCACTGGTTCGCTCTGGTTTGCCGTTGAGCGAAAAGTCGAGCCACACGGCGAAGCCACGTATCATCCTGTCGGCTGCCATGCCATCAAACATGGCGGCCATACATTCGCCGACAACACCGCTAACAGCCCGCGCCACCATGCCGAAGCCTACCGCCGCCGAGACGTTCGCCTCGCACATCCACGCCCGTTCTCTGCGCTATTTCGATGCGATCCGCCGCTGCGGCTCGATTCGCGAAGCGGCGCGGCAACTGCACGTCGCGTCGTCGGCGGTTAACCGGCAATTGCTGAAGCTCGAAGCGGAACTCGGCACGCCGCTGTTCGAGCGGCTCGCCTCGGGGCTCGCGCTGACCGCGGCCGGCGAAGTGTTCGCGCGGCACGTCATCACCGTGTTGCAGGATGCGCGCCGCTTCGAGAGCGAGATGGACGCGCTGCGCGGCATCCGGCGCGGCGAGATCGGCATCGTCACGGTCGAGGGGCTCAACTCCAGTTTTTTGCCGGACCTCGTCGAGCGGATGCTGGCGCGTTACCCGGCAATCCGCTTTCAGGTGCACACGGCGGGATCGGCGACTATCGCCCGGGCCATTCTCGACGGCGACGCGGACCTCGGCCTCGCGTTCTCGCTGCCGCGCACCGGCGACCTGCAACAGCTCGCGGTGGGACGTTTTCAGCTGGGCGCGATCGTCGCCGCCGATCATCCGCTCGCGAGCGAAACGAGCGTGACGTTCGCGCAGTGCGCGCGCTATCCGCTGATTCTCGGCAACGCGCAACTGTCGATCAGCGGCCTGCTTGAACCGCTGATCCGTCATTACGCGAAGCCGTTTCAGACGGTGCTCGAAAGCGATTCGATCGAGTTGATGCGGCGCATGGCGGCGCGCGGTCGCGGTGTGGGCTTCCAGACGCGGCTCGGTCTCGAACGCGATCTCGCCGATGGCACGCTGGCGCACATTCCGCTGCGCTCACCGCGTCCGCTGGTGTCGGAGCTGGGCGCCTACGCACGTGCCGGCCGCATGCTGACTCCTGCGCTGGACGCGTTCGTCCGGCTGCTCGCCGAAGCGCTCGCCGACCGCGAAGGCGGCGAGCCGGCCATGTAATGGCGCCGCTGATGCCGAAACGGCATCGGCATGGACGTTTTTCTGCGCTTTTTTGATCATCCGCCGCGCCCTAGACTCGCTCTGAAGACGAGATCGAAGCAGATCGAACGCGGGTCAAGGTCAAGGGAGCCGGAATGTCCGAAGTACTATCAGCGAGGGCGGTGCCGCACGCGAGCCTGCCCGTCATCGACGTGTCGGGCCTTGCCCGCGTGGATCCGCGGCAACGCGCTGCGCTTGGCGCGGCGCTGCACGCCGCGTGTATCGACAAAGGCTTTTTCTACATCGCGAATCATGGCGTGGACGCGGCGCTGATCGAGGCGGCGCGCAGCGAAGCGGAGCGTTTCTTCGCGCTCGACGAGGCGGAGAAGCGTCAGCTCGACAAGGCGAAGTCGTTCTGCAACCGCGGCTACGAACCTCTGCGCGGCCAGGTGCTGGAGGCCGGCACGCCGCCCGATCTGAAGGAAGGCTTTTATATCGGCAATGAATTGCCGCTCGATCACCCGCGCGTCGTCGCTCGCGCGTTCAACTGCGGGCCGAACCAGTGGCCGACAGCCCAGGCCGGTTTTCGTCCGGCGATGGAAGCCTATTTCGATGCGCTGTTCGACCTGGCCAAACGTCTGACGCGCGGCCTCGCGTTGTCGCTCGATTTGCCGGAAGGCCATTTCGATGCGTTCTGCAACGACGCGATGGGCACGCTGCGCCTGCTGCACTATCCGCCGCAACCGCCGCACGCGCTGCCCGAGCAGAAGGGCTGCGGCGCGCATACCGATTTCGGCTGCCTGACTCTGCTCTGGCAGGACAGCAACGGCGGCTTGCAGGTGCAGGATAGCGACGGCGGCTGGATTCACGTGCCGCCGCTGCCCGGCACCTTCGTCGTGAATCTCGGCGATCTGATCGCGCGCTGGACCAATGACCGCTATCGCTCCACGCTGCATCGCGTGGTCAACGCATCGGGTCGCGAGCGCTATTCGATGCCGTTCTTCTTCACCGGCCGGCCCGACTACGTGGTGAACTGCCTGCCCGGCTGTTGCGCGCCCGGCGAGTTGCCGGCGTATGCGCCGATCACCGTCGCCGGTCATCTCGAAGCGTGCTACCGGAGGACTTACGGATGAGTCCCGCCGCTCGCACGGCGCGCGCGGCGGGCATGCTGCTGATCCACGGCGCGTGGCAGGGCAGTTGGGCGTGGGACGCCTGGCTGCCGGAGATGGCCGCGCGCGGCTGGGCGTGCCGCGCCGTCGATCTGCCCGGCAACGGCGCGCAGCCGGCGCGCGATGCCGGCCTCGACGTCACGCTGCAACGCTATGTCGATGCGCTGCGCGAAGCGCTGGATGCCTTCGCCGGTCCAGTCGTCGTAGTTGCGCATAGCGGCGCGGGCGTGCCCGCTTCGCAACTGGCCGAAGCATGCCCGGAGCGGGTCGCGTGCATCGTGTACGTGGCGGGCATGATGCTGCCTTCCGCGATGGGCTATGCGGAGCTGGTCGAGGCGAGCGCGGCCGAAGTGCCTGGGGCCGCCGGCATCGCGCCGTATCTGCAGTGGAGCGATGATCGCGCGACCACGGTCGTGCCGCCCGCCGCCGCGCTCGAGATTTTCCTGCATGATTGCCCGCCCGACGCCGCGCGCGAGGCAGCCGCCCGGCTGACGCCGCAACGGGAAAGCGGCCGCACGCTGGTCGCCTCGCTCAGCGCCGCGCGCTTCGGCCAGGTGCCGCGCATCTATGTCGAAGCGCTGCGGGACCGCTCGGTGCTGCTGCCTTTGCAGCGCAGGATGCAGGCGCTGGTGCCCGGCGCGATAGTGCGCTCCATCGATTGCGGTCACGTACCCCAACTCGCGCGTCCCGGCGAACTCGCCTCGCTGGTGTGCGATGCGCTTGCCGGCATCGGCATCACGGCCACCAACGATACATCCGCTTCGCCAACCGGCCCGGCTTCCAGCCTGTCCGCCGTCTCCGATTTGCGCACCACGCCCACTACGCTCACCACCGGAACCTCGTCATGACCCGACTCTCCCGCCTCGGCCGGCTTTTTCCCGCGCGCTTATCGTCGCATGGCAGCGCGTGCCTATCCGCACGCTTCGTGCAACGTGCGGGCAGGGCGTTCCTTGCAGGCTCGCTCGGCGCGCTCCTGACCTTGAGCAGTGCCGCTCACGCCGCCAGCAATGCGCCGCTCGACGTCTCCATCGTGTATCTCGGCAATCCGGGCGATGCGGGCTGGACGCATGCGCATGATCTCGGCATCGGCGTCGCCGAAAAACAGCTTGGCTCGGAGATCAAGGTGACGCGTATCGAAGACGTCCCCGAAAACGCCGATGCGGCCCGCGTGTTCCGCGACCGCGCGGCGAAGGGCGACAAGATCGTGATCGGCACGTCGTTCGGCTACATGGACTCGATGATGAAGGTCGCGCGCGACTATCCTGACACGGTGTTCCTGCATTGCTCCGGCTACAAGAGCGCGCCGAATCTCGGCAACTTCAACGGCAAGGTTTACGAGTCGGCGTACCTCGCGGGCGTCGTCGCTGGTTATGTGTCGAAGTCGCACACGCTCGGTTTTGTCGGCTCGGTGCCGATTCCGGAAGTGGTGCGCAATATCGACGCGTTTGCGCTCGGCGCCCGCTCCGTGGCGCCGCAGACCACCGTCAAGGTGGTGTGGATCAATAGCTGGTTCGATCCTGGCAAGGAACGCCAGGCGGCGGAGACGCTGGTCGGCCTCGGCGCCGATGTGCTGCTCCAGAACACCGATTCGACCGCGACAATGGCGGTCGCCGAGCAGCATAAGATTCACGCGTTCGGCTGGGACTCGGACATGAGCCACTGGGGCCCACATGCGCATCTCGGTTCGGTCGCTTATGACTGGGGCATCTACTACAGCAAGGTGATCGACGAAGTGAAGCGCGGCACGTGGACCAACAAGCCGGTGTACTGGGGCGTGAAGGAAGGGATCACCGATCTGGTGAATGTGAACACGACGGCTGTGCCCGCGAATGCGCAGCGCGCGCTCGCGGAGAAGCGCGCCGCGCTGGTCGCCGGCCGGCTCGATCCGTTCGCCGGCCCGCTGAAGGACCAGAGCGGCAAGCTGCGCGTCGCCGCCGGTTCGGTGCTGTCCGCGGACGATACGAACCGGATAGACTGGTTCGTCGACGGTGTGCAGGGCAGCGTCGCGAAATGACGGAGCGGTGGCTATGAGCACGGCACAGGTGCGGAATCCGCACAACGAAGCGACGAACGGCGCGGCGGACCACGCAAGCAGCGATGCGGTGGTCTGGAACGACTGGCATCCGGTCTCAGCGCTGGAAGCGCTGGATGCGCTCGTCGCGGCGGCTTCGTCCGGCGGCGCGCCGGCGCAGGCCGCGACGGCCACCACTGCCACGCGACTCCTCGGTGTGGATCTCGGCGTGGCCGTGACGCGCGTCGTCGCGGCGGCCCGCGCGTCGCACCGTTACCGCGCGTGGCGGCTCGATACGCAGGCCGAGTGTCATGTGCAGGCGCGCTATGGCGTGTTGTGGGTGTGCGTCGGCGAGCCGCGCCGCGATCTGCTCGCGATTCCCGAAGCCGCTGAGCCTGATCGCCGTCTGCTGCATGCGGGCGCGTTTCGCGTGCACGTCAGCGGCTTGCGGGCGATCGAAAACTTCCTCGACATGGGGCATTTCCCGTTCGTGCATACCGGGTATCTGGGCGTCGAGCCGTACACCGAGGTCGCCCCGTACCGGGTCCAGCGCGACGAACTCAACGACGAGCTGTACGCATACGACTGCCGCTTTTATCAGCCGCGTGCGGCGGTGACCGCGGACGCCGGGCTCGACGTTCAGTATGTGTACCGCGTCGCGCGTCCGTACAGCGCGATTCTCTACAAGACCTGTCCGCCGCAGCCCGAGCGCTTCGACGTGATCGCGCTGTTCGTGCAACCGGTCGACGAGGACTGGTGCGTCGCGCACACGGTGATGAGCTATCTCGACGACGCGAGCCGCGACGACGAATTGCGCGGCTTTCAGCAAACCATCTTCGCGCAGGACATCAAGATCCTCGTCAATCAGGTGCCGAAGCGCCTGCCGCTCGGCACCGGAGCCGAACATCCCGTGCGCGCCGATGCGATGTCGGTCGCGTACCGGCGTTGGCTGGCGGCTCAGCGGATCACCTACGGAACCAGCCATGGCCGATAAAGACAGCAGCGCCTTCACCTGGTTTGCGCTGTGCGACGTCGATCAACTCGGCGAACGCGCGATCTATCACACCGAACTGCACGGCAACGAACTCGTCGTGTGGCGCGCCGAAGACGGCGTCGTGAACGTGTGGGAGAACCGTTGTCCGCATCGCGGCGTGCGCTTGTCGATTGGCCATCATCGCGGCGATGCGTTGCAATGCCAGTATCACGGCTGGCAATTCGGCTCGGGCGACGGCGGCTGCCGCTTCGTGCCCGCGCATCCCGACGGCGCTGCGCCGCCGGTCGCGGTGAAGACATGGCCGGTGCAGGTGCGTGATGGCTTCGTGTGGACGTGTCTCGCGCAGTCGGACGAGGCGCCGCCATTCGTGCCGCTCGACGAACTCGAAGACGACCGGCAGCAGGTCCGCTTGCGCACCGTCGCGATCGATGCCTGCGCCGACGACGTGCAGCGCGCGCTGAGCGCATATTGCTTCGACCATGCGGACTTCGACGCATGGCGTACCACCGACTGCGTCGCGTTCGATCTCGGCGCACACGCGGTATTGATCGAACAGCTGGACGACGCAGCGCAACGCGTGGTGTTTCTGATGCAGCCCGCGCGCGCAGGGCGCACGTATCTGCACGGAATCGCGCTCGGCGCGTTCGCGGGGGAAGAGCGGCTGGCTGTTCAGCGACATCATCAGCAGCGGCTCAACGCGTTGCGCGATGCGCTGGAACAGCAAGCCGCACGTGATGAGCATTTATCGTGCGATCGCTTCGCGGACCAGCCGCCACCTGTTATGCCGCATGCGCAGCCGTCCACGCAAGCGGTGTTTCTATCGCCCGCGATGGCCAGAGCCGTTTCCGCCGAAGCGGCTTGCGCGTCCGGCACCATTGACCACGCCGACGAGCACGCATTCACAGTTCATCTGGCGCGCAGCGACCGCACGCTGAGTGTGCCCGCAGGCGTTAGCTTGCTGCAGACTTTGCGCGAGCATCGTATCGACGTGCCGACTTCGTGCGAGCAAGGCGTATGCGGCACGTGCCGCACGCGCGTGCTCGACGGCACGCCGCTACATCGCGACGTTTTTCTGACGCCGCAGGAACGCGCGGCGGGGGACTGCATGATGGTGTGCGTGTCGCGCGCGTGCGGCGCGGCGCTGACTCTGGATCTGTGAGGCCGCGATGCTCAAACTCTACGACGACGAATTGTGCGGAGAAAGCTACAAGGTGCGTCTGATGCTGGGTCTACTCGACGTCAGTTACGAACGAATCCACGTTGAGCTTTATCCGTCGAAGCAGAACGGCACGCCGCGTTTTCTCGCCCTGAATCCACTTGGTACGCTGCCCGTACTCGATGCGGACGGCGCGTTGCTGCGCGGCGCGCACGCAATTCTGGTGTATCTCGCGCGTCGCTACGGCGCGAATGAAGACGTGGCTGAAAAAGATCGCGCACATTGGCTGCCAGCCGATGATCCCTTGCAACTTGCGCAAGTGCAAAGCTGGCTCGATTTCGCCAGCCAGTTGTGCGGTGTGGTGTTGCCGCTGCGCTCGCAAGTGCTGCATGGTGAGCCGCAGCCCGTTCATGCGTCGAGGCACGCGGCGAAGAAGCTGCTGCGCTCTCTCGATGAGACGTGCTGGTTCAACGAAGCGGCTGGCGTGCCCTTCGTCTGCGCGACGCGGAAGCCGACCATCGCCGATATCGCGTGCTTCGTGCCGGTTGCGCTGCTCGACGAAGCGCAGATCGAGTCGATCGACTATCCGGCGCTTGGACGCTGGATGGTTCGACTCAGACGGCTGGAAGGTTTTACGACGATGGCCGGTGTGTACGCGGCCATCTGAGTGACCACCCAAACGACGTCATGTTTGCCGCGTCATCTCACGTGGCCGGCTGCTGCGCGGCGAAAGAAAGTGCGAAGGCGTCGGAGGGCGCTGCCACGTTAAGCGTTTGAACACAATCGCGGAGAGGACGCGCATTTGCTCAGACAGCGGACGGGCCTCGGGCAATCTCACTGAAGCGATGCCGGGCGTCGAAGCGTGCGGCCAGTTGTTTCCGATAGAGCGAGGTGCGCAGTCGATGTCGCCTGAGCGTGACCATTCCGGTACTGCGATCTGAAAAAACAATCAAGGGCTTTTACTTCGATAGATGCAGCTTCTTCGATAGCACGATACCTCGCTGCGGGCTCACCAGCCAGATGGCGTGAATGTTCGTGTACAGCGTCGAGGTTCTTGTTGTGATGTCGGTGGGCTCGTCGTTGCTGGGATCGCTGTGTTCGCGTCGGTCGGTCAGGTAGGGCGGCGCCATGATACACATCAGCACAATCGCGAAGTCTCCATTCGCTTTGTCGAACGCCGCCTGCGAGAGTGTGATGCGTCCGTGAACCCTGGTTTTGCTCAGTTTGCCGGACTTGAGTTCAATCAAATCGATATGTTGGATGTACCCCTTGGCCTTCGCCTCAGGCGCCACCACAAGCCCTCGACCGCGTGGTCCGGTGATGGTCTTCCTGAGCAGGATCACTCCCGGATTGTCCTCATCAGATAGATCTATGTTGACCGTCAGCAAGTGCGTCTTTGACTGATATCGTATTCCGTAGGGCGCCGGTACGACGAAAGCGAGGTCGCGGTCAAGACTGGCTTTCGGCAAGTCGGGACCGCCTGGCGCCTTAAGGACAGGGGCGTGGACCAGGTTTCTGATGCGATCGCTCAGCGAAGGAGAGTCGGCATGGAAGCTGTGCTCCGCCAAAGCGTCTCTGATGGCAACCGGGTCGTCGCCCACGAAAGGCCGAGTCGAGAGGATATCTGCAGAGGCAGACGTTTCAGGCTCATGCGCATGGGTAACTGTGGCTAAGTCTGCCGACGTCCCGGCGTGCGTCAGCAGCGACATGCAAAACAGGGCGCAAGCGGCGTTCGAACGGACCAACATGATTTTAAGATCAGCCACGAAAAACCCCTCCGGGATCAAGGCAGTCTATCGCTAAGCGCTGCCGCAGCGATCGCGTCTGCTCGAAGGGCAGATGTGGGTCGGCAAGACTCATACGCATCTTGGGGAAGCAGAGGTTCACCGGCACTTGCTCTTTAATGCCCGCCAGTCCGGTGGAATCGATGTTGCACCCCATCCAACCCCATCTTCACTCCCTGTCGAGCCCATTATGCCCGTCGTTCCGTTCTGTCGCCCGGCGAGCGAGACAGCCCGTTTGCGTTTCCCGGACGGCCATGACGACGTCATCCGCCACTACACCTTCAGCGAACCGGACCTGTCGCTGATCCGGCAGCGTAGAAGCGCTGAAACCGTCTGGGATTTGCCGTACAGCTCTGCTACATGCGCTATCCCCGAGTAACCTTGGTCGCTGGCGAAACGCCCCGGCCGGCGCTGCTGCAGTTCGTTGCCGGACAACTGGGCGTCGCGCCCACACTCTGGAAAGAGTACGGGCAGCGGGATCAGGCAACAGGGACGCATAGGTGTCGTAGTGCGACACGAGCAATCAAGCATCGTCATTCCCGCGCCGGTTCCAAAGTGACATTTTTTGACACACCTTTCCAACAGATTTGAGGTCGCGATCTCTGTACATTCTCTTCTCGGCGCGCGATACACCTCGTGTGCAATCTGTAAAGGAAGATGCTCATGAAAACTCGAAGGTTTGCCTTGCTGGTGGGCGGGGCTTTGCTCACATCCATGAGTGCTTCGGCATTCGCCGGCGTGGTCGTCGGTGTGGGCGTGCCGGCTCCCGTCGTCGTCGTTCCTGCGGCACCTGTCTATGCGCCGCCGACCGTGGTCGTGCAAAATGGTTACGCAGCAGCCGTGCCACCGGCAGTCGCGCCGGTTGTGACGGTTGCGCCAGCGCCCCGACCTCCCATGGCGGTCGTCGTCATGCCACGTCGTCCTGTGATTGTGGTTAGGGGGCCGCGTCGCATGTGGATGCCCGGTCACTGGGTAGGTGGTGTCTGGGTGGCCGGTCACTGGTTGTGAAATGTCTGCGCCGTACCTGTCTCGTGCGACACATCACCCCCGTCCGTCAAAGCAGCCAAGCAATGTCGCACATCACTTCGGCGCGAGGACTGCTCGTCGGGGTCTGCGGGTTGCCGACTTTGTGCTGCTGGTCGTCCTGAGTGCACTTGCGCTCGGAGGGTACATCAGCCTGAGTGGACGTGCACCGAAACGACTATCCCCCGCCGTGATACCTTCACGATCGTTCAATAGCCTGGCATCGCAGTGCACAGTGCCGTCTGCGGCACTAATGGACCTGGCGCAACTCGCGCGACGCTATGGCAACTCGTCCGCCATCTTTCTGGACGCGCTGTACGGCATGACCGCGCAAGTGGATAAGTGCCTTTCCCAGGCAACGATGCAGGGAACCGGCCGCGGTCGCGGGACCGGTCAATCGAATGCCAAAGGCACCTGACTGTTTTATGTATCACCTGCGTAGCAGGTCATCGAGAGAGCGAGATGAAAGGAAGCGGCATGTCGGTATGGCGGGGTTCCCTTTTCGCGCGCAACGTATTGCTGTTGATTGTACTGATGCTGACAAGTCAGATCCTGGTCATTGCCGTCTATCTGAACTTTATCCAGAAGCCAAGAGTTGACGATGGGGCAGCGCTCGTGGCATCGCAGATCCGGATCCTGGACCGGCTGTTGTCAGTCCTGCCGGACGACGAGCGAAACCGGCAACTGCTTGAAATGAATCGGGCGCCCCAGAGTGAACTGCCTCCGCCGCAGGCTCACGACGGGTTGCCTCCCGACTACATGGCGCACCGCTTCTTCGGTCGACTGGCATCGGAACTTTCCCCGGACGAACAGCTTCGCTGGGAGCGCGACGGGCACCGGATCTGGGTGCGTCTACATGTGCAGGATGTGTGGTACTGGGTGGCGCTGCGTGGAACCTCGGCCATGAGCAGTACGCTGCCCTGGGCTCTGATCGGCCTGTTGTTAAGTGCGGCTACCCTTCCTGCCCTTGGGGCCTATCTGATCCACCGGCCGGTCGAACGGGCGCTGCGCCGGCTGGCGCGAGCTGCCGGCACCATCGAGCGCGGCGTTTGGCCCGAAGCGGTTCCCGTGAGCGGCCCGCGCGAGCTGGCAGCAGTGGAGGAGGCGTTCAACCGGATGGCGTCGACACTCGAAGATCTCGAAGCGACGCGCGCCGAAATGCTTGCGGGCATATCGCATGATATCCGCACGCCGCTGACCAAGCTGCGCATGGCCATCTTCGCACCGGAGTCATTCGAGGCACCGGCCGCCAGCGCGGAACGTTTTGTCGAGGAGATCGACGCGATCGTCCAGCAGTTTATCGATTTCGCCCGTGGGTGGGATAGCGAACCGGCGACGCACGGTGACCTGAACGCGCTGATCGAACAGCTCGCTGCCGACTATGCAGGTCTCGGTCGCACGTTCGAACTGTCGCTCGCGGAATTGCCCCCCGTTGCGTTCCGACCGGTAGGCATGCAGCGCCTGTTGATGAACCTGATGCAGAACGCGGTCGTGTACGGTCAGGTCGGGCTCGCAGTCCGGACTACCATGGACGCGCGAAGTTTCACGATTGTGGTTGAGGATCGGGGACCGGGCGTGCCTCAACAGCTTCTGTCGTTGATAAAGCAACCATTCAGGCGCGGCTCTGAGGCGGATCGAAAGGGCGGGAGCGGCCTCGGCCTCGCGATAGCGGAGCACGTCGCACAGCAGCATGGCGGCACGCTCGAACTCTTCCAGAATGCACCGTCCGGACTCAAGGTCGTGGTGCAAATTCCCATTTTTTAACGGGCGCTTGTCAGCGCGATGACTGCGCCGTCGCCGTAGTGTCGTAAAGACCGCGATTTAATGTGATCCTCGAGCCCCGCCCAAGGTCCGGCAGGGCAGCGTGAGCATTTGTTGAGATGGCCATTTTTCAGGTTGTGTGATGAAAAACTTTACGCGATACTTTGCAATACTAAGTACATTCATGGCCGCCGTCGCGGCTATTGGGTGGTTCCACCAGGCGCACGGTCACCGTCAGACGGCTGTCGTATCCGATCCGATCCCCGTGAGCGCGGTTGCGGCTTCGGTTACCGATGTTCCCGTCTACATCGATTCGCTCGGCACCGTGACACCGACACGTACCGTCACGGTCGTCACGCAGGTCAACGGGATACTGCGTTCCGTCGATTTCAGCGAGGGGCAGACGGTCAGGAAAGGACAGGTGATTGCACGCATCGATTCGCGGGCGCTCGACGCGCAGTTGCTGCAGGCACAGGGTACGCTGCGCCATGACCAGGCTGTACTCGCAAACGCGAAACTGGACCTGCAACGTTATCAGCAGCTGATCAAAGCGGGCTCGATTACGCAGCAGACGCTCGATACGCAAATTGCTACCGTCCAGGAGGACGAAGGCACCGTGCTGGCGGACACGGGCAGCGTGAACAATCTGCAGGTTCAGGTCGGCTATTGCACCATCACGTCTCCCGTGGACGGCGTCGTGGGTCTGCGCCTGGTCGACCCCGGCAACTACGTGAGCAGCACCAGCACGACCGGTATCGCGGTCATCACGCAGATGCAGCCGGCAACCGTGATCTACTCGGTGCCGGAAGACGACCTGGGACGGATCCGGCGAGCGATGTCGCACGGGGAGGTTCAGGTGCTGGCCTACGACCGTGACGGCAAATCGTTGCTCGCCAAGGGCTCGCTGCTTGCGGTCGACAACCTCGTCAATACGAGCGCCGGCACGATCAACGTCAAGGCCGTCTTCCCCGACTCCGGCAGCGCGTTGTTCCCAAACGAATTCGTGAATGTCCGCATGCAGGTCGACACGCTGCGCCGGATTCCGGTCGTGCCGACTACGGCAATCCAGCATGGCGCGAACGGCGATTTCGTTTTCGTGATCGGCGGCGCAGGCGCAGTGGTATTGCGCAACGTGAAGACCGGGCCGGTAAAAGGCGACGACACGGCGATTCTCGATGGCGGTGTGAAGGCAGGGGAGCGGGTCGCGACCGACGGTGCAGACAGGCTTGATACCGGCTCGCTCGTGAAAGTCGTGGCGCACTGAGCGGAGCTGACGATGAACGCTTCACGAATCTTTATCGAGCGGCCTATTGCGACCGCGCTGTTGATGATCGCGTTGTTTCTGGCCGGGGTGCTGGGATACATCCTGCTGCCTGTTTCCGCGCTACCCGAAATCGACTATCCGACGATCCAGGTCTACACGCAGTATCCCGGCGCAAGCCCGGATGTGATCAGCTCGTCGATCACCTCGCCGCTCGAAAGACAGCTCGGCCAGATGTCGGGTCTGAAGGCGATGAACTCGACGAGTTCGAACGGCACGTCGGTGATCACGTTGCAGTTCGATCTGTCGTTCTCGCTCGACGTCGCCGAGCAGGAAGTGCAGGCCGCGATCAATGCGTCGTCGAGCTTTCTGCCCGCTAATCTGCCGTATCCGCCTGTCTACAGCAAGGTCAACCCTGCCGACGCCCCGGTGCTCACGCTGTCGCTGACATCCGACGTGCTGCCGCTGACGAAGATCGAGGACCTGGCCGATACCCGGCTTGCGCAGAGGATCTCGCAGATTTCAGGCGTGGGCCTGGTCACGATCAGCGGCGGTCAGCGGCCGGCCGTGCGCGTGCAGACCGATACCGGCGCGCTCAACGCACTCGGCATGTCGATCGACGACGTGCGTACCGCGCTCGGTAGTGCCAACGTTGACCAGGCGAAGGGCAGTCTCGACGGAAAATACCAGTCGTACTCGATCGGCGCGAACGACCAGCTGCAATCGGCGGCGGACTATCGCGACCTGATCATCGCGTACCGGCAAGGCGCACCGGTTCGGCTGGCGCAGATCGCCAGATCGATCGACAGCGCCGAGAATTTGCAACAGGCGGCGTGGACCAACAGCACGCCGTCTATCGTGCTGAACATCCAGCGGCAGCCGGGCGCCAACGTGATCGATGTAGTCGATAGCGTGCAGAAGCTGTTGCCGCAACTGCGGGCGAGCTTGCCCGCATCGGTGAAGGTGGCCGTGCTGACTGATCGCACAAAGACGATCCGCGCGTCGGTTGCCGACGTCGAAACGGAGTTGGCAATCGCCGTGGCACTCGTCGTGATGGTGATCTTCGTCTTCCTGCGCAATGTGCCCGCTACCGTGATTCCCGCAGTCACCGTGCCGCTTTCGCTGGCCGGCACACTCGCGCTCGCGTACGGCCTCGGCTTTTCGCTCAATAACCTCACGTTGATGTCGTTGACCGTCGCGACAGGCTTTGTCGTCGACGACGCGATCGTCATGATCGAGAACATTACGCGCTACATCGAGGCCGGGCAAACGCCCCTGAGCGCCGCGATCAAGGGTGCGAAGGAGATCGGCTTTACGATCGTCTCGTTGTCCGTGTCGCTGATTGCGGTCATGATCCCGTTGCTGTTCATGGGCGACGTGGTCGGGCGCCTGTTCCGCGAGTTCGCGCTGACGCTGTCCGTTGCGATCGTCCTGTCGGCGTTGGTGTCGCTGACGCTTACGCCGATGATGTGTTCGCGCATGTTAAAAGCGCAGCGACACTCGCATCGGGTCGATTTCTTCGACCGTCTCAACAGCAGGTACATACGCGGTCTCGACTGGGTGTTGTCGCATCGGCGCCTGACGATCGCATCGGTGGTGTTGACGGCCACGCTGACGTTCGTCGTGCTGATGCTGATGCCGAAGGGTTTCTTTCCCGAGCAGGACACAGGTCTGATCGAAGGTGTCGTGCAGGCCGCACCGACCATTTCGTTCCAGCGCATGATCGGCCAACAGCAGCAGGTCGTCGACCGGATCGCACGCGATCCGGCAGTCGCAAGTCTCTCGTCGTTTGTCGGCATCGACCAGACGAGACCGACGATCAATCAGGGCACGCTGTTGATCAATCTGAAGGACAAGGGCGAGCGAGCGCGCATCGACGAGGTGATCCACCGCCTGACCGATGACACCGCGGGCCTCGCGGGCGTGCGCCTGTTTCTGCATCCGGTGCAGGATCTGACGCTCGACGACACCGTCTCAACGACGAGCTATCGTCTCGGCGTACAGTCGACCGATCCGGCGCTGCTTACTCGCTGGACTGGCGAGTTGGTTGGCGCGTTGCGCGGCGATCCGGCGTTTGCCGACGTGCAGAGCGAGGCGATGCAGTCAGGCAATCAGGTGCAACTCACGTTCGACCGCGATACCGCGTCGCGCCTTGGCATCACGCCGCAGGCGATCGACGACGTGCTGTACGACGCGTTTGGTCAGCGCCAGGTGTCGACGATCTACACGCAGCTGAACCAGTATCACGTGGTGCTGGTCGCGAGAAACAACGCCGACGACCTTGCGCATCTGCTTTCAGGACTCTATGTCGATACGTCGTCGGGCAGCCTCGCGCCGCTCGCGTCGATGGCGACGATGAAGGTAATGCCCGCGGCGCTGAGGATCGATCGCAAGGGCCAGTTCCCGTATGCGGACGTGTCATTCAATCTGGCTCCCGGATACAGCCTCGGCACTGCGATCGCCCATCTTGAGCGGGTCAAGGAGCACATAGGGTTGCCGCAGTCCGTCCAGGTGTCGCTGGAGGGATCGGCCGCGACCTTTCAGTCGTCGCTGGCGAGCGAAGGGTATCTGGTCGCCGCTGCCGTGATCGTGGTCTATCTGATGCTCGGCATCCTGTACGAGAGCTTCATTCATCCCGTCACGATCCTGTCCACGCTCCCCTCGGCGGCGCTTGGCGCGCTGCTGGCGCTGCTGATGACCGGAACCCAGTTCGACATCATGGGCCTGATCGGTATCGTGCTGCTGATCGGCATCGTGATGAAGAACGCGATCATGATGATCGACTTCGCGCTGGACGGGCAGCGCAACCACGGCCTGTCCGCACACGATGCGATCCGGCGTGCGGCTGAACAGCGCTTCCGTCCCATTCTGATGACGACGATGGCGTCGCTGTTCGGCGCACTGCCGCTCGCGTTCGGCTCCGGCATGGGCTCCGAGTTGAGGCATCCACTCGGCATCGCGATTATCGGCGGCCTGTGCGTCAGCCAGTTGCTGACCTTGTTCTCGACGCCGGTGATCTATCTGGCAATGCATCGTCTGGAAAGACGCTTTGCCGCGGACGAGCCGATCGCAGCGGAGTATGTGCAATGAACCTGTCTGGCCCATTCGTCAGGCGGCCCATCGCGACGACGTTGCTGGCAGTCGCCCTTGCGCTGTTCGGTATCCTGGCATTCAGGCTGCTGCCGGTCGCGCCACTGCCTGAAATCGACTTTCCTACGATCCTGGTACAGGGGCAACTGCCCGGCGCCGACCCGACGACCGTGGCCACCTCGGTCACAACGCCGCTCGAGCGGCAGTTCGGCCATATTGCGGGTCTCGCCCAGATGACATCGGTCAGCTCGCGCGGGCAGACACAGGTCACGTTGCAGTTCGACCTGAGCCGGAATATCGACGGCGCGGCACGCGACGTGCAGGCCGCGATCAACGCGGCGAAAACCAACCTGTCGCCCAACATGGACGGCAGCCCGACGTATCGCAAGGTCAATCCCGCGGATTCGCCCATCCTGGTGATCAGTCTGACCTCCGACACGGCCACGCCGGCCCAGCTTTACGACGCGGCGTCGACGGTGCTGCAACAGAAGCTGATGCAGACAACCGGCGTGGGCAACGTGGTGGTGGGCGGCGCGGCGTTGCCGGCGGTGCGGGTTGAACTGAATCCAGAGCGGGTGAGCCACTACGGCATCAGTCTGGAGCAGATCCGCAGCACGATCGGGAAGGCGAATGTCGATTTGCCCAAGGGATCGATGTCGGCGAGCGGGCAGAACTATTCGATCGGCGCGAACGACATGCTGTATTCGCCCGCCGACTACGGACGGCTGATCGTCAGGCAGAACAACGGCAACATCGTGCGTGTGTCGGACCTCGGCTATGTACGTCAGGATGTCGAGAAGTTGGAGAACTACGGCCTGTCGAACGGCAAGCCGGCCGTGTTGCTGGTCCTCTATAAGCAACCGGGCGCGAACGTGATCGACGCCGTCGACAACGTGAAGGCCGAACTGCCGGCACTCGAAGCGGCGATCCCGTCGACCATCAAGCTGGCGATTTCGGTGGACCGCACGAAGACGATTCGCGGCTCGCTGCTCGACGTCGAAATCACCCTGCTTGTATCCATCGTGCTCGTAACGGCCGTCACGTTCGCGTTCTTCCGCAGCTGGCGCGCGACGCTCATTCCGGCGATCGTCGTACCGCTGTCGCTGCTGGGTACATTCGGGGTCATGTATTTCCTTGGCTACAGCCTGAACAACCTCTCGCTGATGGCCTTGACCATTTCGACCGGTTTCGTGGTCGACGATGCAATCGTTGTCGTCGAAAACATCATGCGGCATCTGGCGCGCGGCAAGAAGCCCATCGAGGCGGCACTGGCAGGCGCGCAGGAAGTGGGCTTCACGGTGTTTTCGATCAGTATTTCGCTGATCGCGGTGTTCGTCCCGCTGCTGTTCATGGGTGGCCTGATGGGCCGGCTGCTGCGTGAGTTCTCGGTGTCGCTTTCCGTTGCGATCGTCATGTCGATGCTGATTTCGCTCACGGTCACGCCGATGCTGACGAGCATTTTCCTGCGCGCAGGACCGCAAGCCGGGAACGGCGACGACCATCACGAGAGCGGATTTTCTCGCCTGTACGGCACGTCGTTGCGTTGGGTCATCCGGCATCCGCTATTGATGGGTGGCGTGACGGTGCTGGTGTTCGTGCTGAACCTCTGGCTGTTCACCGTGGTTCCGAAAGGCTTCTTCCCGGAGGAAGACACGGGGCTGCTGCTTGGCACGCTGCAGGCATCGCAAAGCATCTCCTGGCACGAGATGCAGCATCAGTTCAAGATGATCAACAAGGCGGTGCAGGAAAATCCGAACGTCGCGTTCGTGGGTGGCTTCGTGGGGGGAGCGAACGCGCTCAACAACGCGCTGCTGTTCGTCACGCTCAAGCCCCTGGGTGAGCGTCGCGCGTCGGCCGATGAGGTGATCGCTCAGGTGCGCCGACGGCTTGCCGATACGCCGGGGGCACAGCTCTATCTGCAGTCGTTGCAGGATCTCGCGGCCGGTGGCCGACAGAGCGCCGCGCAGTATCAGTACACGGTTACCGCGGACGATCAGGCGACACTCGATCAATGGGTGCCCAAGTTAGTCGCGCAGATGCGCCGGATGCCGGAGCTGGTCGACGTCAACACGGACCAGCAGGACAAGAGCACGCAGGTCAGCATCGACGTCGACCGCGATTCCGCCGCGCGAATGGGCGTGAATTTCAACGATATCGACGAGACGCTTTATGACGCGTTCGGCGAACGGCAGGTTTCGGCCATCTACGGGGCCGCGAATCAGTATCACGTCGTGATGGAGGTGGCGCCGGAATACTGGACAAGTCCTTCGGTACTGAAGGACATCCATGTTCCGGCGAGCCAGGCGCTCGCGACGAGCGGCGCATCGACGACCGCCGCCGTGGGCGCAACCGGTGCAAGCGCCGCTACGCCGTCGGCCGCGGCGCAGGCGAACGGCTCAGCGCTGGTGCCACTGGCCGCGATGGCCCGGTTTTCGACCAACCCCACCGCCATTTCGATCAATCACCAGGCTACGTTCCCGGCCATCACCATATCGTTCAACCTGCGCCCCGGTGCATCGATCGGACCCGTGACGCAGCAGATCAGTCAGGCCGTCGCTGCGCTCAGAATGCCGGCGAGCGTCTCCGGCGCGTTCGCCGGCACGGCAGCGGCGTTTCGTGAGTCGATGGCGAGCGAGCCGCTGCTGATCCTCGCCGCGCTGTTGTCGGTGTACGTCGTGCTCGGCATGCTGTACGAGAACCTGGTTCATCCTTTGACGATTCTCTCGACGCTGCCTTCGGCGGGCGTCGGCGCTTTGATCGCACTGCTGCTCACTCACACCGAGCTGTCCATCATCGCGTTGATCGGCGTGCTGATGCTGATCGGCATCGTGAAGAAGAACGCGATCATGATGATCGACTTCGCGATTGCCGAAGGGCGTCAGCATGCGCTGCCGCCGGAGGAGGCGATCGTGCGCGCGGGCCTGATCCGTTTCCGTCCGATCATGATGACGACGGTCGCCGCAATTTTCGGCGCGTTGCCGCTCGTGCTGGGCTCGGGCTATGGGTCCGAATTCCGCAAGCCGCTTGGCATCTCGATCATCGGCGGTCTGGTGTTCAGCCAGGTCATCACGCTCTATACCACCCCTGTCATCTATCTCTGGCTCGATCGGGCGTCGCAGCGGTTGCGGCGCCGAAGGAAACACGCATGAAATCGCCCATCGGATACCTGTCGGCCGTGTCGGTCGGCATGCGCTGCTGCGCCTGTGCGCTCGGCGCCACGCTTTGCCTTTCGGGCTGCGCAGTTGGCCCGGACTATCACCAGCCGGCCATAGCGATTCCAACGCAGTTCAAGGAAGCGGGCACGCAGTGGCGACTTGCGGCGCCCAACCCGCAGGCATCGCTCTCAAGCCGGTGGTGGGACGCCTACGGCGATGCCGAACTGTCCCGGCTCGTCGACGCGGCGCTGCAGTCGAATCAGTCGATTGCAGGCGCGGCGGCCGCCTATCGGCTCGCGCAGGCCACCGTCGCCGCAGACCGGGCGAGCCTGTTTCCGACGCTCGGTGTCGACGCGTCGGCCTCGCACAGCTCAAGCACAACGAACCAATACGCGAAGGCCGAGGCGAGTTGGGAAGTCGATCTGTGGGGCGGCGTGCGCCGGCAGATCGAGTCGGGCAAGGCGAACGCGCAGAGCGCGGATGCGACGCTTGCCGGCGAGCGCCTGTCGATTGCCGCGACGCTGGCGACAGACTATTTCGACATCCGCCAGCTTGATATCGACATCGACCTGTTGCGGCAGCAGGAGGCGGTCAACGGGCGGATTCTCGCGATCACGCGCGCAGCGCTGGCACAGGGGACTGCGTCGCAAGTCGATCTGCTGTATGCGCAGGACACGCAGGAGGCGGTTGTCGCGAACCTGCAAATTTCACAGACCTCGCGCGAGCAGGACGAGCACGCAATCGCGGTGCTCACGGGCGTGCCGCCGGCTTCGTTGTCGATTGCACCGCGACTCGACTATGTGTTTCGCGAGCCCGAGGTGCCATCCGTGCTGCCGTCTGCGCTGCTGGAAAGACGGCCTGACGTGGTCAGCGCGGAACGCACCGCTGCTGCTGCGAACGCGCTCATCGGGGTGGAGAAGGCCGCATTCTTTCCGGACCTCGATCTATCGGCGCAGGGTCTCGTGCAACACAACACCTTCGCGACGCTGTTCTCATTGCCCACCCGGATGTGGTCTCTCGGTCCCTCACTTGCCGCCACGCTGTTTGACGGTGGCGCCCGCGTGGCCGCCGTGCACAAGGCGCAGGCGACCTATGACGAAGACGTCGCATCTTATCGCGAAGCCGTGCTCACGGCGTTCCAGAACGTGGAAGACAGCCTGTCGTCATTGAACCATCTGCGCCAGCAGGAACACGCGTTTGCCGACATTTACCAGCGCAACCGGCAGTTGCTGGAGAGCGTCGCCGCGCAACTGACGGCCGGAACCGCGAGCGAGCAGTCCGATTTGACTCAGCAAGTGACGCTACTGACGGCCAGACAGAACCTGAACGACACGCAAGCGGCATTGGCGAAAAGCGGCGTTGGGCTGGTGAAGAACGTCGGCGGCGGCTGGACGTCGTCGAAGAGCCAGGCCCAGATCCCATGATGGCGGGCGCGCCGTTGTAACGTCGTCTGCCGATCTGCGCGGTCCAGAGTCCAGTCGCGCCCACGACCGTTTTTCAAAGTCCGCGTCTCGAACTGCGTGCAAAGGCCCTGTTACGTTCACTCATGCGGTATCGCTTGCCCGCCACGTGACTTGACATGACATGCAACACATTTCTAACAACATGTAGCGCACAGGTTCTCTACATTGGCGGCTGTGTCATGCGGGGTTCGCCAGCGGGCGGATCCATCACGTGGAGAGTGTGCAATGAAACTTCAAATCGTTCCCGTGTCTGCTGCCAGTGCGGCAATTTCTATGGCTGTCGGCAGGGTGCCTGCGGATTCCCTGGCGATTGATATCAGCGTGGGCGTTGCGGTTCGCCCGGCAACCATCGATGGATGTGTTTGAACATGCATGACTATCGCTCAGTCGCCGCGGTTTTCAAGCGAGGCCGCGCACGACGGTGGCTGGGCGCGCTCGCTGTCATCGCCAGCGCGTGCCTGCCTTACTCACCGGCGTTGGCGCAGTCGTCGCCGGGCAATAGCGTGGGCATCAACGTGACCGCATTGCCCGACTATGAAGGCAGTAAGTCCTATCGCGTACTGCCGTTGCCCACGCTGTCGTTATCGAAGGGGGCAATCTTCGTGCAGGGGTTCACGGGCGGCATTGCCTACCCGTTGTGGCCCAGTGTTGCGGTGGGCCTGCTGATCGGTGTTCAGCCGGGCCGCAACCAGGACGATGCGGCGGTGCTCAACGGTACCGGAGATATCCCAACGTCCCTTGACTTCGGTGCGTTCGCGCGCTGGCACTATGGTCCAGCGAGCGCCGGTCTGCGCTTCCTTCAGTCCGCGCATGCCGGCTATGGCAATCGCGTCACGCTGAGCGCGTCCTATGCGCTGGTCCAGAAGCCCGTTGACCGGGTGTCGGTGTCCGCCGACGCCGTGTGGTCCAACGGACCTTCGCAGCAGACGTGGTTCGGTATCGACAGCGAGCAGGCTGCGTCCAGCACGGCCGGCCTCTCGCCGTATCACCCCTCAGCTGGCTTTTCGCGAGCCGACCTCAAGGTCGACTGGGATCATCGGCTGAACCAGCAGTGGTCATTGCAAAGCGCCTTCGGCGTCGGTTCCTTGCTCGGCGATGCGGCGAACAGTCCGATCGTTGAACGACGCGCGGCTGTATTTGGATCGGTGGGCGCTGCTTACCACTTTTGAGCGCTTACTTTGCGCTGCATCATCGTGAGGAGGACTATCAATGAACCAGAATCTGACATCGACTCGTACCGCGCCGCTGCTTGTCTGCCTAGCTGTTGGGTTAGGCATGGCGGGGTGTGCGGTTATGCCGCCAAGTGCTCCTACCGTCATGGCGGTCCCAGCGAACGGCAAGACCCTCAACCAGTTCCAGCAGGACGACTATAGCTGCCGCAACTACGCGACGCAGGCCGTGAATCCGGCGGCGGCCTCGCATCAGGCGGCAACCTCCGGACTTGCTACTACCGCCGTCGGCACGGCTGGAGGCGCTGCGGCCGGGGCTCTGATCGGCGCCGGGGCGGGCAACGCCGGTGCCGGCGCCGCAATCGGTGCGGGCGCCGGACTGCTGCTCGGCAGCATGATGGGCTCGGCGCAGCACAATCAGACCGAAGCGTCGTTGCAGCAGCAATACGACAACGCGTACGCGCAATGCATCACGGCGAGGGGAGATACGATCGAAACACCTCGTCCGGCAGCGGTTGTCGTGCCCGTACGCCCCGTGCGGCCCCGCGTCCTCATCTATGGCGCCCCCCCACCTTACTACTACGCACCGTACTGATTTCGCTCATATGGTCGTGGCAGGGCTTGATCTGGAATTCTGCCGGCTGGAAATCCTGGTCGAGCTTCGTCCCCTGGCTATTCCGTGCACGTCATTCATTTTCTTAAAGGAATCTTTGATGAAACGTTTATTCATTATTCTGGCTGCGATGTTCGCTGTGTCGTCTGCGTTCGCGCAGAACAGCATGCAGCAGATGTTGGAAGCGCGCTTTACTGCCGCGAACGCAACTCATGACGGCAAGCTCACGAAAGAACAGGCGCAGGCAGGTATGCCGCGCGTCGCAGCCTATTTCGATGAAATCGATACTACGCATCAAGGGTATGTGACGCTTGAGCAGATCGAGCAGTTTGCTGCACAGCATCGGCAGTAGAAGCTTGTAAGACAAGCTTCAATACCCTTGGCTGATCTAACGGTGTACTGAATATGTCCCAGCGGGTCGCCGCATCAAATCGAATGATGGGGCTGCTGCGCGCCTGGCGCACTGAAATCAATCCCCGCGTCGCACCCAGTGGTAACGCCTGAACGCACCCCTACTGCCAGTCGCTGAGTCTCAATTGAAAGGAGTTGAAATAATGCTTAATGCACGTCTTCTTCGTCGTTTTATGCATGCTGCCGGTTTTTGTATGAGTGCCGCGATGCTTAGCGGCTGTGTAGTCGTTCCGGTGGGTCGTCCAATAATGCCCCGGCCACTGGTTATGGTCCCTCGAGCGCCACTGATCGTCGCGCCCGGGTACTATTGACCTGAGTCTATTCGTGTCCGCCCGTGGGCGGGCGGGATGCATAGCGGCCGCTTTGCATCCTGTCCGAAGCTCGACGCAGGGACGATGCGCAACTGTGTCCAGTTCACGGATAGCGACCAGGATAACGGTCGCTCAAAAATCGCGTATATCTGCATGGATCAGTTAGCCGGCGCTCGACGTATCTTCGATTACCCTTGCCACGGCGTTCGCGGCCCAGTTCCCACGTGTGCACTGTTACCGCATAGCAGTTTTGCGACTCGTCGCGCTCGAAAAGCAATCAGCGCATGTTCCGCCAAAGGCGCAACAGCAGCGGGAGGGCAACCGGAGACCTCAGTTTTGCGAATGATGGGCCGATGTGCCGGCAGCATGCTCTTCGAGGTCCGGCACGAAGACGTATCCGCAGCCGCGAACGGTCTGGATGAATCGTGGTGTCGACGGGTCAGTTTCGACGATGCGGCGCAGACGCCAGACCTGAATGTCGATGCCGCGATCGGCAAGCTCGGAGTCCGGGCCATGAAGTGACTTGAGCAGACGCCGACGGGTGAGTGTGCACATGGGAGAATTAACGAAAATCTGCAGCAGCGCAAACTCACTGGCAGATAACGTAAGAGACGTCTCACCCCTGTTCAGAGTGCGCGACTGAAAGTCCAGCGTGAACGCGCCGAATGCGTAAGGCTGCCGTCGTGGGGGAATGGCCGCATCGGGAACGGCGGCCAGGCGTCGCAGCACCGACTGAATCCGTGCTACCAGCTCACGCGGGTTAAACGGTTTGCGGAGATAGTCGTCGGCACCCACTTCAAGGCCAGCGATGCGGTCCTCTTCGTTGGCGCGCGCGGTGAGCATCAAGACGGGAATGTCGTCGCCTGATGCGCGCAACCTGCGCAGTGCCGTCAAACCGTCGACGCCCGGCATCATAAGATCGAGCACTATCAGGTCCGGGCGTTCGTGTCTGAGCCGGTATTCGAGCGAACGCGCGTCATGTAGCACTGACACGTCGAAACCCCAACTTACCAGGTAGCGGCAAGTCGCATCACACAATTCGGCGTCGTCGTCGATTAGAAGAATCTGAGCTGACATAGGAAGAGGATAACGCTCACAAACGAGTGATGATCGGGGCCGCGACTAAGCGCATTGCGAGCGCACCGCAGAAGCTGCAGCAGACGATCGATCGAAGAAATGTAGGCGAATTTCATAACGCCAGGTGTTAGCAAATCATGTCAAGAGATGTCATCGACGGGGCCGGTTTTTTTGTCCGCAAACGCACGGGTGCACGCGCTTTATCGCTGACCACGAGCGACAACTGTAATATGAGCAGTCAAGGATGCCCGGGACGTACCGGTGGCGCCGGGCGGTCGTGGGCTTTCGCCAGTCAGTGTTGTGGCCAGCGCAATCGATGACATCTTTTGACATACCTTTCCAACACATCGAGTGCGGAGATTCTTGTATATTCCGTTGCACCGCAGGCGGGCAGGCCGGCGCAGCACACTTCGACGAGATTGTCGCCGCCCACCGCCGTACGCGACGCTGTCGCAGAGCTAAGCGGTTCGCCGCGCAGCATCGGAAACAGGGACTAAAAGACAGGCTTTAGAGGTGTCTGCTTAATCATATGTCAGATGATTTGCCAACCGGTCGCATCATCGTGCTTGACGATGATGTTGAAATCCGCAATATGCTGCAACGCTTTCTGACGGCACAAGGTTTCTCGGTGCGCGCGGTGAAGACAGGCATTGAGTTGGACGTATTGATCGAGCGCTACCCGTTCGACCTGTTGATTCTCGATATCATGATGCCAGGCGAAGACGGACTGTCCATCTGCCGTCGGTTGCGTGCTCGGAGAGAGACAATCCCCATCCTCATGCTGACAGCGCGTGGCGATCCCGCGGACAAGGTCGTAGGTTTGGAGATCGGCGCCGACGACTATCTTGCGAAACCGTTTCTGCCGAGCGAGCTGATAGCGCGGGTTCGGGCGATGTTACGTCGGCAGCAGTTTCAGGTGCGCCTGCAAAACGTGCGGGGCGAGATGCTGCTCGCAGGCGAGTCGCAATGCTTGCGGTTCGGCGCCTTCAGGCTGGACGTTCGGCGTAGAGAATTGATGTCGGACGAAGCGGGCACCGTCGAGCTCGGCGCAGCTGAAATGCGTCTCCTGTGTGCGCTTGCGGAGACGCCAAACCGTCCCGTAAGCCGCGCAAATCTGATAGAGCGCGCGCGCGGGTCGCAATATGAGGCGAGCGCCCGCAGCGTTGACGTGCAAGTTCTTCGCTTACGACAGGTGATTGAGACAGAGGCAACCTCGCCGCGACATATCCGCACAGTGTGGGGCCTCGGCTACATGCTCGTTGCAACCCCAAACTAAAGCGTCATCTGTTGGACGCTCGAAAGTGACATTCAAAGCCGCTTTCTCGGACTGAACCCGTCAAGCTCTCATCAGCGTCTTTACCAGGCCCTCGAGAAACTGCAGCAGGCGGTTTGTCGGGTGGTCGCGGCGTTGCTTGCTCCGAGGTACATGGATTGTATTGAGAGCTCCTTCTTTCATGGCCAGGTCTGCCTCTATTTACATGTGCTCGCGGAATCATCATCTTGCCGTGCGTGTGCGATCGGTCTGCCGAAGCGGTGCGCGCACGATGCTTTCCTTACTTCCACGGAGTTGTCGCAGATGGATGTATCTACAAAATTCTGGATGGTCGAGCGCGGCCCGACACCGGTAGGCCCCTTCTCCCATGCAACCGAGCACGACGGCTGGGCGTTTCTCACAGGCCAGATGCCAACGTCGCCGGAGGATGACAACGCACCGCTTGCCGAAGGCGTGGCTGCGCAGACGACGCGAGTGATGGACAATCTGCTACTGGTGTTGAAAGGGATGGGTCTGGGCCTTGAACATGTTCTTTCGGCGCGGATTTTCCTGACCGAATTCAAACGGGATTACGCGACGATGAACGCCGTCTATGCAGCTTATTTTCCGACTGGCAGATTGCCGGCGCGGACTTGCATCGGCGTAACCGGATTGGCGCGTGACGCGCTCGTCGAAATTGACTTCATTGCTCGCAGGCCGAGTTGAACAGCGACCCGGCGCAGCCGTTATAGCAGGCAGTCGACGTACTCGTGCTACCGCGCCGTCTCGACAGTCACCTCGCCGTGCAACAGGAATGACGCCATCTCGGGTGCGTCGCGGCGGGCATCGGTCACGAGCGTCCACTCGCGTTCGAGCGGTGTCCAGTGTTGCTGGCTTGCGCGGTCCAGCTTGTGCGAGGTGACCAGTACGAAGAGTTGAGCAGCCTGCCTGATGACGCATTCCTTCAGGTAGGCCTGCTCCGCCGACGCCTCGCAGAGGCCTCGGTCAGCCACCACGCCGTCCGCGCCGAGAAATGCCTTGTCGACGGACAGGCGGCTCAAGGCAAGCTGCGCAAGCGGGCCGAGCGTGCTCATGCTGGTGGGACGCAGATCGCCGCCGATCAGCGTGAGGGGCACTTCGCTCGCAGCGAGCGTGTTGACGGCCAAGAGATTGTTGGTCACAACGCGCACCTTGCGGCGGCCGGCGAGCAAACGTGCCATTGCCGCGGTGGTGGTGCCGCCGTCGAGAAAGATGGTGTCGCCATCTTGCACATGGCTCACGGCCACCCGCGCGATGGCCTCCTTTTGCTCGCGAAAACTCTCGCGGCGACTATCGAGCGATTCCTCGGGTTCGTGAATACCGAGCGAAGCGGCCGCGCCCCCGTAGGTACGCACAATGCGCCGTTCGTCGGCGAGCGCGCGCAGGTCGCGACGGACCGTCGCCTCGGACATGCCGAAGTGCTCGCACAACGCGCTGACGTCGGTCATGCCGGAGAGGACGGCCTGCAGCATTGCCTCGCGGCGGTTCGTAACTTTCATGGTGATGGTTTGCCTGGATGGTGCGCCGTGCAAAGGCGTCGAATCGCGTAAGTGTAATCAAACCGCTGGTGCGGCAATGGGGCGAGGCAGGCGGGTGCGCGCCGCGCGAACGTGCCGCTAGCGCGGGCAGGCCTGCTTCGTCAAATTGACTGGATTGATTGCATCGATCAATTCAGCCGAAAGTCATTGTCCCGGTGATTTCAAAATACCGTCTGAAAGAAGGGTTATTCAGAAAGATTTGCGCGAAGTGGAGCGCGGGCGTACACTCCAAAATGATTGAATCGATCACTAAAGTGATCATATCGATCACAAATAACCGGGAGACACCTATGGCCCAATTACCCATCAAGCGCGCAATCGAACGTGTACCCGGCGGAATGATGATCGTCCCGCTCCTGCTCGGCGCACTCATCGCCACCTTTGTGCCGGGCATGCCGAAATTTTTCGGCTCGTTCACGAATGCGCTGTTTACGGGCGCGTTGCCTATCCTTGCTGTGTTCTACGTGTGCATGGGCTCGTCCATCGATATCAAGGCGACGCCCTATCTGCTGAAGAAGGGCGGCGCACTATTTGCCGCGAAGGTGGGATCGGCGATTGTCGTCGGCTTCGTGCTGGGCCATTTTCTTGGCGAGATGCCCGTTTCTTCCGGACTGTTCGCCGGCATGTCGACGCTCGCGGTGGTCGCCGCGATGAACGACACCAACGGCGGCCTCTACATGGCGTTGATGGGGCAATATGGCAAATCTGAAGATGTCGGCGCGTACACGATCATGTCGCTCGAATCCGGCCCGTTCCTCACCATGGTCACGCTCGGCGTGGCCGGGCTTTCGGCGTTTCCCTGGCAGACGCTGGTCGGCAGCGTCCTGCCGCTGGCGGCCGGCATGCTGCTTGGCAATCTCGACCGGGAAATGCGCGCCTTTCTTGGCCGCGCCGTGCCGGTCATGATTCCGTTCTTCGCGTTGGCGCTCGGTGCGAGCCTCGACCTGCACAAGGTGTGGCAAGCGGGCCTGCTGGGCATCGGCCTCGGCTTTGCCGTGGTGATCGTCACGGGCATTCCCCTTTACCTGACCGATCGGCTGACGGGCGGCACCGGTGTCGCTGGCGTGGCCGCCGCCAACACGGCGGGCAACGGCGCGGCGGTGCCGGCGCTGATCGCCGCGGCCAATCCGGTCTACGCTGAAGCCGCCAAAAGCGCGACGCTGCTGGTTGCCGCTTGCGTGGTCGTGACGGCGATCGTCTCGCCCATACTCACCGCGGCTGTCGCAAAGCGCGCCGCCGCGCGTGCGCAAGCGAGTGGCTCGACCGTCGGAGCGACACGTTGAGCGCGACTAAACTTCTGATCCTCGCCGACGACCTGTCCGGCGCCGCGGATTGCGCGATTGCCTTCGCCGCTGCGGGTCTGCGCACGGCGGTGAGCCTCACGGCGGCGCAGGCGATGCCTCACGCCGAAGTGATCGCGGTGGACACCGACACGCGCCGTATGTCGCCCGCTGACGCGGCACGTTGCACGAGCGCGGCGTGGCAGGTGTACGGCGCGTCGGCCTGCCGGTTGTACAAAAAAATCGATTCCACCTTGCGCGGCAACTGGGCCGCCGAAGTCGCCGGCTTGCAGCCGCTCGCAGGGCTCGCCATTGTCGCGCCGGCGTACCCGGCAACCGGGCGTACCGTGTGTGACGGGCGGGTCTTCGTGCGCGGCGTTCCGCTCGAAGAGACTGAAACCTGGCAGCTCGAACACGCTGGGCGTTCTGCCGATCTCACGACGATGCTGGAGTCCGTGGGCCTCACCGCGGCACTGCTGGCGGTCGCGGCGCTGCGCGGCGATCGACAGGCATTGCGCGAGACGCTTGGCGCGGTGATGCGCAGCGGCACGCAGGCGCTAGTCGTCGATGCACAAACCGATGCGGACCTCAAGGCGCTCGCCGAGGCCACGGCGTCGCTGGACGGCGCGTTCTTCTGGGTCGGCTCTGGCGGACTGGCTCGCGAGTTGGCTTTGGTGTGCGACCGGTCCGCGCCCGCGCCGGACGAAAACGCGGCGCCGTCGCAGATAGACCGGCAGGACGGCGCGGTGCTGATTCTGGTCGGCAGCCTCTCGGCGGTCTCGGAGCGGCAATGCGCGATGCTACGCGAGCGCGCGGGCATCGCCGAGTTCGTGGTGCCGCCCGCCGTGCTGCGAGACGCCGAGCGGCATCCGCAATGGCCGGCCTGGCAGGCCCGCGTGGCCGCGCACCTTGGCGAACGCACCGATCTGCTGCTGCGCATCGGGCGCGACGAGGCGTTCGATCCGGCCGAGGGTGCGCATCTGTCGAAGGTGCTGGCTGCGCTCGTTGCGCCATCGTTTGCGCATCTCAGCGGACTGATCGCCACCGGCGGCGAAACCGCGCGAGCGATGCTAAGCGCGGTCGACATCGCCAGTTTGCAATTGCTGTCGGAGATCGAGCCGGGCGTCGCGGTAGCGCGTCCGCATGGCCGCGAGCACCTCGCGATTGTCACCAAGGCCGGCGCATTCGGCAGCGAGCATGCGCTGTACGGCGCTTACCTTCATCTAAGGAGCGTGACCGACTCGGCGCGCAGCGGGCCGGAACTCAGCAACGCGGCCGGCACCTCCACACCCTCAACGGCTTGCAACACGAGCCCTCGAAATTCAGCCAAAACATTATGAGCAACTACCTTCCTGTCATCGGCATCACGATGGGCGACGCAGCCGGCGTGGGTCCCGAGATCGTGGTCAAGAGCCTGACGCATGAGTCGGTCTATCAGCAGTGCCGCCCGCTCATCATCGGCGACGCGGCACGCCTCGAGCGCGCGAATGAGATTCTCGGCGGCAGCGCCACGGTGCGTCGTATCGAGAAGGCGTCGGATGCCCGCTATGAGCGGGGGAGCATCGAGTGTATCGACCTCGCGCTGATTCCCGCCGACCTGCCGTTTGGCAAGCTGTCGGCACTCGCGGGCGACGCCGCCTACCGCTACATTGCGCGCGCGGTCGAGCTGGCAAAAGCCGGCGAGATCGACGCGATCTGCACGGCGCCCCTGAACAAGGAAGCGCTGCACGCGGGCGGTCACAAATATCCCGGACACACCGAGATGCTCGCGCACCTCACCGGCATCGACGAAGTCTCGATGATGCTCGTGGCGCCTAAATTGCGCGTGATTCACGTGACCACGCACATTGGCATCATCGACGCGATTCGCAAGATCGAGCCGGGCCTCGTGCAGCGCACGATCGAACGCGGTCATGCGACGCTCGTGAAGGCCGGCATCGCCAATCCGCGCATCGCCGTGTGCGGCATCAATCCGCATGCGGGCGAAAACGGCCTGTTCGGTTATGGCGAGGAAGAAGAAAAGATCGTTCCCGCGGTGCAGCGTCTTCGCGAGCGAGGCTGGGACATTGAAGGTCCGTTGCCTGCCGATACGCTTTTCTTCCGCGCCGGACGCGGCGATTTCGACCTGGTGGTCGCGATGTACCACGATCAGGGCCACGGTCCGGTCAAGGTTCTCGGGCTGGAGGCGGGCGTCAATGTGACGGTCGGGCTGGACGTGATCCGCACCTCGGTCGATCACGGCACGGCGTTCGACATCGCCGGCAAGGGCATTGCCGATGAGCGCAGTCTCCTCGAAGCCTTGCGCCAGGGCGCCGAACTCGCCACGCGGCGAGCCTGAGGCGCGGCGATGGGAGCGCCTGTGCGCAGAACCGCGGACTTTCACCAGAAGCTGCTGCACGCCGGCGTCGCCCTGTTTGCCGAAACTGGTTATCACGGCACCGGCGTGAAGGACATCGTTGCGCGCGCCGGCGTGCCGAAGGGTTCGTTCTACAACTACTTCGACAGCAAGGAAGCGTTTGGCGCGGCGATCCTGCGTCACTACGCGGACGAGCAGGCGGCGGAGTGGCAGCAGTATTCGATCGAAGTGGATGCCTCTGATCCGCTGCTCGCGCTACGCGGCATCTACGAGCGCATCACGGCCGACTACGAGGCTTGCGACGATCGTTGCGGATGCCTGTTAGGCAATTTTGCCGGCGAGATCGCGCAGTCGAGCGATCTGTGCCGCCGTGCGGCGCGCCAGACGGTTGACGAATGGCGCATGCGTTGCGCCGAGTACCTGCGCCGAGGACAGGAGTTCGGTTCGGTGCGCCGCGATCTTCCGGCTGAAGCAATGGCAGACCTTTTCTGGAACACGTGGGAAGGCAGCCTGTTGCGGATGAAGCTGGAGGACTCGATCGAACCATTGAACGCCTGTATCCATTCGATGTTCGATCTGTTTTTCAAATCCCGGTAGCAACAGTAAGCGAGGTCGGCACGCCGGGCGGCGCGCAGTCGCTCTGCGGTGCGGCGTTTGTCCGCAGTTGAGACGACCGGTCATATCAATGCAGGAAAGCAAGGTCCCCATGCAAAACTTCATCTTTCACAACCCCACTCGCATTCTGTTCGGCGAAGGCCAGATCGCCGCACTCGACACCGAGGTCCCGGCCAACGCGCGCGTGCTGATTACGAGCGGCGGCGGCAGCATCAAGAGCAATGGCGTGCTCGCGCAAGTGCAGGCAGCGCTCGGCGAGCGTGCCTATTTCGTGTTCGGCGGCATCGAGCCGAATCCCACCTACGAAACCTTGATGCAGGCGGTCGCGTTCGCACGTGAGCGCGACCTCGACTTTCTGCTCGCAGTCGGCGGCGGCTCGGTGATCGACGGCACCAAGTTCATCGCGGCCGCACTGAAGTTCGACGGCGAGCCGTGGGACATCCTCGCGAAACAGGTCGAAGTGCGCGACGCAATGCCGTTCGGCAGTGTGCTGACGTTGCCGGCCACGGGTTCCGAAATGAACAACGGCGGCGTGATCAGCCATCGCGCGAAAGGCGACAAGCTGCCGTTTCGCAGCGAAGCCACCTATCCGCGGTTTTCCGTGCTCGATCCCGTCACGACCTACTCGCTGCCGCCGCGGCAGATCGCCAACGGCGTCGTCGACGCATTCGTTCATGTCGTCGAGCAGTACCTGACCTATCCGGTCGATGCGAAAGTGCAGGACCGCTTTGCCGAAGGGCTGTTGATCACGCTGACCGAAGTGGGCCCGCAGGCGCTTGCCGAGCCGCACAACTATGCGGTGCGCGCGAACCTTATGTGGACCGCGACGCTCGCGCTCAACGGCCTGATCGGCGCAGGCGTGCCGCAGGACTGGGCGACCCACATGCTCGGCCATGAAATCACCGCGCTGCACGGGCTCGATCACGCGCAGACGCTCGCGATCGTGCTGCCGGCCATGCTGAGCGTGCGACGGCAACAGAAGCACGCCAAGCTGCTGCAATACGCGGAGCGCGTCTGGAACATTACCGAGGGCAGCGAGGACGAGCGCATCAGTGCGGCGATCACGGCAACGCGCGTGTTCTTCGAGCGCATGTCGCTCGGGACCCGGTTGCGCGACTACCGGATTGGCGGCAGCTCCATCGGCACGCTGATCAACAAGCTCGAAGAGCACGGGATGACGGCGTTGGGCGAGCACGGCGACGTGACGCTCGAAGTCAGCCGCCAGGTCTATCAACTTGCAGTCTGAGCGATCCCGTGTCCGCTTGACTGTTCTCCTGGATTATCACCATGAAGATTGGATTTGTAGGTCTTGGCTCGATGGGCGCCGCAATTGCGATGAACCTGGTCGAGTCCGGGCATGAGGTGCATGTTTTCAACCGCACGCCCGCGAGGGCGGAGCCTTTGCGCGCCGCCGGCGCACATGTCGCCGCAAGCCCCGCCCACGCCGCGGAATCGGCCGACGTCGTGTTCACGATGGTCGCCGACGATGCCGCGCATGCAGCCGTCACGTTCGGCGAGGCCGGCATTGCTGGCGCGCTGCGCCCGGGTGCACTGCATATCTCGATGAGCACGATTAGCGTCGCGGCCGCGCAGGATCAGGCGACGCGCTACCGCGAAGCGGGGCTCGCTTTCGTGTCCGCGCCGGTGTTTGGCCGGCCCGACGCCGCGGCGGCGCGCAAGCTCTTCATCATGGCCGCGGGCGAGGACGCGCATCTCACCGTCGCGGTCCCGCTTCTCGAGCAACTCGGACAGTCGGTCGGCATCGTCGGCACGGATCCTTCGCAGGCGAACCTCGTGAAGCTGATCGGCAATTTCATGCTGTCCGCGATCATCGAGACGTTGGGTGAGGCCTGTGCGGTGGCCGGTAAGGCGGGCATCGATCCGATGCGCCTCGTCGAATTGCTGACGAGCGCGAACTTCAACGCGCCGCCGTACAAGATTTACGGCTCGTTGATCGCGTCCCAGCAGTTCCAGCCGCCGGGCTTTTCGTTGCCGCTCGGCCAGAAGGACAACCGTCTGATGCTGGTGGCCGCCGAGGCACTCGGTGTGCCGATGCCGTTGGCGAGCCTCGTGCGCGACCGCTTCCTGACCTTGCGTTCGCAAGGGATTGGCGCCGCGCACGACTGGTCGGCCGTAGCGTTGTGTGCGTTGTCCGATGCGGGCATGAGCAAGCCGGCTCACTTGCGAACCTAGCCGCTCCGCGACTGATTCGACGGTCTACACGCTGAGCCACACGATGGCGAGCGCTGCCGCGGCCAGCCGCGGCAGCAGTAAGCCGTTCAGGGGCTGCCATCCGAATTCGACTCTCCATCCTCAATCAAGACAGCCCCTGAGCTCCCCTTTCCCAGATTATCTTCGGGATTCCTCAACGGACATTCGTCAAGCGATAGGCAACCGCATCCAATACAGGACTCCAGATTAGTTTGGAGGCGCAATAACGCGTCAATCCGTTGTTGTAAGGCTTCATTCCATCTGGCGGAAACCTGCGCCCATTCCGCGGTAGTGGGTTTCCTATCGTGGGGTATTGCGGACAAGGCTGCCCCAATCTCGACAAGGGGACGCCGACACGCTGAGCCGCCTTGATGATCGCTATCCGTCTCAGCATCCCACGGCTGTAGAGCCGCTGATTTCCGTTGGTCCGCGTGGGTTTAAGAAGACCTTGGACTCGTAGAAGTGCAGGGTGGAGACCGGAACGCCGCTGCGCCGGGACACTTCTCCGACTGATAGCTGCTGCACGGACGTAAGTTTTTCAGACATAGCGCTTGACCTCAACCACGGTTGAGAATTTAGGAGCGGCTTGCCGACAGGGTTGAACTGGATCTTGTCAGCCTGGCTGAAGTTCCCCTTTACGATGAAGACCTTGAGCATTCGCCCCCGCAAGAAATTACCCGGCTGTGGGATGCGGTAAGAAGCTGTGACGGGATGATCATAGGTACTCCGGAGTATAACCATGGCATGTCGGGTGTGATGAAGAACGCGCTGGACTGGCTTTCGCGGCCTTATCGGAATAGTCCGATCAAGGGCAAGGCAGTCCTGACGTTCACGGCTTCTTCCGCATACACGGGCGGGGTCCGCGCGCAAGCTCAGCTAAATGAAACCATTAGCGCAGTCGAGGCTATTCGTGTTGCCTTTCCTCAAATCGCTGTAGCTTTATCGCACACCAAAATAAGCAATGGAGTCTTCAATGACGAAAAGACGATTGAATTCATGCTTGAAGGAGTCGGCAGTCTCATGGATCTGATTGAAAAAATTTAGTCACGGCTCGATAACGTTATTTTTTACCGGCGCAACTTGGCTCGTTTGTTACGTCGGGAGGTTGATCATGATGAAGCCTTAGGGACGGTGCCGGGCCACGTGGCGAGTCGATGCGGCTCAACGCAATAGTTCACCGCTCAGTCCATCTGTCTTCGACGGCGACCCGGCCCCCGACCTTCTCGTCGGCAACCCATAACTTGCAAGCAGCGCGACCGTGCATGCGCCGATGACATACCAGGCTGGCGCCGCGAGGGAGCCGGTTACGCGAATCAGCATGGTCGCCAGCAACGGCGCAAAGCCGCTGAATGCGACAACCGATATGTTATAAGCCAGCGCGATTCCGCTGAATCTGACCTGGACAGGGAATTGGTCGGCGAGCACCGACGCCCATGTTCCGCTTGCCAGTGAAAAAACCAGGCCGGCAAGCACAAACAGCAACACCGGATTGACGGTATGACTCGCCAGCGCTTCATAGAACGGGTAACTCAACGCGATCAGCAGCGCCGCTGACGCTCGAAGCAGGTACCGGCGCGGGATCTTGTCGCCAAGCCAGCCCGCGGCCAGGAGACCGAAGGAACTGACGACCAGGTAAGCGTTCTGGGCAATTGCCGCGGTCCGCGGCGCATAGTGCAGTTGCTGGACGAGGTAAGCGGGCATATGGCCATAAAGTACGCCATTGATGCCAGCCATCACGGCGATCGACAATGCGCCCGTCGCGACCGCCTTGCCATGACGTCGCAAGGTCTCGCGAAACGGCTGTTTGACGACAGCGCCATGCATCTCCTTGAACTCGGGCGATTCGTCAAGATTGCGACGCATCAGGTAGGAAGCGATCCCGCAAACGCCGCCGAAAAGAAACGCGATCCGCCAGCCATACGCCGCCGCGTCCGCGGCGGACAGGTAGGTCTGGATGCCCAGGTTGACGAACGTGGCGAGCAACACGCCCACGTTCACCGCGCAGATAATAATGCCGGCAGCGAGCCCCGCCCGATGCGGCGCGGCTTCCACTGCATAGGTAATCGCGCCGGGCATTTCTCCGCCGACGCAAAATCCCTGAAGCATGCGCAGCAGGATCAGCAGGAGCGATGCGGTCATGCCCCAGCTCTGATAATTGGGCAGCAGGCCGAGACAGATCGTAGCGGTCGTGACCACAATGATCGAGCCTAGGAACACCGGACGCCGGCCATAACGGTCGCCCCAGCTACTGAGCACAATTCCGCCGAGCGGTCGGATCACGTATCCGACTGCGAGCACGGAGAAAGTAGCCAGCATGCTGATCAACGACGACGCGCTCGGGAAAAACTGGGCCGCGATGTTATGGGCAAAGAAACCGTAGACGATGAAATCGTAAAACTCCAGCGAGCCGCCAAGGCTTGCGATGAGAATCATCTTCCACTGCGACCGGGACAAGCCGGATGACTGCCGACGGTCGGCGCCGCCGACCGGATTGCGGGAAATTCCCATGACTCCTCCAACTGATTGTCGGCTTCTTTGTCCGATGATTTACGTGCGTCGACCGCGAGACGTCTCGCGTGGCAACGGATTTTTGCAGGCTCACACGGCCACGGCACCTTCGGTTTGCAAGCCGGGTACGGCGTGCTGCAGGAGGTGTTGCAACGATTCGCCGTCCTGCGCGACGCCGTACACATACCGGTCGGGGCGGACAAGCACCGCTGCCGCGTTGATCGACTCCAGCCACTCGCGAACGGCCGCCCCGTCGCTGGCCACAATTTCGACGCCCGCTTGTGCAGCGCTATTAACGACGTCGCGGCATTCACGGAGCAACTCCGGTCGCGCAACCAGCGCAAACCGATAGCCGACCACGTCGTCCACCAGTCGTCCGTCCGCCAGGCGCGGTTGCGGTGCAATATGCCCGGCCACGCCCGATGGCTCATCGATCCATGCGCCGGGGCCGAGCCTGGGTTGTGGGGTCACAAAATTGCGAATCGCTGCGCTCAGATCTTCATCACGGACTTCGGCCAGTTCTGGCCTCGTCGTTTGAATGACGGAGCCGAGTTGTACCGCCGTTTCGATAAACAAGCGCACATGCGGCGAGCGTTCCGATTCGTAGCTGTCGAGGAGGGTATCGGGCGCCTCGCCATGAATGACGGCACCAAGCTTCCATGCGAGATTCGACGCGTCGCGAATGCCGGCTCCCATGCCTTGGCCCATAAAGGGTGGCGTTTGATGTGCGGCATCGCCTGCAAGAAACAGTCGGCCACGGCGCCAACCGTTCGCCACGACCGAGTGAAATGTATAGATGGCGGAACGTTCGAGGTGCGCCTCGGCCGGCGAAATCCAGCGCGCGAGTTTGTCCCACAGCCATTCGGGGGACGTGAGTTGCGTCGCATCATCACCGGGCATCACCATGATTTCCCAGCGGCGACGATTTCCGGGACCACGCGTGTAAGTGGTCGGGCGCGTCGGGTCGCAGTATTGGACCGAGTAGTCGCCGAGATCGGGCCGCGGCGTGTCGAGCAATACGTCGACCACAACCCAGCGTTCATGCGATTTCAGGTCGGTCAGTTCGGTGCCCATGAAGCGTCGCGCAATCGAGCGCGCACCGTCGCAGCCGACTACATATCGCGCGGTGGCCTGTCCAAGTTTGCCGCAGCTCGTATCCTCGAAGCGCAACTGGATGCCATCGTCCGCCTCGTCAAGCGCGAAGACCTCGTGGCGCAACCGGACGTCAACGCTCGATTGCCGCGCGAGGCGCTCGCGTAACGCATTCTCGAGATCTGGCTGATGGAACTTGTAACTCGCGCTCCATCCCTGCGGTCCGACGCAGGTCGGTCGTTGCCAGTCGATCAGCAACTTGCCTTCCCGGTTCACGAATTTCATGCCGGGACCCACGAACAGCCTGGGTAGCAGCTTGTCGGTTAAACCGAGGGTCTGGAACACGCGCATGCATTCACCGTCGAAATGCACCGCGCGAGGAAGCGCGAAAATGTCCTTGTCTCTCTCCAGCACCAGAACCCGCAAGCCGTCGATTGCCAGCAGGTTCGCTAACGTCGCTCCGGTGGGCCCGAGGCCGATAACGGCCACGTCGTAGTCGCACGCGTGCGTCGAAATAGTTTTCTCTAACATGTCTTGTTCCGCCTGATAAGACGCCGGGCGCACACGAACGCGCCCGGCTACGACTCTTACGCTTCGTCCGCGATCGGATTGGACAGAACGCCGATCCGGTCAACCTCCACTTCCGACACGTCGCCGGCCTTCATGAACAGCGGCGGATTGCGCTTCGCGCCGACGCCGCCAGGCGTACCGGTCACGATCACATCTCCGGGAGAGAGCGGGGTGAACGTCGACAGGTAGGCAATCTGTTTGGCAATGCCGTGGATCAGCATCTGCGTCGTCGCGCGTTGCACTTCCTGCCCATTCAGGCGCGTGACGAGCGTCATCACTGCGTTGGGTTCGATCTCGTCGCTCGTTACCATCCACGGTCCGAACGCGCCGGTGCGATAGAAATTTTTGCCCGGGCCCCACTGGCCCGTATGAAGCTGCCAGTCGCGCATGGAACCGTCGTTGTAGCAGGCGTAGCCAGCGATGTGATTCCACGCCTCGGCCTCGGCGATGCGTCGTCCACCGCGCCCGATGATGACGGCAATCTCACCCTCGTAGTCGAACTTCTGCGACTCGGGCGGACGCAGCATCGGCTGACCGTGGCCAACCTGCGAAGCCGGCACCCGCATGAAGATGACCGCATGTTCGGTGGTTTCGCGGTTGGTTTCCTTGACATGGTCCGCGTAGTTGAGCCCCACGCAAAAGATTTGTTCGGGGTTCGGAATCACAGGCAGTAGCGTGACTTCGGACAGCGGGTAGTCGCCCTGCGTGCTATCGGCGGCTTGGGCGGCTTCGCCGAAGGCGTCCGCGGCAATCAGTGCCTTCAGATCGGGATAGCGGCCGCCAAGACGCTTAACAAGGTCGAACACGGCTTCATCGCGAACGATGCCGAACGATGAGCCGAGGTGGGTGGAAAAGCTCGCCAGTTTCATTGATGCTCCAGATAGATAAAAAGTCGATCGGATCAACGCCTCGATTCGAAAAAAAACCGTGCATTTATCTTATAGTGAGAATAAGATACATTTAACGAATGTCACAATGGTTTTTTCGTTAGGGTTTATCATTACTAGGAGACAAGCATGAACGGTATGAAGAAGGCGAGGGCGGGACTGTCCCTCAGTCACATGGGCTTCTATGTGAGCGACATGACGCGGGTGGAAGACTTTTATACGCGGGTAATGGAATTCACCGTGACGGATCGGGGTTCGCTGCAGGCGCCGCACGGCGCTGTGCAGTTGGTATTCTTGAGCCGCGATCCCGCGGTGCATCACCAGATCGTGCTCGCGAGCGGCCGTCCCGAGCACCTGGCGTTCAACCCGATCAACCAGATTTCGTTCACAGCCGACAGCCTTGCCACACTGAGGCGGTTTCATCAGCAGTTCATTGCGGAAGGCCTGCAGGAAATCAACCCTGTCACTCACGGCAATTCGGTCTCGATCTATGCGCGCGATCCCGAGGGCAACCGCCTCGAGCTTTACATCGACACGCCCTGGTACGTCGACCAGCCGATGCGAGTGCCGGTGGACTTCGGCTTGCCCGATGCTGAACTGATGACCGCCGTCGAACACCACGCAAGAACGCTATCGGGGTTCAGGCCGCGAAGTGTCTGGCAAGCCGAAATGACCGAGCGCATGGGGCTTGCATGAGCGTGGCGCTGCCTGGCTCGCGTGCGACTGTTCCCGCGCGGTGGTCGTCGAACGCGTCAATGGCGATCTTGCCAGTGGATATAATCCGTTCACACATGAGGAGGCGCAGCGCAGAGATGTCGAGCATTACGAGACTCTTATCCATACTCGAGCTGTTTTCGGAGGCGAAGCCGTTCCTGTCCGTGGAGGACGTTGCCGCCGAACTTGATTGCTCGATTCCAACGGCTTATCGCTATGTGCGCGAGCTCCTGGACGCTGGCTTGCTCATCCGGTTTGCAGGAGGAGACTATGGTCTCGGCCCTCGCATCATCAAGCTTGACTACCACCTGCGCATGTCGGATCCGCTGCTTGCGGTCGGGCAGCCGATCATGCGTGAGTTGAGCGATCACTCCGGCTTCGATGTGGTGATGTCGCGCTGGTACGGCAACGAACTCGTGGACACGCATCGGGAGACTCACGGCGCGGCGCTCGACCTCCGTTACGGCCGGGGTCGTCCTCGTCCCCTGTTTCTCGGTGCCGCTCCAAAAGCGATCTTGTCCACCTTTCCGAAGGCCAAGCTCGCCGTCCTGTTCGATGAGTATGCCGACGAGATCGCGCAAAGCGGCCTTGGGGCGACACTCGACGAGTTTCGCGCGTCGCTGCTCAAAATCCGGCGTGCCGGTTTTTATCTGTCGAGGGGCGAACTGGAAAACAGCGTTTCCGCACTGGCGTCGCCGCTATTTACGGACGACTCCGGTGAGGCAGTCGGTTCGCTTGCGGTGATCGTGCCGACCCAGCGACTCGAATTTGCCAATCTGGACCGTCTTGTCGAATCGATCCAGGAGGCAGCGGCGCGAATCTCGCAGCGTACGCGTGCGTTGATTGAAAGTCGGGGGGCGGGAGCCATCACGCCGTCTCATACCGTTGCGAGAGCCAAGCGGTCCGCATGATGGCCGTCACGTGAACATCATTCGATCGCGCTCGCGCATTTGAACATCGGTGGGTTCGGGGGAAGCTTGTCACGCTTGGCTGCGTTGATTGTGTGGTCCTCGAGGGCGTCGGAACGGAAGCGAACGCCGGACGGAGCGACGATGGCAGCGGGTACTGCGCGCGCGGGTACTGTCAGGATTCTTTTAATTTGTCATCCTATCTAATGATGGCCCCGAGCCATTCTCACACCCCACGCGAAACTAACCTTTGAGGACCTAAGCATGTGAGATCGTACTCTTACGAGCGCCGCCTCTGCACCCTATCGGACCGCTCCCCGGCCAACGCGCATCTACGTCAGGAAGAAATGAAGGAGCAGTGAGGTTCGTTCCTCCACTCACGGAGTCCGCCGTTTGGTGCGGTCAAGGATCAACGGGTTATCGATCCAGGCAGGCGACACTTGCGACAAACGAACTGGTAACACGAACGCGTAGGCCGACGTCGGCAGGAGAGGGCCGCCTTGAAGCGGCAAGAAGGCGGTTGGTCACTTGCGGCCCTGCGGGATACGGCTCTGAAGTGTCGACAGACAAGACGTGCACTCAGGAGCGCCGTCGGAGCGAAAACGCGATCTCCGCCTTGGATTCAGATTTCATTACCCAGTTACCTGGCCGTTTCACAAAACAATCCCAAATAGACGGCCTTTCTTGCCGCACCGCGTACGGAAAAGCCTGCTCGGTCTCAACGACGGCCCGTGGCGGTGGTCGGCCGGCGTCGGAGGGGGCGTCGCCATGGGCGTGCCTCCGACTGCTTTCATGCTTGCCGGCCACCAGTCAGTCGGGCTCATCACTTCTCTCGGCGCCTTCACGGCTCGCTACGGCTCGACGCTGCGCCTGGGCGACCGGCTCCAGGCCTTGCCGTTCGTCGCGGCGGGGTTCGTGGCCGCCTCCACGCTGGGCGTACTGTGCGCGGCGAATGCGTGGCTGGCCATCGCCTGCCTCGTCGCCGTGGCTGCGCTCGCCAGCATCATTGTGCTCGGTGTCGGAATGGGCCCGCCCGGGCCGATGCAGTTCGTGCTGGTCGCCGCTGTCAGCGGTCATCTGGCCGCTTCCGCGCGTTTCAGCGGGTCGCCCCTTGGCGTCTTTATGATCCCCTCTCTGGTAGCGCTCGGCGCGCTCAGTGCGTATTTGCTCGTGATCGCACCCTTCGCGCTGGCGCGCGTGCGCCAGCGCAAGGGCGAAGCGCCCAGTTTGCGTATGCGGTTTCCTGCCAGCTTGCTCGACGGGGAAACGGCCACGATCGCCGCGAGGGTGATCGTTGCGGTTGCCAGCGCCGGCCTGCTGAGCCTGTCTTTCGGAGAGCACCGCGCCTACTGGACGGTTATGGTCGCGGGTGCGGTGCCGCAGGGCAGCCACGTCTCGCGCTCAAGTGCCATTCGGGCCGTGCACCGCGTCGTAGGCACGGTCTTGGGCGCGACTGTCTTTGGCTTGATCCAGCTCGTCGACCCGAAAGGCCTCTGGCTCGTCGGGGTCCTGGCGCTGCTCCAGTTCACGATCGAAGTCGTGGCCGCGCGGCACTACGCCCTGGCTCTAACCTTCATTACCCCAACCGCGTTGACCATCTCAGCGGTGGGTGGGACGAGCGCTCCCGTCGCCCTCGTCGGCGAGCGGATCGTGGACACGTTCCTTGGCGGTCATCGCCATGGTAGTTCTCTTGGGCAGCGAATGCGTCAGGGGACGACGCGCACGATAAGCAGGCGGAGGATTCTGGGCTTGTCGCAAAGCCCATTGGGTGCTGCTGATTACTTTCTGATCATGTTCAGCGCCGTGTCCCGCACCGCGCGCTTGAACCTGGTCCGATCTTCGGGAAGTGACGAGAAAGCCCGAAGCATATGGCTGTAAGCCACGGTATTGCTGATGGCGTTCATCAGCATGGAAAACATGACTTCGGGGTGGTGCGGTTTCAATTCCTTCGCCCTCGATGCATCTTCGAGCAAAGGCACGAACACATCGTGATAGGGGCGCACCAGACGCGCGATGAGTATGTCGAACCGCTCGCCTTCTTCGGTCGCGGCAGTCGAAAAAAACATACCGACGTCGGGTTCGTCGAAAATCTGATCGATGAAAAGAACCACTGCCTGTTCGACACGCTCACGCGCACCTAGCGCGGCCGAGCGCAATCTGGCTGTGGCGTCGATCATCGGCGCAGCCTGTTCCGCGATCTGCTCTACCACCGCAACCCATAGCGCTTCTTTCGACCCGAAGTGATGCGCGATCAGCGCTGGGTCGACACCCGCGTGGCGCGCGATTTCCCGCACGCTGGTCGCGTCGAATCCACGCTTTGCGAAGGTGTGCCGGGCATTTCGCAGGAGGACGTCGGCACCGACGGAAGCACTGTACGCCGGTCGTCCACGGGTGCGCTTTTTCTCGATCAGCTTGGCAGTGCCTGACGTTACGTCGTTCATTTGGGTATGAGTTGTGGATCATCAATTCAGTCGAAGTTTAACTGACGGCGCCTGAGGCGCTGAGGAGCGCCACGGTTTGACGGAGCTCGTCCTTTAGGCTACGATGCGATTTATTCATCACTCGTTGAATTTATTATGTCGCAACCGGTACGGATTGTCATCGTTGGCGGCGGGATTGCTGGAATTTTGCTGGCTACCCGACTCGGCGACCAGTTAGGGCGTAGCGGCCGGGCCAGCGTCACGCTGATCGACAGCAGCCCGACGCACATATGGAAGCCGATGCTGCACACTATTGCAGCCGGCACGCGCGATGTTCAGCAGCAGCAGGTGATCTATCTCGCCCATGCCCGCGATCACGGCTTCACCTATCAGCCCGGCGCAATGCACGGGCTCGATCGAAGCCGGCAGCTGGTCCAGCTTGACGAGCTCAGGACGCCGGAAGGCGAGGTAGTGCTCGGTCCGCGAACGGTCGGGTATGACGTGCTTGTGCTGTCGCTGGGTAGCCGGGCGAACGATTTCGGCGTGCCGGGCGTGAAAGAGCACTGCCATTTCATCGACAGTCAAAAGCAGGCCGAAGCGTTCAACGCCGCGTTGCGAGCGCGCGTATTTCGAAGCGTCGCTAAGGACGAGTCACTGCGTGTGGCGATCGTCGGCGCGGGTGCAACGGGCGTCGAGCTGTCCGCTGAACTGAGCCGCTTGCTTGACGTTGCGTCGAGTTACGGAGACCCGACTGTGCGAGAGCGGCTGAACTTGACGCTGCTCGAAAGCGGCCCGCGCGTGCTCGCGGCGTTTCCCCCGGAGATATCGGCATCGAGCCAGTCGCAACTCGAGCATATCGGTTTTCGCGTGCTGACTTCCGCGCGTGTTACCGCGGCAGAGGCGAATGGTTTTCGCCACGGCGACGGCACGCTTGTCGAAGCCGATCTGATGGTCTGGGCAGCGGGCGTCAAAGCACCGGATTTCATGAACAATCTCGACGGACTCGAAACGAACCGGTCCAACCAGATCGTCGTCGGAGCGAGTCTGCAGTCTTCGCGTGACGATCACGTGTTCGCGCTCGGCGATTGCGCAAGCCTGACGCTTGCCGGTCACGAACGGCAACTTGCACCGACCGCGCAGGTCGCCACGCAGCAGGCCGAGCATCTCGCGCGTCACCTACCGGGGTGGCTTGCTGGCAAGCCGCTTGCCGATTTCAGCTTCCGCGATTTCGGTTCGCTCGTCTCACTGAGCGACTACAACGCGTTCGGCACGCTTGGGCGCTTCGGGCTCTTTCGCGGCGGTTTCATACGCGGACGGTTCGCTCAACTGAGTCACGCGATGCTCTACCGGCGCCATCAGCAGGCTCTCCATGGATTTCGAAAGGCGACGCTGCTGTGGACCGCGGAACGGATCAACGGTCTCGTCCAGCCGAAGATTCGATTGACCTGAACGTGGCGCCGAACCCTTTGCAGATCCCGACGGTTTCGTGGTGCGATTCGCGCAGCGGCCGCTGTGATTACGAGGTCTCACGGGTGCTCATCGCGAAGAGGGCGGGGACGTGCGTGTCGAGCGTTCATCCGATTGAGACGGGCGACGCCGTGCACTGTCCCACAGCAGGCGATCCGCCGCCGTGAAAGGCAGGCACAACGATGGTCGCGGCCTCCGGCAACGTCTGACTGTGACTTTGCGCGCGTTTATATTCTCGCGGACGCGGTTTCGATTTGACATGTCTGAAGCAAGCGAGGCCGCGGCGACGAAACAATGAGCCATGCGCAAATTAATATGGATGCCTACGTATGCAGCATTACCTATCGGGGAGCGACATCGCTACACGCGGCGTTTCGCAGATGAGAGGCTGACGCGCACAAGCATCGAAACAATTGTTGCCGCGAGGGGGCGGTTTTTTACAACCATCAAGGAATCGTGGGTCAACAACACGATTTCTTCTGCCTCGCACGCCATCCTTCTGTACGAGCAGATCGCACCTGGTGTCGTGTCACCTCATAACAATCTGGCTATAGACCCCAGATAATATCCGCATTCTGCCGCCGTGCCTCGCGCATCATATCCAGCAGCGGCCATGGCCGCCGCGCAAGTCCACCACGATCATCGTCCGCATCATAATTGCGCCCATTCGACAAATGGTACAGCGATTCAAGCGCGATTTCCGCATGCGCTTCCTCAGTAATCGCTGCTTCAAGGCGAACGATTGCGTGAGGCATTTCGTCATGCCGTATTACCCCGCGTGTACCGAGGTGTTTGCCGATGAGGGTCAGCAAGTATTCAGCGAGGTTCCTGAGCATGACAACGTCCGGGGCGGCAGGCGATTGGAAACTGACCAGCATGATGTAACCTCCTGTATGGTCCGCGGGGCTTCTATGTGCACCAAAGTTGGACGGACGGCCATCCATTGCACCCGGTCGCCGTGGGCCGCTTGCGATCGCCCCGGAATGGCCATACGCGACCGCCAGGTGGCGCCGGCGACGTATTGGTGAGGACCTTCCGGATGGCTGGCTACCGTGTGTCGGAGGCGGAACTTGGTGTTTTCACTGGCGCACGCAGTCTTCCTGATTCATTGTCATGTGCGCTTCACGTGCCTCTGGTCCAGGTCCAGTCATAAGAAGGCCCGTTTATATTTTATATCACATAGTGACAGATTCAAAGCAGACATTTGAAGCCAGCGGCGGGCCTGATTCAGACGAGCTGGGCTTGCTGTCAAGATGCGTTGGTATGTCACCATATATATCAGTCGAAGATTGCGGTTCCTGGCAGAAAATAATTGACGCTTCGCATTCGACCTATCTGTTCACAATGTGACATTTAATCTATCGATTAGTACAACCATGTTTGTAGCTGATTGGTGTTTGTTCGCCGCGAAGTCTGGCCTACTGCGTTGATATCAAAACAAGACGCGAAATCCCCGGAAATCGTTCAAGCGGGCTTGAAGCGCGCAGGGGCCTCTGCCGAAGGCCGGACACTATGCACGACATCGCCCGCGCTCCATATTGCAGCCCTATGGAGACGTCTTTCATGGCAGACATCGAGGCAAGCTGGCTGCACATTTCTGCGGGATGTGATGCTCAGTTATGCCTCTCCGTGCTCATCCTTCCCGATCAGTACGCTCGTGGGCGAATCAAACATATAGCGCGGCACATCCAGATTCTGCGGTGCCGGTTTGTCTTTGAATACACGGCCTGCAAGGTCGTAGGTAGAGCCGTGACAGGGGCACAGGAACCCTCCTGGCCAGTTGTCCGGGAGATTAGCCTGCGGACCGGCCTGAAACCGCGGTCTGGGCGTACAGCCAAGGTGAGTGCAGACACCCACCACGATGAGAATGCCCTTGTGATCTGCCCGCGACCGGTATTCGTTCCTGCAGTAAGCCGGTAGCGGCATCGAAAACGGTCGCGTCGTGCCGGGATCGGCAACCATCGCGTTCGCCTTTACCACCGCAGCCAGCATCTCCTTCGTCCGGTTGACTACAAACACCGGGACACCGCGCCACGCGACGGTCATCATCCCGCCCGGCTCCAGTTGCTGATGTCCGCAGCAACCGGGGCACCAGCCGCCCTGGCCTTTTCGGACGGGGCAAATGAATCAATGAACGGTACAAGGGTGGCAGCGCCAGCAATGCTTCCAGCAACCGATGTCGCTATCAACCACCTGCGGCGACCGTCGTCCATGCGATCTTGTGCAATTTGCGCCATCTCGTACTCCATGCATCCGCGAGCCCATATGTGTTTGAGTTCGAATCTGGGAACGCGTTCTTTGCTATCACGGGAATGTCCCTAAAGTCTGGTCGTGGGACTGATGGGGAGACCGCGGCAGCAAGGCGCGTGGGAGAGTTGCGTTCATGCAAACGACCGGATCGTCACCGCACGACGTACTGAAGATATTGCGCAAAACTACGAATCGCGTGATGCCGGAAAGGGGCTGGACAGGGGATGACAACGCAGCCGGTTTCGCCATCCCGTCCGGGGCTATTTGCCATCATCGTGTTGCGGCCATTCGAAGCTGTCGCCATGCAAATGCGTACGTCGTTTGTAACGATGCGTGTCGGCGTTCGGGAGCACAGGGTAGAAGGACCACACGCGGGTCGGCGATGACGGCACGTAGGTAATATGGGCAAGAGCACCGCGTTGCGCTGTCAACCCGTTTGCCAGAATGGTCGAGCTCGCATCTAGGTGGTTTGCCATAGCAACGTCGAAGCCGTCTTCCGGACACGCGTGCACGGCACCGCTTGCAATCGAAGTAGCCAGGATTGTCACCCAGGCCATTAGACAGTGTTTCATCCCATTTGCTCCGTTCCGGGGCCGTCCCTCACCGCGTTTGCGACTCTGTGAAACACGACCTGTGCGGTGTCGGAGTGCAAAGCCTGACCCGAAACCTGTGTTCCATCGCCGCTGCGGAGCCGTCCCCCGTGTATGCGATGCAGGAAATCGTTCATCGGAAAGTTCTTTGCGATCTACACGATCTCCATTTATATTAGGTCATCAAATGACATACTTCCAATACTCAACGTAACACTACGGAAAGCAGGCTATGGGCACCAGAACTCGCTCAAAGGATGCCGGGTTAACCAAGCAGGAACTTGAGGAACTGTCTGAGTTTCGCTATCGGTTGCGGCGCTTCCTGCATTTTTCCGAGACGATCGTCCATGCGGAGGGAATCACGCCTCTGCAGTACATGTTGCTGCTACATGTGAAGGGCTTTCCTGACCGGGACTGGGCCACTGTCGGCGAACTGGCCGAACGTCTGCAGGCGTCGCCGCACGGAACCGTTGCGCTCGTGTCCCGTTGCGAGGCTGCGGGGCTCGTCAAACGAAAGCCCAGTGCACAGGACCGCCGCCAGGTGGAAGTGCACCTGCTTGCCAAGGGCGAGCGTTCTCTCGCTAAGCTCGCGCTCTTGCACAAGTCTGAGATCCAGTCATTTGGCTGGGCATTCCGGAATCGCGCGGACCCTGCATGAGCATTCAGGCGTGCCCCGGCGCGGGATGAGGCAACGAAGGAACCTCCCGCGCCGGGGCGCCGACAGGGCAGCGATCCTCTGGTGCGCCCACTGGCCACCTTGCGCATTGCATCAGAACAGTGTCCAAACAACGCCGAAGATTCCGAGAGCGACCGCCAGCACCGCGATCGTGACGGGCAACCTCAGCACTAGAATCAGCAGTCTCCTCGGCGTGGCCGATTCTGCGGGTAACGGCTCAACCGCACTGGACGGCTGTTCTGATGTGCCTGGGCACCGGTCGGCGCGACTACCGGACTGATCCGATCGCAACTGGTTCTCTGTGGATCGCGGGTTCAGTCATGGTCGCGCCAATGGTAGTGGCTGTGAGCGCGCTTTCACCCTCAAATGGCTGAGGATGGCTCGCACGGGTCTCTACCCGCAATGACTGCCGCGTGACAAAAATGGTCACGTGGACTACATGGGCCACATGAAAATCTCGTGAGTATGCGTCTCGTCGGTAACGTTCACTTGCCGATGTTCGGTCTTTCCGTTGTAGGTGGCACTCACGTTGTACCGTCCATGCGGCAACGACACGAGCATGAAAGGCCCATCTGACTGCGCGCTCAGCAGGTCCTTGCCATGCGAATCGGAGATTTGCACCGGCACGTCCGCCAGATAGTCATTTCCCGCGTTCGTGCGAGCAACGAATTCGAGTGCGAGCGGGTACTTGTTCATCACGCTCTTGATCGCCGAAGACTGGTCGTTTCCGATGCCACCGGACAGGTAGGTAATGGCACCCTGCTCGTGCGCGGGTGGAAGACCTAGTGGGGCGGCCAGTACAAGCTGGCTGCCACAGACGGCCAGAGCGGCCACTGATGTGCGTAGCAAGATCGAGCCTGACTTCATTTCAACCCCCATCGAATACATTGAGACTGATGAGGCGTCCGGCACGGACGCGCTCACCCCAAATCGAGCGGTACAAACATCTGCTGACCGTCGCGCAGCACCAGCAACGCAATCATATTTCGGGCGCCGCTTATTCTCTGGCGGAACTGGGCCGGGTCCGACACCGGTTCATGGTTGACTTGCAGAACAATATCGCCAGGGAGGATGCCAGCCACAGCAGCCGGTCCCGCACTCTGTTCGACGCGGACCCCGCTGGATACCTCGGCACGGTGTTTTTCATCGGGTGTCAGGCGCCGCACCGTTAGGCCCAACCTGCCCGGCGTCGCGGCACCAGAACCGATCGAAGCCAGCATGGTGTCGCGCATCGCGCCGAGCACCACAACGGTTTCATGAAGGCCGTGATCACGCCAGTATTGAAGGTGCGCAGACGTGCCCGGACGAAGATCCGCCACGGCGACTGGTAATTGGGATGAGTCGTTGATGTCGGTGCCGTTAAGTTGCAGGATGATGTCGCCACTTCGCAGGCCGGATCGAGCCGCGGGACCATTACGGTCCAGCGAGCTGATGAGTGCTCCCACTGGTTTTTTCAGACCAAAAGACTGCGCGAGCGGCCAGGTGACGTCCTGAATCGTCACACCAAGATGCCCGTGTTCTGCTCGCCCGTGAAGTAGCAATTGCTGCTCGATCCGCATCGCGGCATCGATCGGAATGGCAAACGAGATTCCCTCGAACGCGCCTTCAGGCGGTCGCGCGATCAGGGTAATGCCAATGGTCTCGCCGTTCAGATTGAAGAGGGGAGCGCCTTCGTCACCGGTGGTGGCTGTCATATCCGTCTGGATCAGCGGAATGTAGGTCTCTTGCGGAAGAAGACGCGCGGTGTTGCTGACGATGCCGGCGGTGGCCGAATTTTTGAACCCGTATGGCGCGCCAATTGCGACGACCCATTGTCCGGACTTCATGTCGGACGGTTTGCCGATCGTTACTGTGGGCAGGCCATTCGCATCAATTTTCAGCAGTGCGATGCCACTCGGCCGATCGACGCCGACAACTGACGCCTTGAATTCACAGCGGTCAGTCAGCTTGACCTCGACCTCGGTGGCGTCGGCGACGAGACGGGCATCAGTCAGGATATAGCCGTCCGGCCGGATGATGAAACCCGAGCCGACATTGCGCGGCGGAGTGCTCGTGTCAGGGAGCGGATGGCGCGAGAATTGCCTGAAGAACTGCGGGAAAGGATCGTGCTCACTCGCTGCCGGCGGCCACAGGGACTGCGCATTGGCGATCTGTTCCTTCGGGATCGAACTGATATTGACCACAGCAGGCCCGTTCTGCTGAACGAGCGCTGAGAACTTGTTGACGAAGCCGGGGGCGGTGAGCGGCTGCGCCTTCGCGGCGACCGATGCGAGCGCGAAGTCAGGTGCCGGCGACGGCCTGGACAGTCCGGCAGAACAGCCGGCCGATGAGACCGTCATCGCGCACGCTGTCACCAGTATCGGTATCCACTGTGCGTATGGCATGAGATCTCCCGTGAATGCAGAGCTTGCCGACGTGACGCGCAAACGGTACGTCCGGGCGCCAGACCGGTACTTCACGATGTGACATATCCAACGTAGTCTGCAAGACTTAAAGGAGTCTTAAGTGAGCGATTGGATGGACAGGAGCAGGTGACGCCGTTTGATCGCACGCGGGCAGCGCGCATGTGTGCCGGAGTACCGGACATCTTTCGCCGACAGGAGCAATTACGCACGACAGTCAATGGCGATGATCACGGTGTACTTTATCTACGCGTTGTCCCTAATCTGCCGGCGGGATTTTTCGGTCTGTGACTCCGTCAAAGCTGCCATGGAGGGACGCCTGCGCGCGCATCCGCAGAGAGGGTAAGGGCGATGCTACGTGAGGTAGCCCGGAGAGTCAGAAGGGCGCTTTGGCGCGGGAACGCACGGGAGTTCATCATGAGCACAACCTCACTCACCCTATCGGGGAAATTGCGCCGCGATGCGGGCATCGTGGGCCTCCTGTTTGCCAGTACTACCAGCATGGTTGGGTCGGGTTGGCTATTCGGTTCGTATCATGCGGCGCAAATCGCCGGCCCTTTGAGCATTGGCAGTTGGGTGCTAGGCGCAATCATCATCATGCTGATCGCGCTTTGCTTTGCCGAACTGGCCGCGCTGTTTCCGCGCAGTGGCGCGCTGGTGCACATGAGCCACGCAAGTCATGGCGAGGGTCTAGGTCGCATCTGGTGCTGGCTGCTCTTTCTGGCGTATGTGCCGGTGCCGGCGGTCGAAACGGAAGCCATCGTCACCTACGCCAACAATTACCTGCCGTACTTCATCCGACCCGGCAACGAAGGGTTGCTGACCACGACGGGCTTCATCACCTGTGCGGCACTGTTAGGTGTTACGGCGCTGTTGAACCTGATGGTCGTCAGATGGCTGCTGAACGTCAATTCGACCATCACATGGTGGAAAATTCTCGTGCCCGTGCTGACGATCATCGGGCTGATGGCAGCCAGCTCACACTGGGGGGTGATGAGCGCGGCGCCCGGCAGCTACAAGTTTTCGGGCATGTTCACGGCGCTTCCGGCTGCGGGAATCGTGTTCAGCTATCTTGGCTTTCGCACGGCGATCGATCTTGGCGGCGAAACAGCCAATCCACACCGGAATATTCCGCTCGCGGTGATCGGCGCGGTAGTGCTGGCGGCTGCGCTCTACATCATGCTCCAGGTGGCCTTTATCTGGGCGCTCGCTCCGACCGACCTCGCGCATGGTTGGGCCAACCTGAGTTTCAAGGGTGAGATGGGACCGTTCGCCGGCCTCGCGGCAACGCTCGGGCTTGGCTGGATGGCGACATTGTTGTACATCGATGCGTATCTGTCGCCAGGTGGCACGGGCCTGATGTACGTGACCGGTGGCTCGCGCGTCCTTTTCGCCGCAGGCGAGATGAAAGCAGGACCACGCGTGCTGACGAAGCTCAATGGCAACAAGGTGCCATGGGTTGCGGTGCTCGTGATGTGGGTGATCGGTGCGATCTTCCTGCTGCCCTTTCCTGCCTGGCAACAAATGGTCAGCTACATCACGTCGGTGACGGTACTCACCTATGGGCTCGGCCCGATCGCGCTGCTTGTGCTGCGCCGCAATCTTCCTGACCTGAAGCGGCCGTTTCGCATGGCCGGCGCGTCGATTATTGCGCCACTGGCGTTCATCTGCAGCAATCTCGTGATCTACTGGACCGGGTTCAAGACCAACTCGTTTCTTTTTTCGCTGGTCGCGATCGGTTTCGTGGCCTACGCTGTCTACTACCATCTCATTGCCCGCAAGCCGGCCGGTCAGTTCGGCTGGCGGCAGATCGCGTGGCTGCTGCCGTGGTTTGGCGGCATCTGGGTACTGTCGTGGCTCGGTAACATTGGCGGCGGACGCGACGTGATCGGCTTTGGCTGGGACATCCTCCTTGTGTCGGTCTGGAGCGTGGTCGTCATGCTGCTCGCGATGCGGTGCGCGCTAGGACATGCGGAAACTGCCCTGATGATGCAGCGCATGGACGGTACAAGTTGAGGAAGCAGACATTTGAAATGTGAGGTGCACCCGGCGCATGTTGCTGATCGACGCGCGATGCGATCCGCGTGACCCCTCGAAGCTGGCTGAGCCGGAAAAACTGGTCGAGGAGTAGAGATGGTGAAGTGGCCGACCAGCAGCACCTCAGAGGAAAGCAAACAATGACGGGTGATTCGCACCGGCCTGATACGGCAGCAGACCAGACGCGCCATGTAAAGGTTGCGCCTCTGCAGCCGCGCGCGGTCGCACACCCGGAAGACGATTCCGTGGTCCCGATTGCGCTGTACTGGCTGTGCTTTCTCGCATTCGTCGTGGGAATCGTCACGGGATTGGGGGCCGTTGTGTTCCGGGGTTTGATCGGATTTGTGCACAACGCGTTTTTTCTCGGTCATTTTTCGTTTGTGTACGACGCCAGCCACTTTACGCCGGCGGCGCCGTGGGGCGTGTGGGTGATTCTCGTGCCCGTCGTTGGAGGTCTCGCGGTTACCTGGATCGTGAGTACCTTCGCGCCGGAAGCGAGGGGACACGGTGTACCGGAGGTCATGGATGCGATCTATTACAAACGCGGCGTGATCCGACCGGTGGTGGCGGTTGTGAAGTCGATTGCGTCGGCGCTGGCGATCGGTTCCGGCGCCGCAGTGGGGCGCGAGGGGCCGATTATCCAGATCGGCTCGGCCCTCGGATCGACGCTTGGTCAGGTCGTACGGATGACTGCCGGACAACGCATCACACTAGTGGCCGCAGGGGCTGGTGCAGGCATTGCCGCGACCTTCAACACGCCGATCGGTGGTGTGCTCTTCGCTACAGAACTGATGATGCCGGAGATCAGTGTCAACACGTTCTTACCCGTAGCGATCGCAACCGGCACCGCGACCTTTATCGGCCGGCTCTTCTTTGGCGCGGCGCCCGCCTTCTTTGTCCCCGCGCAGTTGGGTGCGATTCCAAACCAGCCGGGCAGTGCGTTTACGCTGATTCTGTATGCGCTGCTCGGCGTCGTGGCGGGTGCGGCAGCCGCCCTGCTGATCCAGGCGCTGCATTGGGCCGAAGATGCGTTCGACCGGATACCGGGGCGTTACCTGCGCCACGCAGTCGGGATGCTGATTGTCGGGTTGACCATGTATCTGCTGTTTCGCTATGCGGGGCATTATTACGTCGAAGGTGTCGGCTATTCGACTATTCAGGCCACGCTCTATGGTCAATTGCAGGGTGGCGCATTTCTGCTGATGCTGGCGCTTTGCAAGACATTGGCAACGTCCGTCAGTCTCGGGTCGGGCTCATCGGGCGGCGTCTTCTCGCCGTCGCTCTTCATTGGTGCGACGCTTGGCGCGGCATTTTCGTCATTGGTTGCCATGACGTTGCCTGGCGCTCCGGTCAGCGCGCCGGCGTTCGCTATGGTTGGGATGGGCGCGATGGTAGGGGGCGGCACGGGCGCCGCGATGACTGCTGTCGCGATGATCTTTGAGATGACGCGGGACTATGACATCGTGTTGCCGATGATCATCGCGGTGGCATTCAGTCTTGGTGCGCGCCGGTTATTGTCGCCCGAAAGCATCTATACGCTCAAGCTCGTGCGGCGCGGTCATCAGATTCCCAATGCGCTTCACGCGAACATGTTTCTCGTGCAGAGCGCGGCTCAGGTGATGGAGACAGACGTTTTCGTGCTCGATGCGCAGGTACCTTTTCGCGACCTGCTTCCTCACTCGGAAGAACCTGCTTTCCGGCACGTTGTGGTCACGAAGCAGCATGAGATCTACGGCGTACTGCGCATCAACACTGGCTTGCGCCGCGCGGTCAGCCAGAGCGACTCGGAAATTACGCTTGGGGCACTGGCGCAGCGTAATTTTATTGTCGTGCAGGAGAACGATGTGGCGTTTGGTGTAATCACCCGGCTGCGCAAGCAGCGTGCGGTGATGGCGGTTGTCGTGGGGCGACATGAAGGACGAGGTCCCGCGCGCGTGCTCGGCGTGATTGCGAAAGAGCACATTGCGGATGCTGTCGCGAGTAGCATCACGATATTTCCGGGGTAGGCCGTCAGGCGCACGCCCCGGTAGTGGAGCGTCAAGTGAGACTGGGACATCGGCTGGATGCTGCCTGCAAACGCATCGGCAAAGTGCTTCACCTCGATGCCCTGACAGGCTCGTCCACCACGACGGAGGCCGACCCTGAATGGGTGATCATTTACCGGACTGCGCAGGGGTTCTGCTGCGTCTATCGCGGGGTGGCTATAGATTTTAGCGAGATGCTCGACGTCCAGATCTGGGCCGAAGAGATGGATGTGCAGACTTATTTCATCGGTCTCTGAAACGATCCCGCACAGGAGTATGCAGGGCGTTGTCACGTTCGCAGTGCCGGTCGACCAAGATGTCGTGATGAAGAAGACGAAATGCGCGCTTCACTTTATCGCAAGCAGTTCGCCGCGCGGTTGGTCGCATGGCGCGAATTCACCGGAACTGCCCAGAATCCGTCTGCAGTCTTCTGAGTGATTGACTCACATGCCTATGATTCGCCGGGTGGTCGCTAATGTGACAACGCCGTATCGTCCACTTGTCGGCATGTGCTCGACGATGTTGCGCGAGAGGTCATCGGTTTTTTTCTGGGGCTTCTCGTCGGTGTAAAGGCCGTCGCAGCAATTTGTTTCCACGGGGGAAAGTATGAAACCGTCAGGTGCCTTCTTGTGATCGCCGGATGCGGCTGAAACAATCGATTCGTCTGCGCGCCCATTGGGCACGTCGAATTTTCTCGGATCGCATTCGACACGGATGCGGCGCTTCAACCAGAGAGCATCGCATGCCTATTGAAACAATCGAAGTAGAGGGTTTATCGACACCTGTATCACGCATTGGCTTAGGCACGTGGGCGATCGGCGGATGAATTGCATGGGCGGCGCCCACCCAGCTTCAGGAAAGCGATCCTGCTGCGCAGGCACTCGGCTACCGTACCGACGCATCGCGCGTCGATTACGCGAAATATTCCCGCTTCAGTGGCAACCAACGCTGCTCGAATTGCCAGTTCTACCAGGGCAAGCCGACCGACGCGAGCGCCCGCTATGCCTATTCGGCGCGAAGCAGGTGCGCGGCGCGGGATGCATCGCGACCAACGTGTCACACGCGAACGTCGACACGTTTCTGTGGGCAGGGAAGGCGTACTTTGCTCCCTGCTGACGTCGCTCGGGCGTCGGTTTTTTCATTTTTGTTGACATTGCACGTTCGCGCCGGACAATAATCTCAGCCCCAAAGACTCGCCCATCCCAGGTCCGACGCGTGAACGATATAACCACCTTTCCACCTTCGCGTGCCGATCACGTCTATGTCAGCGTGCGCGACGATATCTTCGAGATGCGCCTGCTGCCAGGCGACCGCGTGACCGAAGGCAGCATCGCCGAGCGCTTCGACGTCTCGCGTACTCCCGCGCGCGAGGCCTTGCAGCGCTTGCAAAGCGACGGCCTGATGCGTGGTTATGTCCGGGGCGGCTGGGAAGTGGTGCCGATCGACTTCAAGCGTTTCGAGGACCTGTATGAGATGCGCAAGCTGATTGAAACCTTTGCGGTCTCGAAACTTTTTAGTGCTGAAGGAGCCGCATGCGCGGGTATTGCGCAGATGCTCGATCGACTTGAATTGGTCTGGAAAGTCCCGTGCGATCATCGCAAGCGTGACGGTCGCGAAATGGTCGCGCTCGATGAGGCATTTCATCACGCGCTGGTGCATGCCGCCGATAACGCCGAGCTGACCAACGCGATGCAGCGGGTAACCGACCGCATCCGGGTCGTGCGGCGGCTCGATCTCGTATATGGCGATTGCATCGATGACACCTACGACGAGCATGTCGCGATCCTGGATGCGATTCGCAATCGCGAAACGGATCGTAGCGTTGCGTTGATCGCGCGTCATATCGAGGGCAGCCGCGCGGAGGTGCGTACCTTGACAGAGGAGCGCCTGCAACGCGCTCGCACCGCAATTGGGCCCGATAGCGTCCCGTATGCACCACCCAGGTTGCGGCGCACCAGTTAGCCCCATCGCTGCGCCAGGCCGATCGCGCGAACCCCTTATGTAGCCGACATTCAGCATCGCCTCGCGGCATGGCATGGTTTTCGCTCATGTGATGGGTATGTATACAAGCAAAATGCCCGTCAAATATGTCATCTAGTTTTCCGAATCCCACGCGCGGCGTGCGCGGCATGGCCGCCGCGCCGCACGCGCTCGCAGCGCAGAGCGCGTTGGCCATCCTGCGGGACGGCGGCAACGCCGTCGAAGCCATGATTGCCGCAGCCGCGACGATTGCAGTTGTCTATCCGCACATGAACAGCATTGGGGGCGACGGCTTCTGGCTGATCTCGCGCCCCGGTGCGCAGCCGGTGGGCATCGAGGCCTGCGGCGCGGCCGCGCTTGCTGCGACGATCGACGCATACCGCTCGCGAGGACATGCGACGATTCCTACGCGCGGCCCGCTGGCCGCGAACACCGTCGCGGGGACTGTGTCCGGCTGGCAACTCGCGCACCGCTGGTCGAGGGACGTGCTCGGCGGCAAGCTGCCCGTCAAGCGTCTTCTCGAAGACGCCATTCACTACGCGAAGTCCGGCGTACCTGTCACGCGCAGCCAGGCGCAGTGTGTCGACAGCCGGCGCGCCGAACTGAGCCCGATCGCCGGTTTCGCTGACACCTTTCTGCTCGACGGCCGCGCGCCGGCAGCGGGCGAGCGCTTCGTCGCACCGCGTCTCGCCGCAACCTTGGAGCGCCTCGCCGAAGCAGGTCTGGACGACTTCTATCGCGGCGATCTCGCGCGCAGCATCGCAGGCGATCTTCAGTCCGCCGGCTCGCTACTTGCGCTTGCCGATCTCGAACGGCACGAGGCGCGCTGGCGCAAGCCGCTCGCACTGCAGCACTCGCTCGGCACGATCTACAACATGCCGCCGCCGACACAGGGTCTCGTGTCGCTGCTGATTCTCGGCATTCTCGACCGCGTGCTGACGAAAGACATGGATCCGCTCGGGCCCGAGTTCGTCCACGCGTGCGTCGAGGCAACCAAGCTGGCTTTCGCGATTCGCGACGCGCACCTCACCGATCCCGATCACATGACGGTCGATCCCGCCACGCTGCTCGAACCCGCCGCACTCGACGCGATGGCCGCGCGCGTGTCGCCGACGCGAGCCGCGCCCTGGCCGGCCGGTCGCGGACCGGGCGACACCGTATGGCTAGGCGTGACGGATAGCGAGGGCGTGGCGGTCAGCTTCATCCAGAGCATTTATCACGAGTTCGGCAGCGGCATTGTCCTGCCGGGCTCCGGCATCAACTGGCAGAACCGCGGCTGCAGTTTCTCGCTTGAGGAGCACGCGCTCAATCCGCTGATGCCGCGGCGCAGGCCATTTCATACACTCAATCCGGCGCTGGCGCGCTTTGCCGATGGCCGCACGATGGTGTACGGCAACATGGGCGGAGACGGACAACCCCAATCGCAAAGCGCCGTGTTTTCCCGCATCGCGAATTTCGGCTGGAACCCACAGGCGGCGATCGATGCGCCCCGCTGGCTGCTCGGCCGCACATGGGGCCAATCGACCGACACGCTCAAGCTCGAACCACGCTTCGCCGCGCACACGGCGGCGGCGCTCAGCGCGTTGGGGCACGAGGTCGAGATGATGGCGCCTTACGATGAAGCGATGGGACATGCCGGCGCAATCGTTCGGCATCCTGATGGACTGATCGAAGCGGGCTACGATCCGCGCAGTGACGGGGCCGCTGCGGGCTGGTAGACACCGCGCGCTTTTTCTCAAACGACTTGCAGTTCCGGGCGCTCAGGCCCGGAGGACGGCGCACGTCTCGCCCATGCCGGCTGGCATGCGCTCAGGAAACGGAGAACACCATGAACACACGCTTGCAACCGATGGCGCCGGGTATCGAGAATGCCTCGACGTCCGCCACGCATAACCGCTGGATTCAACTTGGGCTGGGTCTCGTCTGCATGATGGCGATCTCGAGTCCGCAATACGTCTGGACGTTGATGACCAAACCGCTCGCCGCGAAACTGGGCATTGCGTTGCCTGAACTGCAGGTGACGTTCTCGTTGCTGATCATTCTGCAGACGTTCTTTTCGCCGTTTCAAGGCAAGCTGATCGACCGCTTCGGTCCGCGCACGCTGATTTCGTTCGGCACGGTGATGTCCGGCCTGAGCTGGGTGTTCGCCTCGCAGGTCCAGAGTGCGCCGATGCTCTATCTGACCTATGGCGCGATCGGCGGCCTTGGCACGGGCATCGTGTATGTCGGTGTTGTCGGGCTGATGGTGCGCTGGTTCCCCGCGCAGCGAGGCTTTGCGGCGGGCGCTGTCGCCGCCGGCTATGGCATGGGCGCGATCGTCACGACGTTTCCGATCGCGGCGTCGTTGCAGGCGCGCGGTGTCGAGGCCACGCTGTGGATGTTCGGCATCGCGTTCGCAGTGGTGGGGCTGCTGGCATCGCAGGGCCTGCGTGTGCCGCCCGCGCATGGTGCCGCCGGCGGCAATGTGAATGACGCCGGGTCGGCGGTGGCGAATCTGCGGCCGTCACAGGCGCTGCGGACGCCGATCTTCTGGCTGATGTTCGCCATGATGACGATGATGTCGACCTCCGGCCTGATGGTCACGTCGCAAATGGCTACCTTCGCCGCCGATTTCGGCGTGACCAAGGTGCTTGTGTTCGGCATGGCGGCGCTTCCGCTTGCGTTGACGATCGATCGCTTCACGAACGGGCTCACGCGGCCGCTGTTCGGCTGGGTGTCCGACAGACTCGGCCGCGAAAACACGATGTTCTTCGCGTTCGCCCTGGAAGGCATCGCGATGGCGCTGTGGCTGTTCACGCGCGATAACGCGGTGCTGTTCGTGTTGCTCTCGGGCGTGGTGTTCTTCGGCTGGGGCGAAATCTTCTCGCTGTTCCCGGCGACGCTGACCGACACGTTCGGCACGCGGCATGCCACGGAAAACTATGGCTGGCTCTACATTTCGCAGGGCATCGGCTCGATTTTGGGCGGCCCGCTCGCGGCGCTGATGCATCAGCACGCGGGTAGCTGGTTGCCGGTGTTCGGCGCGGCGATCACGCTCGACATTGTCACCGCGGTGCTCGCGATTGCGGTGCTCAAGCCGATGCGCCGCCGTTTTCTTGCGGCTGCGCAACGCTTTTGAGGGCTCCATTCGCTGGCCCCTTGCTTGACTGATTGCCATTGAGGAACACCTATGTCCGTTCAGCTGGCTTTACGCAATATCCGCAAATCGTTTTCGAACAAGATGCGCTCGGTCGATGTGCTAGGTGGACTCACCTTCGATATTCACGAGCGAGATTTCGTCAGCATCATCGGGCCTTCGGGCTGCGGCAAGACAACTGTCTTCAATATCATCGCGGGGCTGCTCGAGTCCGATAGCGGTGAGATCGTGTATCGCGGGCGGCCCATTGAAAGCCTGCGCGGCAGGGTTGGCTACATGATGCAGCGGGACCTGCTGCTGCCGTGGCGCACCGTCCTGGAGAATGTGCTGATCGGGCCGGAACTGAAGAAGATGCCGGCGGCGCAAGCACGCGAGATGGCGATGGAGTACCTCAACACATACGGTCTCGCGGGTTTCGAAAATGCGTACCCGCGCATGCTGTCGGGCGGCATGCGTCAGCGCGTGGCGTTGATTCGCACGCTCATCAACGACCCCGACATCATCCTGCTCGACGAGCCGTTCTCGGCACTCGACTATCAGACGCGGCTCTATCTGGAAGGTGTGCTGATGGAAGCCGTGGAAACGTTCAACAAGACGGTGGTGCTCGTGACGCACGACATCGATGAAGCCGTAGCGTTGTCGAAACGCGTGGTCGTGCTCGGCGGCCGGCCTTCGCAAGTGAAGAAGATCTACGACATCGACATCGCCGCCCGAACACCGATCGGCGCGCGCAGCGATCCGAACTTCGCGGGTTACTTCCACGCGTTGTGCGGCGAACTCGATATCCAGACCGAGGTGAGGGCAGCATGACGCAATCCGTTTCGATCGATAAACCGGTGGCGCAACAGCGTGCAGCGAAAGCACGATCACGGCTCGCGCTGGATAGCGGCTGGGGTCGGGCGCTTTTGCAACTGCTGGCCGTCATTGCGTTCTTTGCGGTATGGGAGGGTGCGGCGCGCGCAGGCTGGGTGTCGAATTTTCTGGTCGGCTCGCCGTCGAAAATCTTCGCAGCGCTGGTGCGCGACATGCAGTCCGGTCAACTCTTCATCGATACCGGCTACACGCTTTTCGAAGCAATTCTCGGCTTCGTGTGCGGCACGGCGGTCGGCTCGGTATGCGGACTCGCGCTCTGGTACTCGCCGTTCGTCGCGCGGCTGATCGAACCGTTCATCGTCGCGATCAACAGCGTGCCGAAGATCGCGTTCGCACCGATCGTGATCCTGTGGTTCGGCACCGGCCTCGTATCGAAGGTCGCGCTCGCGATTTCGCTGACGGCCATCGTCGCGCTGATCGCGGCCTATGAAGCGGCGAAAGACGCCGATCCGGATCTGCAGGCGCTGCTCGTCACGCTCGGCGCCCAGAAGAACGACGTGTTCATGAAGGTGGTGGTGCCGTTCACGCTTCCGTATGTGATCTCGACGTTCCGCATCAACGTCGGATTCGGTCTCGTCGGCGCGGTCGTGGGCGAGTTTATCTCGTCGGAGAAGGGGCTCGGACACATGATTTTCACCGCGTCGAGCCTGTACGACCTCAACACGGTGTGGGCGGGACTCTTCGTGCTGATGGCGATCGGCTTCGTTCTCTACTTCCTGATCGACACGATCGAACGCAAGCTGCTGCCGTGGCGGCAGGCGTCGAATGCCAGCTCGCTGAAGGTCTGAAGGTCTGAACGTATTCCATATTGTCGAATCTCTTCATTTAATACAGGACGATGGCATGAACGCAAGAAAAGCACTCGGGGCACTGACCACTGCCTTTGCACTCGCTGCCGCATCGGTTTCGGTGCCGGCGCTCGCCGCCGACAAGAAAGTCACCATCTCGCAGGCCTTCCAGTCGATGCTCTATCTGCCGCTCTATGTTGCGATCGACGGTGGCTTCTTCGCCAGAGAAGGACTCGACGTCACCAAGCAGACGGCGGGCAGTCCGAGCGCGGCGCTATCGGCGGTGCTCTCGGGAAGCGCCGAATTCTCGCTGCATGGCCCAGAGTGGACGGCTGTTGCGGCCGAGAAGGGCGCGGACGTCGACGTGATTGCGAACGTGGTCAATGGCGCGGCGGTGTGGATTGCCGTTGCGCCCGGTGTGAAATTTAACAGCGTCAAGGACGTCAAGGATCAGGTCGTGGTGTCGGGGCAGATGCCGACCACCAGCACGTCACTGTTCTTCAAGCTGTTGAAGGAAAACGGCATGTCGCAAAGCGACGTCAAGCTGATTCAGGTCCCGCTTGGCTCTGAAATCGGGCCGCTGGTGGCCGCACAGGCGAAGATCGCGGTAATGTATGAGCCGGGCCTCGATCAGGCAGTCGCGAAGGGTATGAAAGTCGTGCTCGGCTTTCCGCAGCACTATGGCGAGTACGCATTTTCGTCGATCACGGCCAAACGGAGCGTCGACCCCGATGCCGCCGCGCGCTTCGTAAAGGGCTTGCAGGGGGCGCTGTCGTACATGCAAAGCAATCCTGCTGAAACGGCTGCTATCGCGCGCAAGGAGTTTCCGACGCTCGACCCCGTCGTGGTCGATGCGGCCGTCAAGCGCATGCTAACCGAGGGCGTATATCCGAAGAGTGTCGACATTACGCCCCAGGCGCTCAAGGTTGCGATGGATACACAGATTGCCCTCGGCAACCTGAAAGCGCAGCCGAAGTACGATGCCTTCATCGTCCATACCTTCATCCAGCCGGCGCTTGCTGCCAAATGAATCAGGAATCCAAGACTTCCATGACCATGTTCTACGAATCTTCGACCGTGGAGGAAATCCGCGCTGCCGTCGCGTCAGGCGAGGTCGGCCTCGAGCATTACGTTTCCCGCGCGTTCGACGCAGCGAGAGATTCGCAATCCCGATTGCGCGCTTTCTGCTATTTGCCGGACACACCGTCCTTCAACCGTGCGGATCGAGTTGCGCCGCTCGCGGGTGTGCCTGTCGCGGTGAAGGACGTCATCGACACCGCCGACATGCCTACCGAGTTCAACTCCGCCGCGTACAAGGGGCGACGCCCCGAGCACGATGCGTGGGTCGTGGCGCGTCTGCGCGCGGCCGGCGCGTCGATTCTCGGCAAGACTGTGACTACGGAATTCGCATGGCGCAATCCTGGGCCGACCGTCAATCCGTGGAATAGCGCGTACACGCCGGGCGGATCGTCGAGCGGATCGGCGGCGGCCGTTGCCGCCGGCATCGTACCGCTTGCGTTCGGCACGCAGACCCAGGGCTCCGTCATCCGGCCCGCGGCGTATTGCGGGATCGTCGGCTTCATGCCCACGTACGGTGCGATTGCGCGCACAGGCGTATTGCCGCTCGCGTGGTCGCTCGACCACGTTGGGCTGTTTGCGAGGCGGGTGGCGGACATCGCGTACACGCTGAAGCTCGTGTCCGGTACGGACACGAGCGACCCGCATGTTTCGCATATCGCGTTAAAAGCGGATCGGCCTGGGGGGCGGCGGATCGGTGTGTTGAGACGGCAGGTGGGCGGCGCTGTCGAACCCGCGCAGCAGGCGGCGCTCGAGGGGCTTGCGACCCGCCTGGCGCGTGACGGGGCTGAGATCGTCACGGTCGATCTTCCGGCTGAGTTGTTCGAGACGCCGGCTTACGCGCTGCAACTGATGTCGGTGGAAGCGGCGATCACGCACGGCAATCTGGTCGATCGCACGCCGGAACTCGTCAGTGCTCCGATGCGCGGTCTTATCGAAGAAGGGCGCGCGCTGCACGCCACGACTTATGCGCGGATCAAGGCATGGCAGGTTCCGATGGCGCTGCGCTTTGACGCATGGCTGGCGCAGACGATGGGGCTCGATGCGCTGCTTGTTGCGCCCGCAACGGGCGAGCCGCCGCGTGGACTTGAATTCACCGGCGATGCCTCGTTCTGCGCGCCGTGGACGTATCTAGGTGTACCAGCCGTGACTGTTCCGGTGGGGTTCGGGCCCGCTGGCCTGCCGCTTGGTGCGCAACTTGTTGGCGCCGCGCACGGCGATGCGCAGTTGCTAGCGCTCGCGGAGTGGGTCGAGGCGCGCGCGGGGTGGAAGGCGGCGGTGGCGGAGCGAGCCGTCGAGATTTAGTGCGGGGAAACGTTGACCTTGTTGTGACGCAACAGCGGGTAACCGAACCGCTTCCTAGCCTTGTCGATTTGTTTAAACACAAATCAGAAACATAGCGGACAGGTAGATGCCTGAAGGAGGGGCGCACGAGCGTTGGGTCCCCTTCGAATTTATGCAAGCTGCCTGTTGATTCACGGACCCGGCTTTGCGCCCTTTGGGGCATTCGTTCCTTTCGTGCGATTTCTGGCGGGGTCCGGGTTCTGTCCTTCATCTGCAACACTCCTGCTTCTCACGCAGCTTCGATCGTGTTGCATCGACCGGTTGAATCCGCAAGCTTGAGCCGACGTTCGAGCATCCTCGCGAGAGCGCGGATCAATGGCCGTAATAGGCCCACGTTAAGCGGTCATTGACTTGCCCGATCTCGCGTTAGCCGCTCCTCGCGCACCTTCAGCAGCGGGACCGGCGCCATTCGCGCTCAGCACTTCCCTTGCGATCGGGCTTTCTCCGCGGCCGATTGTCGTCCAGAATGAATATTCAGTGCGCGAAGCGGCAGCTCAGGCGTATCCGTGTTGCCCGGCCATGCAGAGGTTGGACGCCGTCCTTGACAAAGCGGGGGAGGGCCATGCTTGACGATTCGCTCCCGGACCGAATCAGGCCAGTCACTGTCCGTCATCGCTGGACGATTCTGGTCGCGAGCACGGGCGGCGCGCTCGAAGTCTTCGACTTCGTGATCTACGGGTTTTTTGCCCAAAATATCGGCGCCGAGTTCTTTCCGCGACAAATGGGCGTATCGGGGCAGACGCTGTCGTTCACGGTGCTGGCGGCAGGCTACCTGTCGAGGCCTCTCGGAGGCATCGTCCTCGGTCATTTTGGCGACAGGTATGGCCGGCGCATGGTGTTCATATCGTCGGCGATGATCGCGGCCGTTTCCACGCTCCTGATTGGAATGCTTCCTTCATACGCCTTCTGGGGCGTGACTGCCTCGGTCCTTCTTTTAACGTTACGGCTCGTTCAGGGCTTGTGTCTGGGCGGCGAACTGCCCGGCGCTGTCATCTATGCCGTAGAGACCACGCGCATGAGGCGAGGGTTCGTCTGCGGCATCGTCTTTGTTGCGGTCAATCTTGCGTTGCTGTTGGCCACGACCGTCAACATGGTGGTGCAAAGCACGCTCACCAGCGAGCGGATCAGCGCATCGGGATGGCGCATCGGCTTCCTTATTGGCGGCATGGTGGGCCTGTTGAGCTTCGCGTTGCGCCGTACGCTCGCAGAAACCGATGAGTACGCGCAGGCCATCGGCGCTCGGCACCGTGAACCGCTGGCCGTGCTGTTTCGCAGCCATCTCAAGCCAGTCGTCACGGGTGTTGCCGCGTGCTCGCTGGTGGGTGCATCGAGTGGCATGTTCATCGGGTTCATGCCAAGTTATCTGCAAGGACTTCACTACGAAGCTCGGGAAATTGCGAGCGCGCAGACCTTTTATCTGATTGCCGTTGCGGCTTGCATTCTCGTCACGTCCTATGCTGGCGACCTGTTGCCGCGACACTACGTGTTCAGGGCGGGGACCGTCCTGTCGGCTCTATTCACGCCGATCTTCTTCATGGCGGCCGCCCGTTATCACGTAGACCTGACTGCCTGGTTCTTGCTTGCCGGCGCGGTGGCTTCACTGGCAAACGGGGTCTACGCGTGCGCAATCGCCGAAATGTTTCCCGTCGACGTCAGATTTAGCGGCCTCGCGACGGCCATGAACCTCGGGCTGGCTGCCTCGCTCGGCCTCACTCCTCTCGCCGCTCATATCGCCGCCGCACATGCTCACTGGAGTCCCGCGCTGCCGCTTGTCGCGTGTGCCGCATTCGCATTCGCCGCGTCCTTCGGAATGCGTAGCCTGCCGCGGCGAGGTGACGCCGAGGAGGCAAGCAGGCGCTCTCACCGCAAGGAGCGCGCATGAGTTCGCAAGAGGGTATCAGGATGACTGACGTGGAGCTTGACGTCCAGCGCTACGAATTGCGTCGCGGCGGCGAGATGGTGCGACTCGAGCGGCTGCCAATGGAACTGCTGATGCTGATGGCGTCGCGTCACGGGCAACTGGTCACCCGTGCCGACATTGTGAGGGCACTCTGGGGCACGAACACGTATCGCGAAACCGACAACAGCATCAATACAGCGATCCGTAAGATCCGCGTCGCGCTGGGCGAGGACCCCGAGAGTCCCAGGTACCTCATGACTGTCAAAGGCAAGGGCTATCGGCTCGACGGCATCCGGCTTCCGGACCGTGAGGCGCCGACCGGTTCTGCGCCGGCCGTTCGCGTGCTCGTACTGCCGTTCGAGAACAAGACGGACGATGCCAGCCTCGACGGTTTCTGTTCCGCCGTCGCGGACGAGACTTCGGCCAACATCGGCATTCTCTACCCGGAACAGATCCTGGTCATCGCCAGGACGACCGCTGCATGCTATCGGCGGTCCGCAAAGAGTATCTCCGAGATCGCGCATGAGTTGACCGTCGATTACGTGCTCGAAGGCGCGCTGACGCGTGAGGGCGCAAGAATCCGCATTCTGGCGCAACTGATACGTTCTTTCGATCAGGTCCAGATATGGAGCCGCGCTCATGAACCGATCGCAAAAGGTGCGCTTGATATTCAAAAGGAAGTGGGCGCCGCGTTGGCCCAGGAGGTCTCGCCAGCGCTCGCGGAGCAACAGCAGCACAGGCTGGCGAGGCGCTTGCCCGTCGATCCTTCGGCGCACGACGCTTACCTGCGTGGGCGCTACTACTGGACCCGGCGAGTTCACTTCGACGCGGGGTTTGCCGCCCACCACGGATTGAGCGACGAAGACTTCATTCGCGCGCACGGCTATTTTGAAACCGCCGTCGACCTCGACCCAACCTACGCGCTCGGCTATGTCGGCCTGTCGAACATTTTCGGCTCGACCGCGACACACGGATTCTATGCGCCGTCGCAAGGCTATCCCAAGGCGCGCGAGGCTGCGCTGCGAGCACTTGAACTCGACCCGAACCTGCCCGAAGCCCATCAGGCACTCGCCGGCGTGCACTACTTCTACGACTGGGACTGGCGCCGGGCCGAGGAGGAATTTCTTGAGGCATTACGGCTCAATCCGAGCCACGCCGAAACGAGCCGCCTGTACGCAAGGCTTCTAACCGTGGTCGGACGAGAAGCGGAAGGACGGGCGCAGTTCGAGCTTGCCGAAAGGGTCGACCCGCTCGGCTTCGAAGGCTCGCGCCTGCTCGGTCTGGTACAGTCGGGCAGGTATGACGACGTCATCGGCGAATATATCAAGGCTGGACATGGCAACCGCTCGCCGCTGATTTATCAGCTGCTGGCAATCGCCTTCGAGGTTCGCGGCCAGTACGAAGAAGCGATCGAAGCCACGATCGATGCGCTCACGCGCTGCAACGAATTCACACGGGCATCGACGATTCGAAGCGTGTGGGATTCGGGCGGTTATGCGAAGGTCCTGCAATGGTATTTGCAGGACCTGATGTCGCGGCGTCAGCGGAGCTATACGTCCCCGTTCCTGTTCGCCGAGATTTACGCGAGGCTCGGCCAGCAGGACGAGATGTTCCATTGGCTCGGTGCGGCACTTGCCGAGCATTCGCCGCGCCTGTGTGAACTCCGCACGAACGCATGGTTCCATCGCTATCGATCGATGGGACGGTTCAGAGAGGTGGAAAGGCGTATCGGCTATTAGGATGGCTACGCATGCCACCGGCGGACGACCCGTCCGCCGCACTGGGCCAAGGGCGACGTTCCGGTGACGCGTTTTCCCGACCGCCGTATGCAAGAGGCCGGCCTGATCCTTGAAGCGTTCGGTTCTGGAGGCCCTCGATCATGCCCGCCTTCCCGAAAGGAGGGCAGTGTCCAATTCATCTCGGCCAATTTCGGCCGCTCGCCTGCGCTGTGCGCGCGGACGTCCAAGCGTCTTCATGCACTGGTCAACGGACGTCGGCTCAGCGTCGTGCCGATCGCGTCATCGTTACCTCACAGACCGGGTCTTTTTATCGCGCCGGATTGGGAACTGAACCTGTTCTTTTGAGCCCGATTTCCCTGTTGCCCGCACGAGTTAACGATTTCTTCAGATGCCGTCGATGGCTCTGTTCGCGGTCCCGTCGCAGCATGGCCATAGCGATGCCGGCACGAGGCCTCCTACGCGGACGAGCAGCCGTCCGGGACCGCCTTCGAGGCCAGTCATGCTCTGACCGTGCAGTTCACTTTGCAGGAGTAAATGGACATGAAGACAATCCGAATTGCTGCCGCTTGCGCGCTTGTCGCCCTCGTCCCGGCGCAGTCGTGGGCGCAGGACAAGACGGCAACGTCGCAGGCCGAACCGGCTGCCCAGGACGTCGGAGGCGTTGCAGATACGCCGAAAGGGGAGGCGGGGCACTCCATGGCTTCTACGCGGCAATCTGCCGAGGTGTCCGGCCATTGGCCGCAAGCCGCAGACCAAAGCCGTGTGTCCAGTAACCTGTTCAGTCACCATTGAACATCGCCTTCGTGCTTGCGATGCGAACTTGAGACAGCACTCCCGTGCTCGCTCTGAACATCGGCACGGCGCACGGCCGCCTCATCCCGCGAGGCAATGGGCCCCCGCGCGCCGTGATGTTTCGGTCTGGTTTGGATGACAGGGAGGTTATCGTGAAGATCAAACGAGTCAGCATTTGGTCAGCAACCGCAGTGGCACTCCTCTTACTCGGCGGCGCCGCGCAGGCTGAGGGTCCCGGTGGACACGACGGACGCGACGGACACGGCGGCTCACACGGCCTTTGCTCGAACGCTACGCTCAAAGGACCGTATGCATTTACCGGTCACGGAGAAATCATCGGATTGATAGGACCGAACAATAAGGTTTCTCCGTATGCGTCCACGTCGATTCTTGATGACGTCGCCCTCGTGACGTTCGATGGCACAGGCGGCTTTACGCGCACCGACTTCGGCATGATCGGTGGGCTGCCGAAAGGCGGCCTGACGACCTTCAATCCGAACCAGAACGGAACATACACGGTCAACTCCGATTGCACCGGCACGATGAAAATCGTCTATACCGCTGGCGGAGCGGTGCCGGCGGGAGTCGAAACTGACCTGAACATGGTCGTCGCTGCGGACGGGACGCTCGTGGAATCCGTGGTCTACAGGGCGGTCACCGTCTCTGGCGCGAGCGGGGACGGCTCGGTAACGTGCCCGCAGTTTTGCGAGCAGGCTGTACAAGAAAGTTTCGAGGGGAAGAAGATCGTTGTCTACGGCTTCCGCTAATCGGGTTCCACGGGCTCACGCTCGCTGAGTCGCTGCCATGAGCGGCGCTGAGCCCGACGTTGGGCGCAGATTTTCGGTCCTCTACTTCCCGCACCGTCTGCGTGGGCCATAGGCTCACTTTCCCGACCTGTCGCAATACGGACTGAGGTTGACCCGGTTCGACGGATAGATTTGCAGTTGAGTTTAATGCGGTGTGGCACCTCCAGATAAGCTTGAATCGCGGGTTGTCCACGGCCGGGCGGCGGGTCGCCTGTCACGACCACGACGCTGGAGATCAGGCGCACGTCGGCCGCCCGCGCGTGGCCGTGTGGCGCGCGGCCAGCGCCGCCGGCTCGCCCCACACAAACCCGCCATACGCATGTGGCGCACCACCCGCTTGGGCCCCACGTGTACGCCTTCGCGCGCGAGCTGCGCATGGATAGCGGTGCCCCATACGTGCCGCGCGAGCTCGCATGTAGCGTGCGGATGCGCGAGAGCAGTTGCGCATCGCTACGTGTGTGCATCGCTATATCTAGAGACGACGGTTGTACGGCGTGAGTCTCCGAGGACCCTCGCAACCCATCAGCCGACGTCGTTGGGCTATCCTGTTGCTCTACTACAACCAGGATAATCCGCCGCGCGCCATGGCTCTCACTCCGTTGCCTCCACTCGCATGTCTTCAAGCATTCGAAGCTAGCGCCCGTTATCTCAGCTTCACTCGCGCGGGTCAGGAACTGCACCTGTCCACCAGTGCCGTGAGTCGGCAGATATCTCAGCTCGAAGAATTTCTCGGGCGCCGACTATTCGTGCGGGAGCACAACGCCCTAAGGCTCACACCAGCAGGGGAAACCTATGCGGTGGATGTTCGGCGCATGTTGGAGCTGTGCACTAGCGTGACGTCGAGTCTGATGGCTCGCGTCGTCAAATCTCGCCTCACGGTGTCCTGCACGGCCGGAATCTCGGTGTTCTGGCTTGCGCCCAGAATCGGCTCGTTTATCGACGGGAATCCCGATGTGGACCTGCGCATCATTGTGCGGGACCACTTTGGAGCCGTCTCGCCTGCCGAGTACGACGTCGGCATTTTCTATCTGCGCAACCCTGAGGTTCATGGAACGCATACGCGCAAGCTCTTCGACGAAGAGGTCTTTCCGGTTTGTTCACCGACCTATCTTGAAGGGCGCAAGCTGAAGCCAGTGGAACTACTATCCTGCACGCTGCTTGTTCTTGAGGACGCGGAACGTAGCTGGATGTCCTGGCACACCTGGTTCGAACAGGCGGGGCTTGAACGACCAGCGCTCAATCAAACCATCATTGTCAACAGCTACCCACTCATTGTGCAGCTCGCGACGCATGGCAAGGGCGTCGCGCTCGGTTGGAACCGGGTTATCGACCCGCTCCTCGAGCACGGCGCGCTCGTCAGGGCATCGGACTCTCACGCCTCAATGGGCGGCTCATACTTTGTCACCTGGCCATCAGAGCGTGCGGAAACACCCGCCGCCCGTCGGTTTCGCGAGTGGGTAGTCAGCCAGACCCCCGCTTCCTGACGTCCCCGGTTGCAAGCCTCTGGACGCGGTTGCGTTTTCTGCAAGCGCGTTTGCGAATTTAGCGTTATGCGGTCGTCACGCCAAAAATTACATTGATTGCGTGACGAATCGCGAACGCTCGCCTCGCAAAGCGACAATCCAGAGAGGTCTAAATGGCAACGAGTGCATCAAACGGCATACTGATGGGCGAGCCGCCCACAAGGACGGTGACGCGCCGGAAGGCGATTTTTGCCACTGTCATTGGCAGCGGTCTGGAATGGTTCGACTTTTCCGGGTACGCGTTCTTCGCAGCGACCATCGGTAAGCTATTTTTCCCCGCAGGCAACGAGACAACGTCGCTGCTGCTATCGCTGGCAACTTTTGGCGTTGGTTTCGTGATGCGACCGCTCGGCGGCATCGCGTTCGGCATCTACGGCGACAAGGTGGGTCGCAAGCGAGCGCTGTCGCTCGCCATGCTGATCATGGCGCTCGGCTCGGGCATCATCGCTTTCGCCCCTACGTACCAATCTATCGGCATCGCCGCGCCGTGTCTTATCGTCATCGCGCGATTGCTGCAGGGGCTGTCCGCTGGCGGTGAAATGGGCGGCGCTACCGCGTTCCTTACCGAGCATGCTCCAGCTAAACGTCGTGCTTTCTATTCGAGCTGGATTCAGACGAGTATCGGTTTCGCCGTGGTCATCGGCAGCCTTACCGGTACGCTCATCACGTCGAGCATGTCGGCTGATTCGCTGACCGCATGGGGATGGCGTATTCCGTTTTTCATCGGCATGCTGGTGGCCCCGGTTGGATACTACATTCGGCTGAAAATCGAAGAAACGCCCGAGTTCGTTTCGGAGAAGCGCCACACCAACACGCCGCTGCGTGACGTCATTCGCGAGTATCCCCGCCAGGTGCTCTCCAGCCTGCTGATGGTCGTACTGTGGACCGTCTGCACGTACGTCATCCTGTTCTACATCCCGACTTATGTTGTGAAGTATCTGCACATGACCCAGCGTGAGGGCTTCACGTCGGGCGTCGTCAGCGGTGTCGTGCTGATGGTCATGGCGCCCGTGTTCGGGGCACTGTCCGATAAGGTCGGCAAGCGGCGGGTCCTGTCGGTTGCTGCGCTCGTTATTCTGGTTGCCAGCTATCCACTGTTCTCTCATCTGATTAAATCGCCCGACTTTGCCACTCTGCTGACCTTCCAGGCGATTTTCGGCGTGCTGATTGCGGCATACACCGGCCCGATTCTGGCTCTCTTCACGGAAATGTTCCCGAGCCGTGTCCGTGCAACCGGATTGTCTTTGGCCTACAACGGCGCAGTGACCATCTTCGGTGGCTTTGCCGCTTTCATCATCACCTGGCTTACCCAACACACGGGCGACGCCGGGTCTGCGTCTTATTACATCATCTTCGCCGCGGTGGTTAGCCTGCTCGGCATCTTGCTGACAAAGCCATACCAGGCTTGAGGAAATTCACATGAACATGTTGGTTATCGAAGGGGTGAACATTTTCGACCCCGCAACGAAGAAACGCCAGACGAACACCAATGTCTGCATCGCCGATGGGAGGATTGCGGCAATAGGACAGATACCGTCGTCGTTTGCCGATGCCCGCAGAATGAACCTTCCCGGGCGTACCGTCCTGCCGGGTTTCATCGACCTGCATGTCCACGTCGTCGCGTCGAATGCGAATCTGGGCGCTAATGCGATGATGCCAAACTTCCTGGCGGCGCTTAAAACGTTGCCCATCCTGCGCGGAATGCTGAATCGCGGGTTCACCACCGTTCGTGATGCAGGCGGCGCTGACTTTGCAATGTGCGATGCTGTTAACAGCGGCGTGCTTTGGGGCCCGCGTATCCTGTCGTCGGGCAAGGCGTTATCGCAGACCGGTGGGCACGGCGACTTCCGTCAGCGCAATGACAAGCTTGACGATGCCTGCGGGTGCCTGGGACGTCAGGGAGCGATTGCCCGGGTGGTCGATGGTGTCGAGGCGATGCGCCTGGCAGTACGCGAAGAACTCCTCAAAGGTGCCTCCCAAATCAAGATAATGGCGTCGGGCGGAGTCGCTTCGCCCAACGACCCCATCACCAACACCCAGTATTCGGAAGATGAAATCCGTGCCGCGGTTCAGGAAGCGGAGGCTGCCGGGACTTACGTGATGGCGCACGCCTACACCGCTCGTGCCGTCCGGCGCGCCGTCGAGTGCGGGGTGAAATGTATCGAGCACGGAAACCTCATCGACGAGGAGACTGCCCGTCTGCTCGCGGAGCGTGGCGTAGCGGTTGTGCCCACCATCGCCACTCTCGACCGTCTCATTGAACAAGGTCCCGCGCTTGGTTTCCCCGCTGAGTCGCTCGCAAAGATTGAGGGAGCACGCTCCGTCGGCCGGCAGGCACTTGCGCTGATGGCGCGCGAAGGCGTGAAGGTCGGCTTCGGCTCAGACATGCTGGGCGAGCTGCACGGCTTCCAGTCCGACGAGTTCGCGGTTCGGGCAGAAATCGTCGGTAACGTTGAGGCCATCCGGTCGGCTACGTGCGTCGCCGCCGAAATTACGGGTGAAGCAGGCGTGCGGGGAACGGTCGCCGTCGGAGCCGTGGCTGACCTCATCGTGGTCGACGGTGACCCGATTGAGGACATTTCCCTTCTGCTGGGGCAAGGCGAACACATTCCCGTGGTCATCAAGGCCGGAGTGTGCATGAAGGAAGCCGGCCGACTGCTCGAACCAATCGCAGAGTGAACTGCTGGCGCGCGGCATCGGTCGCGCCCACCCCACCAAAGGCGAACCCGAACATGACCTCTCTCAGCACCCGAAATTTCGACGCCCACGCAACAGCTGCACTCCTGGACTATCCCTCGCTGGTACGCGTGCTTCGGGAGACCATCATCGAATATGGCGCGGGACACGTCGTGAGTCCTGAGCGGCTGGCCATTCCGATGCAGGAAAGCGGCCTGATGCTGTCGATGCCTGCAAGTGCTAAAGACATCGCCATCCATAAGTTGGTGACCGTGTGTCCTTCGAATGGAAAACGCCAGCTTCCGACCATCCATGGTCAGGTCATCGCATGCGACGCGCACACCGGGGAAATGTTGTTCGTGCTCGACGGGCCGACCGTAACCGGGCGGCGAACGGCGGCGGTCACTGTGCTGGGCATCCAGACCCTGCATGGCATGGCTCCGCGCAAAATTCTCATCATCGGCACCGGGAAACAGGCGGCCAATCACGCGGAAGCTTTCGCGGCCTCCTTCCCGGAAGCCAAACTGTTCGTCAAGGGTAGCTCCCAGGCAGTCGCGGAGGCCTTTGTGGCCCGGAGCCGGCCGGTAGCACCGAACCTGTCTGTCCTTGATGGCGATGTGTTTCCCGACGACATTGAAGTCGTCGTCACCTTGACAACGAGCAAGTCTCCGGTCTACACGTTGTCGGCGCGCCCCGACCGTCTCGTCGTCGGCGTCGGCGCTTTCACGGCAGACGCAGCGGAACTCGGCAAGGAGACCGTCGACGGAAGTTTCTTGGTTGTAGATGACCCCGTCGGCGCAAAGCATGAAGCGGGCGACCTTATCCAGGCCAAGGTCAACTGGGCCTCAGTTTCTCCGCTTGCCAAGGCACTGACTGGCGAGCTGAAGCCGAGTGCGCCGATTCTGTTCAAGAGCGTTGGCTGCGCTGCGTGGGACTTGGCCGCGTGCCGCGTGGCGCGTAAAGCGCTCGGCGCAAACGCCTGTCAAGTCGGCGCTGACGTGTAAGTAGCGCCGATTAAAATTGCTTGCCGGTTCCCTACGGCGAGTAAAAGCAGGATACCCACCGACTTCACTGAAGCAGACATGAAAATCACCCGCACCATCTCGACTGTTGAAGTCCACACCGGCGGTGAAGCATTCCGCATCGTTACCAGTGGCTTGCCGCGCCTGCCTGGCGACACTATCGTCAAGCGACGTGCATGGCTGAAAGAAAACGCCGACGAAATCCGCACGGCCCTGATGTTCGAGCCTCGCGGTCATGCGGACATGTACGGCGGTTACCTGACGGAGCCGGTTAGCCCGAACGCGGATTTCGGTATCATCTTCCTGCACAACGAAGGCTACAGCGACCACTGTGGACACGGTGTCATCGCGCTGTCCACGGCGGCGGTCGAACTTGGCTGGGTGCAGCGTCGAGTACCTGAAACGCGCGTAGGTATCGACGCGCCGTGCGGGTTCATCGAAGCATTCGTGCAATGGGACGGCGAGCATGCGGGCAATGTTCGTTTCGTGAATGTGCCGTCTTTTATCTGGAAACAGGACGTGACGGTCGAGACGCCGTCGTTTGGTCCGGTGACTGGCGATATTGCGTTCGGTGGTGCATTCTACTTTTACACCGATGGTCAGCCACACGGGCTTGAAGTTCGTGAATCTTCGGTGGAAGAACTCATCCGTTTTGGAGCAGAGGTAAAGGAGGCTGCGAACAAGGCGTTCCCGGTCGTGCACCCTGATATCCCTGAAATCAACCATATCTACGGGACTATTATCGCTAACGCACCGCGAAGCGACAGTTCCACACAAGCCAACTGCTGCGTATTCGCCGACCGCGAAGTGGACCGTTCACCGACCGGCTCAGGTACCGGCGGACGCGTCGCTCAGCTGTATCTGCGCGGTCAGTTGGGAAAGGGCGACACGCTCGTGAACGAGTCCATCATCGGCACGGTGTTCAAAGGACGGGTGCTGAGCGAGACGACTGTGGGCGATTTCCAAGCCGTCATCCCCGAGGTCGAAGGCAACGCTTTCGTTTGCGGCTTTGCGAATTGGATTGTGGACGATCGTGACCCTCTGACTTACGGGTTCCTTGTACGATAACCGACGCTTAGTCGTGTCAGTTAGCGGCGAATGCCAAGATATCAACGCGTCCGGCGGTCCTGACATTCGCTGCTGGCAAGAGCGAACCTGACAGCGCCGTTACGACATACGAGCCGCTCCAAACGAAGGCGCAAGCACCAATGTAGAGACCTTGCCATCGTTCTCGATTTCGACAAAGCCGATTCGCCTGTACCACTCATAGGCCACCCGGTTGCATACGAAGACATGCAAGTACAGCGGCTTTTGCAAGTGACTGGACAACGACCTGGCCTTGGCAAGCGCTTCGCTGCCGATCGACTTGTTTTGCATCTCCGGCACGATACAAAGCATCCTCAGCCAGACGAGATCAGGTTCGACGTCCCAGTGCACAAGCCCGCACCGGTTGCCTTCCTGCATAACTATCTGACAAGAACCCTGGCGAAGGCTTTTTGCAAACCCCGCTCGTTGCAAGTCCTCATCCCAGCCTTGCGCTGAGGTAACGAAACCCTTCATCGTCCGCTGGTACGTGTCATATAGCCATTCCGAGTCGTCGGATACGGCCTGCCGAAAACCCAGGTTCATAACAACGGCGCGATGATCGATCATGACTTTCCGTTACGGATGCACTGCAGCTGATGCCATCGCCAAGAGCATTCATTGAAACCGGAACTCCGACGCGCATCACGCGATGCGTCCTTCATGCCGTCCGGCATGCATGTGTTTCCCGGACGGCCAATCCCTTTTTGACTGCGGTCCAGATACCGGCGCCCGAACACGGTTACTGCACCATCTGCAGATCAGCAATCGCCGCGGCGAGAAAACGTGCCGCTTCACCGCCCGTGACAACTCGATGGTCGAACGTCAGACTAAGCGGCAAGATCCGATGCACAGCAGGAACCCCGCCGGCCGCCACGACCTGCTCATGAATGCGCCCCGCTCCGAGAATCGCGACAGTGGGCGGCACGACGATGGGAGCCGCGTATTTGCCCGCGATCATGCCGAAGTTCGACAGCGTGATCGTATTGCCTCGCAGTTCTTCCGGTGGAATCTTGCGAGCGCGGATGTCGGCACGCATGCGGTCGAGCCCCGCGCGCAGATCCGCTGCGTCGCGGTGCTCGACGTTGCGCAACACCGGTACGAAGAGACCATCCGGTAGATCGACGGCGATACCTAGATCGACTTTCTCCAGCACGTGGCGCCGTCCCGCATGTCCGTCGAACCATGCGTTGAGCGCCGGTACGGCGCGGCATCCGGACACCAGCGCGCGGATCAGGCGGATCGTCACATCAGTATGTGGCGGCCACGCGTGAATGTCGGCGTCGTCGATGACGGTCGCTGCGGCCACCTCGCTCTGCGCGCGTGCCATGTTCTGGGCCATCGCGCGCCGTACGCCGCGCAGCACTTCAGGCGGCCCGAGATCAGCGAATATTCTCGCGACGCGCCGCACGTCCGCCGCCGTGATGACACCCTCCGGTCCCGACGGTGTCACCATCGCCAGATCGACATCCAGCTTGCGCGCGAGCGCCCGCACGGCCGGGATCGCCTTGGTCGCGCCGACACCCGCGCCCGCACCGCCGCCGAGTGCGGCCGGCGCTTCCTGCACAACGTGCTGGCCGACCTCCACATGGCCGACCACGGTACCGGCATCGGCTTCGTCGGCCGCCCCTTCGAATGCGACTAGCGGCGCCCCCAGATGCACGATGTCGCTCACCTGGCCGAACAGTTTCACGATGCGGCCGGATTGAGGCGACGGGATATCGACGATCGCCTTCGCTGTTTCGACCGACAACAGCGGTTGATCCGCGCGAACGTCATCGCCGCTCTTGACATGCCACTCGACGATCTCTGCTTCCTGCAAGCCTTCGCCGAGATCGGGTAGTTTGAAGATTTTCATGATTTCACTATGCTTCCAGCGCTTGCCTGACCGCGGCAACGATGCGCGCGGTGCACGGCATATATTGACTTTCGAGCCGGAACAGCGGCACCACCACGTCATATCCGGTGACGCGCTGCACCGGCGCGAGCAGTGAGTACAGTCCCCGCTCAGCGATGTTGGCGGCAATCTCCGCGCCGACCCCGCCGGTGCGTGAGCCCTCGTGCACGATCACGCAGCGCCCGGTTTTCGCCACCGACGCGAGAATGGTGTCCAGCTCGAGCGGTTTGAGTGTCACCACGTCGATCACCTCGGCCGCCACGCCTTCCTGCGCGAGCAGATCGGCCGCGGCCTGCACCTCCTGCAACGCCCCGCCCCAACTCACCAGCGTGACGTCGGTTCCTTCGCGCAACGTAAAGCAACTGTCGAGCGGCAGCGCTTCTCCATCGTCCTCCACGGGCTGCCTGAACAGCCGATACAGGCGCGTCGGCTCGAAGAAGATCACCGGGTCCGGGTCCCGGATCGCCGCCAGCAGCAAGCCGTACGCGCGCGCCGGCGAGGACGGCGTCACGACGCGCAGCCCGGGTATGTGGGTGAAGAGCGCTTCAGGGTTTTCGGAATGATGCTCTGGCGCGTGAATGCCTGCGCCGCATGGCGCACGGATCACGAGTGGGCACGTCAGCCGTCCGCGCGTTCGATGCCGCAACCGTGACGCATGATTCAGAATGTGATCGATGACCGGATAGATGAACCCCGCGAACTGGATCTCCACAATGGGCTTCAGGCCCATCGCCGCCATGCCGATCGCGGTGCCGGCAATTGCGGTTTCGGCCAGAGGCGTATCGATTACCCGCTGATTGCCGAAGCGTGTCTGCAGCCCGGCGGTCGTGCGAAACACGCCGCCGTTCACGCCAATGTCCTCTCCGAGCAGCACGACGGCCGGGTCGTGCGCCAGTTCGTAGGCAAGCGCCTGATTGAGCGCGTCGACCATGCTGAGGTCAGCCATTGCCGTTCCCCGCAACCGGCGCGAAGCGCTCTGCCATTGCCAGTTGCTCGCGCATCGCCGGCGGCAACGTCTCATACAGGTGATCGAACATCGCGGACGCCCCCGGCGGCGGTATCGCGAGATACGCATCGACGGCCTGCTCGACCTGCGCATGGCAGGCCTTGCCGAGTTGCTCGTCCCGCGCCTTGTCCCAGACGTTCAGGCGCATCATGAAAGTGCGCAAACGAAGCAGCGGTTCGTATTCCCAGCGCTTGCTGATGACTTCGGAGTCGCGATAGCGCGTCGCGTCATCGGCTGTCGTGTGATCGCCGAGACGATAGCTGAGCGCTTCGATCAGCGTCGGGCCATCGCCTCGGCGAGCCTTGGCGAGCGCCGCGTGGACAACCTCGTGCACGGCGATCACGTCGTTACCGTCGACCTGCAGCCCGTCGATTCCCGCTGCGATCGCTTTTTGCGCGAGCGTTTGAGCAGCGCTCTGGTGGCTACGCGGCACCGAAATTGCCCACTCGTTGTTGTTGACCACGAGGACAAGCGGCGCCTGCCAGGCACCGGCCATGTTCATCGCCTCGTAGAAGTCCCCCTTGGACGTGGCGCCGTCGCCGAAGATCGCCACCGCGACGCGCGGCTCGTGACGCAGCATGAACGCGTAGGCCGCGCCGGCGGCGTGGCATATCTGTGTGGCGATCGGCACACAGTTCGGGAAATCGTTGCGGGGCACGCCGAAGTCGCTGCCGCGCTCGTCGCCGCCCCAGTACAGCAGACTTTCCACCATCGTGACGCCCCGCAGCAATTGCGCGGCGTGATCCCGATAGGAAGGGAACAGCACGTCGTCGGGCTGCATCGCGCTGGCCACGCCGACACCGACCGCTTCCTGGCCGAGCGACGACGCGAAAGTGCCGAGCTTGCCGGTACGCTGCAGCGCGACCGCCTTCGTGTCGAACGCCCGCGTCAGCACCATCGCGCGACAAAGAGAAATCAGCACCGCCGGGTCTCGCGCAAAGGCAGGCAAGGCCTGAACAGCCTCGCCATCGGGGCCAAGATATTGCGTATAGCCGATGTGAAAAGTGGCAGCCGTGCTCATGTCCGCCCCATGTTCTTTCAGATACCGAAGACGTGCCGGAGTTCACGCGCGAGCGACACGATACACGCAGCGCAGTGCGTACAAACTTCAGTTTAGGCAATAGCGGCGCGCGCATGGTGCCTGTTCCTCGCTTTGTCGATCACCCAGCGAGCCAGCCCTTAATGCGAACGTTCGGTTGTCGCAATGCAGCACTGGGCGCTGACAGGAAATCCGCCGTCTGCGCAGGCGCAAGCGTCCCGTCCGCATGACGCGAGCGGAGGCCAGGCGCGGCGCTATACTGTGGTCCCGTCTACAGGACAAGTAGCCGGCGTGGCGAGGCGTCGTGATGCCGTTTCTGTGCGGTGTCCGCAAAGCGCGAATGCCAGCCGGCGAAGACATAAAAAATTGGCAGATCACGATCTGAAGAGGCTGAAAATCGACCGGCCCGCCGTCGCTGCCGCACGGCGGCACAACTGGTTCGCTTACGGGGTCGTCGCGCTGCTTCTCGTCGGTGCGGCAGTCGCCGGCCTCAAGCTGGCCGGTCCGCAGGCCGTCGAAACCACCACCGTGGTGTCCGCTTACCCCTCGCAGACCTATACGCTGCTCAACGCGACCGGCTACGTCGTGCCGCAGCGCAAGGCCGCGGTGGCGTCGAAAGGGCAGGGGCGCCTCGAGTGGCTCGGCGTGCTGGAGGGTACGCGCGTCAAGAAAGACGAGGTGATTGCCCGGCTCGAAAGCGCGGACGTCGAGGCCGCGCTCGCGCAGGCCAAGGCGCAAATCAAGGTGGCGCAGGCCAATCTCGCGCTGCAGGTGGCCGAACTGAAGAACGCCCAGATCAACCTGCGCCGCTCCGCGATACTCGCGCCGCAGGGCGCCATGCCCGCCACCCAGTACGACTCCGATCTCGCCCGTTACGACAAGGCCCGAGCGTCGATCGACAACAGCCGTGCGGCGATCGCGTCGGCGCAGGCCAATGCGCAGGCCGCCCAGGTGGCCGTCGATCAAACAGTGATTCGCGCGCCGTTCGATGGCGTGGTGATCGAGAAGCATGCCAACGTCGGCGACAACATCACGCCGTTCTCGCAGGCATCCGACAGCAAGGGCGCCGTCGTGACGATCGCCGATATGGAAACGCTCGAAGTCGAAGCCGATGTCGCGGAATCGAACATCGCGAAGATCACCGTGGACGAGCCTTGCGAGATCCAGCTCGATGCGCTGCCCGAACTCAGGCTGGCTGGCCGCGTGTCGCGCATCGTGCCGACTGTCGACCGTTCGAAAGCGACCGTCCTCGTCAAAGTGCGCTTCGTCGATCGCGATGAGCGCGTGCTGCCCGACATGAGCGCCAAGATTGCGTTTCTGACGAAGCCTGTTCCGCCGCGGGACCGGAAGCCGGTGGTCGCGGTGCAGCCCGCGGCGATCGTCGAGCGCGATGGCCGCAAGGTCGCTTTCGTGATCAAGGACGATACCGTGCGCGAAGTGCCCGTCACGACCGGCGCGGCGCTCGGCGACCTCGTGGCCGTCAGCGGCGTGCATCCCGGCGATGTGCTCGTACGCGCACCGAACGAGCACATCAAGGACGGCGCCAAAGTCACCGTGGCGAAGAAATAGTGTGGGCACTGTGGACAACGTGAAGCGCGTGAGCGATACAGAGCCGCTCGTCGACATCAGGCACCTCGTCAAATCGTACCGGCGCGGTGTTCAGACGGTGCCCGTTCTCTCCGACATCACGCTCTCGATCGGCGAAGGCGACTTCATTGCGCTGATGGGGCCGTCGGGGTCGGGGAAGAGCACGCTGCTCAATCTGATCGCGGGCATCGACCGGCCGGATGGCGGCGAACTGCGCGTCGGCGGACTCGACATCACGCGGCTGTCGGAGTCGACGCTGGCGGAATGGCGCGCGGCCCATGTCGGCTTCATCTTCCAGTTCTACAACCTGATGCCCGTGCTGACTGCATTCGAGAACATCGAATTGCCGTTGATGCTCACGCGCCTATCGCGCAAGGAGCGGCGCGAGCGCGTGAGCCTCGTCCTCGACATGGTGAATCTGTCGGATCGCGCGCAGCATTACCCGTCCGAGCTTTCCGGCGGCCAGCAGCAACGCGTCGCGATCGCTCGCGCGCTGATCACCGATCCGACGCTGATCGTCGCCGACGAACCGACAGGCGACCTGGACCGCACGTCCGCCGAGGAGGTGCTGACGATGATGCAGCGGCTCAATCGCGAACTCGGCAAGACCATTATCATGGTGACCCACGACGCGCACGCGGCGGGGGCGGCGAAGGCGCTCGTGCATCTGGAAAAGGGGGAACTGATCGATGGAACCACTCGCTGAAGCGCGCCAGGGCCGATCGTCATGTATCTGTTCAAGCTAATCACGAGAAACGCGTTGCGGCACAAGCTGCGCACGTTGCTGACCGTGTTCGGACTCCTGATCGCGGTGCTCGCGTACGGGCTGCTGCATACCGTGGTCGACGCATGGTATGCGGGCGCCGCGGCGGCATCGAACGCAAGGCTCGTGACGCGCAATGCGATCTCACTGGTGTTTCCGCTGCCGTTGAGCTACGAGAACCGCATACGCGGCGTGGAAGGCGTGACGATGGTCGCGCGCTCCAACTGGTTCGGCGGTGTGTATCGCGAGCCGAAGAACTTCTTCGCGCAGTTCGCCGTATCGGACAACTATCTCGACCTGTACCCGGAATTCATCTTGCCCGCGCAGCAGCGCAACGACTACGAGCGGGACCGCAAGGGCTGTCTGATCGGCCGGCAGCTCGCGAGCCAGTTCGGCTTCAAGATCGGCGACGTGATTCCGATCAAGGGCACGATCTATCCGGGCACCTGGGAGTTTGTCGTGCGCGGCATTCTCGACGGCCGCGACGAATCGACGATTACGCGCCAATTGATTTTCCACTGGGAGTACCTGAACGAAACGGTACGCAAGACGCCCGGGCGGAAAGCGGATCAGGTCGGGGTCTATGTGCTTGGTATCGCGAACCCGGACGAAGCCGCTGCGATCTCGCGCAATGTCGACAACGTATTCAGGAACTCGCTCGCCGAGACGCTCACCGAAACCGAGCAGGCGTTCCAGCTTGGCTTCGTGGCGATGTCGAATCAGATCATTGCGGCGATCCGACTGGTGTCGTATGTGGTCATCGTCATCATCATGGCCGTGATGGCCAATGCGATGGCGATGAGCGCGCGCGAGCGCACGGTTGAATATGCGACGCTCAAGGCACTCGGTTTCGGCCCGGGATTTCTCGCGTTGCTGATGTTCGGCGAGTCGGTGACGATCTGCGCGGTGGGCGGCGGTCTCGGCATACTCGCCACCCCGCCCGCCGCAAGCCTCTTCAAGCAGGCGACGGCAGGCGTGTTCCCGGTGTTCCACGTGTCGCGCGAAACGATGCTGTTGCAGGCGGCGTGCGCGCTCGTCGTCGGGATCACGGCGGCGATCATTCCGGCGCTGCAGGCGGCGCGGGTGAGGATCGTCGAAGGCCTGCGGGCTATCGGCTAGAGGCTCACGTGGCGATCCCGCTCTCGTATATCGCTCGCAATCTGTGGATGCGCCGGCTGACCACCGCGCTCACGGCCGGTGGGCTCGCGCTTGTCGTGTTCGTGTTCGCGACCGTGCTGATGCTCGATGCGGGCCTCAAGAAGACGCTCGTGTCCACCGGTGAAGAGGACAACGTCGTGGTCATCCGCAAGGGCGCGGAAACGGAAGTGCAGAGCGCGATCGACCGCGGCCAGGCGAACGTGATCGAAATGCACCCGGCGGTGGCGATCGGTAGCGACGGGCGACGCATGGCGTCGAAGGAGTCCGTCGTGCTGATCTCTCTGACGAAGCTCGCCTCGGGCAAGCCATCGAACGTCGTGATTCGCGGAGTCTCGCCCGCGGGCATGAGCTTGCGGCCGCAAGTGAAGCTCGCGTCGGGGCGCATGTTCAATCCGGGATCGTCCGAAATCATCGTCGGCAGCAGCATTGCGAAGGGCTTCAGCGGTACGCAGCCAGGCGAGCATTTGCGCTTCGCGCAGCGCGACTGGACCGTGGTTGGCACTTTCGACGCGGGCGGCAGCGGCTTCGATTCGGAAATCTGGGGCGATGTCGATCAATTGATGCAGTCATTTCGCCGCACGAGTTATTCGTCGATGGTAGTGCGGCTCGCGCAGTCCGACCGGTTCGGCGGCTTCAAGTCCGACATCGACGTCGATCCGCGCCTCGCCGATGAAGCGAAGCGCGAACAGACGTTCTATAGCGACCAGTCGAAGGCGCTCTCGACGTTCATCAACATTCTCGGCTTCACGCTATCGACGATCTTTTCGATAGCCGCAATGATCGGCGCGATGATCACGATGTACGCGTCCGTGGCCAACCGGGTTGCGGAGATCGGCACGTTGCGTGCGCTCGGCTTCAGGCGCTCCAACGTGCTCGCTGCGTTTCTCGTCGAAGCGATGCTGCTGGGGCTCGTCGGCGGACTGGCGGGACTGGGCTGCGCGGCGTTCATGCAGTTCGCGTCGTTTTCGACCACCAACTTCCAGACCTTCGCGGACCTGTCGTTCCGCTTTATCCTCACCCCGGCCATCGTCGTGAAGACGCTCACATTTTCGATGACGATGGGCCTCGTTGGCGGGTTTCTGCCTGCGATGCGCGCGGCCCGCATGAACATCGTCGATGCATTGCGCGCGCGTTGAGCACATGCAGTCAGGCGTTTAGCCGATGCACATGATCAAGAAAGAACAGATGGAAATTGATGGAATCGCGCGAACTGCTGCCGAGCGGTTCTATTCGTTGGTCATGTAGGATTCCATGCCATTGCACAACGTCTCGCCTTGCCGACCTTATTGCAACACAACCCATCCAAACGCTCTGTGAGTCTCGTCTGCCAGCCCGCAATCCGCTGCATTGATCGCTTAAGGGCTGGTGGCCGCTTCCCTCAGTCGCGGTTGTTCGATCCCGGCACCCGTGCCTTTCGCAAGAGACGCTGCCAGTTCCAGCAAGGGCACAATTCTCCGCTGCTTTTTTTGCGGGTGATTCTGCGCGATATCGGCGATCCGATGATGGAGAAAAGGATTGAGGAAGCGTTCGCGCACTTCGTCCAGATAGGCAAGCGCATCATTGCGTTTCCCCAGAGCCTGGAACACTGGCAACACTTCGTCCATCCAGACCGCTTCAAGCGCGGCACGAAGCACAGGGTCGTTCATTGCGTGGTAGACAGTCTCGTCTGGCGGCCTGCCGTCGCGCAACCAGCGTTCGGCGAGGAACGTGTGCCCCAGGTTCAGAAAAAACAGCTTGAGCTGCTCGAAATGCCTCAGATCGTCGGTCAGCGCGATTGACGCGTGTACGCAAGGCAGCTGCAACCTCGGCTGCCTTTCGATTGCCCACAGCGCGTAAGGCTCCGCAACCGCCCCGACCGGTTTGATCGACTCGGATACGATCCGGTCGACCAGCGAATTGGCCCACACGCAATGCTCGGCCAGGTAGTGAATGAAGTCACCAGGCAAGCGCCATTGCGATGCGAGTCTGACAATAATCGCGCGTAGTGCATCGCCGTTCCTCTCGACCAGTTCACAAGGAAAGAGGGATAGCGGTGCATTGGGCTGGCTTTGCCAACGTCCGTACAACAGGACTAGCAGTTTCGCAGGAAAGCTGTACGGCGCGCGCGCCTGAGCGGTTGCAGCGCCTGCGTCGTCGCGTTCGTCGAGCTGGTAGCCGCTGTCTGCCGTGTTGGAAACAATGACCTGCACCGGTCCGCTTACGGCCTCACGGATCCGCGTCCAGTCGGTTCGCGCATGAGCTGACTGGCGGATCGCACGACAGGAAAGCGTCTGGTCGAGTACCGTGCCTCGAAGTAGGCCGCGTATTTGCACCGGATAGGCGTTCCCGCTTGCAAACGCGGCGGTGCGCGCGGCGCTATCCGCGCTGTCCGTGGTTTGCACGACGGCGATGCCGCCGAGCGCATCGCCTGACTCCAGAGCCTGCGATACGAACAGGTCGACGTGCGCCTGCAGGAACCGGCTGGTGCCGAACTGAAGGATCGGCTGTATCAAAGGCTCTGATGCAGTGCGTGAGCCTGCGTCGAGCCCGGGCATGCTTAGCATTCCACGATCGCCTTGACGACGCCGCCGGCGGGGTCGAGAAGCGTAGCGAAGCTGGCCGGCACGTCGGCGAGTGCGAGTCGATGCGTATTGAGGGCCAAGTGTGGAATATGCCCTGCACGCATCGCCTCGACGACCGTCTCAAAGTCCTCGACCGTTGCGTTCCGACTGGCAAGCAGTGTTGTCTCGCGTTTGTGGAACTCCGGATCGAAAAACGTGATGGTGTCGGACACGATCGACACCAGCACGTAGCGGCCGCCATGCGCGACAAACTCGAAGCCGCGCTCCATCGCCCTGGGGTTGCCCGTTGCGTCGAAGACGACATCGAAGAAATCGCCATCTGTGATTGCCGAGAGTCGGCTCTTGTCGTCCTCCCCGATCTGCACCGCCGCCGTGACGCCGAGTTGCTTCACGCAAAAATCAAGCCGGTCGGCACGCGTGTCGAGCGCCGTCACTGTTGCGCCGCGCAGCTTCGAAAACGTGAGCGCCGCCATGCCGATTGGACCCGCACCGACCACAAGAACCCGCTCGCCTTCCTTCACGTCGCCACGCCGGACCGCATGTGCGCCGATCGCAAGAAACTCGACCATGGCCGCCTCGTCGAGGCTGATGCCTTCGGCCTTGTGGACAAACTGCGCGGGTACGCTCAGGTACTCTGCGAACGCGCCATCCCGGTGTACCCCGAACACCTGAATGTTCACGCAACAGTTGGTTTTTCCGCGACGGCATGCGATGCATTGTCCGCACGACAGATACGGCATCACATAGACCGGATCGCCTGCGACCAGTCCGCTGTCGACCGGTGCCTGTTCGACGAGACCGGACAACTCGTGGCCCATCACGCGCGGATAGGCCAGATAGGGCTGATTTCCCGTAAAGATATGCAGGTCGGTCCCGCAAACGCCAACGCGCTTTACGCGCACCAGCACCTCGTTATCACGGGGTACAGGCTTCATTCGTTCATGGGCGCTCAGCGTGCCGGGCGTCTCGCATATCACCGTAAGCATAGCAATCCTTGTCTGACTGGTCGTTGGCGGGCGCTCAAGCGGGCTGGATCCGCTCGGGCCACGTCAATACAGCACGTTCTTGGCAACCGGCTGGTCGATGTTGTCCTTCGTTACAATCACGACGCCGGTATCGCGGTCCTTCGGCACGGGCTTTTTCTCGATCAGACTGATCACCGTTTTCACGCCGAGATCGCCCATCTGGTACGAGCCCTGCACGGCGGTAGCGGCGAGCGTGCCGTCCTTGACGAAGCCTTGCAGGTCCTGATTTCCGTCGAATCCGATCGCCACCACCTTGCCCGCCTTGCCAGATTGCTCGAGTGCGCGGCCCATGCCTACCGCCGTCGGTTCATTTGCCCCGAAGATTCCTTTCAGATCCGGATTGGCGGTGAGCGTGTCGGTGGTCTGGTTCAGCGCGGTCGCCATCTGCGAGTTCGAATAAAACGGACCGACCACCTGCAGTTGGGAGTGCGCCTTAAGGTAATCCCGGAAGCCGCCAACGCGGCCGATCTCCGAGCCCGCGCCCGCGACATACGACATGATGGCAACCTTGCCGGTCCGGCCGACGCGATCGATCAACGCCTTCGCGCATAGCTCGCCGGCCTTCTTGTTGTCGGTCGACAGGAATGACTGATAGTACTGCTTGCCAGAATCGGCCAAGGCTGAGTCGATGATCACGACCGGGATGTGCGCTTCCCATGCCTTCTTGACGGCAGGCACCAGCGCGTCGGGATCGGACGGTGCAAGCACGATTCCGGCGACCTTACGGTTCACCGCGTTCTCGACCATGTTGACCTCATCGGCAATCGCCGTTTCGGTCGCCGGCCCCTGGAATGTCATCGTGTAGCCCTTGGCGCCGCCGATGGCTGCATTGGCGCCTTTCTGGACGTTTTGCCAATAGTTGGAATTCGAGGTCTTGACGATGACGGCGATCTCGCCACCGGCGGCCTGGGCGAGGCCGGTTGCCAGGGCCAGGGTTGCGGCCAGCAGGCCCAGTTGAAATGTGCGCATGTCTCTACTCCTACGGAGAAGTTGTTGTCGTACGTGGACTTCTCGGCGCTGCAGACCTTCACGTTCCGATGCGCCGATGGATCTCACCGGCGGTTGCGGAGCTGGTCAATCCAGACAGTGCCTAGAATGACCAGGCCGATGATGATTTGCTGAATGAAGCTGGACACTCCATTCATATTCAAGCCGTTGCGCAGGATGCCGATCACAAAGGCGCCGATGGCGGTCCCGGAAATCGTTCCAACGCCTCCCATCAGCGAGGTGCCGCCGATCACAGCACTAGCAATGGCGTCGAGTTCGTACATCACGCCTTCATTCGGCTGCGCGGTCAGTAGCCGGGACATCAGCACGCAGCCGGTGACCCCCGCGAGCGTGCCAGACAACACATACGTGAACATCGTCACGCGCGCGACGTTGACACCGGACAGCCTCGCGGCTTCCGCGTTCGAGCCGACGGCATAGATGTGACGGCCGAGTGTTGTGCGACTTAGCATGATCGATACCGTAACGGCGATGACGATCATCAGCAGGACCGGGTAGGGGATACCGGGGAACGTCACATCCGGAAATCCGTCTGCGCCGATGGTCTCGATCCTGAAGAGCGATCCGTTGCCGAGCACGCCAAATGCTTCGCCCAGTCCCGACACCGGGCGCGCGCCGGTGATTTGCAGTGCGAGGCCGCGGGCCACCAGCATCATGCCGAGCGTGGCGATGAAAGGAGGCAGGCGCATGCGCGTCACACACAGGCCGTTGACGGCGCCGCACAGCCCACCGACGACGATGCCGAGCAGCATGCCGACGGTGACGGGCATGCCGGCTCTCACCGCAAGGGCCGCGACGACACCCGCGAGCGCGAGCACCGAGCCCACTGACAGGTCGATGCCACCCGTGATGATCACGCAGGTCGCGGCAACGCCGAGGTAGGCGATTGAGGTCACCTGCAGCGCGACGGTCATGGCGTTGTCGACCGTATGGAACGCCTCGCTGGTGGAGGAAAACACCGCGATCATGACAATCAGGCTACCGAAGGCGGCGAACTTCTGGATCAGATCCTTGCGCCGTTCGTTGACGTTGGCAGGTGTGGGTCCGGTGACCGTGCTCATCGCGAGACTCCTGGGGCACCTGATATACCCGATGTCCCTGACTTGTCGGAGTTGACCGTGCGACCCGACGCATAGTGCATGATTTCTTCCTGGCTGGTTTGACGGGTTTCGAGAATCGTCACGAGTTCTCCCTCGTGGAAGACGGCGACCCGATCGGTCATGCCGAGTATCTCGGGCAGTTCCGAACTGATCATCACGACGCCGATGCCCTGCCCGGCCAATCTGTCGAGTAGTTCATAGATCGCGAATTTGGCGCCGACGTCGATGCCGCGCGTCGGCTCGTCGAAGAACAGCACGCGTGAGTCGCGGAACAGCCACTTGCTGATGACGACCTTCTGCTGGTTACCGCCCGAGAGATTGCGTGCGATTTGCCTGATGCTGGGGGTGCGTATTCCGAGCGCGTCGATGTAACGTTGCGCCACCGCAGCTTCTGCAGCGAAGCGGATAAATCCGAAGCGGTTCGACACCGCACCCAGGTTAGCAAGGGTGATATTGCTTGCGACCGGCATGTTGATCGACAGACCGCTGGCCTTGCGGTCCTCGGACAGATAGGCAATGCCGTGCCGGATTGCATCGATTGGCGAGCGGATCGCGAGGGTTTCTGTGCCGAGGTGCACCGTGCCGCTATCGAGTGGGTCGGCACCGAAGATGGCGCGGGCCACTTCGGTCCGGCCCGCGCCCAGCAAGCCAGCGAAGCCAAGAATTTCGCCGCGCCGTAGCTCGAAACTGACGGGGCCGAACACGTTCGTGCGTGTCAGTCGGTCGACGGACAGCAGCACGTCGTCGGTGGGCACCGACGTGCGCGCCGGAAACTTGTCTTCAAGTGAGCGCCCGACCATGCGCGCCACGATCTTGTTGATCGTGGTGTCGTGAAACATGTCGGTCGCAACATACCGCCCGTCGCGCATCACGGTGACCCGATCGACGATCTCGGTCATTTCATCGAGCCGGTGTGAGATGTAAATGATTCCGACGCCGGCACGCTTTAGCTCGTGAATGATCTTGAAGAGCTGAGTCGTTTCTTCTTCCGTGAGCGATGAAGTCGGTTCATCCATGATCAACACTTCGGCGTCAAGCGACAGCGCCTTGGCGATCTCCACCATTTGCCGTTGCGCAACCGATAACGTGCGCACCAGCGTCCCCGGCTCAATGTCGACGCGAAGCCGCTCGAGGCAACGTTGGGCGTCGGCGTGCAAACGCGCACGATCGACGAAGATGCCGCGGCGTGGTTCACGTGCAAGAAAGATGTTTTCCGCCACCGATAACTGGGGCACCAGGTTCAGCTCCTGGTGAATAATTGCGATGCCCGCGGCTTGGGCTTCGAGCGAGGACGTGAAGTGACGTTGGCTGCCTTTGTAGATGAGGGTGCCATCGTCGGGCGGGTACTGGCCGCTGATGATTTTCATCAGCGTTGACTTGCCCGCGCCGTTCTCGCCGCATACGGCGTGGACTTCGCCGCGCCTTAGATCGAAACTGACGTTGTCGAGCGCGAGTACGCCAGGAAAACGTTTGGTGATGTTGTTGAGCCGCAGCAAATCGGCTTGATCACCGGAGCGCGTGTTGCCATGCGGAGCGTCGGTGGCGGATCCCCACACCGGGTCGGACGACTGAGTTGCGGTTGCCGCTCGGCGTTCATCCACGATAAGTTCGAAACCGCGGAAATGAACGGAGTCGGCCCGCGCTGGGATCGGGCGACGGGGGGCGGGCTGGGCTCGGAAATCCAGCAAGTCTGTCTCCATTTTTGTGACTTCGCACGAGTGGCTACGTTGGGCGTTCCTGCCGGATCGGTCCCGTGGTCGACGACGGCGACGACGAGCGGCCACGACTGTCAGGACCGATTCCAGCATAGGTAAAGCCGATTAATTGGTCAAGTCACTTTAAACCCTGATGTGGGTAGAGCTTCTGCTGCAACGCGAAGCGCGCCATGTCAGGCTAACCCCGAAGCCTTTGCGCGTCGAGGCACGTTGGCATAGGACAATGTCAGGAAAGGACATCGTATATAATTCTTCTAGCTGATATTTTGGAAATGTGGCCAGACCAATTACACACAAACGCTCGCTCAGGGCTGGCGAGGTAAACCCCCGGGAGAGGGCATTTGACAACACAACTGAAGCAGGTCGAAACCAGGCGCCTGTACCAGCACATCGCCGATCAGATTCGCTCCCTGATTCGATCGGGCGGCTTCGCGCCAGGAACGCGTCTGCCGGCGGAGCGCGATCTCGCGCAGCAACTCGGCGTCTCGCGGCCGTCGGTTCGAGAGGCGCTGATCGCGCTGGAGATTGCCGGCTCTGTCGAAATTCGCCAGGGCTCGGGCGTGTACGTGTGCCGCGTGCCCGACCGCTCGTCCAGTACGACAGCCGCAATGGGCGAAAGTCCGTCAGAGTTGATGCAGGCGCGGGCTGTCCTGGAAGGGTCGGTGATCGTGCTGGCTACCGCGCTGATCACACCAGATGGGTTAGCCCAATTGCGCGAGACCCTTGATGCAATGTGCACGCAGGTGAAAGCGGGACTTTCGCCGCTGGAGCATGACCGTGCGTTCCATGTGTGCATTGCGGAAATGAGCGGAAACTCGGTGCTGGTACGGATGGTGGCCGAATTGTTCGACGAACGGCATAGCCCCATTTCGTCTCGCCTCAGCGGACACGCGGAAACGAGCCAGACCTGGCAGGCGGCGCTTGAAGAACACGAGGCAATTTATCGGGCCCTTGAGGAGCGAGATCCGCTAGCCGCGCAGGCGGCCATTCGTCGCCATCTGAAGGCGTCAGAGGCGCGATGGATCGAGGCGGGTTGAAAGTATTTCGGCGCGTCGGAGAGGACGGTTTCTGATGTTTTCTTTCCGGGAGTGCTTTCTCTTTGGTAACTCAACCGAAGGCTCTTCCGCGTGACGGTTCTCACGGCCTGCTGCCAACTGAAGCCTGATTCGACAGTCACTTCAAGCGCGAATCCGTGATACTCATACGTGCGCGTCATGGCCAGCTCCGCTCTCACTTGCCGTGCCTGCATTCGCGGATACCCGTTCGGCGCATTGCCAAACTGACGCGAGAAGCCCTCACAGATCGGCTCTACCTCCAGTGGACAAACTGCTGCGCATCGGCCGTCGGCGCGCCCCATGCGGCGAAGACCGGCGTGTCGAAGCCAATCAATCGAGCCGGTCGATGCGCGATTTGTCAGCCATGGTCGATCAAGCGACGAAAGCGCACTGGGACGCAGGAGTGCGCGTGTCCCTATTGCGGCCGCGGTTCATGTGGTCGTCGACTTCGGCGGCACAGCCGAGCATGCGCGGATACGCACGCGCATGAAACGGGCGAGTGGCGTTTGACGCCGGACGTCACCGGTGACTTTGAAGAACTGATAGCTCTTTATGACGTGCAACTTGCCCGCGCACCACTGCATGCCGAAGAGCAACTCAGGGAGTTTTTCGCAGGAACGGAAAGCTCGCCTATCCTCGTCGAGGAGTAACTCTCGCGCCGCTGCACTAGATCGTGGGTATTTGAATTCAGGCTATGAAACGCCTGATGGGCGCAGCCAGCGTGTCTGCACAGCATTGCGAGGTTGAACCGGTTCAGCCGGCATCCGACCGCAGCGCGGCAGTTGGAAACGGCTCGCGACTCTTATGCGAGCGGCTGCGCGCGTTGGTTGTCCCGTTGCCTCATGAATTCGTCGCGCTTGCGGCGCGTAGGCAGCAAAGGGCAGTCCAATGCATCGGGCAGAACGGCCATCTACGCGTCCGTTTTACCAGCGTGAATGTTGACCGCGTCTACGGGGTCGGTGGCGAACCGCTCGCGATTACTCGGCCAGCCGGTCTGGAGGCTGTTCGGCGAAGAGGACATTCATGAATACGGCGCGTGACTCCCTGCGGCTCAGTCCCGACGGCCTCATCGCCACCTTGGACTCTCCACGTGGCGCATGGGGCGAGACAGAACTACTCAGCTTTTGCATTACAGCCATTCAATGACTATGCTTTGATCCCGTTCCGCGCATGCGAGACCGCAATGACAACCGCTAATGTACGTCGGTATGTGGTCAATACGCAGGAAACGTATGAACGGAATGCGTGGCGATCGGCTTTCTTTGTGGGCGTCGACGATCCGGATCCCGCTGCGGCGTTCTTTGGCGAAAGCAATCCTGGCCCGCTGTTTAGTACGGCTGACGGGGCCGCAACCGCTGCGCTTCGCCGCGGAGTTGAATTTGCCAGCGGACTGCCCGACCCCGCCGTGATCGGCCTGTTGACCCTCTATCCATAAGTGCGCTTCGCGCCGCGAAGGCAGGCCAAAGGTCTGGCGCAGTTCTGTCCGTTGGCATCACTGTCGGCCTCTTCAAACCGCGATGTATATACATTGTCTTTGTAACTTGTACCGCCGCCGTCGATACATGCAGGGCACGCGCCGGTATCGCGCAGCCTGTCTGGCTATTTCCAGCGTCGGCGTGCAGGCATGAGGCACGCGGTTTGCATGAGTCAGTGAGGCTGACGGTACAGGCGACACGAGCCGGCAACGAATGCGGATTGGCCGAGATGCGCGATGCCAGTTCCGGCAGCGACATAGCTGCGACCACGACTGGATTCCGCCGACAAACGGATACCGAAACGATAGCAGGAGCCCTCGATGAAACTGCACATGAAATATGCCGCGATCGCGGCATCGATTGTACTTCTCGCGATTGGCACAACGGCCTGCAAGCGCGCAGACAATAGCAGCGATGCAGGCAGTTCGGCGGTCGGCGCCAGCGGGACGATGAGCGCTCCCGCCACACCAGGCGCCATGGGCGCGAGTGGTGCCAGCCAGTAGCGGAAATGGAGACAGCCGGCGTGTCGCCGCGTGATTCACGTTGCGCGCCGGTCTGGACGTCAGGTATTGGCGCTGGCGATAGTGGGCAGCACGCGACCAGCGGCCGGGAGTCCTGACAGCCGGGCGGGGGAGGTCGAATGCCAACCGGACACGGCCGTTGCCGTCTGACCCGCACCGTGATCAACACGTCTGGCGAGCAACAGATCACGCTGGCCTACCCATGCGGACAGACCTGCGTCGGCATTCCAACCTTCCTCAATGTCCACGCGGACGCGGGGCGTGAATCCGTCGCGCACTCCACCGGCTCAGGACTGCCTCGACGGTCATGGATGGCGCGCGCCGCGAACCTTGAGCGTGCCGTCACGGGCTCGACGCTATTCGGCTCCCGTTCGTTGTCGCCAGGAATGCCGTTCCAGTTCCGCGAACCTCTTCACCGCTCCATCGACTCCGCAACGGGAACCGTCGGGTCGTCGTTCGCGCATGGGCACCACGGTGACCCGCCTGCCGGATGTCCGTTTCGACGCTACAACTCGTAGGGAGCGTCCGGTATGTCGAGCAGCGCATCGTCGACGTCGAGTTCAACAGAGCATGCGCCTTGCAGCGGTGGCGGATCCTGTTGCTCGCTAAAGCGCGCGCGAACCAGTTCACAGAGTCGGTCGCGGACCACGGCACGTGAGGACGTATCAAGGGCTGCATAGCGATCGATCTGTTGTCGGGAGAACCGGACGGTGATGGCACACCGCGCATCAAGGGACGCATCCCTGTGCGACTCCACCACCCACGAGAGGTGGATGAAAAAAACTGACCCCTCGTCATAGCTGCTGACAGCGGCTGCCTTCGCGGACTCAAAGACTTCCGAAAGCGCCAGTTCGATTTCTTCGATACGTTGGGGCAAATCTATCTGGTTCATGATTACATCCTTGTAGATTCGGCTGACCGGGATACATAAGCGTCCCGGCAAACGGCCGGATACATGCGGTCCCCGAACGGACCGATGCCCAGCAATATTGAGGATCTCCGTGCCGCTGAAGGCCGAGGCTAAAGGGCATCATCGGCATATGAGCATCTCAATCGTTTCCGTATGACATGTTGCGCGGCGAACGGCGTGTCTGCTCGTCTGCCAACTCACACACGCCGACGCTCACGCGTTCATGCGCTTTCCGGCGAAGTAACGCTCGGCATCGGAGCGAGGCGCTACGCACATCACGGATGCGAGCCGAGCGTTGGGCGAGCTGCGCGACGGCGCAGATTCATCGGCGGGGCCGTGCCGTATATGCGGTGATTCGATCAGGGCAGAGCGGATTTTGCCCTCACTTCTCGCCTGACGAACCGGTTACGACGAGCCGTCCGAATCCACTTTAGCCACGTTGGATACCCGGCGCTCCAGTTTCATGTACATGTCCGCCGCTACGATGCCAAAGACAATGTGAACGAGCGCGCTGACCCAGTTCCGCGCCTCCGCGAACCACGGAAAAAATTGGGTCATGCCATAGAAATTGATTATGTAGACGATCACGCCGAAAACGGCACCCGCGAACGTTGCCATGCCCACGCTCGAGTCGAGACTGAACGACACCGCGATCAGGCTGAGGATGAGCGCGAGAACGATTGCAAGGGCAAAATGGACGATGAAGGCTGCAAGGACAATGCCCACAGAGAACGCATGCGGCGATTGCAATGCGCCACGACCCAAGATGATAGCGGCGATCATGCGTGGCGGTTCCGTCAGGCTCTGGCCCGTCACGAGCGCCGTCAGAAAAACCCCCAATATGAGGAATATCGCTCCGGCGATAACCCCCGCCAGGGCGGCTGCCCGCCAGTCGGGCTGACGGTGCGTGAAATGATGGGAATCCAGGTGAAGTTCCACAATTACTCTCCCGATCGATCCGGATAATTCATTTTAGGTCGAGCAGTCGATCCTGCCGGATGCAAGCGCGTGGACCTGTGGCGCCAGCGTGCGCGAAATCGGGCTCCGGTGCAAATAGGCGGTCTGGAGGAGATCTTTGCCATATAGAAAGGATACCTCACGAAGCGGACAGGACGGCCTTCCAAACTATGGGTGCAGCGGTATCTTTGAGGCCGAGCTTCGCGAGACTGAATTGGCCTTTGCGTCGAGTCCTCAGGCAGCAAGCCATCGGACTTCATCTCGCGCACGGTGCGATCCCGCGTAACCATCGAGCGTGATGGTCTTCGGTGGCTGGCCTTGATGCTTGATTGCCTTCCTGAAAAAGGCTTTTGCCGCCTTCACGTCGCGCCTGGCGCTGAGCATGAAATCTACCGTCTGCTCCTGCCGATCTACTGCCCGATAAAGGCAGACGCACTTACCGCGCAGCCTGAGGTAAGTCTCGTCGACACGCCACGTCTGCCCGGTGGGCCCGTCAAAGCGGTTCCACTGTTTGACGAACTCCCGGCGCAAAGCGCCGCACCCAGCGGAGGATCGTCGTGTGCGCCAGCGATAGACGTCGTTGCGCCATCGTCTCGACCAGATCGCGCAGGCTAAGCTTGTAGCGCAAGTACCAGCGAACACACAGAATGATCACATCGCGGTCAGAGTGACGGCCTGCGAACAGTTCGTCAAAGCTCTTCAGCTTGCTCATCGTCGGCTCTCAATTCGTTCAGTCCGATACCTTAACCGATTCGCCCCGCGCTATTTGCACCATGTATGGACGACTCCCTGTTGCGAAGCAGTCCGGGTTCTCCGGCATCAGGTCGAGGATGCAGCCATGTACCCGGGCTCGGTTCGCAGCGCTCGCTGCAGGCCCACGGTGAATATCCGCGAGCAGGTGCCCCCATCAGAGCCACGGGCTCGATCGAGATCGGTTGAAAAAAGTGGATGCCAACATTCCGTAAAAAGGAAATCGAAGCTGAGTTGGCACGGGTCAAGCGGAAGCTGGCTGAAAGCGAAGATAGAGCGTGATTTGCTAAAAAATGCACGGTCTGCTTCGCGAAGCAGTCGCGGCGAGGTACGGCACGATTGAGCAGATGCGACAGGGACTATGTTGTGCCGCCGAAGTGCGGGCTGCCGGGTGTTTCGGTAAGTGGATATGACACATGGCACAAACGTCCTGCATCGCCCCGGGCATAGCAGGACCCACGCCTCGAAGCCGAGGTACTGGCGGCGCGTCAGCGCATGCACGAAGCTTCGGAGCAGAGCGTCTGCGGAAATACCTCGACGGGCACGGCGCGCGAGTCGGGGTTCGCCAGGTTCGGCGCAACCGGCCAGGCGTGCTTCGAATTGGTCGTCGCCTTGAATTTGCGCGTTTGCCTGAAGCGCAGCCCGAGCTTTTTGCGCAGTCGCTTTATGCCTTCACGCGGATTGCGGCTTTTAAATTAGTTTTCGATATTCTGGATATCGAACAACTGACGTCTCGTTGGGCGAGTGGGTGTTCGCGGTCGATCGAGCGCGGCTCGCCAGAGTGGTCCGTCACGAAGACCAATACGCTGACAAGGTTATATACACAGGTCTAGAATGAAATTGGTGTTGGGCCATCCGCGAAATACTTCTCCCGTAACGAAAGCAATTCGCGACGTGGCTAGGAATCCCCACAGAGGACAGTGTCGCTCCCCAAACGTGCGGATTTCGTTTCGAGGTAATCAGGACCAATTGGGTCCTGATTAAACGGGAGATGTTCCGATGTTGCGCATGAGCAAACTTGCCGATTACGGCACGGTGATCATGACCGCGATGGCGCGCGATCCCGATGCCGTCCACAGTGCAAGCAGCATTGCTACGGCGACCGGCGTCGCGAGGCCTACGGTGTCAAAGGTGCTGAAAGTGCTGACGCGCGGTGGTGTCGTGGAGTCGCTGCGTGGCACAAACGGCGGTTACCTGCTGCCGCGGCCGCCCGGGCGGATCACGCTGGCGGAAGTAATCGCCGCTGTCGACGGCCCCATCGGGATGACCGAATGCAGCACGACGCCGGGCCTGTGTATCCAGGAGGCGGCGTGCGCGGTGCGCGCCAACTGGCAGAAGATCAATCGCCTGATTTACGAAGCGTTGCAGCAGGTCACGCTGGCGGACATGGCGGGCCCCGCGTTGCGCGCAGTCGATATCAGCGCGATCCGCGCCCGTAGTATCCCAAGCCGCCGCGCGGGCGCGATGCCCGCCAGCAGATCGACTGACGGAGGCCACGCATGAGCGCATCCACAACCGGGTTCGATGAACTGATCAGCCGCGAATACCAGCACGGTTTCGTGACCAATCTGGAGGCCGATGCGCTTCCGCGCGGGCTGAGCGAGGACGTGGTCCGGCTCATTTCGGTGAAGAAAGACGAGCCGGCGTTCATGCTCGAATGGCGACTCGCGGCCTATCGCCACTGGCTCACGATGACCGAGCCGCATTGGGCGACGGTCGAACACCCGCCTATCGATTATCAGAACATCGTCTATTATTCCGCGCCGATGACGCAGAAGAATCGTCCGAAGAGCCTCGATGAAGTCGATCCGGAACTGCTGCGTACCTACGAAAAGCTGGGCGTGCCGCTGAGGGAGCGCGAACTGCTGGCGGGCGTAGCGGTGGATGCGGTATTCGACAGCGTGTCGGTAGCAACTACGTTCCGCGAAAAGCTGGCGGAACTCGGCATTGTGTTCTGTTCGTTCTCGGATGCCGTAAAGCATCATCCCGAACTGGTGCGAAAGTATCTCGGCTCGGTCGTGCCGCACACGGACAATTTCTTCGCTGCGCTCAATTCCGCCGTGTTCAGCGATGGGTCGTTCTGCTACATCCCGCCGGGCGTGCGCTGCCCGATGGAATTGTCGACCTACTTTCGCATCAACGCCCAGAACACAGGGCAGTTCGAGCGCACGCTGATCGTCGCGGACAAAGGCGCCTACGTGAGCTATCTGGAAGGCTGCACCGCGCCGATGCGCGACGAAAACCAGCTGCATGCCGCTGTGGTCGAACTGGTCGCGCTGGAAGGTGCACAGATCCGCTATTCGACGGTGCAGAACTGGTATCCGGGCGATGCATCGGGCAAGGGCGGCATCTACAACTTCGTGACCAAACGTGGCGACTGCCGCGAGGCGAATTCGAAGATTTCATGGACTCAGGTGGAAACCGGCTCGGCGATTACGTGGAAGTATCCAAGCGTGATCCTGCAGGGCGATAACTCGGTCGGTGAATTCTATTCGGTGGCGCTGACCAACCACTATCAACAGGCCGATACCGGGACGAAGATGGTTCACCTCGGCCGCAATACGCGCAGCACGATTCTGTCCAAAGGCATTTCGGCGGGGCGGGGAAAGAACGCGTACCGTGGCCTCGTGAAGGTCGGCCGTGCGGCGCAAGGCGCGCGCAACTACACGCAGTGCGATTCGCTTTTGCTCGGAAACCGTTCCAGCGCTCACACATTCCCCTATATCGAGGTCAAGAACCCGACCGCAAAGGTCGAACACGAAGCATCGACATCACGCATCGGCGAAGACCAGTTGTTCTATTGCCGGCAGCGTGGGTTGTCGCCGGAAGATGCGGTGTCGATGATCGTGAACGGCTTCTGCAAGGAGGTCTTCAAGGAGCTGCCGATGGAGTTTGCTGTCGAGGCGCAAAAGCTGCTCGGCGTCAGCCTGGAAGGCGCCGTGGGATAAACCTCAGCGATTCGAAGGATTCGGACCATGCTTGAAATCAGCAATCTGCAGGTCGAAGTCGACGGCAAGAAAATTCTGTATGGCATCGATCTGAGTGTAAAGGCCGGCGAGGTGCACGCGATCATGGGCCCGAATGGCTCGGGAAAGAGCACGCTTGCCCAGGTGTTGGCCGGGCGCGAGGACTTTGCTGTCACGGGCGGCGAGGTCTCGTATCTCGGCCGTGATCTGCTGGCGCTCGCACCCGAAGAGCGCGCACACCAAGGACTGTTTCTCGCGTTCCAGTATCCCGTCGAGATACCCGGCGTGAGCAACGTTTATCTGCTGAAGGCGGCGTTGAATGCGCAGCGGCGGTATCGTGGCGAGCCGGAGCTCGATGCGATGGAGTTTCTGCAACGGGTCAAGGAGAGGATGACGCTGATGCAGATGGACGAGAGTTTGCTGTATCGCGCCGTGAACGAAGGTTTTTCCGGCGGAGAGAAGAAACGCAACGAGATTCTGCAGATGGTCGTGCTGGAGCCCCGGCTCGCCATTCTCGACGAAACGGATTCCGGACTCGACATCGACGCATTGCAGATTGTCGCGCAGGGTGTCAACAGCATGCGCAGTCCAGAACGGGCGATCGTGCTCGTGACGCACTATCAGCGGCTATTGGACTACGTCGTGCCGGATCGCGTGCATGTGCTGGCGAATGGCCGGATCGTGAAGTCGGGGTCCCGTGAACTCGCGCTGGAACTGGAGCGTAGAGGCTATGGTTGGATCGCCGATGAAGTGGTGCAACCAGAAAATAGAGCAAACCAGGAAAGTGCGGGGCATCCATGAAAAACGAATCCCTCGACTACTTCCATCAGGCTTTTGCGCAACTCGCGCAGACGTTGCCCGGCGCTGAGATTCCGTGGCTGCGTGCCGCGCGCCGAAGCGCGTACGACCAGTTCGACGCGCTGGGTTTCCCGACCACGCGGCACGAGGACTGGAAATACACGAACGTGTCGGCGATCGGCAAGCGTTCCTGGCATTTCAGGGCGCAACGCACCGACCGCCTCGACCTCGGCGGCGATAGCGACGCGCGCCGCATCGTCGATGTACTCGAGCTGGACCCTGCCGGTCATCGACTGGTCTTTGTCAACGGTCGGCATGTGCCGCGGCTGTCGAAACTGAATGATTTGCCACACGGGGTATTTGTGGGCTCGCTCACCCGGGCGTTGAGAGAAATGCCACAACAACTGGAAGCGGCAATCGCCTCGCAGGCATATGTCGACGGCTTTGCCGCGCTAAACACGGCGTTTATGACGGACGGGTTTGCCATCGTGCTGCCCCCTGGGGAGGTCATCGATCAACCGCTGCAGATACTATTCCTGACCGACGAAGCGGGACTTGCGGTGCAGCCGTTCAATGTGGTGCTTGCAGGAGCACGCTCGCGCTGCATGATCGTCGAGCACTTTGTCGGGCTCGGCGACGACGCGTACTGGACTAATGCGGTTACCCGCATTGTCGCAGACGAGCAGGCGGACGTGCAGCACTACCGGTTGCAGCAAGAGAGCCCGAAGGCTTTTCATATCGCGTCGCTCGCCGCTGCGCAGCGACGCGGCAGCTGTTTTACCTCACATGCGTTTGCGTTTGGCGCCGCGTTGTCGCGCACGGGCATCCGCACTAGCCTGAACGCCGCGAACGCGCAAGCCGCGTTGAACGGTCTCTATTTCGTTGGCGGCCGGCAGCACGTCGATCACCATACGCGCATCGATCACGCGGAGCCGCACGGCACGAGTCGCGAATACTACCGCGGCGTGCTCGACGGCGCTGCGCGTGGCGTGTTCAACGGGCGCGTCATCGTGCATCGCGATGCGCAGCAAACGGACACGCATCAGGCGAATCACAACCTGCTGCTGTCACGCGATGCGGAAATCGACACGAAGCCACAACTCGAGATCTACGCCGACGACGTGAAATGCACACACGGCGCGACGGTCGGTCAACTGGACGACAACCAGCTGTTCTATTTACGTGCACGAGGTGTCGAGGAGCGCATGGCGCGGGCGCTACTGACATACGCATTTGCGCGCGACGTTGTCGAACGTGTGCGCATCGATTCGCTGCGTGAGCGGCTCGAAAACCTGCTGTTCGCGCGCACCCCGGAAGGCGAGCGCATCAGGGAGTTGCTATGAAGCCGATCGAACAGATGCAGACGCCCGATCCGCGCAATGTCGAGCACTGGCGAGCCGATTTTCCGATTCTGGGCGAGCGCATGCATGGCCGGCCATTGGTCTATCTCGACAATGGCGCCACTACGCAAAAGCCCGCCTCGGTCATCTACGCGGAAAACGCTTACTACCGGCATAGCAACGCCAATGTGCACCGCGGCGTGCATCTGCTGTCGCAGCGCGCGACCGATTCATTCGAGGCCGCACGCGCGAAGATTGCACGCCTCGTCAATGCGCAGCGTCCCGAGGAGATCGTATTCGTGCGTGGCACGACCGAGGCGATCAATCTCGTCGCCCAGAGCTATGCTCGCCCGCAGATCAAGCCCGGCGACGAAATCCTGATTAGCGCGATGGAGCACCATTCGAACATTGTGCCGTGGCAGCTCGTCTGCGAGCAGACGGGCGCGGCGCTGAAAGTCGTGCCGATCGACGATACGGGTGCGCTCGATGCCGACGCGTACGAGCGTTTGTTGAATGAACGTACGCGGCTCGTCGCGATGACGCACCTGGCCAACGCACTCGGCAGCATCAATCCGGTGGAGCGCATCGTTGCAGCGGCACACGCACGGGGCGTGCCGGTGCTGCTGGATGGTGCACAGGCAATCGCGCATCTGCCGGTTGACGTCCGCGCGATAGATTGCGATTTCTACGCGTTTTCCGGGCATAAGGTGTACGGACCGACTGGCATTGGCGTGCTATACGCCAAGGCCGCACTGCTTGAAGCGATGCCGCCGTGGCAGGGCGGCGGCGACATGATCCGCTCGGTAACCTTCGAGAAAACGGAATACAACGCGATTCCGTGGAAGTTCGAGGCAGGTACGCCGAACATTGCTGGCGCAATTGCGCTGGGCGCGGCGCTCGACTATGTCGATAGCATCGGCATGGAAGTCATCGCCGCGCACGAGAACGAACTGCTCGCCTATGCGACGGCCGCCCTGCGGGTGATACCGGGCTTGCGTTTTATAGGTAGCGCACACGACAAGGCAAGCATTCTGTCGTTCGTGCTCGACGGCGTGCATGCCCATGATGTCGGCACGATTCTCGATCGACACGGAATCGCCGTGCGTGCGGGCCATCATTGCGCGATGCCGGTGATGCAGCGCTTCGGCGTACCGGCTACCGTGCGCGCGTCGCTCGCCCTCTACAACACGCACCAGGATATCGACGCGCTGATCGAAGGCCTCGTCAAGGTCAGGGAGATATTCGGAACATGAGCGATCTGCGTGATCTGTATCAGGAGGTTATTTTCGACCACTACCGGCGGCCGCGTAACTGTCATCGACTGTCCGGTGCCAATCGCACGGCTGAGGGCTATAACCCGCTGTGCGGCGACCGGATGACGCTATATCTGCGAATCGAGGACGGCATCGTCAAAGAGGCCAGTTTCGAAGGCGCAGGCTGTGCAATTGCGACAGCATCAGCGTCGCTGATGACCGAGGCGCTGAAGGGCAAAACAGAAGCAGAGGCCGAAGCGCTGTTCGGGCGCTTTCACGACATGGTGACAACACCCGCTGCACGGCAGGCGGCAGCCGCGGAGATGGGCAAGCTGGCGGTGCTGTCCGGTGTACGGGAGTTTCCCGAGCGTGTGAAGTGCGCAACGCTGGCCTGGCATACGCTGCGCGCCGCGCTGCACGACGAGGACCGCCCCGTTTCGACAGAGTGAGGCAGACGATGAGCACATTCGACTGGCTGAAGCGCGCTGAGGCCGCACAACCCGGCAGCGGCGCAACAACTGAACGTCTTCAAGAGCGCGTGATCGACGCGCTGCGCACCGTATTCGACCCGGAGATTCCGGTCAACATCTACGATTTGGGGCTTGTTTATGGTCTTGACGTGGACGAAGCCGAAGGCCGCGTTGGGATTCGCATGACGCTGACCGCGCCCGGCTGCCCGGTCGCGCAGACCTTCCCGGCGACCGTGGAGGATGCAGTGTTTCCGGTGAGCGGAGTGAACGACGTGCACGTTGAACTGGTGTGGGATCCGCCGTGGTCGAGAGACCGGATGTCGGATGCGGCGCGCCTGCAATTGGGGATGCTTTGATATGTCCGACTGGGTCGATGTCGCCGCGATCGGGGATTTTCCCGCCGGGTCTGTTCGTAGCGTCGAGGTCGATGGCGCGCAGGTTGCTGTATTCAACGTCGACGGCACCTGTTACGCAATCGAGGATATCTGCCCGCACGACGGCGGCATCCTGACGGGCGGTGTGGTGGAAGGCGACGTGATTGTCTGTCCGCGACACGGTGCACGATTTTGCATCAGGACCGGAAAGGTGCTGGCGCCGCCGGCATATGAGGATGTGGTGGCGTTTCCAGTGCGGATCGAGGCAGGCGTCGTTCAGGTGCGTGACGAGCGGTGGGATTGAGGTGCGCAATCGGCCGGCTCTCGTTCGGTCACAGCTTCGCAGATGGCCGCTGCATCGGCTGCGTCGTTCTTGCCGCGCTTGCCTGACATCCGGTACGGCGCCACGAGCTTGGGCGCGATCAGCTTCACAGTGTGGCCGTGCTGTCGGAATATCAGCGGCCAGTGATGTGCACTGAACACGCTTCCATGCCAATGAGACAGGGCGTCAACTGAGCGATCAACGCGAGCAGTTGATCGCGTGGGACATGCGGTTTGATCTATATCGGCTTGCCGGTTTCATCCACTCCGTGAACCGCAAAGACGTTCTTGGCAAGATCGATTCCGATGGTGACCATGGACATGGACTTCCCCTCCTGTTGGTGTTGATGAAGGTTGAGACTTCATCACGGCACTTTGATGCCGAATTGCGGCTTGCGCCGCCGCCTCGGGACGGGAAATTCCCTTTCATTCGAATGGCGACGAAGCGACCTAGAACAGCCGCACGCTTTTTTTCTTGTCGGCCACCATCGGTGAAGGCCGATGCCCCGCCAATTTTCGAAATGGGATGGGTGCGTGTTCGGGATTCCCGTGCAGTCCTCGCTCCCTGGTCTGGTCTGATGGACGAGAGTAAAGGGCTGTCATTCGATAGTCGGCGTCGCGTCAAACCGATCGAAACATGGGTATGTGTGCAGCGCTAGTGCGTCGTCTGTGACGGTCGCACTAGCGAATGACGATGATCCCGCGTCGCTGCCCAGCATGGATTGCCGGCAGCCCGGAGCGCCGCAGCGACATGAATACTGGGCACGCACGTCGTCAGTGGTCGGGCCATCGACTGCCAGACTATAGTCGATGAAAAGCTCGTCGCCCGGCGCGATAGTGGTGAGCGCATGAATGAACACCCGCTCGTCCATTTCCATTGCCTCGCAGTTCGGCGCGCACGCATGGTTGAGAAAGCGGGCGCTGTTGCCCCGCGGCTGCCGTCAATCGCGCGACCATCCGACTGGCCGAAGACGAAAGTATGGCCTGCGCTAGACTGCTGACGGGCGACGGCGAGGCGCCAGTTGGTCACTTCATCACCCTTGTACTCGATAAGCCGTTCGCCCGCTGAGATAGGCTGCAGCGCGAATAGTCCCTTGCCATGTACGGCTGAGCGTCGGGCCGTAATGCGGCGCAAGCCCATGGGCATTTCCTTCGACGGGTTTATTCGTGAGTTTGATTCTCCAGCGTGGCGGAGGATTGCTGGTCGCCTGCGAACGCACAAGTGCCCAGATTTTGGCGCAACTAACGGTCAGGCGCGGCAGACTTAGGGCCGCGGCTTCGCCGCACACCGCTTGCAGAAAGAGGCCGCTGTATCGTCCTGGCGATCAGGGTTATTGCATCACGGACGAAGACCTGTCACTTCCGCGTCGCAAACGCCTCCTCGATCTGCCGCGCCCGGTCGACCTCATCGCTATGCAGGTAGATCGACGTCGTCGACACCGACGCGTGCCGCAGATTGTCCCGAATCGTCGTCAGCTCGGCCCCGCGCCCGAGGGCTTGCGTCGCGTGGGTATGGCGCGCGCCGAAGCCGTTGATGAAGTACGGGTTGGTGATCCGCAAGCGCAGCCAGCCGAAACACTTTTGCGTACGACGCGTTTCCTCAACACGTAGTACGCAAAATTAACGTACATCGCGCAATCTTAGAACCGATGCCGCACACCAATGCTGACGATCGCCTGCGACTGTGCCGCCGACGAGTGACCATTTCCCTTGTCGGTCACCGAGGCGGTCGCCGCCACCGGATTTCCGAGTGCATCGAGGGTCATCCCGGACGCATGCTGATAGCCGCCCATCAGATAGGCGGTAGAACGGTTAGACAGCTTGTACTGAGCACCGAGCGATACGGTGTGATATTGCGCTCGATCGTCTACGCCATCCACTTCGCCGCCTCGTGTATAGCTGTATCCCGCGAACAGCCGTAACTCAGGTCGCACGGTCCACTGCGCGAACACGCCCGCGACGTTGAACGTAGCGCGACCGTTGAACAGTGAATCAGCGCCCGAGCGGTACTGAACATTGCTGTAATTTACGCCAGCAAGCACTGGGCCGAAATCGTAAGTCGCTCCCGCCGCGACGATCTGCTGTGACTGCGCGCTCGCGTAGCCTTCGTTGATGGATGAATTGAATAAGCCGTCGTCGGTGGCGCTCCATTTTCCGGCGGTCGTATCGCCTGCACCGTTTTTAGTGTTGTCGGACCGCTCATAGCCGACGCCCACATGCACCGGACCATTCGCATACGACGCACCGACGCTCCACGTGTTCTGCTGTTTCACACTACCTGGCTGGCCGCCAAAACCGTATAGCGCGCCAAACGTGAACCCCGCGTAAGCCGCGCTGGTGTACTTGATCGAATTGTTGACGCGAGCCGTCTGATCGAGATCGTCGATATCGCCCGGATGCGCGCCGTAGCCGCCGACTAGCGCAACCGGTGCGACTGGACTCACGAAGTCATTCAGCGAAGTGTACTGACGACCCATCGTGATGGTCCCGTATTGCGCGCTGCCAATCCCCACGAACGCCTGACGCCCGAACAGACCACCGTTCTGACCGACCTTGCCGTTGGAGATATCGAAGCCGTCTTCGAGCTGGAACAGCGCGGTCCAGCCGCCGCCGAGCTGTTCGTTACCCTTGATGCCCCAGCGGCTTCCCGACAGATTGCCACTCGTGGCAGCCACATTCGAATGCCCGGTGTACGCGCCCGTCGAGCCGCTGCGTTCGTTGGTCCGATAAGTGATACCCGCGTCGACGATGCCGTACAGCATCACCGAACTCTGCGCGGATGCGATTCCCGCGAAGGACAGCAGGAGGGGCGTGGCAAACCAATGTTTTTTCATCATTGTCATGTGTTTGTTAAGGCGTCGATCGCAAGTCGCCTGAACGGCGATCTCGCGTTGTTCCGTGCGAGCGCCGTCCGCCTCGGGCGATGAGGCTGACTGACGTCGAACGGGAATCGTGAGGGCGTGAGGGGGCTGACGTCGTGCGCTGAACGTCAGCTACGTCAGCCCGTGCTGGCGTTACGGTCTACTAGTGGCGTGCCGCACCTGGCGGCAATTCGGGCGCCGTGACGCTGACCGTCCTGCGGACCTTCGCAACGTCGGAGGCCGTGACCGTCGAGCCGGTATTGCCCCAGCTCGTGCGCACGAAGTTGGTCACGTCGGCGACTTCCTCGTCGTTCAGACGCCATCCGAAGGCGGGCATCGTGAAAGTCGACGGTGCGGATTTCGTGCCCTTCAGCGCGCTGCCGGACAGCAGTACGTGAATGACCGATGTCGCGTCCTTGCCCTGCACGACAGGATTGCCGCTCAGAGCCGGAAATACGCCGGTGTAGCCGTGTCCGTCGCTGCGGTGGCAGGACGTGCAGTTGTCGCGATAGACCGCTGCGCCCGGTGCAGTGGCGTCGCCGGTGCGCAAAGCGTGCGCCGCTGTATCGTCGTATGCATGGGGCTTTTCAGCGGGATCGCTCGACGGCAGCGTCTTGATGTAGCGGGCCATCGCGGTGACATCGGCATCGCTCATGTACTGCGCGCTGTGCTGCACGACATCCGTCATTCCGCCGAATGCCGCGGCATGGGCCGTGCGGCCGGTCTTCAGGAATTGCACGAGTTCGCTTTCGCTCCATGCGCCGACGCCGGTGCGTGGATTGCCCCGCAGACTCGACGGCACCCAGCCGTCGATGGGTGCGCCACCGGCCAGATACGTCGGTCCGTCGAGGTCGTCCAGTGCGAGCTCCTGCATCGTCACGCTGCGCGGCGTGTGGCATGCGCCGCAATGGCCGAGACCCTGGACCAGATACGCGCCGCGTGCGAGAACCGGGTCGCTATAGCGGGCCGTATCGAACGCTTTCGGATCTGGGGCGAACAGGTGACGCCAGATGTCGAGTGGCCAGCGCATCGACAGTGGCCACACGATATCCACCGGACGGTTGTTTTGCGCGACCGGTGCGACGCCATGCGTGAAATACGCGTACAGCGCATGCATATCGTCGTCGCTCAGACGGGCATACGACGGGTAGGGCATCGCCGGATATAACGTCGCTCCATTCGGCCGCACGCCCGCACGCACCGCGCGATCGAACTGCGCAAAAGTCCACGATCCGATGCCAGTGTTGCGGTCCGGCGTGATGTTAGTCGAATAGATCGCGCCGATCGGCGTGTCGAATTTGAGGCCGCCCGCGAATGGCTTGCCCGACGGTGCCGAGTGGCAGGCGACGCAATCGCCGGCACGAGCGAGGTATTCGCCGTGCGCGATTAATCCAGCGTCTGACGTGGTGCCTGACTTGGCGGGTGGCGAGGCCTGCGCCAAATCGATAGCAGGCGGCCCGAACAACGCAGCGCAGATACCTGCCGTCCACACCGCGCGACGCAGATGGTTCGAGAAGATCGTCGTCATACGCATGCTCATACGCTCACCAGCGGACCGGGGTTCTTCAGATACTGCGTACGGATCGCACGCGCGGACCAGTAGGCGAGCGCGGCAACGAGACCCGTCGGGTTGTAGCCGATGCCTTGCGGAAACGCCGACGCGCCCATCACGAACACGTTATGCACATCCCAGCTTTGCAGATAGCGGTTGAGCACACTCGTTTTCGGATCAGTGCCCATCACCGCGCCGCCCACCAGGTGAGTGGTCTGATAGCGGCGCGAATCGAAATGTGCGCCATATTCGCGCGTATACACGTTGATTGCTTTTGGGCCCATCTGCTGGGCGATCTTGTGCATTTGCCCAGTGACGTAGCGCGCCATTGCGATGTCGTTGTCTTTCCAGTCGAACGTCATGCGCAGGAGCGGCTGGCCGTATGAATCGCGGTAGGTCGGATCGAGGTCGAGGAACACGTCACGATAAGACATGTTCGAACCGTGCGCATCCATCGAAACCGTGTGCGCGTAATGATCCTTCACCGACTTCTTCCACGCGCTACCCCAGTTCGGCGTACCGGCCGGCGTCGCAATGCCGCTGATCGGCTTCGTGCCCGCCTGGTTGACCCACAAAGGCGATCCACCGACAAAACCGAGCGGGCCGTGATCGAAGTTGTCCGCGTTGAAATCGTCGACGGCAACTCCGTTACCGCCCGCGCCGATGAACGGATTGGTGTACGTGTCCTTGTCGAAGAACGCGTTAATGGTCGACAGGTTCTGATAGGCGAAATTGCGGCCCACAACGCCTTCGCCGGAGATCGGGTCGTATGGCTTGCCGATGCCCGACAGCAGCAACAGATGAACGTTGTGATACTGGAAGGCCGCGACGATCACGAGATCGGCGGGCTGGAAAACTTCCTGGCCCGATGGCTCGACGTACGTGACGCCCTTCGCAAGCTTCTTCGAGTCGTCGAGATCGACGCGCAGCACGTGGCAGCGCGTGCGCAATTCGAAGTGCGGCGACTGCTTCAACGCAGGCAGGATGTTGACGTTCGGCGATGCCTTGGAATACATGTAGCACGCGTAGCCGCTGCAAAAGCCGCAGAAGTTGCACGGACCCATTTGTGCACCATACGGATTCGTGTAGGGACCGGAAGTATTCGCTGAAGGCAAACGATAAGGATGCAGCCCCAGTTCCTTCGCGGCTCTACCGAAACGCTCGGCGGAATAGGTGTTCAACTGCGCGGGCAACGGGAAATTGTCGCTGCGCGGCGCTTCGAACACGTTGCCGTCGCCGACAACCTTGCCGTTCACTTTATAGGCTTGGCCCGATGTGCCGAACACTTTCTCCGCGAAATCGAAATGCGGTTCGAGTTCGTCGTAGCTAACGCCGTAATCCTGAATCGTCATTCCCTCGGGGATGAACTTCTTCCCGTAGCGCTCTTCGTAGTGACTGCGCAGACGCAACTCTTCCGGCGTGATGCGGAAATGCACGCCCGACCAGTGCAGTCCGGCGCCGCCCACGCCTTCACCAGGCAGAAAAGCCGCAAGTTGACGATAGGGCAGCGCGGTTTCCATCACGTTGTGACGGATTGATACCGTGGTCTTCGACAGGTCCAGGAACAGTTTCTTGCGAACGTTGTATGTGAGTTCGTCGATCGTGTTCGGATACGCGCCGTCCGGATACGTATCGCGATACTCGCCGCGTTCCAGCGCGACCACTTTAAGCCCTGCCTCCGTGAGTTCTTTTGCGAGAATCGCGCCGGTCCAGCCGAAGCCGACGATGACCGCGTCGACATGCGGTTTGCTGTTGGTTGCCATCAGGTGCGTTTTCCTTCAATCGACACGGGACCATACGGATAGGCCTCGCCGTTCTGGTTGACGAAGTCCATGAAATCCGCGCGCGCGCCGGGGAAGCCGATCATTTTCCAGCCGCCCATGTCGCGATTGCCGCCGTGAATCGGGTCGCAGAAATAGCCTTCGCGGGTGTTTTGCAGCAGCTGCGCGAAGAACACGTTGGCGGGCACGTCAGCGAGATCGACGCCGCCTTTTTCGAGCGCGCCGAGTACGGTATCGCGGGTGGCGGCATCGAGTGCGTCGAAAGTCTTGGTGTAGGTTTTCGTGCAGTACGCGTTCACCGAAGCAATGCCGAGCCGATAGAGATCGCGCGGCACCAGCTTCAACTGGTAACCGAGTTCCGGCACGCCCTGCTGGAATGGGCCGTGCATGTACCAGAGCGCGCCATGCGCATAAGGCGTATCCATCTGACGGTCGATGAATTCGGGCACGCCGGCTTCAATCGCGCCGGGGCCTTCGCTGTCGACAGGAATCAGACGGTCGACGGCTGCGTGGACGAACGCCCACTCCTTCGCGTCGAAGAAGCGCGGTTTGTACCCAGCGCGGGGCGGGTTGGCACTGTTTTCGCCATTCGGGCTCGACGTGGACGCCGAAGGATTCGACGCGTTGTGCTGCACGTCGCAACCCGCCAGCGTGCCGGCTGGGACCAGCGCGATGGCCGAGCGCAGGAAGCCTCGGCGCGAGGTAAGAGGGAATTCGGGCATGTTCTCGTTTCACCAGAGTAGGGCGCGCAATCGCGTCCGCAACGGCATTTTGCCGCGGAACGATGATATTTGGAACCGGTTCCATAAGCATGTGATTATTTCGCAAAACGTTGTTGCGAAATGTGGCGAAATCGAATTGGGTGAGGTTCCGGGGCCTCGCACCCTTGTTCGGACGCAGAGCTCAGCGTCTTTGGGACGGGAGATCAATTCCCCTGTCGATGGGCGTTATGGCGTTGCGGCATTGCGTTATAACGGCCGGGGCATCTGATCAAGGCGGCAGTGAGCGCGTGCGTGAAATCGCGCGGCAAGCTGCGGGCCAGTCCGCGAGCGCAATCGCGGACGGGGCGACGCCAGAACAGCGTTGACGCGCAACCCGCATTTGCGTCACGCACTTTGATTGAGGAATTCGGCCGGATCGACAGGCGTATGGTGTTCGCTGTGTTTTTGCGTTGCTAGCATCGGTCATCGTCAAACAGGTCGTGCATTGAAGCACGGCTTGCGATGCCCGAGTGCCCCGCTCCTCGCGGGCAATACCACGCAACGAAAGGAAACACGATGACGTCTATCGCAGTTCGCAACCCTCGCACCGGCGAGCTTGACTATCAAATCGACGACATGGACGCAGCGCACATCGGCGCCCTGGTTTTCACGGCTCGCGAGGCACAACGCGCCCGGGCGCAAGGCGGTCTCGCGCATCGCACGAAGGCGCTGCTTGCGTAATGCCGAGGATGTTGACAGTGTGTCGACGTGGATCGACCAGCAGCGACCAGGCGGCTACATCTATGGTGCTTCCCGCCTCGGAAAGTCCCGTTGCGTTATCCACGGTGATGGCCTGCGGCTCGCCGTTCGAAACGCTTTTTTCAAACAACGGCGCAAGCTTGATCACCCACCGATGCACGCTCGAATGATCAACCGCGAGTCCTCGTTCCGCCGTCATTGCCCCGAGGTTTCGCAGGCTCAGCGAATACGCAGCGTGCCACCGCACGCACAGCAGGATCACATCCAGTGGGTGGTGCAATCGTTTCAGCACCTTGGCGATGCCAGGAGCAATGTCGTGCGCGGCGTCTTGGCCATTGTGATCATCATCCATTTACGTCAGCCGACCTTATCTCGAAGCCTTAACGTGACAAAATCAGGCGCGCCGCCAGGGACCATATCGACGCCGCTTGAGGGCGATCTTGCACAAGCGACCTTGCGTCTGCTGCAAGCCTTCGTCCCCTCTGGACGCGGCGGTACTGGGCCCGGCAGTCATGCGGCAAATCTGCTACCGGGTATTGATACGTAGGTGGCCGGTAGCGACACTGCGCCGCACGGCGTTTCGAGAGGGGGACTCGCCGGAGAAGCGCCTCGCCGCAGCCTTGTCGCGCCGCTTTTGACCGGTACGTCGAGTTCCATGCCGTATTCGTCGGCCGAACTCCACCGCAGATGCGATGTGCCGCGCAGCGCAGGTGACGTTCGAGCATTTCGGCCATATTGAAGGCCCGCCGAAGGTGCGAGGCCGATGATTCGCCGGCGCGAGTGGGCATATCGATGAAGCGCGGATTGATCCCTATGCGTTGACTTCGAGGTTGGGTCGGTCATTTGACCGATGCCTCCGCCCTTAGTCGAATGCCATGATTGCCGTTGGGGCCACGACGACGGTCGATGTGACGAAAATCAGCCTCGCTGGGATAAAGCACACACGAATCTCATGACGATGACTGCAATGTCGGTTCATCAATTCGTTGTTGTCGTGGGTGTGAGCTGGCTGCCCCGAGCATTCGAGCGGCGCACGGTTGGCTGGCAGGGGCGCTGCTATTCAGCGAGGCCATGGGCGCTGTCTACTTCCTGATCCCAGGTTATGCGAACAACTCGCTATCGACTCGCATTGGAGAATGAGATGGATGACAAGGATATTCCGCTTGCCAACGACAAGGTGCAGTATAAGACGTTGTTGCGCGAGGAAGGCTGTGCGATCCTGCAAACGACGGTTCAAACCGGTGGTGAGACGCAATGGCATCAGCACACCAACGTCAGTGATCGGTTTCTCGTGGTCCGTGGCGTGTTGACCGTTGAGTTGAATATCGACGGCCATGTTCAGAGCACCAAGGTGCGTGATTTTTACTCGGTCGATCCGGGCACCGTTCACCACGTCAAGAACGAAGCGAACGAGGAAGTCGTCTATATCACGGTCCAGGCGGGCGGCATACCGGACATTGTGCTCGCCGGATTGCCGCGCTGAGGCACGCCGGGAAGGGGCGCACAGTGCAACGAGCGACGCGCGTACTGCGTCCGGCGAGTACTGTCCATGATTCAGGCACGCAACGCCATGCATCTAGATCAAGCCCCTCGTCGACGCCTTGAGCGTCGCTGCCGCGCGCGTGGAACACTCGAGCTTGCGAAACACGCTCTCGACGTGGGTGCGCACCGTGCTGGGACTCATTGTCAATTCCTGCGCGACCTCCTTGTTGCTCGCACCTCGCGAGATCGCGCGCAGGACGTCGATCTCTCTCGCAGACAGGCGCGGACCGTGCGGCGCGCTCCTTGCCGCGCGCCTCGCGGGGACGCGTTTCGTCACCAGCGCGTCCACCACCTCGCGGCATAGCCGGCCATTTCTAGCCTCGACTTGCAACAGGCGTGCGGCAGCGTCGTCGGCCAGCGCGGCGCGCCAAGGCCGCGTCGAGCGCAACGCAACCCACGCCACCGACGCAGCCAGCACACGAGCCTCCAACGTCAGTGCTGCATCGCGCGCGCTGCGAAAATACCCGGAGCCGTCTTGCCGCTCGTACGCATACGACGCAAGTACGGCGGCTTCGCCCAGCGCGCCGGTCTGCTTGCCGGCGCGCTCTGTCCAGTACGGCACTAGCCGCACTTTTTCCCAGGCGCTCGCCGACAAAGGCGTGGGCAGATTCCACACATCGTTGGGCACGGCGGCCCTGCCGATGCCATGAATCAATCCCGCCTGATATACGAGCGCGCGCGCTGCGTCATCCGACGTGAACCGAGCGTAACATTCGGCGGCCGTCATTGCGACCGCACGCGAAAAGCCTGTCATCCACGGCAATTTCAGATCGATGATGTCGGCGATCAATTCCGCCGATGTCGTCCGTTGCATATCGGATGTTGCCAGTACGATGTCGAAATCAGCCAGCGGTGTGCGCTGCAGCTCCGTCAGCCAAGCCCCCGCGTGGCGTGTCGCTATCGCGACGAGGCGCGCCGGATACCGCGCGCCGGAGCGTTGTTCGATCAACGCAAGCGCCGGTTCGACGCCATACGTGCGGCTGAACACCTCCAGATCGCCGGCAAGCGCCACGACCAGCACGGATATCGGCACCCCCTCACGCGCGAGTTGCGCGGGCAGGCCTCTGCCGTCCCACGTTTCGAAAATGTGGCGCAGCGCCGTTTCGGTCGGCTTCGAAAGTCCCAGTATTTGCGCGACTTCGCCGGATACTTCGCAGTGAGTTTGCGCAAGTGGCATCATCGCGGCGCCGACTTCGCCAATCGCCTCGGCAATGCCGGGCCTGCCCTCGAGCATCGCGGTCCGGATCGTGATGTCGTCGCCGAACATTTTTGCGAACCCTGCCGCGTTTGCCGTGCAACCCGACCAACGTAGCAGCGACACCTCGCGGACCGTGTCGCAAGCCGAGGCCTCGAGTCCGGCCGCGTGGGCGAGTCGCGCTGCCAGCCATGCGGTGCGCAACGAATGGTCGGTTGGCTGTCCCATGCTCAAATCGCCAATGAAGGCAAGTGCTCTCACAGCATCGAATATTCCCAGCGCGGCGTGGGTCGCTTCAAGGTCGAACATCGGATTGGGTATGGAACGTCACGAGGATGGGTTAACAATCATACGCGACGGTACGGGGTGCTGCACGGCAGTGCTGTCCGTTGATATCGGCATTCGGGTCGAACGACAGCTGCCGAACGGCATTGTCAGCCGCGATACGAAGTACTCGAAATGAACAGGAGTGGAGCGATGTTTTGTTGCAACGAGGCAAATACGACCGGCACCGGAACCGAATTAACGCTGATCCCTTCCACGTTTGCAGCGTACGGCCGAATTGAAAAGCGACGTTTGTGCTGGGGAGTCCTGTCAATGCTCCTAATAAGACCTCAACCTTCTAAACAAACTCTCGCAAGCGCCCGCTCTGCGGCTAATCCGTAGAGCGGCTCCAACGCGCGACTTGTAATGTACAACTGCGTTTCTCGAGCGAGTGTTTCACCGCATCCCTGTTCTGTGCACAAGTCTCTTGTCGAAACCAGAATCTGTAGGAACTCCTTCTGCAGTCGATCGAGCATGGGACGAATGTCGCGTGTCAGATCGGCCCTTGGTTCATCGGGTGCTCCTCCGATTCGCCGCCACTGCGCATGAAGACCGTATTGCACCAGCTTATTCGCTTCTATCTGATCCGAAAAAAGTGCGTTGCCTCCTGGTCAGATATGCCTGCGGCGCGAGCTTCCATCCTGGCAGTTGCCAGAACCTCTTCCTCTCGAGGTAAATCTTCGATTGCGGATCTTGAATCCCGTTTCACCAAGGCGACCTGCTTTGCAATGCTGCGTCTCGTTACTGTCAATTCAATCAATGGTCTGAACGTCTTCGCTTCAGGAGTCGACCCCGTGGAATGAGGTGCTGCGAAGAAGAGGGAAGCAGAGAGAGGAAAGAAGAGAGAACGAACATGTCAGCTTTCCAGTCGCCGACAGTCCTGTTCTATCCGATAGTGAAAATCGCTGAAATTATCAGATACAAGGGGATTTGTAATCGTCAATGCGGAGGTTTAGGCAAGGTCTGTAACCCGCGACCAGCCTGTGGAATATTTTTGTGCGCTGAATGTCTTTCGAACTGGCTCGGGGAAATTCTGATCGAATGGTTCGTCAACGGTGTCACGAACTCCCCGTCCGGCAGTACCGATTCAGTTCCGCCATTACATTCGCTGTTGAGATGACTGCGACTACGTCGTTCGCAAGCCCTCAATTAGCGTGACGTCGCGCATGCTTCACGTGTAACCACACAGCGGATATCAAGAAATAAACTGCACCAACGGCTGCATAGCCCGCTATTTTAAAAATAGCGGGAGGCATTGATCCGCCGCTTTGGATAATGAAGAATGCTCCCGCGAGCGCGGATTGCGCTCCGCTTAGAATCATTGCCCACTGCGCCCCAAGGTCCTGCCAGCGGCGGACCGCGGTAGCGAGTTGAAGTAGCCCGGAGAGGATGGCCCAAACACCAAAAATTACGAGTACCGGAGGCATCTCTATGCTCAATGCGAGGAGCACCGCGACCGTGTAACGGCACTGACGGCGATGTTGATGGCCTGTGTTCGGTTCTTACCGGTGCCACCGTTGCGCGACATGTCGACGAAATTGGCCAAAGCATCCCAAGCGGGATAAATGGCAAATAGAACCGCGACGCCAGCTGTGCCTTGCTTGCCGATGGAAAGTGCTAGTGCAACCCAGATGGCGGAAAATGCTGACCGGACGGAATAATATGACTTGAGCCACTGCTCTTCGCGGACGCTACTAGATTTGACGCTACGTTCAAGCATTGAAACTCCTCAAAGACTAACATCCGAAGTCGGATAACGCGGCATTCCCCGGATCGACGCCTGACATGTGGCGGCCTGCGGCGATGCCTTCGAAGTTCTTTCCCGTTAGATGCTCAATCGCGCCCGCCTAAGCGGTCATGCGTGTTTGCTGCCAATGGATACTTCGTTTGCCATATGCGACATAAGGCAAGCGATAGAATAATGACATCTGCCCATGCCGAATCGCATCGGTCGAATGACCGATGCGATTCGGCATGGGCAGACTTGCAATCAGCTTTGTCTGTTGCAGGAATGGGTGGAGGATCCAAGGGGACTAGATAGATAGGTGGAAAGTGCAGTCAGATCAAAAAAATGACCGGTTCAATAAATTCAACAGATCACAGGCGAGGGGCGTCTTAACGGACACCTGGTCAGGGTCGGACGTACACCGCAAGACACCGATCTAATGCTGCGCGCTGGACATGGCGCTGCTGCAGCGGCGACCCGCCCACGCGATCCAGCACTCCAGTCAGGCCCATCCGGGGGACTCGCCTTGGTCGGTCATTTGACCGATAGCATCGCGCGACCCCGGATGCGATTCTTCTCCCGGGCTAAGACACGCGTATCCGAACGATGACGTGTAACTTGACAACCTTTCACGAGCCAGGATTCGAGTTGAGTCTGCGATGAGAGACGCGATGCACGGTTGTTTCTCGCTTCCCGCTGACAGCCGCCTGGCACGCTTTAAACTTTCAATACCATCGACAGTGAGGGCGCCTTGACGCATGCAACGATACATCCTGTATGGGTCCGTATCATCCACTGGATCAATGCAGCCGCTGTCATAGTCATGTGCCTGAGTGGCTGGCAAGTGTATAACGCGTCGCCCATCTTCAAAGCTATCTGGTTTCCCGCCTCCATCACACTGGGTGGCTGGCTAGGCGGTGCGCTGCTTTGGCATTTCGCGGTCATGTGGATACTGGCCGCAAACTTCGTCGCATACATGGTTCTGGGCATTTCTACGGGACGCCTGCGCAAAAAATTCTTTCCCATCGGCATTCGCGCGATTGCCTCCGACCTGATTGCCGCGCTACGCGGCAAACTCAGTCATGACGATCTCAGTGGATACAATGCAGTACAGAAGTTTGCGTATCTCGTCGTGATCGCTGACATCGCGCTCCTGGTTTTATCAGGCCTGGCTATCTGGAAGCCGGTTCAATTGCCAATCCTGCGTACGCTGATGGGCGGTTTCGACAACGCGCGCATCGTCCACTTCGTCGCGATGGGCGTGCTCGTCGGCTTCTTCTCGATACATGTCGTGATGGTTGCGCTGGTGCCGCGATCTTTGCTCACCATGATCCGGGGCCGCTAACCGTGACTTCACGAAAATCCGTACGGACGCTCGACGCCGCATCGATCATCAAGGATGCGGGAAAGGAACTGCAATCGCCGGCACGCCGCCTGTTGGGCAAGCGAATTCTGACCTTGGGCGGACTCGCGCTACTGTCGGGCTGCGATCTGACTAACGAAAAATCGGTCAACACCATGCTGCGCAGAATGTCTTCATTCAACGATAGCGCGCAGGCCCTGCTGTTCGATCCGCACAAACTGGCGCCGGTCTATCCGGAATCGATGATCGCGCGACCCTTTCCCTTCAATGCCTTTTATGACATTGACCAGGTACCCGACGTCGACGCACGCGCTTACCACCTTGAACTCAGTGGTCTCGTCAAAGGTAAGCGTATCTGGACGCTCGACGAACTGCATGCGTTGCCGCAGCAGAGCCAGGTTACGCGACACATTTGCATTGAAGGTTGGAGCGCAATCGGCAAGTGGGGTGGCGTGCGATTCTCCGACTTTCTCTTACGGGCGGGCGCGGATACAACCGCAAAATACGTCGCGCTGCACTGTGCCGACAACTACTGGACCAGCATCGACATGCCGACGGCGTTGCATCCGCAGACGCTGCTCACGCTGACCTATGACGGCAACATCCTGCCCGCGAAGTATGGCTTCCCCATGAAGCTTCGCATGCCCACGAAGCTCGGCTACAAAAACCCGAAGTACATCGTCGCCATCAGCGTAACGAACGAATTTCCCGGTGGCTATTGGGAAAACCAAGGCTACAACTGGTTCGGTGGATCCTGAACCGCACGCCGCAAATACCTTCTCACCTTAGCAAAATCTCACGGAGCAACTATGTCCATCCGCTTTAAGCTTGCTGTTTCCTTTGTCGCGCTGGCGCTCGCCGGCGCAGCGTTCGCTCAATCCTCGGCCGACAAGCCCGAGCGAATCCGTGGCGAGATTGTGTCGTTCGCTGGCGGCACCCTCAAAGTGCATCGGCGCAGTGGGGACACCGTGACGATCGCAATGCAGGAGTCGTCGGGTGTCAACGCCGTAAAAGCGATCAAGCTTTCCGATATCAAGCCCGGTTCTTATGTCGGCGCGGCAGCCATGCCCGGCCCCGATGGCAAACTTACCGCAAAAGAAGTTCTGGTCTTTCCGGAAGCCGCTCGCGGTACGGGCGAAGGCCATTACGCATGGGATCTCGGCGCGAACAGCACGATGACGAACGCGAACGTCGATACGGTGGTGCAAGGCACGAGCGGGCACGATCTCAAACTTTCCTACAAGGGCGGCAGCAGTAACATTACCGTGCCGGACGACGTTCCGGTGGTGACGCTTATTCCGGCGACCCGCGCTGAGTTGACGACGGGCAAGAAGGTGTTTGTTGTGGCAACACCAATGACGGCCGGCACTTATGGCGCTAAGTTCGTCGTTGTCGAAAAGGATGGTGTCGCGCCGCCAATGTAAGCGTGCAAGGAGTGCGGCGTGCTTTCGCCTGGCATCGTGCTATGCCAGCGCCTTACTCCTTCCGTTCGCTTCTCGTATTGTCTCGATAAAATCAGGGCAGGCCCGGGTCGGGTGCAAATGAAGGCGAGTCGGTAACGACGTCGGGATGAACGGGTAGCTACCGGCGACGAGCGAGCCGAAGAGTATCGTTGCGCCAGACCCGGCATCCAGACGGCCACTCGTCGTCGCAGTTGCTTCTTCCAGTCCATGATCTGGTTTGAACCCCAGCGGCCTCAAATCTGAAGTGCATACCCACGGCCTGCTGCTCGAGCACCGCCCTCGACATCCCGAATCGAGGCGCCGGCACGATGGCAGGATTGCGGTGGACCAGAGCAATGCGCGCTGGTGCTCGGACGGCTTCGAATTCCGCTGTGATGACGGCTCGCCGCTGCGAGTCATCTTTGCACTGGACTGCTGTGGAGTGGCGGCTTTGGAGAAGCTCGAAGGTCGCTTGTGGGTCGAGTCATGGCTAATGCATGAGTGCTGCGCCCGAGGACATCGCCGAGCAGGGTGGTCGGGCGCTGGTCGGCCACAAGCAGCCTGTCGAAATGGCCGCGCAGATCATCGACAATATTCAGGTTAGCCGTAGAGCCCAACGCAATTTTCCCAAGGGTCGCGCAGCATGCACATCCGCTTTCCATCTTCCACTTGGCCTGGCCCACGATAAAGCGTGGCACCTATGTTCAGAAAATGCTTTAGCGATTCATCGAAGTCATCGACGGTCCAGTAGACGACTGTGCCCGCCGATCCCGCCGACAATTTTGCATCGGCGGGAACAATTTCGAGTCTGATTCCATTGAATTCGAGGTATGTCAGATTGAACTCTTCAAGAAAGCGCCTCTCAGCGCCTCGAAAAGCTGACTGGTACCAGTCCAATGCGGCCGGCACGTCTGGCACATACACAAGCACTGCACATATTTGCGAGTTCATGCGGGTTCTCTTTTGTGTCGTCGCTGGCCGAGGTGAGGAAGATCGCGATTCGCGATATTGGTCGAAAAATCTGCTTTAGCAAAGTGGGCGACCTAATTGTTGAATCGAGAGAGAGCGCTTTGTCGCTACCTATTTGTCCGCTATGGTCGAGGCATGCAAATCGCATAGGACTGTGGCCGGGCGACTTTGAGACACGGCAATAGACAAACATCCAGATGGCGCAAGATAGTTCGCCGATCTGCTGTATCAGCGTTCGCAGTGGAAGATGGGCGCTATCGAGCGGCGAGCGCCTCTTCCAGGCGAGCTTGAATGCAGGTGCCTTCCGTGTGTTGGCACACACACGGGTCTTTTACGGGATCTTACGATTCGTTTCGTGCGCACTGTCGGCCTCTCCCCCGTCCGGTAGTGCTCCCCCCGAAATCCCCGGCCAGCCCTTCCCAAGCTGCCGATTTCGCATGGATGGCTGAGCGAGGGAGTGCTGGCTATCCTGCGATGCAGTCGCATCAACATTTCTTGCTCTTGTGGGCTGCGCGCCGTGTGACGTATCGATCTACGTGGCACGGCGCCGCATCGTGCTGAATCGCGTGATTGCCAAGGTGCTCCAATGCAGAAAAAAATTGACAACCTGACTGGACTGCGAGCGTTCGCAGCGTTTCTCGTAGTGGTTCGTCACTTTGCCGACAACGAAGGGCTGTCGCCGCTTGGCATCGTGAAACTGGTCGACAACTGGGTTTGGGGTGTCGATATCTTCTTCGTGTTGAGCGGCTTTATTCTTGCCTACACCTATCTGCCGTCGCGCGAGACCGCGTTTGGCTGGGGCGTCTATCGGTCGTTCATTGTCAAGCGGTTTGCCCGCGTCTACCCGCTGCATCTCGCGACCTTTCTTGTATTCGTCGGCTTGTGGTTCGCGGCGACGCGCCTCGGCCACGACTTTGCACACAACGACGTGGATTACACCGCGCGTACCGCGGTCGAGAACGTCTTGCTCGTTCACGCATGGGGACCCGCCAAGAAACTCAGCTGGAACTTTGTTTCGTGGTCGATCAGCGCCGAGTGGTTTGCCTATCTCTTTCTGTTTCCGTTGTGCGCGAATGTGCTGAGCCGGCTCTCGCGCATGACTTGCGGTGTCATCGTGCTCGTGTGCTGGTTCGCGTTATATGGCCTCTACTTCAACGACGGCGATCTAGGGGTGCACACATTTGGCGCTCTGCGCATCGTGCCGGAGTTCCTCGCCGGATACTGGCTGTTTCGCGCGGTCAAGACGTGTGAAATTGGCGAAGTCGTGATGTGCTTCAGTCTCGTCGCCCTCGTGGCTCTGATGTCCCTGCCGACGACCTGGCCGCTGTTGCTGTTGCCGCTGATCCTGCTCGTGATTGCAGGTCTCGCGAACGGCGGTGTGGTCGGCAAGGCGTTGTTCGGCAATCGGGTCGCGGTGTTTCTTGGCGAGATCTCGTTTTCGATCTATCTGACACACTCGATTCTGCGGTTCGTCTGCAATCAGGTAGTTAGAAAGTTGCATGTGTCGCATAGTCTGACGGTCGCGCTGGTGGTTCTGGTAGTCGAGTTGGGTGTGGTTGTGGTAGGTGGCGCACTTGGCTACTACCTGATCGAAGTGCCGGCGCGTCGCGCGATCGTCGGGAACGTGCAGGCGTGGCGCGGCAGGCAAGTGGAAGCGGAAAACAAAACGGGCTTTTTTTTGCCATCCGCCGAAACTGAAAATCTTCGTTAAACTTTTTCCTGGGTTGGCCTGCAGCGGCAGCCAACAGCGAAAATGGTTGATGGTGGCGATTAGCTGGTTGCGGGTTCTTCCAGCTCTCGAATTTGGCCTCAAGCTACAGCAGGAAGGGGCCTTGGCAGATACGAGCGAACCGGCTGAATATCGTTGCTTTGTCTCTGGGCATGGCGAGAAGCAACCACGACAAAGGAATCCAACGAGATTGAGCGAGGCGCGCTCCATCTTCACTTCTGCCAACGCTCGCTTGAGCCGCGCCGCTCTGGCTCGATCTCTGTCAACGGTTTCTGGGTTTGCCCGACGTTCTCCAGCTTGCCGTCCTTTGCCGCGCGAACGCAGTTCGCCAATGTCTCATCGAAATAGACAGTCGACATGCAGCTTCAGACACCCGCGCCGCCAGCCACTGCCAGCTTTACTGCTTCTTCAAGAAATTCCTTTCGTGGATACGACTTTGCTGATCCGGTTCATCAACGCCTCCATTCCTCAGTTCTACGGAATGTTGGGGTCCACGTTGTTCAGCCCACCTCACGCGAAAGACCGACGCTCTTCATAGGGTAATCTCTGGCATTCTCGTCCGACCGAGAACATTGGACCGGATCATCCCTCGGGGGCAGCCCACCTTTGGGCACTAACCTTTGCCAGTGCCTCAAATACAGCCGGCGTGCGCTCCAGGCGGGCGATCGTCCGCGCGCCTTCGAGGGCGGCTACCAATGCGGCTGCGGTACAGGACGCGCGCGCGGAAGAGAAACCGCACCCCCTGAAATGCTCCGCAATAATCGCGGTCGACTCAACAAAACCGCGCGCTATCCGTTTGGTCAGCTCAGCGTCGAGCGCGGGCAGCTCATTCGCCAGATTTTGCATCAGACACCCATACTGGAAATCAGAGGCGACCATTTCGGCCGCAAACGTGCTGAATATCTGATGAACAAAATTCAGAGCATTACCCGTCGTATTCGCCGAGATGTTCCGCAATACAGCAATCCTATTCGCAACGTAATCATCGATTGCTTCTTCTGCGAGTTGTGTCTTGCCGCGTGGAAAGTGAAAGTAGAACGATCCTTTAGGCGCACCGCTTTCTTCAAGGATCTGGATCAATCCCGTCGCAGTGTAGCCCTGGATGCGAAACAGTCGTTGGGCCGTGGCAATCGCGCGGGCGCGGGCGTCAGTCGTACGTGGCATGCCCAAAACGTACCACGTTTGCCTTGACGCCGCTATGGCGGTCACCATACTATGGTGATCACCATATAACGGACGTCAACCATGCCCCTTTACCCAATCAAGCCATCGGCGTCCCGACGGGCCGTCTTAGCGATGGGCGCGGCTAGCTTGGTTGGAGCCTTGTTCCGACCGGCCCACGCGAACCTCACAGGAGGAAATGCATTGATCACAACAACGTATGGCAAAGGAACGCTTCCCAAGGGGGTCCGCTCGCGCATGATCGAAGGGGTCAACGGCCTCGACGTCCATATTCTCGAGGCCGGTTACGAGAACTCCGGCCGGCCGCTCGCACTGCTTCTACACGGTTTTCCCGATTTGGCTTACGGCTGGCGACACCTGATCCCCATCCTGGCTGACGCCGGCTACCATGTCGTGGCGCCCGACCAGCGGGGTTTTGGACGCACCACCGGTTGGGTGAACGACTATGACGCCCCGCTCGCGCCGTTCAGCCTTCTGAGTATGACGCGCGACGCTCTCGGATTGGTCTTGGCGCTGGGGTATCGGCATACGGCGATGCTTGTCGGGCACGACCTCGGCTCGCCCGTGGCGGCGTATTGCGCGCTAGCCAGACCGGACGTCTTTCCCTCGGTGGTGCTGATGAGCGCACCGTTCCCCGGTCCGCCGACGTTTCCGTTCAACATTGCGAAAAGCGAGGTGTCGTCGGTTCACCCGAACAACGGCAATCAGAAGTTAGCGGCCGCGCTGGCGGCGCTCGACCCGCCTAGGGAGTATTACCAGCAATACCTGAGCACACGTGAGGCGAACCATGACATGTGGCATCCCCCTCAGGGCTTACATGCGTTTCTACGCGCATTTTTCTACGTCAAGAGCGCGGACTGGCCGGGAAATAAGCCCCATCCGTTAAAGGCGATGACCGCCGCAGAGCTTGCACGAATGCCCACTTATTACGTCATGGATCTCGGCAAGACGATGCCCCAGACAGTCGCTCCATTCCAACCTTCCGCGGCCGAGATCCTGGCGTGCAAATGGCTCACCGAGCCGGAACTCGAGGTCTACGCGGAGGAGTATGGCCGCACTGGGTTTCAAGGCGCCTTGCAGGCTTATCGCGTCTTTTCCGATCCTGAGCTGAACGCTGAGTTGCGCCTGTTTTCGGGCAAGACGATCGATGTCCCGTCGCTCTTCATTGGCGGGAAGAGCGATTGGGGCACCTATTCGGCGCCGGGCGCGCTTGATCTTATGAGGACAGCGGCGACGAGAATGCGTGGCATCGAGCTGATCGACAGCGCCGGTCACTGGATCCAGCAGGAGCAGCCGGCTCGGCTCAGCGACCTCCTGCTCGGCTTCGTCAAGGAGGTGGGTGGGGCGGATCACACCGACGGTTAGGTTGGGGAATGCCTATCGTCGCTGTTGAAAACATTGCCCGGCTGACGGATCACCGTCCAGTCAGGTCCGTCACGACCCGGACGAGTTATTCGGAAAACCTCGTCGCCGAGCATCCGCAGTTGATTTGCCTCGCGTAGTCCAACGCCTCAATAAGAATTTCCACTTCCTGCCGTGCTTCGTCAAGCTTCTTGAGAAGCAGAATATTCTGCTCAATCGGTGCCATGGACTCCGTGATGGCGGCCAGGTGTCTGCTTCGCAGCGGACCTCGTTCGTCAAGGCCCGAACCGCAAGCTTTCCATCCCGATAGGGCGCCATGAGTGAGAGATGCGGCAAGGTTCCCGTCGAGCCCGGCGGTGCGGCCGACCGTATGCTGGCCGAGCGGACGGTCGCCTTCCGGGAGTTCGTGACCCTGCATCCGGCAGGTCGGCCGGCGGTGAGGCGCGCCAAACAGCATCGGTTTACTCCCTCTTAGTTGCATAAGTCAATTGCGGCCCGCCATCGGCGTGCCGGACAGATACTGGAGATCGAGCCGCGTGAAGCGCCGGATCGGCGCAACGCGCCTGGCTCACTCGAACTGATAGATGTAACCGAGCCGGGCTGCGGGGATGAAGCGCTTGCCGACGAGCGGACTATCGGAGATTGCGCTGCCTAGATGCGTTACCTGCAGATCGAGGCTGACCGACTGATGCTGCGTCATCTGGTAAGCAACCCGTGTCCCGATCGTGGCATTCACTGTGGATTTCCCGTCGTACGCAGGCCGTCCGGCTCGCGCCTCTGATTGCATCACGCCATAGTAGTAGTCGACGTAATTGCTGTTCAGCCACTTCGCGTCGGCATGCGGCTCGATCGTCCATTTCCCCGATTCGAAAGTCTTCCTGAATTCAACGGCGGCCTGCTGCCCTTTGTTCCCGCCGATCAGATAGCTGGCCGTCAGCGTACCGAGTCCCGAATGCCATCCGAGGGCCGGGCCGTACCAGAACGTGACGCTGTCGCGGTTCTGCATGCCGTTCAGGATTGGTGCGTCCGATGCCTTGTATCCCTCGAGAATGCCGACCCGGCCACGCAACGCAAAAGTCACGCCGTCCCATTGTCCAACCTTCAGATCGACGGTCGTGGCGAACGCGCTGATCCATTTATTATCGACGTAGAAAAGCGGAATCGGTGTGATTCGCGCGCTGTCGCCCTTGTACGGCGAAGGCTCGATTCCCACGCCGGCGCCGAGTCCCCAATGGGTTACGTTGGTTGCATTGCTCAAGACCGTGAAGCCGGATCCCTGAGGGTTGTTCACATTCTGCGCCCGGACGATACCGGAGCTGAGGAAAAGCGATGCGGTAGCAAGCAGCATCCGGTACTTGCGCTGTCGGTCTTTTCTCGCGATAGCCGCCGATGCGGTGTGCAAAAAATTTGGAACACAGGCACTTTCGCCATGCGCCGATTTTGATGACATTGCCATTCATGAACCTCCAGTCGGGGAGCCCGAGATTACTCAGGAGATTCAACGGCATGATGTGCGTTATTTTTCGGCGTCGATACAATGTGTCCGCGCTGAAATATTGACGACGAACGGCTGACATCAAGCGGTAAGCCGCTTGAGGTTAGCATTGGGAATGACTTATATGCCGCACGTACTGGTGGTCGACGACGAGGAGGACATCAGGTCCTTGCTGACCGGATTTTTTCGCAAGCACGGCCACGAAGTGAGCATTGCGACCGACGGCCAAAGCCTCTTTGCGGCGCTGGATGTTCAGCACATCGACATCGTGATTCTGGATGTCATGCTGCCGGGCGAAGACGGCTTTAGCCTGTGCCGGCGGATACGCGCGGCATCGAAAGTGCCGGTGATCATGCTCACTGCGGTGGCCGACCACGTCGATCGTATCGTGGGCCTGGAAATGGGCGCTGACGACTACCTGGTCAAACCATTCGATGCACGTGAACTGCTCGCGCGGGTCAAGGCCGTGCTGCGTAGAACGGCGCAGACGGAAGCCGCAGTCGCGGGCACGGCCACGAGGCCAGTACTTTCATTCGCGGGCTGGCGTCTGGATATTGCGCGGCGCGAACTGCGTTCCGCGGATCATACGCTGACTATTCTTTCCAGTAGCGAGTTCGATCTTCTGCTCGTATTTGCCGAGCACCCTCAACGAGTACTGACGCGCGATCAACTGCTCGACCTCGCGCGCGGCTCGTCGCATGAAGTCTACGATCGAAGCATCGACGTGCAGGTGGGCCGTTTGCGCAGAAAACTCGACACTGGCCCGGATACGCCATCCGTTATTCGCACGGTTCGAGGCGGCGGCTATATGTTCACTCCGATGGTTCGACGCGGATGAGGGCCGCTTTCCGTGCGCCGGATACGATCGCGTGGCGGATCGCGCTCACGGTCGGCGCGGCTATTATCGGCGTGCTCGTTCTCAGTGCGCTCTTTAACCACCTTGCCGGTCCGACGGCGAGAGAAGCAGCGTTGCTGGACAGGGCCGACGACACCGTCCGGATGATCGACGCAGCGTCGGCGGCCGAGCGCGCGCAACTGGCGGGCGCAGTGCAGATTGACTCCAGTAAGGCCGCATGGTATCCGGCCGCTTCGCAGGCCGCCCGTCGCCTCGCAGCGCAGCAACCCCTCCATGCGTATTCGGATTTGGCCGGGTGGTTTTTGACAGAAGGCCGCCAGCGTCGCCGGTTGTTTTTCAGCTCCGACGATCCGCTCTCTCGCGCAATCGCGTTCGATCGCGCAGCCCATCCACATGCCTATTTTCTGGCCGTCGAGTTGCGCGATAGCAGCTGGGTGGTCTTTATCGCGACGCATCGCGACTGGGGGCTGTTGCAACCCGCGCAGGTTGCCGTCGCTTTAGGA
>NZ_CADIKI010000012.1 GCF_902859935.1 Paraburkholderia fynbosensis
CGACACCGAATAGTTGCCCGAAGCGTCCGCCACGGTCGAGCCCGTGCTGCCGTCCGGATACGTCACCGTCACGGTCGAGCCCGGCTCGGCCGTGCCGCCAACCGTCAGGCCTCCGTCCTCGTTCGGCGTCACGTTCACCACCGGCGCCTGCGGCGCGGTCGTGTCCGTGTAGTTCACGTCCGTCGGATCACTCGCGTTGCCCGCCGGATCGGTGGCGACCACTTCCACCGTGCCGTTCGTCTGCGGCACGTCCGTCGACACACTGTAATTGCCCGAGCCATCGGCCACGGTCGTGACCGTGCTGCCGTCCGGATACGTCACCGTCACGGTCGAGCCCGGCTCGGCCGTGCCGCCCACCGTCAGGCCTCCGTCCTCGTTCGGCGTCACGTTGACTGCCGGCGCCTGCGGCGCGGTCGTGTCCGTGTAGTTCACATCCGTCGGATCACTCGCGTGGCCCGCCGGATCGGTCGCGATCGCCTCCACCGTGCCGCTCGACTGCGGCACGTCCGTCGACACCGAGTAGTTGCCCGAGGCATCCGCCACTGCATTCGACTTGCTGCCATCAGGCCAGGTGACCGTCACCGTATGACCGGGTATTGCATGACCCGTGGCCACAAGTGAACCGTCGTGCCCCTGGGTGAGCGACATCGTCGGCGAATCTACCTTGGTGCTTGACGGCTTGTCTGAATCACCACCACCACTGGCAGCGAGGCCAATCGCCCCACCTGCAATACCCAGACCACCCAGAATCATCGCCAGCGCGCCCAGACCCGAATCGTCGTGAAGCAACAGCGGCTCGACCGTGTCGATCGACGAGAATACGCCCTCAGGATGCGCTGCACCCAACGACGATTCGTCGAGCAGCCACAGACCATCGTCACTCTGCAGCACGAGGTCACTATGAACATTTCCAACGGTATTAAAAAACCCGTGAATCACGATCACTTCGCCAGACACGGTGTTGATGACCAGAGCATCCCCGCTGCGCGCAATTGACTTGATTTCGACGCGCCGCAATGGCAGTTCGACTACCGACGGAGAAACCAGCTTGACATCGGACGCAGTCAGATGCGTTTGCGCATGTGACTTTTTGTCAACAATGGTGATATTTTCAGACATGTCTACACCTTCCTAAAGGTAACAGGGCACCAACAACGCAGAACTTCCGGCTATCGGCATACAAGATTTCAGGCACTACCGGCGATTCTGCACGGACCACTGCCACACTTAAATCGCAATTCTTCTAAAAGTGCCTTCCCACACTCCGCCTCATCCGAGAATTCGCTCCGCTTGCCAATAAGACACGATGGAAGTCGATCGAACGATAAGAGTTCACGCCCTAATCGGTACTGCGCATAACGCGATAGAACTCATTGGGCGTGAACTGCGCTACCGCCCGACGATGCCGTTAGGCTGTAGCGATCGCGACCTGTCGGTCCGGCTCGACCGAACCGACCGACGTCGGCATGAATTACCTTCTCTTCCCGAGTCATAACGGACTCCTTACTATTTAAGATAGGACACCCACCGCTACGGCGACGTCCTCTTCATCGATCTCCGCCAGCACGATAAATCAACCACCGACGGGCAGATTCAGTCTGATTCACTGAAGAGAATCTCTGCTTCCGAACCCGACTGAATTCAGCTCAGTCGCATCGTGCGATATCACCACAAAATTTCAGAGATATTCTCGGCCAAAAGGCCAGACTCCCAGGCCAGAGCCTATCTCTCACGAAGGGCCTCGCGCGCCCGATTCAACGGCTTTATCAGGTACTCCAGCACCGTCTTGCTTCCGGTACGTATGTCTACAGTAGCCACCATGCCAGGCACGATTGGAAATATCTTTCCCTTCCGGTTCACCAGGTGGTCGGCGTCGGTCCGGATATAGACCCGGTAGTAATAGACATCGCGCTTTACCTCGTCCTGAATCGTATCCGGCGAAATGACGGTCACCTTCCCGCGCAAACCACCGTAGATTGAATAGTCGTACGCCGTTATCTTGACCATTGCTTCCTGGCCGGGATGAATGAATGCCACATCACGTGGAGAAATCCGCGCCTCGACAAGAAGCTTCTCATCCATTGGAACAATCGTCATGAGTTCACCCCCAGGAGCGACGACACCGCCATGAGTGGTCACCGCGATATTCTTGACCACTCCCCTGACAGGCGATTTGAACGTTAAATGCGTAAGACTATCCTCTCTGCCTCGAGTAACGGATCGCTGCGCATCGACCTCGGCGTTCGCCCTTGCCAATTCCTCACGGGCCTTAACGTAGTAGTCGTTGCGCGCATCGTTTTGCTTGCCTTCCAGATCCGCAATCTGACGCTTCAATCGAAGTACCTCTACATCACTAGCAGCCCCTTTAGCAACAAGAGGCAGAGTCATATCAAGCTCGCGCCTGATCAGATCTATCGACCGACTCAAATCCGACAGCGTTGAATTCAAAGCCTTTTGCCGCGATTGGAACAATGACGTTTCGCTGAGCACCAGATCCTTATCCAGCGCAACATCAGGCGGGAAAACGAGGGCCGTTCCGTTGACCTCGGCTGTGAGTCGCGCAGCGGTTGCCGCGGCTGCCCGTAGCTTCGACGCACTCTCTTCGACCGTCGCCTCGTAGCGCGTACGATCGAGTTGAGCAATGACTTGTCCCGCCTGTACGATATCTCCCTCTCTAACGTGCAACTCCACCAGTATCCCACCCTCCTGCGATTGGATAACCTGCTCCTTCGAGCTCGGAATAACCTTCCCGACACCACTCGAGACTTCATCCAACCTGAAAATCGCCGCCCAGCCGAGAAAGACAACGACCATCAGAGCAATGATCCACGTAATACGGCTTTCCCGCGGCGGAGCTGATGAAATCGGCGTTCTACTAAAAAACGTTTTCGAATCGCTCTTTACAGATCCTTCGAGCAATTTCTCTGGTCCGGCGACTCCCGCTCTTCGACCAGAACCCGCCTTTTCGGCAGCACCAAGATCAATGTCATCTAATTTCATCGAGATAGCGCTCCAATAACTTGCTCTTTGGAACCGTCCATCACTACGCGACCACCATCGAGCACAATGATTCTGTCGACCAGTTCCAAGACCGGCATCCGATGAGTTGCAATCACGAGAGTTCGAGATCCAAGCCAACTTTTCATCGATTGAATAACATGGCGCTCACTACCTTCGTCAAAGCTGGAGGTTGGCTCATCCAGCAAAACGATTTGCGAGTCGCACAACAGCGTCCGCGCAAGTAAAAGTGACTGACGCTGGCCACCAGAAAGACTCGCTCCACCTTCAAGAATAAGCTCGTCAAGTCCCTTGGGACGGGACTGAACAAACGGCAATACGCCCACCATCTGCATTGCAGCCGCGACCATCTCATCCGAGGCCATTGGCGCCCCAAGTTTCAAATTCTCACGTATGGTTCCGTAAAAGAGTTGCGCTCGTTGGCCAAGCAATGCCATATCACGACGCACGTCCGCAGGATCAATCAGCCTGAGTTGCGTACCATCCAGAATAACGTCCCCTTCCTGTGGTGAACGAAGGCCAGCGAGAACTTGAAGGAGAGTCGACTTGCCGGCACCCATTCGCCCCAGCAAGGCAATCTTCTCTCCTGCGCGAATTTCCAGGCGCGGCACCGTGAGGGTCGGAGCACGATCATCTTTTCCATACTTGAAACTCACTCGCTCGAGGGTGTAGTTACCAGCAATGGAAGGGCGATGAACAAGGCGCTCATGCGTCGCTTGATCCACCGGCCGTTCCATCAGTTCATCCAGCCCCTTACGCGCCACCTTTGCCTGCTGCCAACGCGCGAACACACCAGAAAGTTGAGCAAGAGGAGAGATCATTCGCGACGACAACAGAGAGGCCCCAACGAGCGTGCCCGTCGTCATATCGCCTTTCATAACCATGAAACTGCCGATCAGCAGCATGACGGCATAGACAATACTCTGAACCTCCTGAGTCCATGTCATTAGCAAATTGACGATGGATCTCTGCTTCATACTCACCGAAGCGGAGACCGCGTTCACTTCATTCCATTGACTTTGGAATTTTTCCTCCGCGCGGAGCAGCTTTATATCTTCAATTCCCTGGACCGTCTCCACCAACATTGCATTTCGCAATGCAGATTCACGCGTCCCCTCATTGGAGAGTCTGGCTAACGGACGCTGAACGAGCAGACCGGGTATAACCAGCAGTGGAACTGCAGCCAGCGTGACAAACACCAACTGTCCCGCCACTAACCACATCACCACCAGGAACAGGAAAAAGAAAGGAAGATCGGCTGCTGCGCCGACAGTCGTAGAGGTCATCAACTCGCGCACCTGCTCCAGTTCACGTAGTTGGGCAATGAAGGAACCCGTGGAACGTGGCCGAGCCTCGTTACGGATACGCAAGGCGTGCCCGAACACAACATCCGTGATCTTCAGATCCGCTCGCTTACCCGTCGAGTCCGAGATGCGCGCGCGCGCCAGGCGCAAGACAAACTCAAATGCGATAGCCAACAAAACGCCACTGAAAAGCACCCATAGAGTTGCTTCCGATTGAGCCGGAATCACACGGTCGTACACCTGCGTCGAAAATAAGACACCGGCGAGCGCAAGGAGATTGGCAACTAGCGACGCGACCATGACGTCAACATACCGCGGCCACTCCTTGAGAGCGATTCCCCAAAACCAGCTCTTCTGGTACGGTTTCACATAATCATCAACGCGAATATCCGGCGCCGACTGCAAAGGTCGCAGAATGGCAACGCGCCGCACCTTTTCATTCAATGCGTCGATATGCAAAATTGTGCGAACGCCTCCTTCGCCACTGACAGTCGACGTCACTCGCCCACTACCGTCGATTGACGTCATAACGCATACCATGCCGTCGGTTAGCTCAACCACGGCGGGAAGATTCCACGCATCCAGTTTGGCTCGCTCCGTTGGTAAGAACCTGAGCGAGAGGCCGACTCGTCTAGCCATTCCAAAGAGTAGATTTTCTTCTGCGGCTCCCTCCTGCCACACCAAGCCTATCCGAACAGTCTCTTCGGAAACACCAAGTCGATAGTGACTTGCCACAACCAGCATGGCGTCGAGCCATCGCTGCTGTAATAGACGAGTATCCATCATCGATTCCCCTCCAGACCTGGTGCAGCATCCACGCCGATACCATAGAATTCGTTTCCAGCGCCCGTCGCAGCTACGTAATCAACCACGCCAATCCAGTAATCGTGCTGAACCTGTGTTTCATCCGAGACGGCCTGAAAAAACTCTTCCTCGGTACTGAGCAAGTCGAGAATGGACCGCGAACCAAGCTTGTATTGCTCCTGGTAGAGATCGCGCGCGCTTTCCAGACTTGCCTTTCTCGCAGTAAGATCAGTTACCCGACTCTTGGCTCCAAGCGCTTGTTCTCGAGAATCGAGTGCCGCGTCCATACTGTCTAACTGAGCTCGCTCTATCCGTGAACGCGCGGCATCGAGCGCATAATTGGCCGCGTTAACCTGCGCGTTTAGCGCACCGCCCTGGAAAGCATTCCATGTCAGCGTAACCATTAGGGTGTGGTTCGAACCGTTACGTGTGAAGGTGGTCGGATTTATACCCGTCAGGTTTTTATTTAGCGTGTAGTCAAGGGAAACCGTCGGCAATCGATCTGCGCGTGCCGCGTCAAGCTGCTTCTGGGAGATTTCTGCCTCCGCCTGGGCAACCATGACGTCGGGCATCAAATTCGTATCCGGATCGGCACTCAATGACTTTCCGGACGCCTGTTCCATCGAGAGGGGAGCGACCTGTCCCGAAAGCTCGCTACCAGTTAGCGTACGCAAATGCTGTCGGGCACGCTGGCTTTGTGCGCGCATTTCTCCCAAGCTGGCTCGCGCACCATGAAGCCGCGCACCAGCCTGGATTGGATCCGAACGTGTGCTAACGCCGGCACTCGCACGTAACTCTGCCATCTCGTACACTCGCTCCATTGCGCTAACCTGATCCTCCGCGATGCGGACAAGCGCTTGATAACGACTTACGTTGACATATGCTTCGGCCGTCTGTCTTTCAACCGATTGAATCTCCCTCAAGACTTCCGCCCGTTGGCGCTTCACAGTTGCACTAGCTTGACCAACCGCGCTCTTGACCTTATTGAAGTCATAGATCATCTGGGTAATCTCAACCGATGTGGTGCTTGCCCTACCCGTGGGAGAGTTGTTCCCGCCACCCAAACCCGTCGTTACCTTGGGGAAGTAACCCGCACGCGCTACATCGATGCCGACGCCTGCCTGCGAGAGCTGGGAGATCGCGTCGGCAATAGATGGATAATGATTTAGCGCTAGTCGAACCGATTGATTAAGCCCTAGTGCTGCCCCGTCTGCCGACTGCCCTGTCGAACCGGACTGAGTATCAACGCCTGTCAATTCAGGTCCTGATGCATCTGGCTGCAGCTTGTTGCTTTGAATATCCGGAATAGACGAAGATGCTGGACTCGATGCCCCGCTGGAAGAATTCGGCTCGGCTTGCGCTGCATAAGTGCCTGCTGCTGCAGATATCAATGTCAAGCACAACACCGCGGAGCACAGCAAAGTACCGAAATGCCCACCGGTCATATCGGAATGCCGCTCTGTGCACGGGTTGCAGTTGTTCATTCACATCACCTCGTTCAATTTTTCCGCCATACCTGCTTTTTTCTTTTTTTTCGGATGCGCAAAAAATCAACGCTCTAACCACTTCCACGCCCGCTCAAACATGAGGAGACAAACGAACGGCGGCTGCCTATTACTTTTTCCATTTTCAATGACCTACAGCATCCGACGTACGTAGATTTTCCGGTATCCAGTCGCCTGTCACATTTTTTTTCGAATGCTTCGAGGCGGCAGCGATACCTGGCGGGTGTAATCGTAGACCGAATTAAATGTCTCACAGCTACGCCGATAAAGATGTCAACTTTAGAAAACTTGGATTGCCGCGCTGCTAAAAGCCATGGGAGACGAGGATTCACAGCTGTCCAATTGGACCGTGGCGGCACTCGCTGAGCCGCTCCGGTCTTGTGGAGTTGTAATCGTCAAGTTGTGTCGGACGGGCTGATGGGTCTCTCAATTACCCCAGCGTATACCACTGTAGAAACCGTCTATGTCCAGATTTACGAACAACCGCTCCTTCTACATTCGCGCGTAGCATTCCACACGCACGGTAAATTCTTTTGCGGTTTTGTAGGCGATTTGTGCTGAGGCTGGGCCGCCTTTCAAGTCGGCAGAGGCACTGACGCCATTACGCGATAGAAATTGGCGTGCAACATCCGGCTTGATCGCGTAATACTGCTGATTGATTGGTTCGCCTGCACTTAACGTCAAGTCGTTGACTCCCGCAACGTTCCCGGATGGATCTAGTAGCGGGCCGCCGCTATTGCCAGGGCTGAACACCGCTGAGTGTTGCAAAAGAAATCTCTTTCCATCGAGTCCGGACATGGATGCAATCACGCCTTGCTGAATAATCAGCGGCGCTCGTTGCCCAACTCCTGATGAATATCCCAAGGAATAGACTGTCTCGCCAACTTCTGATTCCGGTGCGAACGATGCGGAAAAACCGCGCCAACTATTCACCTTCAATACCGCAAGATCAACTTTGGTATCGGACGCAACATAGGCCGCGTCGAATGCTCGCTCACCGTTCCACACGGCAAATCGATTGCATCCAGCTACGACATGACGGGTTGTCAGAAGCGCACCTCCGTCCGATACAAAAAATCCGCTTCCGATACCAACCAGCTTTTCCTTCGGCGTATTTGACTGACTCGCCATGAATTGAGCCGCATCGTGGCCCGCATAAGAGACCACTCGCTCACCGAGAGAAGTTGAGCCGTTCCCGATACTCGTACCGCTTGGAGAGTCAATTGAATTGAAGCGAACTTCGACATTTCTACCGTCTCCACACGTCGCACGGGCATAGCCTGATTCAGGCGAGCTATACATCCATTGCCCGCGACAGATCACACCGGTCGAGGTTTTGAGCGTCAACATTCCGCTGCTTGCGTCGTCCGAGGTCCCAGAGAAGAAGATCTTCGGCTCGGCGATATAGCCAACAACCGGCACTGTCGCAGCAACTGCAGAACTGGACCACAGCGCTATGGACGATACGAGCACCACCAACCAACGACTCATCTTGCCCCTCCACAAGAATTCGCACGATGCGGCAGAACAACCCATAAGTATCATGGGGACAAGGCTTCGATTGTCGATAATTGTCAACTTTCAATGCTCTCACGACGGTTCCGATTTGATGGACGACTCCCGCTTCTGAGGCTAGAAGCTCGCAAAGCCGGAACGCACCGGTGAACCGATCGCCCCGCAGATCGCGCGGCGTTACGTAAAGAGCGATAAGACCGATGCGGCTGACGCCGAAGCAGTCTGCGAGGCGATACGGTGCCCGAACGTGCGCTTTGTACCGCTCAAGACTCGGACTCAACAGACAATGCAGCTTGCCGAACCCTATCAGGCAAAACCCGACATCGGTGCTGCGCTAACGCGAGTTCGTCGAAGCCCATTCGTTTTTGCCGCGCGCTCATTCCCGCACCGGGCGATTTTCCATAAGATTCGACTGTGGAGTCTCTCTTGAACATGGAGCGTAGTGCGTAATGGAATTCGATACGAAAGTCGCGATCATCGTGCTGGACGATCTCGCCGTGTGGCAAAAACTCAATGTGACCGCGTTTCTCGCCACCGGCATCGCGGGCGCCGCGCCCGAGGCGCTCGGCGAGCCATACGAGGACGCGGCTGGCCGCCGACATGCGCGGCTGCTCGGCCAGCCGATGATGGTCTATCAGGCGGACAACGCGGGTTTGCTGCGCGCGTTTCGTCAGGGCATCGAACGCGAGTTGACGCGCGCCGTGTATGTCCGCGCGATGTTCTCCACCGGACATGACGAAGCGAACCGCGAGGCGTTTCGCGCCGAGCCCGCCGACGCGCCTGATCTCGTCGGAATCGCGGTGCGAGGGCCGAAGAAAGCGGTCGACAAGGCGGTCAAGGGTCTTGCGCTGCATGCGTGAGCGGCATGCTTCAGTCACCGCGCTACAGGTTCGAGCTCGGCCCGCGCTCCAGATACGTGGTCAGCGCAATGTAGCTGCGCGTGCCGGTGAAGCCTTCTATCGCGTGAATGCGCGCGAGCAGTTGTTCGAGCGATTGAGTGTCGCGCGTACGTACTTTCAGCAGCATCGCGCTCTCGCCCGTCACCGTATGAATCTCCTCGACGTCCGATAGCTCTTGCAGCGCAAGCAGTTGCCGCGTGACGGCCCAGCTCGTTGTATCCACGTGCACGAACGCGAGCAACGGGCGGTTCAGTTTCGCGGCGTCGAGTGCGGCGACAGTGGCCTTGATCACGCCTTCGCGCTTCAGACGCCGGGCGCGTTCGTGAACCGCGGGCGCAGACAAAAACAGCAGCTTGCCGAGTTCCGCGTAAGTGCGCGTGGCGTCTTCGGCGAGCAGCGCGAGCAGCTTGCGGTCGGTATCGTCCAGTGCGGCGGCGGACGGTTCTTGGGCGGACGTTCTTGATGTTCTGGCGGTTCGAGTGGAGGGTCCGCGTGCGTTCGTGGTCATCGGGTTTCAGGTTTTTGCAGTAGGGTCGCCCGCTTGCGGCGCGAGTCCTGCACGCAGCGCCTTGCGGATGACCTTGCCGGTTGCCGTCAACGGCAGACTGTCGACGAAGCGGATTTCGCGTGGATATTCATGCGCGGCGAGGCGCGTCTTGACGTGCTGCTGAATCTCGCGCACGAGCGCTGCATCGCCGACGAAACCCGGCTTCAGCACCACGAACGCCATCACGATTTCGGTGCGCTCGCGATCCGGTGCGCCGATCACGGCCGCCATCGACACCGCAGGATGACGCAGCAGCGAATCTTCGATCGACGCCGGGCCGATCCGGTAACCGGCGCTCGTAATCACGTCGTCGCCACGGCCCACGAAACGGATGAAGCCATCCGCGTCGCGCGTGCCGAGGTCGCCGGTCAGCAGAAACCTGCCGCGGAATTTCTCGTGCGTCGCCGCTTCGTTGCGCCAGTACCCGAGGAACATCACCGGATCGGGCGCGGCCACCGCGATATCGCCGATCGCGCCCGGCGGCAGTTCGTCGCCGTTCGCATCGACGATCGCGACATGATGCCCCGGCACCGCGCGGCCGATCGCGCCGAAGCGCGGCTCGAACAGCGCCGCGCACGACGACACCACGACGTTGCATTCGGTCTGTCCATAGAACTCGTTGATCGTCACGCCGAGCGCCGCGCGGCCCCAGCCGATCAACTCCTCGCCGAGCGATTCGCCGCCGCTCGCCACCGAGCGCAATGCGAGATGCCAGCGTTCCGGATGCGCGACGCCGCGCATCATCTTCAGCGCGGTCGGCGGCAGGAACGTATGCGAGACCGCGTGGCGCGCCATCAGATCGAATGCGGCCTCGCCGTCGAATTTCGCAAAGCGGCGCGCGAGCACCGCGACGCCGTGATGCCACGACGGCAGCAGCACGTCGAACAGGCCGCCGATCCATGCCCAGTCCGCCGGCGTCCACATTAGCGTGGCGTGCGCGGGAAAGCCCTGCTGCGACATCTCGACGCCGGGCAGATGACCCAGCAACACGCGATGCCCATGCAACGCGCCCTTAGGTTTGCCGGTCGTACCCGACGTGTAGATGATGACCGCGGGATCGTCTGCGCCGGTGTCGACCGGCGTGAAGTCTGCGGATGCATGCGTTAGCGCCTGCCAGAACGCACGCACGGGCGCGGACGGGTCGGCGCGATCCTGTTCGATATCGACGCTGAAGACGTTGCGCAACTCGGGCAATGCGGCGCGAATCTCGTCGACTTTCTGCACGCCCGCGTGATCGGTGATCAGCGCCACCGCGCCGCTGTCGCCGAGACGATGTTCGATCGCGTCGACGCCGAAGAGCGCGAATAGCGGCACGGCCACCATGCCCGCCTTGTACGCGGCGAGATGCGCGATGGCGGTCTCGATCGATTGCGACAGGAAGATGCCGACGCGGTCGCCGCGTTGCGCGCCGCTTGCCTGCAATGTGTTCGCGAAGCGGTCGGACAAGGTCTTCAATTCGTCGAACGTGTAGCGCGTGGCGTGGCCGTCGGCGTCTTCGACGATCAGCGCAAGACGGCCCGAGCCGTCGGCCCATTTGTCGCAGACGTCGACGCCGATGTTGTAGCGCGGCGCAATACGCCACGCGAAATTCGCCGTCAGCGAATCGTAGGTCTGGCCTTCGAGGTTCATCGTGTCTCCTTCGTGTCGCCTTCGTGTCGCTTCGACTGGCGGACGGTTTGCGTGGCGTGCCGCCTATGCGTGTGGCTCGACCTGGTCCTGCAAACCCGTCGGCGGCTCATAGCGCGGAAAACCGTTGTATTCGATCGTACGCTCCGCTTGCGCTAACGGCCAGGAATGACGCGCGTTCGGCACGCCGCCGTCGACGCGAATCACCGTACCGTTGATGAACGCCGACGCTTCCGAGAGCAGAAACACGGCTGCGCTGGCGAGTTCGGACTCGGTGCCGAAGCGTTGCAGCGGCACCTTGTGTTTCAGCGTGCGCAACAGCGCCTGGTAATCCTCATGGTAGCTGTCCATCCCGGCCGAGGCGATCCAGCCTGGCGCAACGGCATTGACTCGCACGCCCGCGTGGCCCCACTCGCAGGCGGCGGTTTCCGTGAAATTCCATACACCCGCGCGAGCCGCGCCCGAGTGGCCCATGCCAGGCATGCCGCCCCAGATGTCGGCGAGCATGTTCACGATCGCGCCGCCGTGATGCTGCATCCATTGCGTATAGCACTCGCGCGACATCAGAAAGGTGCCGTGCAAATTGTTGCGCACGACCGCGTCCCAGCCATTCAACGAAATCTTTTCCAGCGGAGCCGGAAATTGACCGCCGGCGCAATTGAACAGACCGTCGATGTGGCCCAACTCCGCGATGATCGAGGCGATCGTTTCGCGGACCTGCGGTTCGTGGCGGATGTCGCACGGGTAGATGCTGTGGCCACCGGCGACGGCTGGATGGTCCGCCGCCAACTCGGCCAGCACGGCTTTCAGTTTGTCTTCGCTGCGGCCGATCAGCGCCAGCCTCGCTCCCAACGACGCGAGTTCGTGCGCCGTGCAACGACCCAGCCCACTGCCGGCACCGGTGACGACGATCACCTGGCCGGCGAACAGGCCTTCCCGAAACACCGAACGGTAGCCGTTCAATGAAGAAGGCAGCGATGAGGTCCGCTGCGAAGCTGTAGGCATGCGAGCTGTCTCCGTAACTTGCTGCTGCTTTTTTGAAGTGTTTGAGTTTAGCTCAAGTTACGACGAAGAGCAGTTGAGTGCATAAATTTCAGAGGAATTTCTGCGCGCCTTTCCACAAAATTTATATTGAGCTAGACTCAACTAACCTGCCAATGCTACTCCCGACCACCTCATTGCCGCAATGAACACGTCCTCCCTCTCCCGTCGCGTGCCCGTGCAGGCACGCTCCGAGCAGCGCCTCAAGACGATTCTCGAAGCAGCCCGGCTCGTGTTTTCCGAAGTCGGCTATGCCGGCGCCACCATGACGGAAATCGCGCGGCGCGTGGGGGTGTCCGAGGCGACGATCTTCACTTACTTCGCAAGCAAGCGCGATCTGTGCGTTCGCGTACTCGGCAACTGGTACGACGAGATCATCGCCCAGGTGGAAAATGAATTGCCCTTGATTGCCGGCACGCGCAGCAAGTTCGCGTACCTCGTGCGTACGCATCTCTATCGCCTGACCGTCGACGGAACCGGACTGTGCGCGCTGATTCTTTCCGAAGGGCGCGAGAAAGACGACAAGTTCGGCGACGTGATCGTCGAGTTGCAGCGCCGTTATACCGCGCCGATGATGAGCGTGCTCGCCGAAGGCGTGGCGAATGGCGACATCCGCGCCGACATGTCGCTCGGGCTCCTGCGCTCCGCCATCTACGGTCCGATGGAGCACGTGCTGTGGGATGCCGTGCGCAAGGAGAGAGCCGTCGATATCGAAGCGACCGCTGCTTCGCTGGCCGAGTTGCTGTGGCAGGGACTCGTGCCGCCGGATGCGCGGCGCGGCGCGCTACAGCAACTACGCAGTGATATCGTCGGAGCGGTCAGGCGATTCGAGGCGGCAGTGTCGAAGTAGCGCTACACGGGGCCGCCCGCGTGACGCGCAACAGCGCAGCCCAACGGCGCGTCCTTCGAATGCGCGGTTGGCCCGCGCAGCGCAAGACTTCACCGCCCTCCCTGCCCCTTCTACGCCGCGACTACACACGGGCGATCACGCAACCACGCCCCGCCCCGTCCCACGCGCGTGCTGCAAAACAAATTCGATAAAAGTCGCGGCAGCGCGCGTGTGATGCCGGTTCGGCATATAGAGCATGTACATGTGCGTGCCGAAGATGCTCAGGCGCCATTCGTCGAGCGCGGTCACGACGTCGCCGCGTTTCAGATCGTCCTGCACCACGTAGTCGGGCACGAGTCCCACGCCCAGACCCGCGAGCACCGCCTGACGCAGGAACAGAAAGTTTTCGGAAATGATAGCCGGCTCCAGCAGCACCTCGTGCCGCTCGTCGCGCAGATAAGCGGCGACGCGCAATTGTCTGCCGACCACGGCCGCCGTGATGAGCGGCGCAGTGCGCAGATCGTCCAGTTTCGCGGGCATGCCGTGCGTTTGCGCAAATACCGGCGACGCGCACGCGACATAGCTCACCGGCCCCATGTCGCGCGCGACCAGATTTTGCGGCGGCTCCGACATGACCCGCACCGCGATATCGACTTCGTCGCGCATGAGGTCCTCGACGCGGTTCTCGAACATCACGTCCAGCACGATGCCCGGATAAAGCCGCTTGAACGCGATCAGCCAGTCGGACATCACGAGCTGACCGTAGCCGCTCGGCACGCTAAGCCGCACGCGCCCCTGCAGGCTCTGCCCGAGCGTTGCGACCGACTCGCGCGCGGCGAGCAGCGCGTTCTGGATCGTGCGGCCATGTTCGTATAGCTGTAGCCCGATTTCGGTCGGCTCGACCCGGCGCGTGGTGCGTCTGACCAGTTGCAGCCCGATCGAGCGCTCCAGTTGATTCAGGTGATAACTCACGTTCGCGCGGCTCATTTTGAGCCGGCGCGCGGCTTCGCTCAGGTTGCCCGCATCGAGAATCTCCACGAGCAAGGTCAGGGAGTTGACGTCCATGGCGGCGCCCTTGTCAAAATAGTTTTGACAGTCTGTCAACCCGGCATGTGATTGTCAATGAACCTTGATCACTCCACAATCGGGACAATTCGCCAGAGCCGGCACGCCTCGAATGCCTGCATAACCGTCAGGAGACGACATCATGACCCTCGACCCTTCGGCCGACGCCGCCCTTGTCACGCGCGAATTGCGCGGCAAGGTGCTGCTCGTCACCATCGACCACGCGCCGGTCAACGCGCTGTCTGCCGACGTGCGGCGCGGCCTGCTCGCCGCGATCGAAGCCGCCGACGCCGACAAGTCCATTGAAGCCGTGTTGATTGTCGGCGCGGGGCGCAACTTTATCGCCGGTGCGGATATTCGCGAGTTCGGCAAACCGCCAGTGCCGCCGTCGCTGCCGGATGTGTGCAACCGCATCGAAGCGTGCACGAAGCCGGTCGTCGCCGCGATTCACGGCGCGGCGCTCGGCGGCGGCCTCGAAGTGGCGCTCGCCGCGCACTACCGGATCGCGGTGGACGGCGCGAAACTCGGCCTGCCCGAAGTGCAGCTCGGTCTGCTGCCGGGCGCGGGCGGCACGCAGCGCACACCGCGCCTGATCGGCGCAGCCGCCGCGCTCGATCTGATCCTCAGCGGCCGGCATACCGGCGCGAAGGAAGCGCACGCAATGGGACTTGTCGACCGGGTCGGCCGCAGCAGCGACATCCTCGCCGAAGGGCTCGCGTACACGCACGAACTGCTGGCCGCACACGCGCCGGTGCGCCGCACGCGCGACGCCGCCGCACTCGCCGATCGCGACGCGAGCCTCGCCGCCGTTGCCACGGCGCGCGCGGAAACCGCGAAGAAGTCGCGCGGCCTGTTCTCGCCGCTGAAGATCGTCGAGGCCGTCGAGGCCGCGATCGAACAGCCTTTCGACGGCGGACTGCGGCTCGAACGCAAACTGTTCCTGCAATGTATCGACAGCCCGCAGCGCGCCGGCCTGATTCACGCGTTCTTTGCCGAGCGCGAAGTGCTGAAGGCGCCCGAGACGCGTGACGCGAAACCGCGCGCGCTCGATGCGATCGGCGTGGTCGGCGGCGGCACGATGGGCGCGGGCATCGCGGTCGCGGTGCTCGACGCCGGTCTACCGGTCACGATGATCGAACGCGACGACGCGTCGCTCGCACGCGGTCGTGCGCACATCGAAAAAGTCTACGACGGCCTGATCGCCAAGGGCCGTCTGAGCGCGGAGAAGAAGGCGCAGATCATGACGCGCTGGAGCGGCAGCACGTCATATGACGCGCTCGCCCGCGCCGACCTCGTCATCGAAGCCGTGTTCGAGGATCTCGCGGTGAAACAGGCCGTGTTTGCCGAACTCGATCGCGTGTGCAAAGCGGGCGCGGTGCTCGCGACCAACACGTCGTATCTCGACATCGACGCGCTGGCCGCCAGCATCTCGCGTCCCGCGGACGTCATCGGCCTGCACTTCTTTTCGCCCGCCAACATCATGAAGCTGCTGGAAGTGGTGGTGCCGAAGCAGGTCCGCGCCGACGTGGTCGCCACGGCGTTCGAGCTTGCGAAGAAGCTGCGCAAGACGCCGGTGCGCGCGGGCGTGTGCGACGGCTTCATCGGCAACCGCGTGCTAGCCGTGTATCGCAGCGCCGCCGACGCGATGATGGAAGACGGCGCGTCGCCGTATCAGATCGACGCTGCGGTGCGCGCGTTCGGCTTTCCGATGGGCCCGTTCCAGGTGGTCGACCTCGCGGGCGGCGACATCGGCTGGGCCACGCGCAAGCGGCGCGCGGCCACCCGCAACCCCGCCGCGCGCTACGTGCAGATCGCCGACCGCCTGTGCGAGCGCGGCTGGTTCGGTCAGAAAACCGGGCGTGGCTTTTATCTGTACCCCGAAGGATCGCGCAGCGGCACGCCCGATCCGGAAGTCGAAGCAATCATCGACGCTGAACGCGTGCGCGCCGGCATCACACCGCGCACCTTCACCGACGAGGAAATCGTGCGCCGCTACATGGCCGCGATGATCAACGAAGGCGCCAACGTCGTGCACGAACACATCGCGCTGCGCCCTTTGGATGTCGACGTGACCTTCCTGTACGGCTACGGATTTCCGCGCTATCGCGGTGGTCCGATGAAATACGCGGACATGATCGGCCTGCCGAAGATTCTTGCCGACATCCGCGAGTTCGCTAACGAAGACCCGCTGTTCTGGCGAGCATCGCCGCTTCTGATCGACCTCGTGGAACGCGGCGCCGATTTCGCGAGCCTGAATCAGTCGGCCTGAGCCGACCTGTCATCCGACGCAGGCGGGCCGGTGCCATACTCGTCGCACCGGCCCGCTCGCTCTCTACGGAACAACCCGCCATGGACCTGAACTTCACCCCGGAAGAAGAAGCCTTCCGCGCCGACGTGCTGGCCTTCCTGCGCGACCGTCTTCCGCAACGCCTCGCCGACAAGGTGCACGGCGGGCGCCGCCTCACGCGCGACGACATGGCCGAATGGCACGCGATCCTGCATGCGCAAGGCTGGCTGGCCAATCACTGGCCGAAGGAGTACGGCGGCCCCGGCTGGAACGCAGTGCAGAAGTTCATCTTCGAAAACGAATGCGCGCTGGCCGGCGCGCCGCGCGTCGTGCCGTTCGGCGTCAACATGCTCGGACCGGTGCTGATCAGATACGGCAGCGAAACGCAGAAGCAATACTGGCTGCCGCGCATTCTCGATGGCTCCGACTGGTGGTGCCAGGGCTACTCGGAGCCGGGCGCGGGCTCGGATCTCGCGTCGGTGAAGACCACGGCGGTACGCGGCTCGGATGCGCAAGGCGAGCACTACATCGTCAATGGCCAGAAGACGTGGACCACGCTCGGCCACTACGCGAACATGATCTTCTGCCTCGTGCGCACCGCAATCGACGTGCGCAAACAGGAAGGCATCAGCTTCCTGCTGATCGACATGAACACCCCGGGCGTCGAAGTGCGCCCGATCATCACGCTCGACGGCGAGCACGAAGTCAACGAAGTGTTTTTCACCGACGTGCGCGTGCCGGCTGCAAATCTCGTCGGTGAAGAGAACAAGGGCTGGACTTACGCGAAGTATCTGCTCACCTATGAGCGCACGAATATCGCGGGCGTCGGCTTCTCGGTGGCCGCGTTCAAGCGGCTGCGCACGATCGCCGCGAAGCAGCTGCGCAACGGCAAGCCGCTGGCGCAAGATCCCGCGTTCGCAGCGCGCATGGCGCGCGTCGAGATCGATCTGGAGAACATGAAGACTACCAACCTGCGCGTGATCGCGGCGGTGGCGGGCGGCGGTGTGCCCGGCGCCGAGAGTTCGATGCTCAAAATTAGAGGCACCGAGATCCGTCAGGAAATCTCGTCGCTCACACGTCGCGCGATGGGCGCGTACGCGCAGCCGTTCGTCGAGGAAGCGCTGCACGATGGGTTCGACGGCGTGTCGGTCGGCCCCGACGAAGCCGCGAGTGCCGCTTCGCTTTACTTCAACAATCGCAAGCTGTCGATCTTCGGCGGTTCGAATGAAATCCAGAAGAACATCATTTCCAAAATGATCCTGGGACTGTAAGAGGCGCACGTCATGAACTTCCAGCACACCGAAGACCGCCGCATGCTGGCGGATACGTTGAACCGCTTCGTCAGCGAACAATACGGCTTCGAGACGCGCGACCGGATCGCGTGCTCGGCGCAAGGTTTCAGCACGGAACTGTGGGGCCGCTTTGCGGAACTCGGCATGATCGGCGCGCTGTTCGATGAAGCGAACGGCGGTTACGGCGGCGGCGGCTTCGACATCGCCGTCGTGTTCGAGAGCCTCGGCCGGGGCCTCGTGGTCGAGCCGTTTCTCGATACGCTGATCGTCGGCCGGGCCGTCGCGAAGAGCGGCAACGATGCGCAGAAAGCCTTGCTCGGCGAGTTGATCGACGGCTCGCGGATCGTCGCGCTGGCGCACGGCGAACCGGATTCTCACTACGAGTTGGCTCGTGTGACGACGCGCGCGCAGCGCGGCGGCAATGGCCACGGCGCCTGGCAATTGAGCGGCGCGAAAGCCGTCGTGCAGCATGGCGAGCACGCTTCCGCATTTCTCGTGTCAGCACGCACGAGCGCTGCCGACGAGGCGGAAGACGGCATCACGCTCTTTCTCGTGCCTCGCGACGCGGCGGGCGTCAGCGTGCGCGGCTATCGCAAGATCGACGGCGGGCGCGCGGCCGAAGTCACGTTCGACAACGTCACGCTCGGCGACGACGCGGTCCTCGGCGTAGCAGGTGAAGGCTTCGCGACGCTCGAATACGCGATCGGCTGCGGCGTGCTCGCGTTGTGCTCGGAAGCGGTCGGCGCGATGGATGTCGCGAAGGACCACACGCTCGACTACCTGCGCACTCGCAAGCAGTTCGGCGTGCCGATCGGCAGCTTCCAGGCGTTGCAGCATCGGATGGCCGATCTGTTGCTCGAAATTGAACAGGCTCGCTCGGCGGTGATCAATGCTGCTGCCGCGCTTGAGGGCGAGCGCTGGGTGCGGGAGCGTGCGCTATCGGCAGCGAAGTACAGCATCGGCAGGATCGGCGCGCTAGTCGCCGAGGAATGCATCCAGCTTCATGGCGGCATCGGTATGACGTGGGAACTGCCGCTCGCTCACTATGCGAAGCGCCTTGTGATGATCGATCATCAGCTTGGGGATGAGGATCATCATCTTGAACGGTTCGTGGCGCTGGGGGCGGGGTGAGGGTCGTGTTCGTGTCAGGGATGCGTGAGGGGCCGCGGCATGCGCGGCTTTTTCTAACGACGCATACGAAAAAGGCCTCACAAGCAGTGCTTGTGAGGCCTTGATTTCTTTGGTCGGGGCGAGAGGATTTGAACCTCCGACCACCTGCACCCCATGCAGGTACGCTACCAGGCTGCGCTACGCCCCGAACAGCACAAAATTATAACAGACACTTCATTCGATTAGAACCGCTTCGTACGAACAAAGTGAGCTAGTGCTTCAACAAATCGATTACGTGCAGCAATTCCTTGCGCAACTGTTCGACGTCCACTGCAGCTGTCGCAACCGCGGACGCCTGCGCGGCGACTGCGCCCTCGTCTTCCCCGACCGATGCAGCCGGCTCACCATGCCCGTGACCGCCATGCGTATCGAGCCGATTGCGCGCGCCGTTGATCGTGAAGCCCTGCTCGTACAACAACTCCCGAATCCGTCGGATCAACAGCACCTCATGATGCTGATAGTAGCGACGATTGCCGCGCCGCTTGACCGGCCTCAACTGCGTGAACTCCTGCTCCCAGTAACGCAACACATGCGGTTTCACGCCGCATAGTTCGCTGACCTCACCGATCGTGAAGTAGCGCTTCGCCGGAATCGGAGGCAAGACGACTTTTTCGATCGTCGCTGTCATCGTCAGTTAGCCGTCGTAGTGGTTGCGCAGGAGCGCGCGAGTCAATCAGCGCGCGAAGCTCGCTTCAGCGCCGTTTTCAACCAGCGCTTTCAGCTTTTGACTTGCATGAAACGTCACAACGCGACGCGCGGCGATCGGAATCGCCTCGCCGGTCTTCGGGTTTCTGCCGGGACGCTGGGGCTTGTCACGCAACTGAAAGTTGCCGAACCCCGACAGCTTCACGCTGTCGCCACTCTCCAGCGCATCGCGAATCACCTCGAAGAACGCTTCGACCATGTCCTTCGCTTCCCGCTTGTTGAGCCCGACATTGTCGAACAGCAACTCGGCAAGCTCTGCTTTGGTGAGCGTCGGCGTTTCAGTCGAAACGACGGCGGGTGATGTCGGAATATCGCGAATCATGGCGCTGCGTTGCGCCGTAAGAAGGGCTTCGAAATCACTCGAGTTCATTTCATTCATATCTATCAAATGGCGCGTCAAGCAAAAAACAAAGGATGCGGAAACAGCCGTGCAATTGTTAAATGCGGGTTATCCGCGCAACCGTGCGCCATATACTCGAGCCAGACGTTCCACCAGAGTTTGAATGGCCAGATCGACCGTTTCATCCTGAAGGGTTCCGCCAGTATCTTGCAAGGTCACACGGAACGCAAGGCTTTTCTCGTGAGCGGCCAGACCACCGGAAGTGTTTGATTTTGGACGAAATTCATCGAAAAGCGCAACCTTCTGAACGCTCTTGCAAGCGGATTCGGACTGGGCTTCCTGAAGCTCGTCGAGCAGCGCCTGGACCTCGATTTTCTGATCGACGACCACCGCGATATCGCGACGCACCGGCGGGAATTTGGATACTTCCGCGGGAGTCGGCAATACACGCTGCATTAATGCTTCGGCTTCGATTTCAAACAGAATCGGCGCATGCGGCAAATCGTATTTCTGCATCCAGCGCGGATGCAATTCGCCGATCCAGCCCACTGCGCGGCCATTTACTTCGACACGCGCGCTGCGTCCCGGATGCAAAGCCGGATGCTCCGCTTTCACGAAACGCGCCATCGCCGGCGCCACCAGCGCTTCAAGATCGCCCTTCATGTCGAAGTAGTCGACCGTGCGCATCGGCGCGCCCCACTGCTCGTCGAGCGCGGGACCGTACGCGAGCGCGCCGATCATCTTCGGTTGCGCGAAACCTTCGACCGTCAACTCGCCGGCCTTGATCGACGGATCGTGCAGGAACACGCGCCCGGCTTCGAACACGCGCACGCGATCCGCCGCTCGGCGATTCAGGTTTGTGCGCAGCACGTTGATGAGGCTGCCGAACAGCGTCGTGCGCATCACCGACAACTGGCTAGCGATCGGATTGAGCAGACGAACCGGCTTGTCGTTGCCAGCGAAGTCCTGCTCCCACTCGGCGTCGACGAAACTGAAGTTCACCGTCTCAGCGTAATCGCGCGCAGCGAGCGCGTGACGGATCACGTGGATCGAGCGTTGTGTTTCGTTGGTCGCGAGCATTTCGCTGGTCGCCACCGGGGGCCGTGCCGGAATCTTTTCGAAGCCGTAAATGCGCGCGACTTCTTCGATCAGGTCTTCTTCGATTTCGATATCGAAGCGGTACGACGGCGGCATTACCGCGAAGGTATCGCCATCGCGCTCGAACGAGAGGCCGAGGCGCGTGAAGATCTGCGCGATTTCTTCCGCACCTATCTGCACGCCGATGATGCGGTTCGCACGAGACACACGCATTTTCACAGGTTCGCGCTTCGGCACGTTGACGATCTGATCGTCGACCGGACCGGCCTCACCGCCGCAGATGTCGAGGATCAGTTGCGTGATGCGCTCGATATGATCGACGGTCGTCGCATAGTCGACGCCGCGCTCGAAACGATGGCCCGCATCGGTCGAGAAGTTGTATTTGCGTGAGCGGCCGCGAATGCTATCGGGCCACCAGAACGCGGCTTCGAGATAGATGTTGGCAGTGTCGAGCGTGACAGCCGTGCTGTCGCCGCCCATGATGCCCGCGAGACTTTCGATATGCTGCTCGTCGGCGATCACACCGACGGTTTCATCGAGTTCGACGGTGTTGCCGTTCAGCAGTTTGAGCGTTTCGCCCTTGCGGCCCCAACGCACGTCCAGCCCGCCGTGGATCTTGTCGAGATCGAACACGTGCGACGGACGGCCCAGTTCGAGCATCACATAGTTCGAGATGTCGACGAGCGCGGAGATGCTGCGCTGGCCCGACCGCTCGAGGCGCTCGACCAGCCAGTGCGGCGACCTCGCGCGCGCGTTCACGCCGCGAATCACGCGACCGGAGAAACGGCCGCACAGATCGGGCGCGGAGATTTTGACCGGCAACGTTTCGTTGAGCTTGACGTCGGCCGGCCTGATGTCCAACGGGCGCAACGGCGCGCCGGTGATTGCCGACGTCTCGCGCGCCACGCCGAACACCGACAGGCAGTCCGCCTTGTTCGGCGTCAGCTTGATTTCGAACACGGTGTCATCGAGGTTCAGCGTTTCGCGGATGTCCTGCCCGATCGGCGTCGCTTCCGGCAGGATCATCAGGCCGCTATGATCTTCCGAAAGCTTCAGCTCACGTGCGGAGCACAGCATGCCTTCGCTTTGCACGCCGCGCAGCTTCGAGAGCTTGATCGCGAAGGGCGCGCCGCCCTCTTCAGCCGGCGGCAGTTGCGCGCCCACCAGCGCGACCGGCACCTTGATACCCGGCGCCACGTTCGGCGCACCGCACACGATGTTCAGCGTCGCGCCGGTGCCGGCGTCGACCTGACACACGTTGAGCTTGTCCGCGTCCGGGTGTTTGACGACTTCCAGCACCTGGCCGACGACGATCTTCGAGGTCGGCGGTGCGGCCGGCCGCAGGTCTTCGACTTCGAGACCGGCCATCGTCAACGCGTGCGACAGTTCGTCGGTCGTCAGTTGCGGATCGACAAAGGTTCTCAGCCAGGATTCCGGGAATTGCATGGTTCTGTGTACGTTCTGATCAGGTTAGGTCCGCGTCCGGCAGTGGCTGCGCGTGACTCGGGGTTCGTATCCGGTTCACTCGCAACGCCCTGCCGGGGACGCTGGCGGCATCACGACGTGCGATACCGCGCTCTATGCTTGTCGCGTTCGTACGCGCCGGTTCAGGCGAATTGACGCAGGAAACGCAGGTCGTTATCGAAGAACAGACGCAGGTCTTGCACGCCGTAACGCAACATCGTGAGCCGCTCGAGGCCGCTGCCGAAAGCAAAGCCGATGTAGCGCTCCGGGTCGAGGCCCATATTGCGGATCACCGTGGGGTGAACCTGGCCCGAGCCCGAAATTTCGAGCCACTTGCCGGCGTTCTTGCCCGTTTCGAACAGCATGTCGATTTCGGCCGATGGTTCGGTGAACGGAAAATACGACGGGCGGAAGCGCACGAGAATGTCGTCGCGCTCGAAAAATTTCTTCAGGAAGTCGGTGTAGACGCCCTTCAGGTCCGCGAAGCTAATGTTCTCGTCGATCCACAGGCCTTCGACCTGGTTGAACATCGGCGAATGCGTCGCGTCACTGTCCACGCGATAGGTACGGCCCGGCACGATGACCTTGATTGGCGGCGTGTTGGTGCGCGCGTAGCGCACCTGCATCGGGCTCGTGTGCGTGCGCAACAGCAACTGGCGGCCGTCGGCATCTTTGCCGTCGACGTAGAAGGTGTCCTGCATCGAACGCGCCGGATGGTTTTCCGGGCTGTTCAGCGAGGTGAAGTTGTACCAGTCGGTTTCGATCTCGGGGCCGTCGGCCACCTCGAATCCGATCGTGCGGAAAATCTGTTCGACGCGCTCCCATGTGCGCATCACCGGGTGCAGGCTGCCTGCGCCGGTGCCGCGGCCGGGCAGCGTGACGTCGATGGCTTCAGCGGCGAGGCGCTGATTCAGCAGCGCGTCGGCCAGCGCCTGACGGCGGGCCGTCAACGCGGCTTCCACTTGTTGCTTGACGAGGTTGATCCGTGCGCCTTCGGTCTTGCGCGTTTCGGGATCGAGTTTGCCAAGGCCCTTCAGCAGCTCGGTCAGCGCACCCGATTTGCCGAGAAAGCGCGCTTTCTCGTTCTCGAGGGTGGTGACGTCGGAGGCTTCTGCGAAGGCTTTTTGCGCGTCGGCGACAATCTGGTCCAGATCCATTGATCCCATCATTTCAACGTCAGTGTTCAATCGAAGCAAAACTGGTTCTACCAACAAAAACGGGGCTCGGTGAGGAGCCCCGTTTTTGCTGCAGCGTCACCGAGACTACCGGATATTCGCTGCAACGAACCACGCAGTGTTAATTGCCAGAAGCGCAATCAGGCTGCAACGGCGGCTTTCACCTGCTGAACGATCGCAGCAAAAGCAGCCTTGTCGAACACAGCCATGTCGGCCAGCACCTTGCGGTCGAGTTCGATCGAAGCCTTCTTCAGGCCGTTGATGAACACGCTGTACGTCATGTCGTGCTGACGCACCGCCGCGTTGATACGCGTGATCCACAATGCACGGAACACACGCTTCTTGTTGCGGCGATCGCGGTAGGCGTACTGGCCTGCGCGCATGACCGCCTGCTTGGCGATGCGATAGACGTTATTGCGACGGCCGCGGTAACCCTTGGCCAGCTTGATGATCTTCTTGTGACGGGCCCGTGCGGTAACCCCACGTTTTACTCGAGGCATGTCTTGCTCCTATGAGTGTCGGTTAAGGGTTAAGCGAACGGCAGCATTGCGCGCACGGAGTTCAGATCGGAATCATGAACTGCCGTCGAACCGCGCAAATGGCGTTTGTTCTTGGTGGTCTTCTTGGTAAGAATGTGGCGCTTGAAGGCCTGACCGCGCTTGACGGTACCGCCCGGACGCACCACGAAGCGCTTTGCAGCGCTCTTCTTGGTCTTCATCTTCGGCATGACAACTCCATTATTAGATGGATATGGGTGTGCGGTCGGCCAATTGACCATAACCCGCCCTTCGAAACCCATTCCACTTGGTATGCAGACCGCCAACTCCGCCGGCGGCCGCTTTTCAGGAATCGGCGCACACTTGCATGCACGCCGTTCCGAAACCTGCCGACACCGCGCCGGACACCCGGCGCAACATCGCTTCAAATCCCATTTCAAACTTTTAGCCACTAGAGCCCGCACCACTTGGCGCGCCGCCGCTCCAGCTGCTTACTTCTTTTTCTTCGGAGCAAGCACCATGATCATCTGGCGCCCTTCCATTTTCGGCATTTGCTCGACCTGACCGACTTCGTCGAGGTCCGTGCGCAGGCGTTCGAGCATGCGCATACCGATTTCCTGGTGAGCCATTTCGCGGCCACGGAAACGCAACGTGATTTTCGTCTTGTCGCCGTCATCGAGGAAGCGGATGAGGTTGCGCAGCTTGACGTTGTAGTCGCCGTCGTCGGTACCCGGGCGGAATTTGACTTCCTTCACCTGGACGACTTTCTGCTTGAGCTTGGCCTCGTGTTGTTTCTTCGCTTCCGAGTACTTGAACTTGCCGTAGTCCATCAAGCGACAAACCGGCGGGACCGCTTGCGGAGCGATTTCGACCAGATCGACGTCTTGCTGTTCCGACATGCGGAACGCATCAGCGAGCTTCACGATGCCGAGCGGTTCGTTCTCGACGCCGACCAGACGCACCTCAGGTGCCGTAATTTCACCGTTGATGCGGTGCGCAGACTTATCAGTAGCGATGTTACGTTTCCTCTAAAAATTAAAAAAACGAGCCGGGCTGCCAAGTGGCTCAGTTGAACGACTGCACGTCCTGGCGCAGACGCTCAATGAAGGTATCGAGAGGCATCACACCCAGATCGACACCACCACGGGCACGCACGGCTACCGTTTGGGCTTCACGCTCTTTGTCACCGACCACCAATAGGTACGGCACCTTTTCCAGCGTGTGCTCGCGTATTTTATAGCTAATCTTCTCGTTGCGCAAATCGGCCTCAACTCTAACCCCTTGTTTTTGCAACGATTGGGCTAGCGACTGCGCATATTCTGTCTGACTTTCCGCGATATTCATCACGACGACCTGCATCGGCGCGAGCCACGAAGGCATTGCACCGGCATGGTGCTCGATCAGAATGCCGAGAAAACGCTCCATCGATCCGACGATTGCCCGGTGCAGCATGATCGGGCGGCGGCGGCTGTTGTCCTCGGCGACGTATTCGGCGCCCAGGCGCTCCGGCAGCACCATGTCGAGCTGCAACGTGCCGCATTGCCACGAGCGGCCGAGCGCGTCCTTGATGTGGTACTCGACCTTCGGGCCGTAGAACGCACCCTCACCCTGCAGCTCTTCCCACGTCACGCCGCAAGCCGTCAACGCCTCGCGTAGGCCCTGCTCCGCGCGATCCCACGTTTCGTCCGTGCCGGCTCGCGCGTCCGGGCGCAGCGACAGCTTGATCTCGACGTTGTCGAAGCCGAAATCCTTGTAGACGCTCATCGCCAGCGTATTGAAGGCGATCGATTCGCTGATGAACTGGTCTTCCGTACAGAAAATGTGCGCGTCGTCCTGCACGAAACCACGCACACGCATCAGGCCATGCAGCGCGCCCGACGATTCATTGCGATGGCAGGAACCAAACTCCGCGTAGCGCAACGGCAGATCGCGATACGAGCGCAAACCGTGGTTGAACACCTGCACGTGACCCGGGCAGTTCATCGGCTTGATCGCGTAGTCGCGCTTTTCCGATTCCGTCGTGAACATATTTTCACGATAGTTCTGCCAGTGGCCCGACGCTTCCCACAGCGAGCGGTCCATGATCATCGGCGTCTTGATTTCAAGGTAGCCGGCGTCGTTCACGCGACGGCGCATGTACTGCTCGACCTGCTGCCACAGCGTCCAGCCACGCGGATGCCAGAACACCATGCCCGGCGACTCGTCCTGCATGTGAAACAGATCGAGCTGCTTCCCGAGCTTGCGGTGATCGCGCTTCTCCGCCTCTTCGAGCATGTGCAGATACGCCTCCTGGTCTTCCTTTTTGGTCCAGGCCGTACCGTAGATGCGCTGCAATTGTTCGTTCTTCGAATCGCCGCGCCAGTAAGCGCCAGCGACCTTCATCAGCTTGAAGACCTTCAGCTTGCCAGTGGACGGCACGTGCGGGCCGCGACACAGATCGGTGAAGCCGCCGTGCGAGTACAGCTTGATCTCGTCGGTCGGCGGAATCGATTCGATGATCTCAGCCTTGTACTTCTCGCCGATGCTCTTGAAGTAGTCCACCGCCTCGTCACGCGATACGACGCGGCGCGAGACCGGCTCGTCTTTCTTCGCGAGTTCCTGCATGCGCTTTTCGATCTTTTCGAGATCTTCCGGCGTGAAGGGACGGTTATACGCGAAGTCGTAGTAAAAGCCATTGTCGATGACCGGGCCGATCGTGACCTGCGCTTCCGGATATAGATCCTTTACCGCATACGCGAGCAAGTGCGCCGCCGAGTGACGAATGATATCGAGACCGTCTGCGTCTTTTTCAGTGACGATGGCGAGCGCCACGTCGCGATCGATCAGCGCGGACGTATCGACCAGCTCACCGTCGATCTTGCCGCCGAGCGCAGCCTTAGCGAGGCCGGGGCCGATCGAGGCGGCCACTTCGGCGACGGTCACCGGATGCTCGTACTGTCGAACAGAACCGTCAGGCAGACGTATCGAAACCATTGCGTTCTCCGTGGTGCCGACCGGCGGCGGCACATACATCAAGGTCAAAAAACCAAAAAAAATGCGGCCCCGCTTTCGAGGGGCCGCATTCACATTTCCTGCAAACTACACTGGCGAAAGTGGTCCTCGACTAGCGTCGCTCCGAAGTGCTCTCGGTCAACGTTCGCGGTGTCATAACCGTATTCGCCTTTTGCGCCACAAGCGCTTGCTGCAGTTTGCGAAACCCCGGCAAAACCGGAATTTCTCTTTCGTTGGTAGGCTCGATTGGACTCGAACCAACGACCCCCACCATGTCAAGGTGGTGCTCTAACCAGCTGAGCTACGAGCCTGAAGAAACGAGATTATATGGAGCCCCACACCGCTTGGCAAGCACTTTTCTGCACCGGCTTTAAATTTCGAGTCGCTCGCGCGCGTCCTGCGAATGGACCCAAGCAGATGCACGACAGAAGCTTCCGCGCGCCATCTCGCGCACGCGTCAGTTCTTGCGTGATGCGCGCATCACGCCCGTCACCTCGCCGAGCAGCGTGCAAGCGCGCTGGATCTGCGAGGCGCTCGACACTTCGACGGTAAATTGCATGAACGCGGCGTTGCGGCGCGTTTGCGTCTTCACGCCGATCACATTCATCTTTTCACGCGCGAACACTTCGGAAATATCGCGCAGCAAACCCTGTCGGTCTGTCGCTTCGATAGAGAGGTCGACGGGATACACGGATTGGCCGCGGCCGCTCATCACATCCGCCGACCACGCGGTCTGCAACACACGCTCCGGCGCGCGCTCGGCCATCCGCCGGAACGTCGGGCAGTCGCTGCGGTGAATCGACATGCCCTTGCCCCGCGTGACGAAACCGCAGATGCCGTCGGGCGGCGCCGGCCGGCAGCAGCGCGCAAGCTGCGTGAGCAACGCATCGACACCGACCACCAGCACGCCGGTGGACGCTCCGCGCGCGACGCTCGCCCCACTGCTGCGCTTCTCGAACTGCTCCGGCGCTTCCACCACGGGCTCCGGCGGCGGCGCATCGTGTAACGCCTGTTCGACGAGCCGCAGACTGAACTCCTCCTTGCCGACCACGGAGAACAGATCGTCGGTGGTCTTGAAGCCGAGCTTGGCGGCTAGCTGATCGAGATTGACCGACGTCTTGCCCTCGCGTTGCAAGGTCTTTTCGACCATCGCACGGCCGCTCGCGATGTGCTCCTGCACCTCGACTGCGTTGAACCATGCGCGCACCTTCTGCCGCGCGCGCGGACTGTGCAGATAGCCGAGTTGCGGGTTGAGCCAGTCGCGCGAAGGACCACCCTCTTTCACCGCGACGATCTCGACCGTCTGCCCGTTCTGCAACTGGGTATTGAGCGGCACCATCGCGCCGTCGACGCGTGCACCGCGGCAGCGATGCCCCAGCTCGCTATGCAGGTGATACGCGAAATCGACGGGCGTTGCGCCGTGCGGCAGCGCAATTACCCGCGCCTGCGGCGTCAGCACGTAGATATGGTCGTCGTCGAGCGTGGCCTGGCGCAGTTGCTCCCACGGCTGCGCCGCGCGCTGCTCGCCATGCTCGCCCTCCGAGACTTCGTCCTTCCACGCAAGCAGTTGCCGCAGCCACGCGATCTTCTCGTCATACTTCTCGTTGGCGATGAACTGCCCGCCATAGCCACGCGCGCCGGCCTCCTTGTAGCGCCAGTGCGCTGCCACGCCGTACTCGGCGAACTGATGCATTTCCTGCGTGCGGATCTGCACTTCGAACGCGCGGCCGTCATCGCCAATCACCACCGTGTGCAGCGATTTGTAGCCGTTCGGCTTGGGCCGAGAGATGTAGTCGTCGAACTCTCTCGGCACCGGCTGCCACAGGTTGTGCACGATACCGAGCACGGTGTAGCAATCCTTGATGTCCGGCACGATCACGCGAAAGGCGCGCACGTCGTAGAGTTCGGCGAAGTCGAGCTGCTTGCCGCGCATCTTGCGCCAGATGCTGTAGATGTGTTTCGGCCGGCCGCTGACTTCCGCGCGAATCTGCGCTGCGGCCAGCTCCTCCTGCAGGCGTTCGATCGCCTGCGCGACATAGCTCTCGCGCTCGACGCGCTTCTCGTCGAGCAGCTTCGCGATGCGCCTGTAGGTATCCGGCTCTTCGAAACGGAATGCGAGGTCCTCGAGTTCCCACTTCAGTTGCCAGATGCCCAGGCGGTTGGCGAGCGGCGCATAGATATCGAGCGTCTCGCGCGCCACGTCCGGTGAAGGCGTGACCTTCGCCGCCGCGTAATACCGCAGCGATTGCAAACGCGACGCCAGACGGATCAGCACCACCCGAATGTCCTGCGCAAACGCGAGCAGCATCTTGCGCAGCGCCTCGACCTGCACGCGGCGCGCGGCCTGTGCATCGCGCCCGACTTCGGGTATCGCATTCTGCGCAGCGCGCAAGCTCACCGTGCCAAGGCGCAGCAGCTTGCGCACGTCACCGACCAGTTGCGCGACCTCTTCGCCGAACTTGTCGGTGATCACGCGCTCCGGGTCCTGCAGATGCGGCGTCAACGCAAACAGCGCCGCCGCCAGCACCGCCGGCGGATCGACATTGAGCTTGCGCATGATCGACGCCGTCCCCGCCGCGTGATCCGCCAGCGATTCCCCCGACGACAGCCGCACCTCGCCCGCATGCTCGCGCACGAACGCCATCGCTTCGTCGAAAGAAGGAATGGGGTGAGACGTGCTCGTAACGATTTCGGTATTCATGGTGCGACGGCCCGCCGGGCCAGACGAAACAAGGGAATTTCAACAACAGCGACCGCGCGAGGCCTAGCTGCGCTGCGCCGCGACCACGACGATTTCGACGAGGCACTTCGGGTTGGCGAGTTTGGCTTCGACGGTAGCGCGCGGCGGCGTGTCGCCTTGTGCGACCCACTCGTCCCACACCGCGTTCATGCCGGCGAAATGCACCATATCCGAGATGTAGATCTGCACGGACAGCAGATGCGATTTGTCGCTGTTCACTTCACCCAGCAGGCGGTCGATGTGCCCGAGCACTTCGCGCGTCTGCCCCGTGATGTCCTGATCCGCGTCTTCGGCGATCTGGCCTGCGAGGTACACGGTGCCGTTGTGCACGGCGGTTTCCGAGAGGCGCTTGCCGACGTGATGACGAATGACTGCCATGAAAAATCCTGAGATGGGTTGAAAGTTGATCAGAATGCACTCCGCATGGCGCCGATCAAACACGCCACGCGCAACCGTCTATTATGACGCGTCGAGCGCGGGGCCGATAAAGAACCGTCTTGCGAGCTCGACCTGATCGGCCGCGAGAAAGGCGGGTGCATGCCCGACCCCGGCGATCTCCGCGCTCGACACGGCACGTCCGGCCGCGACCATCTTCGCAACGGTTTCTCGCGACAGCAGATCGGAATGCTCGCCGCGCACCACCAGCACCGGCCCTTGGAACGACGCGAGCGAATGCCAGAGCGCGGCCTCGCCGAGTTTCGTCGCCTCCTCGGTGCTCGCGGCAAACGGCTGGGCGATGCGCGGGTCGTACCGAAACAGCCACGCGCCTTCCTGTTCGCGCAGCAGCGGCGTGTTGATTTCACGCCATTCGTCCGGCGTGAGCGGGCCGAAAGTTTGCGCGAGCAAGGCGGCGTGGTCGATGCCCTGTTGCAGCGTCTCGAAGCGCGCGGGCTTGCCGAGATAGTCGCCGATACGTTGCACCGCGGCCGGCTCCAGATGCGGGCCGACATCGTTCAGCAGCAGTTTGCGAATCGGCGTTTCGGGCAAACCGGCCAGCCCGAGCCCGATCAAGCCGCCCATCGACGTGCCGAACCAGTCGACCGTTTCGACATTCAGGCGCGCGATCAGTGTGACCATGTCGGCGACGTATTGCGGAATGCCATATAAGTTGGGGTTCGCGAGCCACGACGACAAGCCCCGCCCCACCACATCCGGACACACCACACGGTAGGTTCCGGCGAATTGCGCCGCGACGCGGTCGAAGTCGCGCCCGGAGCGCGTCAGGCCATGCACGCACAGCAGCACGCGCGGATTGTCCGGGTCGCCCCATTCGGTGTAGGCGACGCGGTGCAAGCCCGCGGCGCTCGCGCACTGCACGTAACGTTGGCGCGGCGCGGGCTGTCCGGCGGCGGAAGCGGAGGTCGATGCGGTCATCTGGGTTCCTTGCGAAAGCGCTGCGGATTGGGCTCGGGCACAGCAGGGACAGACAGGCGTTCAATCTTCAAACGATTGTAAACCGCTTTGCCGCGCGGCAAGGATCGGCCGGATGGCATAGGACGCACGCGCCCGGCACAAAGCGCGGCACAAACAGAACGGGCGAGACTCGCGTCTCGCCCGTTCGGGAAACCGTGTGGTTGCCGCCTCGCCGCTCAAGACTTCACGGCGCCCCTAACCGGCCTCAACTCACCGCGCTCACGTCGAGCGGTGCGCCGGTCTTCGCCTTGATTTCGTCGACGCTCACGCCCGGCGCCAGTTCGGTCACCTTCAGACCGGCATCCGTCACCTCGATCACGCCGAGGTCGGTGATGATCTGATCGACGACGCCCACGCCGGTCAGCGGCAGCGTGCATTCGTCGAGGATCTTGTGCTGATCGCCCTTCGCGACGTGCTCCATCAGCACCACCACGCGCTTGACGCCCGCGACCAGATCCATCGCGCCGCCCATGCCCTTGATCATCTTGCCCGGAATCATCCAGTTGGCGAGGTCGCCCTTTTTGCTGATCTGCATCGCACCCAGAATCGCCAGGTTGATGTGGCCGCCGCGAATCATCGCGAACGAATCCGCCGACGAGAAAATCGACGAGCCCGGCAATGTCGTCACCGTCTGCTTGCCCGCGTTGATCAGATCGGCATCCACTTCTTCTTCGGTCGGCGACGGGCCGATGCCGAGCAGGCCGTTTTCCGACTGCAGCCACACTTCGACGCCCGCCGGCACGTGATTCGCCACCAGCGTCGGCAGACCGATGCCGAGGTTCACATAGAAACCGTCCTGCAATTCCTGCGCCGCGCGCGCGGCCATTTCGTCACGAGTCCATGCCATGATCAGTCTCCTTTCGCGCGGACGACGCGTTGTTCGATGCGTTTTTCCGGATGCGCATTCAGTACGATGCGCTGCACGAAGATGCCTGGCGTGTGGATCGCGTCCGGATCGAGGTCGCCCACTTCGACGATCTCTTCGACTTCGGCGACGGTGATCTTGCCGGCCATCGCGCACATCGGATTGAAGTTGCGCGCGGTGCGGCGGTAGATCAGATTGCCCGACTTGTCGGCCTTCCATGCCTTGACGAGCGCGACGTCGGCGGTCAGCGAATGTTCGAGCACGTAGTGGTTCTCGCCGAACTGGCGGGTTTCCTTGCCCTCGGCGATCAGCGTGCCGTAGCCGGTGTTGGTGAAGAACGCCGGAATGCCCGAGCCGCCCGCGCGCAGCTTCTCGGCGAGCGTGCCTTGCGGCGTGAATTCGAGCTCGAGTTCGCCGGCCAGATACTGGCGTTCGAACTCCTTGTTCTCGCCGACGTACGACGAAATCATCTTCTTGACCTGGCGTGTTTCGAGCAGCAGACCGAGGCCGAACCCGTCGACACCCGCGTTGTTGCTGATGCAGGTGATGCCCTGCACGTTCGAATCGCGCAGCGCGCCGATCAATGCCTCCGGAATGCCGCACAGCCCGAAACCGCCGACGGCGAACGTCTGCCCGTCCTTGACGATGTCTTTCAGCGCCTCGGCGGCGCCTGGATAGACCTTGTTCATCAGTATGTCCCTTCCTTTTTATGGAAATCCGCAGCCGGAAAAGCCGGTCTTCGGATCGTTGCGGCCGGTATGACGTTCCGCGGGTCGAACCCGACACGTCATTCTAGTCATCCCCGGCGGCCTGTGCGCCCAGGTTGCCCTGGACTTCACGCAATGCCCGCCGCGGACAGTCTGGCCGCGTTGTGATGTGCTCGAAAGAGTACGCTGCGCACGCCATACGGCACAATACGCAAAACTACATAAGTATTTGCCGCCAACCCATGCCCGCCCTGGATTATCGAACCGCGTTCCACCTCGCCCCGATCGGACTCGTGCTGTCGCGCGAACGGATTATCGAAGACTGCAATGACGAGCTCGCGTCGATTTTCGGCTGCACGCGCGAGTCGCTGCTGGACCAGTCGTTCCAGGTGCTGTATCCCTCGGCGGATGAATTCGAGCGGATCGGCGCACGCATTCCGCCGATCATGACCGCGCAGGGCAGCTATGCGGACGACCGCATCATGAAGCGCGCCAACGGCGAATTGTTCTGGTGCCACGTGACGGGCCGCGCGCTGCAACGCGCCGACCCGCACGCGGCAGGCGTCTGGACCTTCGAGGATTTGAGCGCGACGCGGCGCGTGGCGGTGGAGCTGACGCCGCGCGAACGCGAAATCGCCGCGCAACTGGTGACGGGCAAGACCAGCAAGCAGATCGGCCGGGTGCTGGAGATCAGCCCGCGCACGGTGGACGTCTACCGGGCGCGGCTAATGCGCAAATACGATACGGGCAACGCAACCGAGCTTTTGCAGCGGCTGCTTGGGAGTTGAAGGACGGGCGTGAAAATGTGCGAGTGACTCATGTCTTCGCACTCGCGCGGGTAACTGCGGTGCCCGGCAGCCGGTTAAAGCGTTGCAGGCGTGGATGGGCGGCACGAGCGGTAGCGTTCACCCACTCGGCCCATCAAGCCGCCTTGACCAGCGCGGCACGCTCGATGGTCGCGCGCAGCAGATCGGGCACCGGCACCGACTTGCCCGCCGCGTAATCGATCCAGACGCAACGCGCGGCGCCACGTGCATACACGGTGTGCGGGTCGTCGGCGCGCACCAGCTCGAAGCCGGTGTCGAAGCTGCTGCGCCCGGGCGTCGCCACCGACATCCGGCCGATCACGTCGCCGGGATAGTGCAGTTGCTTCAGAAACTCCATCGACGCATTGACGATCACCGGTCCCTGCCCACTACTATCGCCGCCGATGAACCCCAGTTGCTCGAACCAGGAAATCCGCACCTGCTCCATGTAGCGGAAATAGACCGTGTTGTTCACATGGCCGAACGCGTCCATGTCGCCCCAGCGGATCGGCATCGACATCTCGAAAACTGCGTGAAAATTGCTCATCGTACTTCCGTTCTTCTTACTGCCTGACATGACTGAAACCCACTCGACGCCCGGGCAGACTGGCACGCGGCCAATCTGCCCATGCGTTGCACGATAGCGCGGGCTCTCACGCAACAGGAACCCCCGCGCGCGTAAAACACTTTCTTCGAACCAGCGTCAATCCGGGCCGCTCATGCGAGCCCAAAGCCGTCGTCGGCGGCGATGATCGAGCCGTTGATGAACTGTGATTCGTCGGCTGCCAGCAACAGCAGCAGCCCGTCAAGATCGTCCGGCTTGCCAACGCGATGGCGCGGCAGCATCGACACCAGCTTCTGCCCCTGCTCCGTCGACCAGTGATGGTGGTTGATCTCAGTGTCGATATAACCGGGGCAGATCGCGTTGACGTTGATCCCGTGTTTGCCCCACTCCAGCGCCATCGCCTTCGTCATATGGACGACGGCCGCCTTGCTCATCGAATACAGGCCGATCTGCGGCAACACGCGCAGCCCCGCCATCGATGCAATATTGATGATCCGGTACGACGGCTTCTGCGCATTGTTGCCGCGCATGATCATGCGCTTGGCGACTTCCTGTGCGACGAAGAAGGCGCCGCGCGTATTCGTATCGAACACATATTCGAAGTCGGCCGGCGTAACCTCGGTGAGCTTCTGCGTAGTCGACACGCCCGAATTGTTGACGAGGATATCGATCGTGCCCGCCTCGGTCTCCGCGTGCGCCACCGCGGCCTTGATGCTCTGATAATCAGTCACGTCGAGCGAGACGACATGTGCCGCACCGCCCGACGCTTCGATCTCCGCGCGCAACTCCTTCAGCCGCTCGGTGCGCCGGCTTGCCAGCACGACCTTGGCGCCCGCCTGCGACAACACCTGAGCAAAGCGCTTTCCCAAGCCGCTCGAAGCACCGGTAACCAGCGCGACCTTGCCTTCCAGATTGATCGAACGGCCCATTGACGTTCCTTGTTCGGTTGTAACGACAGATACGGTTGACAGGTGCGGTAAGCCCGTCGCTGCGGGTCGCTACCGTAGCATACAAATAGAACGATCGTGCTAATCTTTATTCCTCCGGTTGCAGTGCGGGGATCGATCGCCCACAATACCAACCCGAAAAAAGCATTCTAACGGTAAGAGGAGCATCGATGACCCCCGCAAGTCTCATTGAGCAGTACGGCCCCCGCGAGTCGATGGAATACGACGTGGTGATCGTCGGCGGCGGCCCGGCAGGCCTGTCCGCGGCGATCCGCCTGAAACAGCTGGCGGCTGAAAAAGGCGTCGAGCTGGGCGTGTGCGTACTGGAAAAGGGCTCGGAGATCGGGGCGCATATCCTGTCGGGCGCGGTGATGGACCCGCGCGCGATCACCGAACTGATGCCGGACTGGAAGGAACAAGGCGCGCCGTTGACGGTCGACGTGACCGAAGACCGCTTCCTGTTCCTGACGGAAACCGGCTCGAAGAGCGTGCCGGCCTGGGCGCTGCCGGACAACTTCAAAAATCACGGCAACTACGTGATCAGCCTCGCGAACGTCACGCGCTGGCTTGGGACAATGGCCGAAGCGCTCGGCGTCGAAATCTTCCCGGGCTTTCCGGCGGCCGAAGTGCTGTACAACGACGATGGCTCGGTCAAGGGCGTGGCCACCGGCAACCTCGGCATCGGCAAGGACGGCGAGCCGACCGGGAACTTCCAGCTCGGCATGGAACTGCACGCGAAGTACACGCTGTTCTGCGAAGGCGCGCGCGGCCACCTGGGCCGTCAGCTGAACGAGAAGTTCAAGCTGCGCGAGGGCGCCGATCCGCAGGTCTATGGCATCGGCATCAAGGAGCTGTGGGAGATCGATCCCGCGAAGCACAAGCCGGGTCTGGTCATGCACACGGCCGGCTGGCCGCTCGAAAACGACACCTACGGCGGCTCGTTCCTTTACCACATGGACAACAACCAGGTGGTGGTCGGCTTCGTGGTCGGCCTTGGCTATTCGAATCCGTATCTGTCGCCGTTCGAGGAATTCCAGCGCTACAAGACGCATCCGGCGATCCGCGCAGTGCTCGAAGGCGGCAAGCGCGTGTCGTACGGCGCGCGGGCGATCACCGCCGGTGGCCTGATGTCGCTGCCGAAGCTGGTATTCCCCGGTGGCGCGCTGGTCGGTGACGACGCGGGCTTCCTGAACGCATCGCGGATCAAGGGCTCGCATGCGGCGATCAAGACCGGCATGCTGGCCGCCGAAGCCGCGTTCGATGCCGTGCAGGCCGGGCGCACCAGCGACGAACTCACGGCCTACCCGGAGAGCTTCAGGACGTCGTGGCTGCATACCGAGCTGTACCGCGCGCGCAACTTCAAGCAGTGGATGAGCAAGGGCCTGTACCTCGGCACGCTGATGGTGGGCATCGAACAGAAGCTGCTGGGTGGCAACGTGCCGTGGACGCTGCATCACCAGCATTCCGATCACGAGATGCTCAAGCCGGCTTCGCAGTGCACGCCGATCACGTATCCGAAGCCGGACGGCAAGCTGACCTTCGACCGTTTGTCTTCGGTGTTCATCTCGAACACCAATCACGAGGAGAACCAGCCGGCGCATCTGACGCTGAAAGATCCGTCGGTGCCGGTGAACGTGAACTGGCAGACCTATGCCGGGCCGGAGGCGCGCTATTGCCCGGCGGCGGTGTATGAGTTCGTCAAGAACGACGACGGCAGCGAGCGGCTCGTGATCAACGCGCAGAACTGCGTGCACTGCAAAACCTGCGACATCAAGGACCCGACGCAGAATATCGTGTGGGTCACGCCGGAAGGTGGCGGCGGGCCGAACTACCCGAATATGTAAGGCGGCTTTGCTTGCCTTCGCGTGGCGCCTGCATCCTCGCCGGCGCCGCGCGAAGGCGAAAGTTTCAACGACGCTCGCGCGTCATCGCCTCAATCCTCTCCCGCACCTTCGCCACGACCGGCGCCCAGTCGCCGACGCGCGGCTGTCGAACCAGCTCGATCGAATCGTACCAGGCCGTATGCGGCGATGAATCGCCCCAGAACCATGCGCAGACGTGGTCGATCATCAAACAGGTCGGCACGCCGAGCGCCCCGGCCAGATGCGCGGGTCCGCTGTCGATCGTCACGACCAGATCCAGATTCGCCAGTAACGCGGCGACATCGTCGAAGCCTGATTGGAAATGGCCGGTCATGTCGATCGCGTCGAGACCCTTGGCTCGCCACTGCGCGAGTGTTGCGCCCCGTCCCGGCGACAATGCGAAATAGCTCACGTTCGCCACGTTCAATAGCGGCTCGAGTTGCTCGACGGGCACCGAGCGCCGCATGTCGCGGATATGTTCGGGATTACCGTTCCACGCCACCCCGACTTTGAGATTGCCGCGCGTGGCCGCAAGCTCTGCGTCGATCCGCTCGCGCCATGTCCGCACATGCACCGGATCGGCCCTCAGGTACGGCGCGCCCCACCCCGCTGCATCGGCAATGCCAAGCCGCAGTGGCAAGCTCATCAGGCCGCAGTGGAAATCAGGCCGGGTGTCGAGACTCGTTTCGAGCGGCAGATCGGCGGGCAGTGTCCGCTCGAACAGATGACGCAACGGCCCATCATGACCGAAGACCACGCGCCCGCCTTCGCGCCGCGCCCGATCGGCCAGCAGCGGCAGAAAGCGCACCGCCCACAGGCAATCGCCATTGCCCTGCTCGCCATAGACCACCAGCGTTTTGCCGGCCAGCGATTCGCCCCGCCAATACGCGCTGATTGCCGCGAGCGCATGCTGCGCGTTGTTCATGTCATCGGCGAACGCGACGCGCGACTCGTAATGCGCCCAGCCATCGACGAAACGGCCTGAGCGGATTTCGAGTTCCGACAGATCGAACAACGCATGCGCGTTGTTCGGCGACAGCGCCAGCACTTGCCTGAGCAATGCCTCGGCTTCGGCCAAACGCGCCTGCTCCTTGATGCACAGCGCGAGCTTGTGAAGCGCCACCGGATTGGTGGGCACGACGCGCACCGCTTCACGCAGCAAGCGCTCGGCAGTGGCGAAGTCGTCACGCTGTTGCACGGCGGTCGCGCGCCACATGAGCGCATTGGCGTCTTCGGGGTGGTGCGAGAGCAGCAGTCCGGCGGCCGAGTCGAGCAGCACCCAGTCGCGCACGACGAAGGCCGTCTGCGCAAGCATGGGAAGCAACGTGGGTTCGCTCGAAGGATCGAGCCGGTAGGCGCGCACGAGAGCGGCGAGCGCCTCATGCTGGCGGGCTTTGTCGCGGCCGGCGTGCTGCAGCAGCAGTTGGCCGAATGCGAAGCAGTCGCCTGCGGACGCATCCGGCGTGGCGGCGCGCGCACGCAGCATGGCGAGCTGGCTATCCGCCAGGCCGGTGTTCGAATCGGTCATGGGGATAACTGCCGCGCGCTCAGCGAGTCAAAAGACGGTCGACGCGCGTCGGTTAAGGCGCGTTCGCCGCGATCTTCGGCGTGCTGACGGACACGTCGCCGCATTGCGCGCGATGGCGCAGTGCGTGGTCGATCAGCACCAGCGCGAGCATCGATTCGGCGATCGGCGTGGCCCGAATGCCGACACACGGGTCATGCCGCCCGAACGTTTCGACGACGGCCGGCTGGCCCGCCTTGTCGATCGAACGGCGCGGCGTGCGAATGCTTGACGTCGGCTTGATCGCGATCGACACCGTGATGTCCTGGCCGGTCGAAATCCCGCCGAGCACACCGCCCGCGTGATTGCCGACGAAACCCTCGGGCGTCAACTCGTCGCCGTGCACCGAACCGCGTTGCGCGACGCTCGCAAAGCCCGCGCCGATCTCCACGCCCTTCACCGCGTTGATGCCCATCATCGCGTGCGCGATGTCGGCGTCGAGGCGGTCGAACAGCGGCTCACCAAGTCCGACCGGCACACCGGAGGCCACGACGTTGATGCGCGCGCCGATCGAGTCGCCGTCCTTGCGCAGCGCGTCCATGTAGTCTTCGAGCTGCGGCACGATGTCAGCGTTCGGCACGAAGAACGGGTTCTCGCGCACCTGCGCCCAGTCGACGAACGGCACGTCGATCTCGCCGAGCGCGGCCATGTAACCACGAATCTCTGTGCCGAATTTCTCGCGTAGCCACTTCTTCGCGACCGCGCCCGCCGCCACCGTGGGCGCCGTCAGACGCGCCGACGAACGGCCGCCGCCGCGATAGTCGCGGATGCCGTACTTCTGCCAGTAGGTGTAGTCGGCATGACCGGGGCGAAACGTGTCGGCGATGTTGCCGTAGTCCTTGCTGCGCTGATCGGTATTGCGGATCAGCAGCGCAATCGGCGCGCCGGTGGTCTGGCCTTCGAACACGCCTGACAGGATCTCGACCTTGTCTTCTTCCTGGCGCTGCGTCACGTGGCGCGACGTGCCGGGCTTGCGGCGGTCCAGTTCGAGCTGGATGTCGGCTTCGTCGAGCGCCATGCCCGGAGGGCAGCCGTCGATCACGCAGCCGATAGCGGGGCCGTGCGATTCGCCGAAGGTCGTGACAGTGAAAAGCGTACCGAGCGTGTTGCCGGACATGGGCGTCGTCCAAAGAAATGCGGGGAAAGCGCTATTATGCCAGCCCCATCGCACGTGGAACGGGTTGCGCGGCATGAATGGACGATTGGCCAAGGCCAACTCAGCCGCAAGCCTGCGACGATTCGCGCGGGGTGTCGGCAAACGCGCTGTCGCGAGTAGGAATTTTCGTTTTGACCGTAGGAAGCGTCGTCGGGACGGCGACGAAGGTGGAGGTGGCTTTCGCAGCAGCGCCGGCCACCATTGCTGCCCGCTACTTCCGCGCCCCACGCAACTCGGTGACGATCTGCTGCAACTTCTCCGGCGTCGCCTGCGCCGGATCGATCGGCTCGCCCACCGCGAGGCTCAACCGGCTCATCACGCCCTTGCGGATCGGCCGCGGCCAGTGCGCATCGTTGCCGCGAGAAAATACGCTGCCCCACAGGCCGCGCAGCGCCATCGGTATGACTGGCGCGGGCGTGCGCCCGACGATCTCCATCACGCCATGGCGAAACGGATTCATCTCGCCGGTTCGCGTGAGCTTGCCTTCCGGAAAGATGCAAACCAGTTCGCCCTCGGCGAGCGCCTGCGCGCAACGCTCATAGGCGCGCGCGAGCAGTTCCGGGTCCTGATGCGCCGGTGCGATCGGAATCGCTTTTGCGTGACGAAATACCCACCCCGCAAACGGCGAGCTGAAGATCTGATGATCCATCACGAAACGGATCGGCCGCGGGCTCTCGGCCATGATGACGATCGCATCGACGAAGCTTACGTGGTTGCACACCAGCACCGCCGCGCCCTCGTCCGGAATCCGCTCGGCATGTACGAGGCGAATCCGGTAGAACGTATGCACCAGCATCCACGCGATGAAACGCAGCAGGAACTCCGGCACCAGCGAATAGATGTAGGTGGCGACGACGATGTTCAGCAGCGCGGTGACGAGGAAGATCGCCGGAATGCCGAAGCCGGCCGAGGTCAGGCCCATCGCCATCAACGCCGATACGATCATGAACAGCGAATTCAGGATATTGTTCGCGGCGATGATGCGCGCCCGGTGGCTCGGCCGGCTGCGGCTCTGGATCAACGCATAGAGCGGCACACTGTAGAAGCCGCCGAACATCGCGAGCAGGAACAGATCGGCCAGCACGCGCCAATGCGCGAGCCGCCCGAGGAACTCGCCGACGCTCAGCAGGTGCCCAACGGGCGCAAGCGCGTGACTCGCGAAAAACAGATCGATCGCGAACACGCTCATGCCGATCGAGCCGAGCGGCACGAGACCGATTTCGATGCGCCGCTTAGAGAGTTTTTCGCACAGCAGCGAGCCGATCCCAATGCCGATCGAAAACGTGCCGAGCAGCACGGTCACGACGTCGGGATTGGCGGAGAGCACGTTCTTCGCGAAGCTGAAAAACGACGACAGAAACGTCGCGCCGACGAACCACAGCCAGGAAATGCCCAGCAGGCTCAGGAACACGGTGCGGTTTTCGCGCGCCAGCTTGAGGTTGCGCCACGTCTCGCTGAACGGATTCCAGTTGATGCGCAACTCGGGTTGCGGCGCGGCCGTAGCCGGCACGAAGCCCGACACGATGCGCCCCGCGAGCGCGATCGCGATGCACGCGCCGGCCAGCACCAGCGCGCCATGTTCGGCGAGCCCCGCGCCCGCGCCGCCGACGATCGCGCCGAGCAGGATCGCGACGAAGGTGCCCATCTCGACCATGCCGTTGCCGCCGATCAGTTCCGCCTTCGACAGATGCTGCGGTAAATACGAGTACTTGACGGGCCCGAACACGGTCGAATGGACGCCCATCAGAAACGTGCACAGATACAGCAACGGCGCGCTATGCAGCCAGAACCCCGCGCCGCCGATCAGCATCACGACGATTTCGAAACTCTTGACGAGGCGTGTGAGCATGGCCTTGTCGTACTTGTCGGCGATCTGGCCGGAGGTAGCCGAGAACAGGACGAACGGCAGAATGAAAATGGCCGAGATCAGGAACGCCGCGGTGGCCGGATCGACGCCGGAAAAGCGCGCCGCCTGATACGTGACGAGCGACGTGAAGCCGATCTTGAACACGTTGTCGTTCATCGCACCGAGGAACTGCGTCCAGAAAAACGGCGCGAATCGGCGCTGCCTGAGCAGCCGGAACTGGGATTCATGCGCTTCGTGCGCACGGGAGCCGCGACGGGTGGCAGGTAACGGACGATCGCTCATGAAGTTCGGAGAACGGCCCAGAAGAACAACAACGGAGAAAGCGCAGAGAACGAAGCCGGGCGCAGGCGGCTCGTCACATCACGCGAAGCACGGAACGGAACTACGGTTCAACCGGGCGCACAGGCGCCGCTTCTGCAGGCCCGCCCACGAGAGCGCCGGACACAAAAAAAGCGCACGCTTTCGCGCGCGCCTTTGCTGCCCCTTCCCGCTCATACAATGCCCGAGCGCGACGGTCAGTCACCGCCATCAACGCGTCGGCTGTTGTTCCTGCTGTTCTTCCGGCCAGTCGCGGATATACGCCTTGAGCATGCGGTTTTCGAAGCCCTGCTCTTCGACCACCGCCTTCGCCACGTCGTAAAACGAAATGACGCCCATCAGCGTGCGGCTTTCCATCACCGGCAAATAGCGCACGTGATGTCCGAGCATCATGCGGCGGACTTCATTGACGTCGGTCTCGGGGGTGCAGGTGAGCGGATGGTCGTCCATGACCTTGCGGATCGTCGAGGTGCCGACGCTGCCGCCGTTCTTGCTCAGCGTCAGGATGATTTCGCGAAACGTCAGCATGCCGACGAGATCGCCATATTCCATCACGACTAGCGAGCCGATATCGTGCTCGGCCATCGTATTGACCGCGTCGTGCAGCGTGGTATCCGGTGTGACCGTGAAAAGGGTGTTGCCTTTGACTTTAAGAATGTCGCTGACTCGCATGATCTGTCTCCGTGATACCCGCTAGCTGGCAATGCATGAATGATTTTCGATCCTAGCGGAAAGGCCCATAAAAGGAAAGCGGCCCGCCCACCAAGGCTTAGCGGGCGTTCGCCATCTCGAATCTGTGCCGCGCCGTGCACGCGCATCGGGAAAACCGCGCTTGATGCGGATCCTGCCGGTGATAGGATGGCCGCCACTTTCCCCTTTCGCGAGGCCGCTCGTGGCCCCGCCGCCCACGATGTCCGCCAACCGTTTCGACACGCTTGCGCTGCATGCCGGCGCCGCGCCCGATCCCGCCACCGGCGCGCGCGCCACGCCGATTTACCAGACTACCTCGTTTTCGTTCCGCGACTCGGACCACGCCGCGGCGCTCTTCAACATGGAGCGCGCCGGCCACGTCTATTCGCGCATCTCCAACCCGACGGTGGCCGTGTTCGAGGAGCGCGTGGCCGCGCTGGAAAACGGCGCGGGCGCGATCGGCACGGCGAGCGGCCAGGCGGCCTTGCATCTGGCGATCGTCACGCTGATGGGCGCGGGCTCGCACATCGTCGCCTCCAGTGCGCTCTACGGCGGCTCGCACAACCTGCTGCACTACACGCTGCGGCGCTTCGGCATCGAGACAACCTTTGTCAAACCGGGCGACCTCGACGCATGGCGCGCCGCGCTGCGCCCGAATACGCGGCTGCTGTTCGGCGAGACGCTCGGCAACCCCGGGCTCGACGTGCTCGATGTCGCCGCCGTCGCGCAGGTCGCACATGAGCACCGCGTGCCGCTGCTGGTCGACTCGACCTTCACGACGCCGTATCTGCTCAAACCGTTCGAGCACGGCGCGGACTTCGTGTATCACTCGGCCACCAAATTCCTCGGCGGCCACGGCACGACGATCGGCGGCGTGCTGGTGGACGGCGGCACGTTCGACTTCGACGCATCGGGGCGTTTTCCCGAATTCACCGAGCCGTACGAAGGCTTCCACGGCATGGTGTTCAGCGAGGAAAGCACGGTCGCGCCGTTCCTGCTGCGCGCGCGCCGCGAAGGTCTGCGCGACTTCGGCGCGTGCCTGCATCCGCAAGCCGCGTGGCAACTGCTGCAAGGCATCGAGACATTGCCGTTGCGGATGGAACGGCACGTCGCCAATACCCGCCGCGTGGTCGAGTTCCTTGCCGCTCACGACGCGGTCGAAACGGTCGCCTATCCGGAACTGCCGACGCATCCCGACCACGCGCTCGCGCAGCGTCTGCTGCCGCGCGGCGCGGGCGCCGTGTTCAGCTTCAATCTGCGTGGTGACCGCGCGGCCGGGCGCAGTTTCATCGAAGCGCTGTCGCTGTTCTCGCACCTCGCGAATGTCGGCGACGCGCGCTCGCTGGTGATTCATCCCGCATCGACCACCCACTTTCGTATGGATGCCGCCGCGCTTGCCGCCGCCGGCATCGCGGAAGGCACGATCCGCCTGTCGATCGGCCTCGAAGATCCCGACGATCTGATCGACGATCTCAAGCGCGCGTTGAAGGCCGCGCAGAAATCGGGCGGCGCTGCGATTGCTCGAAGCGGCGCGGCGGCTGCATCCGCCACAGACACCACTTCCGCAAAAACCAGCTCCCCAGCCCTTTCCGACACCGCCGCAAAATCCCGCCCGGAGTCCGCATGATCGTCACCGTTCAAGGCCGACCCGCTTACGCCTACACCGGCGGCAAACCGTTCGACGCCCGCCTGCCGAGCGCGGTGTTCATCCACGGCGCCGAGCACGACCACAGCGTGTGGGCGTTGCAAAGCCGCTACTTCGCGCACCACGGCTTCGGCATGCTGGCGGTGGACCTGCCCGGCCACTGCCGCAGCAGCGGCCCCGCGCTCACCAGCGTGACGGCGATGGCCGGCTGGCTCGCCGCACTGCTCGACGCCGCCGGTGTGCAGCGCGCATTCGTGGCCGGCCACAGTATGGGCTCGCTGATCGCCCTCGACTTCGCCGGGCGCTATCCGCACCGCACGACGCATCTCGCACTGCTCGCCACGGCGATGCCGATGGCTGTCTCCGACGGATTGCTCGACGCCGCGCTGCATCGCGAGCCCGACGCGATAAGCATGGTCAACCAATGGTCGCATTCGACGCTCGCGGCCAAGCCCTCCTGCCCCGGTCCGGGCTTCTGGCTGCACGGCATGAACCAGCGGCTGATGGAGCGCGTCTCGGCGAGCGGTGAAGCGCAGCTGTTCCATACCGACTTCACCGCGTGCAACGACTACGCGGACGGTCTCGCCCGCGCCGCCCAGGTGCGCTGCGCGACGCGCCTGATCGTCGGCCGGCGCGATGCGATGACGCCGCCGCGCGCGGCCAAAGCGCTCGCCGACGCGCTTGCGCAAGCAGGTGCGTCAGTCGACACCGTCACGCTCGACGCGGGCCACGCGTTGATGACCGAACAACCCGACGCCACGCTCGATGCGCTGTTCAGCTTCGCTTCCAAACCACCTCTCGAAGCCCGCTAGCGCGGTCGTGAAGCATCGCAAGAACTGGCAAGTGAGGTAGCACAATACGCGCTGTGAAACAGCCGCGCCATCGTCCGAATGGCCAGGTTGCGCGCGGGGCCCGATAGCCGCACAATGATTCAAGCCTGTCCTGTTGCGAGCGCGTGCGAAGCATGGCGGCACGCGGCGAAGCCACCCGGAGCGACGGGCATGACGGCGGCAAGCGTCCACATCGGAGGCCATCATGGCTCACACCGCGCATACCGATCACTTCGCGAGTTTCGCGGAGTTCTATCCGTACTATTTGAGCGAGCATCGCAACATGGTCTCGCGGCGGCTGCATTTCGTGGGATCGCTCGGCGTGATCGGCTGTCTGGCGATGGCGCTCGCCACAGGAGACTGGCTATGGCTGCCCGCAGCGGTAATTTGCGGCTACGGGTTTGCCTGGGTCGGGCATTTTTTCTTCGAAAAGAACCGGCCGGCCACCTTCCGTCATCCGCTCTACAGCCTGATGGGTGACTGGGTGATGTTCAAGGACATTTGCGTCGGCAGGATTTCGCTCTAGTTGTGCGGTGGGTTGGCTAATGTGATCGGCGCGTCAGCGGTTATGCCCAGCGACTTTCTTTGCCAGCTTGCCTCGATCACTTCACCGCGATTTTCAGCGCCTGATAACGCCTGATGCGAGCGCCGTCCAATTGCGGGCGGCTCGCCTTCGTCCTACACCCTCGCCGCCAGGCATCAATCGCCCTGCATCGTGTCAAGCCGCCTGGTGCGGCATCGACGGCGCAGCGCGCTCGCTCTCCCCGGCACGGGCCGCTTTGGCCGCCGCACGCGCCGCCAGCAACGCGGCAAGCGTCACCTTCAGCTTGTCGTTCTCGAGCGAGGCCAGCAGCGTCGCGCCATCCACCCGGGTGGACTCCAGATCGAGCTGATACGCGAGCTCCGCGCGGTCGATCACGAACATGTCGAACAGGCGCTCGACCATGACCTGCGCCGGGTTCGCCAGCAGCAGGAAATGCGGACCGGCGTCGTCCTCCAGCCGCGCAATCCAGTCGATCTCCTCGAGCCGCTGGAGCAGATAGAGCGTGATGTCCATATCGCGGCGAAGCATCCGCGCAAGCTCGGGCACCGTGTAGCCGCGCCCGCCCGCGTCGCGTGCTTCCGAGAGCCGCGCGAGCAGTTCAAGCGAATCGAACAGATTGCTGCCGTCGAAGGTGGGCCGGTGAAACTGTCCGATGCGAATCGCCGGCAACGCGGACGCGATCATCGCGCCCGCGAGCGTGATGAACCAGCACAGATACATCCACAAGAGGAACAGCGGCACGGCGGCGAACGCGCCGTACACCGCGGTGTAGGTCGGAATGCGCCGCACGTAGTAGCCGAAACCGCGCTTGGCGAGTTCGAACGCGATCGCGGCGGTGACGCCGCCGATCACCGCGTCGCGCCATTCGACGCGGCAGTTCGGCAGATAGACGTAGAGAATCGTGAAGGCGAGCGCCGTCAGCGGCAGCGCGGCGCCCGCGAGCGCCCATTCGATGAGCGGCGTGATGCGCTGCGCCGCGCTGAAGGTCATCGACTGCGTGAACAGATACGAGGAGATCGACAGGCTCACGCCGATCAGAATGGGCCCCAGCGTGATGATCGCCCAGTAGACCAGAATGCGCTGCGCGATCGGCCGTGCCTTGCGCACCCGCCAGATCACATTGAACGCGGATTCGACGGTCATCATGGTCATCACTGCCGTGAGAAACAGCAGGATCATGCCGATCGTGGTCAGCCCTTTCGCCTTCGCCGCGAACTGGTTCAGATACTTGAAAATCTGACTGTTCAGTTGCGCGGGCATCAGGTGGTCCGCGAGAAAAAGCTGCAGCGAATCCTGGAACGAACTGAAAATCGGAAACGCGGTGAACAACGCGAACGCGACCGTGGCGAGCGGCACGAGCGCCAGCATCGCCGTGAACGTGAGACTGCCGGCCACCTGCGGAATACGATCTTCGCCGATGCGCTGCGCGGCAAACCGCGCGAGTCGTTTGAGCGTGTCGAGATCGAAACGCACCCTGGACAACAAACCCATCTCCTTGCTTCGTGAACCGGTGCCTGGGGAAGCGCGCGCGGCACCTGGCCGAACGGCTATGAGTGGCCTGCGGAGCGGACCGAGCCCCTATAATACCCGTTCACCGATGAGGCCTATGAAAGACATTCTCGTGCTTTATTACAGCCGTCACGGCGCCACGCGCGAGCTCGCGCTGGCGATCGCGCATGGCGTCGACAGCGTCCCCGGCATGCAGGCGCGCGTGCGCACCGTGCCGGCGGTCTCCACCGTCTGCGAGGCCACGCAGCCGGACATCCCCCCCGAAGGACCGCCCTACGTCGAACTGCGCGATCTCGAAGAATGCGCCGGCCTCGCGCTCGGCTCGCCCACCCGCTTCGGCAACATGGCCGCGGCCCTCAAATACTTTCTCGACGGCACCACGCCGCAGTGGCTGGCGGGCGCCCTGTCCGGCAAGCCGGCCTGCGTGTTCACGTCCACCGGCAGTCTGCACGGCGGCCAGGAATCCACGCTGCTCAGCATGATGCTGCCGCTGCTTCACCACGGCATGCTGATCGTCGGCATCCCGTACACGGAGAGTGCGTTGAGCACCACGCAAACCGGCGGCACGCCGTATGGCGCGTCGCATTTTGCGCGTGCGGGCAGCGCCGCGCAAGGCATCTCCGCCGACGAGAAAACGCTCGCCATCGCACTCGGCGCACGCGTCGCGCGCACGGCGGCGTCCATGAGCGAGAGGCCGTGAGCGGACCGAAGGTGACATCCGGGATGAAGCATAAGCCTGGGTCGAAACCGCCCGGCGCGGCGTCGGCAACGGCCCACATAACCGACGACGCAATGGCGGCGTCCCTACATCCCAGCGCGCTGCCCGCAGCGTCCAAACCCGCGGCCGCGCTCGGCGCCATTGCCGCTCTGCTCGCGCTGATCGCGCTGGCCGTCGCGTGGGAGTGGTGGCTCGCGCCGTTGCGTCCCGGCGGCTCGGCGCTCGTGCTCAAGGCGTTGCCGCTGCTGTGCGCGCTGCCTGGCGTATGGCGGCGCCGGATTTACACGCTGCAGTGGGCGTCGATGCTGGTCCTGCTGTATTTTGCCGAAGGCGTCGTACGGGGCTGGAGCGATCACGGGCTGAGCGCGCGCCTCGGCTGCTTGCAAGCCGCGCTCGCGGTGATCTTTTTTGTTTGCGCGCTGACCTATGTGGCGCCGTTCAAGCGGGCGGCGAAGCGCGCGGCGAAGGAGGCTGGGAGGCAAGCCGCTGGCGATGCTCCTGAAAATCGCGTAAGCGATCGTGATACGCCTGAAGCAGCAAGACAGTCGGCAACGTCGCCGGCAACAAGCCCGGCAGCGACACCGTCAGCCATGCGTCCGGCAACGCACGCCGCAGCACCCCAGGTAACCGCCGCGGCGCCGCCCGAGGCGGACAGCCATCCCAACCCAAGCCCCTGACGAAAAACCGGCAAGATAAAGACAAAAGCACCCGCCCCGTCCAATCTTTGCGCCCGAACGCCGACCGACCATCATGACCCAGACCGCTTTCCTCACCGCTTGTCGCGACGCCATCGGCGCCGCGCAAGTGCTGACCGATCCGCACGACACCGCCCCGTATCTCACCGACTGGCGCCGCCGCTACAGCGGTGCGGCCTGCGCGGTGCTCTGCCCGGCCACGCCCGCCGAAGTCGCGGCGCTAGTCCGGCTCGCAGTCGAGCATCGCGTCGCGCTGGTGCCGCAAGGCGGCAACACCGGTCTGGCCGGCGGTGCCACGCCCGATGCGAGCGGCGCGCAGGCCGTCATCAGCTTGCGGCGCCTGAATCGCGTGCGCGACATCGATCCGCACAACAACACGATCACCGTCGAAGCCGGCGTCATCCTCGCCGACGTGCAGCGGCACGCCGACGCGGCCGGCCGTCTGTTCCCCTTGAGCCTCGCCGCGGAAGGCAGCTGCACGATCGGCGGCAATCTCGCGACCAACGCGGGGGGCACCGGTGTCCTGCGCTACGGCAACACGCGCGAGCTGTGCCTCGGTCTCGAAGTGGTGACGCCGCAGGGCGAACTGTGGGACGGCCTGCGCGGACTGCGCAAGGACAACACCGGCTACGATCTGCGCGATCTGTTCATCGGCGCAGAGGGTACGCTCGGCATCATCACGGCGGCCGTGCTCAAGCTGCACCCGCAGCCGGCCGCGCGGGTCACCGCGCTCGCCGCTCTCGCTTCGCCGCACGCGGCGCTCGACTTTCTGTCGCTCACGCAGCGCGTCGCCGGCCCGCTTCTGACCGGCTTCGAACTGATGTCGGATTTCTGCCTGCGGCTCGTAGGCCGGCACTTCGAACAGATGCGCTATCCGTTCGCCGAGCCGCACGCGCAAGTCGTGTTGCTGGAACTGTCGGACAGCGAAAGCGAGGAGCACGCACGCGCGCTGTTCGAGCGTCTGATGGAAACCGCGCTCGAAGAAGGTCTGGTGCAGGACGCGGTGGTCGCGGAAAACCTCGCGCAGTCGCGTGCGTTCTGGAATCTGCGCGAGCACATTCCGCTCGCCCAGGCCGAGGAAGGTCTGAACATCAAGCACGACATCGCGGTGCCGATTTCGCGCATCGGCCACTTCATCGAGACGACCGATGCGGCCGTCGCGCAGGCGGCGCCGGGCGCGCGCATGGTCACGTTCGGGCATCTCGGCGACGGCAATCTGCACTACAACGTGCAGGCGCCCGAGGGCGTCGACGCGAAGGCGTTTCTCAAGCAGTATCAGAGCCCGATCAACCGGATCGTCTACGACAGCGTGCAGCGGCATCGCGGCAGCATCAGCGCGGAACACGGGCTCGGTCAGCTCAAGGTCGACGAGGCCGCGCACTACAAGCAGGACGTCGAAGTGCAAATGATGCGCGCCGTCAAACGTGCCTTCGATCCGCTGAACCTGATGAACCCGGGCAAGGTGCTACGCTAAGCTAACGTCCGAAGCCTCCGTGTTGCCATACGGGGGCCTTTGCAGGAGCCGTTGCCGTGAAGATTCGAGTGCTGTCCGATCTGCATCTGGAAAACGACGAGCCCGAGCTGATTCCGCATGCGCACGCGGATGTGATCGTGCTGGCCGGCGACATCCACAATCACGCGGCCGGTCCGCGCTGGGCCGCGCAGACCTTCGACGGCGCGACGCCCGTGGTCTACGTGCCCGGCAATCACGAGTACTACGACGGCGAGTTCGGCGCGCTGGAAAGCGCGCTCTACGACGCCGCCGCGCAGGTCGACAACGTCCACGTGCTGAACAACGCCGCGCTGATCGACCGCCAGGGCCGCTGGCGCGTGCTCGGCACGACTTTGTGGACCGATTTCGCGCTGTTTGGTACGGACCCCGACGCGCTCGCGGAAGCAATCGACGCGTCGAGCCGGGTCATGCTCGACTTCCGCGGATTGATCCAGATGAACTGGCCGCACGACACCCACGATGCCACCCGCGACTTCACGCCCGCCGACTCGCTCGCGCTGCACCGGCAGGCGCGCGCATGGCTCGAAGGCGAGTTGGCGAAACCGTTCGGCGGCAAGACGATCGTCGTCACGCATCACGCGCCGCATCGGCTGAGTCTCGCCGAGCGCTACGCGCAGGACCGGGTGTCGGCGGGTTTCGTCAACCATTTGCCGGAGCTGGTGCGCGCGCCCGTCGCGTTGTGGATTCATGGACATACGCATACGTCGTTCGACTATGTTGTGGACGGCACGCGCGTCGTGTGCAATCCGCGCGGCTATTTCGACCGGCGCACGAGGCAGTGGGAAAACCCATTGTTCGCCTGGGATAAGGTCGTCGAGATCTAGCGTCGTGGCTTGGGGCTGGTCTGGGTAGCGCGGCTGGAGCGCAGGCATTACGCTGTGGGCGGAGGGTGTGTGGTCGTGGCTGTCCCAAAGGCAAGCCAGCGAAGTCCCCCACTTCACCGATCCACAGCCAGCCACGCCAACTCGCGCCAACCCGCCACGCAGATCGTTCTCCGGAGGTCGCTCATGTGCGGTCGAATCAGCCAGTATCGCGATCCGCAGCGTTACGCCGAGCATCTCGGCCTGACCGATCCACTGATGCTCTTCGACGCCGCCGACCGCCGCCCAGGCTACAACCTGGCGCCCGGCACGCATCCGCTCGCGATCTATCCCGATGAAACGCTGCGCGCGATTCACTGGGGATATCGCCCGGCATGGGCGTGCGAACAGCATCTACCGCAGACGATCAACGCGCGCGCCGACACGGCGCCGACCGCGCGCTACTTCGAGCAATTGTGGAAGACCGGCCGCGTGCTGGTGCCGGCGGACGGCTGGTTCGAATGGCGCGTGGAGGCCGTACCCGCGGGCAGCAGCCGGGACGACCCGGCGCAAACGAACGCAAAAACCCGCCAACCCTACTTCGTCCATCTGAAGAAAGACGAGCCGATGTATCTCGCTGCGTTGTCGAGCGTGCGCGGCGCCGAGCCGCAAACGGAAGGAATGGGATTCGTGATCGTGACGTCCAGCGCGGACGCGGGTTTGATCGACGTGCACGACCGCCGCCCGCTCGCCTTCGCGCCGGATGCCGCGCGCCGCTGGCTGGATCCGGCGTTACCGTCCGACGAACTCGAGCAACTGGCGCGTGCCGGCGGCTTGCCCGCCGCCCGCTTTCGCTGGCACCGTGTAAGTCACGAGGTGGACCGCACACTCAATGACGAGCCGGGGTTGATCGAAGCGCTGCAATGACAGCGCAGGCGCGTCTCGCAAGAAACGAGACGCGAAAAACGACAGGCGAAGAACGACGAGCGGTACTCTGAAAGAGCAGCCCGGCGGCCACGGCCGCAGTGACGACAACGCGTCGCGCTCAAACGAAGCGTCGCGCTCAAGCTCAGCGGTCGCGCCGCTGCGCCCGCAGATCCGGGCGTTCGACCTTGATGGGGACCAGTTGCGGCTGCTGTTCGCGCAGGCGGCGCAGCAGATCGCGCGATGCGGCGATCCCGATCAATCCCAGCATGACGGCCACGCCGATCATCAGATGCGTATCCATGAATCCCTCGTCCTTCAGTTGTTGCGACATGCCGAACGGCAGTGACAGGCGCGTCCGGCTGAAGCGGCAGCGCGCGAACCACACGTTAGCAAATCGACCGCGAACCGGAAGTAAGGAAATGTTGCGACGCGGCACTTGCGTGTAACAGGTCGCCCTGCGGATTAGCCAGACGCGTCGAGAATCACCGCGCCAAAGAGCGGCGCATAGGGCTCAAAACGGGCGCAAACGCACGAAGCGGCGCCGCGCCGCATCAGGAACGCGCGAACTGGCGCAATTCTTCCTGATCCACCGCCAGCGTGGCCGGCAGTTCGTCGCGCAAAAATTCGACCCATGTGCGGATTTTCGCGTCCAGATACTGCCTGGACGGATAGAGCGCATACAAATTCATTTCCTGCGACGTGTATTCCGGCAACAGCCACACGAGTTCGCCGCTGCGCAGACCGCCGATCGCCGAATAGATCGGAATCAGCCCTATGCCCATGCCTTGGGACACCGCGACTGCCATCGCCTCGGCGACGTTCACCTGAAACGTGGTCGAGCCGAGCGTGACCGTTTCCTCGCCGTTCGGACCGTCGAAGGTCCAGCGGTCGGGCGGAAACACCGGCGTCACCATTTGCAGACAGGTATGGTGCGCGAGGTCCGCGGGCGTTTGCGGCACGCCACGCCGCGCCAGATAGGCCGGCGACGCACACGCGATGCTGAACGCGCTGCCCAGGCGCTGCGACACCAGCCCCGAATCCGGCAGACCGGTGGCAAGCGTCAGCGACACGTCGAAACCCTCGTCGAGCAGATCGGGCATGCGCTGCGCGAGCGTCAACTCGATGTGCACGTCCGGATAGCGCTCCTGATAGCGGCCGACGGCCGGCACCACGTAGTGCTGACCGAAGCTCGTCATCGCGTGAACCTTGAGTTTGCCCGACGGACGCGCATGCGCGTCGCTCGCCTCGGCTTCCGCCTGGTCCACGTACGCGAGGATCTGCTCGCAGCGTTGCAAATAGCGCTCGCCGGCCTCGGTCAGCGCGATGCGGCGCGTGGTCCGGTTCAGAAGGCGAGTGCGCAGATGGGCTTCCAGATCGGAAACCGCGCGCGACGCGTAGGCCGTGGTCGTATTCAGATGCTGCGCGGCACCCGTGAAGCTACCCGCTTCGACGACCCGGACAAATACGCGCATGTTTTGAAGCGTATCCATACCCATTCCCTGTCGACCGGAGTTAGCGCTTTAGCGCTTACTCCGGTCCCATGCAACCTTTTGCGGTCGACCGGAGTTAGCGCTTTAGCGCTTACGCCGGTCCCATGCAGCCTGTTGCGGTCGACCGGAGTTAGCGCTTTAGCGCTTACTCCGGTCCCATGCAGCCTGTTGCGGTCGACCGGCATTGGCGCTTTGGGCGCTCACGCCGCTCCTCTGCAACGCGTTGCAATTCACCCAAAAGTCAGCGCTTCATCGCCAACCCCACTCCCTACAACCCAGTTGCGATTAATCGGAAGCGATTGTTACACGATTCGCAAAGGCGATTATCTCACGTATCGTAAAAATGCCTTGCACCTTTACCGGTTATTCCCCAATCAATCAAAAAATATAATGACGCACAAGCTTCTATAGTCAATTTTGGAGGAAATCGTGCAGTCTCCGGTACCGAAAAGGGTCTCCGCTGTCGCGGTTCTTACGATCCTATTAACAATCGCCGGCTGCGCCAGTACCGGAGGCATTGCGCCGCAAAACCGTGGCATCGAGGCGTCGTCGCTCGACGCCGGCAACGCGATCCGCGCCGCCAACGCCGACGCCCAATGGCCGGCCGCCGACTGGTGGCGCGCCTATAACGATCCGCAACTGAACCAGTGGATCGAAGCCGCGCAGACGGGCAATCCGAGCCTCGCGGCCGCCCAGGCGCGCGTGCGCGAGGCGATGTCGATGGCGGGCGTCGCCCGCTCCGCCTTGTCGCCGCAGGTCAACGGCAGTCTGTCGATCCAGCGTCAGAAGTGGGCTGACAACGTGTACTACGGCCCGGGCCCGCTCGCGGGCGAGCAATCGTGGAACAACACCGGCACGCTCGGCCTGTCGTATCACCTCGACCTCTGGGGCAAGGACAAGAACGCCGCCGAACGCGCGCTCGACGCCGCCCACGCCAGCGCCGCGGACGCGCGCGCCGCCCAGCTCGAACTGCAGGGCAACGTGGTGCGCACGTATATCGGGATGTCGCTGAACTACGCGCTGCTCGACATCGCCAAGGCCACCTTGCAGCAACAGCAGCAGATCGTGGACCTGGCCAACCGGCGCCTGAAAGGCGGCATCGGCACACAGCTCGAAGTGAGCCAGGCCGAAACACCGATGCCGGAATACGAGCGCCAGATCGACGAAATCGAAGAGAAGATCGCACTCGGGCGCAATCAGCTCGCCGCGCTGGCCGGCAAGGGTCCGGGCGCGGGCGACGCGATCCAGCGTCCGACGCTGTCGCTCGCCGCGCCGGCCGGCTTGCCGAGCGCGTTGCCGGCGGACCTGATCGGTCACCGCCCGGACGTGGTCGCGGCGCGCTGGAGCGTCGCCGCGCAGGCGCGCGGCATCGACGTCGCCAAGGCCGACTTCTATCCAGACATCAACCTGCTGGCGTCGATCGGCGGCTATGCGGCAATGGGACCGCTGTTCCAGTTCCTGAAGAATCCGTCGCATAGCTGGAGCGCGGGTCCGGCGTTATCGCTGCCGATCTTCGACGGCGGCCGGCTGCGCTCGCAACTCGGCGCGGCGTCGGCGGGTTACGACGAGGCGGTGGAGCGCTATAACCAGTCGATCGTCGGCGCGCTGAAGGACATCTCCGATCAGGTGATCCGCATCCGTTCACTCGCCACCCAGTCCGAGGACGCCGACCGCTCGGTCGCGGCGGCGCGCAAGAACTACGATCTGTCGCGAGAAGGTTACAGGCGCGGTCTGACCGATTACCTGAACGTGCTGATCGCGCAAAACCAGTTGCTGCGCGCACAGGAAGGCGTCGCGAAAATCCAGGCAGAGCGCCTGGGCGCGCATGCGTCGCTCGTGACCGCATTGGGCGGTGGGCTCGACGAGCCCGCCAACGGTCCGACGGTGAGCGAGACGCTGCCGGCGCACGGCAAGGGTAAAGGCAACGCGTTGCCCGCGAACGGCGACGTCGCCGTGAACCCGGCCGACGTTGCCGCGTCCGCGAGTCTGCCGAGCCGGGCAGACAACGCGGCGTCCACCGGCAGCGAGAACGCCACCGGCAAGAGCAACGCCGCGACCGTCGCGCGCAAGCCCGCCGCCAAACCGGCAAACGGCTCGGCAACGGCAGGCGCAGCCAGCCACGCGGCCGGCCGTAGGCACACCGGCGACGCCGCCGCACCCCGCACGAGCACCACCACGGCAGCCGCGGCAGCCGCGACCACCGCCCCGCGCGCCATCGCCGCAACGCCGGCGGCGGAGTGAGGAAGCCCGTCATGTCAGCATCTCCCTCCTCCACCGCGCGCCCCACGTCGCTCGCCGCGTTATGCTCGGCCGCTGCCGAATGGGCGCGCACCGACGGCCTCACCTGGGTCTACATGTTCAAGGCGCTCGCCGCCTGCTTTCTCGCGCTCGGCATCGCGATGAAGCTCGACCTGCCGCAGCCGCGCACTGCGATGACCACGGTGTTCATCGTGATGCAGCCGCAAAGCGGCATGGTATTCGCAAAGAGCTTCTACCGGATCTGCGGCACGCTCGTCGGCCTCGTCGTGATGCTCGCGCTGCTCGGCCTGTTCGCGCAGCAGCCGGAGATGTTCATCGTGTCGACGGCGATCTGGGTCGGCATCTGCACCGCTGGCGCGGCGCGCAACCGCAACTTCCGTTCGTACGGTTTCGTGCTGGCCGGCTACACCGCCGCGCTGATCGGCATCCCCGCTTCGCAGCATCCGGACGGCGCGTTTCTGAGCGCGCTCACGCGCGTCGCCGAAGTGGTGATCGGCATCATTAGTGCGGGCGCGGTGAGCGGCCTCGTGTTGCCGCAGTTCGCCGGCTTGCAGATGCGCAGCACCGTGCGCGCGCGTTTCTCGGCCTTCGTCGAATACGTGTCCGCGACGCTGGCCGGGCGCAACGACCGCGCGCAGATCGAAGCGACCAATGCGCGCTTCATCGCCGACATCGTCGGTTTCGAAGCGGCGCGCAGCGTGGCCGTGTTCGAAGGCCCCGATTCGCGGATGCGCGGCGGGCGTCTCGCGCGGCTGAACAGCGAGTTCATGACCGCATCGACGCGCTTTCACGCGCTGCATCAGCTGATGAACCGGCTGCGCGCGAGCGGCACGCGCGGCGCGCGCGACGCGATCGCCGCGCTCGACCCGTACTTCAAGGAAATCGCCCCGCTGCTCGCGAAGTCCGGCGAACCCGTGCTGAGCGCCGCCGACGCCGCGCACGCCGCCGCGCAGCTCGAAACCTACAAAGCCGAGTTGCCGAAGCGCGTGCGTGCGACGCGCGCCGAACTGGAAACGCATCCCGGCGCGCCGCTGCTCGACTTCGACACGGGCGCCGAGCTGCTGTACCGCTTCATCGACGACCTGCATGCGTACGCGGCCACCTACGCTTCACTGGCCGTCGACACGCATGCGCGCGAACGCTGGATCGACCGTTACGAACCGAAGACGAACGCGATCGCGGCGGGTGTCGCGGGCCTGCGCGCGACCATCGTGATGATCGTGCTCGGCACGTTCTGGATCGCGACCGCGTGGCCCAGCGGCTCGACGCTGACGCTCAACGCCGCGGCGGTGTGCGCGCTGGCGTCGTCGTCGCCGAATCCGAAACGCACCGTGTTCCAGATGGCGGGCGGCACGGTGGTCGCCACGCTGATGGGCATGATCGCGGTGTTCGGCGTGTTTCCGCACATCGACGGTTTCGTGATGCTGTGCGCGGCGCTCACGCCGTTTCTGCTGCTCGGCGTGTTCATGACCACGCGGCCGCTGCTGGCCGGCTACGGCGTCGGCTACTGCATCTTCTTCTGTTTCCTGGCCGGGCCGGACAATCTGATGCACTACGATCCGAGCGCCTTCATGAACGACTCGATGGCGCTGGTCCTGTCGATGCTGGTGTCGTCGATCGCGTTCGCGGTGTTGCTGCCGCCGTCCACGCCGTGGCTGCGCAACCGCCTGCTGGTGGACCTGCGCCGCCAGGTGGTGCTGGCGAGCGGCGCGGGTCTGCGTCGGGTGCGTTCGCGCTTCGAAAGCGGCGCGCGCGACCTGATGTTCCAGATCAACGCGCTCGCGCAAAACGAGCCCGAACTCAAACGCGACACCTTGCGCTGGCTGTTCTCCGTGCTCGAAGTGGGCAATGCGGTGATCGATCTGCGCCAGGAAGTCGCGGCGCTGCCCGCCGGCGCCCGCTACGCGCAATCGACACCGTGGCGCATCTCGTTGCAGACGATGCGCGACGCGCTGAACGCGCTGTTCGAGCGGCCGCGCGAAGAACGCTTCGCGCACGCGCTCGCCAGCACCACCGATGCGATCGACAAGCTGCAGCAGATGCTGGCCGGCTTCTCGCCGCCGCGCGAGGAGCGGCATCGGCTGCAACGCATCCTGAGCCAACTGCATTTCATCCGTACCGCGCTGCTCGATCCGCAATCACCGCTCGAACCGTTGACGAGCGGACGCGCCGGCGCGCCAGAAGGAGTTCTTCATGCCTCGTGATATCGCCATCCTCGATGCCTACATGCCGGCCATCGTGCTGCTGTTCATCGCGGGCGCCGCGCTAACCTGGGTGCTGGATCGCGTGATCGCCTATACGGGCCTGTATCGCGTGGTGTGGCATCCGTCCTTGTTCCGGGCCAGCCTGCTCGTGTGTGTGTGCGGCGTGCTGGGTCTCGCCGTTTATCGTTGATCAGAGTCGAAACATGACCATCCGAAATATCTTTGGCTTCGTCGCGACAGCCATTATTTTTATCGTCGCGATCCTGATTGGACGCGTGTTGTGGGTGCATTACATGGATGAACCCTGGACCCGCGACGGGCGCGTGCGCGCCGAGATCGTCAACGTCGCGCCGGACGTTTCCGGCGCGGTCGTCGATCTGCCGGTGAAGGACAACCAGCTGGTGAAAAAGGGCGACCTGCTGATGCAGATCGATCCGTCGCACTATCAGATCGCGGTCGAACAGGCGCAAGCCGCGGTCGCCGCGCGCAAGGCCGAGCTGCAGATGAAGCGCGACGACGCGAAGCGCCGCGCCGACATGGACGCGCTGGTGGTGTCGAAGGAAAGCCGCGAAAACGCGACGCATACGGCGTCGGCCGCCGAGGCTTCGTATCAGCAAGCGCTTGCCGCGCTCGACGCCGCGAAGCTCAACCTGGAGCGCACGCGTGTGGTGTCGCCGGTCGATGGCTACGTGACCAACCTGAACGTGTTCCGCGGCGACTATGCGACCGCAGGCAACGCCAAGCTCGCGATCGTCGACAGCCACTCGTTCTGGGTCTATGGCTACTTCGAGGAAACCAAGCTGCCGCACGTGCGCATCGGCGACAAGGCCGAAGTCCGGCTGATGAGCGGCGGCACGCTGCAAGGCCACGTCGAAAGCATCTCGCGCGGCATCTACGATCGCGACAATCCGCAAAGCCGCGAACTGCTCGCGGACGTGAATCCGACTTTCAACTGGGTGCGCCTCGCGCAGCGCGTGCCGGTGCGTGTGAAGATCGATTCGGTGCCGAACGACGTGATGCTGGCCGCAGGCATCACTTGCACAATCGTCGTGAAGCCGGGCGACGCGAAGGCGAGTTGACGGCGGCGGGTGTCGCACGCTGCAGGCGCTGCGAATAACCGTGCCGTTGAGCCAGCGTCTGTCCCGCACTCACGCGGGTAGACGCATTGCAAACACCGCCGGCGCCCCCCATCCGCTTACAACCTGAATTTCCCCACCATCGCCTTCAGGCCGCGCGCCTGATCGTCCAGCGAGCGGGCCGCAGCCGTGGCCTGCTCCACCAGCGCGGCGTTCTGCTGCGTGCCCGAATCCATCTGCGTGACCGCGAGGTTGATCTCCTCGATGCCGGCGCTCTGCTCGGACGACGCCGCCGAGATCTCACCCATGATGTCGGTCACGCGCTTCACCGCCTTGACCACTTCGTCCATCGTCTGCCCGGCGTCCTGAGCGAGCGTCGAACCGTTGCTCACGCGTTCGACCGACGCGTTGATCAAGCCTTTGATCTCCTTCGCGGCGGCGGCGCTGCGCTGCGCGAGGTTGCGCACCTCGGCGGCGACCACCGAAAACCCGCGGCCTTCTTCGCCCGCACGGGCCGCCTCGACCGCCGCGTTCAACGCGAGAATGTTGGTCTGAAACGCGATACCCTCGATCACGCCGATGATGTCGCCGATACTGCGCGCGCTCTCGTTGATGTCGTTCATCGTCGCGACCACCCGGCTCACCACCGCGCCGCCCTTCTCCGCGATCTCCGACGCGTTGTTCGCGAGCGTGCTCGCCTGCTTCGCGTTGTCCGCGTTCTGGCGCACCGTCGAGGTCAACTGCTCCATGCTGCTCGCGGTGCGCTCCAGCGCCATCGCCTGCTGCTCGGTGCGTTGCGACAGATCCAGATTGCCCATCGAGATTTCGCCCGACGCGGTCGCAATCGCATCCGCGCTCGACGCGATGTCGGAGACCGTCGTCGCGAGTCCGCTTTGCATGTCGTGCAGCGCGTACAGCATGCTGGATTTGTCCTTGCGGCCGAGCGCGATCCGGTTCGACAGATCGCCCGCCGCGATCCGGCTGGCGATTTCCTTCGCGTACGCCGGCTCGCCGCCGAGCTGGCCGGCCAGGCGCCGCACCACCCACTCGCTGATGCCGAACGCGAGCGCGATCAGCGCGAGCGTCATCACCGCGATCATCACGAACGACGAGTGGTAGATGAAACCCGACGCGTCGATGGTCGCCTTCGCGGCGGTGCCGCGCTGCGCGACGAGTTCGTCGACGAGTTTTTCGAGCTTGCCGGTTTCGACCAGCAGCGACACGTCCTGCGTGCCGACCTGCCAGTTCATCTGCGACAGATCGAGCGGCTGCGCCTTCACGAGCGTCACGAAGTCGCGCAGGTGGCCGCTCCATGTGGTGACGGCGGCGGCGAACGCCTTCTGCTGTCCGAGCGCCTTCGCGTCGGCGCTGTCGACGTACTGCTGGAGCGTGGCGAGTTGCGCGTTCAGACCGGCGAGACCCTTGTCGATGTCGGCGCCGAGTTCGTCACGCTCTTTCGCGGTGGTCGCGGTCAGCAGCATTTTTTGCGCGCGGCTCGCGCGCAGCATGTGGCCGCGCGCTTCTTCGGCCGCGCGGCTCGCGACGTGGCCCTGGTCGTAGATGGATTGCGCGGACGCATTCAGGCGGCCGATCTGCGCCAGCGAAAACACGCCGATCAGCAGCGTGCCGATTAGCAGCACCGCGAACGCGACGCGCAGCGTCGCTTTCACCGACAAGCCGTTGACCTTCACGGCGCGTGAGCGGCCGCCCTGTTCACGCGACGGCGCCGTGCCTGCCGCCTGTCCTTGCGCCAAGAACCCCGCACCCTGCTGCCCGCCTGGCGAAACTGCTTTCATATTCCCCGTCTCCACGTATCGTCCTGCCGGAAAGGTCGGTTCCGGCATTGCTGCCTATCTCTCCGGGTTGACGGCAGGAAGGTCTGCGATCTTTAAGCCGCTCGCGCCTGCCGACCGCCTGTCGCCCGGTCCTTGACGCGCCGCCTCGTAAGCTGCGCGCCCGCGACGGTTTTATACACGGCCAAAAATCGCCAAGCCGTTTTTATCAGACGAGCGAAGCGCCACAGGCGTATGAGCGACACGCTCGGCGAGAGACAGACGGGTAGCGCGCTCATATGGCCCCATGTCCGATTCGCGACAAAACTTGTCCTTACAATTCACTCAAGCCACACTAAACTTCAACAACGACTGAAAACACGGGAAATCGCGTCGAAATGCCGCAGCAGACGGCCTTGGAACACGCGATCCCTCGGACTCCCACTGACGCCTATTCGCCACTTTGTTCTCTCTCATCTAGCGTATGGAAACGAGCCTCGACAAAAGCGCCCTCGCCGGCGCGCCACCCGCAAGCGGCACCCCTGCCGCGTCCGCGCAACCGGCCGCCAGGGTCCAGCGCACGGTCTATTCCGTGCTTGGCGCGATCAGCTTTTCGCACCTGCTCAACGACATGATCCAGTCGTTGATCCTCGCGATCTATCCCATGCTGAAAGACAACTTTTCGTTGTCGTTCGGGCAGATCGGGCTGATTACGCTGACCTACCAGATCACGGCGTCGCTGCTGCAACCGCTCGTGGGCGCCTACACCGACAAGCATCCGAAGCCGTATTCGCTGCCCGTCGGCATGGGCTTCACGCTCGCGGGCCTGCTGCTGATGTCGGTCGCACCGAGCTTCGGCGTGCTGCTGGTGGCGGCGGCGCTGGTTGGCTGCGGGTCGTCGGTGTTCCATCCGGAATCGTCGCGGGTCGCGCGCATGGCCTCGGGCGGCCGCCACGGCCTCGCGCAGTCGCTGTTCCAGGTCGGCGGCAATGCGGGTTCGTCGCTCGGACCGCTGCTCGCCGCGCTGATCGTGATTCCGCATGGGCAGCGCAGCATCGCGTGGTTCTCGGCGGCGGCGCTCGTCGCGATCGTCGTGCTCACGCAGATCGGCCGCTGGTACAAACAGCATCCGTCGGTCAGGAAGGCGCGTAGCACGGTCGCGCACGCGACGCTGTCGCGCAACCAGGTGATGCTCGCGATGGGCGTGCTGATCCTGCTGGTGTTTTCGAAGTACTTCTACCTCGCCAGCATCAACAGCTATTTCACGTTCTATCTGATCGACAGGTTCCATCTGTCGGTGCAAGCCGCGCAGATTCATCTGTTCGTGTTCCTCGCGGCGGTCGCCGCGGGCACGGTGATCGGCGGTCCGATCGGCGACAGGATCGGCCGCAAGTACGTGATCTGGGTGTCGATCCTCGGCGTCGCGCCGTTCACGCTGCTGCTGCCGTATGCGAACCTGTTCTGGACCGGCGCGCTGACGGTGATCATCGGCGTGGTGCTGGCCTCGGCATTTTCGGCGATCCTCGTGTATGCGCAGGAGTTGATCCCCGGCAAGGTGGGGATGGTCGCGGGGATGTTCTTCGGTTTCGCGTTCGGCCTCGGCGGCATCGGCGCGGCGGTGCTCGGGCAACTGGCCGACGCCACCAGCATCGCGTTCGTCTACAAGGTCTGCTCGTTCCTGCCGCTGATCGGCGTGCTGACGGTGCTGTTGCCGGATGTCGAGGGCAAGCGCGCGAAAGCCTGACGGGTTTGATCGGGCGTTGCATCAGGGAAAAGGCGCTGCGGCGCCTTTTTCTTTTGCCTGGACGGGTGCGCCGCTCATGGTGAACCCGCGTTGTCCGCCGCACTGCGCGTACTCTATGCTTGTGCGATGCTGCTGCGGTGCCTGCGTGATGCTCGTTTGATGCCTGTGCCATTGCGCACCCTGCTGCCGCGCCGCGCAAGACGGCCGTACGGCCCGATCTCCGTTCACTGACACAGCAGAAGGATCGCCGCAGATGACCAGCTATCGCGACTTCCACCGCCGTTCGATCGAGAACCCCGAGGCTTTCTGGCGCGACGAGGCGCAGCGGATTCACTGGCATGCGCCGTTCGACACGGTGCTCGACCGCTCGAATCCGCCGTTCGCGCGCTGGTTCGTCGGCGGTCGCACGAATCTCTGTCACAACGCGGTGGACCGGCATCTCGCCGAGCGCGCGCAGCAGAATGCGCTCGTGTACGTGTCGACCGAAACCGGCATCGAGCGGCACTACACGTACGCCGAGCTGCACGCGGAGATCAACCGCATGGCCGCCGTGATGCGCTCGCTCGGCGTCAAACGCGGCGACGTCGTGCTGCTCTATCTGCCGATGATCCCCGAAGCGCTGTTCGCGATGCTCGCATGCGCACGGCTCGGCGCGATTCACTCGGTGGTGTTCGGCGGCTTCGCGGCGCCGAACCTCGCGGCCCGCATCGACGACGCGAAGCCCGTGCTGATCGTCACTGCCGACGCCGGCGCGCGCGGCGGCAAAGTGATCGACTACGCGCCGCTGATCGACGAGGCGCTCGCACGCGCGATGCACCAGACGCCGCGCGTGCTGCTGATCGACCGGCAACTCGCGCCCGAACGCCTGAACGCCCACTACCTGAGCGCGTACGAGCCACTGCGCGAACAGTTCTTCGACGCGCACGTGCAGTGCGAGTGGCTCGAATCGAACGAGCCTTCCTATGTGCTGTACACGTCGGGCACGACCGGCAAACCGAAGGGCGTGCAACGCGACGTGGGCGGCTATGCGGTGGCGCTGGCAGCGTCGATGGAACACATTTTCCAGGGCAAGCCCGGCGACACGATGTTCACCGCGTCGGACGTGGGGTGGGTGGTCGGCCATAGCTACATCGTCTACGCGCCGCTGATCGCGGGCCTGACCACCGTGATGTACGAAGGCACGCCGATTCGCCCCGACGGCGGCATCTGGTGGCGCCTCGTCGAACAGCACAAAATCAATCTGATGTTCACCGCGCCCACCGCGTTGCGTGTGCTCAAGCGCCAGGACCCGGCGCTGCTGAAGCAAGCCGATCTGTCGAGCCTGCGCACGCTGTTCCTCGCCGGCGAGCCGCTCGACGAGCCGACCGCCGCGTGGATCGCCGACGCGCTCGGCAAGCCGGTGATCGATAACTACTGGCAAACCGAGACCGGCTGGCCGATGCTGGCGATTCCGCGGGGCGTCGAAGCGCTGCCGACCAGGCTCGGCTCGCCGGGCGTGCCGTCAGCCGGGTTCGATCTCACGCTGCGCAACGAACTGACCGGCGAGCCCTGCGCGCCCGGCGAAAAAGGCGTGCTCACGCTCGGCTATCCGCTGCCGCCGGGCTGCATGTCGACGGTATGGGGCGACGACAGCCGCTTCATCGGCACATACTGGTCGAGCATTCCGAACCAGCAGGTCTATTCGACTTTCGACTGGGGCGTGCAGGACCAAGACGGCTACGTGACGATCCTCGGCCGCACCGACGACGTGATCAACGTCGCGGGACATCGGCTCGGCACGCGTGAGATCGAGGAAGCGCTGTCGAGTCACGCGGCTGTCGCGGAAGTCGCGGTGGTCGGCGTGACGGATGCACTGAAGGGTCAGGCGGCGATGGCTTTCGTGGTGCTGCGCGGCGCGCAGCCGTATGCGGATAGCAGCGAGCGCGCCCGCCTGGAAGCCGAGCTCACGGCGACGGTCGAACGCCAGCTCGGCGCGATTGCGCGGCCAGCGCGCGTGGTGGTGGTGTCGATGCTGCCGAAGACGCGCTCGGGCAAACTGCTGCGGCGCGCGATCGCGGCGCTCGCCGAAGGGCGCGAGCCCGGCGATCTGCCGACTATCGAAGATCCGGCGGCGTTGCAGCAGGTACGGGAGGCGTTGGATGGAAAAGCGTGACGGGAGCGGGCGAAGCGCGCCTGCCTGATCGCCCGCTTTCGAATCTCAGAGCGCCGCGCCCCGCGTGTCGAGAAAGCGCGTCAGGATCGCGTTCGAATACACCCCCGCGATCTCCGTCAGAAACGATACGAACGATGCCGGCGCATGATCGTCGGCGGTGTCGGAGATGGTGCGCACGACCGCACACGGCACGCCGTACTCATGGCAAACCTGCGCGATCGCCGCGCCTTCCATCTCGACGGCGAGCGCATCCGGCAACGCGGCGCGCAGCGCCTCGACGCCCGCCGCGCTGGCAACGAACTGATCGCCGCTGATGATCAGGCCGCGATGCACGCGCGGCTCGCGCGTGCCGAAGCGCGCCGCCGACGCCGCGCCCGCCTCCGCGACAAAGCGCTCGCACGCCGCCGCAAGCTGGTCGGCCAAGGCGACGTCGGCGGCAAAACGCGACACGCCCAGCAAGGGCACCTCGAAGCGCGGAAACAGCGGCGAGGCATCGAGGTCGTGCTGCAACAGCGCATCGGCCACGACGATGTCGCCGACCCGCACCTCGGCGCCGACTCCACCCGCGACACCGGTGAATACAACCGCGTCGACATCGAACGCATGAATCAGCGCGCTGACCGTAGCGGCCGCCGCGACCTTGCCCACGCGCGCCAGCGTCACGACGCACGGCGCGCCGTGGACGGTGCCGAGGTGATAGTCGCGCTGACCGTGCGTGATCGTGCGCACGCCGGACTCTGCGCGCATCGCTTCGATGAGATCGCCGAGTTCCTGCGGCAACGCCGCCAGAATCCCGAGCGGACGATGCGAATGCGGCGCGCCACCGTTGCCGTTACCCACGCCGGCGCTCATTCGACCGCCTGCAGTTTCGCGACCGCGAGCGCGAGCCACTTCTCGCCATGCCGCTTGAACTTGACTTGCGCCTTCGCGTCGGTGCCGCCGCCTTCGAGCGCGGTAATCGTGCCTTCGCCGAACTTGGTGTGGAATACCTGTTGCCCGACGCGAAAGCCCGTCTCGGCCGCGCGCTGCTCATTCGCGAAGGCCGGCAACGGCGCCGGCGTCGACGACGCGGGCCCCGTATAACCGGGCCGCGCAAACCAGTCGCGCCCATAACCCGCGTTATCCGAGCGGCCGCCCCAACGCGCGCCCGCCTCGACCTTCGGTGTGAGCCACTTGAGCGTTTCCTGCGGCAGTTCGTCGAAAAAGCGTGAGCGGATGTTGTAGCGCGTCTGGCCGTGCAGCATCCGGCTCTGCGCGAACGACAGATACAAACGCTCCTTCGCGCGCGTGATCGCCACGTACATCAGGCGCCGCTCTTCTTCCAGACCGTCCGATTCCATTGCGCTGTTCTCGTGCGGGAACAACCCCTCTTCGAGACCGGTGATGAACACCGCCGTGAATTCGAGCCCCTTGGCCGCGTGTACTGTCATCAGTTGCACCGCTTCCTGGCCGGCCTGCGCCTGGTTATCGCCCGCTTCGAGCGATGCGTGCGACAGGAACCCGGCGAGCGGCGTCATCGTGTCCGGGTTTTGCGCGGGGTCGGCGATGCCGGGTGCGTCGAGCACGACGGTATTCGGATCGTCGGTGGCGACCGCCAGTTCGGGCGCCGCGCTCGCGCCGGGGCGCAGCGGAATCGAGCGCGCCGGCGTGTCCATCCCGTAGCCCTCTTCGCTGACGAACGCGGCGGCCGCGTTGACCAGTTCCTGCAAGTTCTCCAGCCGGTCCTGACCTTCGCGCTCATTCTGGTAGAAGTCCGCGAGGCCGCTTGCGCGGACCACGTATTCGACCGTTTCGGGCAGGCTCATGCGTTCCGTTTCCGCGCGCATCTTGCCGACCAGATTCGCGAAGGCCGCGAGACTCGACCCCGCCTTGCCCGCGACGTAGGGAATCGCCGCCGCCATCGAGCAGTTGTACAGACGCGCCGCGTCGGCCAGTTGTTCGATCGAGCGCGCGCCGATGCCGCGCGTCGGGAAATTGACGACGCGTGCGAAGGCGGTGTCGTCGTTCGGATTGTCGATCAGACGCAGGTACGCGAGCGCATGCTTGACTTCCTGACGCTCGAAAAAGCGCAAGCCCCCATACACGCGGTACGCGATGCCCGCATTGACGAGCGTATGTTCGATCGTGCGCGACTGTGCGTTGCTGCGGTAAAGAATCGCGATTTCGCTGCGCGACGTGCCCGTGCTGATCAGCGCCTTGATTTCCTCGACGATCCAGCCGGCTTCCTGCGAATCGGTCGCGGATTCGTAGACGCGCACCGGTTCGCCGTGGCCGGCGTCCGTGCGCAGATTCTTGCCGAGGCGCCGCGAGTTGTTGGCGATCAACTGATTGGCGGCGTCGAGAATGTGGCCGTGCGAACGGTAATTCTGTTCGAGCTTGATCAGATGACGCACGCTGAACTCGTGTTCGAAGTCGCGCATATTGCCGACGTTCGCGCCGCGGAACGCATAGATCGACTGGTCGTCGTCGCCGACCGCGAAGATCGAGTTGGTCTGGCCCGCCAGCAGCTTGAGCCACGCGTACTGCAGCTTGTTGGTGTCCTGAAACTCGTCGACGAGGATGTGCCTGAAACGCGCCTGATAATGCGCGCGCAACGGCGGATTGTGCGCGAGCAGCTCGTAGCAGCGCAGCAGCAGCTCCGGAAAGTCGACCACGCCTTCGCGCTGGCATTGCTGATCGTAGGCTTCGTACAGCTCGACGAACTTGCGATTGAAATTGTCGGTGGCGTCGACGTCTTTCGGCCTCAGGCCTTGTTCCTTCGCATTGTTGATGAAGTACTGGAGGTTTTTCGCGGGGTACTTTTCGTCGTCGATGTTGAGGCCCTTCATCAGACGCTTGAGCGCGGACAACTGATCGGCGGTGTCGAGAATCTGGAAGGTGGCCGGCAGCCCCGCGTCGCGATGATGCGCGCGCAGCATGCGATTGCACAGGCCGTGGAAGGTGCCGATCCACATGCCGCGCGTGTCGATCGGCAGAAGCGCCGACAGACGCGACATCATTTCGCGGGCGGCCTTGTTGGTGAAGGTCACCGCGAGAATGGTGGCGGGCGACGCGAGACCGTGCTGGATGAGCCACGCGATACGCGTGATCAGAACGCGGGTTTTGCCACTGCCCGCACCGGCGAGAATCAGCGCGGGCTCGTTGGGGAGCGTGACGGCGGCGTGTTGTTCGGGGTTGAGATTGGCTAGCAGATCGGGCATTTTTTTGAAGGGCGGCAGTTCGTGCGTCATTATATGCCCCGGCGGGGGGTGGGCTTTTTTGGGTTTGGTGTGCTTCTTTTGGTTGTGGTTCTGGGTTTTTGGCCTTTCCTTGATGACGCGGTGGTCTATTAGCGTTGCCCCTGTGCGGGGCGGCACCTACTTTCTTTGCCGCCGCAAAGAAAGTAGGCAAAGAAAGCGGCTTCACACCGCTAATTCTTAAGCGGGTCCCCTGGCTTGGAGGGGGCAGTGGTGCATCTGGAATCAGTACCCCCGCACATTCAGCCTTAGTGACAAGGCAGTCATTCTTCCGGCGACGCTTCGCGCGCCGATGCGGTCGTTCTCAAAACCGCTGGCTCTTTTCTCGGCTGGCCACCCCACACCAAACAAGTCCCATTTTCGGCGCCTCGCCGAGGCGAAGCCGGCGGCCCCACCGCGCATGAACAAAAAGGGTGGTTCCCCTCGCAGACCCGTCCGCGACGCACGCAGTGCGCAGTGGGAGCGGATGACGGCTTTGTCACTAGCTCGGAATGTGCGGGCGCACCGATTCCAGATGTTCCACTACCTCCTCCAAGCCAAGGGACCCGCTTATGAGCTGGCGGTGTGAAGCCGCTTTCTTTGCCTACTTTCTTTGCGGCGGCAAAGAAAGTAGGTGCCGCCCCGCACAGGGGCAACGCTAATAGACCACCGCGACATCAAGGAAAGGCCAACCAAGAAAAGGCGAACACCCCAAAAGCCCACCCCCACCGCGCCGCGAGCAAAAATCCCCCACGGCCTTGCGCCGCTTATAATCGAGCATTCTTTGCATCCACCAGCCGATCGACACATGAGCGAGACCCCGAGCGACACCACCTCAACGCTTGCCAAAAGCTTCGAGCCCCACACCATCGAAGCCCACTGGGGCCCTGAATGGGAAAAGCGCGCCTACGCCGCGCCCTCCTTCGACGAAAACCGCAAGGATTTCTCGATCCAACTGCCGCCGCCGAACGTCACGGGCACCCTGCACATGGGCCATGCGTTCAACCAGACCATCATGGACGGCCTCACCCGCTATCACCGCATGCTCGGCGAAAACACGCTGTGGGTGCCGGGCACTGACCACGCGGGGATCGCCACGCAGATCGTCGTCGAGCGTCAACTGGACGCCACGGGCGTGTCGCGCCATGACCTCGGCCGCGAGAAGTTCGTCGAACGCGTGTGGGAGTGGAAGCAGCAGTCCGGCTCGACCATCACGAATCAGGTGCGCCGTCTGGGCGCGTCGATCGACTGGTCGCGCGAATACTTCACGATGGACGACAAGATGTCGGCCGCCGTGCGCGATGTGTTCGTGCGCCTCTATGAACAGGGCCTGATCTATCGCGGCAAGCGTCTCGTCAACTGGGACCCGGTGCTGCTCACCGCCGTGTCCGATCTCGAAGTGGTCAGCGAGGAAGAAAACGGCCACCTGTGGCACATCCAGTACCCGCTCACCGACGGCTCGGGCCATCTGACGGTCGCCACCACGCGTCCGGAAACCATGCTCGGCGACACCGCCGTGATGGTGCATCCGGAAGACGAACGCTACGCGCAGCTGATCGGCAAGACAGTCACGCTGCCGCTGTCGGGCCGCGAAGTGCCGATCATCGCCGACGACTACGTCGACCGCGAGTTCGGCACGGGCGTCGTGAAGGTCACGCCTGCGCACGACTTCAACGACTATCAGGTCGGCCTGCGCCACAAGCTGCCGATGATCGAGATCCTCACGCTCGACGCGAAGATCAACGACAACGCACCGGAAAAATACCGCGGCCTCGACCGATTCGAGGCCCGCAAGCAGGTGGTCGCCGACCTCGAAGCGCTCGGCGCGCTCGAATCGGTCAAGCCGCACAAGCTGATGGTGCCGCGCGGCGACCGCACCGGCGTCGTGATCGAGCCGATGCTGACGGACCAGTGGTTCGTCGCGATGAGCAAGCCGGCGCCGGAAGGCACTTTCAATCCGGGCAAATCGATCGCCGAGACGGCGCTCGACGTGGTCCGCAGCGGCGAGATCAGGTTCGTGCCGGAAAACTGGACCACCACGTACTACCAGTGGCTCGAAAACATCCAGGACTGGTGTATCTCGCGCCAGCTCTGGTGGGGTCATCAGATTCCGGCCTGGTACGGCGAAAACGGCGAAATCTTCGTCGCGAAGACCGAGGAAGGCGCCCGCGAAAAGGCCGCCGAGGCCGGCTACATGGGTCCGCTCAAGCGCGACGACGACGTGCTCGACACGTGGTTCTCGTCGGCGCTGGTGCCGTTCTCGTCGCTCGGCTGGCCGAACGAAACACCGGAACTGCAACACTTCATGCCGTCGTCGGTGCTGGTTACCGGCTTCGACATCATCTTCTTCTGGGTCGCGCGCATGGTCATGATGACCACGCACTTCACCGGCAAGGTGCCGTTCGACACGGTCTACGTGCACGGTCTCGTGCGCGACGCCGAAGGCCAGAAGATGTCGAAGAGCAAGGGCAATACGCTCGACCCGATCGATATCGTCGACGGTATCGACCTCGACGCGCTGGTCGCCAAGCGCACCACCGGCCTGATGAATCCGAAGCAGGCCGCGTCGATCGAAAAGAAAACCCGCAAGGAATTCCCCGACGGCATTCCGGCGTTCGGCACCGACGCGCTGCGCTTCACGATGGCGTCGATGGCCACGCTCGGGCGCAACGTCAACTTCGATCTGGCGCGCTGCGAAGGCTATCGCAACTTCTGCAACAAGCTGTGGAACGCCACGCGTTTCGTGCTGATGAACTGCGAAGGCCACGATTGCGGCTTCGGCAAGCCGGAACAATGCGGCGAATGCGGCCCTGAGGGCCATCTGAATTTCTCGTCGGCGGACCGCTGGATCGTCTCGCGCCTGCAACGTGTCGAAGCGGAAATTGCCAAGGGCTTTTCAGACTATCGTTTCGACAATGTGGCCAACGCCCTGTACAAGTTCGTGTGGGACGAATACTGTGACTGGTATCTCGAACTCGCGAAAGTGCAGATCCAGACGGGTCAGCCGAATCAGCAGCGCGCCACTCGCCGCACGCTGCTGCGCGTACTCGAGACGGTGCTGCGCCTCGCGCATCCGGTGATTCCTTTCATCACCGAAGCGTTGTGGCAGAAAGTGGCGCCGTTGGCCGGACGTTATCCCGAGGGTGCAGCCGAGGGCGACGCGTCCATCATGGTGCAGCCTTACCCCATCGCGGAGCCGTCGAAGATCGACGAGGATGCAGAGCAATGGGCAGCCGACCTGAAAGCGGTGATCGATGCGTGCCGGAATCTGCGCGGCGAAATGAATTTGTCGCCCGCGCTCAAGGTGCCGTTGCTCGCCACCGGCAACGCGGAGCGCCTGCGCACTTTTGCTCCGTATGCCCAGGCATTGGCGCGTTTGTCGGAAGTGCAGATCATCGCCGACGAGGCCGCGCTCGACGCTCAGGCGGATGGCGCGCCGATTGCTATCGTTGGCAATGATAAGCTCGTGCTGAAGGTCGAAATCGACGTTGCGGTCGAGCGCGAGCGTTTGTCGAAGGAGATTGCGCGGTTGAGCACCGAAGTCGGCAAATGCAATGCCAAATTGCAGAATGAAAGCTTCGTTGCGAAGGCGCCGCCGGCAGTCGTTGAGCAGGAGCAGAAAAGACTCACCGAATTCGAAGCCACCGTGGGCAAGCTGAAAGCCCAGCTGGCGCGCTTGCCGGTCTGATTAACGCTCCATGCCCGCCCCTGAGAGGGCGGGCATGGACTGATAGCTAACCAGAGGATGCAGGGTATTCACATGCTAAAAGTTACAAAAGCGGTCTTTCCGGTAGCAGGTCTCGGCACCCGCTTCCTGCCCGCCACGAAGGCGAGCCCGAAAGAAATGCTGCCGATCGTCGACAAGCCGCTGATTCAGTATGCGGTCGAAGAGGCAATGGCGGCAGGCATCACCGAAATGATCTTCGTCACGGGCCGCAGCAAGCGCGCAATCGAAGATCACTTCGACAAGTCCTACGAGATCGAAGCCGAACTGGAAGCGCGCGGCAAGGACAAACTGCTGGAGCTGGTGCGCAGCATCAAGCCGAGCCATGTCGACTGCTTCTACGTGCGTCAGGCGGAAGCGCTGGGCCTCGGCCATGCGGTGATGTGCGCGGAAAAGCTGGTGGGCGACAATCCGTTCGCCGTGATTCTCGCGGACGACCTGCTGTACGGCACGCCGCCCGTCATGACGCAGATGATCGAGGTGTTCGACCATTATCACAGCTCGGTGATCGGCGTCGAAGAAATCCCGCCGCAGGAAACCAAGTCGTACGGCATCGTCGACGGTAAGGAGTGGGAAGATTCGATCATCAAGATGTCGGGCATCGTCGAAAAGCCGGAGCCGGATGTGGCGCCGTCGAACCTCGGCGTGGTGGGGCGCTACGTGCTCAAGCCGCGTATCTTCGACCACCTTCGCTCGATCAAGCCGGGCGCGGGCGGTGAATTGCAGCTGACCGACGCGATCCAGTCGCTGCTCGCCGACGAACAGGTGCTCGCGTACAAGTACCACGGCACGCGTTTCGATTGCGGCAGCAAGCTCGGTTACCTGAAGGCGACGGTTGAGTTCGCGCTGCGTCACCCGGAAGTGGCCGCTGATTTCGCCGAATACCTGCGTACCCGTTCGCCGGTTCTGGAGGGTTGAACGGCGCTTGCGCGCGCGTCTTCCGGTTTCCTCGAACTGAAATGAAAAAGGCGCTGTGTCCCGCATTCGCGGGCACAGCGCCTTTTGCTTGAGGCGTGCGTGTTCGAGCGCCGTGAGCGCCGTGGCTTGCGCGGCCTAGCGCCGTTTCATCAGGAACGTGAACACCTTGTCTTGCGCCGAGCTTTCGACGATTTCATTGCCGGTTTGCTTGGCAAACGCGGCGAAATCGCGCTGCGAGCCCGGATCGGTGGCCAGCACCTTGAGAATCTGGCCGCTTTCCATGTCGGCGAGCGCCTTCTTGGCGCGCAAAATGGGCAGCGGGCACATCAGCCCGCGCGCATCGACTTCCTTGTGAATCTGAATTTGCATCGACGATGACCTTCGGGACGAGGCGTCGTGAACGACGCCGGACAGAGGGTCAAATTCTACAGCAGGCCGCGCGTCGCCGCCCGAGGCGACACCGGCGCGCTGATGGCCGTGCTATAGCGTCACCGCCTCGCCGCTTTCCAGCGACCGTCGTAACGCGATGCCGATGCGCGTCGCTTCCAGCGCGTCGGCCAGACTCGCTCCCGCCTGCGCGTGTGCCGCGGCCCCGCCCTGCGCCGCCGCGACGAACGCACGCGCCTCGTGCAAAAACGCTTCTTCGAAGCGATCGAAGAAGTTCGGCGTGCATTCGTTGCGAATCCCCGTCGCGTCGTATATCTCGACGCGATTCGCGCGCGGATTGTGACCGATCGCGAGCGCACCAGCCGTGCCGATTACTTCGCTGTGCGTGTCGTTGCCGTGCGCCTGCGTGCGCGACGCGTAGAACATCGCGAGCTTGCCGTCTTCGAACTCGCAGATCGCCACGCCGTTGTCGACGTCGCCGAATTGACGCAGGCCATCGTGCAGCGCGAGCGCGCCCGCCGCGAACACGCGTTTCGCGCGCGGCTTGCCGAGCAGCCAGCGGGCGACGTCGATATCGTGCACGGTGCAGTCGAGGAAGATCCCGCCCGAGCTTGCCGCGAAGCGCACGAAGAAGCCGTCGGTGTCGTTCCTGTCGGTGGTCTGCGAGCGCACGAGGAACGGTCGGCCGATCCGGCCCGCCGCGATTCTGTCGAACGCATTCTGGTAGCTCGGATCGAAACGGCGCATGAAGCCGATGGTCGCCTGCAGATGCGGATGCCGTGCGGCTTCGGCGAGCACGCGCTCGCATTCGGCGAGATCGAGCGACAACGGTTTTTCGCAGAACACATGCTTGCCGGCGCGCAACGCGTCGATGATCTGCTGCGCGTGCAACGACGACGGCGTCACGAGCCACACCGCGTCCACACCGGGATCGGCGAGCAGGTCCGCGTAATCGGCGTAAAGACGCGGCTCGGGCAGCGTCTCGCGCGCCCACGCCCGCTCGTCTTCCAGCGGACTGCACGCGGCGGCGAGCGTCGCGCCCGGCACACGATACGCGAGGTTCTCCGCATGCCGCTTGCCGAGCCGCCCCAGCCCGACTACGCCGACGCGAAGCCGCTGCGTGGCCGGCTTCATCACGAGGCCTCGCCGAGTGTGACCGCTCGGCCCTCGCGCCACGAGCGGGTCGCGGCGTCCGCGAGTTCGAGTGCTTTCAGGCCGTCGGCGACGGTCGTGCGCACCGGCTTGCCGTGCGTGACCGCGTCGACGAAATGCGCGATTTCGAGCGCGTAGGCCGCGCGATAACGTTCGAGAAAAAACGCCTCGGGCACGTCGCTCGACACTTCAGTCTTCGAGTACGCGGTGACTTCGGTCGGCCGCACGTTGCCCGCTTGCAGCATGCCGTTACTGCCGAGCACTTCGAAACGCTGGTCGTAGCCGTACGCGGCGCGGCGCGCGGTGTTGATCTGGCAAAGGCGCCCGCGCTTCGTGCGGATCGTCACCGCGGTCGAATCGATGTCGCCCGCGTCGGCGATCGCCGGGTCGCTCAGACAACTGCCGGTGGCGTGCAGCGTGTCGGCCTCATCGTCGAGAATCCAGCGGAAGATGTCAAAGTCGTGGATCAGCATGTCCTTGAAGATGCCGCCCGAGTGCCTGATGTAGTCGACGGGCGGCGCGCCCGGATCGCGGCTCGTCACGACAAGCATTTCCGGCGTGCCGATCTCGCCCGCGTCGACGCGCGCTTTCAACGCGGAGAAGGTCGGATCGAAGCGGCGCTGAAAACCGATCATGCACACGATGCCCGCGCGCTCCACTGCGTCCGCGCAAACCCGCGCGCGCTCCAGCGTCAGGTCGACCGGCTTCTCGCAAAACACATGCTTTTTCTGCGCGGCCGATTGGACGATCAGGTCCGCATGCGTGTCCGTGCTCGAACAGATCACGGTCGCACCCACCGCGGCGTCGCCCATCGCGCCGTCGATATCCGCGACCTGCGCGCCATGCTCGGCGGCGAGCGCCGCGGCGGCCTCGCGATTCACGTCGACCACGTACTTGAGGCGCACGCCCGGATGCCGCGCGAGATTGGCCGCATGAATCTTGCCGATGCGCCCCGCGCCGAATACCGCCACATCGATTCTGTTTGCCGCGTCAGTCATCGTATCCTCCAGTGTCTTTGGATTCTTCAACATTCAATTCGAGCTTGTACGCGAGCGCGATGAACAACGCCTGGCACAGGCAGATCGTGCTGGTCAGCGAGCGAAACGCGAACGCGCTGCCCTCTTTCACATACAGTTGGGTGCTCGCGTAGCGCGACAGCGGCGATAGTTGGCTGTCCGTAATAACCAGCGTCTTCGCCTGATGATGATGCGCGACGCGCAGGCAGTACTGCGTTTCCTTGCCATACGGCGCAAAGCTGATGGCGATTACTACGTCGCCCTTCTTCACGCTGCGAATCTGTTCGCGGTACATGCCGCCGAAGCCGGACACGAGATGCACGCGCTTGGGCGTGTGCTGCAACGCGTAGACGATGTAGCTCGCCACCGGAAACGAGCGCCGCACGCCGACCACATAGATGTTGTCGGCCTGCTGGAGCATCTTCACCGCGGCGTCGAACTGCCTGTCGTCGAGTCCTGCTTCGAGTTCTTCGAGCCCGCCGCGCGACGCCGCGATGAATTCGCGCGCCACCGCGCCGCCGGACAACGCGCCCGGCTTCTCGTCGATCAGCTTGCGAATGCGCTGCTGATAGCTCGGCGAGGACATGCCCTGCCCCGTGTACGCCTGACGAAATACCGCCTGCAGATCGGAGAAGCCGGAAAAGCCGAAGCGCTGCGCAAACCGCACCACCGCCGACGGATGCACGCCGCAACTCGCGGCGATGTCGCTCGTGCGGTCCACCATCACGCTCGAGCGGTTCTGTTCGATATAGCTCGCGACGTTCTTCAATTGCCGCGGCAACGCCTCGTAGTTTTCCGCGATGCGCTGCATCAATTCGTCGACGCTCGGCAATTCCTCGGTGCTCTCTTCCGCCATGACTCTCTCTCAAGTGCTTTATTGCAGTGCGGCAGCCGCTTGCGAAGGTCGCCGCACGGCCTCCGACGCTGCCGATTATAGGCAGGCTCCCCACCAAATGGAACGTATTTTCCATTTTTATTTGTCATGAAATTTTCATTGCAACGCCACGGCAGATGACCTACTCTTGGTCGTGAGCGATGGTGCTCGGTGGACCTGCCGCGGTCAGTATGCGGATGGAAAGCCGCCCGCCAGACGCTCCCTCAATAACGACAGACCGAGAAAGGTGGAGACAATGAGACTTTGCAAGGGCAAGGCTACGCTCAGGGTTCTGGTGACGGCGTTGACGTTGGCGACGGGATTCGGCGCGGCCTCGGCCGCCCGCGCGGCGGACGCTCACTTCGTGCTGATCAGCCACGCGCCGGATTCGGACTCGTGGTGGAACACCATCAAGAACGCGATTAAACAGGCCGACGAGGATTTCAACGTCGAGACCGACTATCGCAATCCGCCGAACGGCGACATCGCCGATATGGCGCGTCTGGTCGAGCAGGCTGCCGCGCGCAATTACGACGGCGTGATCGTCACCATCGCCGATTTCGACGTGCTGAAAAGCTCGATCGGCAAAGTGACCGCGAAAAAGATTCCGCTCGTCACGATCAACTCCGGCACCGAAGAGCAAAGCGCGCAGCTCGGCGCGATCATGCACGTGGGCCAACCCGAATACGTGGCCGGCAAAGCGGCCGGCGAAAAGGCCAAGGCCGCGGGCGTGAAGTCGTTCGTGTGCGTGAATCACCTCGCCACCAACACCGTGTCGTTCGACCGTTGCCGTGGTTTTGCCGAGGCGATCGGCGTCGACTACAAGACCTCGACGATCGACTCGGGCCAGGACCCGACCGAGATTCAATCGAAGGTCAGCGCATTTTTGCGCAACCATCCGAACACCGGCGCGATCCTGACGCTCGGACCGACCCCGGCGTCGGCCACATTGAAAGCGGTGCAGCAGATGGGTCTGGCCGGCAAGATCTACTTCGCCACTTTCGACTTCTCCGACGACATCGCGAAGGCCATCCAGAACGGCACGATCCAGTTCGCGATCGACCAGCAGCCGTACCTGCAGGGCTATATCCCGGTGGCCGTGCTGGCGATCGTGAAGAAGGAGCACACCACCGACCCCGTGAAGATCCGCCAGATTCTCGAAGCGAATCCGAAGTTCAAGGCGCGCCTCGCCATCTATGGCCTCGCGCCGTCGTATGGGCCGAAGAACATCCGCTCGGGGCCGGGCTTCATCACGAAGGAAAACCTCGACAAGGTCATCAAATACGCAGGGCAGTATCGCTGATTTTTTTCCCTAGCCAGTCACGCGCGAGGCGGGTCACGCTCGACGTCGGAGCGGGTCGCCCGCCGCCCGCGCGCATTTCACCGGCTGTCGTCCTCTCAGTGCATCCCCGCCTGCCAGAGACGCAACCGGGCACCAAGGAGACATCATGGGTGTAGCCGGCAAACACTTCCCACCGCACGTCAAGACCACTGCCGCCGCGCCGCGCGAGAACGCCGCGCCGTCGGTGCCGGATGCGGATGAACGCGTGCGCAAGGAATCGAAGTTCGGTCACTTGCTGAATCGCCCGGAATTCGCCGCGATTTCCGGCGCAGTGCTGGTGTTTCTCGTATTCGCGTTGAGCGCCGGCAACTCCGGCATGTTCAATCTCGACGGCGTGATGAACTGGTCGCAGGTGTCGGCGTATTTGGGCATCCTGTCGGTGGGCGCGTGCCTGCTGATGATCGCCGGTGAATTCGATCTGTCGATCGGCTCGATGATCGGCTTCGCCGGCATGATGGTCGCGATTCCGTCGGTCTATTTTCATTGGCCGATTTCGCTCGCGATCCTGTTCGCGTTCGCCGGCTCGATGCTGCTCGGCGCGCTGAACGGCTATCTGGTAATGCGCACGCGCCTGCCGTCGTTCATCGTCACGCTCGCGTTCCTGTTCATCCTGCGTGGCCTCACGCTCGCGCTGTCGATCATGTTCGCCGACCGCACCATCGTCTCGGGCGTCGGCGATCTCGCGCAACAGGACTGGCTCGCGAACACGCTGTTTCACGGCGTCGCCTTTCACGGCCTGTTCCTGATGCTCGCGCATCACGGCATCGGCACGCTGCTCGACAACGGCCATGCGCTCGTGCCGGGCATTCCAAAAGTGATTCTGTGGTGGCTCGCGCTCGCCGCGATCTGCGCGTTCGTGCTCGCCAAAACGCGTGCCGGCAACTGGATTCTCGCCGTGGGCGGCGACGCGAACGCGGCGAAGAACGTCGGCGTGCCGGTGCGCCGCGTGAAGATTTCGCTGTTCGTGCTGACTGCGTTCTGCTCGTGCCTGTTCGCGGTGCTGCAAGTGTGCGACATCGGCTCGGCCGCCGCCGATCGTGGCTTGCAGAAGGAGTTCGAAGCGATCATCGCCGCGGTGATCGGCGGCACGCTGCTGACGGGCGGCTACGGTTCGGTGATCGGCGCATGTTTCGGCGCGCTGATCTTCGGCGTGGTGCAAATCGGCATCACGTACACCAACGTCAGTTCGGACTGGTTCCGCGTGTTCCTCGGCGTGATGCTGCTGATCGCCGTGCTGTTCAATCACTACGTGCGCCGTCGCGTCGCGCAGTCGTAACGAGGAGACGATCATGTCCGACACGAATACCGTGACCCCGCCGCAGGATGCCAACGAAGCGCCCAGCGACGACGTGATCCTCGCGCTGGAAAACGTCAGCAAGTACTTCGGCAAGGTGATCGCGTTAAGCGGCGTAACCTTGCGTCTGAAACGCGGCGAAGTGCACTGCCTGCTCGGCGACAACGGCGCGGGCAAATCGACGCTGATCAAGACCCTGGCCGGTGTGCATCAGCCCTCCTCCGGTCAGTATTTGGTGGACGGCCAGCCGGTGCTGTTCGACTCGCCGAAAGACGCGCTCGATCTCGGCATTGCCACCGTCTATCAGGATCTCGCGCTGGTGCCGCTACTCTCGGTGGCACGCAATTTCTTCATGGGACGCGAGCCGCAGAAGAAATTGTTCGGCTTCCTGAAGGTGATGGACCTCGACACCAGCGCCGCGACCGCGCGCGACAAACTAGCGGAAATGGGCATCAACGTGCGCGACCCGCATCAGCCGATCGGCACGATGTCCGGCGGCGAGCGGCAGTGCCTCGCGATTGCGCGGGCGATTCATTTTGGCGCGCGCGTGCTGATTCTCGACGAGCCGACCGCCGCGCTCGGCGTGAAGCAGAGCTTCAACGTGCTGAAGCTGATTCACAAGGCGCGCGCCAAAGGCATCTCGGTGATTTTCATCACGCACAACGTGCACCACGCGTATCCGATCGGCGATTCGTTCACGCTGCTCAATCGCGGCAGATCGCTCGGCACGTTCACCAAGGACACGATCAGCAAGGACCAGGTGCTCGACATGATGGCCGGCGGCGCCGAAATGCAGAAGATGATCGGCGAACTGGAAGGCGCGACGATCTGACCGATTCGCGCGTGTCGTGCGGCGCCTCGCCCGCCGGTGACACGCGCCCAGCTATTCAGGGATACTCATGGATCACTCCAGCACATCCAGCGGGACCACGCCGGCTTCGGCGGACAGCGGACGGTTCGCGCCGGAGCGCAGCCGCGACATCGTGTGCCTCGGCCGCCTCGCTGTCGACCTCTATGCCCAGCAGGTCGGCGCGCGGCTCGAAGACGTGTCGAGCTTCGCAAAGTATCTCGGCGGGTCGTCGGCGAATATTGCGTTCGGCTGCGCGCGGCTCGGGCTCGCCTCGGCGATGCTCGCGCGCGTCGGCAACGATCACATGGGGCGTTTTCTCACCGAAACGCTCGCCAAGGAAGGTTGCGACGTCAGCCACGTGCGGATCGATCACGAGCGCCTGACCGCGCTAGTGCTGCTCGGCCTTAAAGATCGCGACACGTTCCCGCTGATTTTCTACCGCGAGAACTGCGCGGACATGGCCGTCGACGAAGCCGATTTCGACGAAGCATTCATCGCGTCGTCGAAGGCGCTGCTGATTACCGGCACGCACTTCTCGACCGAACAGGTGAACCGCACGAGCCGCCGCGCGCTCGACTACGCGCGCCGCAATCGGGTGCGCACGGTGCTCGATATCGACTATCGGCCGGTGTTGTGGGGGCTTACCGGCAAGGCGGACGGCGAGACCCGTTTCATCGCGAGCGAAGGCGTCTCCGCGCATTTGCAAAGCATGCTGCCGCTGTTCGATCTGGTGATCGGCACCGAGGAAGAGTTTCGCATCGCCGGCGGCAAAACCGAACTTGCCGACGCGCTCGCGGCGGTGCGCGCCGTCACGCCCGCGACGCTGGTGTTAAAGCGCGGGCCGCTCGGCTGCCAGATCATCGACGGCGCGGTGCCCGCTTCGCTCGACGCCGCACCGCTTCACGGTGGCGTCGAAGTCGAAGTGCTGAACGTTCTCGGCGCGGGTGACGCCTTCGCGTCCGGCTTTCTCTCCGGATGGCTGCGCGATGAGCCGCTCGAAGCCTGCGCGCGCGCGGCGAATGCGAGCGGTGCGCTGGTCGTGTCGCGACATGGATGCGCACCGGCCATGCCGACGCCGGCCGAACTCGACTACTTCCTGCGCGAAGCGAAAGCCGATCCGCAACGGATGCGCCGCCCCGATCTCGACGCGACGCTCGCGCGTCTGCATCGCGTGTCGCCCGCTCGCAAGCCGTGGCGCGAAGTGCTCGGATTCGCATTCGATCATCGCAACCAGTTCTTCGAACTCGCGCAGCAAACCGGCGCCGACGAAGCACGTATCGCGCGGCTGAAGGGGCTGTTCGTCGAAGCCGTCGCACAGACCGAAAGCGCGTTGAGCTTGCAGGATCGCATCGGCGTACTGATCGACGACCGCTACGGCCAGGACGCGCTGAACGCCGCCACTGGCCGTGGCTGGTGGATCGGCCGCCCGGTCGAATTGCCGGGTTCGGTGCCGCTGGTGTTCGATCATGGCCGCTCGATCGGCACGTCGCTGATCGCGTGGCCCCAGGAACACGTCGTCAAATGCCTCGTGCAGTTCCATCCCGACGAGCCCATCGAACAGCGGCTCGAACAGGAAGCGCAACTGCGCGCGCTCTACGACGCGGCGCAGGCGAGCGGCCATGAACTGCTGCTCGAAGTGATTCCGCCGAAGCACGCGCATCTGCCTCAGGCGCCGGATATCGTGTACCGCGCGTTGAAGCGGCTGTACAACATCGGCATCTATCCGGAGTGGTGGAAGCTCGAACCGATGGACGCCGCGCAATGGCAGGCCGTCGACGCGCTGATCGCCGAGCGTGATCCGTATTGCCGGGGCGTGGTGCTGCTGGGCTTGTCGGCGGGCGTCGAGCAATTGAACGAGGGCTTTCGCGCGGCCGCCCGATCGGCCACGTGCCGAGGCTTCACGGTGGGCCGCACTATCTTCCACGAACCGAGCCATGCATGGCTCGCCGGCGACATCGGCGATGACGAATTGATCGCGCGCGTGCGCCATACTTTCGAAACGCTGATCGCGTCATGGCGCGCGGCGCGTGACGCGAGCGCCGGCAACGGCGGCAACCCACCGGCGGCAGGCGCATCGAATCACGTTCATCAGGAGCAGGCGGCATGAACCAGCGCGCAATGCACAATGAGCATCACGACGCGGCGTCCGCAGGCGCCGCCACGCCAGCGCGCACGTCCTCGAGCGGCACCGTCCGTCTGACGACGGCCCAGGCGCTCGTGCGCTATCTCGCCGCGCAGCGCGTGACGACCGAAGACGGCAACGGCACCGAGCCGCTGTTCGGCGGCGTGTTCGCGATCTTCGGCCACGGCAATGTCGCGGGCATGGGCGAGGCGCTCTACCAGCATCGCGAGGAACTGCCCACGCTGCGCGCCCACAACGAACAGGCGATGGCGCACAGCGCGATTGCCTATGCGAAGGCGCATTTCCGCCGCCGCATGATGGCAGTCACCACGTCGATCGGACCCGGTGCAACCAATCTGCTGACGGCTGCGGCGCTCGCGCACGTGAACCGTCTGCCGGTACTGTTGCTGCCGGGCGATATCTTCGTCTCGCGCGCACCCGACCCTGTGTTGCAGCAGGTCGAGGATTTCAACGACGGCGGCGTCTCCGCGAACGACGCCTTCAAACCGGTATCGCGTTACTTCGACCGTATCGTGCATCCCGCGCAATTGCTCAGCGCGCTGCCGCGTGCGCTGCGCGTACTGACCGACGCGGCGTTGTGCGGCCCCGTCACGCTCGCGTTGCCGCAAGACGTGCAGGCGCAAGCGTGGGATTTCCCGGCGGATTTCTTTGCTGCGCGCGTCGTGCGCTTTCATGCGCCGGCGCCGCGCGTCGACGAACTCGACGCCGCGTGTGCGCGCCTGCGGCACGCGAAACGTCCGTTGATCGTCGCGGGCGGCGGTGTGCTCTACAGCGGCGCGGCCGATGCATTGCACCGCTTCGCGACCACGCACGGCATCCCGGTCGCGGAGACGCAGGCCGGTAAGAGTTCGCTCGCGTGGAACGATCCGCTGAACGCGGGCGCCTTGGGCGTGACCGGCTCGCCGGCCGCGAACGCACTCGCGCATGATGCGGACTGCGTGCTCGCGATCGGCACCCGCTTGCAGGACTTCACCACCGGCTCGAACACGCTGTTCACGCAGGCCGACGTAATCGCCATCAATGCGAACGCGTTCGACGGCCTCAAGCATCGCGCGCTGGTGGTCGAAGCGGACGCGCGGCTCGCGCTCGACGCCGTCGCCGAGGCGCTGCAAGGCTGGCATGCGGAGCGCACGTGGACCGCGCGCGCACACAAGCTCGCGTCCGGCTGGCGCGAGACGGTCGGCACGCTCACGCATGCGCCGCAGCGCGACACCGTGCTGCCTTACGAGGGCGATGTGATCGGCGCGGTGCAGCGTTCGAGTCCGCACTCCGCGACGCACGACATCGTGGTATGCGCGGCCGGCACCCTGCCCGCCGAATTGCACAAACTGTGGCGCGCCGGCAAGCCGGGCGCGTACCACGTCGAGTATGGCTATTCGTGCATGGGCTACGAGATCGCCGGCGGCCTCGGCGTGAAACTCGCGCGGCCGGAGCGCGACGTGATCGTCATACTCGGCGACGGCAGCTATCTGATGATGAACAGCGAGATCGCGACCTCGGTGATGCTCGGCGCGAAACTGATTATCGTGGTGCTCGACAATCGCGGCTTCGGCTGCATCAACCGCTTGCAACAGGCATGCGGCGGCGCACCGTTCAACAATCTGCTCGAGAACTGCGTGCAAGGGCCGCTCGGCGCGCCGCCCATCGACTTCGCCGCGCATGCGCGCTCGCTCGGCGCGCAGGCCGAACATGCCGCCAATATCGCCGAACTCGAAGCCGCGCTGCAACGCGCGCGCGCCGCGGATCGCACCTACGTGATCAGCATCGACACCGACCCGGCCCGCACCACCGACGACGGCGGCTGGTGGTGGGAAGTCGCCGTGCCCGAAGTGTCGTCGCGCGACACCGTGCGCGACGCACGCGCGCAATACGACGCACAGCTCGCCGCGCGCGCCGACCCGCCCGGCTCCGACGAACCCGCCGACCACGAATGAGGACACGCGCATGACTGCTTTCGAGGTACGCATCGGCATCAACCCGTTGTCGTGGATGAACGACGATCTGCCGTCGCTCGGCGGCGAGACGCCGCTCGACGTTGCGCTCACGGAAGGCCGCCGGATCGGCTATCAGGGTTTCGAACTCGGCAACAAGTTTCCGCGCGAGCCGCAGGCGCTGAAAACGCTGCTCGCGCAGTACGATCTCGCGCTGGTCTCCGGCTGGTACTCGGGACGCCTCGCGCGACGCAGCGTCGAAGAAGAAATCGCCGCGGTCGGCCCGCATCTCGAGCTGCTCGCGCAAAACGGCGCGACGGTGATGGTGTACGGCGAAGTCGCCGATTCGATACAGGGCGCGCCGCAGCCGCTCTATCAACGGCCGCGCTTTTTCAGCGACGCGCAGTGGGCCGCCTATGCAGCGCGCGTCGACGAATTCGCGCGTTATACGTTAAGCCGCGGCGTGCGGCTCGCTTACCATCATCATATGGGCGCGTATGTCGAGACACCCGCCGACGTCGATCAACTGATGGCGCGCACCGGCGATGCCGTGGGCCTGCTGTTCGACGCCGGGCATATCACGTTTGCCGGCGGTGATCCGCTCGCGGTGCTCGACAAACATATCGCACGGGTGTGCCACGTGCACTGCAAGGATGTGCGCCCTGCCGTGATGAAGCTCGCGCGCAATCGCAACTGGAGTTTTCTCGACGCGGTGATTGCCGGCGCGTTCACCGTGCCAGGCGACGGTGCGGTGAATTTCGCGGCGATCATCGAGCGTCTGAAGCGGCACGGTTATTGCGGCTGGCTGGTGGTCGAGGCAGAACAGGACCCGGTGGTGGCGCCGTCGTTCGACTACGCGCAAAAGGGCTACCTGAGCTTGCGTGCGTTGGTGGATGCGCCGCTCGACACCGCAAACACAACGACGAAGGAGGCAGCATGAGCTTATTGGTCAAAGCACAGAGCGAAGGCCAGACGATCGCGCGAGTGACGCCGCAGTCCGCATGCTGGCGCTACGTGGGCTTCGCTGCGTATCGCCTGGAGACGAACGAAGTCGTGCACGTGCTCGAAGCGTCGCGCGAAGTGTGCATCGTCGTGCTCACCGGTGCGGTGGATATCGAAACCGCCGACGCCACGTGGAGCTCGCTCGGCTCACGCGACAGCGTGTTCGAAGATGCCGCGCCATATGCGGTGTATCTGCCGCCCAACGTGCGCGCGACGGTACGCGCGTGCCGCGATGCGGAGATCGGCGTGGCGAGCGCGCCGGCCAAAGGCGAGTTTCCGGCTCGCCTGATCGAACCGGCCACCATGAAGCGCTCCACGCGCGGCAAAGGCCTGAATACGCGCTACGTCTGCGATATTCTTCCGCAGAGCGAGCCCGCCGAGTCGCTGCTCGTGGTGGAAGTCCGAACACCGGGCGGCCACGCGTCGAGCTATCCGCCGCATAAGCACGACACCGACAACGTCCCTCAGGAAAGCTCGCTCGAAGAGACTTACTATCACCGGCTAGATCCGCCGCAAGGGTTCGCGTTCCAGCGCGTGTACACCGACATGCGCGACATCGACGAATCGATGGCGGTGGAGAATCACGACGTCGTGATGGTGCCGCGCGGCTATCACCCGGTGGTCGTGCCGTATGGCTACGACTCGTACTATCTGAACGTGATGGCCGGCGCGCAACGGGTCTGGCATTTTCGCAACGACCCCGCCCACGAGTGGATCATTAATAAGGAGGCTTGATCGTTTCGTCCGCATTGCGCGGGAGAAACATGCCCCCTACTTTTGCGCTGCCAGATCGGCACTCGAGCCGCCGGAAGCCGCTGCAAAGCGTGCTCCGTTCAACCGACGCCAAGCCACTCCTGCATCACGTCGGCGCGCTTCAGAAACGACGTCATCTCGCCGTCGAACACGATCTCGCCGTGCCCCATCACGGCGACACGGCCAGCAATTTCCCGCGCGATCACGAGGCGCTGTTCGATCAGCAACATCGCGACGCCGCGTTCGCGCAGCATCCGCAGACAGTTTGCGACCTGCTCCACCACGAGACTCGCAAGACCCTCGCCGGGCTCGTCGATCACCAGCAAATCGGGATCGCCGAGCAGCGCCCGCGCGAGCGTCAACATCTGCTGCTCACCGCCCGATAGCGCACCGGCCCGCGTGCGTCTGCGTTCGGCGAGCACGGGGAACAGTGCGTAGGCATCGTCGAAAGTGAAGCGCGGTGTGCGGCCGCGAGCGCGCGGCGCGACGCCGAGTTGCAGATTCTCGTGGACGCTCAGCGCCGCAAACACGTCGCGATGCTCAGGCACATAGCCCAGCCCGAGGCGCGCTCGCTCGAAAGTGCGCAGACCGCCGAGCAAGCGGCCCGCGAAACGCAGTTCGCCCTCGCTGCGCACGAGGCCCATGATCGCGCGCGCCAGCGTCGAGCGGCCGGAGCCGTTGCGCCCGACCAGCGCGAGCACTTCGCCTTGCCCGATGCGCAGCGTGACGCCATGCAAGGCCTGGCTCGCGCCATACCATGCGTTCAGTGCGCGAATGTCGAGCAGTGTGCTCATGCGTCGCCTCGCGCGTCGCGACGATTGACGGGTTTGGCGGTGGCCTTCTCGCCGGACGCTGTGCCGGAGCCTTTGCCAATCGGTTCACGAGCCGGTTCGCTGGCCTTCCCACCGAACCCTTCACCCAGATACGCCGCGCGCACCGCCGCATCCGCGCGAATTGCCGCCGGCGTGCCGCTCGCGATGATGCGCCCTTGCACCAGCACGGAAATCCGGTCGGCGAGCGCGAAGACCGCGTCCATGTCGTGCTCGACCATCAGCAGCGTGCGGCCTGCGGTGGCCTCGCGAATCAGTTCGATCGTGCGCGCCGCTTCCGCGCGGTTCATGCCGGCAGTCGGCTCGTCGAGCAGCAACGTATGCGCGCCGCCCGCGAGCGCGATACCGAGATCGAGCGCGCGCTGCTCGGCGTAGCTGAGCGTGCCGGCCTGCACGTCGCGGCGCGCGCTCAGGCCGACCGCGTCGAGCACCTGGGCGGCGTGCGCATCGACCGTACGCGAACCGCTAAAACGCTGCCACCAGCGCAGGCGGCCGCGCTCGGCCAGCATTGCCGCGCAGCGCAGGTTGTCGAACACGGTGAGGCGCGCAAACACACTGGTGCTCTGGAAGCTGCGCGCGAGCCCGCGCCGCGCAATCGCGGCCGGCGCGAGACGCGTGATCTCCGCGCCGAACAGATCGATGCGCCCGGCGTTCGGCCGCACGCCGCCGGCGATCAGATTGAAGAGCGTCGACTTGCCCGCGCCGTTAGGGCCGATCAGCGCATGACGTTCGCCGGGTTCAATCGCGAGATCGACGCCGCGCAGAATCTGCGTGGACCCGAAGCGCTTCTGGATGCCGTAAAGGGCGAGTGCGGGGATCATCGCGAAGCTCCGCGCGGTGACGTCGGGCCTGGGTGAACGGCGAGATCTGCTTGCGTGGGAAATCGGGTCATCGCGGATCTCCAGCCGTCTGCGCCGAGTCCGGCCGACCCACGAGTCGCGCTCGCGCGCGACTCGCATAACGCGTGGCAAGCGCACCCGACACGGCAAGCATGAAGACAATGACGCCGTGCCAAAGCGGCGACGCGGCCAGCGGCCACGGGGCACCGGCATCGCCGAAAGCCGCGCCGTCATCCCCGCCAAATTGCACCGCATACGCCCATTGCACCGCGAGCACGAGAGCCGCACCCCACAACAACGCGCCAGCCGTGCCCCACAGATAAACCGCGCGGCATTGGCGCCAGCCATGCATCGCGAGCCGCGCCGCCTGCCGTTCGACGAAACCCGCCAGCCCATCCGGGGACGCCACCACGACGACGACAAAGAAAAGCCCGAGATAGAACAACCACGCGCGCGTCACGCTCGCCACCACGACGCTGAAAAACGTCAGCACGAGCGCACCCGCGACCGGCCCGAAAAACGCTGACGTACCGCCGATCACCGTCGCAATGAGCACCGCCCCCGAGCGCATCATGCCGACGCTTTCCGTCGACACCAGTTCGATATTGATCAGCCCCAGCGTCCCCGCGATGCCCGCGAAAAACGCCGCCACCACCACTACGCCGTAACGAACGCGCCGCGGATAGCAGCCGATCGCCGCGGCCCGCGCCGGGTTGTCGCGCACCGCGTTCGCCAGCCTCATGAACGGCGTGCGCGACAGCGCGAACATCGCCGCACTTGCCAGCATGCACCACAGTGCGATCAGCGCATAGGCTTCGCGCGCCGGGCCGAAACTCCACGCGCCCAGCGGTGTTCCGCTCGCACGATCGATCGCCACGCCCGCCTCGCCACCGAACCAGTCGGGCAGCGCCCACGCGGCCGCCACCACGAGTTCGCCGAGGCCGAGTGTGATCATTGCGAACGCGGTGCCTGAGCGCCGCGTCGCGATGAAGCCGAACAGCACGCCGCACAGCGCGCCGCCGAATCCGCCGATCAGCGGCAGCAGCGCGAGCGGCGCGCCGATCCGGTTGAACACCTGCGCGGCGGCGAGCGCCCCGAGCCCGGCATACGCGGCATGCCCGAACGACAGCAGCCCGGTTTCGCCGAGCAGCAGGTTGTACGAGAGCGCGAAGACGATCATCGCCGCGCTCTGCGCCAGATAGGCGAGCAGCCAGCTTTGCGGCCAGACGAACGGCGGCACCGCGAGGAACGCGACGAGCGCAAGCCACGGCGCGACGGTACGCCACAGCGCGCGGACGGGCGGCGCGGGCGCTGCCGGAAGCGCCGGCGCCCGGGACGGTTCTGCTGCCCCGCCGCGCTTACGCATGATCGCCGTGCCGTCCGAACAGCCCGCGCGGACGCAGCGCCAGCATCGCGACGAGCAGCAGATACGGAATCAGCGGCGCGAGTTGCGCGAGCGTCAGCGCGTCCCATTCGGCCGGGGCCGATGCACCGATGATCGACAGCACCTCGCCCAGCGACACAGTGCTCGCAACCGCCAGCGTCTGCACACAGCCGACCAGCAGCGACGCCACGAGCGCGCCGCTCAAGGAGCCGAGCCCGCCGATCACGACCACCACGAAGACGATCGAACCGAGCGACTCCGCCATCGCCGGTTCGATCACGAAGAGCGGCGCGCCGATCACGCCGGCTAGCGCGGCGAGCGCCGTGCCGGCGGCGAACACGCCGGTGAATACGCGCGGGACGTTGTGCCCGAGCGCTTCGACGGCGCTCGCGTGAGTGAGCGCCGCGCGCACGATCAGCCCCGCCTTCGAGACGCGCGATACCGCGTACAGCACCGCCAGCATCGCCAGCGAGACCGCCATCATGAATGCCCGGTAACGCGCGAAGGCCGCGCCATAGAGGATGAAGAGCGGGCCGTCGAGCGCGGGCGGCACCGTCGCGGAAAGCGGGTTGAGGCCCCAGCCGAGCTTGACCAGTTCGCCGAGCAGATACGCGGCGCCGAACGTCAGCAGCAGTTCGGGCAGATGGCCGTGCACGCGCACGCGTCGCAACAGCCAGCGCTCCAGCGCCGCGCCGACGAGGCCCACCACGAGCGGCGCGATCACGAGCGCGCTCCAGAACCCGGCGCGCGCCGCCACCGAGAAACCGATGTACGCACCGAGCATGTAAAAGCTCGCATGCGCGAAGTTCAGCACGCCGAGCATGCTGAAGATCAGCGTCAGGCCGGCCGACAGCATGAACAGCAGCAGGCCGTAGCTGACGCCGTTGAGCAGATTGATGACGAACGACTGCACGCGGCTATTCCGTCTGGTTCGTCCGCGCGGCGGCGCAAAGCGGTTCGAGCGCCGCGCGCAGATCGGCGGGCAGGTTCACGGGACGCCGCGTGACGCGGTCCACGTAGACGTGCACGAAATGGCCTTGCGCGGCGGGTTGCGCGTCGCCTTCCCTGAAGAGCCCCACTTCGTAGCGCACGCTCGATGTGCCAAGGCGCGTCACCCGCAAGCCCGCCTCGACGCGCTCGGGAAACACCAGCGGCGCGAAGTAGCTGCAATGCGTTTCGACCACGAGTCCGATCGTCGCGCCATGTTCGAAGTCGAGCACGCCCGCGCGGATCAGATACTCGTTCACTACGGTGTCGAAGTAACTGTAGTAGACGACGTTGTTCACGTGGCCGTAGACGTCGTTGTCCATCCAGCGGGTGGTGATCGGCAGGAAATGCGGGTACGCGGTGCGGGCGGCGGGAGCGGGTTTGTTCATTGGACGTGTGACGTGGCCGTGATGCGGTTGGGTGATGGCGCCGACGCGGCTCGGGCAGCATGCGGCGGTGGTCGTCGGCGGTGGCCTCGTGGATGACTGCGTCATGCGCGTGGTCGGTTGCCGGCGGGTTCGCTGCGTGCCCGCGTCGGCGTGGATGGCGCCGCTTATTGCATCGCCTATTGCCCCGGCCTCTCGACGAACTCGAACGGCAAGCCACGCCGTCGCATCCATTCGCCGAGCGCCTGCCCGGTGCCCGCGCGCCATGGCCGCAATTTCGCCGGCTCGACCAGCCGGTATTCGAGCAACTCGGGCGACAGCGCGATGGTTCCATACGCCGTCACGTGATACGCGATGATCAGTTCGTTCTTGCGGATGAACTCATAAACGCCGATCAGCTCGACAGTTTCCGTATGCAGCGACGTCTCTTCGAACACCTCGCGGGCGATGCCCTGTTCCGGCGTCTCGCCGTTTTCGAGGAAGCCGGTGATCAGCGCGAACACGCCCTCGGCCCACGCGGCATTGCGCGCGAGCAGAATCTTGCCTTCGTATTCGACGATCGCCGCCACCACCGGCAGCGGATTGTCCCAGTGGACGTAGCCGCACGTGGTATCGGGACAGCTCTGACGGATGCGGCCGCCTTCGTGCGAGGGATCGGCGCGCTCGGCCAACGGAGTTGCGCAGCGAGGACAAAATCGGTATTCGGTCATGGCGTGAGGTGTCTCTTCTGACTTGTGTCTGTTTTGTCTGGACGTGTCTGGCTGGGTCTTGTGCGCGGTGTCATGCACGGCCCTGGCCACTCACCGCGTCACCACCCGTTCACGCCGCGCACAGTTCGCGCATTTCGGCGGCGAAACGCTCGACCGTCTCCGGCTGCGTGTCCCACGCGCACATCAACCGGCAACCGCCCGCGCCGATGAACTCGTAGAACTTCCAGCCGCGCGCGCGCATCGCCTTGGCGGCCTGCGCGGGCAGTTGCGAGAAGACCGCGTTCGATTCACGCTCGAACATGATGCTCACGCCCGGAATTTCCCGCAACCGCGTCTGCAGCAATTCCGCCATCGCATTCGCGTGGCGCGCATTGCGCAACCAGACGTCGTTGTCGAGCAGGCCGAGCCACGGCGCGGAGATGAAGCGCATCTTCGACGCCAGTTGGCCCGCCTGCTTCAGGCGGTAGGCGAAATCGTCGGCGAGCGCGCGGTCGAAGAACACCACCGCCTCGCCGACCGGCAAACCGTTCTTGGTGCCGCCGAAACACAGCACGTCGACGCCCGCGCGCCACGTGATCTCCGACGGATGCACGTCGAGCGCCGCGACCGCGTTGGCGAAACGCGCGCCGTCCATATGCACTTTCAGATGACGCCGTTTGGCGATCGCCGCGATCGCCCGCACTTCCTCGACGCTGTAGACGGTGCCGACTTCCGTCGATTGCGTGAGCGTGACGACCTTCGGCTTCGGGTAATGGATATCGGCGCGGCGCGTCACGACCGTCTCGATCGCATCCGGCGTGAGCTTGCCGCCGATGCCCGGCGCGGTCAGCAGCTTCGAGCCGCCCGAGAAGAATTCCGGACCGCCGCATTCGTCGGTTTCGATATGCGCGAGTTCATGACAGATCACCGAATGATACGACTGACACAGCGACGCGAGCGCCAGCGAATTGGCCGCCGTGCCGTTGAACACGAAGAAAACTTCGCAATCGGTCTGAAACAGCTCACGCAGACGGTCGCAGACCTGGTTGGTCCAGGAGTCGTCGCCGTACGCCGGCTCGTGACCGCTGTTGTTGGCGGCGATCAGCGCGTCAAGCGCTTCGGGACAGATGCCGGCGTAGTTGTCCGACGCGAAATGTTGCATGGGAGGCGGGGCGCCTGGCGACGGGCGCGGCAATGACGGAAAGCGGTCATTTTAGTGCGGCGGCGCGTTATTTGTTTCCCATTGCGCGTTGGGCCGGGCAACTCCGCGACCGCTAATTGCAACCGCAGTCCGGCATACGCCCCCGGCGTCGGCCACGCGGCACGCGCGCCACCGCGACCAGACCCGCCGCGCCGAGCAGCAGCGCGCCCGCCGCCAGCCAGAGCGCCGGCGAGAACGATCCCGTGTGCCCGGCGATCGGCGCGGCAACAAGCGGGCCGACGATCTGACCGATACCGTAGGCCGCCGTCGCGTAGCCCATCAGCCCGGCTGCGTCGTCGCCGCGCAGACGCCGCGCCTCGCGCATGGCGAACAGCGTGATCGCGGTGAACGGCAGGCCGATCAGGATGCTGCCCAGAGAAAAGCCACCCGCCGTCGGCCAGACGATCCCGAGTGCGATGCCGAAGGCTTGCAGCACATAACTACCGGCGAGCAGCGTGCGGTTATCCCAGTGCGTCGGCAGACGCGCGGCCAACAGCGCGCCGACCATCAGCGCCACGCCGAACATCGGCCAGAACAGGTCGGGCCACGACGATCCTGGCAGCGCGTGGCGCGCGATCACAGGCAGGAAAGTCGCGGTGATGATGTAGCCGAAACCGGGGACGCCGTAGAGCAGGATCAGCCAGAGGGCGTCGGCGCGGTGCGTGGCGGGGGTTGGGTGGGCTTGGTCGAGGTTTGGCTGGCTAGCGGTATGTCCGCTGGAGAGCGCTGTGTGGGCGGGATGGTTGGGGGTTCCCTCTCTCTCGGTGGATTCGCGGCTCACGGCTCGTAGGTCCGCTGCGGGTTGCCCAAACGCGCGCTCGTCCGCTGTGGATTGCCCAGCGGCCCGTTCATTCGCTGCGGGCTGAGCCACGGCGTGCTCGCCGGAAGCAGGGCTCGCGGTGAATCGGCTCTCGGCGCGCGCTCTCACGACTGAATGTCCGGCCACACGCTGCGCCGCATTCCCGCTGTCCGCCGGAACACCCTTGCGAGCCGCCGCCGACTTCCCACTGACGCCGGACGCAGCGCCAAAGACCGGCCAAACCACAATCGATAGAACCGCGCCGATCAGCCCAAAGCCGATCCACCCCGCCGCCGCGCCATAGCCGCCTGCGGCGCTCACCAGCAACCCGGTCCCGGCGATCCCGATCCCCGGTCCGGTATAAATCACGCCACTCCACGCCTGCGCGCCCAGTTCGGCGAGCCGCCGCAGGCCCCACTGCGACGCGAAGACGAACGTCCACGCGCTGACCGCGCCGGCGATAAAGCGCACCGCTGCCCACACCCAGAACTGGCTTGTGACGCCCATCGCCAGCGTCAGCAGAACCGTCACGACCAGCCCTATGCGCACCATGCGCGCCGGTTCGACCCGCAACGCGGCGCAACTTAGCGCGCCGATGAAATAACCCGCGTAATTGAACGACGCCAGCCAGCCGCCCTGCTGGATGTCGAGCTGCGGCTGACCGAGCGCGCCGCCATGCAGCATCAACGGCAGCAGCGGCGTGAACGCGAATCGCCCGATGCCAAGCGTGACGGCCAGCGTCACCATGCAGGCGAGCGCCGCACGGCGCGCGGCATGGGGCTCGAAAAAGCGGTCGTAGGTGCGGGAAGCGAGGTCGGTCATGATCAGGAGGCAATGACGGTGAGGCGGGCCGGCGCAGCGGCCGGGTCGATGGGTCAAATGCATATTAGCTTGACCTTTCAATCACTAAAAATGAATAATTCGAATATGAACCATCGCCTGGAGAGAATCATGGATCTGGCCGCCTTGACCATTTTCCGCGCGGTCGTGCGGGAAAACGGCGTGACGCGCGCCGCTGCCAAGCTCAATCGCGTGCAATCGAACGTGACCACGCGCATCAAGCAGCTCGAGGAGCAGCTCGGCACCGACCTGTTCATCCGCGACGGCCGCCGGCTCGTCCTGACGCCGGCGGGCGAAACGCTGCTCCCCTATGCCGAGCGCCTGCTCGCACTCGCCGACGAGGCGCGCCACGCGGTGCGCGAGGATCGGCCGAGCGGACGCTTGCGGTTGGGCACGATGGAGAGCGTCGCGGCGACGCGCCTGCCCGCCCTGCTCGCGCAATATCACCAGCAATGGCCCGCCGTCGCGCTGGAACTGGAGACCGGCACCACCGGCAAGCTGATCGAACGGGTGCGCGAGTTCGAAGTGGATGCGGCGCTCGTGGCGACGCCGCTGGATCCGGCTTCGCTCGGCGACCTGTTCGAAACGGTGCCGGTGTTCAGGGAAGAGCTGGTGATGCTCACGCCGCGCGGACATCGGCCGATACACGAAGTGCGCGACGTCGCGCTATCGACGCTGATCGCGTTCGAGCGTGGCTGTGCGTACCGGGCTTATATCGAGAAGTGGTATCTGGAGCACGGCGTGAGGCCCGCGCGCGTGCTGGAACTCGGCTCGTATCACGCGATCGTCGCGTGCGTGGCAGCCGGTGCGGGCGTGGCGGTGGCGCCGCGCTCAGTACTGGATCTGCAAACCGACGCCAGCAATATCGCGGTTCACGAACTGCCCGATATCGGGATGATCGAGACGCTGCTCGTGTGGCGGCACGGGCATTTTTCGTCCGCGCTCAATGCGCTGCGGCGCACGCTCGTGACGGCTGAGGATGCAGATGTGGCCGCGCCGATGGACGCAGTGGGGGAAAACGGACACGACGCTTGCGACCGCGCAAGGCAACGGCCGCGAATGCGGGCGCCGCCCGAGGGTGGCTAGCGGCACCGCAAAAAACGCCAAAGCCGAATCCGCATAAACGTCGGGAACCGACTGCAGGCCCGCCGCGGGCGAAACCGTGAATCGCGCCGCGTCAGCACATGCCCGGAGCGACGACGGCAGTAAAAAATTTGGGCCACGCGGCACGCCCAATTTCTGGCGCCCCGCGTGGCCCGCACGGTTCAATCAGACTCGAATCAGAGCTGGCCTTCGACCCAGGCCTTCACGCCAGCCAGCGCAGCAGGCAGATTCGCCGGCTCGGTACCGCCAGCCTGCGCCATGTCCGGCCGGCCGCCGCCCTTGCCGCCAACTTGCTGCGCGACGAAGTTGACCAGCTCACCCGCCTTCACCTTCTTGCTTGCATCGGCGGTTACACCGGCGATCAGGCTTACCTTGCCGCCTTCGACCGCAGCCAGCACGATCGCCGCGCTCTTGAGCTTGTCCTTGAGCTTGTCGACCGTCTCGCGCAGCGTCTTGACGTCTGCTCCGTCGAGCGTGGCCGCCAGCACGTGCACGCCGGCGACTTCGATCGCCTGACCGGCCAGTTCATCGCCCTGGCTCGACGCGAGCTTCGACTTCAACGCGCTCAGTTCCTTCTCCAGCGACCTCACCTGATCCTGCACCTGGCTGATCCGCTGAGTCAGTTCGGACGGCTGCGCCTTCAACACCGCCGCGGCCGCATTGATGCGCGCGTCGAGATCCTGCACGTAGCGCACCGCGTTGTCGCCCGTAATCGCTTCCACGCGACGAATACCCGCCGCCACGCCGCCTTCCATCACGATCTTGAAGAGCCCGATGTCGCCGGTGCGATGCACGTGCGTGCCGCCGCACAACTCACGCGAGAAACCGAGGTCGAGCACGCGCACTTCGTCGCCGTACTTTTCGCCGAACAGCGCCATCGCGCCGCCCTTCACCGCTTCGTCGTAAGGCATCAGACGCACGATGCCCGGCGCGTTCGCGAGCACTTCGGCGTTGACGATCTCTTCGACGCGGCGAATCTGCTCGTCCGTCATCGGCGCGTTGTGCGCGAAGTCGAAACGGGTCTTGTCGGCGTCGACGAGCGAGCCCTTCTGCTGCACGTGCGAACCGAGCACTTCGCGCAGCGCCTTGTGCATCAGATGCGTGGCCGAGTGATTGCGCTCCGTGCGGGCGCGGCGCACCGCGTCGATTTCCGCCTTCACGACGTCGCCCACTTTCAGCGTGCCCTGTTCGAGCATGCCGTGATGGCCGACCACGTCAGCCTGCACCTTCAATGTGTCCGCGACGGCAAAGCGCACGCTGGCGTTCGCGAGCAAGCCCTGGTCGCCGACCTGACCGCCCGACTCCGCGTAGAACGGCGTGTGATCGAGCACGACGACAGCCTGCTGGCCGTGCGCCACTTGCTGCACCGATGCGCCGTCCACGTACAGCGCGATCACTTTGGCGTCGTCGAAGACGATTTCTTCGTAGCCGTGGAACGTGGTCTTCGCGCCCGAATATTCGAGGCCTTGCGCCATCTTGAACTTGCCCGCCGCGCGCGCCTGTTCGCGCTGGCGCGCCATCGCTTCGTCGAAGGCCGGTTCGTCGACCGTCACTGCGCGCTCGCGGCATACGTCCGCGGTCAGATCCAGCGGGAAACCGTAGGTGTCATGCAGTTTGAACGCGAGTTCGCCGTCGAGCGTCTTGCCGCCCTTCGCTTCGAGGTCGGCCAGCGCGGCGTCGAGAATCGACATGCCGTGCTCGATGGTTTCGAAGAAGCGTTCTTCTTCCTGACGCAGGACATCGGTAACGCGCTGCTCGGCTTCTTTCAGTTCCGGATAGGCGCCGCCCATCTGCGCGACGAGGTCCGCGACCATGCGATGGAAGAACGAACCCTTCTTGCCCAGCTTGTAGCCGTGGCGGATCGCGCGGCGCACGATCCGGCGCAGCACGTAGCCACGGCCTTCATTGCCTGGGATCACGCCGTCGACGATCAGGAACGAGCACGCGCGGATGTGATCGGCGATCACCTTCAGCGAGTTGTTGCTCAGGTCGCTCACGCCGGTTTCGCGCCCCGCCGCCTTGATGAGCGCCTGGAACAGATCGATCTCATAGTTGCTGTGCACGTGCTGCAGCACCGCGGCGATCCGCTCCAGACCCATGCCAGTGTCGACGCACTGCTTGGGCAGCGGCGTCATGTTGCCCTGTGCGTCGCGGTTGAACTGCATGAACACGAGATTCCAGATCTCGATGTAGCGGTCGCCGTCTTCTTCAGGCGAACCCGGGGGGCCGCCCCAGACGTCCGGGCCATGGTCGTAGAAAATTTCCGAGCACGGACCGCACGGGCCGGTGTCGGCCATCTGCCAGAAGTTGTCTGACGCGTAGCGCGCGCCCTTGTTGTCGCCGATGCGGATGATGCGCTCGACCGGCACGCCCACTTCCTTCGCCCAGATGTCGTGCGCTTCGTCGTCTTCGTGATAGACGGTGACCCAGAGCTTTTCCTTCGGCAACTGGTAGACGCCCGTCAGCAATTCCCACGCGTAGTGGATCGCGTCGCGCTTGAAGTAGTCGCCGAACGAGAAGTTGCCGAGCATTTCGAAGAACGTATGGTGACGCGCGGTGTAGCCGACGTTTTCCAGATCGTTGTGCTTGCCGCCCGCGCGCACGCTGCGCTGCGCGGTGGTGGCACGCGAATACGGACGCGATTCCGCGCCGAGGAACACATCTTTGAACTGCACCATTCCCGAATTGGTGAAGAGCAGTGTCGGGTCGTTGCCGGGCACAAGGCTCGACGAGCGAACGATCGTATGGCCCTTCGATTCGAAGAACTTGAGGAATTTCTCGCGGATTTCGGCGGCTTTCATAGCGTGCGGGGGACGGTCCTGGCTGTTACCGGGCGGCATCATGGGATGCGCCAACTGTTTGTTTCTTAAACGACTGATTATACGGGATCGGCGCGGCTGCGCGGCAGGCCGCCCGGCACGGTTGGCCGTTTGGCCAGGTTTGGCTGGGTAGCCGTGATATCGGGGAGATGCGCGGGATACGCGCCGGGCCAAGTGCGGGCTACGTGCGAGCTACGTGCGATTCGTCCTATGACGTTCGGCCGACTGCGCCGGCATGCGGGAATCGCTTAAGATTGCCCCCATCCGCGGCGCCTTGCGCGCCGCTTGGGCCACCTAGGAGACATTCGACAAGATGGGCGCTCTCAGTCATATCCGCGTGCTGGACCTCACTCGCGTGCTCGCCGGGCCCTGGTGCGCGCAGACGCTCGCCGATTTCGGCGCCGACGTCATCAAGATCGAACGTCCCGAAGTCGGCGACGACACTCGCCACTGGGGGCCTCCGTATCTCAAGACACCGGAAGGCGCGGATACGCGCGAGGCCGCGTACTACCTCGCGGCGAATCGCAACAAGCGCTCGGTTACGGTCGATATCGCATCGCCCGAAGGCCAGCGGATCATCCGCGAACTGGCTGCGCAAAGCGACGTAGTTCTCGAGAACTACAAGGTTGGCCAGTTGAAGAAGTACGGGCTCGACTACGCGTCGCTCAAGGAAGTGAAGCCCGACCTGATCTACTGCTCGGTGACAGGCTTCGGACAGACAGGCCCATATGCACAGCGCGCCGGCTACGACTTCATCGTGCAGGGAATCGGCGGCTTCATGAGCATTACGGGCGAGCGCGACGGCCAGCCTGGCGGCGGCCCGCAAAAGGCCGGCGTCGCGATTGCCGACCTGATGACCGGCATGTATTCGACCATCGCCGTGCTCACCGCGCTCACGCACCGCGACCGCACCGGCGAAGGGCAGTACATCGACATGGCGCTGCTCGACGTGCAGGTCGCGATGCTCGCCAACATGAATTCGAACTACCTGGCGAGCGGCCAGCCGCCAGTGCGCTGGGGCAACGCGCATCCGAACATCGTGCCCTACCAGACCTTCCAGACGAGCGACGGCTGGATCATCGTCGCGGTCGGCAACGATGGGCAATTTCGCAAGTTCGTCGAAGCGGGCGGCCGCCCCGAACTCGCCGACGACGAGCGTTTCGCGACCAATCCGGCGCGCGTGCGTCATCGCGACATCCTCGTGCCGATCCTCGCCGACATGGTTCGACTCCAGGGCAAGCAGCAATGGATCGCCGCGCTCGAGGCAGCCGGTGTGCCGTGTGGGCCGATCAACGATCTCGGCGAGGTGTTCGAGAACGAGCAGGTGGTGGCGCGCGGGATGCGAGTTGATCTGCCGCATCCCTCGGGCGGCACGGTCAAGCTGGTGCGCAATCCGATCAACATGAGCGGCACACCGCCCGAAGCGCTGGCGCACCCGCCTATGCTCGGCGAGCACACCGCGGACATTCTGCGCGACGTGCTCGGCTATGACGACGCGAAGGTTGCGCAGCTGCGGGCGAAGTCCGTGATCTGAGTTGAGCGGCGTGCCGTGGTGGCAGAGGTAGGAGCGGTGAGGGGTGGCGGTTTGATGGCTCGATCGCGAAGCGAGCGCGGCATCCTGCACCTTACAGCGATCACGCCCTCGCGCCGGCCCCGCTGTCGGCGCATGGCGGCGCACGCCGTCGCGCCAACACCCGGCTCAACCCCGCGCGACCACCGAGGCCAGCCAGCGCCGCCCCTCGTCCCAATCGCCGAGTCCGCTATCCGCGTTGATGTGGCCGCGCGCGCCGATATCGATCCAGCGGCTGCCCCACGCGTTCGCACACGTCTGCGAAAACGGCACGCCGCCATAGGGATCGTCGCTGCTCGCCACGACAATGGTCGCGAATGGCAAGCGCGTGAGCGGCATCGGCGCGAAGCCGCTGGCGTCCCGTGGAAAGTGAGGTTCAGAGGGATCGGGCACCGCGACCAGCAATGCGCCCGCCACCTTCGCAAGCTGCGCCGCGCTCGCGTAGTGCGACGCCCAGAAGGCTGCGGTCAGGCAGCCGAGGCTATGGGCGGCGAACGCCACCGGCGCATCGGCAGTGGCCACTGCGGCGTCGAGCGTGCGGCACCACGCGTCGCGCACGGGATGGTCCCAATCCGGCATCTGCACACGCGCGAACGCGGGGTCGAGTGCCTCCCAGAGGGTTTGCCAGTGGCCGACGCCAGAGTTCTGGTAACCCGGCAGCACGAGTATGTTCAGTTTCTGTTCGCTCATTGCGTTCCCCGTCTGTAGTTGTTTTTTGCCGTTTGCCGTTTGCCGTTTGCCGTTTGCCGTTTGCCGTTTGCCGTTTGCCGTTTGCCGTTTGCCGTTTGCCGTTTGCCGTTTGCCGTTTGCCTCGTGCCGCGCCTGCTTATGCCCCTGCTTATAACAACTACCCTAGCATCCGCTGCATTGCGGACCCGCCTCCTACAGCCCCAGCTACGCGCAGCCGCTTGTTTCGAGAACCCCGCCTCTAGGAACCCACCGCCATATCCCGCTCCCCAGCAAACTTCCCGCGCTCGCGCCGGCCCCACATCACCGCATCACCCGCCCTACCCCCACGCCTCGCGGATCGGCCGCCGGCTCAGGCGTCGTGCCCTCGACGCGAATCATCTGCACATCGCCATTGAACGACTGTTCCTCCAGCGTGTAGCCCATCGCCTTCAATTGCTCGGCCAACTCGCCGCTCACCGGATGGAACGGCTCGAAGTAGATCGTCTTCTGCGGCAGCAACTGATGATGAAAGCGCATCGCGGCCAGCGCGTCGGTCGGCGTCATGTTGAAGTCGTACAGGTTGGTCATCACCTGGAAAATCGACGTCAGAATCCGCGAGCCGCCAGGCGTGCCGATCACCAGCGCCACCCTGTCGTCCTTTAACAAGAGCGTCGGCGTCATCGAAGAAAGCGGCCGGCGTCCAGGCGCTATCGTGTTGAGCTCGACGCCGCTCGTGTCGGCCGCGCTCCCGCTGCCAGGCCTGGTCACGAAGTCATCCATCGCATCGTTGAGCAGGAAGCCGCCGCCGTCCACCACCACGCCCGCACCGAAATCGCCGTTCAGCGTATAGGTGTTCGATACCGCGTTGCCCCACTTGTCGACCACCGAGAAATGCGTGGTTTGCGCCTTCTCCGGCATCGTGTCGCCGAGGCCGGGCTTCACCGGCGCCGCGCCCGGCATTTCGTCGGGCTTGACTTCGTCGGCGCGCTGCGCAAGGTAGGCGTCGTCGATCAGCTTGTCGGTGGGCACCTTGTACGAGTCCGGATCGGCGAGGTATTGCTGCCGGTCGGCGAATACGCGGTCCTCGATCTGCGCGATCAGATGAATGTACGGCGCGCTGTTCAGCTCGAGACCGTCGAACGCCTGCTTCAGATCCGCTCTCATCTTTAGCATCTGGATCAGCCCGATGCCGCCCGAGCTCGGCGGCGGCGCGGTGATCACGCGGTAGCCGTTCCAGTCGGCCGACAGCGGCTGGCGCCACACCGCCTTGTACTGAACGAGGTCCTGCTTCGTGATCAGGCCGTGGCCGTACATCTGCTGGGCGATCAGGTCCGCGGTGCGGCCTTCGTAGAATTCACGGCCGCCGTCCCCGGCGATCCGCGACAAGGTCTGCGCGAGTTCGGGCTGGCGGAACGTCGCGCCCGCCTTCAGGCTGGAGAAATAGGCATCGAAATTGGTCTTGCCGGCGAAATTTTTCGCTGCCGCATCGCGACGCTGCTGCAGCGACGGATCGACCGTGAAACCGTCGGTCGCGTAGCGGATCGCGGGTGCGAGCACCTGCTTCCACTTCAGCTTGCCGAAACGCCGCTGCGCCTCCCACATGCCGTCGACGGTTCCCGGCACGCCCACCGCGCGATGACCGACCGCGCTCATGCCGGGCACCAGGTTGCCTTTGTCGTCGACGTACATGCCGCGGGTCGCCTGTTGCGGCGCGCGCTCACGGTAATCGAGGAAATACGGCTTGCCATCCATGAACACCGTCATGAACCCACCCCCGCCGATGTTGCCCGCGTCCGGCCGGGTCACGGCCAGCGTGAAGGCGATCGCCACGGCGGCATCCACCGCGTTGCCGCCCGCGGCGAAGATCTGCTGCGCCGCGTCGGCGCTATAGCGATCCGGTACGGCCACCGCCGACGCATCGAGCACCGCTTTGGGCGGCGGCGTTTTCGCCAGCGCGGGGGCCGGCGAAAACGCGCCGCCGGATAACACGGCCAACAGGGCCGAAGCCATTACGATCCGGGAGCGGAAAAAAGAGAAGCGGCAAGCAGAAGCGAAAGGCGCGCGAAGCGCGCCGTGCGTCGGGACAGACATCCGAGAACTCCGGCAACTAAGGGCGCCATGGTGCACGAACGGCGGCCATTCATGCAAGGCGACAACGGGCGGTGCGGCCCGTGCGGACGGCTGCGGCAGGTGCAGGCACTGCGCGCCGACGCGCGGGCCGCACGGCCTAGGGAATTGGGTCGGCGGGTAAGGCGGGCCGCGGAGAACGGGCTTCGCGCCGCGTGAGGCGGCTGGCCGACCGCCGGCGCGCTCACGCAATCATGGGCGGCACGCAGGCGACATGTATCCGGCCAATACGCGACCCGATGCGCTCCGATGCACATCGAGATGAATCAAAACAAATCCAGACCTTGCGTTCGCCGAACTCGACATGCGTTCAACGTGAACGCGACACGGATGCGATGGGAATACGGCCAACAGCTCGCCGGCAGGTCTCATCACGCCTCCATGGCTTCGAAAGCCCCAATAAAACCCAAAGGCAAGGAAGCCTGCAACACCCTCCGCCGCGCGCTGCGGACGAACCCGCGCCGCTGGCATCCTAAGTCGCTCGCGGGCACGCGACCAAAGCGTTTTACCTCCTGTTACAGCGTCCCGGCGCCCCAAATCCACGCCGGAAGCGCTTAAACGTTGGCTGCGCGCCGTATTCGCCTGCCGCCGCCGGACTGCTCAGGTAGAATTGTCGGATAAGTGGGCGCACCGCGCGTCCCCGACAGACTTTCACCTTCTCGCATGAATACCGAACGCAACGACGCGCCAGCGGCATCTAATTTCATCCGCAACATCATTGACGACGACAACCGTACCGGCAAGTGGGGCCAGCGCGTCGAAACACGCTTTCCGCCCGAACCGAACGGCTATCTGCACATCGGTCACGCAAAGAGCATCTGCCTGAACTTCGGCGTCGCGCGCAGCTACGGCGGCGTATGCCATCTGCGCTTTGACGACACCAATCCGGAAAAGGAAAGCGTCGAATACGTCGACTCGATCATCGATTCGGTGCGCTGGCTCGGCTTCGAGTGGGAAAAAGACGGCAAGGAGCAGCTCTACTACGCGAGCGACTACTACGACAAACTGTACGAATTCGCCGAGCTGCTGATCGAGCGCGGCAAGGCGTACGTGGACAGCCAGTCGGCCGACGAAATGCGCGCGAACCGCGGCTCGGCCACGGAAGTCGGCACGCCGTCGCGCTTTCGCGAGCGCTCGGTGCAGGAGAATCTCGCCCTGTTTCGCCGCATGAAGGCCGGCGAGTTCAAGGAAGGCGAGCACGTGCTGCGCGCGAAGATCGACATGTCGTCGCCGAACTTCAACATGCGCGACCCGGTGATCTACCGCATCCGCTTCGCGCATCACTACCGTACCGGCGATCAATGGTGCGTGTACCCGATGTACGACTACACGCACTGCATCTCGGACGCGCTGGAAAACATCACGCATTCGCTGTGCACGCTCGAGTTCGAAGACCATCGGCCGCTCTACGACTGGATTCTGAACGAGCTCGCCGACGCGGGCACCTTCACGCGCCCGCTGCCGCAACAAATCGAGTTCTCGCGCCTGAACCTGACCTACGCGATCACCAGCAAGCGCAAGCTGCTGCAACTCGTGACCGAAGGCCACGTGGACGGCTGGGACGACCCACGCTTGCCGACCATCGTCGGTGTGCGCCGGCGCGGCTTCACGCCTGAATCGATCCAGCTGTTCTGCGAGCGCATCGGCATCACCAAGGTCGATTCGTGGATCGACATGAGCGTGTTCGAAGGCGCACTGCGCGACGATCTCGACGAGAAGGCGCCGCGTATCGCCGCGGTGCTCGATCCGCTCAAGCTGATCATCGACAACTTTCCCGAAGGCGTCACCGAGCCGTGCAGCGCGCCGGTCCACCCGCATCATCCGGAACAGGGCGTGCGCGAGTTTCCGATTTCGCGCGAACTGTGGATCGAGCGCGAGGATTACAACGAAGCGCCGCCGAAGGGCTACTTCCGCCTGTTCCCGGGCAACAAGGTGCGGCTGCGCTACGGCTACGTGATCGAATGCACGGGCGCGGACAAGGACGAGAACGGCAACGTCGTCGCGGTGCATTGCAACTACTTCCCGGACAGCAAGTCGGGCACCGAAGGCGCGAACACCTACAAGGTCAAGGGCAACATCCACTGGGTCAGCGCGGACGCCGCGTGCCCGGCCGAAGTGCGCATCTATGACCGGCTGTTCAAGGAGCCGCAACCGGATGCCGGCGGCCGCGACTTCCTCGAAGCGCTGAATCCGGATTCGAAGCGCGTGGTCAACGCCTACCTTGAGCCAGGCGCGCGCGACGCGCTGCCGGAGCAGCGCTATCAGTTCGAGCGCCACGGCTATTTCGTCGCCGACCGCGTCGATTCGAAGCCGGGCAAACCCGTGTTCAATCGCATCGTCAGCCTGCGCGATAGCTGGGGCAAGCCGGCGTAAGCCGGAGTGCCCGCCGTGCTCCGCGCGTCTGAAGTTGCAGACGGCGTGCATCCCGCTTCACGGGTTGCACGCCGTTTTGTCGCATGATGGTCTATCGATAGTCACAGCGCGGCCTGGTGAGCGCGCCGGTCCGGGAGGCCCGATGAAAGTTGCAGCCCGCCGCCGCGGGGCGAGTGCCGGAGCAGACACCGGGACGATGACGACGCCGGGCGCGGCTCACGACGCATGCCACGCACATCGCACACGCGCCGTTCGTGCCGCGCGCACCGCCTTCCTGGCACGTTTGGCGTACCGCACGCGTTGCGCGTTCGTGGCGCTGGTCGCACTCGGCGCGGCCTCGCTCGCCGACCGCGCTCACGCGGACGAACTCACCGGCACGCTGAAAAAAATCCACGATGACGGCGTAATTGTGCTCGGCGTGCGTGAAGCGTCGATCCCGTTCTCGTATTTCGACGGCAAACAGACGGTCGGCTATTCGCAATCCATCGCGCTGCAGATCGTCGATGAAATCAGGAAAACGCTCCGCATGCCGCAGCTGAAGGTTCACGAGCTCACCGTGACCTCGTCCAACCGCACGCCGATGCTGCTGAACAACCAGATCGATCTGGAATGCGGTTCGACCACGCACACGCTGGAGCGCGAAAACGTGGCCGCGTTCTCGAACAGCTTCTTCCAGTACGCGGTGCGCATGATCACGCGCAAGAACAGCGGCATTACGGATTTTCCGGATCTGGCCGGCAAGACGGTCGTGACGACCGCGGGCACGTCCGACGAACGCCTGTTGCGCCGCCTGAATACCGACAAGCATCTGAACATGCGCATCACCAGCGCGCGCGATCATCCAGAAGCCTTTACCGCGGTCAAAGAGGACCGGGCCGTGGCCTTCGTGATGGACGAGCCGATCGTGTACGGCTTCAAGTCGACCGATCCACGCCCCGACGACTTCATCGTGACCGGCACGCCGCTCGGCTACGAAGTCTACGCGTGCATGTTCCGCAAGGGCGACGAACCTTTCCGCACGCTCGTGAACCGGGTGATTTCGCGCTCGCAGACGTCCGGCGACGCGGAACGTCTGTACAGGCAGTGGTTCACCCAGCCGATTCCACCGCATGGCATCAATCTGAATTTTCCGCTGTCGGAGGCGAACCGCGCGCTGTTCGCGCATCCGAACGACCGCGCGCTCGATTGAGCGTGGCGCATCGGCGCCAGCGCGTTGGAGGGCGAGCGGTAAATGGCCGCCGTCTATGCCTCTATAACGACCGATGCAACTCCGCCAGCGAGAGCGTCGTCTGAAAGAGCCGCGTGAGACTGCGGCTCGCGTACTTCGGGATTTCATCGATCGCGGCCCAGCGGTACGCGTCCATCTCGGGAATCAGCGTGCCATCGGAGCGCCGCGGGAACAGCGAGGTGCAGGTGCATGCGCTCAGATCGAGTTCGTCGGCGCTGGCGCGCGCGGCGAACAGATGCAGATCCTTGTCGCGCCGGTAGATGTACAGTCCCAGATCCTTCAGACGCCCGGGCGCGATCGCGATGCCGGTCTCCTCGACCATCTCGCGCAACGCCGTGACATGCGGCGCTTCAGCCTCTTCGCCGTGCCCTTTCGGAATGTCCCAGTGCGACGTTTCGGTGGCGTGTGCAAGCAGCAGCCGGCCATCCGGATCGAGCAGAACGATCCCGCAGGAAACGATCCGCGGGCTCATCGACGCTGCGCGCCGCCGCAGCGAGCGGCTTCGAGCGGCGCCGGCAGCAGGCCGGCGCGCGCCGTGATCACGGCCTGCATCGTCAGTTTTTCTTCTGCAATTGCCAGGCGCCGCCTTGCTTGCAGAACTGCGGGCGCAGATGCATCGATTGGCCCTTCGCGTTCAGTTCGACGGCGAGATTGCGGCAGGTACGCCCGTCATTGTGGGTGGTGTCCACGGCGGCGATCGTTGCGTCGATCTTCACGCTGTTGCCGGTGCCTTCGTTGACCCAGTGGGCGCTTTCGCCGTCCTTCGTGTCGTTGAGCGCGGCGATGACGGCCTTCTTCACCGACGCCACGTCGCGCTGCTTCATGTAGGACATCGGCGTGTCGTTCAGAAAGCCGAGATTCGCCGCCTGCGCGCCGATTGCACTGCCGAGCAGCAGGCTCGCGCCGGTCAGGTGAAGCAGCACACGGGTTCGCATCGACATGAAAGATTCTCCTCGAAAGTGTTCCGGGGCGGTCTCGAGCGCGCGGGCCGCGGCTCTTGATCTGGACCTCAAAAGCATAGCATGCCCCCTCGAAACGGCCGGCGACGTGGACGCTGTCAATTTTAGGATGCGTGCAAGAGCATCTTATGAAACGCCTTCATAAGATTAGCGTTTCCCTTCCCGCAATCGTCAGCTGCCGACAGCTCGTCATGAACTTCTTTCTTGCCCTGGAAATTTCGCCGGCACGCTCGCGCTGCCGTGCGTCGCGCTCGGGCCGGCGATCGGCCACGATCCCGGATTGAGGCAACGTATCGTACGGATGTGCCGGCCCGCTTTGCCCATGCGCGTCCGCGTCGCTTGGGTGCGGGTGGCTTTCGCGCTGCTGATTGGCGCGTGCCATTACATCCTCGCCGGCTCGCTCGACTGAGCGCAGCCGGGTCGTCAACCGGAAACAGGCCACGGAAAAGCCCAGGCCGGCCCGCTCCCACCGTCAGTTTGCGGCAGCGCCCGTGGTCGCCACATGGACCAGTGCGCCGGGTGCCTGGTACCCGTCGGTCAGCGTCTTCAGAAACGCCACCACGTCCTTGATTTCGGCTTCGTCGAATACCGGTTTGTCGCCCGGTTTGCGGTCGAACGGCGCGTCGGTATTCAGGTTGCTCCAGTAGCGCTGCGGCAGATCGTCGAACTTCTGCACCTTGCCCTTCGAGACCGGATAGAACCTTGCCGGGTTCGTGTCGCGTTCGGCGTAAAAGCGCACCGCCTGCTCGAGCGAATGATAGATGCCGTTGTGGAAGAAGCTCTTCTTCAACGCGACGTTGCGTAGCGTCGGCGTGCGGAAAAGGCCGCAGAATTCGTCGCGTCCCTTCAGGTCGGTACGCTCCGGGCCGCACGCGCCAAGGTCGTAGAAGCGCGGATCGCGGTTCACTGGCAGCGCGCGGTTGCGCGGCACGCCGATCGCGATCAGACCGAAGTCGCTGAACTGCGGCGGCGCGCCGTCCCGGGTGCGCTGGCTGATGTGGCAGCTTGCGCAATTGCCTTTCTGTTCGTCGTTGAAGAGTTGCAGGCCGTGCAGTTCGGCTGGCGTCAGCTGCGCCTTGCCCGCGAGATACGCGTCGTACTTGCTGGTGTACGGATAGAAGACCTCGGGCGTTTGCTCGAACGTTTCTAGCGCCTGCAGCACGGCCTTGAAGGTAGCGTCGTCGTTGTCGAAAATATGCTCGCCGAAGGCCGCGCGGAACGCGTCGGCGTATGACGCGGCTTTGACCGCCGCCGTGACCTTGGCCGGCGTGCTGCCCATCTCGAACGACGACAGCAGCGGAATGCGCGCCTGTTCGCCACCGCGGTCGACCCGCCCGTCCCATGTGAGGCCGCCGGTGGGTCCGGCATCCACGCTTTCGTCGCCTTCGTCGTCGGACTCGTGGTAGTGCTCGGCGAACGCCGGCACGGCTTGCAGATACTTCAGCGTCGGCGCGGCGCGCATGCCGGTGCGGTGCATGTCGCTGCCGCCCAGTTGCACCGACAACGCATTAGCCGGCGCAAAGCCGTGCTCCGGACTGTGGCACGACGCACAAGCGAGCTTGCCCGAACCGGAGAGCGACGCGTCGAAAAAGAGCTGCTTGCCGAGCGCCGTCATTTGCCGCACGGATTCGTAGACCTGCGCGCGCGACTGGCCGGCGTCATGGCCCGCGACCTTCACGGCGGAGGCCGCCTCGGGCGCGGCGGAGACGGACGCACTGATATGGTTCGCCGCGGAAGTTGCGCTTGCGCCAGCGGCGGCTTTCGCGCCGCCCTGCGCATTCGCTGCGGCGACCGCATCCGCGTTAGCACCGCCTGCATCGCAAGCTGCCAGCATCACGGTCACCGTCATAGCGCTGAGCGCGACGAGCACCGCCTGCCGCACGCCCGCTCTCGCCTGCCCGGCGCCCCGCCATTCTCCTCGCCACATCATTATTTCCCCCATCCCCGTGAGACCAAGCCGCATATGAACGATTTGAATGTGCGCTATCGAAGTCGGCGAGCATATTTCATTTTCATGTCTGTTAAATGACGTCAAGCCGACGAAAATTTATCTCAAAAAGCCTTTCGTAATTAATTACATCTCTCTGTCAAATTCCCTCGTCAAACTTTCCCCGGCGGTCGTTCGTGCAAGGAACGCGCGCGGCCCGTCCCCAACGCGAGAGAGAGAAATCATTCAAATGAACAAGAAACTGATCTGCGCGACGCCCATCGCGATCGCAGCGGCACTGAGTCTGTACGCGTGCGGCGGCAGCGAAATCACGCAGCCTGACATCACGTCGATCAAGACGGTCGTGGTGATCTACGCGGAAAACCGCAGCTTCGACAATCTGTACGGCAACTTCCCGGGCGCGAACGGTCTGCAGAACGTGAGTGCGGCGAACTCCACCCAGGTGGACCGCGACGGCACGCCGCTCGCGACGCTGCCGCAGGTATGGAACGGCCTCACGCAAACCGGCGTGACGCCGGTGGTCACGCAGGCAATGACGGCCAACCTGCCGAACACCCCGTTCGCGATCGACGACCCGAAGGGTTTCAACACGCCGATCACCGCGACGACGCGCGACCTGTATCACCGCTTCTACGAGAACCAGATGCAGATCAACGGCGGCAAGAACGACAAGTTCGCCGCCTGGGCGGATTCGGGCGGCCTCGTGATGGGCCACTACTCGCTCAACGCCGACAAGCTGCCGCTCTGGAAGATCGCGCAGCAATACACGCTCGCCGACAACTTCTTCATGGGCGCATTCGGCGGCTCGTTCCTGAATCACCAGTGGCTCGTCTGCGCGTGTACGCCGATCTATCCGAACGCGGACAAGAGCCCGGCAGCCGCCTCGATCTCGGCGGTGGAAAGCGACGGCGTGACGCTCAAGGTCGCGTCGAACTCGCCGGCCTCGGCGCAAAGCGGTCCGCCAAAGTACGTGCTGTCGGGCAACCTGACGCCGGACTTCTACGCGATCAACACGATGCAGCCGCCGTATCAGCCGAGCGGCAACAAGGCGGCCTCCGGCGGCGACGCGAAACTCGCCGATCCGAGCCTGGCGACCACGCTGCCGCCGCAGACGCAGAAGCACATCGGCGATCTGCTGAACGACGCAAAGGTGTCGTGGGCCTGGTACGGCGGCGCATGGGGCGCGGCAACCGCGGCGGCGCAGGACGGCACACCGAACGTGATCTACGGCGCGAACCTGACGGCACCGAACTTCCAGCCGCACCATCAGCCGTTCAACTACTTCGCCGACCTCGCACCGGGCACCGCAAACCGCGCACAGCATCTGCTCGACGGCGGCATGGGTGGCTCCGAGTTCATCAAGGCAATCGACGCCGGTACGCTGCCGCAGGTATCGTTCTACAAGCCGCAGGGCAACCTGAACGAGCACCCGGGCTACACCGACGTCGCGAGCGGCGACCAGCACATCGCCGACGTGATCTCGCATCTGCAGAAGAGCCCGCAGTGGAACAACATGCTGGTGGTCGTGACCTACGACGAAAACGGCGGTTTCTGGGATCACGTCGCGCCGCCGAAGGCCGACCGCTGGGGCCCGGGCACGCGCATTCCGGCGCTGATCATCTCGCCGTACGCGAAGAAGGGCTATGTCGATCACACGCAGTACGACACGACGTCGATCCTGCGCTTCATCACGCATCGTTACTCGCTGCCGACGCTGCCGGGTATCGCGGCGCGCGACGCGGCGCTGACCAGCAACGGCGGCAAGCCGCTGGGCGATCTGACCGCCGCGTTGAATATCAAGCATTAAGGACTGGCAGCCGGGCGCGGCGCGTTGGTTTCGGCCCGGCTATCCATGCCGGCCCTCGCGGGTCGGCAACACGCAATCGACAAGCAACAGTCCGCCTGACGGCGAGACTTCGACGGGCAGCTTCGGCTGCCCTTTTTTTCGTCCTGCGCATGGCCGGCGTGGCCTGTGCGCTTCTCCACCGTCGAGGCGCGCGTCGGCCGCACGCGTTTTCGTGAGCGGCGTATGCTTCGACCGAAGGCGCGAGCGTTCCCATCGATGCCGCTCGCCATCCTTCCTCACGCGCGGCAGCACTGCCCGCTCATCAGGAGTTCGACAAGATGACTGAAAGAACCATCAAGGTCCCCGGTCCCGCTCATCCCATCACGGTCGAGCCAGCGCGGGCGCGCGTGGTCGTGACCGTAGCCGGACGGGTGATCGCCGATACGCACAAGGCGCTGGTGCTGCGCGAAGCGGCGTATCCGCCGGTGTATTACGTGCCGCGCACCGATGCGGACATGACGTTGCTTGAGCGCACCGATCATTCGACTTACTGCCCGTATAAGGGCGACTGCGCGTACTACAGCGTACCGATCGGCGGCGAGCGGACGGTGAATGCGGTGTGGACGTATGAGGCGCCGTACGCGTCGGTGAAGGAGATCGCGCAGCATCTGGCGTTTTATCCCGACCGCGTTGATTCGATCGACGTGCAGGCGGACAACTAGAAACTGCCTGTGCACGTGAGGGCATGCGATCTCTTCACTGACGCTCACATCGACCACGAACCCGGCAGCCCATTGGATACCACGAGGAGCGGCGTAGTGAGTGGACTGAGAACGTGCGTGGAACGGTGCGCCGAACTGCTAGCTGCGATGAGCAACCGCGAAACGCAAACGAAGCGCGTTCAATCTGCCTGGATACGACAATCCCACATCGCGCAAGCGAAATGCGCTGCGCCGCGAACGGCGGCGCAGCGCATTGGAACCACACTGATCTGAAGTACGGCAGGAGGGACTCGAACCCCCCACCCTCGGCTTAGAAGGCCGATGCTCTATCCAGCTGAGCTACTGCCGTAATGGAGTGAGGCGATGCAACAACCGCGCACTACATGCATCGCCCGCAATGAAAACCCGCGTACGGGAATGTTGGAACCTGGGCTCGCAAGCCACCGGTTCGCGCATACCGAAATTGTAACTGACCGGGCCGGCGAGCGGACACCCGGCGCCACGCGCTATGGGCCGCTTCGATCCGGCGACCCTCGCCAAGGCACGTCAGGAAACTCATCCACACGCATAAACAAACGGGCCCGGCAACTTGAGCCGGGCCCGGATTATAACCGATCGCTCCCTGCGCGCGAGTACGCGAAGGCCATGCCGAACACCCTCAGGCCGGTTGCGGATGCAGCGCAAACCAGCCGAGGAACACGATCCCCGCGATCACGCAGTACACGCCGAACGAAGCCAGGCGTCCACGGCCTTCGAAATAGCGCATCAGAAAACGCACGCTGAGATACGCGGCGATCGCAGTCAGCACGCCACCCAGCAGCGCGTCCGCGAGTTGGCCCGGCGCATGGAACAGCTTCGGCAATTCCAGCACGCCGGCCGCGAAGATGATCGGCGTGCCGAGCAGGAACGAGAACTCCGCCGCCTTCTCCGCGGTCAGGCCGGCCCCATTGCCGGCGATCATCGTCAGGCCGCTGCGCGAGAAACCCGGAATCAGCGCGCCGATCTGCGCGAGGCCGACAAAGAACGCCTGGCGGAACGTCAGCTTTTCCGGCGACTGATGCGCGCGCGAACGTTGCAGGCGATCCCCGAACCACAGCAGCACGCCGTTCACGATCAGCGCGATCGCGACGATTCGCAGGTCGTGAAAAATCCGCTCGAGGCGCTTTTCGAGCAGCAACCCGACCAGTCCCGCCGGAATCGTGCCGATGATCAGCGCCCACATCATGTGCGCGTCGTCGTTACGACGTCCCCCGAACGAAGCGAAGAAGCCGCGCACCAGCGCGCACCAGCGCTTGCGGAAATACCACAGCAGGGCGAACGCGGTGCCGAGGTGCAGGGCGACGAGGAACGGCAGCAACTGCGGCGCATGTTTGTCGATATGCATGCCGAACAGGGCGGGCACGAGCAGCGTATGACCGAGGCTACTCACCGGGAACAATTCGGTGACGCCCTGCAGCACGCTCAGAAAAATCAGAAACGACAGATTCACGCGGCGGTCCTTGTAAGGAAAATGTGAGATAAATGCACGCCGCCAAACGGAAATCGGGCGAGCAAAAACGCACCGATTATGCCTGGCCGCAATGTCAGCGCCAAGCGTCGAAGTCACATTCGGGGAAATATTGATGCGCTGCGTCACAGCTGGAAACCGTTGTTACGCCGCGGCAAAGAAACGGGGCTGCCGGAAGCGGCCCTGGTTTGATTGCAGAGAGTGAGGCGGGTAAGACGAGGCTTGAACTAGATCCCGCGCGAGGTCCGCCCTGACCCAGCGGCTACGCGCAAAAAAAATGCCGCAATCAGCGTTCGAGCTTGTGAAAGAAGTAGAAGGTGCTTGCCGCGAACATGCCGAACAAAGCCAAACCCATTGCCATTGCGAGATCCATAACGCCTCCTGAGCCGGTCTCGCCCGGTAGCCGCAGTACCGGGCAGTCAGACGAATTATCGTTAGGGATCGCCTTTTTGCGACACCCCGCAATTTCCCCAGAAGGGTTTCCCCGTAGCGCAAAGCAGCGCAAAATCCTTTTCTCGCATAGCGCCGGACAGCCGCTGCGCGGGCCGCAGCAAAACACGCCCGCGCCGCCGTTGCCACTTTCAACCCTCACTGACCAGCTAATCGACCATGCCGCTTTCCCCGCAACAGGACATTCTCGAGATCGCCCAGGACGCCTCCGTGCTCCGCTTTTCGCCGCAAGCCGGCGGTCGTCTGCTGTCGTGGACGATCGACGGCGAAGAGGTGATCCATTGGCCCGAACACGCCGATTGGAGCCAGCCGGCGCGGATTCGCGGCGGCAATCCGCTGCTCTTTCCGTTTCTCGGCCGGCATCGCGTCGATGGCGAGATCGGCTTCTGGCGCGACGCCAGCGGCACCGTGCGCGAGCTGCCGATGCACGGCTTCGCCCGCGACCTGCCGTTCGAAGCGCACGCCGACGTTCACGGGGCCGGTCTGCGCATGGTCCTGAGCGACAGCGCAGCGACTCGCGCCGGCTATCCGTTCGGTTTCCGTTTCGAGGCGGCGTATAGCCTCGTCGATGCGCGAACGTTGGACGTCACGTTCACCACCACCAATACCGGCGACGCGCGCCTGCCCTACTACGCCGGCCATCACTTCTATTTCACGCTGCCGCACACACAGCGGGGTGAAACCACGATCGAACTGCCGCGCACCGAGCGGCGCTACCAGCAGGCCGATGGCTCGATCAGCGCCGCCGAGCCGGGCGAAGCTCGCTATACGCTCGACGAAGCGCGCATCCTCGACCGCTTCCATTGCCTTGCCGGTACGCCGGATCAGCCGGTGCGGCTCGTCGCGCCGGGCCTCGAACGGGTCGTCACGATCGATCTGCAACGGCCGGGCTCAGTGCCCTGGTACGCGGTCACGACATGGACCGAAGCCGCCGAGTCGGACTTCTACTGCGTCGAACCCTGGCTCGGTCTGCCGGACGCGATCCACAACGGCATGGGATTGCGCTGGCTCGAACCGGGACAAACCGAGACGGCGGCGCTGCGCATCGGCGTCGAAAAGACGGCTTGAGAGCTGGGGCGCTTGAGGCTTTGGCAGCCGCCTTTGCAGCGGCTTTCCGCCCCGGCCTTGACGACGTTGTCACGGACTTCAGTCGCCGGTTTTCACCGATCCGCACGGCCGCCCCGCATCACATGCCGCGCCGCGTCGCGCACCTCGCAGGTCCGCCCTGCCGCGCCCTTTTTGGATGCTGCAGTGCAAAACCGTTAGAATCGGACGCTTTGCATCTACCTGCCACGTGATCGGGATCGGCGCGCGGCAGCGCTTTGCGAGGTCCAATGCTGGGAACAACAATGATGAAACGACTCGCCTGCGCGTCGTTGCTGGCAGTGCTCGCCGCGTGCGGGTCGGCGCCGGTGGGGCCAGGCTTCTATCGGGTCGAACGGGGCGATACGCTGTCGAAGATCGCACGCAGTAACCGGCAATCGGTGCAAAGCATCGTTCGCTGGAACAACCTGACCAATCCGGACAGCATCGAGGTCGGCCAGGTGCTGCGCGTCGCGCCGCCGGGCGGCACGGCATCGACGAGCGGTGCGGTGCGCAGCCGCGGCAATGGCAGCGCGTCGGCGGCGCCGCGCCCCGCACCGGCGGAAAGCGCGCCGGCGTCGACGATCTCGCTGGTGTGGCCGGCCGACGGCACGGTGATACGGCGCTTTAACGGCGCCAATTCGAAGGGCATCGACATCTCGGCGGCAGCGGGTACGCCTGTGGTCGCCGCGGCGTCCGGTACGGTGGTGTATGCGGGCAACGGCTTGCGCGGTTACGGCAATCTGCTGATCCTCAAACACGATTCTGAGTATCTGACCGCCTACGCGCACAACCGCGTGCTGCTCGTGAAGGAAGGCGAATCGGTCAAGCGCGGTCAGAAAATCGCCGAGATGGGCGACACCGATACCGACCGCGTGATGCTGCATTTCGAGCTGCGCTATCAGGGCCGGTCGATCGACCCGTCCCAGGCGTTGCCCCCGCGCTGAACCCATGCGAAGCGCCACGCGTCGTCAGCGTATCCGCCGGGTGCTTCGACGTTTTTGTGGGCCGCCGTTCCGCACGCCTTGGCGCGCCGGGCATGCGCCCTGCAAGCGGAGCGCGGGAACCTGGCGTGCTATAAAGCGCTCAATTCAGAAAGACCCGGCCTCGCGCCGCGTCTTTCTCTGTTATCTGTAAGGAATCTGCAATGAAGAGCGCATTGGCGGCCGTCGCGACGGCCGCAGCGGTCGGTCTCGGCCTGTTGACGTTGGGCAGCCTCGGCGGCTGCTCCAGCACCACCACCATGACTTACCTGCCGAGCGGCGACACCGGCTTCGCGATCAACTGTAGCGGCAGCGACGCGAGCGCCAGCTGGGCGCAGTGCTACAAGCAGGCGGGCGAAGTCTGCGGCAACTACGGCTACGACGTCGTGTCGAAAGACGTCGACAACGGGGCGACCTCGGGCGGCTCGGTCGGCGGCATTTTCGGTGCGAATGTGAAAAACCGATCGATGGTGGTTCGCTGCAAGCAATAAAAGCGGCTGCGGCATACGTGCTCTCGCGCCGCGCGAGTTAGCGGCCGCGCCAGCGTCCGGAGCGCGGATCGATGCGCGCGGCAAAGCGGAACAGCACGCTGAGCGCGATCGGCCAGACGCCGAGAAAAATGGTTAACCAAGTCATGGCCGGCGCGATGAAAGATAGTCTTTCATGATCCATTGCACATATGAATCCCCGGTGACTCATGCGGCTAACGGATAAAAAAAAGCCCGGCACGAGGCCGGGCTAACGGGGGTTCGGCGCATATCGGCAAAGGACCGGTTCACCATGCGCCAGAACGAAATGTAACAACCCCTATTTACATGCGCAATCGATTAATTTCGCAGTCAATGTGACGCGGCGTACGGAATCGGCGCGCCGGGAACAAAAATTGTCGGGATTAAGCCGGTTAAAACCGCCGCGCGCTTCGACCGCCGACATAATCGATGTGCCAAGTCGAAAACCCGAATGCCGCGGCGAACCGCACGAAACAAGGCTCTGGAAAAACTCGCGCCAATGGCCTGACGAAAGGCCTCTGGCCGATTTTAACTAACCGGTACAGCCTTAAACCGACGCTTAACGCTTTGCGTATCTGCGTGCGCCAACGCACCAAACAAATGGATTTAACCGATAATCAAGCCCGGACTACCGACATTATTTGTTCACAAGAAAATTCGCTGACAGCGGAATAACAATAGTATCAAATCAACCGACCAATTTTGATCTCGAATCCAAACGACCTTCTGAGCCCGACATTCAAATGACAAATACCGGCGCAATCGTTTGGCTTGTCCGGATTAACGAATCCGGCTGGCCAGAAACTAAAAGCAGAATTCACATCACTCGCAAGCCGAGTTCGGTGACGAGCACCGCGGCCTGCTGATGCGAAATCGTCGCGCCTTTGAAAAGCGCGGCATCGACGAGCCGCACGCCACTCAGATCCGCCTCGCGCAGGTCCGCGCCGTCGAAACGTGCGCCCTTCAGATGCGCATCCTTAAGGCTGCCGCCATCGAAAACCGCCTCGCGGAAATCGACTCCGGCGAGGTCGGCGTCGGAGAAATCGAGCTGCTCCAGTGTGGCCTTGCGAAACGACAGGCCGCGCAGATGCGCGCCCACGAGCAGGGTTTCGGCAAAGCTCAATCCCAACGCCGCGCAAGCCTCGAAATTCGCGCCGGTCAGCTTGCAGCCGCGAAACGACGCCGACGCGAGCTTCGCGCGCCGCCAGCTGGTGTTGTTCAGATCGCTCGACTCAAACGTGGCGTCGACCAGATCGGCCGAGCCGAAATCCGCCTCACGCCCACGGCAACGGACCCAGCGGGTATGCGAGAGCGCCGCGCCGAAAAAGGAAGTCTCCGCGATCGTGCAGCGATGAAATTGCGCACCGCGCAGATCGAGTCGCGACAGATCGGTGCCCTCGAAATCGCAGTCGGTGAAATGAAGCGGCACGGGGTGGCCGGCATCGGCGTGGCGCGTAGCGAGCAGGCGCTCCACCTCGGCGCGTGTGAGCGTGGCTTCGCTCATGGCGCCGCTTGGCGTGCCCGCGGCGGGCGTCGTTGAATCCAGTGACATGAAGGTTCAGAATCGATTTTCGAAAGACCTCAAGCGTACCGGAACGCGCGCCGCCCTGGCGGCCCGCGCCGATGGTTTATAGTAACGGCCCCGTCAGAACCCGCTTACGATGACTTCCAACGACGCCACCCACAGCACCCACAGCCCGCTGTACGCCAAGCTGCTCGCCGAGACCGCGAAGATCGGCTGGACCGAACTCGAACGCTTTTTCGCGCGCGGCATGCTGCTGCGCGTCGCACGCGATCTCGATCTCGTGAGCGTCGCCGAAGCGATCGCCGGCGACGACACCACCCAGGTCACGCAATGGCTGTCCGCCGGCCTCGTCGAGCGCGTGCAGGCGGAGACCGCCGCCGATTTCGCGGCGCGCGACCCCGACCTGTGGGCGGTCGTGGTGTCGCCGTGGGTGTGCGTGCAGGAACGCACTTGAGCGAAGCCGCACGCGGCGCCGATGCGCCCGCGCCCGCTGTTCCAGTGCGCTGGCATCGCCGGGTGTTGGCGCTCGCGTTTCCGATCGTCCTCGCCAACCTGACGCAGCCGATTCTCGGCGCGGTGGACACCGCCGTCGCCGGTCATCTGGACGGCGCCTCGTATCTCGGCGGCGTCGCGCTCGGCGGGCTGTTCTTCAACTTCGTGTTCTGGGGCTTCGGCTTCCTGCGCATGGGCACCACCGGGCTCGTCGCGCAAGCGCACGGCGCGGGCGATGACGCCGAGTTGCGCAACACCGTCATTCGCGCGCTGCTGATGGCGCTCGCCATCGGCACGGCGGTGCTGGCGCTGCAACTCCCATTGATCGATTACGCCTTGCGCGCGCTTGGCGGCAGCGACGCGGTGCAGCGGCACGCGCGCATCTACTGCCACGCGCGAATCTGGGCCGCCCCGCTTGCGCTCGGCAACTACGTGGTGCTCGGCTGGCTGCTCGGCACGCAGCGGGTGCGGCTCGCGCTGCTCTCGCAGGTGTTCATCAACAGTGTGAACATCGTCGCGGTGCTGCTCTACGTGTACGGCTTCGACTGGGGCGTGGCCGGCATCGGCGCGGCCACCGCCACCGCCGACGCGCTCGGCTTCGTGCTCGGCGCGGCGCTGCTCTGGCACGGCCGACCGCGCGGCCTGCCCGCGCTGAGCCGCGCCGCGTTGTTCGACACGGCGGCGCTCAAGCGTCTGGTCGTGCTCAATCGCGACATCTTCGTGCGCACGCTGTGCCTGCTGTCGTCGTTCGGCTGGTTTGCACATCTCGGCGCGCGGCAAGGCGACGCGACGCTCGCCGCGAATGCTCTGCTGCTCAATTTCCAGACCTTCATGGCATATGGACTCGACGGCTTCGCGCATGCCGCCGAGGCGCTCGTCGGCGCGGCGATCGGCGCGCGCGACCGGCACGCGTTCGCGCAGGCGGTCAAGGTCACCGCACTGTGGTCCGCGCTCGGCGCGCTGTGTTTTGCACTGGTGTACTGGGGGGCGGGCGCGTGGATCGTCGAACGTCTGACCGATCAGGCCGCAGTGCGCGTTGCCGCCGAAACCTACCTGCCGTGGGCTGCGCTTTCGCCGCTGGTGTCGGTGTGGGGTTTTCTGCTCGACGGCGTGTTCATCGGCGCGACCCGCACGCGCGAACTGATGATCTCGATGCTCGTGTCGCTCGCCGTGTTCGTGGCGGTGTCGTCGGCATTGCTGGCGCTGCACGGCAATCACGGTCTATGGGCCGCGATGATGATCTTCATGGCCGCACGCGGCATCACGCTTGCGCGGTACTTGCCGGGTGTCTTGCGCGGCGCCGGGAGCGCTGCGGCGTGAACGTCGTCGCCCGGGCAAAACGGGATCGCGCACGCTTCACGTGGCGCATTATTCATTTCGCATTGCGGTAGCCCGTTACGGCTTGAAACAAGCGCATACATATCGCCGGCGACGCTCGTCCTAGAATCATCTCAGCCCGCGCTCTCCGCGCGAACAGTCTGCGCGGGTCAGAAGCACCGGCGTGCCCGCGCCGGTTGCTTCGCCTCCTTAGTCTCTCCTGCGCCCTCGCTTTCTCAAGGCGCAGCAGAGGCAGGCACCATCGACGGCGGACGTGTATCGGTGGGCACGCCGTGATAATCGGCGGGATCTTGCGGCGGGCCCTGATGGTGGCCGGACGGCTTGTCCGCGCAACCGGCAAGACCGGCGAGTAGCAGCAAGGCAATCATCGGAACGCGGAACATCGTAGTCGTTTCTCCCAACGTAGGCGGATATCGGCGGCCATGCGGCCACCGGAGCGCCATGAGTCTACCCGCAAAGCACGATACGCGACGCCGCGGCACGCTTAGCGCCCCTGTCATTTCGCGATGCGTGATCTACTATGAAATTGTGGCCGCTTGTGAGAGGAGACTGTCATGGACGCTGAATCGATCGCGGGTCTGGTCGGGCTTGCCATAGGCCTGAGCGTGCTGCTCGCCTTGTCGATTTTCGAATCGAGAACGTACAGGCGCGAACACGACGGCGAAGGGATGCTGCACCACTGGCTGACTCACCAGCACCTGCATATGCCGCATTGGAGACGCCCGCGGCACTGAGCGTGGCGTGGGGGCTCGCGCGGTGCGCGACTGAATGGTTGATGCGTCATGTTGGCGTGGGCGGATCGATGTCGCCCATGTCTGTCGTTTTAAGGTGACGCAGGCAGCCTGAAAAATCGGCTGATGCCGCGGGTTGCGCCGCAGGGAGCGCGCGTCGCATGTCAATCGCATGCTCGGTTCCTGCGCGCGTTAATTGACCTAACAGTGCATCACGCGCTTGCCGCTGCGCGCGCCCACACTCTCCTCACGCAGTCACGCTAGGAATACGCGCCACGTGCGTGGCTTTTCTGCGTCGTCACAAAACCTCCCGCTTCGTCGCGCCCAGCGTCGCCTTCGCACACACGCCTCGCCGATTGTCCGGTTCATTGCCACTTCTCAGGCACATGCCTTGCTGAGCATGAGCTTGCCAAGCACGCGCAGAATGCGCGTCAACGTCCCGGCGCGCACGCGCCGAACCAATCGACGATGGGGCCCAGTCATTCCAAGGGCCGCACAGGGAGAACTCAAATGACCATTGGAACCATCCTGCTGATCGTGCTCATCGTGCTGCTCATCGGCGCGTTGCCAAGCTGGCCGTACAGCAGCGGCTGGGGCTACCGCCCGACCGGCCTGATCGGTGTCGTGCTGATCATCGTGATCGTATTGCTGCTGATGGGACGCATATAACGCATGTAAAAGGCGCCCTTGAACGCCCCTTTTCAGTCCGACGCAATTCGTGGTTGACTCTGGCACCCAATGCCACGTAGAATCTCGGATTCGTCGGAGCGTAGCGCAGCCTGGTAGCGCATCTGATTTGGGATCAGAGGGTCGAAGGTTCGAATCCTTTCGCTCCGACCACGAAAAGCAATACGAAACCCGCGTAGCCTTCGGCTTCGCGGGTTTTTGCTTTTGGGCTCCCGCTTTGTGTTTTCACTTTTGGCTCTCGCCCGTCCGATATGCGTCGCGTGAGTGGAAGCATAAAAAACGCGACGCCCCTCGGCTTGCGAACCACCAGCTTCGCATGCGACAGTGGTTGACGATTGAATAAAAAGCCAACGCTGCTTATCGCCGCAACTATGGCCGCAACTACGGCCGCAAATAGCGCACCGCAACCAGCGTCAAGGAGACACGCATGGATCTGATTCTCTGGCGTCACGCCGAAGCCGAAGATTTCGCCGCCGGCGATCTTGCCCGCGCCCTCACCACGCGCGGCCGCAAGCAGGCGCAAATCGTCGCCAAATGGCTGCGTACCCGCCTGCCCGCCGACGCCGTCGTGCTCGCGAGCCCCGCAGTGCGCACCATTCAGACCGCCGAGACGCTCAGCGACCAGTATCGCGTGGTGCGCGAGCTCGCACCGAACGCCAGCGCGGCCGACGTGCTCAGCGCCGCCGGCTGGCCCAAGGGCATCGCGCAGACCGTAGTGATCGTCGGGCATCAGCCGACGCTCGGCCATGTTGCCGCACGGTTGCTCGGCGACAGCAGCGCAAGCTGGCCGTTGAAAAAAGCCGGCGTGTGGTGGATCGCGAGCCGCGAGCGCGACGGCGGCGAACAGGCCGTGTTGCGCGCCGCCATCACCCCTGACCTGGTGTGAGCCGGCAGGGATAAAGGGCCTTCGGCGGCACCCAGTTCGCAGGCATCCGTCATGCGCGCGAACGGCGCCCGACATTACAACCCGCGCGCACGCGGCTTACGGGCAGTCATCCAATCGTCATGGCTTTGCCATGCGAGCGTCACCGGGCGTTACTACATTGGCGAAAAAAGAAATCTTCCTTTTTTCGACCAGGACCCCCAATGCGAGAACTGCCGACGCCCACCCTGCCCCTCGCTTCGATCTTCGAAACGCGCCGTCTGCCGCGCGCCGAGGAAACGGTCACCGCGCAGCATCGGCTGCAAGTCACATGGGCGCGCACCGACGAAGAGTTGCGCGAAGCGCAGCGGCTGCGCTACCGCGTATTCGCCGACGAAATGGGCGCGCGTTTGACGGGCCCCGCGGGTCTCGACGTCGATGCGTTCGACGCTTACTGCGATCACCTGCTGGTGCGCGACCTCGACACGCTGAAAGTGGTCGGCACCTATCGCGCATTGCCGCCGCATCAAGCCGCGCGCATCGGCCGCCTGTATGCGGAGAGCGAATTCGACGTGTCGCGCCTCACGCACCTGCGCGCGAAGATGGTCGAAGTGGGCCGCTCGTGCGTGCATCCCGACTATCGCAGCGGCTCGGTGATCATGTCGCTGTGGGCCGGGCTCGCCGCGTACATGAAGCACAACGGCTACGAGACGATGCTCGGCTGCGCGAGCGTCGCGATGGTCGACGGCGGCCACTACGCGGCGAATCTGTATTGCTCGCTGCGCGAGAGCGCGCTGACGGCACCTGAATACCGCGCATTCGCGCATACGCCGCTGCCGGTCGATGAATTGCAGACGGGCGTCGATGTGGCGCCGCCGCCACTCGTGAAGGGTTATCTGCGTCTCGGCGCGAAGATTTGCGGTGCGCCCGCCTGGGACCCCGACTTCAATACCGCGGACTTTCTGACGCTGTTCCGTCTGTCCGACATCAATGCGCGCTATGCACGTCACTTCCTCGGCGATGCGTTACCGCGCTAGGTGCGCATGGCGTGATTGACGCAAAAAGAAAAAAGCCCGGCGGTGGTCGCCGGGCTTTTTCATTCTGTCATCCGTTCATCCGTTCACGCCGCGCATCGCGAACGGCAAACGCCTGTCACTCGTCCGTATAGACGACGCGATACGGAATCCCGACCTTCTCCCACTCCGCCGCTTCCTGGGTCAGGCTGTAGTCGGTCAGCGGATTGTTGGCCACCCATTCGTTCGGCAAGCGCACCTCGTAGCCGCCATTGGCTTGCGCGACCGTGATGCCCGGCAAACCGACATCCGCACGCCGGCGGCACAGCAAAGCCGCGAGCCGCAGACAGAACAGCAGCGGCCATTCCACCTCGCGCGTTTGCGACAGCTTGCCGAGTTTGCCCGCGTGACCGAGCACGAGCGCTGCGAGCCGCGCCTGGTCGGTGCGCGAGAAACCCGGCATGTCCGCATTGCTGGCGATGTAGGCCGAATGCTTGTGATAGGCGCTGTGCGAAATCGACAATCCGATTTCATGCAGCGCCGCCGCCCAGCCAATGAACATGCGGTTTTCCAGGCGACGCTCTTCGTCGGGCTCCGCGAACTGGTCGTAAAAGCTCGCCGACAGGTCGGCGATGCGCCCCGCCTGCGCACGATCCACGCCATAGCGGCGCATGAAGCCTTCCACCGTCACCGTGCGCATGTCTTCGTGCTGCGAGCGGCCCAGCAGGTCATACATCACGCCGAGGCGCAGCGCGCCGTCGGTGGTGTCGACGTAATCGACGCCCAGTTCGTCAAACACCGCAATCATGATCGACAGACCACCGGCCAGCACGGGAATGCGGTCGCTCTTCAACGCGACCAGCTTCAGCCGGTTGACGTTCTCGGCCTTGATCAGCGCACGCTTGAGCCGTTCGAGCCCGCCGCGCGAGATGCCGTGAGTGACGCCCGGATCGTTGAAATTATTCGCTTCGACCAGTTCCGCCAACGCGCGCGCGGTGCCCGACGAACCGATCGCCTGCTCCCAGCCAGTCTTCTTGTACTCGGCGGAGATGATCTGGATTTCGCGGCCGGCGGCGAGTTCGGCCTGGCGCATCGTGTATTCATCGACGTTACCGGCCGGGAAAAACGCGCGGCTATGGCTCACGCAACCGATATACAGACTCTCCATCTTGATCGGCGTGTAGTGCGAGCCGATGATGAATTCCGTCGATCCGCCGCCGATATCGACCACCAGCCGCTTACCCGGACTAGCGGGCACGGAGTGTGCGGCGCCCGCGTAGATCAGACGCGCTTCTTCGCGCCCCGCGATCACTTCGATCGGAAAGCCCAGTGCGGCCTGCGCCTCGCCGAGAAATTCGCCGGCGTTCTTGGCGATGCGCAATGTATTGGTGGCGACCGCGCGCACATGATCGGGATGAAAGTCGCGCAGCCGTTCGCCGAAACGCTTGAGCGCATCCCAGCCGCGCACCTGCGAGGCGCGATCGAGCATCTTGTCGCGCGACAGACCGGCGGCGAGGCGCACAGGCTCGCGCAACGCATCGACTTGATAAATCTGGCTGCCCGCGTCGGTTTCCTCGACCCGGCCGACGATCAACCGGAAGCTGTTCGAACCGAGATCGACTGCGGCGAGAAGTTGTGGCGTATTGACCATCGGGTATGCAGACTCCATGCGCGCGAGCGCGGCGGCAGTGAGCGCAGAGGACGTTGCGTGACCGTCCGCTGCTCTGGACGCCTTGTGTCCGGCCGCGCTGTTCAAAGACGCCATTCTAAGCGTACGGGGCCTCACGGTGTCACCTCACGGAGATGCGGGTATCCCATGGTCCCATACGGACTGCGTCATATTGACGACACGCAACGAATCGGGCGTAGAATAAAAAATCCGAGAATGTCATAACAAAGTCATCTTACTGTGAGAATTTCCGAGCGTCTTTTCGCCTCTCTCCCTGACATTCCATTCTCGCTGCCGATGTCCATCCGCTATCCCTTATTGAATCGCGAACTGGGCATTCTGGGTTTCAACGAGCGTGTGTTGGCACAAGCTGCCGACCCAGCCGTCCCTTTGCTCGAACGCCTGCGCTTCATCTGCATCACCAGCAGCAATCTCGACGAATTCTTCGAAGTCCGCATGGCCGGACTGCAGGAACAGATGCGCGACAACCCCGGCGCACTGTCGCCGGACGGCATGTCGTTGCAGCATGTCTACGACCTCGTGGTCGAGCGCGCGCAGAAGCTCGTGCATCGTCAGTACACGATGCTGCACGACACGGTGCTCACCGCGCTCGAAGCGGAAGGCATCTATTTCCACGGCACCGAAGCGTGGAATGAAGCGCAGACCGAATGGGCGCGCAACTACTTCTTCGACGAACTGCTGCCGGTGCTCACGCCGATTGGTCTCGATCCCGCGCATCCGTTTCCGCGCGTGCTCAACAAGAGCCTGAACTTCGTCGTCGAACTCGAGGGCAAGGACGCGTTCGGCCGCCAGGCGATGATGGGCATCGTGCAGGCGCCGCGCGCGCTGCCGCGGCTCGTGCGCATGCCGCAGGATCTGTCGGGCTATCCGCACGGCTTCGTGCTGTTGAGCTCGCTGCTGCAGCGCTTTGTCGGCGAGTTGTTTCCGAATCTGGTGGTGCGCAGTTGCAATCAGTTTCGCATCACGCGCAATAGCGAATTGTTCGTCGACGAAGACGAAATCACCAATCTGCGCGTCGCGTTGCAGGGCGAATTGCCGGCGCGCCATCTGGGCAATGCGGTGCGGCTCGAAGTGTCGGCGGAGACGCCCTCGCACGTCGTGCGGCGGCTGCTCGACGAAAGCGGCCTCTCCACCAAGGACTGCTACTTCGCGAACGGCCCTGTCAATCTCGTGCGGCTAATGCAGTTACCGGAAATGGTGGACCGGCCCGATCTGAAGTTCGTGCCGCATATCCCCGCGACGCCGTCGCAAGTCGCCAACAGCACCAACATGTTCGATGTGATCGACCAGGGCGACGTGCTGCTGCATCATCCGTACGAGAGCTTCCAGCCGGTGCTCGAACTGCTTTTGCAGGCGGCCAAAGATCCGAACGTGATGGCGATCAAGCAGACCATCTACCGCACCGGCACCGACTCGCCGCTGATGGACGCGTTGATGCAGGCCGCGCGCAACGGCAAGGAAGTCACGGTAGTGGTCGAGCTGCTCGCGCGCTTCGACGAGGAAACCAACATCAATTGGGCCTCGCAACTCGAAGCGGTCGGCGCGCACGTCGTGTACGGCGTGGTGGGTCACAAGTGCCACGCGAAGATGATGCTGATCGTGCGGCGCTCGTCGGTGGGCGGCAAGACGACGCTCAAGCGCTATGTGCACCTGGGCACCGGCAACTATCATCCGCGCACCGCTCGGCTCTATACCGACTTCGGCCTGCTGACCGCCGATCAGAGAATCTGCGAAGACGTGCACCACGTGTTCCAGCAATTGACCGGCATCGGCGGTGAACTGAAGCTGCACGAACTGTGGCAGTCGCCGTTCACGCTACATCCGAAACTGGTCGAGGCGATTCGCGCCGAAGCCGAGCATGCGCGCGCCGGCAACAAGGCGCGCATCGTTGCCAAGATGAACGCGCTGCTCGAACCCACGGTGATCGCCGAGTTGTACGAAGCATCGCAGGCGGGCGTGAAGATCGATCTGATCGTGCGCGGTGTGTGCTCGTTGCAGCCCGGCGTGCCGGGGCTATCGGAGAACATCACGGTGCGCTCGATCGTCGGGCGCTTTCTCGAACACCACCGGATCTTCTACTTCTACGACGGCGGCAAGGAACAGGTGTATCTGTCGAGTGCCGACTGGATGGATCGCAACTTCTTCCGGCGCGTGGAAGTCGCGTTCCCGGTCAACAACCGGCGCCTGAAGCGGCGGGTGATCGCCGAAGGGCTGTCGGCATTTCTCGGCGACAATCAGACCGCGTGGCTGATGCAAAGCGATGGTCACTATCGCCGGCGGCGGCCGGGCAAGTCGTCGCGCAATGCGCAGATGAGTCTGCTCGGGAAGTTCTGTCCGTAACGAAGGCTACGGTGCTCGCCGTCCTCGCGAGCCGCCGAAGCGAACAAAAAAACCGCCTTTTCAGGCGGTTTTTTTTATGCCGATGCCTTCCGTCAAACCGGTGCCGGCTGCCGGCGCGCGGTGCGATACACCGGAAAGCGCACGGTGAAGGTACTGCCGCGCCCCTCCTCGCTCTTGACGTCGAGCTGCGCATCGTGCCGCTGGAGCACGTGCTTGACGATCGCGAGGCCGAGTCCCGTGCCGCCCGTATCACGCGAGCGGCTGCGGTCGACGCGATAGAACCGCTCGGTCAAACGCGGAATGTCCGCAGCCGGAATGCCCAACCCGCTGTCTGTGACGGAGAACACCGCATGCCCGCCTTGCGCGTGCCAGTTCACTTTGATCGCGCCGCCGTCCGGCGTATAGCGAATCGCGTTCGTCACCAGATTGCCGAAAGCGCTGAGAATCTCGGTTTCAACGCCGGTCACGGTCAATCCTTCGTCTGCGTCGAACATGATCCGGTGATGATCGCTCGACAGGCTCTGCGCGTCGTCCCGCAGATGGCGCAGCACCGCGCGCATGTCGATCATCTGATCGCTCGGCGGCTTGTTGTCGCCCTCGAGTTTCGCGAGCACCAGCAAGTCGCTGACGATATGGCGCATGCGCGACGCCTGCTGTTCCATCAGTTCGAGATAGCGCGAGCGCTCGGGCTCGCTTAACGGCAACTCGCGCAACGTCTCCAGAAAACCGGAGAGCACGGTCAGCGGCGTCTTCAGTTCATGCGAGACATTCGCGACGAAGTCGCGCCGCATCGCGTCGGTGCGCTCTAATTCGGTAATGTCCTGCGACAACACCAGCTTGCGATTCTCGCCATACGGAAACACCTGCACCGACAGCACGTTCTGGCGCTTGTCGCCCATGCCGCGCATGATCAGCATTTCCTCGTACCGGTGCGAGTTCAGGTAGCGGACGAAATCGGGGTGACGCACCAGATGCGTGATGTGCTGGCGCAGATCGCGTTTCGCATCAAGGCCGAAGTGACTCTCGGAGATCGCGTTGCACCACTCGATCTGATCGTGATCGTCGAGCATCGCAACGCCGTTCGGCGAGGCCTGAATGGCCTGGATGAAACGCGAGTGCTGCTGCTCGACCTGGCGCACCTGGGCGTGCCAGCGCTTCGCGAGCTTGTGCAGGCGGTAGTAGATTTCGCCCCAGATGCCCGGCGCGCTCGGCACTTCGCCGTACACCGGTGCATCGAGCAGGCGCCACAGGCGCTGTTTGTGAAAGGTGCTGAAGGTGCTCTGCGCAAGCAGCATGACGATCGCGAGAACGAGTCCTGTCTTGACGTTCACGAGCGCGCCGACCACCACGCACAGAACAGCCAGCAGCACGACCGACACGATGGAGCGCGCCCAGATGATGTTCATGGTCTAGCGATCGAAGAGAAAAACACGCGCCCGGCAATGAAGGGGCGGCGCCTGGTGTTGCGAAAGTGATGTATGCGGCCTTCACGGCGCGAGCGCCGCCCGCCGATCTCAGGCGCTCTTCGCCAGCCGGTAGCCGCTCCCGCGTACCGTTTCAATCATAGCATCGCATCCGGCCGGCTTGAGCGCCGCGCGCAGGCGCTTGATGTGCACGTCCACCGTGCGCTCTTCGACGAACACGTGATCGCCCCACACCTGATCGAGCAGTTGCGTGCGGCTATGCACGCGCTCCGGGTGCGTCATGAAAAAGTGCAGCAGACGGAATTCCGTCGGGCCAAGATCGAGCTTGATCTCGCTGCCTTCGGCATGCGCGGCCACGCGATGCGTCGCCGGGTCGAGCTTGAGGCCATTGATCGCGACGAGGTCTTCGGTCAGCTGCGGCGCACGGCGGCGCAGTACCGCCTTGATGCGCGCCATCAGTTCCTTCGGCGAGAACGGCTTCGTGACGTAGTCGTCGGCGCCGATTTCGAGGCCGAGCACCTTGTCCTGCTCGTCGCCGCGGGCGGTCAGCATGATGATCGGGATGTGCTTCGTGCGCTCGTTGTTGCGCAGATCGCGGGCGAATGCAATACCCGATTTTCCCGGCAACATCCAGTCGAGCAGGACGAGGTCGGGCAGCACGTCGCTGATCAGGTTCTGCGCCTGCTCCGCGTTGTACGCGCGAATCGGGCAGTGTCCGGCGTGTTGAAGATTGACCGAAATCAGTTCGGAAATAGCGGGCTCATCTTCAATGACGAGAATGCTGCTGGGCATCGGCACCTCTGGTCCTTATCTCTGGATTAACTGAGTGCTTCGCGTTCGAGCGCGTCGCGCGATTTGTGCCGCACGTCGGTGCCCTTGACGATGTAGATGATGAATTCGGCGATGTTCTTCGCGTGGTCGCCGATGCGTTCGATCGCCTTCGCGATGAACAGAAAATCGAGGCCCACGGAAATGGAGCGCGGATCTTCGGTCATGTACGAAATCAGCTTGCGCACGAACGCACGGAATTCCTCGTCGATCGCTTTGTCGTCGCGCACGATTTGCGCGGCGGCGACCGTGTCGAGGCGCGCGAACGCGTCGAGCGCGCGGCGCAGGATCGACACCGCCATTTCGCCCGACAGCTTGATCTCGGCGATATTGATGGTGCGCGACGCGCCGTCTTCCATCAGACGCTTGGTGCGCTTGGCGATTTTTTCGGCTTCGTCGCCGGCGCGTTCGAGATTCGTGATGGTCTTCGAAATCGCGATTAACAGGCGCAGGTCACGCGCGGCCGGCTGACGGCGCGCGATGATGTTGCTGCACTCTTCGTCGATGTCGACTTCCATCTTGTTCAGGCGATCTTCGGCGGCGATCACCTGTTCCGCGATATCGAGGTCGAACTCGTTGAGCGCCTGCATCGCGTTGACGATCTGCGACTCGACGAGGCCGCCCATTTCGAGCACCTTCGAGGAAACCAGGTTCAGATCGGCATCGAACTGGCTGGACAGATGTTTATCGGACATGTCGTACTCCGTTGTTTTGTTCGGCGGATCAGCCGAAGCGGCCCGTGATGTAGTCTTCCGTTTCCTTGCGGACCGGCTTGATGAAGATCTTTTCCGTGTCGCCGAATTCGATCAGTTCACCGAGGTACATATAGGCAGTGTAGTCCGAACAGCGCGCCGCCTGTTGCATGTTGTGGGTGACGATGACCACCGTGTAATCGCTCTTCAGTTCAGCGATCAGTTCTTCGATGCGGCCCGTCGAAATCGGGTCCAGCGCCGAGCACGGCTCGTCGAGCAGCAGCACTTCCGGACGGATCGCGATGCCGCGCGCGATGCACAGACGCTGCTGCTGCCCGCCGGACAAACCGTAGCCGCTCTGGCCGAGCTTGTCCTTCACTTCGTTCCACAACGCGGCCTTGGTGAGCGCCCATTCGACGCGGTCGTCCATCTCCGAGCGCGGCAGCGTTTCGAACATCTTCACGCCGAACGCGATGTTGTCGTAGATCGACATGGGAAACGGCGTGGGCTTCTGGAACACCATGCCGATGCGCGCGCGCAAGAGCGAGATATCGCGCTTGGAGGTCAGCAGGTTTTCGCCGTCCATCAGGATTTCGCCTTCGGCGCGTTGTTCCGGATAGAGCGCGTACATCTTGTTGAAGGTGCGCAACAAGGTGGACTTGCCGCAGCCCGACGGGCCGATGAACGCGGTCACCTTGCCTTCGGGAATCTGCAGGTTGATGTTCTTCAGTGCGTGATACTTGCCGTAGAAGAAGTTCAGGTCGTTGACTTCGATCTTGGGGCGCGACGGCGACGACGCCTGGCCGCTCTGGGCGGGGTCGAAACCGGCGGGTGCAGTGGGACGCGCGATCGGATTGAGTTGGGTTTCTGCCATATTCATCGGATTACACTCCGCCCTTACTTATTCGAGAAGATCGTGCGCGCGAGGATGTTCAGTCCCAGCACCGCGAGCGTGATCAGGAAGACGCCGGCCCACGCGAGCGATTGCCATTGCGCGAACGGGCTCATCGCAAACTTGTAGATCGTGACCGGCAGATTCGCGACCGGCTGGCCCATGTCCAACGAGAAGAACTGATTCGACAGCGCCGTGAACAGCAGCGGCGCAGTTTCGCCCGCAATACGGGCAACCCCGAGCAGCACGCCCGTGACGATGCCCGCAATCGACGCTTTCAGCGTGATCGACAGCACCATCTTCCACTTCGGCGTACCGAGTGCGAAGGCCGCTTCACGCAGCGCGTTCGGCACCAGTTTCAGCATGTTTTCGGTCGTGCGGATCACGATCGGAATCTGCAGCAGCGCGAGCGCGAACACGCCCGCCCAGCCGCTGAAGTGGCCCAACTTCGCCACCACCAGCGCATACACGAACAGACCGATCACGATCGACGGCGCGGACAACAGAATGTCGTTGATGAAGCGCGTCACGTTGGCAAGCCAGCCCTTCTGACCGTATTCGGCGAGATACACGCCCGCCAGAATGCCGATCGGCGTACCGACGAAAGTGGCGAGACCGACCAGCAGCACGCTGCCGACGATCGCATTGGCGAGACCGCCGCCGTCGGTGTTCGGCGGCGGCGTCGATTGCGTGAACAACTCGATCGACAAGCCGCCGATGCCCAGGCGCAGCGTCGTATAGAGAATCCACACGAGCCACAACAGACCGAATGCCATCGCCGCGAGCGACATGGTCAGCGCGAGTGCGTTCTTCATGCGGCGGCGTCCTTGCAGACGCACGCGCATCGCTTCGAGCGCAGCCGCGTCGTTCGAACCCGGCATATTCAAGGTGGACTGGCTCATTTGGCGCCCTCCCCTTTTTCGAGGCGAAGCAGCATGATCTTCGAAATCGACAGCACGACGAACGTAATCACGAACAGGATCAGGCCGAGCTCCATGAGCGCCGACGTGTGCAGGCCGGGATCCGCTTCCGCGAATTCATTGGCGAGCGCCGACGTAATGCTGTTGCCCGGCGAAAACAGCGAGATATTGTCGAGCAGATTGGTATTGCCGATCACGAACGTGACCGCCATCGTCTCGCCGAGCGCGCGGCCGAGGCCCAGCATGACGCCGCCGATCACGCCGCTCTTGGTGAAGGGCAGCACGATCTTCCACATGACTTCCCAGGTCGTGCAGCCGATGCCGTATGCCGATTCCTTCAGCAGCACCGGCGTGACTTCGAACACGTCGCGCATCACCGATGCGATGTACGGGATGATCATGATCGCGAGAATCACGCCCGCGCACAGGATGCCGATGCCGATCGGCGGCCCGCGAAACAGCGCGCCGACGAACGGAATGCCGCCGAGCACCGCGCCGAGCGGCTTCTGGAACCACGTCGCGAAAATCGGCGCGAACACCAGCAGACCCCACATGCCGTACACGATCGACGGGATCGCGGCGAGCAGTTCAATGGCGATGCCGAGCGGGCGGCGCAGCCACGCGGGCGCGAGTTCGGTCAGGAAAAGCGCGATGCCGAAGCTCACCGGCACCGCGATGATGAGCGCAATGATCGACGTGGCGATCGTGCCGTAGATCGGCACCAACGCGCCGAACTGCTTGCTGGGTGGATCCCATTCGGCGGTCCACAGGAAGCTCAAGCCGAACTCCCTGATCGACGGCATGGAAGCGATGATCAGTGAAACGATGATGCCGCCGAGCAGCAGCAGTGTGATGATGGCGGCGAGGCGCGCCAGGCCGCCGAAGATCACGTCGCCGGCGCGGCTGGGCGCCTTCTGCGACGTGCTGCCGGGCGGGGTGGCCCTGCTTGCGCCAGACGCTAAATGGATATCGGACATGAGAGCCTGATGGACCTGTTTCCAGTTGCCGTATGACACGTGTCGTGCGGCCGGTAAAGCTCGGGTGAATGCCGGGATGAGGCCCCGGGGTAATGCCATTGGCCGTCCCCACATGGGGACGGCCAACGTGTTACGCGATGCTGTTGCCTACCGCAAAGCTTACTCGGCGATCGCCTTGCCTGCCGAATCCTTCACCTTCGCCTTCCACTGCGTGCGGATTTCCGACACGACCGAATCCGGCAGCGAGATGTAGTCCAGATCGTTCGCGGCTTGCGTGCCGTTCTTGAACGCCCAGTCGAAGAATTTCAGCGTTTCGGTGCCTTGCGCCGGCTTGTCCTGCGCCGTGTGCAGCAGTACAAACGTCGCGCCGACGATCGGCCATGCGTTCTTGCCCGGCTCGTTCGTCAGGATCTGGTAGAAAGACTTCGACCAGTCCGCGCCCGCTGCCGCTGCCTTGAAAGTATCCGTCTTCGGCTCGACCACCGTGCCCGACGAGTTCTTCAGCGCGACGTACGTCATGTGGTTCTGCTTCGCGTACGCCCATTCCACGTAGCCGATTGCGCCCGGCAAACGCTGCACGAAGGCTGCGACGCCGTCGTTGCCCTTGCCGCCCGTACCGGTCGGCCAGTTGACCGTCGAACCTTCACCGACCTTCGACTTCCAGTCCGCGTTGACCTTCGACAGATAGTTCGTCCAGATGAAGCTGGTGCCCGAACCGTCGGCGCGGCGGACCACGGCGATGTCGGTATCCGGCAGCTTGAGCTTCGGGTTCAGCGCAACGATCTCCGGATCGTTCCACTTCTTGATCTTGCCCAGGTAGATGTCGCCGAGCACTTCACCCGACAGCACCAGTTCCGACGGCTTCACGCCCGGCACATTGACGACCGGCACCACGCCGCCGACCACCGTCGGGAACTGGAACAGGCCATCCTTGGCCAGTTCGTCGTCCTTGAGCGGAGCGTCCGAACCGGCGAAGTCGACCGTCTTCGCGACGATCTGCTTCACGCCGCCCGACGAACCGATACCCTGGTAGTTCACTTTGCCGCCGCCCGACTTCTGATAGGCGTCGGCCCACTTCGTGTAGATCGGTGCTGCGAAGGTGCTGCCCGCGCCGGTGATGTCTGCGGCTTGCGCTGCGATCGCGAAAAGCGCGCCAGCGACGCCAGCGAACACGGTTTGCATCAATTTCATGAGACCTCCAAGGTGTGAGCGGTGTGAGCGAGTAACACGAACACCGCGAAGCTTAGAGTCTCAATATGACAAAAACGTGACTAATCGTGAAGAACGCGTGACAGTGAGATTACTCGAATGAAAGGCTTTGGACGGATGAACCGACGGCTTGGCGGCATTGCCGTGCGTCCTTAGGAAGAGTAGGTGAAAAAGATGGGGCGCGAACGTTTGCGCGGGGTGAGGCGGTAAATGAGATGGAGGGGGTTGGGGAATGAAGGGCTAAGGCTCTTCTCGGTTGGATGCTCGACTGGCCGCGGCTAGCGGCAAGCGACAAGCGACATCCTGTCGCCCCGCCGCTTGCTCGCCAAAAAAACGTCGCTTACGTGGTGGCCTGCTTGACCGCGTCGGCGATCGCTTCCGAATGAAGCACCGCGTCGTCGACATTCTCGGCCTCGACCATCACGCGCAACACCGGCTCGGTGCCAGACGCGCGGATCAGCACGCGGCCGCGGCCATTCAGCGCGCTCTCGGCGTGGCCAATCGCGCGACGGATCGCGTCACTGCCCTTCCAGTCCGCGTCCGGCTTCATGCGCACATTGATCAGCTTCTGCGGGAACAGCGTGACGCCATCGAGCAGATCTGCGAGCGATTTCCCGCTACGCTGCATCGCCGCGAGCACCAGCAACGCGGAAACGATGCCGTCGCCGGTCGAATGGCGGTCGAGGGAGAGGATATGGCCTGAGCCTTCCGCGCCGAGTTGCCAGCCGTGCTCGCGCAGTTGCTCGAGCACGTAGCGATCGCCCACCGCCGCGCGGACGAACTTTACACCCGCCTCCTGCAGCGCCACCTCGACGGCCATATTGGTCATCAGGGTGCCCACTGCGCCGTCCACGTTGCCGTCGGTCGCGATGCGGTCCTTGACCAGTACGTACAGCAGCTCGTCGCCGTTATAAAGGCGGCCGGCGGCGTCCACTACCTGCAGACGGTCCGCGTCGCCGTCGAGTGCAATGCCGAGGTCCGCGTGATTCGCGCGCACCGCGCGCACCAGCGCATCCGGCGCCGTCGCGCCGACGCCGTCGTTGATGTTGAAGCCGTTGGGCGAAACACCGATGGGAATCACCTCGGCACCGAGTTCATGGAAGACGTGCGGCGCGACGTCGTACGCGGCGCCGTGCGCGCAATCGACGACCAGCTTCATGCCGCGCAGGTCGAACGCGGCCGGAAACGTACTCTTGCAGAACTCGATGTAGCGGCCGGCCGCGTCGTCGAGGCGCCGCGCCTTGCCGAGCTGCTCGGAGGCCGCGCAGGCGAGCGGCAGATTGAGCTGCTCTTCGATCTGCGCCTCGACTTCGTCCGGCAGCTTGTTGCCGTCGGCCGAAAAGAATTTGATGCCGTTGTCGTAGTACGGATTGTGCGAAGCGCTGATAACCACGCCCGCGGCAAGCCGCAGCGCGCGCGTCAAATAGGCGATGCCGGGTGTCGGCATCGGGCCCGCCAGCATCACGTCGACGCCGGCCGCCGAAAAGCCCGACTCGAGCGCGGCTTCGAGCATGTAGCCCGAGACGCGCGTGTCTTTGCCGATCAGCACAGTTGGCCGAGTGCTCGATCTGGCCCGGCGATCCGCTCCCGCCAGCACCTTGCCGGCTGCATAGCCCAGCCGCAGCACAAATTCCGGCGTAATGGGCCCTTCGCCGACCTTGCCTCGAATCCCGTCCGTTCCGAAGTAACGACGCGCCATATTATTTCTCCCTCGTTTTGCTGTGGGTTCAACCACGCGCACGGCCGTGATTCGCCGCATCGCGCATGGCTGCCCATACTTTCAATGCGTCTGCTGTTTGCGCAACATCATGCACGCGCAGAATCGCAGCACCCCGTTCGGCCGCGCACACGGCAGCAGCAACACTACCAGCGATACGCTCGGTAGCCGCGCGCCCGACCACTGCGCCGATCATCGACTTGCGTGACATGCCCGCAAGAATCGGATAAGGCGGCACGGCCTGCGGCGCGGTGTCCGGCAAATGCGCGAGCAACGCGTAGTTATGTTCGATCACCGCCTTGCCGAAGCCGAAACCCGGGTCGACGCTGATGCGCGCACGCGCGACCCCCGCTTGCTGCAACGTCGCCACCCGCTCCTCGAGGAAACGCCGAACCTCGCTCACGACATCCTCGTAGGCGGGCTCGCCGAGCTGCATGGTCTGCGGCTCACCGAGCATATGCATCACACATAACCCACATGCACTATCGCGAACCGCGTCGATCGCACCGGCCATCCGGAAACCCCAGATGTCGTTGATCAGATCGGCGCCCGCGCTCAATGCCTCGCGCATCACTTCCGGTTTGTACGTATCGATCGACAACGGCACGTTGGCCCCCCGCAATTGCTCGATGAGCGGAATCACGCGCTCTAGCTCTTCATCGAGCGGCACTGGCGGCGCACCGGGGCGGGTCGATTCGCCACCGATGTCGATGATGTCCGCGCCCTCGAGCATCATGCGTTCGGCCTGACGCAACGCGTCGCCGCGCATCGCGTACTGGCCACCGTCGGAGAAGGAATCGGGCGTGACGTTCAGAATACCCATGACCAACGGGCGTTCAAAGGTCAGCTTGAAGCGGCCGCATTGCAGCGGCTCTGGAATGGGAGGAGAAGATAGATCGGCTTTCGACACGTAGCAATGCTTCACGTAAAACGGATAAATGCAAAACGGGCCGGTGTGAAACACACCGGCCCGCACTTTCGACTGATCGCCTATCAGGCCGGCGCGGTTGCGCTACCCGGCTTGACCTCGGTGCCCGGGCTACCGCCCGACGAGGCGTCGCTTGCCGACGGGGGCGAACTCTTCGGCGAACGCGGCGGACGTCCGGCCATGATGTCGTTAATCTGATCGGCGTCGATCGTCTCCCACTCCATCAGTGCGGCGGTCATCGCTTCTACCTTGTCGCGATTTTCATCCAGCAGGCGCTTCGCGAGGTTGTACTGCTCGTCCAACACGCGGCGGATTTCCGCATCGACCTTCTGCTGCGTCGCTTCCGAAATGGTCCGCGTGAAACCGCGGCCAAACGGCGTTGCATCGTTTTCGTCGTCGACGTAGACCATCGGTCCGAGCGCATCCGTCATGCCAAAGCGAGCCACCATGGCGCGAGCCGTCTGCGTCGCCTTGTTGAAGTCGTCCGAAGCACCGGTGCTGATGAGGTTCAGGAACAACTCTTCCGCCACCCGGCCACCGAACAGGATCGCAAGACGATCGAGCAGATAATCTTTTGAGTACGTTTCGTTGTCATGCTCCGGCAGCTGCCACGTCACACCCAGCGCACGGCCGCGCGGAATGATCGTGACCTTGTGCACCGGATCGGCCTTCGGCAACAGCTTGGCGATCACCGCATGACCCGACTCGTGGTAAGCCGTCGCGCGCTTCGACTCTTCGCGAATCACGGCAGACTTGCGCTCCGGACCCATGAAGATCTTGTCCTTGGCGTCTTCGAAGTCCGTCATTTCGACGATACGCTTGCCGCGACGAGCCGCGAACAGTGCCGCTTCGTTCACGAGGTTCGCCAGATCGGCGCCCGAGAAGCCCGGCGTGCCGCGCGCAATCACTGCCGCGTCGACGTCGTTCGAAATCGGCACCTTGCGCAGATGCACCTTCATGATGTGTTCGCGGCCGCGGATATCCGGCAGACCGACATACACCTGACGGTCGAAACGGCCCGGACGCAACAGCGCCTTGTCGAGCACGTCCGAGCGGTTCGTTGCAGCGATCACGATCACGCCCGAGTTCGCCTCGAAGCCGTCCATCTCGACGAGCATCTGATTCAAGGTCTGCTCGCGTTCGTCGTTACCGCCGCCCATGCCGGCGCCACGATGACGACCGACCGCGTCGATTTCGTCGATGAACACGATGCATGGTGCGTGCTTCTTGGCCTGCTCGAACATGTCGCGCACACGAGCCGCGCCGACACCGACGAACATTTCAACGAAGTCCGAACCCGAAATGCTGAAGAACGGCACCTTCGCCTCGCCAGCGATAGCACGTGCCAACAGCGTCTTACCCGTTCCCGGAGGGCCGACCAGCAGCACACCACGTGGAATGCGCCCGCCCAGCTTCTGAAATTTCTGCGGGTCGCGCAGGAAGTCGACCAGTTCGGAGACTTCTTCCTTCGCTTCGTCGCAACCGGCGACGTCGGTGAAATTAATTGCGTTGTTGTTCTCGTCGATCAGCCGCGCACGGGATTTGCCGAACGAGAATGCTCCGCCTTTCCCGCCCCCTTGCATCTGTCGCATCATATAGAACCAGAAACCGATGATCAGGATCGTCGGCCCGAGGTAATACAGCGCGGACACCAGCGCATTGGGTTCGTCGTCAGCCTTGCCGCTCACCTGAACGCCATACTTCATCAGATCGCCGACCATCCAGATGTCGCCGGGCGACACGATCTGGTACTTCTGGCCGTCTGCTGGAGTGACCGTGAGGTTCCGCCCCTGGACAATGACGTTCTTGACTTTGCCGGCCTTCGCGTCGTCCATGAACTGCGAATAGGAAACGCCTTCCTGGACACGGGGCTTGTCGAACTGCTTGAACACCGTAAACAGCACCAGTGCGATAACCAGCCACACTGCTGCCTTCGAAAACATATTGTTGTTCAAAGCACCACTCCTTCACTTAGACGGGCGCCTACATTTGCCTTGCGGCACCACGAAAGCATTCTAATCCAGTCCGCAGACCCCTGCCATAAGGTTTCGCTACCACAGAAATAGCGCAGCGTGCCAATCAAGCGCCAATTCGAGCGCTGGAGGCATTTTATCGGCAGATGCGGAACCGTCCTGCAGCGCCCTATGCGGGCCGCTTGAGATGCTTACCCAAAATAAACGTTTCTGACGATTTATCCCGCGACGCTTTCGGCTTGCGGGCCGCCACCACCTTGAACTGGCGCTTGAACTTTTCGACAATCTGGCTATAACCGCTGCCGTGGAAGCATTTGACTAAAAGGGCGCCATCCGGTTTCAGGTGATTTTGTGAGAATTCCAGCGCGAGATCGCATAAATGCTCGATTCGCGCAGCATCCGCCACTGCCACTCCCGACAGGTTGGGCGCCATATCCGAAATTACAAGGTCAACTTGGCGTTCGCCGACCAATTCTTCCAGTTGGCCCAGTACCGAGTCTTCACGGAAGTCGCCCTGGATGAAGTGAACGTCGGCCACAGGCTCCATCGGCAACAAATCGAGCGCGATGATCGTGCCGTCGATACCGCCTTCGCGCTCCGCATCGCGCTGCGAGCCTTTGGCGAGCTTGTTGCGCGCGTACTGGCTCCAGCTGCCGGGCGTGGAGCCGAGGTCGACGATTACCTGCCCCGGACGGATCAGCTTGTCCTGCTCGTCGATTTCCTTGAGCTTGTAGGCTGCGCGGGCGCGATAGCCCTCCCGCTGCGCCATTTTCACGTACGGATCGTTGATGTGGTCATGCAGCCACGCGGTATTGAACTTGTTTTTTGCCATTAAAGATTGAACTCTTGCTGCGTGGTGACGCGCTTTAGGGGATAATACGCGGTTAATTCGCGCGGCGACCGCCAAACCGGCGGCATCCGCGATTCTGTTGTTCTGACGCGCCGCCCTGTTGAATCGACCGATCGAGCAAGTCGATCGGGAACGCAGGTGCCGCCATTTTAGTCGAGTCTCCCACTTTCCATGCCCGCCCTCAAAGTCTCTTCCGACCAACGCGCCGAGTTGCGCTCCCAGGCACATGCGCTCAAACCGGTCGTGCTCGTCGGCGCCGAAGGCTTGACCGACGCTGTGCTCTCCGAGATCAAGGTGCACCTTGACGCTCATCAGCTCATCAAAATCCGCGTGTTCGGCGACGAGCGCGAGGAACGCATCGCGATCTATGAAGAAATTTGCGACAAGCTGAACGCTGCGCCGATCCAGCACATCGGCAAACTGTTGGTGATCTGGAAGCCGGAATCGGCTCAACCAGCGGTGAAGCCGAAGCGCGGTGCCCTGCCGAGCGCCCGCGAAGCGGCCGTCGAGGCCAAGCCTGGCAAGGGTCGCGCGCCACGCGTTGTCACGGTCGTCAAACCCAGTGAAATTCCGATGCGCAAGCCGAAGGCAAAAGCTGTCGTGGTGCGCGGCAATGAACGCGTCACGCAAGGCGGCAACATCAAGCGTGCCAAGAAGCGTCAGACCAGCGCGAAGCGCTCGCATCAATCCTCGAAGTAAGCAGGTGGCAAAGAGGTGCGGGAAGGTCCGCACCTTGAGCAACGCTGGTCCGAAACGCGGCGGGATGCCCGCGCACGAGGCTTCGGCAAAGTCCTAGATCGGAAAGAGCGACTAGCAAGCGTAAGCAGTACCTGCCTAACCAGCCTCAGCCCGCCACTTTCCCCGCAGCATCACGAGCGCCCTGCTCCGTCGTCGCCGCACCGGTGCTGGCCGGTAGCTTCCACACGAGCGCCACGCCAAGCAGGCTTTCGATCAGATAGAACACGCTCGACACGCCGTGCAGAATGCCGAAGCGCGCTGCATAAACCGAATGCCCGACGTCGGTGCCCGCTTCGAGCGCGGCCTCGCGCATCGCATTCATGAACGGCTGCAGCGCGAAGTAACCCAGCAGCACGCACACCAGCATGCCGGCGATCAGCCAGCGCAACCGCCGATAAGCCTCGCTGCCGCGGCGAACGAGCACATTCGCGAGACCCAGCAGCAAAATACCGCACACCACACCCACGAAGCCCTGAATACGGAATAGTTGTGCCGCCACCGCGCCTGCCGAAATCCGGTCGAGCGACGTGAACAGCACTGGCGCGACGGCATAGCCGATAGTCAGCAGACTACCGAGCCACACCACCGTCAGAAGACGGAAAAACCGATGTGGCATCTGGGACTCCCGGGCCACCCTCAAACGTAGCTGACCGCGATGATTTCGTATTCGCGCACGCCGCCCGGCGCCTGCACCGACGCAACGTCGCCCTCCGATTTGCCGATCAAGGCGCGCGCGATCGGCGAGCTGATCGAAATCAGGCCGTGGTCGATGTCCGCTTCGTCGTCGCCGACGATCTGATATTTGACCGACGCACCCGACTCCAGGTCTTCCAGTTCCAGCGTCGCACCGAACACCACACGGCCGTCCGCGTCCACCTTCGACGGATCGATCACCTGCGCGCCGGCCAGCTTCGATTCGATCTCGGCAATCCGGCCTTCGATAAAGCCCTGTTTTTCCTTCGCAGCGTCATATTCCGCGTTTTCCGACAGATCGCCCTGGGCACGCGCTTCCGCGATCGAGTTGATCACTGCCGGACGTTCGACCGATTTCAGCCGCTGCAATTCGTCGCGCAACATGTCCGCGCCGCGCTTAGTCAATGGAATAGTGCTCATAAACAACTCTAGAGGCAAAAAACAGCCGTAAAAAAAATCACCGCGGTTAAGTGCATTCCGCAGGGACCAGTGCCATGGAGCATAAATCCGGCCCCAGCACCTGCGGAACGCCGCTTAACCGCGGCACGTACATCCTGAGACAGAAACTCGAAGCCTTAGTTTAGGCGAGCGTGGAGTCCTTGTAAATCATAGACTTCCAGGTTCTTCAGATAGCGCAAACCTTCCACCGCAGCCCGTGCGCCGGACATCGTCGTGTAGTACGTGACCTTGTTCGCCTGCGCGCTCATGCGAATCGAACGCGAATCGGCGATCGCGGCGCGCGTTTCGTCGACGGTCGTGAAGACCAGCGCGATTTCGCCGTTCTTGATCATGTCGACAATGTGCGGACGGCCGTCCTTCACCTTGTTGACGACCTTTACCGGCACGCCGGCCGCTTCGATCGCGGCAGCCGTACCCTTGGTCGCGACGATCGGATAACCGAGTTCGTGCAGCATACGCGCGACTTCGACGGCCTTCGGCTTGTCGGCGTCCATCACGGTCAACAGCACCGTGCCCGATTCCGGCAAACGCGAACCCGCCGCGAGCTGCGACTTGAAGAGCGCCTCGCCGAACGTCTGGCCCACGCCCATCACTTCACCGGTCGAACGCATTTCCGGTCCGAGCACCGGGTCGACGGCCGGGAACTTGACGAAGGGAAACACAGCTTCCTTCACGCTGAAGTACGGCGGGTCGATTTCCTTCGTCACGCCTTGATCGGCGAGCTTCTGGCCGACCATCGCGCGCGCCGCGATCTTCGCGAGCGGCAGGCTGGTCGCCTTCGACACGTACGGCACCGTGCGCGACGCACGCGGGTTCACTTCGAGCACGTAGATGACGTCTTCCTTCGAGCCGTCCGCCTGCGGGACTTGCTGGATCGCGAACTGCACGTTCATCAGCCCGACCACGTTCAGCGCCTTCGCCATCGCGCCGGTCTGGCGCTTCAGTTCAGCGACGGTTTCCTGCGACAGCGAATACGGCGGCAGCGAGCAAGCCGAGTCGCCCGAGTGCACGCCCGCCTGTTCGATGTGCTCCATCACGCCGCCGATGAACACCGCTTCGCCATCCGAGATGCAATCCACGTCGCATTCGATCGCGTCGTTCAGGAAGCGATCGAGCAGCACCGGCGAATCGTTCGACACCTTCACGGCCTCGCGCATATAGCGCTCGAGATCGCGCGGCTCGTGGACGATTTCCATCGCGCGGCCACCCAGCACATACGACGGACGCACCACCAGCGGATAGCCGATTTGGTCGGCGAGCTTGAGCGCTTCGTCTTCTGCGCGCGCGGTGCGGTTCGGCGGCTGACGCAGGCCGAGGTCCTGCAGCAGCTTCTGGAAACGCTCGCGGTCTTCGGCCGCGTCGATCATGTCCGGCGACGTACCGACGATCGGCACACCGTTCGCTTCGAGATCGAGCGCGAGCTTCAGCGGCGTCTGCCCGCCGTATTGCACGATCACGCCGACGGGCTTTTCCTTGTCGACGATTTCGAGCACGTCTTCGAGTGTCAGCGATTCGAAGTACAGACGATCCGACGTGTCGTAGTCGGTCGAAACGGTTTCAGGGTTGCAGTTGACCATGATCGTTTCGTAGCCGTCCTCGCGCATCGCGAGCGCAGCGTGCACGCAGCAGTAGTCGAATTCGATGCCCTGGCCGATCCGGTTCGGGCCGCCGCCCAACACCATGATCTTCTTGTTGTTGGTCGGATTCGCTTCGCACTCTTCCTCGTACGTGGAGTACATGTACGCGGTTTTCGTCGCGAATTCGGCCGCGCAGGTGTCGACACGCTTGTACACCGGGCGCACGTTCAGCTCGATACGGCGCTGACGCACGTCCGCCGGCTTCGCGCCGAGCAGTTTGGCCAGACGGCGATCCGAGAAGCCGCTCTGCTTCAGATACTTCAGTTCTTCCTTCGAGAGGCTCGCGAGCGTGCGACCGGCCAGCGCCTTTTCCTTCAGGACGATCTGTTCGATCTGCGCGAGGAACCACGGGTCGATCGCGGTTTCCTCGAAAATCTCCGCGGCCGTCATGCCGACGCGGAACGCGTCGCCGACATACCAGATGCGGTCCGGACCGGCTTCGCCGATCTCGCGGATGATCTCGTCGCGGTTATCGGTCTTTTCGTCCAGACCGTCGACGCCGACTTCAAGACCGCGCAGCGCCTTCTGGAACGACTCCTGGAAGGTGCGTCCGATCGCCATCACTTCGCCGACCGACTTCATCTGCGTGGTCAGGCGCGAATCGGCTTCGCGGAATTTCTCGAATGCGAAACGCGGAATCTTTGTGACGACGTAGTCGATCGTCGGCTCGAAGGAGGCTGGGGTCTGGCCGCCGGTGATTTCGTTCTTCAGTTCGTCGAGCGTATAGCCTACTGCCAGCTTGGCCGCGACCTTGGCGATCGGGAAGCCGGTCGCTTTCGATGCCAGCGCCGAGGAGCGCGACACACGCGGGTTCATTTCGATCACGATCATCCGGCCGTCTTTCGGATTGATCGAGAACTGCACGTTCGAGCCGCCCGTATCGACGCCGATCTCGCGCAGCACGGCGAGCGAGGCGTTACGCAGGATCTGATATTCCTTGTCGGTCAGCGTTTGCGCCGGCGCGACGGTGATCGAGTCGCCGGTGTGGATGCCCATCGGGTCCAGGTTTTCGATCGAGCAGACGATGATGCAGTTGTCCTTGGTGTCGCGGACCACTTCCATCTCATACTCTTTCCAGCCGAGCAGCGATTCTTCGATCAGCAGCTCGCGGGTCGGCGACAGGTCGAGACCACGCTTGCAGATCTCTTCGAATTCGTCGCGGTTGTACGCGATGCCGCCGCCCGAGCCGCCCAGCGTGAACGACGGTCGGATCACGACCGGATAGCCGCCGCTGCCGGTTTGCGCAGCGATATCAGCCTGCACCTGCAGCGCTTCTTCCATCGAATGCGCGGTGCCCGACTTGGCCGAACCGAGACCGATCTTGGTCATCGCGTCCTTGAACTTCTGGCGGTCTTCTGCCTTGTCGATAGCTTCCGGCGATGCGCCGATCAGCTCGACCTTGTACTTCTCCAGCACGCCGTGCGCGTGCAGATCGAGCGCGCAGTTCAGCGCCGTCTGGCCGCCCATCGTCGGCAGGATCGCATCCGGGCGCTCCTTCGCGATGATGCGCTCGACCACTTCCCACGTGATCGGCTCGATGTAGGTCACGTCGGCCGTGTTCGGGTCGGTCATGATCGTCGCCGGATTGCTGTTGACGAGAATGACCTTGTAGCCTTCCTCACGCAGCGCCTTGCATGCCTGCGCGCCCGAGTAATCGAACTCGCACGCCTGGCCGATGATGATCGGACCTGCGCCGATGATGAGGATGCTCTTGATGTCTGTCCGCTTGGGCATAACGCTCTCGCTAATGTATTCCTGAATTCTTTCCGTCGGCGCGCGGCGCTGTTACGTTGCGCGCGCTCTGCTTTGCTCTGTTCTTTGCGGCTCGCTGCCTATACGCGCGTATGCGCGCGAGGCGCCTCGCGAGCCACGCTACCGCTGAAGCGGGCTCGCGGCGCGAGGCCGCTGCGCTGCGTCTTATGCCGCTGCGCTGTTGTTGCCCTTCTGTGCGTCCATCAACGCGGTGAAGCGGTCGAACAGATAAGCGATGTCGTGCGGACCGGGCGATGCTTCCGGGTGACCCTGGAAGCAGAACGCCGGCTTGTCGGTCAGCGCGAAGCCTTGCAGCGTGCCGTCGAACAGCGACACGTGCGTGGCGCGCGCGTTGGCCGGCAGCGTGTCGGCGTCGACCGCGAAACCATGGTTCTGCGACGTGATGACCACGCGGCCGTCGTCCAGATCCTTCACCGGATGGTTCGCGCCGTGGTGGCCGGTCTTCATCTTCATGGTCTTTGCGCCGACCGCGAGGCCCATGATCTGATGACCGAGGCAGATGCCGAAAGTCGGAATGCCGCGCTCGATCAGTTCTTTCGTAGCCGCGATCGCGTAGTCGCACGGCTGCGGATCGCCGGGACCGTTCGACAGGAACACGCCGTCCGGGTTGAGCGCCAGCGCGTCGGCCGCGCTCGCCTGCGCCGGCAGCACAGTGACGTGGCAGCCGCGTTCGGCCAGCATGCGCAGGATGTTGTACTTGACGCCGTAGTCGAACGCCACCACGCGGTACTTCGGCGCATTCTGCTTGCCGTAGCCGGTGCCCAGACGCCATTCGGTCTGGGTCCACTCGTAGGTTTCCTTTGTCGACACGACCTTCGCGAGGTCCATGCCCGAAAGGCCGGGGAACGAGCGGGCGAGTTCGATGGCCTTGACCTCGTCGTCCGAGCCGGCGAGGATTGCGCCATTCTGCGCGCCCTTGTCGCGCAAAACGCGGGTCAGCATGCGGGTGTCGAGCCCGGCGATGGCGACCACGCCTTCGTCCTGCAGGTATTGCGGGAGCGTGCGCTCCATGCGGAAGTTCGACGCGAGGACCGGCAGATCGCGAATGATCAGGCCGGCGGCATGGACTTTCGTAGCTTCGACGTCTTCGGCGTTCACACCGACATTGCCGATATGCGGATACGTGAGGGTCACGATCTGGCGCGCGTAGCTCGGGTCAGTCAGGATTTCCTGATAGCCGGTGATAGCGGTGTTGAACACGACTTCGCCGATGGTATGCCCGGGGGCGCCGATCGAGTAACCACGAAAGACCGTGCCGTCGGCGAGCGCGAGCAGAGCGGGAGAAAATGACGGCAACACGGGAGACTCCTTGGGGGAACACCCTGTTGCCGACCTGCCTATCCGACTGCGAGCCGCAGCGAAACACATCCACGGGATGCACGCGCAGACTCGCTCGCGACCTGCTGTTGAACGTTGCAAGGGGTGTGCGATGGGTCCAATGCATCCATTGAGTGGACGGATCGGCCAGACACGGGGGCCCTTCTTGCTACGCCAATGGCGCGCGGCGGATGAACGGTATGGGAGAGGTAGGCGCTAGGGTGCGGGTTGATAAGCTCAAACCTTGGAATTATAGCCTGAAAACGCCCTTCCTTCCAAATCCGAGATGGCAGGCCGCCATGGGAAAAGGTTGGGGCAACGCACCCAAAGCCTTGCGGGACAAGGCTGCCCGGCATCAAACAAAAATTTGCGCGATGCGAATTGCGATAGCGCAGTGGAATTTGCGCTCGCCAGGCAAGTTGTTGTACTTCCCGCCTCACGCCTGCTGTTCGGCGCTCACTTCGGACGGCCGAACTGACTTCCGGCCAGGTAACGTGTACCAGATCGCGCTCAGCACCTGCAGCGCCACCAGAATCCCCCACACGGTCATGTGTGCGGCCTGCGGATAGTGCCCGCCGCTCGCCGGCCAATACGACAAAACCGCGCCGACGCCAATCTGGAAGCCGAAAATCAGCAGGAAAATGATCAGCGTCAGCGTGGTGTTCACCCGGCCGATCATCTGCGCCGGGAAATGCCGGGCCATCACCGCGTAGCTCAGAATGCCGGTGCCGCCGAAAATCCCATATGCCGCCCACAACAGACCCGCCGGCAGCGGCGCCTTGAACATGATCAGCAACTGCGTCAGCACATACAGCGCCATGCCGATGCCGCAAAACGCATGCAGCGAGATGCCGCGCCGTTCGAGACTGCGCGCCGCCGCGCCGAAACCGAGGCAGCCGGCCATCATCGCGAAGCCCAGAATCGACACCAGCGCGGCGGCTTGTTGCGGCTCGAAACCCTGCACGTCGCGCAGCCACGCGCCGACCCACAGCGACTGCATCGCATAGAAGACGCCTTGCGTGACGACCGAGAACGACGCGATCTTCCAGAAAGCCCCGCTGCGCAGAATATGCAAGGTGCCCTTGAACTGTGCGCCGAGGCTCGCCTGGTGGTGGGTTTCCTTCTTGTCCGGCGCGAGCGTCCATTGCGCGAGAGCGACCATCACGGTCAGCAGCCCCAGTCCGATACAGACCGCGCGCCAGCTGGCGAAACCCAGTACCCACGTCAGCGGCGAGCCCACCATCACGCCGCCGAAACCGCCGATCGCCATCACCAGCCCATTCATCAGCGGCAGGCGGGCGGTCGCGAAATGGTGCGCCAAGGCCTTGAAGGCCGCGCCAAGACACACAGACACGCCGACTCCGATCAGCAGCCGCCCGGCCATCATCACGCCGACGCTCTGCGCGGCGCCGAACACCCAGATGCCCAATGCGGCGAACAGCAACGTGGCAGCCGTCACCCGGCGCGCGCCGAAGTGATCGAGCAGCACGCCAGCCGGAATCTGCGCGCCCGCGAAGCCGAGGAAATAAAGGCTCGTCAGCAAGCCCAAATCGGTCGCCGACAAGCCGAGGTCGTGCGTAATGAACGGCGCGAAGCCGAGGTTGACGCCGCGAAACACATAGGAGACGAAGTAGCCCGCGGAAAACAGAAGAAAGACGCGCAGTTGGGTCGACGACATAAGCTTCGCTCGGAACGACCGACGTGGCCAAAGCACGAAAGATAAAGGAAATAGGCGAGATTCGCCTTGAATTGCTCGGCAAATTGAAAAACGCCGTCACCACGGGTGACGGCGTTGGAATAAACACGGTGCGTGATCGGAGCGCAATTCATGCGCTACCCCGCAGCCCATGCGGTCACTACCGTGGCAGCCGCTATGGGCCTACTTACCCTTCTTCGCGCTGGCCACGGTCTTCGGGCGGCTCTCTGCCGCGGCCTTCGACGCCTTGCTGGACGTGGAGGCCGACACTTTGGTCGCCTTGACCTTGCCGGCACTGGATGCCGTCGGCTTGCTGAGCTTCCCTGCCGGCTCGGAGACCTTCACGACGTACCGGCCACGACCCTTCTTTTTCTCGTAGCGCGATTCGCCACGGGTGTCTGCGACGCGGGTGCCGATCTTCTCGACGCCGCCGCCCTGAACGTCGGTTGCGATACGCTCCGGACCCGGCTCGCTCGGCATGGCCTTGCCTACCGGCACGTGCAGCACGATCAGCTGACCACGCGACACCTGATCGCGACGCGTACGGTTCCACGCCTTCAACTGACCGACCGACACACCGTAACGCACCGCGATCGCCGCCATCGACTGGTTGCGGCGCACGCGGATCAGCATCTTGCGAGTATCGGGAACGTCGGGCTCCATCGCTAGCACCGCGCTTTCGGCGACGTCGGCGCTGATGTCTTCGTCGTCGTCCGAACCGCGCGGCACGACGATCGTGGAGCCGGGCTTCAGGCGCATGCCGGCCGGAATCTTGTTCACTTCCATCAGCGTGTCGGCGTCGACGCCGATCTTCTGCGCGATCGCCGCAGGCGTCGCGCGGTGGTCTACCGTGTACGTGGTCCACGACGACAGCGAACCGGAATACGCCTTCAGATTGCGCTCGAACGCGCTGGCGTTGTCGAACGGCAGCAGGATCTGCGGCTGCGTTGCACCGAGAATCACCGGCTTTTTGAACGACGGGTTCAGCGAGCGGAATTCATCCGTCGACAGATTCGCGAGCTTCGCGGCCATTTCCACGTCGATATCGTGCGACGTGGTCACCGTGACGAAATACGGGTGATTCGGAATCGACGGGAGCGTGAGTCCGTATACCTGCGGGTTCATCACGATGTTCTTCACCGCCTGCAGCTTCGGCACGTAGTTGCGCGTTTCGTTCGGCATGCGCAGGCTGAGGTAGTCGGTGGGCAGACCCGCCGCCTCGTTGCGCGCGATCGCGCGCTGCACGTTGCCCTCGCCCCAGTTGTACGCGGCGAGCGCGAGCTGCCAGTCGCCGAACATGTCATGCAGACGCGACAGATAGTCGAGCGCGGCGCTGGTCGACGCCAGCACGTCGCGGCGCTCGTCCTGCCACATGTTCTGCTTGAGGTTGTAGGTGCGCCCGGTGCCCGGCATGAACTGCCACATGCCGGCAGCTTTCGCGACCGACAACGCCTGCGGGCTATACGCGGATTCGATGAACGGCAGCAGCGCGAGTTCGGTCGGCATATGCCGCGCTTCGAGCTCTTCGACGATGTGATAGAGGTACTTCTGCGAGCGCTCGGTCATGCGCTGCACGTAATCGGGACGCTGCGCATACCAGTTGGCCTGCATGTCGACGAGGTCGGTCTGCAGGTCCGGCATCTGGAAACCACGGCGAATACGGCTCCACAGATCGGCGTCCGAGCTGGTCAACTGGCTGACCGAACCCTGATCGACGTTGATCGTTTCTTTAGCGGTGGCTGTCTTGCGAAGTGCGTCGGCTACGGCTTGCTGGCTGGCGGGATTGGTTGCGGTGGAACTGCTCGTTGTCGGTCCTTGACTCGCGCAGGCGGCGAGTGTCAGGACCAATAACGCACTGAAGATAAATCGCATGAACGTCTCGGCTTCCACAAGGGCTGGAATTTGCAGCCGATAGTACGAAACGGCAACGTTTACGTCAATCGGAAACTTAGTAAAAAAATCAAGGAAATCTTGGGCTTGGCGAATTTTTCCGATTTTTAGCGTGAAGATCGGCTAATGCGGTGCGGATCAGCGGAAACGGTTCTTCCATTCGCGCATCAATGTGAAGGCCGTCAGTCGGTCGGACACCTTTTCGTGCAGCTGCTCCTGCAGGCTCGCCTGCACCGCCGGCTGGTCCGCACGCAGGAACGGATTCACCGCACGCTCGTGAGCGATCGTGGTCGGCAGCGTCGGCACGTGGCGCGCCCGAAGCTCGCTCGCCTTGTCGCGCCAGGCCTGGAGCTCGGCATTGTCCGGCTCGCAGGCGAGCGCGAAACGGATGTTCGACAGCGTGTACTCGTGCGCGCAGTGGACTTCGGTCGCGCCGGGCAGCGCGGCGAGCGCATCCAGCGAAGCGAGCATCTGCTTCGGCGTGCCTTCGAACAACCGGCCGCAGCCGCATGCGAACAGCGTGTCGCCGCAAAAGACGTGCGGCGTGCCGCGCGAATCGGCGGCCTGAAAATACGCGATGTGGCCGCTCGTGTGGCCGGGCACGTCGAGCACGCTGAATTCGAGCGCGGGCGTCGCGATCGACACGCGATCGCCATTTTCGAGACGGTGCGTGAGATGCTGGATCGCTTCACCAGCGGGGCCGTAGACCGGCACGGCCTGGCCATTCAGCAGATCGGCCACCCCACCGACGTGGTCTTGATGATGGTGCGTGAGTAAAATAGCGCTCAGCCGCCATCCGCGTTTCGCCAGATAGGCACGCACGGGGGCCGCCTCACCGGGATCGACGACAACCGCATGGTGTCCGTCGGAAACGACCCAGATGTAATTGTCTTCAAACGCCGGGACCGGTACGTACTCGAGCGCATTCATAGGCGACGCATTCTTTGATATGACTGACCGAGCAATTATAGACTGGCCCGCCTGGACCGATTCACCGCCCGGCCGCTACGTGCTCGACTGGGAGCAGACCCAGCTCGACCGCGTGGTGTCAGACGTGTTCGGCTATCATGCGCTGCAACTCGGCCTGCCGCAGCTCGACGCATTGCGCGAGAACCGCATGCCGTGCCGCGGCCTCGTGCTCGACGCTGCGAGCGGAGCCAGCGCGCCCTACGCTTTTCCGCGCGGCCTGACGCATGCCGGCACTCGCCCTGGATCGAACCTCGGCGCGGCGTCGGCCGGGTCGGCGGGCCTGCCCGCGCCGGCCGGCCGCAGCGCGGTGTGGTGCGACCTGCTGGATCTGCCCTTCGAAGCACAGAGCGTCGATCTGATCGTGATGCCGCACACGCTTGAATTCACGAGCGACCCGCACCGGCTGCTGCGCGAAGCCGAGCGGGTGCTGATGCCCGAAGGTCAGCTCATCATTCTCGGTTTCAACTCGCTGTCGCTATGGGGCGCGCGGCAATCGGTCGGCAAGATGACCGGCCGGCCGTTCGTGCCCGCTGCGGTCGATCTGATCGCCTTCACGCGTCTGAAAGACTGGATCAAGCTGCTGGGCTTCGACCTTGAACGCGGGCGCTTCGGCTGCTATCGTCCGCCGCTCGGCAGCGAGCAATGGCTCGCCCGCTATGGCTTCATGGAAGCCGCCGGCGACCGCTGGTGGCCGATCTTCGGCGCCACCTACATGATCAAGGCGATCAAGCGCGTGCGCGGCATGCGCCTCGTCGGCCCGCTGAAAGTGAAGAAACCCGTGCTCGCGCCAGGCCTCGCGCCCGCCGTCACTCCGAATACACGCAACCATACTCAATGACTCCCGATTTCATCGACATTTATACCGACGGCGCCTGCAAGGGCAATCCCGGCCCCGGCGGCTGGGGCGCGTTGCTGCGCTTCGGCGAGCAGGAAAAAGAACTATTCGGCGGCGAAGCCAACACGACCAACAATCGCATGGAACTGATGGGCGTGATCGCCGCGCTCGAAGCGCTGAAGCGCCCCTGCAAGGCAGTCGTGCACACCGACTCGCAGTATGTGCAGAAAGGCATCAGCGAATGGATTCACGGCTGGAAAAAGAAAGGCTGGATTACTGCGGCAAAGCAGCCGGTGAAGAACGCCGACCTGTGGAAGCGGCTCGACGCGCTCGTCGCGCAGCACGAAGTCGAATGGCGCTGGGTGCGCGGACATAGCGGACACCCGGAAAACGAACGCGCCGATCAACTAGCCAATCGCGGCGTCGCGTCGCTTGCGCAAATCGGATGAGCGTCGCGCGCACCGCCTTGCAATTCCTGGCGCCGTTTCTTCGCCGCTCTTTTTCTTCGCTGCAATTTCCCGAGGTAGGCTAATCCGATATGCGTCAACTCATCCTCGATACCGAAACCACCGGCCTGAATGCCCGCACCGGCGACCGGATCCTCGAACTCGGTTGCGTCGAACTGGTGAACCGCCGCCTCACCGGCAACAACCTGCACTTCTACATCAATCCGGAACGCGATAGCGATCCGGGCGCGCTGGCCGTGCACGGCTTGACCACGGAATTCCTCAGCGACAAGCCGAGGTTCGGCGAGATCGCCGATCAGTTTCGCGACTTCATCCAGGGCGCGGACCTGATCATTCACAACGCGCCGTTCGACATCGGCTTTCTCGATGCCGAATTCGCGTTGCTCGGCTTGCCGAAGGTGAGCACCTACTGCGGCGAGATCATCGATACGCTCGCTCGCGCCAAGCAGATGTTCCCCGGCAAGCGCAACTCGCTCGATGCGCTGTGCGACCGCTTCGGCATCAGCAACGCGCACCGTACGCTGCACGGCGCATTGCTCGACTCGGAGCTGCTCGCGGAAGTCTATCTGGCGATGACGCGCGGCCAGGAGAGCCTCGTCATCGACATGCTCGGCGAATCGCATGCGGGTGGCGACGCGCATGCGCCGCGTGTCGCGCTCGAGGCGCTGGAACTCGTCGTCATCGCCGCCAGCGACGACGAAGTTGCCGCGCACCAGACGGTGCTCGATGGTCTCGACAAAGCAGTCAAAGGCACGAGCGTTTGGCGCCTCGAACCCGCTGCCGCAGAAAATGAGCAGGTTGCTTAAAAAAGACTAGACGGATGCGAAGATCACTGACATAATCTCGATCTCTTCGGGTGGTTAGCTCAGCGGTAGAGCACTGCCTTCACACGGCAGGGGTCACTGGTTCGATCCCAGTACTACCCACCAGAATTTTGGTGTGTCGATCACCGAAGACTAAAGGGCTTATGCAGAAATGCATAAGCCCTTTTCTATTTTTCGCTCGAGTTTTGATGTGGCGTTTTCGATCCTCGATTAGGTCGAGTGGGGTTCGGCGCGCAGGATACGATTACCCTTTCTCGCGACGGGATTACGTCATCGGGTTTCCCTGTCGGCACCGGAACTTCGTAGGTTTGCGGCAGCCGGATACTGCTGATATAGTTGCCCTTCGGCGCAGTCGCGCCGCCCATCTTCTCCATCTCATTCGACCCAAAGGGAGGCGTCACATGTTCGCAGTGCATATCGCTCTCCCTCGCATGGTCTCGCGATCGCCCTCACGACCTTAACCGTCGTCAGCCCGTCGCATATGCGAGTCCGCCTGAAAAGGTGTGACGAGCAAATCCCAGACAGCCCTGAGTCGCATTGCCGGTGCATGCCGGCCCGCCTGACTGTCTCGTCCCTTCGCTTCTGACTGGAACCTCGGTGCGTTCATGCGCGCCGGGTCGTGGCAAATGGCTAACAAAAAACTCGACTTTCGCGGACAAGCCTTTAAGGATGTCCTCGGTTTCACCTTCAATCACTGGGCGCAACAGCCGTGGCGCGTCGTCGTCATCGCGGCGCTGGTGCTGTGCTCGGCATTGGCTGATGTGCTCACGCCGGTGTTCGCCGGACGCCTGGTCGACGCAATCGCCTCCGGACCGGCCGGCAACGAGAGCGCCTGGGGCGCGGCGGTCACGGCCTTCTGCGTGCTGGCCGCGCTCGGCCTCGGCGCGACGCTGCTTCGCCAAGGCGTGTACTTCAACATCATCCGGCTCACGCTGAAGATGATGAGCGAGATCGCCGCGAACGCGTTTCATCGCGTGCAACGCTTTTCGACCGACTGGCACGCCAACAGCTTTGCCGGCTCCACCGTGCGCAAGATCACGCGCGGCATGTGGGCGCTCGACCTGCTCAACGACACGCTCCTGATCGCGCTGCTGCCGTCGCTGGCCATGCTGATCGGCGCCACCGTGCTGCTCGGCTGGCGCTGGCCGATGATGGGCGCGGTCGTCGGGATCGGCTCGCTGCTGTATATCGCCGTGACCGTGGCCATGTCGCTCGGCTTCGTCGCGCCGGCCGCGCGCCTCGCGAACGCATGGGACACGCGCATGGGCGGCGCGCTCGCGGATGCAGTCAGCTGCAACGGCGTCGTAAAGGCTTTCGGCGCGGAAGAACGCGAGGAAATGCTGCTTCAACGCGTGATCGGCAAGTGGCGTCACCGCACGCGCCGCACATGGGTGCGCGGCACGATCAACGGCGGTGTGCAGGGCGGCATGCTGGTGGCGATCCAGGCAGCCATTCTCGGTGTGGCGCTGTTGCTGTGGGCGCGCGGCCAGGCGAGCGTCGGTGACATCACCTTCGCGCTGACGATGTTCTTCATGCTGCAAGGCTATCTGCGCGATGTCGGCATGCACATCCGCAACCTGCAACGTTCGGTCAACGATATGGAAGAACTGGTCGCGCTGGAGAGTCAGCCACTCGGCATCGAAGACCGCCCCAGCGCGGGTCCGATCGCGATCAGCCAAGGCGAGATCCGCTTTGAGCAGGTCAGTTTCCATTACGACGCGCACGACCAGCCGCTGTACGAGAACTTTTCCCTGCGCATCGCGCCGGGGGAACGCATCGGGCTGGTCGGGCATTCGGGCTCGGGCAAGACGACCTTCATCAAGCTGATTCAGCGCCTCTACGATATTTCCGGCGGCCGGATCACAATCGATGGTCAGGATATCGCTCAGGTGCGGCAGGCGTCGCTACGTAGCCAGATCGCGATCGTTCAGCAGGAGCCGGTGCTGTTTCACCGCTCGCTCGCCGAGAACATCGCCTATGCGCGGCCCGGCGCGAGCCGCGCCGAGATCGAGCGGGCCGCGCAACTCGCCAGTGCACATGGCTTCATCAGCGCGCTACCCAATGGCTATGACACGCTGGTCGGCGAACGCGGCATCAAGCTTTCGGGCGGCGAACGTCAGCGCGTCGCGATCGCGCGCGCTTTCCTCGCCGACGCCCCGATCCTCATTCTGGACGAAGCGACGTCGAGCCTCGACAGCGAAAGCGAAGTGCTGATTCAGCAGGCGATGGAGCGGCTGATGATCGGCCGCACGACGCTGGTGGTCGCGCACCGCCTGTCCACCGTGCGTGCGCTGGACAGACTGCTGGTGCTGGACAAGGGCAAGGTGATCGAGGAAGGCAGCCACGACGCGTTGATCAGGCGCGAGAACGGCTTGTACCGGCGCCTGTTCGAACGCCAGGCACTGGAACTCGTCAAGGGTCTCGGCGAATCGGAGTTCATGCGTGAGACCGCCGGGTCCAACGCAGATCGGATGGATGATGCGGGCCTGCTGGTGGGAAAGTAAATTGCAGCGGGCGTATGTGGCGCCACGCCCGGCACCTTGGAACATGGACCATGTGAAGCCGCGTTCTGCCGATGCTGCGCGTCCACGGCCTTCACATAGCTGCGCACGCGAGCGCGCCCACCCTGCCCCGCTTCGGCTTGCCGCCGCTAGAGTTCGGCTACACCACGCCGGCCGGCAAGCCGACGCCGCGCGCCATCCCGGTTGCCGCAAACACCATGAGCACCAGCAACACGGTCTGGATCACGCTGTAACGCGCATACGACCGCGCATTTTTCAGATCCGGCGGAGTGCCTTTGCGGATTGACGCGCGCCAGCGCATCAGCGCGAGCATGGATGGCACTTCGAGGATCAGAATCAGCACGAGCAGCGTCATCTTGACGTGAAAGAGCGGCTGGTGAAGATAGTAGTCCGCGCCCTTCTCGTAGCTGCCGAAAACGCGCATCAAGCCGGTGATGATCAACACCAGGGCGGACAGGCCCCACCGCGTATCCGCGCGAAATACGGAGCGCAACGCGGCCGGCACGGACGCGCGGCGCAGCGCCCAGGTGCGCCGCAGAATCGAGGCGAGCGCAAAACCGTAAGCGAGCAGATGAAGGGCGGCAAGCAACCAGCGAACCAGCATAGCGACTCCTGCAAAAGACGCGACACGATCGATGTATGTCCACTCACCCGCACTGAACGGCCGGGCACCGTGACTTCATTATCGGCCAAGGCCCGATTGACGACGTGCTGATCGGCCACGCGGTGTGATCCACTGCACAAAGCATGCAGCTTCAGACTTGCCGCAGAGTTGTGTCAAGCGCCCGAGCGGCGACCCGATCGCCCTCGGTCGTCAGCGTGGCGCGAAATACGGTTTGCCGATTGTGGCCCGCGGCGGCCGGCGAATCCCACAACAATTCGACTCCTGGACGGCGCCCGAACACGCCGCGCACGAGTGCCGGGGCCGCGACCGAACCCAGCGGCGCAGCCGTGGAGCCCGGCTCGCCCATCGCACCGAACGCGACCGCGGGGGCCGGCGCCGGCGTGGGCCGCGGGTCTTGTCCGGCGGCCCAGCGCACGGACAGCTCGCGCGCGTCGTACTGTCCTACCTTGCGGCGCTCGGCCCACACGATCACCGTACGCGTGGCGGGATCGAGCGCGACCGCATAACGGCCGATCGCAAAACGCCGCGCGGCGATGTTGGTCCGCCACAGCGGGCGCGGCCGGCAGATCCACAGCACGGCCGCGTACAGCAGCGGCGCGACCAGCAGCCAGCCGTTGGTCGCCGCCACGGCCTGCGCGGCACGCCGCCAGCCAGCGCTCGCCACGAATACGCCAACCGACCAGAGCGCGAATACAAACCCAAGGAAAGCGAACAGACGCAGCGCCTGCCGCAGCCATTGCGGCAGCGGATGAAACGGACGCTCGGCCACGGCGCGCGCGCCCGGCAGGAAAATCAGCAGGAACAGGAAAACCAGGTTGATGCATGCCCACGGCGACGACACCATCGCCGACAGCGCAGCGGCGAGATCCATCTGCGCCATCGAAAAAAGCCAGCGAGCGACAAGCACGAGACCGATGGCGCGTAACGCGAAAATCGTTCCGGCGCCAGGCGCGGCATTCGCTCGCGTCTCTTTCGTTCTCGCCAAGGCATCCTCCTGTCGTCGGCGGCGCCGCAGCCAAATTTGCGGCACGGCCATTATAGGGATATTACCGAGAGTGGCTCAGTCTTACCGGCGCGAAGAGCCTACTTTCGTCCACACACTGCAAAAAACGCGGCGCGCATGCAACAACGCCCCGTGAGCGCTGGCTCACGGGGCGTTGCAGGTGGCCTGAGGAGCGCCCTGAAGCGCTCTTTCAGTCGGCTGAGCGACTAAAGATCAGTTCGCGTTGACTTCGCGAAGCACCGTGCGCTGTTTCTGACGCAGCAGTTCTTCGTAGGTAGCGACGTAGTTCCTCGCCATGACCTTCGACGAGAAGCGCGCTTCGAACGCGTTGCGCACCCCGGCGCGCGGCAGCGTGTGCAGGCGCTTGACGGCCGCGACTGCGCTGATTTCATCTTCGACGACGAAGCCCGACACGCCGTTCTCGATCACTTCCGGCACCGAACCGCGATTGAACGCGATCACCGGCGTACCGCAAGCCATCGCTTCGATCATCACCAGACCGAAGGGCTCCGGCCAGTCGATGGGGAACACCAGTGCATGCGCGTTGCCGAGAAACTCACGCTTTTCGGCTTCGCCGATTTCGCCGATGTATTCGACGTGCGGGAGCGCCATCAGCGGCTTGATCACTTCTTCGTAATAGGCACGATCGGCCTTGTCGATCTTCGCGGCAACCTTGAGCTTCATGCCTGCCTGGCCGGCGATACGGATCGCACGGTCGAGACCCTTCTCCGGCGAGACACGGCCAAGGAATGCGAGGTAGCCCGGCTCGACGTCCTTGATCGGCGTGAGCACGTTTTCCGGCAGACCGTGATAAACGGTTTGCAGCCAGTTCGCTTGCGGCAGCGGAATGCGCTGGTTGTCCGAGATCGACACCACCGGCACGTCGCTGAACGTATTGAAGATCGGCTGCAGTTCCGGCAGATCGAGACGGCCGTGCAGCGTCGTCACGAACGGCACCGGCTGGCGCGCGAACAGCGAGAACGGGTAGTAGTCGATGTGAAAATGCAGCACGTCGAACTCGTCCGCGCGGCGGCGCACTTCTTCGAGCAGCAGCATGTGCGGCGCCATCACGTCGCGGATCGTCGGGTCGAGGCGCAGCGCCTGCGGCCAGAAGGCTTCGAGTTTCGCCGAAGTTTGCGAATCGCCGCTCGCGAAGAGCGTGACGTCGTGGCCTTGCTCGACCAGTGCTTCGGTCAGATAGGACACCACGCGTTCCGTACCACCATACAGCTTGGGAGGAACCGCCTCGTGCAGCGGAGCGATTTGAGCGATTCGCATAATGGAGAACTCCTAGTAAAAAATCAGGCAAAAGTACTGCGTTTGATAAAAGCGACTCGCTTGCTCGCCAGGGCCGTCTGGCCGGACATGCCGGGGCGGGCCTGATTCTTTCGAGAAATCCTGCGATGGATCGCTTGGGAATGAGCCCAGACTGGCCGATCACCGTCTGCGCATGCGAGTAAACGCACACGTGAGACCTGCGTTGACAAATTGTCAGATATTTCCAAGCTTGCCGGGCTCTACGGAGCATGCATTATCGGTGCCGGGCTTCTCGCTGCACCACAACATTTCAAAGTCTTTACGTTGTTACAAACGCGAAACACTTTGCAAACCCTTGTTTTATAAGAGAGTTCTACAGTGGCAACTGGCTTCCGGCGGGGACCGCGAATGCGGCGTCTGCAAGCGCTGCATCAACTTTGCCGGTACGCGTTGAAGAAATGCCGCAGCGCGGCTGAATGCAATCTGTAATTATATCTCGAATTTGTCCGTCACCCTGCGTGAACCACCCCGCCCATCAGCGGGTCCAGCAACTGCAGGGCGCGGAGGTCTATCGCGAAATCAATCGCGCCAATGCCCGGATACACAGGGCGCAATCGCTTTTGCATGTTTACAATGCGAAGCATCGGCTTCGCGGCGAATCCATCTTTTCCCGTGGCCCGCGCTTTGCATGCACAACCCGAAACACCTCGACCTCACGATCAATTGGAACAATTAACCCTCGCCCAGCGTAACGCCCAGAACGCAAAGCTCGCGAGCTATGCGCACCGGCCGCTTGCGTTTCTCTTCCGCTTTATCCGCCGCCATCCGCTCGCGCATGCGATCGTGCTGTGCAGCGTGTTTGCGGCCGTGGGCTGTGCGCTCGCTTCGCAATACGCGATCAAACATCTGATCGACGTGCTCGGCGAAGGCCGGCATCATCCCGGTCCGTTGTGGGGGGCGTTCGCGATCCTCGTCGGCCTGATTGCCGCGGACAACCTGCTATGGCGCGTCGGCGGCTGGGTCGCCGCGCATACGTTCGTCGCCGTGACCGGCGACCTGCGGCGCGACCTTTTCCAGTATCTGAGCGGGCACTCGCCGACCTACTACTCCGAGAAGCAGCCCGGCATGCTGGCGAGCCGGATCACGGCGACCTCGAACGCCGTCTACACCGCCGAGAACACCACCGCCTGGAACGTGCTGCCGCCGTGCATCGCGGTGCTCGGCGCAATCGTCATGATCATCGCCGTGAATCCGCTGATGGCCGTCGGCCTGATGCTGTGCTCGGCGATTCTGTCGGTCGTGCTGTACAAGCTCGCGGGGCGCGGCTCGGCGCGCCATCACCATTTCGCCACCAAGGCGGCGTCGGTGGACGGCGAACTGGTCGACGTGATCAGCAACATGGGTCTCGTGCGCGCGTTTGGCATGACGTTTCGCGAGCAGCAGCGCTTCGGTGCAACGGTCAAGGCCGAGATGGACGCGCGCCAGCAAAGCCTGCTGTATCTGGAGAAGCTGCGCTTGCTGCATGCGGTGATTACCGCGCTGCTGTCGGCGGGTCTGCTGGGCTGGGCGCTCTGGCTGTGGGATCAAGGCAAGGCGACCTCGGGCGACATCGTGCTCGTCAGCTCGCTCGGCTTCACGATTCTGCACGGCACGCGCGACTTGGCCGTCGCGCTCGTCGACGTCACGCAACACGTAGCGCGGCTCGCGGAAGCCGTGCGCACGCTGCTCGAACCGCACGGCATGCCGGATCGCGACGACTCGACCGAACTCGTGCCGCAAGGCGGCCGGGTCGATTTCGAAGGCGTGACGTTCGCTTACCCGCGCCGCCGTCCCATTCTCGATCACTTCGACCTGCGTATCGAACCCGGCCAGCGGGTCGGCTTGATCGGCAAGTCAGGCGCGGGCAAATCCACCGTGCTGGCGCTGCTGCAGCGCTTCTACGAAACCCAAGGCGGTGCGATCAGGATCGACGGCCAGGACATCGCGACGGTCACGCAGGACAGCCTGCGCCATACGATCGCGCTCGTGCCGCAGGACATCTCGCTGTTCCATCGCACGGTGTACGAGAACATCGCTTACGGACGCCCTGAAGCGAGCCGTGAGGAAGTGCTCACGGCCGCGCGCGAAGCGCGTTGCTCGGACTTCATCGAAGCGATGCCGGAAGGCTACGACACGATCGTCGGCGACCGTGGCGTGAAGCTGTCGGGCGGCCAGCGCCAGCGGATCGCGATTGCGCGGGCGATTCTGAAAAACGCGCCGATCCTGCTGCTCGACGAAGCCACCTCGGCGCTCGACAGCGCCTCGGAAGAAGCGATCCAGAAGGCGCTCGACCGGCTGATGGTCGGCCGCACGGTGATCGCGATCGCGCACCGGCTGTCGACGCTGAACAACTTCGACCGCATCATCGTGATGAGCGCCGGCAAGGTAATCGACGACGGCAGCCCGGAAGAGTTGCGCCAACGTCCGGGCCTGTATCGCGATCTGCTCACGAAACAGTACGGCAAGGGTACGACGCTGCACATCGGCGGCAAGAAGGTCGACGAACAGCACGTGGTCTGAACGGCGCGCCGCGCGAAGTTATCAGCCAAAGAAAAAGCCGCTCACGTGAGCGGCTTTTCCGTTTTTCAGGCTGTGCGATCAGGAGGCGCGGCAGCCAACCCTGCCGCTATTGCTCCACGCTATCACGCACTGTCTGCCTGGAGCCTGCCCTCACCTTCCTGCTTCTGCCGGACTTCGTACTCTCTACGCTCTGCAAATCGCACATGAAGTTATCGCGCCACACGGACACATTGTTCTCGCGCAACTGCACCATCATGTCGCGATAGCGCGCCTGACGTTCCGCGAGCGGCATCGCGAGCGCATTGGCGAGCGCCTCGGCCATGCCGTCGATGTCGACCGGATTGACGATCAGCGCGCCCTCCAGCTCCTGCGCCGCGCCGGCAAAGCGTGACAGCACCAGCACCCCGGGATTCTCCGGGTCCTGCGCCGACACATATTCCTTGGCGACGAGGTTCATCCCATCGCGCAACGGCGTGACGTAGCCGACATGCGCGGTGCGAAACAGCGCGGCCAGCACCGAGCGCTCGTACTGCTTGTGAATGTAGAGAATCGGCGTCCAGTCCAGTTCGGCGAAGCGTCCGTTGATGCGCCCCGACTCGCCTTCGAGCTGCAAGCGGATGTCCTGGTAAGCGTGCATGTCGGCGCGCGTCGGCGGCGCAATCTGCAGGAACGACACCTTGTTGCGTTGCGCGGCCACCTGCTCGAGCAGACGCTCGAAAGCGCGAAAACGTTCGACCAGCCCCTTCGAATAATCGAGACGGTCCACGCTCATGATCAGCTTGCGCGAATGCAGCGTCGCCTTCATCGTGCGCACCGGCTTGCCGCGCTCGCCCGCTTTCGCGAGTTCGGCAATCTCGTCCGGATATACGCCGATCGGATAAGCCGCGGCGCGCAACGTGCGCCCGAACGCGTGGATGCTCTGCGGGCCGCGAGCCGACACGTCGACCGTGCCCTGCGCTTCGTTGACGATGTAGTCGCCGAACGCACGCAGATCCGGCTCGGTCTGGAAGCCGAGCAGATCGAACGAACACAAGGCTTCGACCAACTCGCGATGCGGCGGCACCGCCAGCAGCACCTGCGAAGCCGGAAACGGAATATGCAGAAAGAAGCCGATGCGGTTCTTCACACCGGCCGCACGCAATGCCTGCGCGAACGGGATCAGGTGATAGTCGTGGACCCAGATCACATCGTCTTCACGCAGCAGCGGCACCAGTTGCTGCGCGAGCCAGCCATTGACGCGGCAGTAGCCTTCGAAGTCGTGCCGGTCGTATTGCAGCAGGTCGGCACGATAGTGGAACGCCGGCCACAGCGTCGCGTTCGAGAAGCCGCGATAGTACTGGTCGTAGTCGCGGCGCATCAACGGGACGGTCGCGAAGGTCACGGGACCGCGCTCCTCCACCTTGATCTGCGGCTGGCCTGAGCTGAGCACGTCCCCGCTCCAGCCAAACCACATGCCGCCGGTTTCCTTCAGCGCGTCATACACGCCGACCGCCAGACCGCCTGCCGCCGGGCCACCCTCCGAGATCGGGGCCACCCGGTTCGATACGATGATCAGTCGGCTCATGAAGCGCGATTCCCGATGCGGTGCGTTGGGTGCGGCAAGCGATGCGGCGCCGGCATCATGCTGCGCGCGCCGCTGCGACAATCGATTCGAGCCAGTCGAGCAGCGCCGGAACCGACTCGATGCGCGTATGCGCCATCGTCTCGCCCGCGCCGACCTTGATCGACAGCCCGCCGCGCTCGTTGATGACGGCGAAGCCTTTCTCGTCGGTCAGATCGTCGCCGGCGAACACCGGCTGGCGGCCGACGAACGGCGGTTCGTCGAGGAACGCGCGCATGGCGCGGCCCTTGTCGACGTCTTTCGGCTTGATTTCGTAGACCATCTTGCCCGGCTGCAATACGTAAGCGCCGGGGTAATCGGCGACCAGCCGCTGTGTCGCCTCGCGCGCGACCGGCTCACGGTCCGGCGCATTGCGGTAATGCAGCGCAAGCGCCGCGCCCTTGATCTCGAGCAGCATGCCCGGATGTTCGTTGACGACCTGCGCCAGCACCTGCTCCATGCGCAGGAGCCGCTCGTCATGGAAGCCGATGCGCTGCGTATCGCCATTCGCGTCGCGCCGCTCGGCGCCGTGCAAACCGGCAATCGGCAAATCGGGCATACCGAGGAAAGCGTCGATGCTGTCGATGCCGCGGCCCGACACGATCGCGACCGCGCCGTTCGTCAGACTACGCAGTTCGGCCAGTAGCACGGGCACGCGCGGGTCCACCAGCACGCCATCCGGCGTGGGTGCGAGTTCGACGAGGGTGCCGTCGAAGTCGAAGAAAAATGCCGTCTCACTCGGAGACAGAACAGCCGGAAGTGCTTGCATCGCTTAGGTTCGCCTTTCAGCCTTCTGCGGCCGGAAAAGTGTGCGCATCTTACCGCGCATCCGTCAATTTTTCGAGAAAGTAAGCCGGAAGTCCGAGACCTCGGCCAACCGGCCGCTGTGCGCGCCGGCTTACGGTGAGGGCATTCAAAAAGAGAACGGTCCGGCTTCAACCGGCTTTCATCCGACTGCGTCAAATTGTCCGGCGAACCGCGCGCCGGGCGCGTGGGGCGACGCCGCCGGCGATTTTGCGCTACAGTCGCAGCCACGCAGACAATCACCGTCGAAGCCATCTTTGCATACTAGGACGGCCTACGCGCCGCAGGAAGATCAGGTGGAATCCGACGGCGCGGTGGATCGGCGTCGTCATGTGCCGCTCTTCAATCGAGTCATTGAGCCCTGCTTTGTTCCCGATCATTGCATCCCGACACCCGCATCCGCCTCTGGCCGCATCGCGCCGGCGGCAGTCCACGCGCCGGTTCGCGCTGACCGTCATGATAGGCGCACTGACCGCCCTTACCGCCGTGATCACCCTGAGCGGCTGTACGCCTCGTACCCAACCCTGGCAGCTGACCAACGTGACCGGCCATCTGCCGGATCTCGACTTCAAGCTGACCGGCGACGACGGCCGGCCAGTCACCGGCGATTCGTTCAAGGGTCGCGCGTCGCTCGTCTACTTCGGCTACACGCATTGCCCGGACGTCTGCCCCGAGACGATGGGCCGGCTCATGCAGGTGCTCGGCAAGCTCGGCCCGGACGCGCAGAAGGTGCGCATCCTGTTCATCACCGTCGATCCCGCGCGCGACACGCCGCAAGCGTTGCGCGATTACGTCGGCGCGTTCGACTCGCAGCATGCCGAAGGGCTGACCGGCACCGACTGGCAGATCGAGTCGCTCGCCAAGCGCTACCGCGTCGCCTATCAGATGGAGAAGCGCGACCCTCGCGGCAATTACGAAGTTACGCACAGTTCCGCTGTTTATGTGTTCGACAGCCAGGGCCACGCGCGCCTGCTGGCCACCGATCACGACACGCCCGATACGATCGCGCAAGACCTGCGCCGTATCATCGATGACCGTTCCTGACCTATCTCCGAGTTCATTCATGTCGATCAAGATCAAAACGTTCGCTTCACTGAGCTGCGCGCTCGCCCTCTCGTTCGGTGTCGTGTCGGCTGCGCAAGCCGCCGGCGCCGACGCGATCAGCGTCAAGGACGCATGGGTCCGCTGGCTGCCGAACAACCTGCCCGCCGCCGGCTACGCGACGCTGGTCAATGCGAGCGACAAGCCCATCGACCTCGTCGATATTTCGAGCAAGGACTATGGCGACGCGATGCTGCATCAGACCGTCTCGAACGGTTCGTCGCAGAAGATGGTGATGGTCGACAAGCTGACCGTGCCCGCGCATGGCCAGGTCTCGATCGCGCCCGGCGGCTACCACGTGATGCTCGAAGACGCCAAGCACAAGATCGCACCAGGCGACACCGTGCGTCTGACGCTGAAGTTCTCCGACGGCGAAACAATCGACACGCCGTTCGCCGTCAAGTCGCCGGCGCAGACCAAGTAACCGGGTAACGTGCAGCGATGAATCTGCTCTACTGGCTCGATCCGTGGGAATTTTCGCCGACCGTCGTGATCGCGCTGCTGGTGCCGGCGGTCCTGTTCGTGCGCGGCGCGCGCCGTGCGAAGCTGTCGTTGGCGCGGCAACTTTCCTTCTGGTTCGGGCTGGTAGCGCTGTATGTCGTGCTGCATACGCGGCTCGATTATTTCTTCGAGCATGAGTTCTTCATGCATCGCTTGCAGCATCTGGTGCTGCATCACCTCGGGCCGTTCTTCATCGCGCTGTCGTATCCGGGCGCGGCGTTGCGCGCGGGCATTCCGTTCAGCTGGCGGCAGCGCTTCGTGCGGCCCGCGCTAGCGACGCCCCTCGTGCGCAAGCTGCTCGACGTGGTGATGCATCCGGTCGTCGCGGTCACGTTGTTCGTGGGGCTGATCTACTTCTGGCTGATATCGCCGATCCATTTCGTCGCGATGCTCGACTGGCGGCTCTATCGCGTGATGAACTGGAGCATGGTGATCGACGGGCTGCTGTTCTGGTGGCTCGTGCTCGATCCACGGCCGGCGCCGCCGGCGCGTTTGTCGCCCGGCAAGCGCGTGCTGGTGGTGATCGCCGCGATTCCGCCGCAGATTATCCTCGGCGCGTTCATCTTTTTCACGCCGCATGAGCTGTATCCGATCTACTCGATTTGCGGGCGCGCGTTCACGTGGCTCAGCCCGATGCGCGACCAGCAGATCGGTGGGCTGTTGCTGTGGATTCCGGGTTCGATGATGAGCGTGATCGGCGCATTGATCGCGCTGCGTCACTGGATGCGGCTGTCGGCACGCGGACGCCTGCGCGCCGAACGGCGTGCGAAGACGGCGCGGGATGTGTCCCATGCCGCGTCCGCACCGGCCGGCGGCCAGCGCGGATAGCGAGTCTGACGGCCAGTCGCATCCGAATGATCGGAGCGCAGCGAATAAGGCCGGACGATGAAGCGCGCCAGTTAACCTGCACTGGCGCTTCGCCCTTCATCGCGCCCCGCTCAGGCCGAGCGCATCCACACATGCGGAATGCCGTCGTCGTCGTGAACGTCCGAGACCGGTGCGAAGCCGAATGCGCCATAGAAACCTTGCAGATGCGCTTGCGCATGCAGACGGATCGGCGTGGTGGGCCATTGCGCGCGAATGTGCGTGAGCGAGCGTTCGAGCATCGCGTTGCCCAGACCGATACCGCGGAATGCCGCCGTGGTCAGCACACGGCCGATGCGCACGTCGGTGTCCGTGGCGTCCGGCAGCAGCACACGCAGATATCCGGCCAGTTGCGGCGCCGCTCCATCGACGCCAGGGCCGTAGGCCGACAGATGCCAGGCTTGCGCGTCGAGCCCGTCGATATCGCCATACACGCAGTTCTGTTCGACGACGAACACCGCGCTACGCGCGGCCAGCATCTCATAGACTTCGACACTCGTGAGGTCCGCGAAGGTTTTCCAACGCCATTCGAGTTGGGCGAGCCGCGTGGCGGCGGTGTGCTGCGATTCAGTCATCGGATGCTTTCAGAAAGGAGGCGCCGCTGCGCGGGCATTAATCCGCAATTATGCCGCGCTGGCCGGCCGTCAGCCACGCAACCGCGCAGCCGTGCGGCCACAGCGCGCATCAACCGCGCGGCATAGCACGCGCCTTCGACGCCTGCTTATGGCTGTACATCGCCGCGTCGGCCGCAGCGAGCAATTCGGCAATCGATACGTGGTGAGCCCGAATCGTAGGCCGTCTGCCCCGCGCTATAGCGGATCTGATAACCGCGTCGCGCTTTAGCATTGCGCGCGTCGAGCAACTGCGTGAGACGCTGCGTCACTTGCTCTTGCGTGGCCAGTGTATAGCGGCATTCTTCAGGTGGGATTGAGCGAGGCCGTCAGAGTGCCGGTCTGAGGTGCCATTGCGGCGGCGCACCGGCAAGCCGCAGCCGAGTCTTCACGCGCTCAGAAGACCGCTTCGACAGGCTGCGCGAGACACTCGATCAGATTGCCGGGGCCGCACAGATGCAGCGCGCCGACCACCACCAGGGTGCGCTCGCGCTGTGGCAGGATGATGTTCTTCAACCGCTGCGCCCATGCGCGATTGCGCGCGTCGAGAATGGCGTGACGGATGCCCGGCAGATTGAACATCGGCGATTCGACGGCAATCTGCTGCACCGCTTGCAGATCGCCCTCCAGCCACGCCGCGTGCATCCGTTCGAGCGTGCGTTGCGGTTCATCGCGATCGGCCACGAGCAAGTCGAGCGCCGCGCCGATGGCATCCAGCGGAATCGATTCGAGCAATGCTGCCACTTCCCCCGCGGTCTCGAGATAGCGATACGGCTTGGCTTGCGCAATCGCGGAGCGCAGCATGCGCGGCTCGACACCTTCGACGACCTGTTGGAACAGTGTCGGCGCGACCACCAGCGCGGCCCACGGACGCAGTTCGACTAACGGCGCCACAGGGCCATCGACGGGCCACAGCGCTTGCAGTTGCGCCCAGGCGTCCACGGACATCAAGGGCTGCAATCGAGCGGCGCCGCTTTGTGGCTCGGTCTTCAGGAACGGCAGGATGGTCGGCGGGTCGGATTCGAAGACCAGCGCTTCGGCCCAGTCATAGCCTTCAGCGACCCAGGGCGGTGTTCTACGGCTCGTCGTGGGAAACAGATGCATCGAGCCGAGCAGGCGCACGTTGGTGCCGATGAGTCGTAGGTACATGCGGCCTCGGAGTGAACGGGCAATGACGCAGCAATGCGCGCGGTTCTGCGATTCAGTTGGTTACGTGCGGCGTGCTGAGCAGGTGCGGAGCGAACTGCTGATGCAGTTGTTGCCACGCGAATGACGAATTGTGCGTCATAACCGTCGCGATGAGGGACACGCAGCGTATCGGCTTTGCTTGCGGGCATCTGCGGACAGCAGATGCTTCGTGAACAGCGCGGCACGGCAATCGATCGGGCCGGTTATCTTTTTGGAATTGACAACGAGCGCGTGAAATTCGCCGCAGAAAAAGAAAAGCCCCGACGAGTCGGGGCTTTTCTTTACATCAACTACTGGAGGCGCGAGCCGGAGTCGAACCGGCCTAAACGGCTTTGCAGGCCGCTGCATAACCGCTTTGCTATCGCGCCGCAAGCGGACTGGAACCTAGCTGCAGGCTCGCAGATTTGTCTGTTGGACGATCAGAACCTTCAGAACGATCAGCCCATCAAACAAAAAGGGAAGCGTTGCTTCCCCTTATGTATGGAGCGGGAGACGAGGCTCGAACTCGCGACCTCAACCTTGGCAAGGTTGCGCTCTACCAACTGAGCTACTCCCGCATTGCGCTGCTTCACAACGCGCTGGATTTTTTACTACGCCAAACAGCGCGGTGCTTCAAAAAATTGGAGCGGGAGACGAGGCTCGAACTCGCGACCTCAACCTTGGCAAGGTTGCGCTCTACCAACTGAGCTACTCCCGCGTTGTACTTCTACTACTTGCTGCTAAATACTGCCTTATTGACTGCAACTACTCTCTTATTTCGTCCGTCGCTTCAAACTGCGTGCATCGGAGAAACGAGATTATGGAGAAACGACCGATGGGTGTCAACCCCTTTTGCGAATGTCTTTAATAAAAGTTGTCGCTCATGCGCAGGCCATGTTCGCGGCGAGGTTTTAACGCGCTTTCGCGTGCCTCACGCGCGCCGTCGACACGCGCATCACCATCAAGCAATACCGCCTCTTTCACGAATCTGCGGCCACGCGAGCTTCATGTAGTAGAGCATCGACCAGATCGTCAGGAACGCGGCCAGATAGATCAGCCATAGGCCCCACACACGCGTGTCGACCGTCACGCCGGCACCGAACGGCAACGGGCCGTAGAACAGCAGCATGGGAATCGCGATCATCTGACAGGCGGTCTTGAACTTGCCGAGCGAATTCACCGCGACGCTCTTCGACGCGCCGATCTGCGCCATCCACTCGCGCAACGCCGAGATCGCGATTTCGCGTCCGACGATTACGAGCGCAATCGCCGAATCGATCCGCGCGAGTTGCACGAGCACCAGCAGTGCGGCCGTCACCATCAGTTTGTCGGCGACCGGATCGAGAAACGCGCCGAACGCCGAAGTCTGATTCCACTTGCGGGCCAGATAGCCGTCGAACCAGTCGGTGAGCGCCGCCAGAATGAAGATGGTCGCGGCGGCCAGATTGCGGTGCGCGGGACTCATCATCATGTCGGGCAAATAGAACACGCCGACGACGAGCGGAATCAGGACGATCCGCAGCCAGGTCAGGAATATCGGGAAATTAAACGGCATGGGCAGGCGCAGCGTCTGACGAGTGAGATGCAATTGTGCCGTGTCACAGGGCCTGCCACAAGCAAAGCGGCGCGCGGGCGTGGGCACGCGGGCCGGTGGGTGGCGCTGCCCGGGCGCGAATTGGGGATTGACTGATCGCGGACCGGGCGCGGACTCGCGGCTAACGGGTCGCAGCCCCGTCGCTCGTTGGTCGCTCGCTGGTCGCTCGTTGGTCGCGCGTTGACCCGCTCATCGGCCACAGGCCGACCGCGCCTTGCCCAACAAGCGGGCCGCCCGCCGCGCCAGCTTCAATGCAATTGCCGGTAAATCTGCTCGGCCAACGCCTGCGAAATGCCTTCGACGCTCGCCAGATCCTCGACGCTCGCAGCCACCACGCCGCGCAAGCCGCCGAACCGCGCGAGCAGCCGTTGACGCCGTTTCGCGCCCACCCCTTCGAGTTCTTCGAGCCGCGAAGTCTGGCGCGTCTTGGCGCGCTTCGCGCGCATGCCGGTGATCGCGAAGCGGTGCGCTTCGTCGCGAATCTGCGCGACCAGCATCAGCGCGGCGCTTTCCTTGCCGAGTTCGAGCGGCGCGCGGTCATCGGCGAAGATCAGGGTTTCGAGGCCGACCTTGCGGCCCTCGCCCTTCGCGACGCCGACCAGCATGCCGGTATCGAGGCCCAGTTCGGTGAACACCTGGCGCGCGATCTCGACCTGCCCCTTGCCGCCGTCGATCAGCACGAGGGTCGGCAGAATGCCGCCGGCCGCCGCCGGTTCCGCGGCATCCGTCGCGAGCGATGAATCGGCCGGCGCTTCGCCTTGCAATTCAGCGGCTTCGTCGGCGGCATTCGCGGCGGCTTGCGCGACCATCTTCTCGTAGCGGCGCGTGAGCACCTGGCGCATCGCCGCGTAGTCGTCGCCGGGCGTGATGCCGGTGATGTTGTAGCGGCGGTATTCGGACGACTGCATCTTGTGATGGTGATACACCACGCACGACGCCTGGGTCGCCTCGCCCATCGTATGGCTGATGTCGAAGCACTCGATGCGCAAATGCGCGAGGTCGTCGCATTCCATGCCGAGTGTGTCGGTCAGCGCGCGCGTGCGGGCCTGTTGCGAGCCCTGCTCGGACAGCAGACGGGCGAGCGCGAGCCGCGCATTCTGCTCGGCCATCGCGAGCCATGCGCGCCGCTGACCTTGCGGTTGACGCAGCACGGTCACCTTGTGACCGGCTTGCTCGATCAGCACGTCGACCAGTTCGCGCGTGGCCGGCGCGTGGCTGACCACGAGCACGGGCGGCACGCGATTGCCCAGGTAGTGCTGCGCGATGAACGCTTCGAGCACTTCGGATTCGATCCCGCCGGACGCGCGGCCTTTGCGCGGTTTCGACGCTTCGGAGACGGTGGCGTTGGCGTTGGCGTCTTCTTCTTCAGCCTCTTCGTCTTCCGGGGGCATGTCCTGCGCAATCGCGAGGGCATCGGCATCGACATCGGCCATATCGGCGGATTCGGCGTCGCCGTTCGCGCTCTGTTGCGCTGTCAGGGGCGCTGTCAGGGCAACGCCGCCCAGCGCCTCATGCTCGCCGCCCTCTTCGAGCCCGCCCTCGTCCGCCGTCAGCGCACTTTCCACGTGTGCGGGGAAATACGCCTTGTCGCCCAGGTGCCGTCCTCCGCGCACCATCGCGAGATTCACGCAGACCCGCCCGCCCAGCGCGACCACCGCGAGAATGTCGACGTCACTATCGCTGCCGACTTCGATCGCCTGCTGATGCAGCACCGTCGACAGCGAACTCATCTGATTACGCACCGCCGCGGCCTGCTCGAACTTCAGCTCGCTCGCGAACGCGTGCATCTTCTGCTCGAGCTCTTTCATCACTTCGCCCTGACGGCCGAGCAGGAAGCGCGACGCATTGGCGACGTCGCGCGCGTAATCCTCTTCGCTGATATTCGCGACACACGGCGCCGTGCAGCGGCCGATCTGATGCAGCAGGCAAGGGCGCGTGCGGTTGTTGAACACGGAGTCTTCGCAGGTGCGCAACTGGAACACCCGCTGCAGGATCTGGATGCTCTCGCGCACCGCCCACGCGCTCGGAAACGGCCCGAAGTACTGATTCTTGCGATCCACCGAACCTCGGTAATACGCCATGCGCGGAAACTTGTGGCCGGTCAGCTTGAGGTACGGGTACGACTTGTCGTCGCGAAACAGAATGTTGTAGCGCGGCGCGAGCGCCTTGATCAGATTGTTTTCGAGCAGTAGCGCTTCAGCCTCGGAGCGCGTGACGGTCGTCTCGATGCGCACGATGCGCGTGACCATCATCGCGATACGCGGCGACAGTTGCGTCTTCGTGAAGTAGCTCGACACGCGCTTCTTGAGATCGCGCGCCTTGCCCACGTACAGCACGGCGCCGTGCGTATCGTAATAACGATAGACGCCCGGCAGATGCGGCAGTTGGGCGAGCACTTTTTTCGGCTCGAAAGCGTCGGTTGCTTCGGGTTCGGTCATGCGGGATCGATTGGGTGGGACTGTCTCGCGGGGCCTTGCATCGTGTGGCGCGCGCTCGCCTGAAACGGGCGCGCGCAATCGTGGCCAAGGCTTTAGAATCGCCAGTTTAGAACATTCCGCGTACGTTCGAGCCCTGCCATGCGCCGACCGCGGCAGCGCTCCGGCGCAAGCCGGGGGCGGTGCGACGCAGTGTGCGGCGTTCGCGGGATCGTCCTTCGCGCCCTTCGCGTCAGCCGCGCCCATCGTTCGAATCCGCCACCCAGGCCGCCATGTCCTCCGTTCCGCCCGCCTCCGAACAGACCACCGCCGCCTCCTCTGGCTCCTCCACCGCGATCGCCTGTGACATTTTTTGCGCGGTAATCGACAATTTCGGCGACATCGGCGTGTGCTGGCGCCTCGCGCGCCAACTCGCGAGCGAGCACGGCTGGCAGGTGCGCGTGTTCGTCGACGATCTGCACGCGTTCCAGAAGCTGTGCCCGTCGCTGGCGCTGGACCGCGCGCGGCAGACAGTCGGCGGGATCGTCGTCGAACATTGGCACGAGCCGGCCCATGCGGGCGACACGCTCGAAGTGGCCGATGTGGTGATCGAGGCCTTCGGTTGCGAACTGCCGCCGATTTACGTCGCCGCGATGACCGAACGCGCGCGCGCGCCAGTCTGGTTCAACCTCGAATATCTAAGCGCGGAAGACTGGGTCGCGGATTTTCATCTGCGCCTCTCACCCCATCCGCGCCATGCGCTGACCAAAACGTTCTTCTTCCCGGGGCTCGGCCCCGGCACGGGCGGCGTGCTGAAAGAACGCCATCTCGACGCCGCGCGCGCGGCCTTCGAGGTATCGCCCGCAGCGCGCGAAGCATGGTGGCGGCAAACCACCGGCCACGCGCCGCCGCCCGCCACGGCGACCGTCGTCTCGCTATTCGCATACGAAAACCCCGCCGTCGACGGTCTGCTCGAACAATGGCGCGACAACCCCGCGCCGATCGTGCTGCTAGTGCCGGAAGGCCGTATTTCCGGCGCGATCGCGCGCTTTTTCGATTTGCCCTCGTTCACCGGCGGCTCGCACGCAAGCCGTGGCAACCTCACCGCGCATGCGCTGGCCTTCACCGCGCAAGCCGGCTACGACGCGCTGCTGTGGGCGAGCGACATTAATTTCGTGCGCGGCGAAGACTCGTTCGTGCGCGCCCAGTGGGCGGCGAAACCGTTCGTCTGGCACATCTATCCGCAAGCCGACGCGGCCCATCTGCCGAAGCTCGACGCCGCGCTCGCGCACTACGCGCGCACGCTGCCCGCCGATGCCCGCGACGCCCTCGCGCGCTTCTGGCACGCATGGAACGGCGCAGGCCGCCCGGACTGGGCGGAATTCCAGCGTCACGGCCCGGCACTGCAACGGCGCGCGGCGCAATGGGCCGGCGAACTCGCCCAAGTGGGCGACCTTGCCGGAAATCTGGCCTTGTTCGCAAAAACTCAGTTAAAATAAGCGGTTATCCAACGGCCGACGACGCAAGCGCGGCCCGATCGCAACGACGAACCCCGCATCGAAAGGTGTCAGACGCGCTCCAACCTTCGGGTCAATGGCGCAAAAGTCAAAAAAGGGCCGTATGTTGTCGTTCGGCGCCACTCGTGTGCACGCCCGCACCGGGTAAAAAAGCAGGTAACGGATTGTTGGGGATGGCCGGAATCAACGGGCTGCGCGATGCGGCTTGGCCTCCGGTTCCCATGGCAAGCCGGCCACGCTTCCCACATTGGCTTCCGGCCGCCGCTTTCATGCGGTGCGGCGCGCAATGAGTGAAGCGCCGAAGCCGCTTGCGCCGTATGCCGTTGAGCAAAGTTGAGCTACTTATTTCGTACAGGACAGTTTTATGAAGACCGCACAGGAACTCCGCACCGGCAACGTCGTGATGATCGGCGCAGACGCAATGGTCGTGCAAAAGGCCGAATACAACAAATCGGGCCGTAACTCCGCCGTCGTCAAGATGAAGTTCAAGAACCTGCTGACCGGCGCAGGCATGGAAAGCGTATACAAGGCAGACGACAAGTTCGACGTCGTCGTGCTGGAACGCAAGGAAGTGACGTACTCGTACTTCGCCGACCCGATGTACGTGTTCATGGACGCCGACTACAACCAGTTCGAAGTCGAAAGCGAAATGATGGGCGACGCCCTTCATTACCTTGAAGACGGCATGGCTTGCGAAGTCGTGTTCTACAACGAGAAGGCCATCTCGGTCGAACTGCCGACCACGCTGGTCCGCGAAATCATCTATACGGAACCGGCTGTCAAGGGCGATACGTCGTCGGGCAAGGTGCTGAAGAACGCGAAGCTGACCACCGGCTTCGAACTGCAAGTGCCGCTCTTCTGCAACATCGGCGACAAGATCGAAATCGACACGCGCACGCACGAGTACCGCAGCCGCGCTTAAAGCGCCTGCGCGCCTGAATCCAGCGCCGGCGCAACGCCCGCGCTGCGAAAAAAAATGGAAAGAAAAAGCGCCCGATTTGGGCGCTTTTTCTTTTCTGCAACGCCGTGTATGGTTGAGGAAAACTTTACCGGCAAGCTTCTCCAAATTGCCGCCCCACCTTCCCCGATCCCTCCGCCCATCGGCGGACAAATCATTGATAAATTTAAGTAAATGTTCGTGGCACAGTCCCTGCTTATCGTGACGTATGCCAAGACGGCTTATTTTTCTTCACCCGGGAGAGCGCCATGAATAACGACATTGCTGAAGGCAAGTGGAAACAGATGGTCGGCAAGGCGAAGACGGCATGGGGCGAATTGACAGACGACGAATTGACCAAGGCCGAAGGCCGCGCCGACAAGCTCGCCGGTCTGATCCAGGAACGCTACGGTAAAACCCGCGAAGAGGCGGAACTCGAGGTGCGGCGGTTTTTCGATAGCAACCGGGATTTCTGACAGAACGGATGAAAGAACTACAGACGAACGCCTCGCCTGCGCCAGTCGGCGCGGGACGGGCGTCGCCGTGATAAGTCAAAGGACCAGAACTTCGTGAGTCGAATCGTTGCCTGTCGCGCCCGGCCGGTTGCAGCAATGCCCCGCACGGCCGGAGCCGCGCTCACACCGCTTATGTACCCGGCAGCCGCCCGACGAGGTTGCTCGCCGGGCTTGGTGCGCGGGCGGCATGAGCGCGACCGACCGGTACTGGCAGCATTTGCCACCCTTGAACGACTTCGGCATCCGACCGCCCTGCGTCCCGGCCAGCCATCGCTCCCCTATCGCGCGCCAATCGAAGCAGCGGCGCAACGCAGCGGGTATTCCATCCATCCAAAAAATTGCGCTCGCTATGCCACACGCCCTGATTGTTGAAGACGATCCCAATAGCCTGTCCGGCCTGTCCGCTATCCTCGCCGCCGACGGCTTCTCCGTCGACACCGCGACAACCATCGCCGAGGCCCGGGCGGCGCTGACGCGCTTCATTCCCGACGTCGTGCTGGTCGACCTGAATCTGCCGGACGGCAGCGGTCTCGACGTGCTGCAGCATCTGCCCGCGCATCCGCCAGGCGGCGCATTGCCCGTGATCGTGATGACCGGCAATGCGACGGTCGAGAGCGCGATCGAGGGACTGCGCCACGGCATTTGGGACTACCTGCTTAAGCCGGTCAATATTCCGCGCTTGCGCAGCCTGCTCGCGCGCATTCCGCGTCCGTACGAACTGACCGAGGAAGTGCAGACCTTGCGTGCATCGTTGCGCCAGCTCGGCCGCTTCGGCTCGATGCTCGGCCGCAGCGGCGAGATTCAGCACGTGTACGACATGATCGAACATATCGCGCCCACCGAAGCGGCCGTGCTGATTTGCGGCGAAACCGGCACCGGCAAGCAGGTCGCGGCGCGCACGCTGCATGACATGAGCCGGCGCCGCAAAGGTCCGTTCGTCACGCTGGACGTGCGCGGTGCGGGCGGCGGCGTGCATCGCTCGCTCGACAGCCTGCTGTTCGGTCACGAACGCGGCACGTTCGGCGCGGCCGAGCAGCGCGAGCCGGGCCTGTTCGAGCAGGCGAGCGGAGGCACGCTGTTCATCGACGAAATCGCGGAACTGCCGCGCGCGCAACAGGAAGCGTTGCTGCGCGCGCTCGACTCGCAGACCTTCATGCGCGTCGGCGGCACCAATCAGGTCGCGACCGACTTTCGCCTCATCGCCTCGACGCGCAAGCCGCCGCGTGCGGCGGTGGCCGACGGTACGCTGCTTCAGGATCTGGCGTTGCGACTCGAAGCCGCCGCGGTGATCCTGCCGCCTCTGCGCGAACGCGGCGCAGATCCGTCGCTGATCGCTCAGGCGGTGGTGGACGAGTTGAATCTCGAAGCGGCCGCACGCGGCACGACCGAGGGTGCCAAGCAGATCGGGCCGAATTTCCTGCGCGAGTGTCTCGCGTACGAATGGCCGGGCAATGTGCGCGAATTGCAGGACCGGGTGCGGCGGGCGTATTACGCGTCAGGTGAAGTACTGGAGTCGTTGCGCGCCGACGAGGGCTTGGCGAACGGCCGCGATCTGAACGGCAGCCGCGTGCAGGTCACCGTCGGCACGCCGCTCGCGGACGTCGAGGAAATGCTGATTCGCGCGACGCTCGACGCGGTCGGCGGGACGCGTCACCGTGCGGCGTCGCTGCTGGGCATCAGTCCAAAGACGCTGTACAACAAGCTGCAGCGCATGCGCTTGAACTGAGTTCGACAACCGCTCGCGGCTGGCCGCAACCGATAAAAAACGGCGCCTTGATTGAAAATCAAAGGCGCCGTTTTTCGTCGATTCGCCGGCAGGATTCGCGCAGCCTCGACGCTTTAGGCGAACGCGCTGCGCAGCAACGCCTGCGCCTCCAGATATTGCGGCTCGGCAACCAGCTTGCTCCACGTCAGCGCCTTGCCGCGCGGCCGCATGCGCTTCAGACGTCGTCGCGATTCCTTCGACGGCGTGAAACGCAACGCATCCAGCACCTTCTCCGCCTCGTCCGGCTGATTGCAGATCAGCACCATGTCGCAACCGGCGTTGAGCGCCGCGCTCGCGCCTTCGGTCAGCGTGCCGCCTTGGCGCGCGGCCTCCATCGACAGGTCGTCGCTGAAAATCGCGCCTTCGAAGCGCAGCTTCTTGCGCAGAACGTCTTGCAGCCAGACGCGGGAAAAACCCGCCGGCTTCGAATCGACCTGCGGATAGACCACATGCGCGGGCAGCACCGATCCCAACGACAAGCCGAGCCAGTCATAGGGCGCCACGTCGTCGCGCAGGATTTCGTCGAGCGGACGATCGTCGACGGGCATCGCGACGTGCGAGTCCGCGTGCGCAAAACCATGCCCCGGAAAGTGCTTGCCGCAATTGCTCATGCCGGCCAGTGCGAGGCCGTGATTCAGACTTTTCGCGAGCAGGGCCACGACGCGCGGATCGCGATGGAACGAACGATCGCCGATCACTTGCGATTGCCCGTAGTTCAGATCGAGCACCGGCGTAAAGCTCATGTCGACGCCGCACGCACGCAATTCCGCCGCGAGGATGTAGCCGACCGCGGTCGTCACTTTGGTGGCGTGCAGCACGTCGCTGTCCCACAGCGCGCCGAGCTTGCCCATCGAGGGCAGCACGGTGAAGCCGTCGGTGCGAAAGCGCTGCACACGGCCGCCTTCGTGATCGACGGCGATCAGCAAGTCCTGGCGGACCGCGCGAATCTCCTCGGTCAGCGCGATCAGTTGCGCGCGGCTTTCATAGTGGCGTGCGAACAGGATCACGCCGCCGGTCATCGGATGGGCAAGGCGGCGCTTGTCGTCGTCGTTCAGCGTTTTGCCGACGACGTCGAGCATCACCGGTCCGGGAGTGGTTTTCATCGAATTCCGCGAGAAGGAAGCGTTGAGCAAGGATAGACGCGGCCGGCGCGGGCCGCGCTCAGCGTATGTTTATCCGGCGGCGAGCGGCGTGGCCGGAGCATCCGCCCGACCTGCCTGCGTCGTTTCCGCGATCACGAACGACACCGCGTAATCACGCTCGTCGCTAATCGTGACGCGCGCCGTGATGCCGCGTGCGTCGAGCCAGTCGGCCAGTTCGCCAGACGCCACCACCATCGGCTCGCCGCTTGGCTTGTTGAGCGTTTGCAAGGCGCGCCAGGTCATCGGCCAGTGCATGCCGAGGCCGATCGCTTTCGAGAACGCTTCTTTCGCCGAAAACCGCGTGGCGAGAAACGCGAGACCGCGCGCCGCCGAGCGAGCATGGCGCGCGTGATAGATGCGCAGCTCGTCCGGGCCGAGCACCTTCTCCGCGAAGCGGCCACCGGTGCGCGTCATCACCGCGGCTATGCGGCTGACCTGAACGATGTCGGTGCCGATGCCATAGATCGCCATGTGCGAGTCCGCCCCGGGCCGCATCAGCCGCGCGCGCCGAGACGCGCGGCAACCATGATCGCCTTCATCTCGCGCACCGCGTTGTCCCAGCCGGCGAAGAGCGCGTGCGCGACGATCGCATGGCCGATGTTCAGTTCGACGATTCCGTCGATCGCCGCGATCTGCTGCACGTTGGTGTAGTGCAAGCCATGGCCCGCGTTGACCTTGATGCCGAGCGTCATGCCGAATTCGACCGCACGCACCACGCGCTCGTATTCGCGCTGCTGTTCGGCGGGGTCGTGCGCTTCCGCGTAACGGCCCGTATGCAGTTCGATCACCGGCGCGCCCGCTTCATGCGCGGCGCGAATCTGCGTTTCGTCGGGATCGATGAAGAGCGATACGCGTGAGTTCGCGTCAGCGAGTTGTTTGCAGGCGGCACGCACCGCTTCGAACTGGCCGGCGACGTCGAGGCCGCCTTCGGTCGTCAGCTCCGCGCGCTTTTCCGGCACGAGACACACGTCATGCGGCTGCACTTCGCAGGCAATGTCGAGCATCTCCTGCGTGACCGCGCACTCGAGATTCATCCGTGTCTTCAGCAGCGGACGCAGCTTGCGCACGTCGGCGTCGACGATATGCCGGCGGTCTTCGCGCAGATGCAGCGTAATCACATCCGCGCCGGCCTCCTCGGCCATCAGCGCCGCGCGGATCGGATCGGGGTAGGACGTGCCGCGCGCATTGCGCAGCGTGGCGACGTGATCGATGTTCACGCCCAGGTCAATGACAGTCGGCGACGTAAGAAAGAAGCTCATAAGTTCTGCAAGTCGATCAGGATCTGGCGCGTCGCGAGCGGCGTGCCGCCAAGGTAAGTGTTGAGCAGGAAGCGCATCAGCGTTTTGCTTTGCGCCACGGTCTGCGCTCGATGGTAATCGTCCTGTTCCATATCGAGCAAGGTCTGTCCGGCGACGACCGGCCATTGCACGGGCCAGTCGTCGGACGCTTCGCGCACGCCGCGCTCCGGATCGAACACATAGCGCCCCTCGGGCAGCACGGCTTTACGCGCGACGGTACGATCGAGCGACATCGCGTAACCGGTCTCGCGCAGCAGCACGCGTTCGAACGAGCGCAGCACCTGCACGGGCGGCTCGTCGTGCGCGAGACGCGTCATCGTGACGACGTAGTGATGGAACAGTTGGGGATGCGGGTCCTCGCGCGCGCAGAATTTGACCAGCAGTTCGTTGACGTAGAAACCGCAGAGCAACGCGTCGCCGGTCAACGGCAGCATGCCGCCAACCCATTCGGCACCGGTCAGCGTGCGCACTTCGGATTTGCCCGACCACGACAGCGCGAGCGGCTGGAAGGTCTGCAACACGCCGCGCAGCGCGGAATGCGGACGCTTTGCGCCCTTCGCGACGAGCGCGAGCCGGCCGTGGTCGCGCGACAGCACGTCGATGATCAGACTGGTCTCGCGATACGGATAACTATGGAGAACGAAAGCGGGCTGCTCCGCGATCCGGTATTGGGAAGCGGAGGTGCGCGGCGCGCGGGTCGGCGCTTTGCCCGGCTCGCCTTCGGCGCCCTCGGCGCTTTTGCTGGAAGATTTTTTGGCGCTACCACGCGCCGGTTTCGACGGCTCGCGCGCCGGCGCGGCCGGTTGCGGCTCGTCCGGCGCTGCGGCCGAATTCAGCGTCATCCACGCGTCATTCGTACCCATACGCACGAAGTCCGGCTTCGTTGTCGGCCCAGCCGCTCTTCACCTTGATGAAGGTTTCCAGATAGACCGGTCCGTCGAACAGCTTTTCCATGTCGAGACGCGCTTCGGTGCTGATCTGCTTCAGCTTGGCGCCCTTCTGGCCGATGATCATCGCCTTGTGCATGTCACGGTCGACCATGATGGTCGCGAAAATACGGCGCAGGCGGCCTTCGGTTTCGAACTTGTCGATCAGCACGGTACTCGTGTACGGCAGTTCGTCGCCGGTCCAGCGGAACACTTTCTCGCGCAGGATTTCCGCGGCGAGGAAACGCTCGCTGCGATCGGTCAGGTCGTCTTCGCCGTAGATCGGCGCGCCTTCCGGCAGGAACGGCTTGACGGTTGCCATCAAGCGCTTGATGTCGTCGGGATGCTTGGCCGACAGCGGTACGATCTCGTTGAACTGGCGCAATGCGCTGACCTGCTGCATGAACGGGTACAGCGTGTCTTTATCCGAGACGCGGTCGAGCTTGTTCGCGATCAGCAGCGTCGGCACCGACGGCGGGATCAGATCGAGCACCTTCTGGTCATCCGCGCCGAAGCGGCCGGCTTCGATCACGAACAGAATTGCGTCGACGGAGGTCAGCGTGGAGGTGACCGCGCGATTGAGCGAGCGGTTCAGCGCGCCGCTGTGCTTGGTCTGAAAACCCGGCGTGTCGACGAAGATGTACTGCGCGTCTTCGAGCGTGTGAATGCCGGTGATGCGATGGCGCGTGGTCTGCGCCTTGCGCGACGTGATACTGACTTTCTGGCCGACCAGCGCGTTCATCAACGTGGACTTGCCGACGTTAGGGCGGCCGACGATCGCGACCATGCCGCAGCGAAAACCAGTGGGAGTGGGAGCGTTCATATTCAGGCTACGGCAAGTTCAGAGCGGCACGCGGAAATGGCGCGCCGAGGGCAATCAATGGCCCGCATCGGCGACGCGCGTTTGCACCGCGTCGGCTACGCCGGGTTCGTGTTCGGTGGGTGCCGGCTGCGCCGCTGGCGCGGATACGGCGGCAGTACCGGGTGTGGCTTCGCGACCGCGTTGCCGGTCTGCGTGGCGAGCGGAGACGGTGTCGGCTTTGCCGTCGGCCGGCTTATCGGCGGTTTTCTCGTTCGGATGCGTGCTCGCCTTGTCCGATTTCTCGGCCTTCTCGGCGCGCTCGACTTTGTCCTGCGCGCTGTATTCGACATGCGCGGCACGAATAACGGCGAGCGGCGCGCCAGTGGCAGTCAGTATGGATCGTTCGGCAGCGGGCTTTTCGACGGCGGACTCCGCAGCGGCAGCCGCGCGCGGCTCGCCCCGCGCTGCGCCGCGTTCGCCCTTACGCTCCGGGCTGCGCAAATCCAGCGCAGCCTGAACACCGGTCACGCCCGGCACAATCTCCGGCTCGGCGTTTTTTGCTGCACGCGCGCCCTTCGAACGCTTGGGCTTGGCGACGACGGCGGGCGCCGCCGCCATCACTTCGTCGAGCGCCTTCTTGGCGGCCGCCTGCTCTGCCGCACGGCGGCTCGCGCCTGAACCGGACACTTTTACGTCCAACTTCGGTACCGTGCATTCGACTTCGAATTGCTGATTGTGCGCCGCACCATGCGTAGCGACGACGGTGTAGGTCGGCAGCGCGATCTTGTGGCCCTGCAGATACTCCTGCAGCAACGTCTTCGCGTCTTTGCCGAGCGTGCGCGGGTCGATGTGATCGAGAATCGGCACGTAGAGGCGCTTGATGACCGTCTGTGCGGCGTCGAAGCCCCCGTCGAGAAACACCGCGCCCAGCACCGCTTCCAGCGTGTCGGCGAGAATCGACGGCCGCCGGAAGCCGCCGCTGCGCAGCTCGCCTTCGCCGAGCCGCAAGCCTTCTGAAATATTGAGCGCCTGGGCGATTTCGTAAAGCGACTGCTGCTTCACCAGATTGGCGCGAACGCGCGACAGATCGCCCTCGTCCAGTTTGCCGAAACGTTGGAACAAAAGCGCAGCCACCGCGCAATTCAGAACGGAGTCGCCGAGAAACTCGAGCCGTTCGTTATGCGTGGAACTATGACTACGGTGCGTTAAAGCCTGGCGCAGCAATTCCGCATTGCGAAATTCGTAGCGCAGTCGGCTTTCCAACGGAGATAGGGGCATGGGCAGAGTATAACGCGGGTGCCTGACCCGGCGAAAACGCGGGGTGGCCAGCGGAAAAAGCGTGGTGAAGTGACGTTACCGCGGGTTCTTAAAGTAGCGTGCTAACACGCCGCGAGTGATGTGACCGATATGCCGGTCATCAGCGCGGCGTGTCGTGCGATCGACGCAAAAGAACTCAGTGGAATGAGCCGATGCGTTTCAAATCGCTGAAGTTCATCCAGATAAAAAATGCGCGGCCAACGATATTGTGGTTCGGCACAAAACCCCAGTAACGGCTGTCCGCACTGTTATCGCGGTTGTCGCCCATCATGAAGTAATTGCCCGGCGGCACTTTGCAAATCACGCCGCGTGCGTTGTACGTGCAGTTGTCGCGATAAGGAAAATCTTCGGCACCCACAATGAACGGCGGCACGGCCGGATTGTTCAGCACCGCGTTCTTGCGGCCGTCGAGATCTTCTTCGAATTGTTTCGCGTAACCGAGGCGCTCTTCGTCGAGATAATCGGGCAGCGGCGTTTCGGGCACCGGCTTGCCGTTGACCGTGAGCTTCTTGTCCTGATACTCGACCACGTCGCCCGGCAGACCGATCACGCGCTTGATGTAGTCGACCGATTCGTCTTTCGGATAACGGAACACCACCACGTCGCCACGCGTGAGCGGACTGCCCTGGGTGACCTGCGTATTGATGATCGGCAGACGGATGCCGTATTCGAATTTATTGACGAGGATGAAGTCGCCCACCAGCAGCGTCGGCACCATCGAGCCAGACGGAATCTTGAATGGCTCGACTACGAACGAGCGCACGACGAACACCACCAGAATCACCGGAAAGAAGCTCGCCGAATACTCGAGCCACCACGGCTGACGCAGCTTGTCATCACGCAGACGCGCACGCGTTTGCGCTGCGTTTTCATCGGCGAAACGCTCGCCGATGCGTGCTTGCTGACTGTCGAACTCAGCGACCGCGGCTTGCGCCGCGCGGCGCCGTTGCGGCAGAAAAACCAGTTTGTCCGCGACCCATGCGACGCCCGTCAAAATGACGAGCACAAAAAGAATCAGCGCAAAATTCATAGCGTTCCGTTATTCAACTTATTTGTCTTCGACACGCAGGATCGCGAGGAAAGCCTCTTGCGGAATCTCGACCGAGCCCACCTGCTTCATTCGCTTCTTGCCTGCCTTCTGCTTTTCGAGCAGCTTCTTCTTACGCGAAATGTCACCGCCGTAGCATTTTGCCAGCACGTTCTTACGCAACGCTTTAATGTTTTCACGCGCGATGATGTTCGAGCCGATCGTCGCCTGGATCGCCACGTCATACATCTGGCGCGGAATCAGCTCGCGCATTTTTGCCGCCACTTCGCGGCCGCGATACTGGCTTTGCGAACGGTGCACGATGACCGACAACGCATCGACCTTGTCGCCGTTGATCAGCATGTCGACCTTCACGACGTCGGACGCGCGGTATTCCTTGAACTCGTAATCCATCGACGCATAGCCGCGCGAGATCGACTTCAGACGATCGAAGAAATCGAGCACGACTTCGCCCATCGGGATTTCGTACGTCAACTGCACCTGGCGGCCGTGATACTGCATGTTGATCTGCGAGCCGCGCTTTTGCGTGCACAGCGTGATCACCGAGCCGACATAGTCTTGCGGCATGTACAGATTCACGGTGACGATCGGCTCGCGCACTTCTTCGATTTTCGACGGCTCCGGCATCTTGGCTGGATTCTCGACCATGATGATCGTGCCGTCGCGTTGCAGCACTTCGTACACCACGGTCGGTGCCGTGGTGATCAGGTCCATGTCGAACTCGCGCTCGAGACGCTCCTGCACGATTTCCATATGCAGCAAGCCCAGGAAGCCGCAGCGGAAACCGAAACCGAGCGCCTGCGACACTTCCGGCTCGTACTGCAGCGACGCGTCGTTGAGCTTCAGCTTTTCGAGCGAGTCGCGCAGCGCGTCGTACTGGTTCGCTTCGACCGGATAGAGGCCGGCGAATACCTGCGGCTTCACTTCCTTGAAGCCGGGCAGTGGTTCGGAAGCCGGACGGTTCACCAGCGTGACCGTGTCGCCCACCTTCGCGGCGGCCAGTTCCTTGATGCCGGCGATGATGAAGCCCACCTGCCCCGCCGACAACGATTCGAGATTCTTCGACTTCGGCGTGAACACGCCGATGTGCTCGACCGGATATTGCGCGCCGGTCGCCATCATGCGGATCTTGTCTTTCGGACGCAGCGTGCCGTTGACGATACGCACCAGCATCACGACGCCGACGTAGTTGTCGAACCACGAGTCGATGATCAGCGCCTGCAGCGGCGCTTCCGGATCGCCCTTCGGCGCCGGGACTTTCGCGACCAGCGCTTCGAGCACGTCTTCGACGCCGAGGCCGGTCTTCGCGCTGCAACGCGTGGCGTCGGTCGCGTCGATGCCGATCACGTCTTCGATTTCAGCGATCGCGTTTTCGGGGTTGGAGGCCGGCAGGTCGATCTTGTTGAGCACCGGAATCACGTCGACGCCGAGTTCAATCGCCGTGTAGCAGTTGGCGACGGTTTGCGCCTCTACCCCCTGGCTCGCGTCGACGACCAGCAGCGCGCCTTCGCATGCGGACAGCGAGCGGCTGACTTCGTACGAGAAGTCGACGTGGCCCGGGGTGTCGATCATGTTCAGGTTGTAGACTTGCCCGTCGCGGGCGCGATACGTCAGCGCGGCGGTTTGTGCCTTGATGGTAATGCCGCGCTCGCGCTCGAGATCCATCGAGTCGAGCACCTGGGATTCCATCTCGCGGTCGGACAGGCCGCCGCAGATCTGGATGATGCGATCGGCGAGCGTCGACTTGCCATGGTCGATGTGCGCAATGATCGAGAAGTTACGAATATGATCCATTCAGTGCCGATCAAGCGAAAAAGGCGCGCTCGGACAATAGCGGAGCACGCCTTGTAAGTAGGTGAAAAACCTATCTATTTTAGCCGAAAAGGCTATCGCCCGGCGCATCTTGCGAAGCGCGGGGGAAAAGACGGCTCGGGAGAGGCGTGAAATGTGATGACAACGATGCGCGTTAGCGTATCGCTTGAGAACTCGGGAGCAACTTCAGCGGGACGTTACGACGCGCATGGCCAGTGCGGCGCGAACCCGCGCTGCATCGAGGTAATAGTGACACAACTCGACGCCGTCGCAGACCAGAACCGGCACCCGTTCGTTGTAACGGGCTTCCAGCACCGGATCGCTACCGACGTCCATCACCTCGACCTGCGCGCCGAATTCGGCCAGCAATGGCTCGAGCGCGGCGCGCATGTCGTCGCAGAGGTGGCACCATGCCCGCCCGTAGAGCGTGAGCGGCGCCGCCTGGCTCATCATTTCTGCGTGCTGCGCGGACGGATGGGCACGAACTGCGTGTTATCGCCACGACGAACCAGCAGCGCGACCATCTTCGTCGGATCGAGATGTGCACTCAGTTCGTCGAACTGCTTCGCGCTCGTAATGTCCGTATCGCCCACCCGCAGAACGATGTCGCCCTTCTGCAGGCCAACACGGGTCGCCGGGCCGTCCACTGCGTCGATCTGCACGCCATTCTGCAGCTTCAGCGCCTTCAGCTGATCAGCTGGGATATCGCTGACGGCCAGACCCAGCGCGTTCGTCGCGCGCTGCTTCGGCGGCTGCGGCCTCTTCTGATCCGCCTTCGCGGTCTTGTCCGGCTGCATCTCGGCAATCGTGACCGGCAAATCGCGCGTTTGACCCTTGCGCCAGACCGTGATCGTTGACCTGGTGCCCGGCTTGGTATCGCCGACCATACGCGGCAAGTCCGTTGCCGTGTCGACCGAATGGCCGTTGAACTTCAGGATGATGTCGCCCGGCTGCACGCCGGCCTTATCCGCCGGGCCGCCCGGCTCGACGCTGCTGACCAGCGCACCCTGCGCCTTGGGCAGACCGAGCGAATCGGCGACGTCTTTGGTGACTTCACCGATGGCCACCGCTATACGGCCGCGCACCACCTTGCCGGAACTCTTCAGCTGATCCGCCACGCGCATCGCCTCGTCGATCGGAATCGCGAACGAGATGCCCATGAACCCGCCGGTGCGGCTATAGATTTGCGAGTTGATGCCGATCACTTCGCCTTGCATGTTGATCAGCGGACCACCCGAGTTGCCGGGATTAACGGCCACGTCGGTCTGGATGAACGGCAGATAGTCGCCCGTGTCGCGCCCCTTCGCGCTGACAATGCCGGCCGTCACTGTATTCTCGAGACCGAACGGTGAGCCGATTGCGACCACCCACTCGCCCACACGCACCTTGTTCGAATCGCCGATCGTAATGGTCGGCAGATTGGCGGCGCTGATCTTCACGACGGCAACGTCGGTACGATCGTCGACACCGATCAGCTTCGCCTTGAATTCGCGTTTGTCCGTCAGCGTGACGTAGATCGTGTCCGCGTCGTCGATGACGTGCGCGTTGGTCATGACATAGCCGTCGGCCGACAGGATGAAGCCCGAGCCGACCCCGCTATTCTGTTCCGGATCATTGCTATCCGGCGTGTCCTGGCTTCCGCCACTGCCACCGCCGTTGTCGCCGCCACGCGGCGAACCGGGCGATTGCGGCGACTGCGGCATCGGAATGCCGAAGAAACGGCGGAAAAATTCCGACATATCACCGTCGTCCATGCCCGGGGGCAGGCCGCTGCGGGGACCGCTGCTCGACACGCGCGTGGTCGTGCGGATGTTGACGACCGCCGGGCCGACCTTGTCGACCAGATCAGTGAAGTCGGGCAGATTGGCGGCCGGAACCGCCGACGCCGTTTGCGGTACGAGCGGCAAACACGCCGCTACTACCGCGGCCGCGAGGAATTTGCGCACCGAGAAAGTCGTCATATCGTAGCAAGCCGAGGGATTCAGGATTCGGAGGGTTACTTCGGAGATTTGTATTCTATGGCAGCGGCGAATTGCTGCAATGTGGTCTGGGGTACTTCACCAAGCAGAGTAATCCAGAACTCACCCCGGCGCTTGACCAGCACGTGCGTGGCGCCGCTGTTGCCGGAGCCTTCCTTGCGCGTGTTGTTCTCGACCGGCTCGATGAACACCGAAATGGCCGCGAGGCCGTCGGAGAATACGGCCTGGTCCACCGGAATGGTTGGCTGACCCGCTTCGCGCGCAGCCATAGGACGGCGCAATTGACGGATCATCCGGAAGCCCGGCACGGTCGGCACGATCTGCCAGCCTTGCGCGGCCATGTCGACTGGTTGGACTGGCGGACGCACCACGGTCCACCCCGCCGTGTTACGAATGCCGTTGACGATGCCGGCCTTGTCGACCGGTACGCCGATGCGAATCTGCGAAAACGACAGTTGCTCGAGCACCTGGCCGTTCGGGTCGAGCGTCTGCGCGCGCAGCAGCAAGCCCGTCTTCTTGTCGGCCCACAGCTTGTAGGCAAAGCGATATGCGTCTTTCGGATCGAGCTCGATCACCTGGCTGTCGACGCCCGCGACGCGGTCGTCTCCGAGCAGCTTCGGCTCATAGACGGACAGAACCTGTTCGCCGCTCACCGCAAGCAATGCCGGGAACGAGTCCTTGTTCTGACGCTTCTCCACCACCAGCAGACGCCGCTCCGGAACAAACGTGTAGAGGTCGTCGTTGTGGCGCAGCATTTTGCGTGGCTTGCCGTCGAGACTTTCGAGTTGCTCGAATTCGCCGTCGGAATGGGTCGAGTAATGGGCGATACGCGACGTCTGCACGAAATTGCCGCGCTGATAGACGAACGCGCCTTCGTAGTTCTGCTGCTGTGCGGCCTGATGGATGCGATCGAGCAGATCGGCGGCCGTGCGACGGACGACGAGCGGATCGGCGGTTTGTGCAAAGACCCGCGGCGTGGCGGACAACAATACGGCTGCGCAGAACAGAAATGCCGGCAGCCGCCCCCAGATAGTCGTTTTATTCAACCGCAGAGTCTGCATCAAACTATTGGCCTTGCGTAGAGACTGAGGCAGCGCGAATCACCGGCATCGAGCCCGTCATGACCGGTTGTTGCGCGAACTGCTGGTGAGCTTCCAGATATTGATCGAGACTTGCGTCACGGATAATGTTCGCGTCCTGCGCGATCGGCTGAGCCGCCGCGGGCACTGGCACCATCGCCACGCGTTGCACCGCATCACCATGAACCGACGCCAGTTGCGAGCCCGGGCCGCCCTGCAGTTGCGGCACGACGATCCACGTCAGCGTAGCGGCTGCGGCCGCCACCGCAAAAGCCGGCACGACACGGCGGCGCAGCGCCAGCAGACGACGTGCGACCGGCATGGCAGCAGGCGCAAGCACGTGCGGCTCGTTGTCGAAGCGCGCGGCGAAGCCGTTCAGGAACGCGCTGCTGGTTGCTGGGCTGACCGCCAGATCGTCGGAACGCAGCGCGTCGCCGATCAGGTGATAGCTCGACCAGGCCGCGCGGTCTTCACCGCCCAGCCCGGAAACAAATTTGTCCAGATTCAGATGCTCTTCGCCGAACAGCTCACCGTCGACAAAAGCGGACAGACGCTCGCCGCGCGAGCTGGCTTGCGATTGCATCGAGACTGACCCCATGATGCTCCCCATCTTACAAATACCCCGTAGTGACACCACTAATCCAGATATTGCAGCCGTGCCCCGATCGGCCGGCTGGGAATTACCAGCGCTTGCCTTCAGGTGTGTCAAGCAACGGACGCAATTTTGCCGCAATGGCTTCGCGAGCGCGGAAAATTCGTGATCTGACGGTGCCGATCGGGCAACCCATCATCTCAGCGATTTCCTCGTAGCTCAAACCCTCAATTTCACGAAGAGTAATGGCGGTGCGCAACTCTTCCGGTAAAACCGCCATCGCAGCATTGACCGTCTCAGCGATCTGCTTGCTCATCAACATCGACTCAGGCGTGTTGATATCCCTTAGTTGGTCGGCGTCCGAGAAAGTTTCAGCTTCTTCAGCATCTGCTTCGGTCGAAGTGGGTGCCCGCCGTCCTTGGGTGGCAAGGTAGTTCTTTGCCGTGTTGACCGCAATCCGGTACAACCACGTATAGAAAGCCGATTCCCCGCGAAACTGCGGCAATGCGCGGTACGCCTTGATGAAGGCGTCCTGCGCGACATCTTCCACTTCGGCGGGGTCTCGCACGAGGCGTGAGATCAGCCTGAGAATCTTGCGGTGGTATTTGGAGACCAGAAGCTCGAACGCGGCCTTGTCGCCCTTCTGGACGCGCTCGACCAGCAGCTGATCAATTTCTTTTTCGCTCACCTGATAAATCCGTTAACTATAGGGCGCATGGCGGGGCACCATTGTAGCGTTCCCATCATGAGGGCACGTTACACCGGTAACAGCGGTTACAGTCGTTACAGTCAGGCGCCAGCGGCGCGTCGGCCCAACACCGACAATTCACGGAAAACGGGCGCCGGAAGCGAGTCGGCCGCAAGCAGCAGGGTGCTCGTACGCCCTTCTTGCGGCTTGAGCGTGAGGACCAGCAAACGGCCACTCCACTGCGAACAGCCAGCGATCCGTCCATGCGCCAGCAGCGTGCCTGAGCGGCCCCAGACCGATAACGCGTCCGGAGCGATCTGCAGCGCGACTGGCTGCGCACGCGCATGCCTGATCGCACAAAGCGTGAGCAACGCCCCGACCGCAAGCGTCAAGGGAACGGCCTGCAGCGCGGCCAGATGCGAGGCGACGCTGGTGTAGACGGCCGACGTTGCAACCAGCACGAAAATTCCCAATGCCAGGCAAATGGACAAGGAGCGACGCAGCGCAATCCGCTGCGTCGCTCCTTCGGGCGTTGCCGATGCAAGGGGGACCGCCGGCCAGGCCGGCGTCGTCGAGTGGCGCGTCACCCGCTCAGACAATCAGGCGCGCTTGAAGACCAGCGTGCCGTTCGTGCCGCCGAACCCGAACGAATTCTTCAGCGCGACGTCGATCTTCATCTCCCGCGCGGTGTTCGCGCAGTAATCGAGATCGCAGGCCGGATCCTGATTGAAGATGTTGATAGTCGGTGGCGACACCTGATGATGCACGGCCAGCACGGTAAACACCGACTCCAGACCGCCCGCGCCACCCAACAGGTGACCCGTCATCGACTTGGTCGAGTTCACGACCATGTCGTTGGCATGGTCGCCGAATGCGCGCTTGATGCCGGTGGTTTCCGCCAGATCGCCGAGCGGCGTAGACGTGCCGTGCGCGTTCAGGTAATTCACCTGATCGGCGTTGATGCCCGCGTTCTTCAACGCGGCCAGCATGCAGCGGCGTGCGCCGTCGCCGTCTTCCAGCGGCGCAGTCATGTGATAGGCGTCGCCGCTCATCCCATAGCCGCTGACTTCGGCATAAATCTTCGCACCACGCGCCTTCGCGTGTTCGTACTCTTCGAGCACCATCACGCCGGCACCCTCGCCCAGCACGAAACCATCGCGGTCTTTGTCCCACGGACGGCTCGCGGTGGCCGGATCGTCGTTGCGTTGAGACAGCGCACGCGCCGCCGCGAAGCCGCCGACACCGAGCGGCGACACGGTCGATTCCGCACCGCCTGCGATCATCACGTCGGCATCGCCGTATTCGATCAGGCGCGAAGCCTCGCCGATGCAATGCAGACCGGTGGTACATGCAGTGACGATAGCGAGATTCGGACCCTTGATGCCGAACTTGATCGACAGATGGCCGGAGATCATGTTGATGATCGACGCCGGCACGAAGAACGGCGAAATACGGCGCGGACCACGATTGAGCAGTTCGGTTTGCGTCACTTCGATCATCGGCAGACCTCCGATGCCCGAGCCGACCACCACACCGATACGCTCCGAATTCTCTTCGGTGACTTCGAGGCCGCTGTCCTGCATCGCCTGGATGCCCGCAGCCACGCCGTAATGGATGAACGTATCCATATGGCGCGCTTCCTTACCGGGAATGTAGTCCTCGATATTGAAGCCCTTCACCTCGCCGGCGAAACGAGTCGAAAAGTTCGACGCATCGAACTTCGTGATATTGGCAATACCCGACTTGCCGGCGACCAGATTGGCCCAGCCGTCGGCAACATTATTGCCAACAGGCGAAATCAGCCCCAGGCCTGTAACAACAACACGACGGCGGCTCACGGTAACCCCTTTTTCATAGATGACAAAAGCAAAAGCCACAGCGGCCACAGGAATGTGCCCTGTGTGCCCTGTGGCTGTTAAGTCGGCAATCGCGCGAAAAAATGCGCTGTCAGCATCGCTGGCTCCTGCACGGCAAATAGCGCCAGCCCCGCTGGCGTCGGCAACCGACACGGCAGGGCGTCATACGCCGCCAACGCAGAAACGCAGGCGCGAATGACTTTAGGCCTTGACGTTCGCGCGAGCGTAGTCGATCGCTTGCTGAACGGTGGTGATCTTCTCGGCTTCTTCATCCGGAATCTCCATGCCGAATTCGTCTTCGAGGGCCATCACGAGCTCAACGGTGTCGAGCGAGTCGGCGCCGAGGTCGTTCACGAACGAAGCGTCGTTCTTGATTTCAGCTTCCGCAACGCCCAGTTGTTCTGCGACGATTTTCTTGACGCGCTGTTCGATATTGTCCATTACCCCTCCAAGGGAAAAGAAGTTCAAAAATACAGGTGCGCGCATTTTATCAGGTTTGACCCGGCAAAAAGCAGCGCATCGGGTTCCTGTCAAGGCATGCGCCTTACGCTTTTGCAAACGCGTCAAGGCGCGGATAGTAACCGAATTTGGCCACTACATGTACAGTCCGCCGTTCACGTGCAGCGTCGTGCCGGTGATATAGCCCGCTTGCGGCGACGCGAGGAATGCGACGGCATGCGCGATATCTTCCGGGCTGCCGAGACGGCCCAGCGGAATCTGCGTTTTCAGCGCGGTCTGCTGCTCTTCCGGCAGACTCTTGGTCATGTCGGTATCGATGAAGCCCGGCGCGACGCAATTCACGGTGATGTTGCGGCTGCCGATCTCGCGTGCGAGCGAACGGGTCATGCCCGCGACGCCCGCTTTAGCGGCGGCGTAGTTGATCTGCCCAGGGTTGCCGGACGAGCCGACCACGGAAGTGATGTTGATGATGCGGCCGCCCTTCGCCTTCATCATCGGACGCAGCACCGCGCGCGACAGACGGAACACCGACTTCAGGTTGGTGTCGATCACCGCGTCCCAGTCGTCGTCTTTCATACGCATGGCGAGCTGATCCTGCGTGATACCGGCATTGTTCACCAGCACGTGCAGCGCGCCGAATTCCTGCACCGTGCCATCGATCAGCGCTTGCGCCGCGGCCGCGTCGTTCACGTCGAGCACAGCGCCGCGACCGTTCACGCCAGCCGCATTAAACGCTTCGGTGATCGCCGTGGCGCCGCTTTCGCTGGTCGCCGTGCCGATCACCGTCGCGCCCTGGCGCGCCAGTTCCATGGCGATCGCACGGCCGATGCCGCGCGAGGCGCCCGTCACGATTGCGATCTGCTTGTCGAGAGTCTTTTCCATCTGTCAGTCCGGATGCCCGTCTAAGGGCTGATTGATTCCTGATGCCGATGCATGTGTCGATACATGATGCGGCGGCGCTTACGACGCGACGTGGCCTTCAGCCTGCCGTCACGAGCTTCAGCGTTTCTTCGAGCGACGCCGGATCGCACACCGACGCGCCGACCAGATTGCCGTCGATACGCCTCGTCAAACCCGCAAGGACCTTGCCCGGACCGCACTCGATCACGTGCGTGACGCCCTGTGCGCCCATTGCCTGAACGCTCTCCACCCAGCGCACTGCGCCGGCTGCCTGACGCACCAGCGCATCCTTGATCGCGGCCGGTTCGTTGACCACCGCGACATCAACGTTGTTGATGACCGGAATGGCCGGCACCTGCACGTCGACGCTCGCCAGATACTCGCGCAACTGGTCCGACGCCGGCTTGAGCAGCGACGAGTGGAACGGCGCCGACACCGCCAGCGGCAATGCGCGCTTTGCGCCCTTCGCCTTAGCCACCTCACAGGCCTTGTCGACCGCAGCCTTATGGCCGGCGATCACCACTTGCGCAGGCGCATTGAAATTCACCGCTTCGACGACACCCGCCACCGACGCTTCCGCGCACACTGCGCGCACCGTGTCGTCGTCGAGGCCGAGAATCGCGGCCATGCCGCCTTCGCCGACCGGCACCGCGGTTTGCATCGCTTGCGCACGAAAACGCACGAGCGGCACGGCATCGCGAAACGCGATCGCGCCAGCAGCAACCAGTGCGGTGTATTCGCCGAGGCTATGGCCTGCGACGATCGCCGGCGTCGGACCGCCTGCCTGCTGCCATGCACGATAGATCGCGTAGGCCGCGGTCAGCATGACCGGCTGGGTGTTGGTGGTGAGATTCAGATCTTCGACGGGGCCTTCGGCGATCAGCTTGCCAAGGTCCTGATTGAGCGCGTCGGACGCTTCCTGAACCGTTTCGCGCACGATCGCGTGATCGGCGAATGCGTTGAGCATGCCGACCGACTGCGAACCCTGCCCAGGAAAAACGAACGCAAATTTCATAACGTCCCCAAAATCGATTGAGTCAGATGTGGGTGGCGCGCGGCGTCGATCTCACGCCGGCACGCGGGCGCCGCATGCAGTGCTCGTCGCGGTCGCTATCAGAAGCGGATAACCGACGCGCCCCAGGTGAAGCCGCCGCCGACGCCTTCGATCAGCACATTCTGGCCGCGCTTGATGCGGCCGTCGCGCACCGCGACGTCAAATGCGAGCGGAATGGACGCAGCCGACGTATTGCCGTGCTCGCCCACCGTGACGACCATGCGTTCCTGCGGCAAGCCGAGCTTGCGGCAAGTGCTTTGCATGATGCGGATATTGGCCTGATGCGGAATCAGCCAGTCGATCTGCCCGGCTGTCAGATTGGCTTTCTCGAGCGCCTCGACCGCGACTTTTTCGAGCACGTTGACGGCGAGCTTGAACACCGCTTGCCCGTCCATGTGCAGGAACGCGCTGCCGGCGATCACGCCACCGTTCACGTTACCCGGCGTGCAGAGAATGTTCGAATGGCTGCCGTCCGCGTGCAATGCGCTCGCGAGCACGCCCGGCTCTTCGGACGCCTGCAGGATCACTGCGCCAGCGCCATCGCCGAACAGCACGCAGGTGGTACGGTCGTTGAAGTCGAGAATCCGCGAGAAGGTTTCCGCACCGATCACGAGCGCCGTGCGATGCTGGCCGCTGCGAATGAAGCTGTCCGCCGTCGCCACCGCGTACGCGAAGCCGGAACAGACGGCCTGCACGTCAAACGCGGCGCCGTGGTTCTTGATGCCGAGCTTGTTCTGCAACAGGCACGCCGTGCTCGGAAACACGAAGTCCGGCGTGGAGGTGGCGACGATGATCAGATCGATGGATTGCGGATCGATGTCGGCCGCTTCGATCGCGCGCTGCGACGCGATCAATGCAAGATCACTGGTCGTGACATCAGGTTCGGCGAAGTGGCGCGCATGGATACCCGTGCGGGCGACGATCCATTCGTCGCTCGTCTCGACGCCCTGGCTGGCGAGACGTTCAGCCAGATCCTGATTGGTGACGCGGTTGGGCGGCAGATAACTGCCGGTACCCAGCACGCGGGAATAGATTGTGGATTGAGCCATTATGCCTTCGAGGATTGCGCAGCGTAGGGCTCGGCAGGCTGGCCGGCGATCGGGCTTGCGTGACCCGCACCGCTTGCGTCGCGCGCCGCCTGTTCGAGAGAACCCGCGTTCTCTTCCATCGCTCGCGCAAGGCGCTCCAGCACGCCGTTTTTGACGGCATCATACCCGCGTTTGATAGCCCACTCAAACCCGTAGGCATCGGCGGAACCGTGGCTTTTGATCACCAGTCCGCGCAGGCCGAGCAACGCCGCGCCGTTGTATTGCCGATGATCGACGCGTTTCTTGAAACGCATCAATACCGGCATCGCGAGCACCGCCATCACCTTGGTCAGCCACGAACGTCCGAACTCTTCCTTGATGATGTTGGTCAGCATCTGCGCGAGACCTTCCGACGTCTTCAGCGCGACGTTGCCGACAAAACCGTCGCAGACGATGACGTCGACCGTGCCTTTGAAGATATCGTTGCCTTCGACGTTACCGTGAAAATTAAGTGTACTCGCGCGCAGCAGTTCGCCGGCACGTTTGATGGTGTCGTTGCCCTTGATGACTTCTTCGCCGATGTTTAGCAGCCCGATGGTGGGCCGCTCCTTACTTTCGAGCGCCGACACCAGCGCGTGCCCCATCTCGGCGAACTGCAGCAGATGCTGCGGCTCGCAGTCGACGTTGGCGCCCAGATCGAGCATCATCGTGTAGCCATTGGGATTGGGCAGTGCGAACGCGATGGCCGGGCGTTCGATGCCCGCCAGCGTCTTCAGCACATAACGCGAGACCGCCATCAGCGCGCCGGTATTGCCGGCGGAAATACAGGCTTGCGCCTCGCCTTCCTTGACGCGGTTCAGCGCCACGCGCATGGACGAATCTTTTTTCTTGCGCAGCGCGACCTCGACCGGATCGTCCATCGCGACGATCTCGGAAGCAGGCACGACGGTCAGCGCCGGAAGGTCCTGAGCCTTCAACTTTTTCAGCTGCGCACGAATCGCACTTTCAATGCCGACGAGCAGCAGCTGCGCGTCGGGATGCGAACGAACGAAGTTGACGGCAGCGGGAACGGTCACGGACGGGCCGTGGTCGCCTCCCATGCAATCTATCGTGAGCTTTACTGTCATGGAGTGCGACGAATTTCAGGCACAAAAAAGCGGCAGTTGAATGCCGCCTTTTTGCCGAACCAGGAAAATGTCAAGCGAGCCGATCGCCACGCGAAACGCCAAAGGGCGCAACGCAGTGAAACGATTAGTCGTTCTTCGTCTTGACGACTTTCTTGCCGCGATAGTAGCCGTTCGGGCTAACGTGGTGACGCAGATGCACTTCGCCCGTGCTCGGTTCCACGGCCAGCGGCGCTGCCGTCAGGAAATCGTGCGAACGGTGCATACCGCGCTTCGACGGCGACTTCTTATTTTGTTGAACTGCCATGACTAACTCCTAAAAATTTTCCGAATTCTAACACAGCCCGATCCGGTGTCCGCCATTGGCCGAATGGCCAATGCGCCCGCATCGCGCTCCCATGCAACTGTTCAGTGCTTCTTGTCGCCCGGCTCACCGCGCTTGAGACTTTCGAGCGCCGCGAACGGATTGGGCCGCTTGGGCTCATCGCCCTCGCCAGCTTCGTCCTGCGCGGCTTCGCCGCCCTCGCCTTCGGCACCGGCCACACCAGAGACCAGGCTCTCGTGCACCTCGGGACAGACCTCGTGCTTTGGCACGAGCGGCAAGGAAAGCAGCAACTCTTCTTCGATCAAGTCGACGAGATCGAACTGGCGCGAGCCCACGATCACTTCGACTTCATCCTCGTCGAGCGGAAACTCTTCGGCTTCCGCCTCAGTGTTGACGATCCGGTAGGTTGCATCGACGTTGAACGACTGCGGATACGGCGTCATGCACCGCTGACATTCGAGCCACGCGGCGCCGTGAACCGCCATCCTCAAATAAGGCTGCGGACCCTCGGTGCCGTCATCCTGCAATTCCGGTTGCGTCGCCCCTTCGGCTTGCCAGGTGAACGCGGTATCGCGGTCTGGCGCTTCTGCCGGGACTTCGTTTAACATGCGCGGCAGTTGCGAGACGCGCAAGACACCCGCGGCCTGACGCCCACTTCGCGCAAATTCGAACAGATCGAGCTCATGCGGGTCGGGTAGACCAGCAGGGTTGCCAGGATGTTGAGTCATGTGCGCTCCTGCGTCGGCAAGGATTTCGCCGGGGTAATCCGGTTTGCGAGACAGCCTGTGAAGCCCGCGGCACCGTGTTCAACTGAATGCCCGCGTGGAGCTTTATCGAACACACCGGGACTCGCCTGACGCAAGCATACCGATGAAAAGCCCGAAATCATATCCGTTTTGTCTTTTCGAGTCAAACACTTAAGCCCGTACGTGCGCGAACTCCGCGCAACCCCGTACGCCCCGCCTCCCTAGCCGTTGGTTGACCATGCCAGATTCCCCCAATCGCCCGCCACGCCTGATTCTGGCGTCGAGTTCGCCGTATCGTCGCGAGTTGCTCGAACGCCTGCGCGTCCCGTTCGACGTCGTCGCGCCGGCGATCGATGAAACGCCGCTTGCTGGCGAAACACCCGAAGTCACCGCGTTGCGGCTCGCCGGGGCCAAGGCCCGTGCGGTTGCCGGCGCACTCGGCGCCGCCGACGCCGCACTCGTGATCGGCTCGGACCAGGTCGCCACCTATGACGGCCTGCAGATCGGCAAACCCGGCTCGCACGACAAAGCGCTCGCGCAATTGCAGGCAATGCGTGGTCGCGAAGTGCTGTTTCATAGTGCGCTGTGCCTGTTCGACAGCCGCGCGGGCACCGCGCAAACCGTCGACGTGATTACCCGCGTGCAGTTTCGCGATCTGCCGGACATCGCGCTCGAAGCCTATCTCCAGGCCGAAACGCCCTATGACGTTGCCGGTAGCGCCAAATCCGAAGGGCTCGGCATCGCGCTGCTCGAAGCCATCCATTCCGACGACCCCACCGCCCTCGTCGGCCTGCCGTTGATCGCACTGACGCGGATGTTGCTGGCAGCGGGCTACCCACTTCTGGAGGCGCAATGAGCGGCACGCTCTATCTGATTCCGAACACGCTCGGCGAAGGCGACACCGACGCGCTCGACGCCGTCCTGCCCGCGCCGGTACGCGCCCGCGCGGCGGCACTCCATTACTACATAGGCGAAAACGCGAAAACCACGCGCGCGTTCCTGAAGAAAGTCGGCACCGAAAAGCCGATCCAGGAAATCGAAATTCGCGAATTGAACGTCAACACACCGCCAGGCGAAATCGACAAACTGCTCGCCCCGCTTCTCGCCGGCACGGACGCGGGCCTCGTCTCCGAAGCGGGCTGTCCGGCCGTCGCGGACCCGGGTGCACTGCTGGTGCGCCGCGCGCATGAACGCGGCGTGAAAGTCGTGCCGTTTGTCGGACCGAGTTCGATCCTGCTGGCCCTGATGGCTTCCGGGCTCAACGGCCAGAGCTTCGCGTTCCACGGCTATCTACCGGTCGACGCCGCTGAGCGTGCCAAGCGCCTGCGCGACCTGGAACAGCAGTCGCGCAAGGGCAAGCAGACGCAGATTTTTATCGAGACGCCGTACCGGAACCGTCAGCTGCTCGACACCTTGCTGGCGACATGCGCACCGTCCACGCTCGTATGCGTGGCAGTCGATCTGACGCTGGACACGGAAACCATCGCGAGCCGCACGGTGGCCGACTGGAAGAAGAAACCGGCGCTCGACCTGCACAAACGGCCGGCCATTTTCCTGATTCTTGCGGTTTGACGCTGCGGCAAACATACGCCGCGGGGGCAAAAAAGCCCCGTGCGATTAGCAGTAATCGCGCGGGCTTTTGCATACGCATAGCTGATGTGTAGCTGATCAACGCAGGTTCAGTTTTTCCCCTAACGCCATTGCCTTGACCGCGCCGCTGCCGACCGCCGCGCCGAATTTTCGTGCAACGCGGTCGGTAATGCTCTCTTTCACCGTGTAATCGACGATATCGGGCGCTTTGAAAAAATCGCGCGCCACATGGTCCGAGTCGCCGAAACCGTCCGCGAGGCCCAATTCGACACTCTTTTGGCCCGTCCAGAACAGGCCGGAAAACATATCCGGCGTTTCATGCAGACGCTTGCCGCGCCCTTGACGCACCGCGTCGATGAACTGCGCGTGGATCTGATCGAGCATCTCCTGCGCATGTGCGTCCATCTTCGGCGTTTCTGGTGAGAACGGATCGAAAAAGCCCTTGTTCTCGCCCGAAGTATGCAGACGGCGTTGAATCCCCAACTTGTCCATCAAGCCGGTGAAGCCGAAGCTGTCCATCAGCACGCCGATCGAACCGACGATGCTCGCCTTGTCCACGTAGATCTTGTCAGCCGCCGCAGCCGCATAATAGCCGCCCGACGCGCACATGTCGCCGACCACGGCGTAGAGCGGAATCGACGGATATTTGGCACGCAGCCGGCGAATCTCGTTATAAATAATCCCTGCCTGCACCGGACTGCCGCCCGGACTGTTACACCGCAAGATGACCCCTGCGGTGCCCGAGTCGTCGAACGCGCTCTGCAACGCAGCGTTGACATCTTCGGCGTTCGCATTGGTATCTGCGGAGATTTCGCCATCAAGTGTGATCATGGCCGTATGACGACCTGTCACGGCGACCCTGTCGCCGGAAAAGCTGAACGCGCCCCAGACCAGCAGCAGCAGCAGGACGACCAGAAAGAGAAACCGGAAAAAAATCTTCCAGCGGCGCGCGGCGCGCTGTTCTGTGATCGCCGCGAGCGCGATACGCTCAAGCGCCGCCCGCTCCCAGCCGGGCTCATCGGCGGGCAAGCGGGAGCGGCCAGTCCGGGACGGGTCCTGCGGCTCGGGAGTCAAATTGTCGGACATGCGGGTCTTGAAAGATCGAAGAGAAAATCAGGGAGTCGCGGGAGTCAGCTCGCCGTCGGGCAGCCAGAACACGCCGCGGCCTTGCGGCGTATCCCGCTCCTCGACCTGAAGCGGACGCAATCTGCCGCCGCGGCACGGACCACCGACGCATTTGCCCGTATCCGGCGCGTAAATCGCGCCATGTGTCGCGCACATCAAGTATAAACCGGACGATTCGAAGAACTGCCCTTCGGCCCAGTCGAGCTCCATCGGCACGTGCGCGCAGCGGTTCAAGTAACCATACGGCCGCCCATTGTAGCGAACGAAAAACACCACGACGTCGCCTCCGCCGAGCCGCGCGGCGAATCTGATGCCCGCGCCGCCGTCGACCAGTTCTTCCGCCGCGCAAACGCGGACCGCTTTCGCTGCCGCTTCGGCCATGTCGGTGTTCATGCGTTCTCTTGCAACCAGCCAGCCAACGCGCTCACGCTCGGCGCGATGAATTTCGGCGACAGCGCGCTCAACGAGCCGGCCGGATGCGCACCATAGGTCACGGCGATACCCGCGACACCCGCGTTGATTGCCATTTGCAGATCATGCGTCGTATCGCCGACCATCACGGTGCGCGCCGGATCCTGTCCCAGTTCGCGCGTCAATTCATGCAGCATGGCGGGATGCGGCTTGGAGAAGGTCTCGTCGGCGCAGCGGGTGCCGTCGAACAGGCTGATCAGGCGCGACTGGTCCAGTGCGCGATTCAGCCCGACACGGCTCTTGCCGGTCGCCACGGCCAGCAAGTAGCCCTGGTCGCGCAATTCCTGCAGCATTTCGCGCACGCCGGCGAACAGTTCGGTGGTCTGATCCTTCACCAGATAATGGAAGCGATAACGCTCGGCCAGACGCGGATATTCAGACGGATCGAGTGTCGGAGCGGCAATTTGCAGCGCTTCGCGCAAGCCGAGGCCGATCACATAACTCGCGGCTTCGTCGGCGGGGACCGGCAGGCCGAGATCGCGGCAAGCCGCCTGGATGCTGCGCGTGATGTGCGCGGTCGAATCCATCAACGTGCCGTCCCAGTCGAAGACGATCAGATCAAATTGCTCTCTAGCCATGCGGTGTCGTCTCCGGGTTTGACCCATTTCGTAATTCGTTGAGCTGTGCGATGAAGCCGCGGCACTCGGCCGGCAACGGCGCCTCGAACTGCAGCGGCGCGCCGGTGGCGGGATGCGCCAGTTTCAGCCGGTAAGCGTGCAGGAACATGCGCTTCAGACCGGGTTTGGCCTTGGCGCGCGCCAACGCCTTGTTCAGCGCGAAGTCGCCGTATTTGGCGTCGCCGACGATTGGCAGTTCCAGGTGCTGCAAATGAACGCGGATCTGATGCGTGCGGCCGGTCTTGAGTTCCGCCTCGAGCAGCGCGTAGTCCGGCCAGCGGTCGATCAGATTGAAAACCGTGTGCGACGCGAGACCGTCCGCCTGGACGCGCACGCGGCGCTCGCCGTCCGCGGTCAGATACTTGTGCAGCGGCTCCTTGACCGCGCGGCGGCGCCCCCAGTCGCTTGCCCACTCTCCGTGGACGCAGGCATAGTAGCGCTTGTCCATCTTGTTCTCGCGAATCTGCTCGTGCAGATTGACGAGCGCGCTGCGCTTTTTGGCGAGCATCAGGATGCCGGAGGTTTCGCGATCCAGCCGATGCACCAGTTCGAGGAATTTCGCCTGCGGCCGCGCTTCGCGCATCTGCTCGATCACGCCGAACGCGACGCCGCTGCCGCCGTGAACCGCGACGCCAGCCGGTTTGTCGATGACGAGCATGTGGTCGTCTTCGAAAATGACCTGGAAGTTGGCATGTGGCACGGGCGCGTGCGCGACGGCTTCGTTCGGCTGCGCGACGCGAATCGGCGGCACGCGCACCAGGTCGCCGAGTTCGAGCCGGTACTGCGCATCTATCCGGCCCTTATTGACCCGCACCTCGCCGCTGCGCAGGATGCGATAAATATGGCTCTTGGGCACGCCTTTACAGACGCGCAAGAGGAAGTTGTCGATGCGCTGTCCGGCCGCGCTGTCGTCGATCTCGATCATCGAGACCTGGTCGCTTGCGACCGATTTCTGGGATATTTTGCCTAACTCTTTCATTCTGAATATAATTTGCCCAGCAGTCTGCGGCGGCCGGCGCAGTGACCGGAATTCGGGCGGATTGCGCAGGTGCAAGCGATAAACCGTTATTTTACTTGCGCCGGGGTCTGGTTGCTCACCCTCAAATGAGATGCAACAAGTTGCACGCACGAAGTCAGTACCCGGCAGGGACGGTGCCCACAGGCGCGTTCGGTCAAGGTCGGCTTCGACGGTAACGGAATTTTGGTAAAAAAGAATTTAACTTTCAGCTTCGGTATCGGGCGGTTGGACGCCCAGCTGTACGAAGCTGCAGGTTGCGAAAATACGGCGTGCGCCCGAGGCGTCTTGTAGAAAGTACAAGACATGGCGACGTCAAAATGAGGCGAGACACCCCCAGCTGGAAAAGACGCGCCGCCTGCGCGAACTTCCCGCTGCGGCACGACCGCAGCCTCCGACCCTCCGGTCACGCGCCCAGTTGGCGCACCGGCGAGAGTGGACGAAAGGCTTATGAAGGTCTGCCGGCAGAACCCGCGGCGTGTCGGGTCGTTATTTGAAGCCGTGTTCGCATGTGCCCTACGGCACCGCGCCCATTTTTTAATGGGGCGGGCCCTCTCAGGCAATTCTCCCGCCATTTTTCCCGCTCCAGCGTGCTTGTGAAAACACAATAAGGCGCGGCATGCCGCTGCCCTCAGGGCTCTCGCGACTGACAACCGCGCAGCCAAGGGCAAGCTAAGCCGCTCTGGAGCCGTTCAATGAAACGAATGTTGTTCAACGCGACGCAGCAGGAAGAACTGCGCGTCGCCATCGTCGATGGGCAAAAACTCATCGATATCGACATCGAAACCGCCGGCCGCGAACAGCGCAAAGGCAATATTTACAAGGGCATCATTACCCGCATCGAGCCGTCGCTCGAAGCGTGTTTTGTCAACTACGGCGAAGACCGCCATGGCTTCCTGCCGTTCAAGGAAGTCGCCCGTCAGTACTTCCGCGACGGCGTCGACATGCGCTCCGCGCGCATTCAGGACGCGCTGAAGGAAGGCCAGGAACTGATCGTCCAGGTCGAAAAGGAAGAGCGCGGCAACAAGGGCGCTGCTCTCACCACCTTCATTTCGCTCGCCGGCCGGTATCTAGTTCTGATGCCGAATAACCCGCGCGGCGGCGGCGTGTCGCGCCGGATCGAAGGCGACGACCGTCAGGAGCTGCGCGAAACCATGGCGCAGCTGCAATTGCCGGAAGGCATGAGCATCATCGCGCGCACGGCCGGCATCGGCCGCAGCGCCGAAGAACTGCAGTGGGATCTGAACTACCTGATGCAGTTGTGGCGCGCGATCGAAGCCGCGTCGCAAAGCGGTTCGAGCGGCCAGCCGATGCTGATCTATCTCGAATCGAGCCTCGTGATCCGCGCGATCCGCGACTATTTCCAACCGGACATAGGCGAAATCCTGATCGACACCACCGAAATCCATGACCAGGCCCGCGCCTTCATGGACATCGTGATGCCGGACAACGTCAGCAAGGTCAAGCGCTACCACGACGACGTGCCGCTCTTCTCGCGCTTTCAGATCGAACACCAGATCGAAACGGCGTACTCCCGCACGGTGCCGCTGCCCTCGGGCGGCGCGATCGTGATCGACCACACCGAAGCGCTGGTCGCAATCGACGTGAACTCGGCGCGCGCCACCAAGGGCGCCGACATCGAGGAAACCGCCGCGCGCACCAACCTCGAAGCCGCCGACGAAGTCGCCCGCCAGTTGCGCCTGCGCGACCTGGGCGGTCTGATCGTCATCGACTTCATCGACATGGAATCGGCCAAGAGCCAGCGTGAAGTCGAGCAGCGCCTGAAAGACGCGCTCAAGCATGACCGCGCGCGCGTCCAGATGGGCAAGATCTCGCGCTTCGGCCTGATGGAGCTGTCGCGTCAGCGTCTGCGCCCGGCCCTGTCGGAAGGCAGCCACGTGACCTGCCCGCGCTGTAACGGCACAGGCCATATTCGCGATACCGAATCGTCCGCACTGCAAGTGCTGCGGATCATTCAGGAAGAAGCGATGAAGGAAAACACCGCGGCGATCCATTGCCAGGTGCCGGTCGAAGTGACCGCCTTCCTGTTGAACGAAAAGCGTGCCGAAATCAACAAGATCGAATCGCGTTTCAAGGTCAATGTCGTCCTGATCCCGAACAAGCACCTCGACACGCCGCATTACAAGCTCGAGCGCCTGCGTCACGACGACGCGCGCCTCGATGATCCGCGCGCTTCGTGGAAGATGGCCGAAGAAGCGGCTCGCGAGCTGGAATCGGAAACCGGTTATAGCAAGCGCGCCGAGGAAGTGAAGCCGAAGCAGGAAGCGGCGGTCAAGGGCATCACGCCTGAAAAGCCGGCGCCGAGCGCGCCGGTGCGCCCGGCGGCGACCCCGGCTCCGGTCGCGGTCACCCCGGCGAGCGGCGGTTTCATCGGCTGGCTCAAAAATCTGTTCGGCATGCAGCCGGCCGCACCGGCGCCTGTCGTGCCGTCTACGACCGAGAAGCAGGCGCGTCCGCAACGCGGCGAACGCACGGAGCGCGGTGAGCGCACCGGCGAACGCGGCGGCGATCGCAACCGCAATCGCCGTGGCGGCGCGGCTGGCCGTGATGCGGCGGGTCGCGGCGAAGGCACGACTGCTGGCCGTCAGGCTCAAGGCCAGCAGCCGTCGCAGCGTCGCGAGGAACGCGAACCGCGTGAAGGCCGTGACGTGCGTGAACCACGCGAAGGTCGCGAGCCGCGCGAAGCGCGTGAACCGCGTGGCAATCGTGAAGCACGTGAGCCGCGTGAGGCCCGGGAAGGCCGCGAGCCGCGTGAAGTGCGCGAGGGCCGCGACAACCGCGATCGCGACAATCGCGGGGCGGATCGTGCGGAAGCTGTCGAAGGCGCACCGCGCGCCGAGCGTGGCGAGCGTCAGGAACGCGGCGAGCGCCGTGAGCGTGCCGAGCGCGGCGAACGCCGCAAGCAGCAAACGGAAACCACGGATGCGCTGACCACCGCGCAACCCGACGCACAAACGGCAGACGAACTGGCGCGCAGCCAGGTTGCCCTGAGCGAAAGCGGTGCGCCGGTCGATCAGGAAGCGGTGACCGGTGAAGGTGAAGAGCGTCGTCGTCGCCGTCGCGGCCGTCGCGGTGGCCGTCGTGAGCGCGAAGAGGACGTGAACGGCAACCTCGCAGCGGACGTCGCGGAAGCTGAAGGCGATAACGCCAGCGTCAGCGACGACGCGCAGGTGCACGCGGCTCATCAGCCGGTCGAGCACAAGGCCGAGGTCAGCGAAGCAAAAGACGTGACGCCGGTCGAAGTGGTGGTCGCCGCTGTCGCGACCGAAACCGCCGTCGTGACCGAACTGCACGCGGCAACCGAAACGCCGGCACTGGCCGTCGAGAAGGCTGCGAAGACGGAAACCGTCGTGCCGGTCGAGCAGGCGCCGGTCGCGCCGGCTGCGGTGGAGCCGGTCGTGGATGCGCCGGTGCCACAAGCCGCCATCGCACCGGTCGAAACGGCGCAAGCCGCACCGGCCGCCAGCGAAACGGTTTCGCTAGTCGAACCGGTGGCACGCGCCGAAGCTCCGGCTCAAGTGCAGGTCGAAACGACAGCAGCAGCGCCAGTGGTTGAAACCCCGGCCACACCGGCTCCGCTCGACAGCCCGGCTCCGGCCGTGACAGTCGAGGCACCGGCGGTTGCGCCGGCGCCGCAGGACGAAATCGTCGAATCGCAGCCGGCGGTGGTGCCGACGGAACAGCCGGCCGAGATCGAGCCGGCGCCCATTGCCACGTCGCAGGCGCCGCGTAGCGGCGCCGTGTCGGCGGAAGCCCTGAAGCCGGTGCTGGAACAAGCCGGTCTCGTCTGGGTGAACACTGACGCCGACAAATTGCGTGCCGCGCAGGAAGCCGCTGCGCAGACCGTCAAGCCGGCTCGCCGGGTGCGTGAGCGCAAGCCGCTGCCGCCGCTCGACAACGCGCCGATGCAACAGGTGGAAACGGGCAAGCATACGCAGTAAGCCGCCCCGCTTCACTCAAAAAGCCCGCCCTCACCGGCGGGCTTTTTGTTTTCATGGATATTGAACATGGGTACAAGCGCCGCGCCCCAAGCAGCTCGATCCGCGGCTCCCCGTATACCCCGATACGCCGCGGGGTCCGGATGCCGTTAGGCGCATTTCCGATAGAATTCAATATTCAGAGGTCCTCTCAAGCACCCAGACGAAGCACGCCATGTCCCGACGCATCATCCCAGTAGCCGATCTCAGCGCGGCGCCGGTCATCGCCGGGCCGGTGCAGACGCCCCGAGGCGTACTGCACGACACGCTGTCACGCCCGCTGCGCGATCTGCGCATTTCGGTGACGGATCGCTGCAACTTTCGCTGCGTCTACTGCATGCCGCGCGCGGTATTCGACAAAGACTATGCGTTCCTGCCGCATAGCGCGTTGCTGAGCTTCGAGGAAATCGAACGGCTCGCGCGGCTGTTCGTCGCGCATGGTGTCGAGAAGATCCGCCTGACGGGCGGCGAGCCGCTCTTGCGCAAGAATCTGGAATTCCTGATCGAACGGCTCGCGCAATTGACCACGCCGGCGGGGCGCCCTATCGATCTGACGCTGACCACCAACGGCTCGCTGCTGGAGCGCAAGGCGCGCAGTCTGAAGGACGCCGGGCTGACCCGTGTGACCGTCAGTCTGGACGCGCTCGACGACACGCTGTTTCGCCGCATGAACGACGCCGACTTCGCGGTAGCCGACGTGCTGGACGGGATCGCTGCGGCGCATGCGGTCGGGCTCGCGCCGATCAAGGTCAACATGGTCGTCAAGCGCGGCACCAACGACGGCGAAATCGTGCCGATGGCGCGTCATTTCAAAAGCTCGGGCGCGGTGCTCCGTTTCATCGAATACATGGACGTCGGCACCTCGAACGGCTGGAACATGGCCGAAGTGCTGCCGTCCGCCGATGTCGTGACGCGCATCGCCGAACAGTTTCCGCTCGTCCCGCTCGAAGCTCACAGCGCCGCGGAGACCGCCCAGCGCTGGGGCTACGCGGACGGCAGCGGCGAGATCGGCGTGATTTCGAGCGTCACGCGGGCGTTTTGCGGCAGTTGCACGCGCGCCCGGCTGTCGACCGAGGGCAAGCTGTACCTGTGCCTGTTCGCGTCGTCCGGCCACGACCTGCGCGCGTTGCTGCGCGGCGGCGCGAGCGACGCCGACATCGCGACCGCCGTCGCCGAAATCTGGCAAGGCCGCAGCGACCGCTACTCGCAACTGCGCGGCAGTCAGCCGGCCGACTCGGGCGAGCAGACGAGCCGCCGCGTCGAAATGTCGTACATCGGCGGCTGAGCGGCCGCCGCATGCAACCCACGCGCGAACAGATCACTGGCCTGCTGCTCGCGGGCGGCCGCGGCATGCGCATGGGTGGCGTCGACAAGGGACTGCAAACGCTGCACGGCGAGCCGCTCGCCGTGCATGTACTGAAGCGCCTCGCACCGCAAACCGGCGCGCTGCTGATCAGCGCCAATCGTCATCCCGACACGTACGCCGCACTGGGTACTCCGTTTGGCGCGCCGGTCGTCGCCGATACGCTGGCCGGCTTTCCCGGCCCGCTGGCGGGTTTGCTCGCCGGTATGCGCGCTGCCGGCACCGCCTATCTGCTGAGCGCGCCCTGCGACTCTCCGTGGCTGCCCACCGACCTCGCCGCGCGCCTCGCGCAAGCGCTGGACGCCCGGCAAGCGGACATCGCCACCGTCACGACCGTCGACGCCAACGGCGATGCGTCCCTTCACCCCGTGTTCGCGCTGCTGCGCACGAGTCTCGCGGACGACCTCGCGGTGTTCCTCGACGCCGGCGAGCGCAAAGTTCGCGCGTGGTACGCACGCCACACGACGGTGGAAGTCGTCTTTACCGACGAGCGCGCGTTTTACAATGCCAACTCGTTACGAGAACTCGCCGACCTCGAACGCGATCGAGGCCCCGGTTGAGATCCGCCCGGCCGCACGGCAACTGCCGCGCCCGTCTCCGGTCGCGACGTCCAGCTCCTCATGACCACGCTTAACGAATTTTCCCGCTGCGTCGCGCAGTACGATCCTCACGCACTCCCCGTTTCGGCCGCTCAGGCAATTGTTCGTGAGTGGGCCGCGCCGGTTGCGGCCGTCGAACGCGTGGCGTTGCGCGACGCGCTCGACCGCGTGCTCGCGGCCGACATCGTGTCGCCGATCGACGTGCCCTCGCACGACAATTCTGCGATGGACGGCTACGCGTTCCAGCGAGCGGCGTTCGCAACCAACGTATCCAGCATCGAATTGACGATTGCCGGTAAGGCCCTGGCCGGGCATCCGTTCGCGAGCCGCATCGACGCGAACCAGTGCGTGCGCGTGATGACGGGCGCCTGCATGCCCCAGGACTGCGACACCGTCGTGCCGCAGGAGCTGGTCGAGCGCAGCGCGGATGGCGGATCGATCCGCTTCGCCGCCGACGCCGTGGCCCCCGGCGCCAACCGGCGCCTCGCCGGCGAAGATCTCGCGCGCGGCCATGCCGCGCTGCGCGCCGGCCGCATCCTGCGCGCGTCGGACCTCGGTTTGCTGGCGTCGCTCGGCATCGGCGAAGTGAATGTGCGGCGGCGCTTGCGCGTCGCGTTCTTCTCGACCGGCGACGAATTGCGCTCGCTCGGTGAACCGCTCGACCCGGGCGCCGTGTACGACAGCAATCGCTACACGCTGTTTGCGATGCTGCGGCGCCTGAACGTCGATACGCTCGACCTCGGCGTGGTGCGTGACGAACCCGCCGCGCTCGCAGCCGCATTGCGCAGCGCCGCGGCGAGCGCCGACGTGGTGTTGACCTCGGGCGGCGTATCGGTCGGCGAGGCCGATTTCACCCAACAGCTGCTACGAACTTTCGGCGACGTCGCTTTCTGGAGCCTGGCGATGCGCCCGGGCCGTCCGCTCGCGTTTGGCCGCATCTGGTCCGGCGAGCGGCCGGGCGTGGGGCTGCCTGCGCTATTCTTCGGTTTGCCCGGCAATCCGGTCGCCGTGATGGTGGCGTTCTATCAGATCGTGCGCGAAGTGCTGCTGCTGATGTCCGGCGCGACGCCGCACCCGCTGCCGACGATCCACGCCGCGAGCCGCCAGGCGATTCGCAAACGCGCTGGCCGCACCGAATTCCAGCGCGGTGTCGCCGAACAGGACGCGCACGGACAGTGGCACGTCACGCCGACCGGCTCGCAAAGCTCGGGCGTGCTGAGTTCGATGAGCGAGGCCAATTGCTTTATCGTGCTCGGTCACGACGAAGGCGCGATTGCCGCGGGAGAACGCGTCGCCATCATGCTGTTCGACGGTCTCATCTGACGCCTGCGGACCCGGCGCGGCCCCGGCAACGTTGCAGCTTAGCCTTACCCATTACCACCAAAACACACGGGTTTCACTTACATGAAAAAACAGATCTCGTTCATTGCACCTGGACAGACGGCCAAAGCACTCATCCTCGTGTATCTGACGTTCTCGGTGCCGATCGTGCTGCTTGGCGTGCTGGTTGCGTTCATCCGCTACGGTTCTGTGGAATTGAGCACGGTGTTCAGCGCCTTGCTGCTGAATGCGATTCTGGGTTTCGTGCTGTTGTGGATTGCGTGCCACGCGTACAACTGGGTTGCATCGCGTTTCGGCGGTATTGAAATTCATCTGACCGACGCGCCCGAAGAGGCGTAATGTCTGTCGCGATCCGCACCGCCACGCCCACGGACACGCGCGCCATCTTCGCGCTGACGCATGGGCTGGCGGAATCCGGCGCGTACGCTTGAGGCGCGCCTGTGAACCGGCTTGACGGGCGCGCGCTGCATACGACGCGCCGAACCCGCGCCGCCCTACTGCTCGTCGGCCTCGACGCCCGACAACGCATCGCCGAGCAAACCCCTCGCCTCGTCGCCCGGTAGTGCCTCGACGTCGCGCAGCTTGCGGTTCATCATGCGGGTGCGCGTTTCGGCCGCCTCGATAGAACGCGTGACGGTCTCCAGCTGCGCTTTGGTCTTGGCCAGCACGTCCCCGAATTTGCCGAACTCCGTTTTCACCGCGCCGAGCACCTGCCAGACCTCGCTCGAACGCCTTTCGATGGCGAGTGTGCGGAAGCCCATCTGCAAACTGTTGAGCAGCGCCGTCAGCGTGGTCGGCCCTGCGATCGTCACGCGATAGTCGCGTTGCAGCAAGTCCGTGAGTCCGGGCCGGCGCAGCACTTCTGCGTACAGGCCTTCGGTCGGCAGGAACAGCAGCGCGAAATCCGTGGTGTGCGGCGGCGACACATACTTCTCCGCGATCGTGCGCGCCTCCGCGCGGATGCGCGCTTCGAGCGCGCGTGACGCCTCTTCAACGGCGGCCGGATCGGCACGCTCCTGCGCTTCGATCAGACGCTCGTAGTCTTCGCGCGGAAACTTGGCGTCGATCGGCAGCCAGACGGGCGTGGCCGCACCGCCCTGCTCCGTGCGTCCCGGCAACCGGATCGCAAACTCGACGCGGTCCGCGCTCTTCGGCACCGTCGCGACGTTCTTTGCGTATTGGTCAGCGGTGAGCAGTTGTTCGAGCAGCGCCTCCAGTTGCACTTCGCCCCACGTGCCACGCGTCTTGACGTTGGTGAGCACCTTCTTCAGATCGCCGACGCCGGCCGCCAGCGTCTGCATCTCGCCCAAACCGCGATGCACCTGTTCGAGCCGATCGGAGACCAGCTTGAACGATTCGCCCAGCCGCTGTTCAAGCGTGGCATGCAGTTTTTCGTCGACGGTGCGGCGCATTTCTTCGAGCTTGGCCGAGTTGTTCGCCTCGATATCCTTGAGCCGCTGCTCGATGGTCGCGCGGACTTCGGCGAAGCGCCGGTCGTTCGCTTCGGTCAGTTGTCCCAGTTGCAAACTCAGCGTGTCGCCAAACTGCTTGAGCGAGCGGCCCTGTTCGTCGCGCGCCTGTTGGGCCTGGGCCTGCAAACTGTGGCGTACGGCGTCGAGCTGCTGCGCGAAGGCGTCAATCTTGCCGCCTTGCACCGTGGTCATGCTGCTGAACTGCGCGGCGAGCGTCTGTTGAAAATGTGCGAACCCACTGCTCTGCTCGGTGCGTGACACCCGTGCGGTCTCGGTGATGTCGTTGCGCAATTGCCTTTCGAGGCGCTCGTAGGCATGCGCCTGCGTGTCGGTCGCGGCGTCGATGCGTTCGTTGAGCAACTCGAACTGCTCACTGTCGTCCGCGCGGCCATGAGCGCGCATCAACAACGCCAGCGCAATGACCAGGACGACCGCCAGCACCGCGACGGCCGCCACCAGAATCATCATCATGAGCGCGCCTTACCGATCACGTCCGGATTGATCGGATTCGGCGGCTGGCCGGCACGCGGCCCAACGCCCAGCCCCGCGATCAGATTGTCGGCGGCGAGATTCGCCATCGCACGCCGCGTGGCTTCGGTGGCGCTGGCGATGTGCGGCGTCAGCACGACATTCGGCACACTCAACAGATCCGGATTCAGATGCGGCTCACCTTCGAACACGTCCAGACCGGCCGCGGCGATCTGCTTCGAGCGCAGCGCCTCGACCAGCGCCGCGTCGTCGACGATGCCGCCGCGCGCGATGTTGGTGAGCGTCGCGGTAGGCTTCATCAGCGCGAATTCGGCCGCGCCGATCGTGTGATGGCTTTCCTTCGAGTACGGCACGACCAGCACGACATGATCGGCACGCCGCAGCAGGTCCTGCTTCGATGCATATTCGGCATTCAGTTCAGCCTCGATCTCCGGCGCCACGCGCGAACGGTTGTGATAGATCACCTGCATGTTGAAGCCCTTCGCGCGCCGTGCGAGCGCCTGGCCGATCCGGCCCATGCCGATCACGCCGAGCGTCGAACCGTACAGGTCACTGCCGAGAAAACCGTCGTAGCTCCACTTCTGCCACTTGCCTGCGCGCAGCCAGTGCTCCGATTCGGCAATGCGGCGTGCGGCGGCCATCATCAGGGCCCAGCCGAAGTCGGCGGTCGACTCGTTCAGCACGTCCGGCGTGTTGGTGCCGAGCACGTTTGCCGCGTTGAACGCGGCCATGTCGAAGTTGTTGTAGCCCACCGCCATGTTCGACACCACGCGCAAGCGCGGCGCCGCCGCCAGAACGCCGGCGTCGATCGGCTCGCCCGCGGTCAGGGCACCGTCCTTATCCGCGAGACGGCGTTTCAGTTCGTCGGCGGCCAACACATCACCCTGGTTCCAGTCGACGTCGAAATACTGCTTGAGTCGTTCGATCACATCGGGAAAGATCGGACGGGCGACGAGGATCTTCGGCATTGCAATTCTCCGTATGGCGCGTCGAGCGGGAATGCCTCGGCGGCGAAATCAGCATCAGAAAAACAACCAGCCGGTGACGGCGAACAGCGGCAACAGCACTGCACCCGACCAGCCCAGATAAGCGAAAAAACTCGGCATGCGAACGCCGCGCGATTGCGCGATCGCTTTCACCATAAAGTTCGGTGCATTGCCGATATACGTGATCGCGCCCATGAACACCGCGCCGGCCGAGATCGCGGCGAGCGTGGTCGCGCCGCTCGTCATCAGCGTCTGCGCGTCGCCGCCCGCCAGGTTGAAGAACACAAGATAGGTGGGTGCGTTGTCGAGAAACGAAGACAACAGGCCGGTCGCCCAGAAGTACATAATGTCGCGCGGCTGGCCTGCGGAATCGTTGACCAGATGCACGAGGCCCGCGAACGCGCCAGCCTCGCCCGCGCGCAGCATCGTGATGACCGGCGCGATCGTCACGAAGATGCCGGCGAACAGCTTGGCCACCTCTTCGATCGGCGCCCAATTGAAATCGTTGCCCGCGCGCGCCGCGCGAGGCGTCAACGCGAGCGACAGCAACGTCACGCCGATCAGCGCAACGTCGCGCACCGCGTTCTGCAACGCGACCTGCGTACCGAACACGTCGAATGTGACCTGCGGCCGCCACAACCCGCTCATCAGAACCAGCGCGATCACCGCGGCGAGCAGCACGAAATTGATCTTGCCGTCGATGCCGCGCGGCGCGCCCTCGGGCGTCGGATCGAGAAAGGGTGAGCGCGCCTCTTCACGCCGATGAAAGTAGTACGAGTCGAGCGCATAGAAACCGGTCAGCAGCACGACGCTGACGAACAGCATCGGCAGCGCGAGATGCTGGGTGGTCCAGAAGAAGCGGATGCCTTCGAGGAAGCCGAGAAAGAGCGGCGGGTCGCCCAACGGCGACAGCGAGCCGCCCACGTTCGCCACGAGAAAAATGAAGAACACCACCACGTGGACCACATGCTGGCGATTGTCGTTGGCGCGCAGCAATGGACGGATCAGCAACATGGCCGCGCCGGTCGTACCCATCACGCTCGCCAGCAAGGTGCCGAGCGCGAGAATTGCCGTGTTCAGGCGCGGCGTGCCGTGCAGATTGCCGCGCACGCAGATACCGCCCGCGACGGTATAAAGCGCGGTTAGCAGAACGATGAACGGAATGTACTCATCGAGCAGCGCGTGTATCAGCTTGCCGAAGGCCACGTTCACGCCAAAGGTGAGCGCGAACGGCACGAGGAACACGAGCGACCATGCTGCCGCGATCTTGCCGAAATGGTGATGCCAGAACGCCGGCGCGATCAGCGGAAATATAGCGATCGACAGCAGCACGCCCGCGAACGGCAGGCTCCACAGCGCCGACAGGGTCGCGCCATCGAGCGTCGCAGCGGACGCCGATTGAGACCATCCGCCCAGCGTCTGCGCAACGGCAATCCACGCGCTCGCGCTCACGGTATACCCTTTCATATCGTTGAAATCCTTGCAATGGAGGTGGCCGTGTGCGCTGCGAGACGTCGCCGCGCGGCCCGTTCACGCATCCTGCACGAGGATCACATGCACCCGGTAAGGGCCATGCGCGCCCAGCACGATGGTCTGCTCGATGTCGCCGGTGCGCGATGGCCCGGAGACGAAATTGACCGCACGGGGCAGTTCGCCGCGCTCCTTGCGGATCAGGCCGAACGCGTCTTCGTGACCCGCGACGATGCGCGATGCCGGCACGATGGCGATGTGCGTTTCGGGCAGCAAGCCGGCCGACGCGTAGGTTTGCGGGCCGGACAGCAGCACCAGCGTGCCGGTCTCGGCGGTCGCGCAGAAGCAGCCGGTGAGACCGACGACGTCGCCGTCGCGGGGCTTGCGGAATTCGACACTGAGGCCGGCTTCGGCCCAATTGAGATCTTGCAGGGTTTGCCAGGCGATCGCCTGCAACGGCAACGCATGCCCGGTGAGGTAGCGATGCGCCGCGGCCGGCACGTCGGCGAGCGTATGAACGCTGTCGACCGTGGTCGACAGCTTCTGCGCTTCTTCGATGAAACGCACAGTCAGTTCGGCAGGCATCTCCGGACGCGGGCCGGCCGGATGGCGCGTCACATAATCTGCCGCTGCCTCGCGCTCGGCAGCGGACGGCTCGGGCTCGCGCCCTTGCGCGGCGCGGATGCGCGCCAGGATGTTGCGGCGGGCAATCGAAGTGTCCATGGGCGAAGTCCTCGTGTCGACAGCCGTGCAAAGTGACGAGGATTATACCGGCCACCCTCCACGTGAACACCCTGGCCGAACGGCATATTGCCAGCCAGCTCGCGCGCATTCAAAGTAGTCACCAATGAACGGGCGCATGAACTCGCACGAGGTGTGAAGTGTGTTACTTCGCTGCCTCTTCTTCGGGTTGCGCGATGCCGAATACCTGGCGCAGATACGCGAGATAAGCCTTGTCCTCGCACATGTTCTTGCCCGGCGAGTCCGACAGCTTCGCCACCGGCTGACCATTGCAGCGAACCATCTTGATGACGATCTGCAACGGGTTGTAGCCGAGGTCGTTGGTCAGATTGGTGCCGACGCCGAACGCCAGTTTGCAGCGGTCGCGAAAGCGCTCGTACAGTTGCAGCACCTTCGGGATGTCGAGCGCGTCGGAGAACACGAGAATCTTGGTGCGCGGGTCGCAGCGGTTCGCCTCGTAGTGCTTGAGCAGGCGCTCGCCCCAGTCGAACGGATCGCCGGAATCGTGGCGCGCGCCGTCGAACAGTTTGCAGAAGTACATGTCGAAGTCGCGCAGGAAGGCCTGCATGCCGTACACGTCGGACAGCGCAATGCCGAGGTCGCCGCGATATTCCTTCGCCCACATCTCGAAGCCGAAGGTCTGCGAGTCGCGCAACCGGGGGCCGAGCGCCTGGCACGCCTGCAGATATTCATGCGCCATCGTGCCGAGCGGTGTGAGGCCGTGCTTCATCGCATAGAAGACGTTGCTGGTGCCGGCGAACTGCTCGCCGAGACCGTCTTTCAGCGTGAGGATCACCTCCTCGTGCCATTGCTTCGAGAAGCGGCGGCGCGTGCCGTAGTCGGCGATCTTGCAGTCGGCGAATTCGGGGCGCGCGCCCAGCAACTGGATCTTCTCGACCAGACGGCCGCGCCCCTCGCTGTAATCGGGCTTTTGCTGGGTGTTGCGGAAATAGACCTCGTTGACGATCGCAAGCATCGGAATCTCGAACAGGATCGTATGCAGCCACGGCCCTTTGATCTCGATGTCGATCTCGCCATTCCCCTTCGGCGACGGCTCGATCGAAATGTATTTCTCGTTCAGATGAAACAGAGCGAGAAACTCGATGAAGTCGCCCTTGATGAAGCGCATGCGCCGCAGGTAGTCGAGTTCGTCGTCGGTGAAACGCAGGTCGCAGAGCTTGCGCACTTCGTCGCGAATCTCGCCGATATACGGCACGAGATCGATATTCGGCGTACGGCAGCGGAAACGGTACTCCACATTCGCGGCGGGAAAATGATGCAACACCACTTGCATCATCGTGAACTTGTACAGATCGGTATCGAGCAGCGAAGTAATAATCATGATGGTGCGAACTGGACCGCGGGAAAAACGAAAGGCCGGACTCAAGCCATGCGCGTTGGACACGCCCGTGCGCGTCGACTTGACGCATGTTACCCGAATGCGCCCAAATTCAGCGCGCCGACGAACGCTTGCATCACGGGCCCGAAGCAATCCCCCCGCGGGCGCCATAAACTAATCACGAAAACATATAAAAAGGCATTGCCCGATGCTGTATGTGCCTCTTGACGTTACGTTACAATAGCGCTTTTGGCGCTTGCGCCTCCCCTGATTCCGCATGCAGGAGCTGCCTGAATGACTCACGTTGTGACCGAAAGCTGCATCAAGTGCCGCTATACCGACTGCGTCGATGTGTGCCCGGTGGACTGCTTTCGCGAAGGTCCCAACTTCCTCGCGATCGATCCCGATGAGTGCATCGACTGTGCTGTGTGCGTCGCCGAATGCCCGGTGAACGCCATTTATGCCGAAGAAGATGTGCCGGGCGACCAGCAGAATTTCATCGAGCTGAATGCCGATCTCGCGAAGAACTGGCCGAGCATCACCAAGACCAAGGCCCCGCTGCCGGAAGCCGACGAGTTCAAGGATGTGAAGGAAAAGCTCGAGCTGCTCGCACGCTGAGCGCCGCAGCCTGTCACGCCCCGCCAGATTCGCAATTAGACCAAGATGAACGCAGGGTATTGACAGGCGCTAAAGCTGCCTCTAAAATTTCGCTTCTCTGCTGTTGTTGTTCTGTTCCTCGATAGCTCAGTCGGTAGAGCGCCGGACTGTTAATCCGTAGGTCCCTGGTTCGAGCCCAGGTCGAGGAGCCAAGAATTGCAAAAGCCCGTTAACCAAGACGGGTTTTTTTATGTAGATCGAGTTGTACTGCTGTTCCTCGATAGCTCAGTCGGTAGAGCGCCGGACTGTTAATCCGTAGGTCCCTGGTTCGAGCCCAGGTCGAGGAGCCAAAAAATTTTGAAAGGCCCGCATCCGTGCGGGCCTTTTTCTTTTTGTGCACCGCGCGTCGCTGGCCCCGATCGCTGGATCGCCATCATGGCCTGCTCGAGGCTAGCGTTTGCGTTGCCTGCTTCGTATTGCCTGCTCGTGAACATCGGCGGCGGCTGACGCAGCTGATCTGGCTCATCGGCCTCGGCCCTCTTCCGTGCATGCCGTTATACGATGGCGCTTTCCCGGCGCGCGCCGCGCCCAACCGCTCGCTCATATTCATATCGCCACGCCCATGAAACCCACCTCGTTGCGCATCGCGCTCGCCGTCGCCGCAGCACTGATGCTGCCTTCGGCGCATAGCGAAGAAGTCGCCAGCGTCAATACCAACTTTCGCATCACGGGTTCCGACCGCGTGGTCGTCGAGGCCTATGACGATCCGATCGTTCAAGGCGTGACCTGCTACGTGTCGCGCGCGCGGACGGGCGGCGTCAAGGGCACGCTCGGCATCGCCGAAGATCCGACCGAAGCGTCGATCGCCTGCCGCCAGGTCGGCGCGCTTCATTTCACGGGACCGGTGAAGCAGCAGGCCGATGTGTTCACCGTCAGCATGTCGCTCATCTTCAAATCGTTGCACGTGGTGCGCGTGGTCGACGCGAAGCGCAACACGCTGGTGTATCTCACGTACAGCGACCGGGTCGTCAGCGGCAGCGCGAAAAACAGCGTGAGCGCCGTGCCGATGCCGCCCGGGACGACGATCCCCGTCAGGTAAGCACCACGTTATGCCAGACACGCGGGACACACTGCGAAACGCCTCGATGCGGCAATGCCGCGGTCCGACACTCCCGCCACCGCCTGCTCGTCAGACGTTGCAGCTCAAGCCAACCCGTCGAACCCGCGCGGCGGCCAAATGCCAGGCCGGTGCCGCGAGCGCTCGCGACGCGCTACACTGACCGTCCTGCCGGACCTTCATCATGCCCGCCGCCCATCGCTTCCAGGACTCTGCCCGCTACTGGCGCACGCCGCTTCTGCCCGGCGCGGACCTGCTCACCGCCGAATACCACGATCACGAGTTCACGCCGCATTGGCACGATGCGTACACGATTCCGGTGATCGTCGCGGGCGCGGAAGGGTATCGGTATCGCGGCGCCGATTACGTCGCCGAAGCGGGCGGCGTGCCGATCATCAATCCCGGGGAGCTCCATACGGGTTCGAAGGCGGTGGAGGCGGGCTGGCGGTATCGCGTGATGTATGCGCCGGTGGATTTCATCCACGATCTCGCGAGCGAGCTCAGCGGCAAGCCGCAGGCGCTGCCGTTTTTTGCGCCCGGCGTGATCCGCGATCCCGATCTGGCCATGCGGCTCGCGCGCGCGCACCGTCTGCTGGAAGCGGGTGACGATGCGCTCGCCGCCGAAGCCGCGATGCTCGACGCGCTGTCCACGCTGCTGGTCCGTTACTCGCAGACGCAACCAGCGCCGTCCCTGCTCGCCACCGACGATGCGCGCGTCGCGATCATGCAGGAGCGTCTGACCGGCGATCTCATCGAACCCGTTACGCTCGCCGACGTTGCGCGGGCGGCGGGGTTGTCGCCGTTTCACGCGGCGCGCCTTTTCGCGCAGGCGACGGGCTTGCCGCCCCATGCCTGGCGCAACCAGGTGCGTTTGCAGCGCTCGCTCGCGCCGTTGCGCGCCGGCGTGTCCGTGACGGATGTGGCTGCGGCGAGCGGCTTCACCGATCAGAGTCATTTCACGCGGCATTTCCGACGCATGTTCGGGGTGCCACCGGGGCGCTGGCAGGGAGTGTGAGCGGCGTTTGGGTGGGATGCGGCCGGGCGCGTTGCGCACGAGGTATGGAGGTTTGCGTGCCTTTTTCCACCTTTCCCCTCACCTCACCGAGCTAAGCCGATCTGAACCGGGCCACTCCCCACCCCGCCGCAAGAACGTACAAGACTGCCCCGCACGACTCCCACTATGCTTCCCCAATCAAGGAGGCAAGATTGACCCATTCCATCCTCGGCCAGCCCACTCGCACAGGCCATTTCAAAGAATTCGCCGCCGGCGCGCGCGACATCATTCCGATGATGGTCGGCGCGGCGCCGTTCGGCGTCATTTTCGGCACCCTCGTCGCATCCGGCCCGCTGCATCTGTGGCATGGCCAGTTGATGTCGCTCGTCGTATTCGCGGGCTCCGCGCAGTTCATCGCACTCGGCCTGATCGCCGGCCACGCGAGCTTCGCCGTGATCTGGGCGACCACGCTCGTCGTCAATCTGCGTCACGTGCTGTATAGCGCGACGCTCGCGCCGCACGTCGCGCATCTGTCGGCGCGCTGGCGCTGCGTGCTCGGCGCGCTGCTCACCGACGAAGTCTTCGCGGTCGCCTGGGAGCACTACCGGCATCGCGAAGCCGGCACGGTCGGCCCGCACTATTTCTTCGGTGCAGGACTCGCGATGTATCTGAACTGGCAGCTCTGGACGGTCGCCGGCCTGCTGTTCGGCGCGGCCTTTCCGGGCCTGCAATCGCTCGGACTCGACTTCGCGATGGTCGCGACCTTCATCGCGATCGTCGTGCCGCAGCTTGTCGCGTTGCGCTACATCGCGGCGGCGGCTACCGCGGGCACGCTGGCGTTCTTCTGGCAGGCGTGGCCATACAAGCTCGGCCTGCTCGGCGCGGTGTTCGCGGGCGTGGCGGTCGGCGTCCTGCTGTCGATGTCACGGTCCAATCCACGCAAAACACGCAACACCCGTGGCACGCACGGCACTCGTCACACACGCGGCGCCCGCGACACCGCGGAGGCCTCGCGATGAACTACGTCGTCCTGATCCTCGGCATGGCGGTCATCACGTGGGTGATCCGGGCCGCTGTTTTCGTCCTCGGCGAGCGGCTGGTGTTCGCGCCGCTCGTGCGCACCGCGCTCGGTTTCGTGCCGGTGACGGTGCTAACCGCGATCATCGTGCCGATGGCGATTTCGCCGCACGGCGCCGATGCCGAACTGACCTGGCGCAATCCGCAACTGGTCGGCGCGCTGGCCGCCGTCGTCGTCAGCGCGCTCACGCGGCGGCCGCTGCTGACCATCGCGGTCGGCCTGACAGTGTTCTTCGTCTGGCAATGCGTGGTGCTGAAATAGCACCGGGCACCCGTCATCGCGACATCGGCGTCGCCCGGGCTTGCACCACGCGCAGGCCTGCCGGGCGACGCTTTCCTCCAGAGCGCCCGACTCGCGCGCCCTCAAGTTCCCCTCAAATCGGCCGATATCAAGTCGAGGTCCGCGTATCGGGATGCGTCCCGTTGATTGCGCGGCAACACGCTGGAATCAACCGCGTCGGCAGCCGGCGTCGCGTCATCCGGGTCCGCCGGCGGCCGGGAGTCGTGACGATGCCATGCGGCAGGATCAAACGGGAAAACACATGGGTCAAATCACCCTCAAGCTCAAAGACGAGACCATTGCGTCGCTGCGCAAGGATTTCGACGCTTTTCTGCGGGTCTCGCTGAAGCTCGACCCGCAGTTCGCGACACCGTCGTTTGAGGACTTTTTGCGCGCCAAGCTGCTCGACAACATGGTGCCCCTGACTGAACACGCGGTCCAACGGATGCTACAGGGCGGCCAGTACGCCTGGGCCAAACGCACCCTGGACAAGGAGTTTCCCGACGTCGTCGCGATCCTGATGCGGCAGGCGGGCGAGTTCGGTTTCGGCTTCGCGGCCCGTTCGGAATGGACCCCGGAGGAGCTCGCCAAGCAATGTCGCGACTGGGCGGCGGCGATCGTCAAGGAAGCGGAAGGCGACGCGGCGCAGGTCGATCCGCTCGCCGCGCAGATCAAGAGCGCGGCGCAGGACATTCAGGCACTCGAGGAAGTCATGCAGACGCCCGCGTGGCGGCTCGTCGAATCGTTGCGCCAGCGGGTCTACGAGGCGAAGGTGGCGTGCGAAACGAGCGTGGGCAGCACCGCGCGCGAGAAGCTCGGCGAGTTGCGCGGATTGTTGCGCCTGGGGATTTCGCACGGCTCGTTCCAGAAGCAGGAAGCGCAGCAGATCATGGAATACCTGCGTCTGCTCAAGCCGGAGATTTTCGTCGAAGAGCCGTATGACGTGTTTTCACGTCTCGCGGCTTGGCTGCGCAATTTCTTCGTGCCGCCGCGTCCGGCACCGCAACAGCAGCAACGACAGTCGCGCTGAATTTGCACGCGGTGCCCTAGCACCGCGCACCAGCCGGGCTGCGCTTCTGCGGCCCGCAGCACTCACCGCGTTCCGCCGAGCCAAAGCGCCCGCTACGGCGCTCAATCCCACATCTTCCTGAGCTTCGCCCCGATCTCGATCTTCGCGCGCGCGGCCGCGGCGAGGCCGGCCGCCGTCGGTGCGCTGGGCACGGGCACGCGCGGCCACGCATACGCATCGAACAACGGCATCAGGTGCGCGGGAATGAAGCGCGTACGCGACGCCCACACGTGGCGATCGCCCATATGCGTCTGGTTGTGCACGTAAAAACGCTGCGGCACGACGATATGCAGGTCCTCTTTCGCACGCGTCATCGCCACATAGAGCAGGCGCCGCTCCTCGTCGATTTCGTCCTCGCTGCCGGTGCCGAGATCGGAAGGAATGCAGCCGTCGACGCCATTCAGCACGAACACGTTGCGCCACTCCTGCCCCTTCGCCGAATGGATCGTCGACAGGATCAGGTAGTCCTCGTCGATCAGCGGCACGCCGGATTCGTCGCTGGTGGCGTCGGGCGGATCGAGCGTCAGCTCGGTCAGAAAGCGCTCGCGCGACGGATACGTGCCCGCGATGCTTTCCATCTGCAATACGTCCGCGTGACGGATCGCGGCGTCCTCGTGATTGCGTTCGAGATGCGGCTCGTACCAGCGCCGCACCATTTCGAATTCGCCGGGCCACGGCGTCTGCCGCCCATACACGCTCGACATCAGCTTGACGAACGGGTGCCAATCCTCCTGCGCGCGGGCTGGCGCCGTGAACGCTGCCAGCGCGCTCGCAGCCGTGTCGACGGGATTGCCGCCACCCGCGCGCGCGACGATCTCGTCGAGCACCTTTGCCGCCGTGGCCGGCCCGACGCCCGGCAACAACTGCACGACGCGAAACCCGGCGACGCGGTCGCGCGGATTCTCCGCCCAGCGCAGCACCGCGAGCACGTCCTTCACATGCACCGACTCGAGAAATTTCAGCCCGCCGAATTTGACGAACGGGATATTGCGCCGGGTGAGCTCGATCTCCAGCGCGGCGCTGTGATGCGCGGCGCGAAACAGCACCGCCTGCGACTTCAGCTTCATGCCCTGCTCGCGCGCCTCCAGCACCTGTTCGACGATGTAGCGCGCCTGATCGGCTTCATCGGCGACCGTGACGAGACGCGGGCGTTGCGCCGACGCCTTGTCGGTCCACAGGTTCTTCGTGTAGCGCTCGCTGGCGAGTTCGATCACCGCATTCGACGCGGCGAGGATCGGCGCGGTCGACCGGTAGTTGCGTTCGAGCGTGACCTGGCGCGCGGGCGGATCGAACTGCGCGGGGAAGTCGAGAATGTTGCGCACGGTCGCGCCGCGAAACGAGTAGATCGACTGCGCGTCGTCGCCGACCACGGTCAGCCCGCGTCCGTCCGGCTTCAGTGCGAGCAGGATCGACGCCTGCAGGCGGTTGGTGTCCTGATACTCGTCGACCAGCACGTGGTCGAAACGCGCCGACAGGTCCGCCGCGATGGCCGGCTCCCCGGCCATGTGCGACCAGTAGAGCAGCAGATCGTCGTAATCCAGCACGCTCTGCTTCTGCTTCGCCTCGACATACGCCGCGAACAGCATGCGCAGATCGGCTTCCCACTCGCGGCACCACGGAAACGCGTTCTCCAGCACATGGCCGAGCGATGCGCCCGTGTTCACCACGCGCGAATAGATGGCGAAGCAGGTGCCCTTCGCGGGAAAGCGCCGCTCCTTCGCGGACAGCCCGAGTTCGTGCCGCACCAGGTTCATCAGGTCGGCGGAGTCTTCGCGGTCGTTGATCGTGAAGGACGGCGCGAGCCCGATCAGATCGGCGTATTCGCGCAGCAGCCGTGCGCCGACGCTATGGAACGTGCCCGACCACGTGAGCCCTTGCGCGAGCGCGGCCCGGGCGCCAAGCGCCGCACCGGCGATGCGCGTGACGCGGCGGGTCATCTCGAGCGCCGCACGGCGCGAAAAGGTCAGTAGCAGGATGCGGCGCGGATCGGCGCCCTTCACCACCAGATTGGCGACGCGGTGCGCGAGCGTGTTGGTCTTGCCGGAACCGGCGCCCGCTATCACCAGCAGCGCGCCGGGCGGCGCACTGGGCGTATCGGCGCCGTACTCGACGGCTTCGCGTTGCGCGTCGTTGAGCTTCGCCAGCCAGGCGGCGGTGTTGAAAGGCGGCGGAGATTCAGCGACGGAGGGCACGGTGGATTTGGCGTTGAGCGGATTCAGGATGGCGACGCACACTGTATATCCATACAACCATCGACGACAAGCGACCCTTTTTTTGGCGTTGTTTGCTGGGTGTGGCTACAGGGGCGAGCGCCTGCAGCAGCTGGGAAAACGAACGCGCTGCCGCGAACCGCGCTCGCGGTGCACGGCGACAACAGAGTTCCTGGAACACGCAAAAAATGGCCCGTGCGTCTTCACGCAATGGGCCATTTTCTTGTCAAGGGCGGCGACGCAACGCGCCGCTCGCGAAGTTTCTCGCGCCTCGCCTCGCGTGCCGAGGCTAAGCCTTACTGCTGCTTCTTCGCATCCTTCACATTGGCTTCGGCGTTGGCCTTGTCGGCGTCGGCCTGCGCGTCGGTTTTCTTCTTGTCGGCCTTGGCTTGGGCGACAGCCGCCTTCTTGTCGGCCTTAGACTGCTCCTTGGCGGCCTTCTTGTCCGCGTGGGTGACGGGTGCGGCGGCCGGATCGCTAGCCTGCGCAAACGCCACCGACGACAGACAACCCGCGATCAGCGCGGCATACATTCGATTCTTCGTGGACTGCGTGATCTTCATCCGATACCTCCGTGAAACGTGAAACGAAAGTGCGGCGTGACAGCCAACGCCGAGCCAACCTGGAGCCAACCCCGACCGTCCGCCCGCGTTCGACGCTCAATGCTTGACGTCGGCGCCGTGCGCCTGGGTGGCGGTCTGGCCTTCCATGTTCATCTTCATTTCATTGTTGGCGGCTTGCTTGTCCGCCTTCTGGTTGATCTTCGCGTCGCGCACCTGCTCCTTGTACTGCGCCTTGGCGGCCTTCTGCTGATCCTTCAGCTCGGTCTTCGACGCCTTCTTCGACGCGCGGTACTCGGCGTTCGCCTTCGCGTTGGCGTCACGCTTTTGCACCAGCGGATCGGTCGAGCCCGACGCCGTCAGACGGGTCGGCGCCGGCGTCACCGGCTGCACGCCCTGCGCGGCGGGCGCGGCGGGTGCGAGGTCGGCACCCTGGGTCTGGATCTGTGCCTGGCCACCGATGCCCGCAGCCGGCTGCGCGGTCTGCGCTACCGCGGCGGTAGCGGCAAAAGCAGTGAGGGCGGTACCGATCAGGAGTGAATGAATCTTGGTCATGGCAAATCCTCTCTAAGTTGTTGTGGCGCGGGCGCGGTGTCCGGCGTCGCGCAAGGTGCGTGGACATGTTCAGGCATCCAGCAAGCTTTGCTACATGGCCGCACTTTACGAGTGAAATTCACGACACGCGACCCCTGTTACGGAGGGTTTCACTTTCCGCCAGTTGCATAACGACTGCTTGCAATTGCTTGCGCGGAGCCCGTCTTCATCATGAGTTTCATCGGGAGCAAGCTTCTGCCTTATGATGCGAACCCTTTGCCTGAAGGTGCAAACCCCATGCCCAACCTCGATTTCACGCTCACCGGCGACTACGTCGAACTGCACAATCTGCTGAAGATAACGGGCCTCGCGGACAGCGGCGGGTCGGCAAAAATGATGGTTGCCGACGGCGCCGTGACCGTCGATGGCCGGGTCGAGACGCGTAAAACCTGCAAAATCCGGGCGGGCCAAGTCGTGCTGCTGGGCGACACGCGCATCGCGGTCCACGAGGCCTGAAGGCCCGCCTGCCCGCGCTCCAACGCCCGTCCGAAGATTCGCAGTATCACGCGCACCAAAAGCGTGCTTCTTTGATCGACATCGCCGCTGCAAGGCAATAAGCTGTCGGTTTCGACAGAAAACCCTCGGCCGACACGACCGGCTCACGCCCGCGCCGCGCTTTCCTTCGCCGACGCTTGCCGGACTGCCGCTGACACGCGCCGCCACCGGCGCGCGCGGCAAGCACCGCGCGCAGTGCGCGTGCGCCGTCAGGCTGTCGCCACTTCCGCCGCAAGCGCTTCATGACTCAATCCGGCTTCACCCGAGTGGCCACGCGGCCGCCGACCTTCTCCCGCCACGCGGCCGACACCGCCCGGCTCGCCGCGCCGCTCGCCATCGCGCAGCTGTCGCAGATGGCGATGAGCGTCACCGATACGATCCTGCTCGGCTCGCTCGGCCCCGATGCACTCGCCGCCGGCGGGCTCGGCGCGAACCTGTTCTTCGTCGTCGTGACGCTGCTGCAAGGGGTGCTGACCTCGGTCAGCGTGAGCGTGTCGCATGCGCGCGGCGCGCAGGACGACAGCCGCGTGCCGCATATCTACTGGACCGGCTTCGTGCTGTCCGTGCTGCTGTCGGTGCCGGCGTTCTTCCTGTTGTCGTTCTCGTCGCACATCCTGCTCGCGTTCGGCGAGCCGGGGCTGCTCGCGCACAACGTCGGCGAATATGCGGCGGTGCTGCGCTGGGGCGCGCCCGCGAGCCTGATCGGCGTCGGCCTGATGCGCTCGTTCCTGCCGGCGATCGGCGCGGCACGGCGGCTCTTGTGGGTGTCGATCGCGAGCGTAGTCGTGAACGCGTTTCTGAATTACGGCCTGATCCACGGCGCGTGGGGATTGCCGCGCCTTGGCTTTCTCGGCTCGGCGGCCGCGACTTCGATCACGGTCTGGCTGACCGCGCTCGTGTTGATGGCGCTGCTGCATCTGCGGCCGCGCTTTCGCCATTTCGTCGTCGCGACGCGGCCCAATGTGCCGCTGATGGGCGAGCTGTTCGGCATCGGCTGGCCGGTGGCGATCACCTATGGCGTCGAGTCGACGCTCTTTCTCGCCACCGGACTGATGGTCGGCCTGCTCGGCGAGTCACAACTGGCGGCGCATCAGATCGCGCTGAACGTCGCGTCGGTGGCCTTCATGGTGCCGCTCGCGATCGGCCAGGCGGCCAACGTCCGAGTGGGCTTCTGGGACGGCGCCGGGCAGCCGCTCGCCGCGCGCCACGCGGGCTTCGTGGCGCTGGCGCTCGGCGTCGGCTTCATGATGTTGTCGGGAATCGTGCTGATCGCGGCGCCGCACTGGATCGTCGGTCTCTATCTGCATCTGGACGACCCGGCCAATGCGGCGACGGTCGCGCTGGCAAGTTCGCTACTCGGCGTGGCCGCGATCTTCCAGATCGTCGACGGCATGCAGACGGTCGGTTCCGGCTGCCTGCGCGGTCTGAAGGACACCCGCGTGCCGATGATCGCCGCGGCGTTCGGTTACTGGGTCATCGGCTTTCCGACCGGCTATACGCTGGCGTTCCACTTCGGCCTCGGCGCCCGCGGTTTGTGGTGGGGGCTCGCGGCCGGCCTCGCGAGCGTCGCGGTGCTGATGACGCTGCGCTTTCACAAGCTGAGCTTGCGGCGTGTGCCGGGCGGACAGCTTACGCCGCCGGTCCGGTCGCCCTGACCACCCCCCGAACCGCCCCGCAAACCACCCGCTGACGGCCGCCGCGCGGCAAAAGGTAGAATAGCCGGCTCGATGCGTCGGCGCGCACCCGCGCCACGCGCCAGGATTGCGCCAGCACGCCCCACAAAGGCCGGCGCCGCCCCAAGGCTCACCCTCGCCGCCCGGCATGCCGCTTTCTCGCGGCAGACTTCCCGAGCGCCCGCCGCCGCTGCCCGACGGCCCGCTCGACCGACCCTCGTTTCTCGCGATAAAACATAACCAAGGACCACCCGTCATGCTTGCCCGCGTCACCCGCTTATTTCCGCTTTGGGCCGTGCTCGTCTCGATCGCCGCGTACTTCTCGCCCACGTCGTTCGCCGGCATCTCGCCGCACGTCACCACGCTGCTCACGATCATCATGCTGGCGATGGGCGTGACACTGTCGGTCGCCGATTTCCAGCGTGTCTTCACGCGCCCCGCGCCGGTGATCGCGGGCATCGTCCTGCACTACCTCGTGATGCCGCTCGCCGCGTGGGTGATCGCCAAGGCGCTGCGCATGCCGCCGGATCTGACCGCCGGCATGGTGCTGGTGGGCAGCGTGGCGAGCGGCACGGCGTCGAACGTGATGATCTATCTGGCGCGCGGCGACGTGGCGCTGTCGGTGACGATCAGCGCGCTGTCGACGCTCGTCGGCGTGTTCGCGACGCCGCTGCTTACGCGTCTGTATGTGGACGCGTCGATCGCCGTCGACGTGCACGGCATGCTGATGAGCATCCTGCAAATCGTCGCGCTGCCGATCGTGGTCGGCCTGATCGTGAATCGTCTGTTCAACAAGACCGTGCGCAAGATCGAACCGGTTCTGCCGCTGATCTCGATGGTCGCGATCCTGCTGATCATCGGCGCGGTGGTGGGGGGCACGCAGAAGAGCATCGCATCGGTCGGTCTCCTGGTGATGCTGGGTGTGGTGCTGCACAACGGCATCGGCCTGCTCGGCGGCTACTGGGGCGGGCGTCTGCTCGGCTTCGACGAAGCCGTCTGCCGCACGCTCGCGATCGAAGTGGGCATGCAGAACTCGGGCCTCGCCGCGACGCTCGGCAAGCTGTATTTCACGCCGATCGCGGCCTTGCCGGGCGCGCTGTTCTCGGTGTGGCACAACCTGTCCGGCTCGCTGCTCGCGGGCTACTGGGCGGGACGTCCGGCGAAAGGCTCGACGCATCCCGACGGCGAGCGTGCGTTGAACGCCGGGCGCAGCTAAAGCAACCCGGCCCATACGCCGCGATCGCAGGTTTGCAAAGCGATGGCGGCAACGCTCCACATGAGCGCATCGATTCGACTGCGGCCATTGCCGGCATGCTCTGCGCGTGCCGGCAATGGCCGCAGTGCAATCCACCTCGCCGTCAAAGTCCGTCAGGACGCTCACACGGCAGCCCCAGAGCCGCGCCCGCCGCGATTCCCCTTAGAATGCCGTTCTCGACAGCGTGAGCAAGCCATCCGCGCTGCCGTCACGAGAAGCTTGCAAACAAGGGGGAAAACAGCGTGCCGGGGTATCGCGAACAGAATCACAGCGCAGTGCAACACAAGCGCGTATTTGCCGCATCATTGAGAGAGTCCCCTTGGGGGGCAACGAGACGTTTCTTCCTGCTGTGCTGTGCCAGCGCATTCCTGAGCGCCTGCGCGACCAGACCGCCCGCCACCGCGTTCGACCGTCCGGTCACGCACGCCCTACCCGCCACCGAAATCACGCCGCTGCGCACCGCGCTCGCGCCGCTCGAATCGGCGCATCCGGAGCAGTCGGGTTTCCGTCTGCTGTCGAACGGCACCGACGCCTTGCAGATGCGCATCGCGCTCGCCCGCGCGGCGACCAGAACCCTCGACATGCAGTACTACATTGCCAACGAGGACACCACCGGCAAGCTGCTGCTCGGCGCCGCACTCTACGCGGCCGATCACGGCGTGCGGGTGCGCATGCTGGTCGACGATCTGAACTTCAAGGACATCGACCGCATCATGGCGGGCCTGAATTCGCACGAGAACATCGAGATCCGCGTCTTCAATCCGTTCGGCAGTGCGCAGGAAGGCATGGTCGAACGCGCGACGAACCTGTTCACACAGATCGGCCATTTCACGCGCCGCATGCATAACAAGGCGATGATCGCGGACAACCAGCTGGCGATCGTCGGCGGCCGCAATCTGGCCGACGAATATTTCAGCGCGAGCGAAACGCTGCAGTTCCGCGACCTCGACGTGCTCGCCGCCGGCCCCATTACCGCCGACATCTCCGCCAGTTTCGACGACTACTGGAACAGCAGCATCGCGTACCCGCTGCGCGCGCTGAACGAGCAGAAGTTCGACGCGAAGGAGCTCGACCAGACCCGCGACGACTTGCGCCAGCACTGGCGCACCAATGCCGATCCGTACAACGCGAAACCGCTCAACGCGACGCCGCTCGCGGCGCAGATCGCGAGCGAGCAGCTCGGCCTGACGTGGGCGCGCGCCGAGTTCAAGGCGGACCGGCCGGAGAAGATCGAACATCCGTCGCCGGACTACGTCAGTCCGCCGATGCAGCGGCTCGGCGAACTGATGCGCGACGCGCGCCAGGACTTCCTGATCATTTCGCCGTACTTCGTTCCGCACGATGCCGGCGTCAAGGCGGCCGGCGAGCTGACGCAGCGCGGCGTGCGCATCGCCGTGCTGACCAACTCGCTCGCCGCGACCGACGCCGTCGCGGTGCAGGCGGGCTACAGCCCGTATCGCGTGCCGCTGCTGCAACAAGGCGTCGAGTTGTATGAATTCAAGCCGCGCCAGGAGACGCCGCTCGCGGGCATTGCGGGTTCGCGTTCGCGCGCGAGCCTGCATGCGAAGACCTATGTGATCGACCGCAAGATTCTGGTGATCGGCTCGATGAATCTCGATCCGCGCTCGGCCAACCTGAACACCGAACTGGCGCTGGTGATCCACAGTCCACCGCTCGCGGCCCACGTCGCGCAGATCTTCGAGCACGCCACTTCGCCCGAGCAGAGCTATCGCGTCACGCTCGCCGACGACGCCCAGCTCGCCTATCTGCGCTCGATCGGCGCGCCGCTCTCGCCGCTCGTGTGGACCGACGTCGACCACGGCATGCGCCGCACCTACATTTTTGACCCACAGGCAGGGTTATACCGGAACGCGCTAACAGGTCTATTCTCCCTATTGCCCGTCAACGCAGAACTTTGAAAGCGGAGTGAAACATGACTGAAGACGTACGAATGGAGCGCGACACGTTCGGCGAGATCGCCGTGCCGAACGCCCGTCTGTGGGGCGCGCAAACCCAGCGCTCGCTGCAGAACTTCCGTATTTCGACCGAGAAGCAGTCGCCCGAGCTGATCACCGCGCTGGCCGTCATCAAGCGCGCCGCCGCCGAGGTGAACCACGGCCTCGGCGTGCTCGACGAGAGCAAGGCCAAGGCGATCATGCAGGCGGCCGACGAGATCATCGATGGCAAGCATCCCGAAGAATTTCCGCTCGCGGTCTGGCAGACCGGCTCCGGCACGCAGACCAACATGAACCTCAACGAGGTGATCGCGAACCGTGCGAGCGAGCTGCTCGGCGGCGAGCGCGGCGAAGCGCGCAAAGTACATCCGAACGACGACGTGAATCGCGGCCAGTCGTCCAACGACGTCTTCCCGACGGCGATGCACGTGGCTGCCGCGTATGCGATCGTCAAGCATCTGCTGCCGGCGCTGAAGACGCTGCGCGACACGCTCGACGGCAAGGCGAAGGCCTTCGCCGACATCGTCAAGATCGGCCGCACGCACTTGCAGGATGCCACCCCGCTCACGCTCGGCCAGGAGTTTTCGGGCTACGTCGCGCAACTCGATCATGGCATCCGTCACGTGGAAGCGACGCTGCCGCATCTGTACGAACTCGCGCAAGGCGGCACGGCGGTCGGCACGGGCCTGAACGCGCATCCGCAGTTCGCGGACAAGGTCGCGGCGGCGATCGGCAAGCTGACCGGCCTGCCGTTCGTATCGGCGCCGAACAAGTTCGAAGTGATGGCCGCGGCCGATGCGCTGGTATTCGCGCACGGCGCGTTGAAAACCGTCGCGGCGAGCCTGAACAAGATCGCCAACGACATCCGCTGGCTCGCGAGCGGCCCGCGCTGCGGCCTCGGCGAGCTGTCAATTCCGGAAAACGAACCGGGTAGCTCGATCATGCCGGGAAAGGTCAACCCGACCCAGTCCGAAGCGCTGACGATGCTCTGCTCGCAGGTGTTCGGCAACGACGTCGCGGTGAATATCGGCGGTGCGAGCGGCAACTTCGAACTGAACGTGTTCCGGCCGATGATCGCGCATAACGTGCTGCAATCGGTGCGTCTGCTCGCCGACGGCGCGCAGAGTTTCAACGACAACTGCGCGGTGGGCATCGAGCCGAATCGCGAGCGCGTCGATACTTTGCTGAACGAATCGTTGATGCTGGTGACGGCGCTCAATCCGCACATCGGCTACGACAAGGCCGCGCAGATCGCGAAAAAGGCGCACAAGGAAGGCACCACGCTGAAGGCCTCGGCACTCGCGCTCGGCTTCGTCACCGAGCAGCAGTTCGACGAATGGGTGCGGCCGAAGGATATGGTCGGGCATTCGGCGGGGTGAAACGCGCGGGGGTTGCGCCTGCGGCGTGATGCGCCGCACGAACGCTTATGTTCGGGCGGCCCGTTGAGGTTGACGGCGGACCCTCGCGGCCTATGTCGATCCCCGCAGCCGTTGAATCACGTGCCGCGCAACACCCTTCTGTTTCGAGCGGCCCATGAAGGTCCGTGGCGGCCGCTTACGGCCTATGCAGGCCTGCGGCCCGCGAACAGCACGCTCGCGGGCGTCGCTCAAATCTTCCCCTGCGCCACTTCGTCCGGCTTCAATTCTACGATCGCATCGAGCGCTTCCTTCACGTCCATCGCGTATTTGGCAAGCCGCTTCTGTTCGTCGGTTTGCGGCACGAAAGCCGGCACCGGCACCGGATGGCCATTCTCGTTGACGGCGACCATCACGACGAGGCAATCGGTGGTTTGCAGCAGTTCGCCACCCTTCGGGTCGCCCGCCTGCACCGAGACGTGAATGTGCATGCTGGTGCGCCCCGTCGCCACGACTCGCGCGCGCAGTTCGACCAGATTGCCGACCAGGATCGGCCGGCGAAAGCGGATGTTGCCCACGCTGACCGTCACGCAATAGCGTCCCGACCACACCGCCGAGCACGCGTACGCGGTCTCGTCGATCCACTTCATCAGCGCGCCGCCGTGCACCTTGCCGCCGAAATTGACCGAGCTCGGCTCGGCGAGAAAGCGGAAAGTGGTTTCCGAACGGTCCAGCGGCGCTACGGGTGGGGTACTCATCTTGACTCCGGTCAATCGGATGCATTGAAAGGAGGCGATTATACGAGCGCAATATTGACCGCGTGACGGGTTCGGCCGGTTACGAGGCGGAATTTTCGTCCGCAAGACCTGCGGACGTTCGGCGAGCTTGTGGATGACGGGCCCGGCGCCGCTCGCGGCCGCAGCGTGTTGATGAGACGTCCAGCAGGCGCCTCATTTGCGAAAGGTGATTCCTTCGTCGATCGTGCCGTACATGTTGATGCTGCCGGTGCCCGCCCCCGACCCCGCTCCGGCGCCGCCCTGCGCGCAGGCAGTGAACAGCAGCATCGCCGCCGCGACGGCAAGAAGAGTTTTCATCACAACGTATTCCTGCAAAGACAGGCTTCGATTCTAGCCTGGCGGGCCGGGGCGGCGCCGAAACGCTGGCCGGGACAACAGCGAGTGCGAGCGCACAGCGGGTTTTCGTAGCTGCCGCATTCGATCGTTCACGTTAAGCTGAAACATCGAATGCCGCACTTCGCTACAGTGGACTGCATGGCGCCTCGCGCCGCCCCTGGAGACACCCGATGCCCGCCCCGCTCACCGACGACCACAACCACTTTCCAGGCTTGAGCCGCATTGGCGCGCTGCTCGCCGATCCGGGCCGCGCCGCGATGCTGTGGGCGCTGATGGACGGCAGCGCCCGCCCCGCCGGCGAGCTGACGATGATTGCCGGGCTGTCGCCGTCGGCGGCCAGCGCCCATCTCGCGCGGCTCGTCGACGGCGGTCTGCTCGCGCTCGAAGTGCGCGGCCGGCATCGCTATTTCCGGATCGCGTCACCCGACATTGCCGCGTCGATCGAAGCGCTCGCCAATGTCGCACAGGTCAGCGCGCCGCAGCGGGCCGTACCGCGCGCGGCGCGCACCGTGCCGCTCGACATGCGTTACGCCCGCACCTGCTACGACCACATGGCGGGCGAGTTGTCGGTGCAGGTGTTCGAGCGGCTCGTCGGGCGCGGTCTGCTGACGCTGCACGGCACCACGCTCGAAGCGACCGCCGAGGGCGCCGCCCGCTTCGCCGAATGGGGCGTCGACATGTCGGTGCAGAAAAGCCGCCGACGCCGCTTTGCCTGCACCTGCCCCGACTGGAGCGAGCGGCGTCCACATCTGGGCGGCGCGCTCGGCGCGGCGCTGCTCGACTCGTGGTCGGCGCACGGCTGGGTCGAACGGACCGAGCGGCCGAGAATCCTGCGGATCACGCCAGCGGGGCATCGTCATTTCGATGCGTTTCTCGCAGCGTGAGCGGATCGCAAGCGCCAGATGTTTGCGCCGATAATGCGCCAATGAGCCGACGAATCGCGACGCCCAACCCGCGTCGGAACAGGCGGCGAGACCTTTTGTTACACGCCCGCGAGGTGGCCTTACAAAAGTGCGATTCTTGAAACAGATGCCACGGGTAGAGTGACTTACGGACACTTACGCACCGATGCCGTTTGCCGTGTCCGCAGGAGATAAGTCATGAGAACCGCCACCGCCTACGGCGCTTTGCGGCACCGTATTCCGGGTTACACGCTGATCGCGGCCGCCGTTTTCCTGTTTGCCTCGCAAGCGTCGTGGGCGCAGGACATCGAGCCAGCGCCGCAGGACACCGCCGCCGCCCAAGACAGCGATCCGCCGGGACGCATTGCCCGACTGAACTACACTGCGGGCGCCGTGACCACGGAGCCCGCTGGCGCCACCGACTGGTCGTACGCGCAGATCAACCGTCCGCTCACCACCGGCGACCAGCTCTGGAACGATCAGAACGCGCGCTCCGAGCTGCACATCGGCTCGACCGCAGTGCGCCTCGGGCAGTCCACCAGCCTCGACGTGCTCAATCTCGACGACAACAGCGCGCAACTGAAAGTCGCCCAGGGCACGTTGTCGACCCGCGTGCGCGAACTGCCCCCGGGTTCGTCGTACGAGATCGATACGCCGAACCTCGCGCTCGGCGTGAACGGCCCGGGCGACTACCGCGTCGACGTCGCACCTGACGGCAGCAGCACCACTGTCACGGTGCGCAGCGGCAGCGCGACCGTCTACGGCGACGGCGGCCAGGTGCCCGTCACAGCCGGCCGGCAGGTCCGCTTCACCGGCACCCGGCTGCAACAACTCGCCGACGACCAGGTACCCGGCCTCGACAACCTCGACCAGTGGGCAGTGAGCCGCGATGCCGCCGAAGACCGTTCGGTGTCGGCGCGCTACGTATCGCGCGATATCCCCGGCTATCAGGATCTCGACGCCAACGGCACGTGGCGCGACAGCCCGCAATACGGCGAAGTGTGGGTGCCGCGCGCCACGCCCGCCGGCTGGGCGCCCTACCACGACGGCCACTGGATCTGGCAGGCCCCGTGGGGCTGGACGTGGGTCGACGACCAGCCGTGGGGCTTCGCGCCGTATCACTACGGCCGCTGGGCCCAGGTCGACGATACGTGGGCATGGGCGCCGGGTCCGGTCGAGCCCGACGCGCAGCCTGCCTACGCGCCGGCGTTGGTGGCGTTCGTCGGCGACGACGAGGGCGCGGGCGGCGTGGCCGACTGGGGCGTGAATCTGGCGATCGGCGGGGTCGTGGCGGCCGGCGTCGCTTGGTTTCCACTCGGCCCTGGCGAGCCGTGGCATCCGCATTGGCGCGGGCGCGATCACTGGAGCCCCGGATACTACAACCGCGTCAACCGCACGACGATCGTCAACAACGACAAGCGCGACGTGGACGTCCACAACACGTACGTCAACTATCGCGCGCGCGGCGGCCTGACTGCGATTCCGGCGACGGCGTTCGTGCACGGCCAGCCGGTCGGACGAATCGCGCAAAAGGTCGACCCGCGCGACTGGCGCCATCCGCGGATCAACGCCGGCGGGCCGGGGATCGCGCCGGTACGGGAGAGTTTTGGGCCGGGTCAGCGCAATGCGAATTACCGGCCGCCGGCGGGCGTCGCGGCGCGGCCGGTGGTCGCGACGCGCAGTCCCGCGCTGCCCGCCGCTTATCACGACCGCCTCGCGCAGCGTTTCGCGCAAGGTGGTGGACGCGTGCCCGGCGGCGGCCAGCCTGTCGTCAGGACTTCTGTGCCGGCGCAGATGACCGCTGGCGCGAGCGCACTGCCGGTGCGCAACGTGCGGGTCGTGCAATCGCATATCGCGGGGAGGACGCCCGGTGCTGCGGCGGGTGCGCCGGTGCCTCGCGCGCCCGAGGGCGTGCCGCAGGTTGGACAGCGGCCGGGCGGTGCCGCTGCCGCGCTCCCGCGCGGGGCTGAGCCGCAAGCGCGTCCGGGGATGCCCCCGCAGATCGCCGACAATCAGCGTGTGCGGCAGGCGGGCGAGACGGGACATGCGTCGGCTGGCGTGCCGCGGCCACCGCAAGCGGGCGGCGGTAATCCGGAACGTTATCCGCAGCAGCGTGGTGGCATGCCGGATCAGGCTGTACGACAACCGGGCCTGAACACGGGGCGCGAGCCGGTGTGGACGCACCCGCATACGCCGATGGCACTGCAGGCGCAGCAGCGTAGCGGTCCGCAAGGGCAGCCCGGACAGTTGAGCGTCGGGCAGCAACAGCCCGGCACGCAGGGCAATGCGAGGATGCAACCGCATGGCATGCCGCGTTCCGGGGAGAACCCGGCGATGCAGCAGCAAGGGCGTCAGCAGGGATTTCAGCCTTCGCCGCAGACGCAGGCGCCGGGCCAGGCTCAGCCGCAGGTGCCTCGGCCCACGCAGATTCAGGCGCAGCAGGCGCGTCAGGACTATCGTCCCGCGCAGGTGCCGCAGGCGGGAGCGCAAGCTCGGCCGCCGCAGATGCAGGCGCCGCGTGCCGAATCACCACCGCAGCAGATGCAGCAGTTCCGGGCCGAACCGCCGCGTCCTCAGCAAGTGCAGCAGCCGATTCCTGAGCCACGGTCGCAGCAGGTGCAGCAGCCGCGGCTCGAACCGCGGCCGCAGCAGATCCAGCAGCCACGTCCTGAACCGCGGCCACAACAGGTGCAGCAGCCGCGTCCCGAACCACGTCCGCAACAGGTGCAGCAGCCGCGTCCTGAACCACGTCCGCAGCAAATGCAGCAGCCGCGTCCCGAACCACGGCCGCAGCAGCAACACGCCGACCAGCATCCGGGCGGCGGCAATCGCGACGAGCATCACAAAGGCTGAGCGCGGCCGCGCCCTGCTATTCCGTCGACGCTCAAACCGCGGCCGCCGGCATAAGCGCAAAAAATAACCCCCGCGATTCACATCGCGGGGGTTTGACTACCGCCTGCCGAAACGACCGCCGACGCGCTCAAACTGCCATCGGCGCGGTCAACGGTTCATGATGCCGATAATCCACCAGCGAGAAATCCGCTGGCTCGACCTTCTCCAGCCATTCCGGCTCGTACACGCCGGTTTTCGCGTACTCCGGCACTCGGTCCGAGATCGCGAATGCCGGGCTCCCGTAAGGCTCGCGCGTGAGCTGCTGCTGCAGCATATCAAGCTGGTTCTCGTAGATATGCGCGTCGCCGATGAAATACGTAAACCAGCGCGGTGTATAACCCGTCAGGCGTCCGACCAGATGCAGCAATGCCGCGCCCTCGGTCAGGTTGAACGGCGTACCGAGTCCAACGTCATTGCTGCGGATATAGAGGCACAGCGAGATTTCGCGGCGCGCGACGTTCGGCAGGAACTGATACAGCAAATGACAAGCCGGTAGCGCAATCTGATCCAGCACCGCCGGGTTCCACGCGTGAAACAGAATGCGCCGATCGGCGGGGTTCTGCATGATCGTGTCCAGGCACTGGCGCAACTGGTCGATCGCCTTGTAAAGCAGCACCTTCGGCGCGCCGTTTTCCTCAAATTCGGTCACCACCTGGAAGCCGCGCGCGCTCGCATCGGCAAGCTGCGCGCTCGCGCCGGCATCGAGCACCTTGTACGCCGGCCACTGCCGCCACTGCACACCGTACACGTCGCCGAGATCGTCCGGGCCTTCGCGATACGGATTGGCGAGCCATTGGGGATTCTGGTTGGCGTTCGCATCCCACACCTTGCAGCCGAGCTCACGAAAATCCGCGGCGCTGCGCGATGCGCGCAGAAACCCGATCAGTTCGCCCACCGCCGACTTGAACGCCAGCTTTTTCGTCGTGACGGCGGGAAAGCCCTGCTGGAGATCGAAGCGCAGCATCGCGCCCGGCATGCTGATGGTGCGGATGCCGGTGCGGTTCTCCTGCCACGTGCCTGTGTCGAGAATCGTGCGGACGAGGTCCAGGTATTGTTTCATGCGGGTTCCTTCGACGAGGCGCAGTCACGGTCGACGCGCGCGCCTCGGGATTGAGCGGAAAACCGGATTTTAACAAGCACAGCTCGCCGACGCCTGTTCGCGATGTCGTCGCAGCGTGGAAATTGGGGAATGGCAAGCGGCGCGGGCCAAAAAGTCCGAGAGGGCGTTCCGCACGCGTGGGGCTCGCCGCCGAGGATGGCTGCGCGAGGGACAAGCTTTCACAAAGCACGTGGTTCCAGCACGGCGTGAGCACCGCCGAAACCCGGCCGAGCCCGGGCAAAGCCCGTCAGGGCCCGTTCCCAGCAGGCAAAGGCAACGCGGCAAAAGGCAAAGGGCGCCCGGAAAGCGGGCGCCCCGAAACCGCTAAAGATGCGGCACCGACGCCGGCAAATCCCCATGGGGCGAGGACATCGGCTCGCCCTCCATATGACGCATGCCATGCGAGCACAGCAGCCGGTACAACGTCACGCGCGAAATGCCGAGTTCCTGCGCGGCGTCGCCGAGCCGCCCGCGATGGCGCAGCAGCGCCAACTCGATCGCCTGACGCTCCGCCGCCTCGCGCGCCTGGGCGAGCGACACCGGCACGATTTCGACGTACTCGGCCAGTTCGAGATCGCGCGCCGTGATCGCCCGGCCCTCCGACATCACGATGGCCCGCCGCACCCGGTTGATCAGTTCGCGCACATTGCCGGGCCAGCCATAGTTATGCAGCGCCGCGATCGCGTCCGGCGCGAAGCCGCGCAGACGGCGGCTCGCATCCTTCTTGAACCGCTCCAGCATATGACGCGCCAGCAGTTCGATATCCTTGCCGCGCGCGCGCAGCGGGGGCTCGTCGATCTGCAGCACACATAGCCGATGATAGAGGTCGGAACGGAAACGCCCTTCGATCATCGCGGCGGTCATGTCGACGTGGGTCGCCGAAATGATGCGCACGTCTACGTCGATCGCGCCATGGCCGCCGAGGCGCTCGACCTTGCGCTCCTGCAGGAAGCGCAACAGGCTCGCCTGGCTTTCGAGCGGCAGATCGCCAATTTCGTCGAGAAAGAGCGTGCCGCCGTTGGCCGCTTCCACCCTCCCGATCTTGCGCTGATTGGCGCCGGTGAACGCCCCGCGTTCATAGCCGAATAGCTCCGATTGCAGCAGATGCGGCGGGATCGCGCCGCAGTTGATCGGCACGAAAGGCGCATTGCGCCGCGCCGAGCGTTCGTGAATCGCGACCGCCGTCAGCTCCTTGCCGGTGCCGGATTCGCCCGAGATGAACACCGGCGCGTCGGTCATCGCCACTTTGCGGATCGAACGGAACAGCGCGAGCATCGCGTCGCACGAGCCGACCATTTCGCCTTCGGCGCCTTGCGAGCCGTCGTTCGACGCCGGTTCGCCCAGCGTGATCATGCCGTAAGCGTGCCCGACCGAATCGACGATCCGGTCGCCCGCATAGGGCACGGTCACATAGTCGAAACAATAATCGCGCACGAGCCGGCGCAATGCGGCGTCCTGCAATTGGCCGGGCGTGGTGGCTGCCACCCAGCCGACGTTCGGCATGGTCAGGCAGGATTCGAAAGCGGTGATTTCGTGCGGCTGGAAATCGCTGGAGAGGTCGAGCAGCCCGCCCGCCGCCATCCCGCTGCGAACCGCCCGGCGCACATCGCGCGCCGATCCTACGACTTCGACATGCCAGCCGCGCTGATGAAACCTCGTATGCAGTTCCGCGCTCGGATCGCGTGAAACATAAATCAGTTGCCGCGTTGCGGATTCCATTATTCAGATCCTCTCGTCAACGAACGTTAAGGATGACGCACGCACCTGAACCGCAATTCAGACACGCTGACTCGTTCGGGATTCGCGAATAGCAAAACCCGAACGGCCATTCCATTCCGTGCGGACAGCTGATCCCCAAGAAAGCGGCGTGTGTGTGTTTGAGACGGCCCGTTATCGGCTTTTTTAAATCTGAAGCTGTTTTCGAGAGCTTACTATACGCGCGCCGCTTGGAAAACAATTATGCGAATTTAATCCGGAACCTTTTACCAGCAAGGCCTGACAGCCCGCCACAGTTATTCAGCCGACGAATAAAACGAAGTGGAAGCGCTTTCCGCGGCGTTCTCGCTGAGAGGTTTCGTATCGTCCGGATTAACGAATTATAGGTATATTGTGCCGACCGTTTCAGCGTTGAAACGTTTTTGTCCGGTTTTCATGAAAGTTATTCCGAGGGTCGCAGTCACGTCCAGTCGTATCGGGCGATTGCGAGCGATGGCATAGGTTTCGCTAAATGCTGTGCACCAAGGAGATACATCATGCGAACCGCTTTGCGCACCGATCCAATCAGATTTGCACGGTGCGCCGCGAGCGCTCTGATCGCCTCGCCCGTCAACGTCCACGCTGGGACTGCTCAGCCGCAATTCGCCGCTGCCACTCACGTCCCGCGGGCCGGCACGGAACTCGACGCGACGTCATCGACTGACTGGACGACCGGTACAACCGCCGAATCCAGCCCGCTCGCCGCCAACACGTCCGACGCCCCGGCCGACGCCGAATCCGTGAACGCTGTTTCACTCGACGACCGGATGCTCTCGCGACAACGCGGCGGCGCGGTCGGCATGGTGATGGTGGCCGCGACGCCACAGTTGCTACGCGTCAACAGCGGCGGCCGGGTGACGCTGTGGGACGAGATCGCGCCGCCATCGCCGCTGCCGATTCCGGTCGGCGCCGCGCGCTCGGCCCGAGGCGACGTCGCCACCTTCCGGAGAAAGTAGCGGACAAGTTAACGACTGATGGGTCAGCACGGCTTGCGCGAACCGAGCGACGTCGACGACAAGGCGGCCTTCGCCGCCGACGAGAGGGCGCGGCAATGACGCATCCGGTCGACGCGGCTGCGGGTGGCGAGCCGCGTACGCGCAGGTACGGGGAACCGCTGGCCGGAGCGCGCCGGCGCGTCAGGTAGAATCGATCCGGTTACGTTCCCCTTTCCACTCGATGACGACGCTCACCCTGATCGTCGCTCGCGCCAACAACGGCGTGATCGGCCGCGACAACCAGTTGCCCTGGCGACTGCCCGAAGACCTCGCGTTCTTCAAACGCACCACGATGGGCGCGCCCATCATCATGGGCCGCAAGACGCATGAATCGATCGGCCGGCCGCTTCCGGGACGCCGCAACATCGTCGTGACGCGCGATGCGACGCGCCGCTTTCAGGGCTGCGACACCGCCACGACGCTCGAGGACGCGTTGCGCCTAGCCGCTCAGGATCAGGCGCCGGAAGCGTTTCTGATCGGCGGCGCGCAGTTGTACACGGAAGGTTTGCGGCAGGCGGACAAGTTGATCATCACCGAGATTTCGGCGGACTTCGAAGGCGACGTCACGTTTGCCAAGCTCGACGATAACGAGTGGGAAGAAGTCGCGCACGAGACGCATCGCGCAGATGCGCCGAACGACTTCGACTATGCGTTCGTCACGTATAAGCGCAAGCACGCCTGAGATCGCACGGCCGCGAGTCCGAAGCGTCCGGCGCCTTTGCACTACACGTGCGGGGGCGGCTCCATAAAAGACGCCACGCAAAACCTTGCGTGGCGTCTTTTTATCGCGGTGGCCCCGGCGCAACGCGGCCAAACCCGGTGACCACTTACTGCCCCGCGATCGTCATCCGTTCGATCAGCACCGAGCCGGTCTGCTTGGTGCCGCGCGTGATCGTATCCGCGCCGATCGCGACGATATGGCGGAACATCTCCTGCAGCGTACTCGCCACGGTGATCTCCTCGACCGGATACTGGATCTTGCCGTTCTCGACCCAGAAGCCCGATGCGCCGCGCGAGTAATCGCCCGTCACGTAGTTCACGCCCTGCCCCATCAGTTCGGTCAGCAACAGGCCCGTGCCGAGTTTCTTCAGCATCGCTTCGAAGTCGTCCTCGGGACGCGTGTTCGAGCTGCGCAACGACAGGTTGTGCGAGCCCCCCGCGTTGCCGGTGGTCTTCATGCCGAGCTTGCGCGCCGAATAGGTGGACAGGAAATAGCCTTCCACTACGCCATCCTTCACGACCGAACGCTGCTGGGTACGCACGCCTTCTTCGTCGAACGGCGCGCTGCCCATGGCGCGCACCACGTGCGGATCTTCGACGACCTGCACGTGCGGCGCGAACACCGGCTTGCCGAGGCTGTCGACGAGGAACGAAGTCTTGCGATACAGCGCGCCGCCGCTCGTGGCCTGCACGAAAGCGCCGAGCAGGCCTGCCGCGAGCGGCGCCTCGAACAGCACCGGCACCTTGCGGGTGTCGAGGCCGCGTGCGCCGATGCGCGAGAGCGCGCGTTGCGCCGCATAGCGGCCCACCGCCTCCGGGTCGGCCAGGTCGTCGGCGCTGCGGGTCGACGTGTACCAGTCGTCGCGCTGCATGTTGCGGCCGCTGCCGGCGATCGGCGCGCATGCGATGTAGTGGCGCGAGTACGGATAGCCTGCGAGGAAACCGCGCGAAGTGGCCAGCACGAACTGCGAGTGCTGCGCCGACACGCTCGCGCCTTCCGAATTCTTGATCTGCGGGTCGGTCGCGAATGCGGCGTCTTCCGAGCGGCGGGCGATTTCCACCGCTTCGTCGGCGGACAGATTCCACGGGTGATAGAGATCGAGATCGCGCGGCGCGGTCTCGAGCAGCTCCGCTTCGGCGAGCCCGGCGCAGTCGTCTTCTGCCGTGAAGCGAGCGATGTTGTACGCCGCTGCGACCGTGTCCTTCAGCGCTTGCGACGAAAAGTCCGAGGTGCTCGCATTGCCGCGCTTGTTGCCGATGAACACCGTCACGCCGACCATCTTGTCGCGGTTGTGCTCGATCGTCTCGACTTCGCCGCGCCGCACGGACACGGACAGGCCGTCGCCTTCGGAAATCTCGGTTGCCGCGTCGGTGCCGCCGAGCGACTTCGCGTGACGAAGGATGTCCGAGGCGATTTCCTTCAGTTCATCCTGGGTATGCGGAAAAAAGCGCTGCTTGACGTCCATGTCTGCTGCCATTGTCGTTGCCGTCCTGTTCGGGGCCGGGCGGCCCAAGGTATTCGCACATGCCACGCCCATGCTCGTGCAGATGCGCGGTGGCGTGCGTGATGGTTTACGCATCCCGCGATCATAGCAAGGTACGCGCCGCCGTACCTGGCATTCGCGGCGGCTTGCATCCACCTGCTTGGGCGGCGGCTGGTTGCCGGTTGGAACCCGCGCTGACTTGCTGGCTAATGAGGGAGGCCAGGGATTTGCGCAGGTCGATCGTGACTTGCCTGCCGCCTGCGTCAGACTGCGGCTTTGCATGGCGCGAGGGCGCATCCACAGCTCCGGCGCGGGTTCGGCGGGCGGGGCACGCTACAATATCGGTATGACACGCAAAACCCGCATTCAACCCATCGAATCCGCCGCGCCGGAAGTCGACGAGAACGGTTACGATCGTCCCAGCAAGTCCCAGCTCAAGCGCGAGATGCACGAGTTGCAGGAACTGGGCTCGGCGCTGATCGCGCTGCCCAAGGACGCACTCAAACGCATGCCGATGCCCGAGAAGCTCGACGACGCCGTGCGCGAAGCGCGCCGCATCACCGACCACGAAGGCAAGCGCCGCCAGGTGCAATACGTCGGCCGCGTGATGCGCTCGCTGCTCGACGAGGAAACCGCCGCGCTGCGCACCGCGCTCGACACCTACAACGGCGTCAACAAGGCGGAAACGGCCAAGCTCCACTGGATCGAGCGCACTCGCGACAAACTGCTCGCTGACGACGCCGCGCTGACCGAGTTCATCCGTCAGCACCCGAGCGCCGATCCGCAGCAGGGCCGCACGCTGATCCGCAACGCGCGCAAGGAAGCGCAGCAAAGCAAGCCGCCGCGCTATTTCCGCGAGCTGTTCCAGTGGATCAAGAACGCGGACGGTCCGTCCGCGCAAAGCGATTCCGATGCCGACGACGCCCCGGAAGACGACGATGACGACCGCGACGAATAAGTCCCCGCGCCGGCACCCCGACGAACTCGTGATAGGCCTCGTGTCGATCAGCGACCGCGCGTCGACCGGTGTCTACGAGGACAAAGGCATTCCGGCCTTGCAGGAATGGCTCGCCACGGCCCTGAGCTCACCGTGGCAGGTCGTCACCCGTCTGATCCAGGATGACGCGCCCACCATCTCCGCCACGCTCATCGAACTGGTCGACGAAGTGGGCTGCGACCTGGTGCTGACCACCGGCGGCACCGGCCCGTCGCGGCGCGACGTGACGCCCGAGGCGACGCTCGCGGTCGCGACGAAGGACATGCCGGGTTTCGGCGAGCAGATGCGGCAGATCAGCCTGCATTTCGTGCCGACCGCGATCCTGTCGCGCCAGGTGGCGGTGATCCGCGAAACGGCAGTGCATGCGGCGCTGATCATCAACCTGCCGGGTCAGCCGAAGTCGATCAAGGAAACGCTGGAAGGTTTGCGCGATGCGGACGCGGGCGAAACCCGCGGTGCGGTGAAGGTGCCGGGCATTTTCGCGGCGGTGCCGTATTGCATCGACCTGATCGGCGGGCCGTACGTGGAAACCAACGCCGATGTGGTGAAGGCGTTCCGGCCGAAGAACGCGGTGCGCGCGCCCCGGCAGGCTTAGCGCTAAGCCTGGGGCTTCGAGGGCTTATTCCGCGGCAGTAGCCGCGTCAGGCGCCGACGGAATCAGGAAGTGCTCGCGGTAGTACTTCAGTTCGTCGATCGACTCGTGGATGTCGGCCAGCGCCGTGTGCATCGCGCGCTTCTGGAAGCCCTTGTAAATGGTGGGCTGCCAGCGGCGGCACAGTTCCTTCAGCGTGCTGACGTCGAGATTGCGGTAATGGAAGAAGCGCTCCAGATCCGGCATCCAGCGCGCCATGAAGCGGCGGTCCTGGCAGATCGAGTTGCCACACATCGGCGATTTGCCGGGCGGCACGTACTGCGCAAGAAATTCGCGAATCTGTTCGGTGGCGTCGGCTTCGCTGACCGTGGAAGCCTTCACGCGGTCGATCAGGCCCGAACGGCCATGCGTGTTCTGATTCCACTGATCCATTTTGGCGAGCGTTTCGTCGCTCTGGTGAATCGCCAGCACTGGACCTTCGACCATCCTGTCGAGCGTCGAATTCGTCACGACCACCGCGATTTCGATGATGCGGTCGGAGTCGGGCTCGAGCCCGGTCATTTCCATGTCCAGCCAGACGAGATTCATGTCACTGCGTACAAGCGGCGGCTGTTCGGTGGATGCGAGGATGTCAGTCATTGAGGGCAACCCTGATGGCCTGGCCGGCGGCTTCGTGCAAAGCCTGCCTGCCCCGGCGCTGGTTCGTTTGAGATGGTTTGAGCGGTGGCTCGAGCCGATTTGAAGCGGCTCGAGCCCGTTTAAGCGTATCTCCCGCCACGAGGCGGGAACAAACATATAATTCTCGCATAGATACCACGGAATCCCTGGATGCCTACCCTGTACTTCACCGTTCTGTTCGTCATCGCCGTCGTGGCGATGGTCGGCACCAAGCTATGGCTCGCGTCGCGGCAAATCCGCTTCGTCGCCGGCCATCGCGAGCAGGTGCCCAGCCAGTTCGTCGGCACCATCCAGCTGAGCGCGCACCAGCGCGCCGCCGACTACACCGTCGAGCGCACCCGCCTCACCATGGTCGAAGTCGTGGTCAGCGCGGCCGTGCTGATCGGCCTCACGCTGCTGGGCGGCGTGCAGGCGCTCGATCTGGCGATCTCCGACTGGCTCGGGCGTGGCTACCTCGGCCAGATCGCCCTGGTCGCCGTCGTGATCGCGATCACGAGCGCGGTCGACCTGCCGTTCGATTACTACCGGCAGTTCGTGATCGAACAGCGCTTCGGCTTCAACCGGATGAGCAAGCGCATTTTCTTCCTCGACCGCATCAAGGGCACGCTGCTCGGCGCCGCGTTCGGCCTGCCGCTGCTGTTCGTCGTGCTGTGGCTGATGAACCAGGCCGGCAGTTTGTGGTGGCTGTGGACTTGGATCGTGTGGGTGGCGTTCCAGATGCTCGTGCTCGTGCTGTATCCGTCGTTCATTGCGCCGCTCTTCAACAAGTTCGAGCCGCTCAAGGACGAAGCGCTGAAAAGCCGTATCGAAGCGCTGATGAAGCGCTGCGGCTTCGCCGCCAAAGGCCTCTTCGTGATGGACGGCAGCCGCCGTTCGGCGCACGGCAACGCGTACTTCACCGGCTTCGGCGCGGCCAAGCGGATCGTGTTTTTCGACACGCTGCTCGCGCGTCTGTCCGGCAGCGAGATCGAGGCCGTGCTCGCGCACGAACTCGGCCACTTCAAGCGCCGTCACGTGATCAAGCGGATGCTCGTCACCTTCGCGGTCAGCCTCGTGATGCTCGCATTGCTCGGCTGGCTCTCGCAATGCGTGTGGTTCTACGAAGGGCTGGGCGTGCGGCCGTCGCTGATCGGCGGCAATAGCGGTCTCGCGCTGGTGCTGTTCTTCCTCGCGCTGCCGGTGTTCCTGTTCTTCGTCACGCCGCTCGGCAGCCTCAGCTCGCGCAAGCACGAGTTCGAAGCCGACGCGTTCGCCGCGACGCAGACCGACGCGCAAGACCTCGTGAACGCGCTCGTCAAGCTGTACGAGGACAACGCGTCGACCCTGACGCCCGATCCGCTCTACACCGCGTTCTACTACTCGCATCCGCCGGCGTCACAGCGGATCGACCGACTGTTGCGGCACGCATGAGCCGCTCCCCGAAAGCACCGCGCGCGTCGGCCAGCACGCGCGTAGGCGGCCTCGTGGTGGCCGCGCATGGCCGCCACTATCTGGTCGCGCCGGAAGATGGCGCGCCGATGCTCCAATGCTTTCCGCGTGGCAAGCGCAGCGAGGTAGCGGTCGGCGATCGCGTGATTTACGAACCGACGTCCGCGGACCAAGGCGTGATCGTCGAGATCGGCGAACGGCGCAACCTGCTGTATCGCTCGGATCAGTACAAGTCGAAGCTGTTCGCGGCCAATCTGGATCAATTGCTGATCGTGCTCGCCACCGAGCCGCATTTCAGCGAGGACCTGCTCGGCCGCGCGTTGGTCGCCGCCGAAGCGAATGAGCTGAAACCGTTGATCGTGCTCAACAAGATCGACGTGACCGGCGAACTCGAAGGTGCGCGCAAGCGGCTCGAGTCGTATCGCGAGCTGGGCTATACGGTCGTCGAGGTGTCGATCAAGATGCAGCCCGAGGCCGCGCGCGCCGCATTGGTCGAACATCTGCACGGCCATTCGACGCTGCTGCTCGGCCAATCCGGTATGGGCAAGTCGACGCTCGTGAACCTGCTGATTCCCGATGCAGAAGTCGCTACGCGCGAGATTTCGACCGCGTTGAATAGCGGGCGCCACACCACGACCTTTACGCGGCTTTATCCGTTGCCGAAGCTGGACGGCAGCAAGACGGGCGGTGCGTTGATCGACTCGCCGGGCTTCCAGGAATTCGGCCTGCATCATCTGACCGAAGGCCGGCTGGAGCGCGCGTTTCTGGAGTTCCGGCCGCTGTTGCCGAACTGCCGCTTTTACAACTGCCATCACTTGCACGAGCCGGGCTGCGCGATTCTCGAAGCGGTCGCCCATGGCCGCATCCGCCGCGAGCGTCATGCGCTCTATGCGCAACTCGTGCACGAAGCCAGCCAGATCGTGCGCTGACATGAAGCTGATGCGCGCACCGAATCTGATCACCGGACAGCATTGGGTCAACGTGCTGGAGACCGCGGGCATCGCGTGCGAGTTGCACAACCGCTATCTGAACGGCGCGCTCGGCGATATCCCAGCGGATCAGTGCGCGCCTGAGTTGTGGCTCGTCGATGAACGCGACGAGGCCATGGCCCGGCGTTTGATCGACGCGGCCTCGCATGGACCGGCGGCGGGCTCGCCCGGCTGGCGATGCCGTCAGTGCGGCGAACTCCTCGAAGCGCAATTCACGGTGTGCTGGCAATGCGGGACTGCGCGCGATCCGTTGGATGGATGAGGGATGGGGGTCTTGCGCGCGAGCGCCGGCGAGGTTGGTCAAGACGTTTGAGCGTAAGTCGAAGGCAAATAAGAAACCGGGCGATTGCCCGGTTTTTTATTGCGCTACGTTCGCCCTGCCAACATGCTCGCCTCAAGCCAGCCACACGGCGATAGTCAGCATCAAGAGCAGAATCATCCACAGCACGACCGCGCGCCACACCAGACCCACCGCCGATTGCAGCGTGCGCGGCGTGCAGTCGTCGCCGACCTGCATCGGGCCGCCGTCGCCGGTGGCAAGCGCGTCGAGGCTCGACGGTTCGGCGAGCGGCCCGCTCAGACGTGCACCCAACGCCCCACTTCCGGCGGCCAGCAGCACACCGTCGTTCGCATCGGGCCACTGACGCGCATGGTTGCGCCACGCATAAATCGCGTCCTCGAAATTGCCGACGATCGCAAAGCCCAGCGATGTCAAGCGCGCCGGCACCCAGTCGATCACGAAGAAGGCGCGCTGCGCGAAGCTCGAAAACGCGGCGGTGCGTTCATCGCCCGGGCGCGCCCATGCACGCGCCAGATATTCGGCAATCCGGTACAGCACCGCGCCCGCCGGCCCGACTGGAATCAGGAACCAGAAGAACACACCGAACACATGGCGGTGCGAAGCAACCACCGCATGAATCAGCGTATGACGGACGATCTCGCTGACCGGCATGTCGATCGTTTCGAGCCCGGTCCATTCATTCAGAATTTCACGCGCGCGCGGCACGTCGTCGTTGTTCAACGCGAGGTGAATGTCGGTGAAGTAATGGCTGAACTGGCGGAAGCCGAGCGTGAAGTACAGCACCGCGACGTTCCACAGGAACGCCAGTGCGAAATGGATGTGATACAGCACGTAGTAGACGAGCGCGACCGCCAGCGTCCAGGGCACCACGACCATGAGCCATGCGAGCAAGCCATGCCTGGGCTTGCCGGCGTCAAATCCGTGCGCTGCCGACTCCGCATGGTATTGGAGCAGCGCAGACACCGGGTTGCTCGGTGACAGCGCGCGTACCTGTTCAATGATCAGAGCCAGCAATACGGAGAAAAAAGTCATGCGATGCGCCGTGCTTTTTGAGTTTTTACGATTGTTTTATAACGATAGCACAGGGTCGGATTCGACTGAGCGCCGACACCGACAAACACCGGGCAGGTGCACAGTCACGCGCAATATGTGTGGTAACTCGCGCAACGACGCATGCAGTGACTCATGCAGCGAGGAAACGATACAGGTTGCGCAGCATCGCCGCCGTCGCGCCCCAGATGAAATGGTGGCCACCGACTTCGCCGCCGCCCTGCCCGTGCGACTGCGTTGATCCGCTGCGCGGATACGGCATCGTGAAAAAGCGTCGCTCGCCATCCTCGTAACGGAAGACGCGCACTTCGTGATTTGCCGGGTCCATCAGAAACGCGAGCGGCACTTCGAAGACCTCGGCCACTTCGAGCGTATCCATTTGCAATGCGAACGGCGGATGCACGAGACCGATCACCGGGGTCACACAAAAGCCGGTGCCGGTCAAATAGTCGGGTAATGCGCCGAGAATTTCTACTCGCGACGGTTCAAGGCCAACCTCTTCGTGCGCTTCGCGCAGTGCCGTCGCAGTGGCATCGGCATCGAACGGTTCCTGACGGCCGCCAGGAAAACTCACCTGTCCGGCGTGATCGTTCAGATGATCGGCACGCTGCGTGAGCAGCACGGTGAGCCCATGATTGCGGACCACGAGCGGCACCAGCACCGCGGCCACGCGCGGATCGCCCTCGGTATTGCGCCACGGCGTTTCGATTCTAGGCTCAGGCGTCCAGTCGAGATGCTGCTCGAAGCGGGCGCGTAGACCATCAGGGGTAAGGCGCTCGGCAGCCACCGGCGGCAGATGGGCACCGGTGGCTTCGACGGGCAGCGATTCAGGCTCAAAGACGGGGCGGATCAACGGGTCTCTCGAATGAGCGGATAGGGGACGTGCCGCTATTTTGACCTGGCAAACAAAAAAGCACCCGCGAGGGGTGCTTTTTCTTACAGCATTTACGCTTGGGAAGCAGCGCGGTCTTTCGAGACCAGCTTTTCCTTGATTCGAGCCGACTTGCCCGAACGGTCGCGCAGGTAGTACAGCTTCGCACGACGCACATCGCCACGACGCTTCACGACGATGCTTGCCAGCAGCGGCGAGTACGTCTGGAACGTACGCTCGACGCCTTCGCCCGACGAAATCTTACGGACGATGAACGACGAATTCAGACCACGGTTACGCTTGGCGATCACAACGCCTTCGTAAGCCTGAACACGCTTACGCGTACCTTCAACCACGTTCACGCTGACGATCACCGTATCGCCGGGGGCGAATTCGGGGATGGTCTTCTCGCCGAGGGCGCGCGCGATTTCTTCCTGCTCGAGTTTTGCAATCAGATTCATCACTGACTCCTAGATCCATCTTGTCGGCGTTCGTACCTGCCTCGCGGAAAATGCTCGGCTACGGCCCCGATAGAGGATGGGTTCACATCTGGCGCCGTACACGCATGTGCGGCGCCGCCTGGTGTCCGCTCGAAAGGCCGCCGGCTTTACGCCTTCGACTCTTCCTTCGCGAGACTTGCAAGCCATGCCTCGTCGGCACGGCTCAACATCTTGTTTTTTCTGGCCTTCACGATCAGATCGGGCCGCTTGTTCAACGTATTGCGCAACGCTTCACGCCGACGCCACGCTTCGATTTCCGCATGATGGCCGCCGAGCAGCACATCGGGCACACGCACACCGTTGTATTCCTCGGGACGCGTGTAGTGCGGACAATCCAGCAGCACGTCGACGAAGCTGTCCTGCACCGCCGATTGCGAGTCGTTCAGCACGCCGGGCAACTGTCGCACGACCGCGTCCATCAACGCCATCGCGGGCAATTCGCCACCCGACAGCACGAAGTCGCCAAGACTGACTTCCTCGTCGACGACACGGTCGAGCAAACGTTGATCGATCGCTTCGTAACGCCCGCACAACAGGATCAGACCGGGCTCGGCGGCGAACCGCATGACACGGTCGTGATTCAAGGTGGCGCCTTGCGGCGACATCATCACGACACGCGATGCGCCGATGCCTTGCTCCGCCTGCGCCGCTTTCGCGGCGCCGATCGCGTCTTCCAGCGGCTTCGCCAGCATCACCATGCCGGGACCGCCGCCGTAGGGGCGATCGTCGATTGTGCGGTAGTTGTCAGTCGTGAAATCACGCGGATTCCACGTACGCAACCCATAGCGCTCCTGCTTCGCGGCACGACTGGTGATACCCCAGTCGGTCAGCGCGCGGAACATTTCTGGAAAGAGCGTCACGACATCGAACTGCATCGCTCTCTCCATTCAGCGAATGATTTTAGTAATCGGCTTCCCAGTCGACGATGATCTGCTTCGCCGTCTGGTCCACCGTTTTGACAAAGACGCCGACGAACGGGATCAAACGCTGGCCTGCGACCGGCTTGCCGTTTTTGTCAGTAGCCGGGTATTCGATGCGCATTACCGAGTGCGCACCGTTGTCGATCATGTCTGCAACCTTGCCGAGATTGACCCCGGCAACGTTCACCACCTCCAAGCCGAGCAGGTCGACCCAGTAGAATTCGTCGGCGCCGAGGGCCGGAAATTCGCTGCGACTGACATAGACGCGCGAGCCGCGCAGTGCCAGCGCCACATCGCGATCGGTGACGCCACCCAGATGGGCAACCACACTGTCGCTATGCGTTTTCGCCTGCAATGACGGCGCCGACCGGCGCTCGTGGCCTTTCAACAGCCACCAGCGCTTCGCGCTTAGCAACGCGTCGCCGCCATGCCCGGCATCCGCATGCGCGGCTACCTTGACCCAGCCTTGGAGGCCGTAAGCGTCGACGATTGCGCCGACCTCGACCGCATCGGCCGGCCAGCTTTCCACCGTTTCCGCGCGCATTTCTGCTGCAGCGGAGCCAGCTTTTGCAACATTGGCTTGCGCCTTGCCTTCGGCTCGTTCGACCGGCTTGCGGACGAATGCACCGAACGGCGCCTGATCAGACGTCTTCGCGCGCGGAGCTGCCGCTTTTGCCTTCACGCGCGCCGAACTGCCGGAATCACGTTCAGACATAAGAACACCTCGCTGCCGGCTTCGACGTCTGCTTCAGTAAAACAACTCGCGCATCGGACTGCTCACGCAAGCTGCGCGAGCCGCCGGCCGAACCGACGACGATACGCATGCGGGCTACCATTAAGCAGCCGGCTGCGCCTTTTGCGCTTCTTTCACGAGACGCTCGACGGTCGGCGACAGTTGCGCGCCAACACCTTGCCAGTACGTCAGGCGATCCTGAGCGATACGCAGGGATTCACCCTTCGTAGCGACCGGGTTGTAGAAACCAACGCGCTCGATGAAGCGGCCGTCACGACGGCTACGCGAATCGGTTGCGACGATGTTGTAGAACGGGCGCTTCTTGGAGCCGCCACGAGCCAAGCGGATGATGACCATACTAGAATCCTTGAAAACCGGGGTTCGGAACGACTGAAACACGCGATTATAGCGGGAAACCGACGCCATAACAAACACTTACCGGGATAAACTGAGCGACGGGGTTGCATCGGCCATCCGGACGGAACCCTCGAATCACGCCCAAACGCCCGAATTACCTGACGGAGAGCCCGTGAAACTCCTGCCGCCGACAGCGTTTTTGCCCGTTCGTTTTCTCGTTTTCGTGTGGTTTGCCGGTCTCACACGCGCGTTGCGAAGTCGGGTTCTGCGCCATGCAGCGGCTGGATTGCTCGCCGGCCAGGCGCTGTCGGCAGCTGCGGCGCCGCCGGTCGAGCGTATCAAATTACCGCCCGGCTTCCACATCGAGGTGCTGTCGGACGACGTGCCGAGCGCGCGCGCGATGGCGCTCTCGCCGGAGGGCATTCTCTATATAGGCAGCCTCGACGGGCACGTCTATGCGCTCGAGTTGCAAAACGGCCGAGTGACAGGCCGCCAGGTTATCGCTTCCGGCCTCGAATCGCCGGCGGGCGTGGCGTGGCACGACGGCGCGCTGTACGTGTCGGCGGTGTCGAAGATCTTGCGTTTCGATGCGATCGACGCGCATCTGAACAATCCGCCGAAGCCCGCCGTCGTGATCGACACGCTGCCCACCGAAACACATCATGGCTGGAAATTCATCGCCTTCGGCCCGGACGGCAAGCTGTACGTGCCGCAAGGCGCGCCCTGCAACGTCTGCCAGAAAGACCGCGACCGCTTCGCGATGATCGGCCGTATGAACCCGGACGGCAGCCACTATGAAGTCATGGCGCGCGGCGTGCGCAATTCGGTCGGGTTCGCGTGGCATCCGGTGACGCACGAACTGTGGTTCACCGACAACGGTCGGGACCTGCTAGGCGACGACGTGCCGGACGACGAGCTCAACCGCGCGCCGCGCGCCGGCATGGATTTCGGCTTCCCGTATTGCCATGGCGGCGACACGCTCGACCCGGAATTCGGCAAGGGCCATCCATGCAACGCATTTACACCGCCGGTGGCCAAACTGGGTGCGCACGTCGCCGCGCTCGGCATGCGCTTTTACACCGGCTCGATGTTTCCGCCCGCCTACCGGAACAATGTCTTCATTGCCGAGCATGGCTCATGGAATCGCAGCAAAAAGGCCGGTTACCGCGTCGTGCGGGTGATGGCCGATCCGGACGGCAGCCACGCGCGGCAGCGAGTCTTTGCCGAAGGCTGGCTGCAGCCCGGTGAAGCCGTTTGGGGCCGTCCCGCCGACGTTTTGCCCTTGCCCGACGGTTCCCTGCTGATCAGCGACGATTACGCAGGCGCAATCTATCGCGTGACGTATGCAGCGCCGTAGCGCGGCGGCGCTCGCCGCGAAGCTGCTTTCCCTAGCCGAGGCACCGCCCGCTCCCTTCTCCGGTAAAAAGCAGCCGCGCGCCGCCAAAGCGTCCGGCTGCCCGACAACTCGCGCCAATTCACACCGCGATCCTTATAGCCATCCACCTGCCGCCACATGACCCCCGGTCCGCGGCGGGCGTAGAATGCGCGTCGGTCCGCGCCCAACGGCGCGCCGCTCCTCTCGAGCGCCTGTCACTCTGTCCACGCCTACATGTCCACCCTTGTCTCGACTTCCCCGCGCTTCAGATCCAAGACGATTACCGCCGCGCTGGCGTTCCTGCTGGGCAGCCTCGGCGCCCACCGCTTCTATCTGTACGGCAAACGTGACATTTTCGGCTGGGCCCATCTACTCGGTACGCTGATCGGCATTCCCGGCGTCATGCTGCTCGTGGCGAGCGAGCGGGCTTCGATCCTCGGCTGGGTCCTGGCCTTTCTCGGCGCCGTTTCGCTGCTGGCTGCGTTTCTCGCCGCAATCGTCTACGGGCTGCGTCCGGACGAAAAATGGGACGCGCAGTTCAACGCGCAGACGCAACGCAAGAGCCGCTCCGGCTGGACCGTGGTGTTCATCGTAATCTTTTCACTGCTGATCGGCGCGTTCCTGCTGATGACCGGCCTTGCCATTTCGTTCCAGACTTACTTCGAAAGTCAGGTGGAAGCGGCCAAAGCGATCTCGCAATGACCGGGCGCGCGCCGCGCTAAAAGAGCCTCAGCTGCGGATTGTCGCGCACCGGCTCTTCGGCCCGCGCCAGCGCCGGCTCGATGCGGCGGAAGTGCGACATGTCGAGAATGCCGCGGTCGCGCCGGTTCAAGCCCAAACGGCGCACGGCGTTGTGAAATCGCTGCTTGAGCAGATCCGCCCATAAGCCCTCCCCCTTCATTCGCGCGGCAAAGGACGAGTCATAGTCCTTGCCGCCGCGCATATCGCGCACGCGGCTCATCACGCGGTCTGCGCGGTCGGGAAAATGCGCGGCCAGCCAGTCCTTGAACAGCGGCGCCACTTCCCACGGCAGACGCAATACGATGTAGCTCGCGTTGCTCGCACCGGCCTCGGCGCAAGCCTCTAGCACGCGCTCCATATCCGGCTCGGTGACGAACGGGATCACCGGCGCGATGCTCACGCCGACAGGGATGCCCGCTTCGCTCAGCGTGCGGATAGTGCGCAACCGGCGCGAGGGCGTCGCCGCGCGCGGCTCGAGCGTGCGCGCGATATCCGCGTCCAGCGTGGTGATCGTAATGGCCGCCATGAATTGCCCGCGCGCGGCCATGGGCGCGAGCAGATCGATATCGCGCTCGATCAGCGACGATTTGGTGATGGCCGCAAACGGGTGGTGGCGTTCGCTGAGCACCTCGATCACTCTGCGCGTGACGCGCAAGTCGCGCTCGGCGGGCTGCCACGCGTCCGTGTTGACGCCCAATGCAATTGGTTCGGGTACATAGGACCTCTTCGACAGTTCCCGTTCGAGCAACTCAGGCGCATTGATCTTCGCGTAGATCCGGCTTTCGAAGTCGAGCCCCGGCGAGAACCCCAGATAACTATGCGTAGGCCGCGCGAAGCAATAAATACAGCCGTGTTCGCAACCACGATAGGGATTGAGCGACACACCGAACGGAATATCCGGCGACGCGTTGCGCGTGAGAATGGACTTGGCGTGCTCCTCGAAGACCTGCGTGCGCAAGACTTTGGGCTCGTCGCCTTCTTCGCCCTCGGCCGGCTGCCAGCCGTCGTCCACCGCTTCGCGCTGGTCGACTTCGTAACGGCCTTGCAGGTTCGTCACCGCCCCACGCCCCTTGCGAGGCGCGGGCGGTGCGATCGGAAATTCGCGAGCGGAAGGGGTATCGGAGTTAGCCACGGCCAAGGGTCACGCAAAACAGAAAACGGCGCACAACACCTGTATAAATATACAGTGTTTACGCCTTTTGTCGAGCGAGTATTCGTGACAAGGCGGCTGGCTAATCTCCTACCGCGATCGTCAGCGTTTCCTTGATCTCTTCCATCACCACATAGCTCTTTGACTGCACCGCGCCCGGCAGTTGCAGCAGGATGTCCCCGAGCAGCTTGCGGTAGTCGGCCATTTCGCCGATGCGCGCCTTGATCAGATAGTCGAAGTCGCCCGACACGAGATGGCACTCGAGCACCTCGGGTATCTTCTGCACTTCGCGTCGGAACTGGTCGAACATGTTGCCGCTTTTGTGATCGAGCGTGATCTCGACGAACACCAGCAGCGCCGCGCCCAGTTCGGCGGGATTCACGCGCGCGTGGTAGCCGGTGATCACGCCGTCGCGCTCCATCCGTTTGACCCGCTCGATGCACGGCGTCACCGACAGCCCAACCTGCTCGGACAGGTCCTTCATAGCCATCCGGCCATCCTGCTGAAGCAGCCGCAGGATCTTGTGATCGAGTTTGTCGAGGGACCGGACGGGCTGGCGCTGTGTACGCATGATGTTTTTGCTGGAAATCCTGAAAATACAATAACAAAACCTGCCTGACTGTTAATAGTATAGCGGTTAACACTGGGCGCTCCGCGTTATACCTCGTGAATCGAATGAAACCGAACCAATCGACGAGCGCACGCCCTCCAACCTTTTTGCAAGTATCCCAGGAGCAGCTATGCGAGTCGTCGTTTTGGGCAGTGGCGTCGTCGGGGTGACGACCGCGTATTACCTGGCGCGTGCCGGTCATGAAGTGACCGTGATCGACCGCGAGGCCGGCCCGGCGCTCGAAACCAGTTTTGCCAATGCCGGGCAGATCTCGCCCGGCTACGCGTCGCCGTGGGCGGCGCCCGGCGTGCCGCTGAAGGCCGTCAAGTGGATGTTCCAGAAGCACGCGCCGCTCGCGATCCGTCTCGACGGCACGCAATTCCAGTTGCAATGGTTGTGGCAAATGCTGCAGAACTGCACGTCGGCGCGCTATGCGGTGAACAAGGGCCGCATGGTCCGCCTCGCCGAATACAGCCGCGACTGCCTGCAGGCACTGCGCGCCGATACCGGCATCCAGTACGAAGGCCGCACTGGCGGCACGCTGCAGGTGTTCCGCACGCAGCAGCAATTCGACGGCGCCGCGAAAGACATCGCCGTGCTGCAGGAAGCCAACGTGCCGTATGAACTGCTGTCGGCGGCAGAGCTCGCGCAAGCCGAGCCGGCGCTCGCCGCGGTTTCGCACAAACTGACCGGCGGCCTGCGCCTGCCGGGCGACGAAACCGGCGACTGCCAGATGTTCACCACGCGCCTCGCCGCGCTGGCCGGGCAACTGGGCGTCCAATTCCGCTACAACACGCCGATCGACGCGCTGGCGATGGCGGGCGACCGGGTCGCAGGCGTGCAATGCGGCGGCGAACTGGTGCGCGCGGATTCGTTCGTGGTCGCGCTGGGTTCGTATTCGACCCGGTTCCTCGCGGGCCTCGTAAAGATTCCGGTGTACCCGCTCAAAGGCTATTCGATCACCGCGCCGATCGTCGACGAAGCGGCCGCGCCGGTGTCCACCGTGCTCGATGAGACCTACAAGATCGCGATCACGCGTTTCGACAACCGGATTCGCGTCGGCGGGATGGCGGAGATCGTCGGCTTCGACAAGTCTTTGCGCGAGGCGCGCCGTGCCACGCTGGAACTGTGCGTGAACGACCTGTTCCCGGGCGGCGGCGACACGTCGAAGGCCACGTTCTGGACCGGATTGCGTCCGATGACGCCGGACGGCACGCCGATCGTCGGTCGCACGCCGGTGGCGAACCTGTTCCTGAACACCGGTCACGGCACGCTGGGCTGGACCATGTCGTGCGGTTCGGGCCAGTTGCTGGCCGACGTGATGTCGGGCAAACAGCCCGCCATCAAGGCGGACGATCTGTCGGTACACCGCTATCTCGGCGAGACCGGCGGCGCGCATCGGCCGGCTTATGCCTGACGCCCGGCAAGCGGTCGCGCCGATCGAACATCGCGCGCGCACCGCTGCAATAAAAACAAACGGCGCCTCACGAGGCGCCGTTTGTTTTTTTCAGGCCGACGCATCCGGCCACAAGTGTGGCGTCAGAACTGATCGTCCGACAAAGCCAGCACGCTCTCCCCACCCTTCGCACTGACAATCGACGCTTCGAGCGCCGCTGCCTGCGGCAGCACGTGCTCCGCATAGAACTGCGCGGTCGCGATCTTAGCGCCGTAGAACGCCGGATCTTCGTCGCGTCTGTCGGCCGCCACGAGCAGCGCGCGCGCCATCTGCCAGCCGCCCAGCACGATACCCGCGAGCTTCAGATACGGCACGCTGCCGGCGAACACCGCGTTCGGATCGCTCTGCGTATTCGCCAGCACGAAATCGACTGCCGCACTCAGCGAACGATGGCCCTGCGCCAGATACCGCTTCATCGAGTCGAACGCCGGGCCCTGCTTCGCGCCGAGCGCGTCAATCGTTGCGGCGATGTCCGCGAGCAGCGACTTGGCCACCTTGCCGCCATCACGTACGGTCTTGCGGCCGATCAGATCATTGGCCTGGATCGCGGTCGTGCCTTCGTAGATCGGCAGAATGCGCGCGTCACGATAGTACTGCGCGGCGCCGGTTTCTTCGATGAAGCCCATGCCGCCATGCACCTGCACGCCGAGGCTCGTCACGTCGATCGACAGTTCGGTGCTCCAGCCCTTCACGATCGGCACGAGGAATTCGTAGAGCGCCTGATGCGCGGCACGCGTTGCGTCGTCCGGATGACGATGCGCGATGTCGCAATGCGACGCGGCGACATAAGCCAGCGCGCGCGACGCTTCGGTGAGGCCGCGCATCGTCGCGAGCATACGGCGCACGTCCGGGTGCTGGATGATCGCGACCGACTGTTTCGCGGAGCCGTCCACCGGGCGGCTTTGCACGCGGTCCTTCGCGTACGCGACGGCCTTCTGATACGCGCGGTCCGATATGCCGACACCCTGCATACCCACCGCGAAACGCGCCGCATTCATCATGATGAACATGTATTCGAGCCCGCGATTTTCCTCGCCGATCAGGTGACCGATCGCACCGCCGTGATCACCGAACTGCAGCACCGCGGTCGGGCTCGCCTTGATGCCGAGCTTGTGCTCGATCGACACGCAATGCACGTCGTTGCGCTCGCCGAGCGAGCCGTCTTCATTGACGAGAAACTTCGGCACGATGAACAGCGAAATGCCCTTCACGCCTTCGGGCGCATCCGGCGTGCGCGCCAGCACGAGATGGGCGATGTTCTTCGCCATGTCGTGCTCCCCCCACGTGATGAAAATCTTCGTGCCGAACAGCTTGAACGAACCGTCGCCCTGCGGCTCGGCGCGCGTGCGCACCAGCGCAAGATCGGAGCCGGCCTGCGGCTCGGTCAGGTTCATCGTGCCGGTCCATTCACCGGAAATCAGCTTCGGCACATAGGTCTGTTTTTGCGCTTCGGTGCCGGCGGTGAGCAACGCTTCGATCGCGCCATCGGTCAGCAGCGGACACAACGCGAAAGACAGGTTCGACGCGTTGAGCATCTCGACGCAGGGCGTGGCGATCAGCTTCGGCAATCCCTGACCTTCATAGTCGAGCGGATGCTGCACGCCTTGCCAGCCGCCTTCGGCGAACTGGCGGAAGGCTTCCCTAAACCCCGGCGTCGCGGTGACGACGCCATCCTTCCAGCTGCTCGGGTTACGATCGCCCTCGACGTTCAGCGGCGCCAGCACTTCACCGCACAGTTTCGCCGACTCGTCGAGCACGGCCTGAGCCGTGTCGAGGTTCGCGTCCTCGAAGCCCGGTAGTGTCGCAATGCTTTCGAGACCGGCCAGTTCTTTCATCACGAACAGCATGTCCTTGATGGGCGCGGTGTAGGCCATTCTGGTTCTCCTCCTGTCTAGATAAAAAAAGGGCGCCGGACTTGATCGGTCCCGCGCCCTTCGTGTGCGGCCAGACGCCTTGTTCCCGGCGCTGTGGCGCTGCGGCGATTAGCCGAGCTCGCTAACCAGTTCCGGCACGAGCGTGAACAGATCCCCCACCAGACCATAATCGGCGACGCTGAAAATCGGCGCTTCCGGATCCTTGTTGATCGCGACGATGACCTTCGAGTCCTTCATGCCGGCCAGATGCTGGATCGCGCCCGAGATGCCCACGGCCACGTACAGTTGCGGCGCGACGATCTTGCCGGTCTGGCCGACCTGGTAGTCGTTCGGCACGAAGCCCGCATCCACGGCGGCGCGCGAGGCACCCAGCGCCGCGTTCAGCTTGTCGGCCAGCGGTTCGAGCACCTTCGTGTAGTTCTCGCCGTTGCCCAGACCGCGGCCGCCCGAGACGATGATCTTCGCCGACGTCAGTTCCGGACGGTCCAGCTTCGTCA